>NZ_JAGHRB010000019.1 GCF_017743995.1 Ruegeria sp. R13_0 | reverse complement strand
TCGCCGCACTATCAACGCTCAGCCGTCCGTCATCAACCTGCGCTAGAACCTCCACGCGGTTCAACTCGCGCTTGCTCATAATCACCCATCCCATGTCCGCTCACCCTCATGTTCTTTTGAGGGTAGAATGACATTCCTGAATTGCTCATGGGTGACATTATCGCTTTGCGGCTACAATACGTAATACGTGTAATTGGTATTATGGTAAATATTTTGACTGCTAATCAAACCTAACCACCAAGGATAACGATTTGGAACTGAGCGGAAAGACAGTTGTCATAACCGGCGCAGCTGGAGGTATAGGCAAAGGTCTCGCCGAGAGGTTCGCGGCAGATGGCGCCACCGTTGTATGTTCCGACATCGACGAAGCAACTGCACAAGCCTTGGCGGAGGAAATCGGCGGGCACGCATTTCCGTGCGACGTCTCCAGCGAAGCGCAGATCAAAGCGCTGATCGAGCATGTCGAAGACGAGATTGCTCCGATCGATCTGTTTTGCGCCAATGCCGGAATCCTGACACTCGGCGGTTTGGACGTGCCAGATGAAGACTGGAATCGCATTTGGGACATCAACGTGATGTCTCATGTCTGGTTGGCCCGTCACCTTGTTCCACGGTTCGTCGAGCGCGGTCGTGGCTACATCATGATCACGGCGTCGGCTGCCGGGCTTTTGAACCAACCCGGCGCGGCCCCGTATGGCGTCACCAAACACGCGGCCATCGGTTTTGCAGAATGGTTGGCGTTGACCTACGGCCACAAAGGTTTGAGGGTTTCGGCCCTATGCCCACAAGCTGTCAGATCCGAGATGACACGCGGTCATGAAACCTCGGTCGCGGCTATTGACGGAATGCTCGAGCCGGAAGATGTCGCACAGGCCTGTGTGGACGGTATTCGAGCCGAGCAATTCCTGATCCTGCCGCATCCCGAAGTCCTTCAATACATGCGGCACAAAACGACCGACTATGACCGATGGTTGATCGGCATGAACAAGTTAAATCAACAGTTTATAGGCGACCCTTAAGAGCGGCCATTTGGTCGTCGCATCAATCCTTCTTGCGCAACTGTCGCCACCAGAACGCCATCCTCGGAATAGATGGAGCCGCGATTGAAAGACCGCCCCTGCCCCGTCCACGGCGATTCCATCGCGTATAGATGCCAGTTTTCAAAACGCACCGGTGCATGAAACCACAGCGCGTGATCCAGGCTTGCCGCGTTTACCTGACCCGTGAACCAGCTCAGCCCATGGGGCCGCATGCCGGAGCTCATCAGGCTCATGTCTGAGGCGTAGGCCAAGATCAGATGCTGCGTACGAGGGTCGGTTGACGCCGCTCCGGGCATTCGGAACCAGATCTTGTTCTGATCGTCGGAAATTTCAGGGCGAAATGGGTCGAGATGATCCACTTCGCGCACTTCTATTGGCCGCTCGCGCAACAATTCTTTTTTCATCTTTTCAGGGACTTGATCCACATACCTGTAGCGCAATTCGCTACGCGATGGATGGGTTTCCGGGCTCTCAGAAGACGGCATCGGATGCTGATGAGACCACCCCTCATCCTTAACATGAAAGGATGCAGACATATTGAGGATCTGCTTACCATGTTGGATCGCAACAACGCGCCGCGTGGTGAAGGACCCTCCGTCTCTGGCCCGATCCACTTGATAAACAACGGGAATACTGGGATCACCCGGACGGATGAAATAAGCATGCAGCGAATGACAGAGTCTGTCATCGACCGTTCTGTAAGCCGCTGCCAATGCCTGCGCAATGACCTGACCACCAAAGATACGTGTCGGTGTCTCACCACCGGATCCGGTGCCCCGGAACAGGTCGACCTCAAGTCGTTCGATGTTCAGAAGGTCCAGAAGAATGCGCTCAGCTTCGGTCATGGGTTGCTCAATCTTGTTCATTTTGAGGATGAGGTATCAACACCTGCGCCATCAATCAATCACCGCACCCAAGACCAAAGCCTTGAGCTCGGCCCGGGATGGATAAGAGCTGGAGGGCGACAATTGAGTGAAGAACACAACCGTCAAATCCAAGGACCGGTCGATCCAGAAATAGGTTGAGGCCATACCGCCCCAACTGAAATCCCCGACCGAACCGGGCACTCCGGTACGACCCGGGTTCAGCACGACAGAGCCGCCCAATCCGAACCCCATACCTTCCATCGGTTGTTCCGCAAAACTACTAGGGCCCATTGAGGCAATATCGCCGGGTAAGTGATTGATCATCATGAAATCTACTGTCTTCGGACCCAATAGCCGTTCGCCACCGGCCTGCCCTCGGTTCCGCAGCATTTCAGCAAACCGGCTAAAGTCATCTAACGTTCCGACCAAGCCGCCACCGCCCGAGAACGTGGTGGTGGATTCGAACGGAGAAGATCCCGCTTGATCCACCAGTCTGAGCGTATCCTCGGACTGTTCGGCCGAGTTGAGATCCATTGCGTCACCGGCCAGAGGCGTATAGAGCGACGCAAATCTATCGCCCGCATCCTTCGGGACCACAAAACCGGTCTCCTGCATACCGAGCGGCTCAAGGATTTCCTGCTGGAAGAACTGGTCCAAGGTCTTTCCCGAGACGACTTCGACAACGCGACCTAGGACGTCGGTGCTGACCGAATACTCCCACCGGGTGCCCGGTTGAAATGCCAGAGGCAGCGCGGCGAGATCGCTTACTCTATCCCTTAGAAGCCCTTGATTGGGTTTGAAGATCATATCCCGCTCGTCCATCGCCGACGGCAAGAGACCGGGATTGAATGGGTAGCTGAGCCCGCTCGTGTGGGTCAGTAGCTGATGGAGCGTCGGCTGCGGCGCGGCTTCGGTCTGATCCAACCGCTCGGCATTTGGAACCAAAGCCTGAGGAGAGGAAAACTCGGGCAGATAAGCGGACAAAGGCGCGCCAAGGTGGATCAATCCGCGCTCGACCAGTATCATCACCGCGACTGAGGTGACCGGTTTGGTCATCGAGTAGATACGGACCAGCGTGTCGCGCTCGAAAGGCAGTTCGGATTCGATATTGCGCCGGCCGCAGGCATGGAAGAAGACCTCCTGCCCTTTGTGTTTAAGAAGAACCGAACTGCCGGGATATTTCCGTTGGTCTACATAGCGTTGCATCCACGGGCGAATGCGATCCAACCTGTCTTGATCCCACGTTACCGGCATTCCAAAGATCCCTCCGCCCTAGGCATCCAATGCCGACAAACCATGCTGCGCAAACAGCGGCACGTAGTCACCGAACAGTTTCGCCCGACCCGGGTGCGAGGCATTGCCGTCCAGCGCGCGTTTGTAGACGCCCTGCAGAATGGCGGCCATTCGGAAGAAGTTAAAGGCCAGATAGAAGCCGAAATCCTTGATTTCCGGCAACCCGCGCCGCTCGCAATACTGCTCGATATAGTCTCTATCACTGGGCAATCCGAGGGTTTTGCGGTCAATTCCCGCCAGCCCCCGCCCTTCTGGGCCCGGAGGCAGCTGCCACTGCATGATCACGGCGGCAAGGTCGGCGTAAGGGTGGCCGATGGTCGACAACTCCCAATCCAGCACGCCGATGCAACGCGTGCCGCTGCGTTCAAACATCAAGTTGTCGATCCGATAGTCGCCATGCACAAGACTGCGCTGACCATCGTCTTCCGGCAAAGCATCCTCCAACCCTGTGATCAGCGCATCCATTTGAGCAATCTTGTTTGTCTCGGACGCGTGGTACTGCTTCGTCCAGCGCGCGATCTGACGTTCGAAGTAATTGCCGCTCGGGCCATAGTCGGCGAGGCCTACTGCATCGATATCGACGGAATGCAACGCGGCCAGCACCCGGTTCATTTCATCCATGATGGCGGTGCGCGTCTCATTGCTTTCACCGGTCAGGGTTGGTTCCAAGAAGACACGACCCTTTAGGTGTTCCATCACGTAGAAACTGGATCCTATGACTGAGGTGTCTTCACATAGAAGAAACATTTCAGGCACAGGGACATCGCTGCCTGCAAGCGCCTGTTGCACACGAAACTCACGCTCCACTGCATGCGCGGATTTCAGAAGCTTTCCCATAGGCTTACGACGCAGAACGTAAGTGCGATCCGGCGTCTCAAGTGCGAAAGTCGGGTTGGATTGCCCGATGTCGAACTTGTGGACCTTCAGGGGGCCGCGATACCCTGAGAGGTTTGCCGCAAGGTAGGTATCAACGGCGTCCAGATCCAATGGGCTTTTCGTATTCATCTTCAAAACGCTTCGGCAAAGATGTTGCCTGCTGTGACCACGTTGATGCCCCCGGACACAGGGATGACGGCTCCGGTCACATAGCTGCCCCCTCGCCCGCAGAGAAACAGCATGCAGCCAGCGATGTCATCATCACGCCCCACACGGCCCAGAGGAACCGATTTACCCACCTTCTCGCGCGTTGTCTCATCTGCGGTTGCAAAAGCGGTCATGCGCGAGACGAACGGGCCAGGTGCCAACGCGTTGACGGTGACGTGATACGGCGACAATTCCTTGGCCAGGATTTTGGTCAGATGCAGGACAGCCGCTTTAGATGCCGAATAGCTGTAGGCCCCGTCGCCCATGGGAACCTCACCCATGACCGAGCCGACATTGACCACCCGCGCCGGGTCTTCGGCGGTGCCGGATTTCATGAGCAAGGGCAACAATTTCTGCGTCAGCTCAAACACACCCGCGACGTTGACGGACATCACTTTGTCCCACGCATCATGAGGGAATTGACCCAAAGGAGCCCCCCAGGACACACCCGAATTATTCATCAAAATATCAAGGCGTTCCGCCCGTTTATTGATCTTTGCAACGACTTCGTCGATTCCGTCTTTACTGCCCAGATCCCCGGCAAACCCCTCGGCACTGCCGGTGGCATCCAACGCGTTCAGCTCCGCCGCGACGGCTTCGCAGGCGTCACCTTTGCGGGAGGCGATCAGCACATGCGCTCCGGCCCGAACAAGCGCTTCGCCGGCCATGCGGCCAATTCCGGTGGCACCGCCCGTGACCAGAGCCACCTTTCCATCCAAAGAAAACAGGGTTTCCGGGGTCATGCCGCACTCCTCGCTTGTCGTGGGGGAAAGAGGGTGCGCCGTTGACAGCGCGCGATCCCGCCCCAAAATTTCATCTGCAAGAATAACAGGAACAATGAGGGCAACATGCAAGCATTACTCAGCGTCGCAGCGGGTGGACCGGAGACTCTGGAACTGACCACCCTGCCCGATCCGACCCCGGGCCGCGGAGAGATTCTGATCGGCATAAGAGCCGCCGGGGTGAACTTTCCCGATACGCTGATGATCCGCGACCTCTATCAGATCAAACCACCGCGCCCCTTTGCCCCCGGTGGTGAAATCGCAGGTGAGGTGCTTGCGCTTGGCGACGGAGTTGAAGGGTTCGCGATCGGAGATCGCGTTCTGGCGCTGACCGGTCATGGCGGCTTTGCCACGCATCTTGCGATCAAAGCCAAGGACGCAATCAAGTTTCCCGACACCATGCCCTTTGATGAGGCGGCGTGTTTTATCTTCACCTACGGCACCTCTTACCACGCTCTCAAGGATCGGGCGGCCCTCCAACCGGGTGAGACGCTGTTGGTTCTGGGGGCAGCAGGTGGTGTCGGATCGGCGGCAATTGAGTTGGGCAAAGCCATGGGCGCGCGAGTCATCGCTGCGGTTTCCACACCGGACAAAGCTGAATTCTGCCGCTCAATCGGAGCAGATGAGACGATCCTGTACCCCAAGGACCCGGACAATGACGCGCAAAAAGCGTTTTCGAAAGATATCAAGGCACTGGCGGGCGCCGAGGGTGTCGATGTCATCTATGATGCGGTGGGCGGAGCCTATGCGGAACCCGCGTTGCGCAGCATTGCGTGGAAGGGTCGATATCTGGTTGTCGGGTTTCCAGCTGGAATCCCCAGTGTCCCGCTCAATCTCGCGCTGCTTAAAGGGTGCCAAATCGTCGGTGTTTTCTGGGGGGCCTCCGTCTTTCGCGAACCTGACGCTCATGCCGAAAATCTAAGCGAATTGTTCGACTTATACACCAAAGATAAAGTCAAACCCCGAATCACGGCGCGCTTCCCGTTGTCCGAGGGCGCGGCGGCAATCGAGCTGCTTTCTCAGCGCTCCGTTCTCGGAAAGGTTGTAGTGACACTAGACGAAACCTAACTGGAGCGGGTTGCATCAAAAGCAGCTTTGTCAGCCCACTCGCCTCATTGGAGCATTGTCCGGTAGACATCCCCACCAAATGCCGTTTAAGAAACGAATATGGGGACGAAGATTTATGAATAAAATTCTTGTGTTGAATGGCCCAAACCTCAATCTTTTGGGCACCCGACAGCCTGAGGTTTATGGCAGCACCACCTTGAAAATGGTGGAAGAGCAATGCGTTGCTCATGGCGCGTCTATCGGGCTTGAGGTTTCGACATCTCAGTCCAATCACGAAGGAGCGCTGATAGACGCCATCCATCAGGCCCGTGGCACGCAGAATGGTCTGGTTCTGAACGCCGGTGCCTATACCCACACGTCGATTGCCCTGATGGATGCGATTGCCTCGGTGGAGCTGCCTTTGGTGGAGGTCCACCTCTCGAACATCCACGCTAGGGAGACCTTTCGCCACAAGTCCTACATCGCGCCGGTTGCCCTTGGGCAGATCTGCGGGTTTGGTGCGCAGGGTTATGTTCTGGCGCTGGATGCTCTGGCGGCTCATCTGAAAACAGGGGATGTTGCATGAAGCTGAAGGAGTATCTCCGCTTTGTCAGCTATGCCAGAACCCTGGAAGAGCTTTGGGATGCCCATTGCCGACAGATGGCTACATACGGCTTTGATCGGCTTATCTACGGCTACACTCAATATCGCACAGCCACGTCCTTGGGCGACCCTGAGGATTTTGTCATCCTCAGCAATCATCGGCGCGAATATGTTGACGGCTTTCTCGGTGACAGCAGGTATTTCAACGCACCGATGCTGCAATGGGCTTTGAACAACGATGGCGCGGCGAGTTGGGGGATGATTCAGGATTGGGCCACGACCGGGGATCTGACGCCCGAACAGCAGAAGGTCGTGGATTTCAACAAGTCGCACAACGTGCTTGCTGGATATACTGTCAGCTTCAACTCGGTCTCGGTACGGTCCAAAGGCGCGATCTCGCTTTCTGCCGCGGAAAACCGCAACCAGGACGAGATTGACGCCATGTGGGAAGAGCATGGCGAGGATATCCTTCTGATGAACAACATCGCTCATCTCAAGATCCTGACGCTGCCCTATACACCTCCGAATCGGTCGCTGACCAAACGTCAGCGAGAGGCGCTGCAATGGGTCGGTGATGGTAAAACGACCCAAGATATTGCCCTGCTGATGGGGCTGACGGCGGCGACAGTGGAAAAACACCTGAGGCTGGCACGCGAATCGCTTTCGGTCGAGACGACGGCCCAAGCCGTTCTCAAAGCCGCCCTACACAACCAGATGTATGTGATGGAAGCCTGACCACAAGTGATTGACGCTAAACCGCGTCAATTTACCTTAGGTAAGGAAATCATGACTTCCCATCTTCACGGGAAAATTGCAGATTGATACCGTTCCGTGAGTGGTGGCTTTAGCCAAGGAACATTCGATTGGATCTTTGCAATACCAGAGCTCTCCAATCACTCTGACTTTTGGAGCGCCTATTCGTCCGCGTACCGATGTCGGAATTGTGGAGGGTCCCGACCATCCCCATCATGCGGGGCCCTCCATTCACCTTCTGCTTGAACAGACAAAAACCCGTTTTGGCACGAAAAAACCGGCCACGTTCGACGTGACCGGTTCTGAATGTCGTCAGGCCCCGCAATTGGGGCCTGGAGCGAAGGCTTAGCCTTGTGCCGCTTTGGCAACTTCTGCAGCGAAGTCTTCTTTTTCGACCACGATGCCTTCGCCAACCTCCAGACGAATGAAGCCGGTGATGGTTGCGCCTGCTTCTTTGGCCGCTGCTTCAACGGTCAGGTCAGGGTTCACAACGAAGGACTGGTTGAGCAGAGTCGACTCAGCCACGAATTTCTTCATACGGCCTTCGATCATCTTCTCGATCACCTGCTCCGGCTTGCCGGACTCGCGGGCGATGTCCATCTGAACCTGCTTTTCTTTCTCGACAACAGCCGGATCCATGTCGGCCTCGGACAAAGCTGCCGGGTTCACAGCAGCGATGTGCATCGCAACCTGCTTGCCGATTGCTTCGTCGCCACCGGTCAGAGCAACCAGAACGCCGATTTTACCCATGCCGTTGGTGGCTGCGTTGTGAACGTAGGACACAACGGTGTCGCCCGACAGTTTCGACATGCGGCGCACCGACATGTTTTCGCCAATGGTGGCGATCTTGTCGGTGATGGTGTCTGCTACGGACTTTCCGCCCAGATCAGCAGCCAGCAGAGCCTCGACATTGTCGACGCCTTCAGCAGCGTAGGTGATCTTGCCGACCATTTCCTGGAACTCGGCGTTCTTCGCAACGAAGTCGGTTTCCGAGTTCACTTCGACAGCAACACCGTTGCCACCGTTAACGTGAACAGCAACCAGACCTTCTGCTGCGGTACGGCCCGATTTCTTGGCCGCTTTGGCCAGGCCTTTGGTGCGCAGCCAGTCAACGGCCTCGTCCATGTTGCCGCCGGTTTCGGTCAGGGCTTTTTTCGCGTCCATCATGCCTGCGCCGGTTGCGTCGCGCAGTTCTTTAACCATTGCTGCTGTGATTGCCATCTTTTGGCTCTCCTCAATTCAAACGGAATTGGGGCAGGTCATACCCTGCCCCATGTGTCAATTACGTGACGGGCAGCTTACGCTTCGGCCGGAGCTTCGGCGGCTTCTTCCGCAACGGCTTCCTCAGCCGGAGCTTCTTCGAACGCGCCGATGTCAACGCCTGCAGCACCCATCTGAGCGGTCATACCGTCCAGAGCGGCACGTGCGACCAGATCACAATACAGCGCGATGGCGCGGGCTGCGTCGTCGTTGCCGGGGATGATGTAGTCAACGCCATCGGGCGAGCAGTTGGTGTCGACAACAGCCACAACCGGGATACCCAGCTTGTTGGCTTCTGCGATGGCCAGTGCTTCTTTCTTGACGTCGATGACGAACAGCAGGTCAGGAACACCGCCCATCTCGCGGATACCGCCCAGCGAGGCCTGCAGCTTCTGCTGGTCACGCTCCATGCCCAGACGCTCTTTCTTGGTCAGGCCTTCTGCGCCCGCTTCCATGGCTTCGTCGATCTGGTTCAGACGGTTGATCGACTGGGAAACGGTTTTCCAGTTGGTCAGCGTGCCGCCCAGCCAGCGGTGGTTCATGTAGTACTGAGCCGACTTTTCAGCCGCTTCAGCGATCGGGCCAGCGGCCTGACGCTTTGTACCAACGAACAGAACGCGGCCACCTTTTGCGACGGTGTCACGAACGGCCTGCAGAGCCTGGTCCAGCATCGGAACTGTCTGGGTCAGGTCCATGATGTGGATGCCATTGCGCGAGCCGTAGATGAACGGGCCCATGCGGGGATTCCAACGCTGTGTCTGGTGACCAAAGTGAACGCCAGCTTCCAGCAGCTGACGCATGGAGAACTCGGGAAGAGCCATGCTATTTTCCTTTTCCGGTTTACGCCTTGGCGGGGGTGAAAGAAGCGGATGCTCCAACCGGCGGTCTTGATGAGGATGTCTCCCTCAAAAAGCCCAAACCCCGCCTGCGGGTTTGAATGGCGCGCGTATACGGCAGGTTTGGATGCAGTGCAAGGGTCAATCGCCCTTATTTTTCAAGCCGCGCCAGCTCGTGCGCATGACGGACGGCCACTTCGCAATGCGCAGCCAGCGCTTTGCGGTTTTCAAAACCGCTGACCTTGGCTGGCGCGTGATAAATCAGCTCGACCGCCCCCTGCCTGCGCGCACCGAGCGTCTTCAGCAGATGCGGGCCGAACTCCATGTCGCCCCACCAACCGTAAAACCGGTCCGGCTCGCCCGCTGGTGCGTGAAATACCACCGAGACCGGCTGCACATACATGAAATCTCGCAGCTCATCCGCGAAGAACGCGGCAAAGAGCGTTGTTTTAAATGGCAAAACCCTGAGGCCGTCGGTCGAAGTTCCTTCGGGGAAAAACAGCAGCTTATGCCCCGCTTTCAGACGAGTTTCGAACACAAGCGTTTGTTCTTTTGCCTTCTTCCGGTCCCGTTCGATAAAAACCGTTCCGGTCGCGCGCGCCAACCAGCCGATACCGGGCCACTTCGCCACTTCGGCCTTGGATACGAAATACACCCTTTTGCGGGCATTCAGAGCAAAGATGTCGAGCCATGAGGTGTGGTTGGCCACCACTGCACCACGCTCCGCCATCAGATCTCCGGAAGTTCGGAAACCTATGCCCAGAATGCGAAAGGCGTTGCGGCAAACAACTTGGGTGATGAACGGAGTTATTGGTCGGCGAATACCGAACAAGGGGCGTTCGATTAGGCGTATCGCAAGCAAGATGATCAAGCCGCCAAAGACCAACAGCGCCAAAGGTACGCCGCGTAAGACTACCAATACCCATCCCAGAACGCCGAGGTGAACCGCATCGGGCGCGTCGTCACTGTTCCAAAGCGGATCACTCACGGGGTTAGGCTCCGCCATATATGCGCTTTTGCCGCTCGTTCATCCGTGCGGTATCGAGGATCAGGCAAACATCTGTGGTGTTGAAGCTGTGGTCGATAAAAGCCCCCTCGCCCACGAAACCGCCCAAACGCAGATAAGCTTTGATCAGCGCAGGCACCTGCACCATGGCCGCCCTGCGATCGAGGTCTTCGGGTGCCACGAGGTTCATGGATTGAAACACATCAGGCTGCGCACGAACCCGCAAATCTTCGGGCGCCAGATGGTTGTGATGCAGCATCGACAAGGGCTGGGCGAGCGCCGTGGCATCGGTGCCGTGAAAGCTAGCGACGCCGAACAGAACCTCGATCTCATGCTCGGTGACATAGGCCGCCAGACCGTTCCACAGGTGATACATCGCCGTGCCGCCGCGATAGTCGGGATGCAGGCAGGATCGGCCAAGCTCCAGCAGCTTGCGACCGCTTTGCTTCAGAACGGTCAGATCGTACTCGTCTTCGGAGTAAAACTGCCCCAACTCTGCTGCACGTTCGCCCGGTAACAGCCTGTAAACGCCGACAGTTTCCCCGGTTTGGTCATCGATCGCCAGCATGTGATCGAAATACGGATCGAACTTGTCCTGCTCCAACCCGGCATCGTGATCGACCATCTCTCCGCCACCACCTAGCTCACGTACAAACACGTCGTAGCGCAGGCGCTGCGCGGCGCGCAGGTCCTGTTCGGTTTCAGCGAGTCGGATGGTGAAAGAAGGGCCTGAATCCGGCATGTCGTTCCTTGAAGTTGCCTCCGGCTGATACCGCAGCTGTTCCCCCAAAGGCAATACGGGTCCCATCTGATGACTGGGTTGGATTTTGGCGTTAACCTTTCCTAAACCAGTTTCAGGGATCAAAGACCGGCATCAAGGCAATGCGCGTTCCGTCGACTACCACTTTCCCCTGCTCGCGGAAGTTCACGGTAATCTTGCCCCCGATATTGGACTGCACCTGTCCAACGCCCCAATCGGGGAAATCGGGGTGGCGGACGAACATGCCCGGTGCAAGAATGGCATTGAGGTCTGTCATGGGGGCTCCGGTCCGGTGGCAGATACAGCAGGAGGTACGCATGGGCGCCACAGACGTCAACCTGGCCGAGCTGATTGGCTCGCGCATCTGTCACGATCTGATCAGCCCGATTGGGGCCATCACCAACGGGCTGGAGCTGTTGGATATGGTTGGCGCGGTGCAAGGCCCCGAGATGGAACTGATCTCTGGCAGTGTCGGCAGCGCGGGCGCGCGCATTCGGTTTTTCCGCGTGGCCTTTGGCTCGACCAGTGACCAGCCATTAGGGCGCAGCGAGGTTGCCGAGTTGCTGAAAGACGTGGAACGCGCCGGTCGTGTGCGGGTCAACTGGAACCTGACAGAGGCTGTGCCGCGCAATCAGGTCAAACTGGCCTTTCTGGCCCTGATGTGCTGCGAGAGCGCGATGCCATTTGGTGGGCAAGTCGATATCTCGGCCTCTGACACCGGTTGGCAGGTGACTGGCACAGCCGACAAATTGAACATTGACAATGACTTGTGGAAGAATGCTGCCACGGGCAACTTCGCCAACAAACTCACACCGGCGCAGGTTCAGTTTGCCTTGCTGCCGGAAACGGCCGCGGCCATGGGGCGGCGAGTTGCGGCCGAGATCGGCACAACCCGCGTCACCCTAAGGTTCTAGGCGCGGGTCGTACCGTTCCCGCGCACCAGATATTGAAAGCTGGTCAACTGCGCCGCGCCGACTGGACCGCGTGCATGCATTTTGCCCGTTGCAATTCCGATTTCAGCGCCCATTCCGAACTCACCGCCATCCGCAAATTGGGTTGAGGCGTTGTGCATCAAGATGGCGCTATCCAGCCGCTCGAAGAAGCGTGCCGCAGCCGTGTCATCCTCGGTCATGATGCAATCTGTATGGTTCGAGCCATATTGCTGGATGTGCGCAATGGCGGCATCGATATCGGCGACAGGTTTGGCGGCAATGATACTGTCCAGAAACTCTTTGCCCCAATCCTCGGAGGTGGCTTCGGTGGTTCCACCGACGGCCAGAACACCTTCGGCATGAACCTCGACCCCTGCAGCCATCAGCGTGGCAATCACGTCGCGCCCGAGGGTTTCAGCCACGTCCTCATGGATCAGAAGACACTCTGCCGCGCCACATATACCGGTGCGCCGGGTCTTGGCGTTCAGCACCACGTCCAAGGTCTTTTGCGGGTCGGCGGCCTTGTCGATGTAGATATGCACGATGCCTTCAAGATGGGCGAAGACCGGCACGCGCGCCTCACGCTGAACCAGTCCGACCAGTCCTTTGCCGCCACGCGGAACGATAACGTCGACATAGTCGGTCATGGTCAGCAATTCCTGCACCGCCGCGCGGTCGCGAGTCGGCACGAGTTGAATTGAATCCTCAGGCAGGTTCGCAGCTTTCAGACCCTCGACCAGACAGGCGTGGATGGCGGTGGAGGAATGAAAACTCTCGGACCCGCCGCGCAGGATCACGGCGTTGCCGGATTTCAGGCACAACGCGCCAGCATCGGCGGTTACATTAGGGCGGCTTTCGTAAATCACCCCAATGACACCCAACGGCGTGCGCACGCGCTGAATGTTGAGGCCCGAGGGCATGTCCCACTCGGTCATCACCTCGCCCACCGGATCGGTTTGATCAGCCACCGTGCGCAGGCCGTCGACCATGCCCTGAATGCGGTCCTCATCCAGCATCAGACGGTCCATCATGGCAGGGCTCAGGCCCTTTTCGCGTCCGAACTCCAGATCCTTCTTGTTGGCTTCGATGATCTGAGCGCGATTGGCCCAGACGGCCTCAGCCGCTGCGATCAGGGCTGCATGTTTACGCTCGGCCGAGGCAAAGGCCAGCTCGCGCGCGGCAGCTTTGGCGCGTTTACCCAGATCGGCCATCAGAGCGGGAATATTGTCGAGATCCTTCATAACCTTAGCCTTTCTGCGCCTTTATAGCGCCAAATCGTCCCTGTGAATCAGCGCTGCGCGACCAGGATAGCCCAGCGTTGCCTCAATCTCTGAGGATTTTCGCCCTTTGATTGCGTCCGCCTCTTGCGCGGTATAGCGGCTGATGCCCTGTGCCAGCCGACGCTCTTGCAGGTCAAGAATGGCAACCGGATCGCCCCGGCCGAAATCACCGGTCACTTCGACGATACCCGCAGGCAACAGGCTTTTGCCATTCGAAAGCGCCTTTGCGGCGCCATCGTCAATCGTGATCTCTCCGCGCGGTTTCATCGCCGAGATCCAGCGCTTGCGCGCCGCATGCGGATCAAGCGTTGCCGTGAACCACGTGCTGTTCGCGCCATTTTCAAGCGATTGCAACGGGTTGACCGTCGATCCTTCGGTGATCGCCATATCACAGCCCGCAGCCGTCGCCATCTTGGCCGCCATCAGCTTGGTCTTCATGCCGCCTTTGGAGAGGCCAGATCCAGCATCACCCGCCATCGCCTCAATCTCGGGCGTGATCTGTTCAATCGTGTCGTAGCGCGTGGCCGAAGCATCCTCGTTCGGATTGCCGGTATAGAACCCGTCCACATCCGACAGAAGGATCAACTGGTCCGCACCAACGGTTACCGCGATCTGCGCGGCCAGTCGGTCATTGTCGCCGTAGCGGATCTCGTCCGTGGCGACAGTGTCGTTTTCATTGACGATAGGCACTACGCCGAGGCCCAAAAGCGTCTCAAGCGTTGCGCGTGAGTTCAAATAACGGCGACGATCCTCGCTATCCTCGAGCGTCACCAGCACTTGGGCCGTGGTGATCTGGTGCGGGGTCAGCGCCTCTTCATAAGCACGCGCGAGACGGATTTGCCCCACAGCCGCTGCGGCCTGTGACTGCTCCAGCGCCAACGCCGCCGCGGGTAAGCCCAAAACACCGCGCCCCAAAGCGATCGAGCCAGAAGACACCAGAATCACATCCGTGCCCTGCCCTTTCAGCCAGGCCACGTCCTGAGCCAATGATTTCAGCCAATCTGAGCGCAGCTGTCCCGTATTCCGGTCCACCAGCAAGGCGGACCCGATCTTGACCACCAGCCGACGGGCTGCGGTCAGGGTTGCCACGGCGCGGCCTCCTCGGCGGGTTTCTGGCGCAGGCGATTTTCGTCGATCTGAGCACGGAGGGCGCGCAGCACCTCGGTCACGCCCAGATGCGCGACACCTGACATCGTCATGACCGGGCCGCCAACGGCCTCTTCCAGCTCGACCTTGGCCAAATCACGCTCCTCGTCATCCAGAGCGTCGACCTTGTTCAGAACCGTGATCCGAGGTTTCTCGGCCAGTTCTCCGCCATAGGCCTCAAGCTCATGGATGATGGTGCGATAGTCGTCTGCCACGGTTTCCGAAGTGCCATCGACCAGATGCAGCAATACGGCGCAGCGTTCTACGTGGCCGAGGAACCGGTCTCCGATCCCGCGCCCTTCATGAGCGCCTTCGATCAGGCCGGGAATGTCGGCCACCACAAATTCCACATTATCCACGCCGACCACGCCCAGATTGGGGTGCAGCGTGGTAAACGGATAGTCGGCGATTTTGGGTCGCGCGTTAGAGGTCGCGGCCAGAAAGGTCGATTTGCCTGCATTGGGCATGCCTAAAAGGCCAACATCCGCGATCAGTTTCAGCCGCAACCAAATGGTGCGATCAATACCCGCCTGCCCCGGATTTGCCCGACGCGGTGCCTGGTTGGTGGCCGATTTGAAGTGGAGGTTACCAAAACCGCCATTGCCGCCCTTGGCCAGCAGAACCCGCTGCCCGACCTCGGTCAGGTCGCAGATCACGGTCTCTTCGTCCTCATCGAGGATCTCTGTCCCGACGGGAACGCGCAGGATGATGTCGTCACCATCCTTACCCGTGCGTTGCTGGCCGCGACCCGGTTGTCCGTTCTTGGCAAAGAAGTGCTGCTGATAGCGGAAGTCGATCAGGGTGTTCAGCCCATCGACAACCTCGGCCCAGACGGACCCGCCTTTGCCGCCGTCCCCGCCATCAGGGCCGCCGTATTCAATGTACTTTTCGCGTCGGAAGCTGACGCAGCCGCCACCTCCGGCCCCGGACCGGATGTAGACCTTTGCAAGATCGAGAAATTTCATGGTCTGTCCCCTACTGCAAAGGCCCCATCGGCCACAAGTCAGAGTTTCTTTGTATACGTCCAGGTGGGCACATTCGCGTCGCGCGCCACCGAATAGCTTTCTGCATCGCCCAGATACTGGAACCCGCAATGAGTCAGTACCCGCGCCGAGGCCGGATTGTCCTGAAACACGCTGGCGAACATATTGGCGTTCTCAAGCGGGTTGGCACCGACCAGGGCCTCAACCGCCATCGAGGCAATGCCCGTGTTCCAATAGACAGGCGCAACCCAATAGCCAACCTCGGACTGGTTGCGATCAAGCCGCTGTAGTGAGATCAGGCCGATCAGCTCGGGCCCGCCGTCTTTCGTGGCGTCCATCGCCCAGACATCCTCATCCCGGTCTTCCGCCATCGAGCGGGTCACGAAGGCCTCAATCGAGCCCGGCGGCAACGGGTGCGGGATCGACGTGGTCATCCGCGCCACACGCTCATCGCCTGCGTAATGTTCGATAAGCCCCATATCCGACCGACGCAGAGGGCGCAGATCGAACCGCTCGGTTTCGATGACCGGCTGATTTATGATTGCTTCAAGTTTCATGAGTGCGTTCCTCCTCCGAACAACACAAAAAGTACGGACGCAACAGTCAGACTGGCGAGCGTCCACATCAGATATTTTTCCGCAGGCCGACCTTCAACCACATGGGCGATCCGGTCCCCTGCAAATGTCCAGATCGGGTGCAAAACGATCTGGCAGAACAACAAACAAAGAGCGATCGTGAGCGTCGCCTCAAAACTGGACGTCCCCGCCGCAACGAACCCCGTGAACCCAGCAATGATCATCGCCCAGGCCTTGGGGTTCAGCGGATGAACAATGAGTCCAGACAAAAAGCCCGGTGCTTTCCCATCCGCCGTTGCTCGCGATAGCCTGAGATTGGCGATCTTCCAGGCCAGCCAGCAAATATAGGCAGCAGAAGCGTATTTCAGCACCTCAAACGCCAGCGGAGCCTGATCGGCAACCTGCATCAGGCCAAAGCCTACGGGCCAGATGATCAGCTGCTTGCCCAACACGACCCCGGCCACAAAAGGCAAAGCGGCGCGAAAGCCATAGCGCGCACCTGTTCCCATCAGGACCATGTTGGCCGGTCCCGGCGTGCCAACCTGTGAGGCGGCAAAGATGAGAAAGCTGGTGGTTGCGACGGGCATTGCTGTTCTGGATCACGACTGCGTTAAAACGAAAAAGGGACCGGCATTTTCTGCCGGTCCCCCATGAATTTTTTTTAAACCTTCTGGGTTTCGGCTTACTCTGCGGCCTCCGCCACTGGCAGGACCGAAATGAAAGTGCGGTTTTTGAGTCCCTTGTGGAACTTTACGGCGCCATCGGTGGTTGCAAAGATTGTGTGGTCTTTGCCCATGCCGACGCCTTCGCCCGGCCAGAACTTGGTGCCGCGCTGACGTACGATGATGTTGCCTGCGATGGCCGCCTGGCCACCATACAGTTTCACGCCAAGGCGACGACCAGCTGAGTCGCGACCGTTACGGGAGGAACCGCCAGCTTTTTTATGTGCCATTCTCTCTCTCCTTAGCCTTGAGCCAGCTCTTTGGCTTGCTCAACCCATTCGGGCTTCACTTTGATGGTGTCGATAGCAGCAATCTGCTCGTCCGACAAGGCGGCCAGAGCGGCAAAGCTCTCGATACCGGCCTCGTTCAGCTTTTTGGCAGCTGCAGGGCCAACACCGTTCAGCTTGGTCAGATCGTCAGCGGCAGCAGCGGCGGGTGCCTCTGCTTTGGCTTCTGCTTTCTTGGCAGGCTTTGCAGCAGGTGCCGCTTCGCCAGCCGGAGCCGATCCGGTTGCAGCTTTGATGCCCGACTTGTCAGCGCCCGACGACAGGATGTCGGTGATTTTGACCAGAGTCAGCTTCTGACGGTGGCCAACAGTACGCTTCGAGCTGTGCTTACGACGGCGCTTGACGAATTTGATGACCTTGTCACCTTTGATCTGTTCGATCACTTCGGCCTGTACGCCTGCGCCTTCAACGAAAGGTGCGCCAACAACCGGAGCGTCGCCGCCCAGCATCAGAACATCGTTGAATTGAACTTTTTCACCTGCGTCTGCAGCCAGTTTTTCAACGCGGAGCACGTCGCCCGCCTGAACCTTGTACTGCTTGCCGCCAGTCTTGAGGACCGCAAACATGCGTCTTTCCTTTTCTAACCCGCGTTCTGTGGTCCCCTACCGGGCGTTTTTGGCCCCAAGAAACTTGAAAGCCACCTCGAACAGCGCGCCCTGTTTGGGCTGTGTGGAAGACCCCGTGAAGTTTCAAAGGGTCATATAATAACGACACCCGGCGCGGAGAACCGGCCGGGATGCGCGCTTATCCACATAATGAAAGGCAAAGTCAACACCCAAGACTGGTCAGAGATCAGAGGATTGCCAAACCTGCGCCACCGCCGCACCCAGACGGTACGAGATCCCATCAAACATCTCGTCAAACCCTTTGAACAGGGCCGCGTTCAAGGCCTGCCCGGTCTCGGTTCTGGAAAACGCAATATTCTCGCGCATCTCGACCTCGTCCAGTGGCTGATAGGCCAGAAGCAGAAAGGAGTACAACCACATCGTCGTCTCTTCCGTCACGGTGTCTTTCTGCGCCAGTAACCCATCCAGAACCTCTTCGTATTCGGCCAGACTGTCCCCATAGAGACCCAGGAAAAAGTTGTAGTCCGAACTCAGCGAGCCTTGGACGTTCTGGTCAATCAGGTCGTTCGCGCGAATGTATTCCTCGACCAGTTCGAACCGGGGCGAGTCGGGTTTGGTGCCCTCATAGGCCTCGTTCGCCATTTCTTCGATCGCCTCATCGGCAAAGGCTTTGCGGGCCGAGTTCTCCAAAGTTACGATCGTCTGCCCCAGATCGCTTTCGAAGAAGACGATTGCCTGATCCATCTGCTCCTTCGTCATGCCCTCGGCGAAGGCTTCGGTCAGACGGGACTTCATCCAGGAGTGGTTGTAGATCTCCTGAACCTGATCGTGAAACAAAGGGCCTCCGTCACCGTCCAACAGGCTTTCTTCGAGTTCCTGCTGATGGACCATGCCTTCGTCGATCAGAATTCCCACAACCTGATCCAGCTTCATGGCATGCGCCAGCCGATTGGCCCGTTCATTCGCGACAGCTGGCAGTGCGCAGAGAATCGTCACTACTAAGGCAAGTGCTAGACGCATCAGATATCCTGAGCCGGATGAAGGTCAGCCATGCGGACAGCCAGAACCTCAAACCGCATGGCCATGATTTCATATTGGATCGCGTTCAAAAGCTCGTAGACCTCTTGCATCAATGGCTGTTCAAGCGCTTCGGCATAGGCCTCGACCTCTTCGTCCGAGAAATCCTGATAGGTATAGGCCGCCCCGGCTAGCGCCGAGAGCTGCAAGGCTTGGCGCATCCCGGCCTCGTTCTGCCGAAGCATCAACCGCAGTTCATCCGCGTCCAATTGCAGATCAATCACGCCAGACGCGCTGGCCGCCAGAAGAAACCGCAATTGGATCTCCTGCAGGGCACGCAACGACGTCCCGCTGGCATCAATCGCATTGTTCATCCGCTTGAGCTGTTCCACCCGGGGCGAGCCATCCTGCACGAGGCCAGCCACGATTTCCTGCCCCTCCTGCTGTTTGGCCTCTTCATCGTCATTCAGATGCGCCGCGTTTTCGACCTCAACCAGCCTTTGCCCCAGATCCGAGGCATAGAACTCCACCGCATGGGCCAGCGCCTCATCGCTCAGCGTCTCTTCGAGAATCGAGACCGCCGTTTCATGCATAAGCTGGGTATCGAATACCTCTTCGGTGAGGCGGGTCCAGTCTGATCCGAATCCATCGGGATCGATGCCCAGCATTTCAGGGGCGGAGCCTGACGCCAGCGCGATACTCTCCAGCGCCACATCAAACCCGGTGGTATTGAGGAAGGCTTCGATCCGGTCGCGATTGGCCGCAGCCGAAGAAACAGGGACCAAAACAAGCGCGACAAGCAGCGCGAGCAATGGGAAAACAGAACGCTCAACTCGATTTTTCATGACTATCAGCCTAGGTGTTTTGTTGCGGCAGGCAATGGAAAATCCAAGGAATGTGATTTCTGGGAATTTTCTGCTTGCACCCCTGCGCGTTCCTCACTAAATCCCCCCCTCACAGACCCCCGCGGAGAGGTGCCGGAGTGGTCGAACGGGGCGGTCTCGAAAACCGTTGTGGGTGCAAGCCCACCCAGGGTTCGAATCCCTGTCTCTCCGCCACTATTACCCTGAAATTAAAAGATAATTCACGCATTGCGGGGCGTAGTGTGCTTTCTGTTTTTGTCGGTGTTTTCGACCAAAGGTGTCATACTATGACCCCTTTTGGGCCTTCCGACACTGCCGACTATGCCCCCCCTCGGACGACAGCTATGTCACCTTTGGCACTTCTTCACACCCATATAGGCAAACGAAAAAGGGGATCCTGCGTCTGCAGGATCCCCTTTGAATTTTGCTTTGTTGAGGAGCTTCAGCGAAAGCCGTTGTCACCATCGGCCTGAGCCCGGGAGATTTCTTCCTGCGTCAGATACCTCAGGTAGTAGCGCTCTGTTGTCAGCAGAGAACCATGGCCAATGTACTTCTGGACTTTGTAGATCGACCACCCTTCCTTGAGGCGTTCGATTGCGAACTTGTGCCGAAGATCGTGAAGACGCGCCCCAAATCCGGTCTCCTGACCATACTCCCAGAACAGGTTCGAAGGATCTTTGTAGAAACCGTGGTCGGTCGAATTCCAGAACACATAAGGAGATGCATTTGAGCGTGGAATTTTCATCAGAATGTCGATGGCCTCCTGACGCAGGTCGATAGTGCGGACCTTTCCTCCTTTTGTATTTCTCAGGACTGCCTGCACATTGCCTTCTATCGGAGTTTCCATGCCAGAGATGTCTGGCCATTGTAGCATCGCCATCTCAGTCACGCGTCCGCCGGTGGCATCGAGGAAGTTTGGAAAAAAATGCAGAGTGCCGGGAGCTCGCGCAGACAGCTTCTGGATGCCTTGCTCAGTTGGCAGCACGATATCTGGCAAAACTTCCTTCATCCCCTGCTTCTCATAAAGCTGGACGGGATTCACGTCGATCCATCCGTCATTTTTGATCGACTTCATGAGATTTGTGAATGCCGTCAGATCCCGATTGATGGTGGACACCGTCACCCCTTTTGCACGCCTACGTGATACGAATTCCGACACAACGGCTGTCGTAATTTCGGCTGACATCAAATCTTCGATGTTACAACCAATGTCCTCGCAGTACCCGTCGATAACGCCCAGGATCTGGCGCAGACTGCACCGATAGCGTTTACGCGTCTCAGCACCCCACGAGCTGCTTTCCAAACCCAATACGTCATAGAATTTGGCAAGGCCCGCACCAAAGCTCCAATCCAACTCACCAGCCTCATCCAGCCCTCTCAGCTCCTTTATGCGGCCTTTGGCTTTTTTCTCCGCGACTCTTTGAGAAGTTGTGCGAAGCGACTCTCGGTGGGTGACGCCGTGGATCTTGACCCGGAGCCACCAATACTTGCTGTTGTTCGGCTTGAAGATGTTTTTTGGTTTTTCTTCTTTGTTAGACATTTGCTGCCCTCATTTATCCATAGTAGGGCCAGGTCGTGATCAAACGTCCAGACACCGCCATGTTTGGCGGCACCAGGAATGTTGTCGTTTGCCGCATGCTGCGTGATTGCCCTTTTCGACAATCCAGAGAGCTTTGCGACAGCCGACGACCTGAGCCTCGGTTTCATCGTTTCGAGGACATTGGCCGTTTCCTCGGAAACCGAAATTTTGGTTTGATTGGTTTGATTGGTCATAGGACTGTTCCGGTACGGGTTTGAGTTTTCGTAGCCGGGAAGTCAGTTCGTCAGCGATTGCCGAGAAACAGGTTTGACTGACGGATCGTCAGTGGATTGCCAGTGGGATCGTCAGCATTCTTTTTCACTCAACACATTGTTTTCTTGCGTTTTTAAGGAAGAAGATTTTTTCAACCTTAGAATTTAAAGATGCACCTTTTTGCCGCTGGCCAATTTTGTCAGCGGAATATTCAAGCGCCTTTGAACGGACTGGTATTGGCGCCAAAGGGCCTAATTGAGCGTCTTGATCGTTTGTTTTGGGCTGATACGGGCGATAGGGACATAATCATGCCCCCACCCCTGCCTCAGTCAGCGGATCCGACCAGTGACCGCGCCGCCAGACGTGCTCTCAGCCGATTGCGACAGTATCGGAACCGACTGAACAGCAATATCTGGCTGCGATACCATGCCAGATCCGGATCAATGGGTGGCTCGCCGTAGTCATTGGACTGCAGCACGAAATCCCCGTATCCTGGTAACAGTGCGTTGACAGCGGCGACGAGATCTTGTCCCACCGCTTCGATGCAGTCGTCATCGCGGGCGTCGAGAACGTCGCCGCGTTCCAGCCGGTTGATCATGTGAAGGAACACGCGTCGCTCCGGCCCCTTGGGGGCCGGGAGACGCCAGGCGCAGATGTGCGCGAATGCGGCGGCGTCGGATATGACGCAGGCCGCGAGTTCTTCGAGCGATTGCTCGCGACGAATGTATGTATAGCTCATTCGTCTGCTCCTCAGGCCGCGGCATCGAGATCTTGCGCAACATCACGGTCGCCTACGGCATCGATCCTCGCCAGCGTTTCGTCGAGACGTTCGTACAGAAGGCAGAGAGTCGGGACGGCGGGATCTTCGGGCGAGAGATCGGCAAAGCACCCGCTTTCTTCGCTGTTGATGTCTGCGACATGTTCGAGGCCCAGCAGACCCTTCAGCCACATCATTCCCCGGCGGTGACCGCTTGTGAATGTGTCTGCCGTGGCGACAGAGGCGCGCAGCCTCTGCAGCCGCATGAGCGCGGAGGATCCGCCGAGGATTAACACGCCGTGCTGCAGATCCAGATCGTGGGCGGCGAGGAACTCGCGCAGGAGTGTCAGAGATTTGGACGTTGTCATGGGGATATTCCCTTTGTTATGCCGCCCCCAGCGGACGACAAGCACACGAGCGGGGGATCCTCCTTTAACCTCGTGCGGGGTTTCGGTTCATTTCTTCTTTGAGCTCCAGCTTTTCTGTCTGTCTTACTGCTCACAAAGAAGCAGAAAGACAGACAGAAAGATGGAAGCACTCTGCAATCCTTGACGGTTCACCGGTCACGCCTCTGTTTGCCCCTCCGTCATCGCCTTGAGCCTCGATCAACGCGCTCGGCGCGCAGGGATGGAAACCGGCATCCTGCACAGCCTTAGATGAACTCGAAGAGCTTCATGTGGGTGTCGTCGACGAGGCCCGCCAGGGACTTCTGACCTTGCAGGCGCCGGGCCTTTCCGACCATCTCAGCCTGATTCTTCGCCGCGGTGGCCGGCGATGTCTGGCCGCAGGCCGCCATCGCCATGTCGGTTCCCGCAATACCGCGCTCCACTCCGAGAAACGTGTGCAGAATGGTGCGCGCGATGTGTTCGCCGGTTTCATAAACCCGGCGCCAGCAATCGGAGACATAATTGTATCCGACCGCTTCTCCGTCATTGCGGATGAACAGCGGCCGTTTGGTTTTCTGGCAATCTTCCCGCATCTGATCGAGCCAGGCCTCGTCACAGCCGCGCAGGATCAGGGCATCAATGAAGCAGTTCAGACGCGGATCGATCTGCGCATCGTAAGTCCCGCCGTTCTTCGACAACGTCACATGCAACGCGTAGACCCCGTCGCGCCAGTAAACGTGCTCGCCCAAAACGAGCCGCGTATCCGCCAGCCGAACCGGCAGCACGGAAAACAGCGCAAGAGCGGCCGCGGTGTTTCTGGCAGCTTGCTGCGACTGCGGACAGGTCAACGTTGTTGCTTCTTTCAGCAGGTCATCCGCCCGGTCGATGATCGCCACCGGCGAGTAGCCGGTTTTCTGCAGTTTTTCATATTTATTCTTCGGAGCCTTGCGCGCCCGCTCCTCCGCCTTGCGAAGCAGCTCGGAGAGCAGCTCCAGCACCTCCGGATCGGTGCCGACATATCTGGCAGATTTTTTCAAGGCTGAGAAAGAGGCCAGCTGTGTCGCAGCGGCGAGGCCGCGCCCACGCATGTCTCGGGCGTAAGCTTTAATTGCGTCGGTCGAAAAGCCTTCCATCACGCCTGCCTTCCGGGCCGAATACGCCAGCTGACGCAGCTTCATCCGGTACGTCGGGATCATCTCGGGCGACGGCGCGATGACGCCGCCCCGGTCGAATCCGGCTTCCAATTCGGCCAGGGCGTCTGTCCAATGCCGCGGCAACTCGTCTGCCGGAACGGACACCTTGAGCGCGCGCATTCGCGGCTTTGCAGCCCCTGGCTTTCGGTTCGCGGCCTCCGTCTCGCGGATCGCGTCAGTCAGAACCAGGATGGCCGGCTGGCCGGGGAACACCGCCTGCATCGCACGCTTCAGGGCGCGCAGGCGGTTGGCAGATTGGTAGCCCGCATCGAAAGACAGACATTCGGAAACATTCAGCTCCCAGATCGATGCGATCTGCCGGTCTTCAATAAAGGCCAGGAATTTGTCGAGGATTCGCATCTGCGGCGCGGTCACGGAATCCGTGTTCAGCGTTGCGATCAATGGATCCCAGCGCGGGTGCTGCAGGATTTCATCAACGGTACGGCGATCGGGTTTTATCATGCCTTCAGCCTCGTCAGATCGAGTACGTATTTCTGCACCTCGGAGCGCTGTGTGCGTTTGTTTACCCAGCCGTAGTTCCTGCGGGCTGTACCGACGGTATCGTCGAGCAGCCGCTCGAGCAGGTCCCATCTGCCTGGATTGGCTTCGATCAGCAGCGAAGCCAACCCGTGTCGGAAGTTGTGCGGCGTCATCGGCAGACCAGCGTCGCGGGTCTCGCGCTTGAACCATCCGAGGAAGGTCTCGTATGGCAGATGCCTCGACGCCTCGATCCCAGGGAACAGGAAGTCGCTTGCATCAGCGTGTGGGTACAGCGGCCGGATCTTCTCCATGTACCATTCGATCACTTCGAGGCCATTCAGGTTTCCGCGCTCGATTGGCGCCCAGACCTCGTTGTCGTTCTTGGTGTGCTCCGGCGACAGCGTGATCGTCGCGTGATCGGTCATTGCGGTCGGCAGGTGGAAAGTGATGTCATTGCCACGGAAGCGCAGGCTCAATGCGTTGTCGATGCGGAGGGGCGCGCCACGGGTCTCGAGCGCGCAGATTGCGGCGACAGAGCCCAGGGCTCGCACTTTTTCCATCTCGCGCTGGGGCAAATTCCGGCAACATGCCGTGTATTCTGCCAGGAGATTCTCGGTCGTATTGCGAAGCTGCACGTGCAGGGAAAGGAAGGTCAGGGTCCGTTTCTGAGATCCCAGCAGGGTCTCACAGAAGGTCCGCGCGCGTGTGGACATTTTCTTCCCCTGCTCTTTTCCTTCTCTGAGAAACCGGTTCGTTTTCAGATGCTCTTTCAGCTTGTCAGGAGACAATCCGTTGCGTGCCATAACGACGCGAATGGCCTTAAGATAGTCATGTGCTGTGCGCGCGGTGATCTTGCCGTGCCCATCCGTGTTGATCGTCCATTTGCGGACGACGAGTGTTGCATTGTCAGGAGTGAGCAGGTCGCGCAGCTGCTGGTCCGTACTGATGGGTATGCACTCGGAAAGCGTACTGACAAACTTGCGCAGTGCGGCTGTCTTTTGCGCAATATCAGCCTCAGAGGTCCCCTGCTCGTATCTTTCCTCAACCGGGTCATATTCGCCTCGTGTTGACGTCTCCACCCATTCCTTGATTTCTTCAGAGATATGGTCCGGTACGCCGGGCAAAACATTGTCTCGCAGGACCTTCGGCTCGGTAAACGGCTCCGCCGGAAGCAGAGATTGGACCGAAGACAGGTATCGGAAATGGTTCAGGCGGCACAGCGCGTTCTGCAGTGACGCCCATTCATTAGCGCTGACCTGAGAACGGAGCGTTGTGAGCCACTCCTGCGACACGTGGCTGGGCTCCTTGCCGTGCTGCCGGGCTAAGTCGGCGAGTTTCCGGATCGGGATTAGCACTTGGTGCGGGTACATCGCCTCCTCGGGCATCCCGGTCAGTGGCTCCAGGGCATCGATCAGGTCAGCCCAGGCATCCTGCCGTGCCCGCCGCTCTTGCTCTTCAGCCAATTGTCCACTTGCCCCTTTTATTGCGGCCTGCACCTTGCGCCGCCAGGCCTTGTAGGCCTCTTCCGTCCGGCCAAGGCCGGGCTTGTAACCCTTCAGCGGGAAGCGCTTGTGGAAGTCATCGAGATCGGCGGGGATGTCGCTGAGGGCACGGTGATCATACCGCTCCTCGCATTTCTTCACCGGGTTGACGTAGTCATCTTTGTTATGCGCGATGGTCCACTCCAGGACGTCCTGCATGGTCATCGGCGCGATAGGTTTGAAAAAGCTCATGAAGGCCTCTTTTCTTGTCCGCTAAATGACAAATTGGCCGTTATTCCCAAAACCGAAGCCCGAAATGACAAATAATCCCGCACTTACCTGAGCCGAAACTTCGGGAGTGTTTGTCATTTTGTCCGCTCGGCCTGTCATCCGTCCGTTGTTCGGCCAATTTCCTGCCCAGTTGTCATTTTCGCGGGAGTGTTGCTGATAAATTGGGCATGGCGGCACCCTGCTTACAGACAAAAGAAAACCTCCTTTCCGGGTGCAGAAAGGAGGTAGGTCCCGAGGGACGTATCCGAAAACCCGGGTTTGGATCAGTTGGGCCTGGGCGGTGCCATGAACAGGCTGGCAGCAGACTGCACCGGTGACGGTGCGGTCTGAGGAACATTGTTTGTCTTCGGCGAGTATTTACCCTTCTTCACCTTGTCAGGAACGAAGGATAGGCTTTCCTGCCTGCGGTCGAATGGCACTGGTTCACCCAGGATCCAAGATTGGATTTCCGCCGGGAAGAACAGGCGCTTCCGCGGGCCAAGATCGATATAGGCAGAGATGGTCTTGTCCCGGTGCTCACCGTTGCTGCGCCGGCGCGTTGTCTTCGCGCTCTCCCCCAGCATCGCTGCGACGTCCTTCAGTTCCATAAGAGGCTGTTTCAAAGCACCAAGATCCTGCACAGAACCGAGGTCGATCCCGAGCATTATCCAAATCCTGGGCCAAGGGAAACTGGAACCTCTCTTGGATACACCCATTCGTCCCATCAGGCTTGGAACGGCAGATCTATCGACCCGAAAAAAAGCGCTGAGTTCCGCGACGGATGCAAGATCGGTTTTTTGCAAAGGTTTTTCAGTGTTTTTCATCGTTTCTCCAGGATTCTGGAGAGGACATGGGCTCAGAGGCGTTTTCTCGAAATGGGTTTGTCCGCATGAGTGCCAAATGTCAGGAATCATCGGCGGAACGGGCGGAAAGCGGAAGTTCGCTGCGGCAGCGGAATAGGATGCCAAACATTCAATGAGCGGACGTTCGATCCCGAGTACCACGGTCCCAGGCAACGTGAACGTCGATGGCGGGCAGGCCTTCGTAAGGAAAAATTTGCCAAGTTACTGATCACTTCCAAAGACGCCTCGATTTAGGTTGTTTGCAAACCTACAATGGCACATCAGGCCAGCGGTGGCGTCTGCACCTTCAGATCCATAATGGCGCGGGTTATTGGTTATTCTCCTCCTGACAGGGTCAAGCCTTCCAGCCACTCAACAAAGTAACTTGCACGGCTGCGTTCCACACCAATGGTCCAAACGGTTTCGGCTTCCCGAAGGATCACGGCTGAAATGCCCGCGACTGGTGTGCGCTTGGAATTGCCCACGGGAAGGCCACCTTGTGAGAAGCTCAGGAAACAGCCCTGATTGAGAAGCTCTTCAGCCTTTGCGCCTTCCAGAGACAGCCAACACAGTGCATCCGAATATCGACTTGCGTGCGCGGATCGATCCGGGAAATTCGACGCAATGGACCTGAGCAACCGCGCTTCGTCATCCGTCTCGCAAAGCACCAACCAAGATCGCGGCGTCAGCCAGATCGCACGCTTTCCATCGCACTCTACGACCAATCCGTGAGAGCGCGGAAGTGAACACCCAATGGCTAACCCGATACTTTTGATGCGTTCCGGGCTTGGGGCGGCGCAGGTGATCAGCACTGCACCCAAATCACGGCGCTCGGACGCTGTGACCCAAGGGATTGAGGCAAGTGCATTGGTGGATCCAAAATCACCACCCAGCGGGGAAATGGTGTCCAACATCATACGTGCAACCTTTCGTTTTTCGGGTCGACAAAGACGGGCACGCAGATCTTGGCCTCCGAGATGCTGCCCTCGGCATAGATATTCACCCTTTCACCAATGCGCGATGCGCCCCGTTCGATCAGCGCCATAGCGATATTGCCTGCATCCGGGCTGTCACATGCCGAGGTGACATTGCCGATGGTTGGGCATGGAACGCTGTCGTACCCATCTGCCAAAATGCGGCCCCCAATCTGGATCGGAGCGTCGATCGGTTTGAGACCAACAAGTTCTTCACGCCTCCCAGAGGCATTATAGGGGAGTGACAGGGCACGCTTGCCAAGGAAATCGGCCTGCTTCTTGGCGACAACTCCGCCCATGCCGATATCCAAGGGCGTTGTGCGTCCGTTGGTGTCAGACCCAAGATGCAGATAGCCTTTCTCCAGACGCAAGCGGAGCCATGCTTCCATTCCGATACGTTTTGCGCCCATGGCGTCGCCTTCACGCATCGCGGCCTGCATCAGTGCTTGACCGTATCGGGCCGGTACGGAGACTTCGTACTGCAGCTCACCTGTGAACGAGACACGTGCGACGCGGGCCGGAACACCGGCAATGTTGCCCTCGCGATAATGCATGTGCGGGAAAGCGTCTTTCGAGATGTCGAAATCAGGTGAGAGCTTTGCCAACAGATCGCGCGCTTTGGGTCCGGCCAGAGCAATCGCGGCCCAGTTTGACGTCACCGGTGCAATCGCCACCTGCATGTCCGGCCATTCGGTTTGACGCCAGCGTTCGAACCATGCGGCAACGGATTCGGCATTGCCTGAGGTCGGTCCGGCGAGGAACAGATTATCGTCGATGCAGGCCACAACCCCGTCGTCAAAAATGATCCCGTCGTCATGGCACATCACCGAATAGCGCACCCGCCCCGTTTTCAGGGTGGTGAGGTTGGAGACATAGAACTTGTTGATGAACGCCCGTGCATCTGGGCCTGCGACTTCGATCTTGCCGAGGGGAGAGGCATCAAACACACCTACCGCGCCTCGCACAGCTTTCATCTCAACTTTGATGGCCGCCTCACGGTCAGTCCCATTGCAGCCATACCAATCGGGGCGTTGCCAGCCGAAGTCCTCAAACTTGGCACCGTGTGCAACATGGTCCTGATGCGCAGGCATCAAGCGACGCGGGGCGTAGCCATCCATTTGCCGATGATGTGCAATCGCGCCCATTCGCGTCGCCGTATAGGGCGGGCGGAAGGTCGTGGTGCCGACCACTCCGATATCGCGACCTGTTGCATCTGCCATTATGGCCAGACCGTTGATGTTGGACGTGCGTCCCTGATCTGTTCCCATCCCCAACGTGGTGTAGCGTTTCAGATGCTCGACCGAGACATAGTTTTCACGTGCGGCCAGTTTGATATCTGACGCTTTCACGTCGTTTTGCAGATCGACGAACATATTCTTCGGATTGCCGGTGGGCGCCTGCCACATGGCGGCGACACCCCCCATGCCCAGCATAACTTCCGATTGCGGAACATCTGCACCAGTATTCGCAATCGTCTGCGCCGCCTCGTGGCCTTGCGCGAGCACCTCGGCCAGATTACGCGCACCGGTTACAGCCCCAGCACTGTACCATCTGCGTGGCAGGGTTGGGCAAACGAAGGATGCAGATGCCTCGTCGTAGACCGGCTTTGAACCACGGTGCGCTGCCAGATGGACGACGGGGGTAGAGCCGCCTGCCAAAGCAATGGCGTCACACGGCAAGCTAACCTGCTGGCCACTTTCGCCTGAAACCGCAACTGCCTTGACGTGTTTGCCACCGGTCACGTTTGAGACATGAGCCCCGAGATGCACCCGCGATCCCGCCGCTCTCGCGGCCTCGACATGGGCCTCGGACGGCGCTTGCCTGGTATCAATAATATGCGGAGCGCTCAGCCCCGCCCGGGCCACCTTCAAAGCCGTCAGATACCCGCTGTCATTGTTCGTGAAAATCACCAACTGTTGACCTGCAGCCACGCCATATTCACCGATGAATTGACGAACAGAAGACGATAGCAACGTGCCCGGGCGGTCGTTGTTCTGGTAAACCAGCGGACGATCCACAGACCCTGTAGCCAGAATGACATGCTCGGCTTTGAGCTTCCAAATGCGTTCACCCTTCAGACCGCCTTCGTCAACAAGGCTTTCGACCATGGTAAAGAAGTTTCCCTCATAGGCCCCCGTCACGAAGGTATTGAGAAGCAACGTTCCGCCCTCGGCCGTAAAGTCGGAAACCACGCCGTCGGCCCAGTCCATGCCGCTTTGCCCGTCAACATCGGCATCTTCCCAACGCAGCGCGCCGCCTGCAGCGTTGGCGTGATCGACAAGCACGACATCGCGGCCCGAACCTTTCAGGGCCCTGACAGCGGCAAGGCCGGCAGGGCCTGCTCCGATCACCAGCACATCACATGTCGCATGGCGGTATTCGCGCAAACGGCCGTCAACCGCTCCGTCGGGCAGACCGAAACCGGCTGCCTTTCGGATGGCTTCTTCGTACCAACTCCAATTCGGCCACTTGAGTGTTTTGTAATAAAAACCTGCCGTCATAAACGGCGCGGCAAATCGCGTGAATGAGGCGACAAGATCAAAGTCGGGCGACGGCCAACCCGTGACCGACTTGGCTTCGAGACCATCGACCAGGGCGACCTGGCCTGCCCGCAGGCCCGGCTCATAACCATGCGCATCGCGCACAGCCAGCATGGCATTCGGGTCCTCAACACCGGCAGCATATATCCCGCGGGGGCGGTGATATTTGAAACTACGCCCTATGATACCGCTTCCGTTGGCCAAGAGCGCCGAGGCCAGCGTATCACCTGCGAAACCACTGAGAGACCGGCCGTTATAAGTAAACCGAAAGGGGTGCGAGCGGTCGATCCGCCCGCCATTTTCCAAACGAAAACCGCTCACGCCGGACCTCCGGTTTTGAGTTTCATGTTGAAAGTCGTGACTTCAAGAACCTCGTGGCTCACTGTGTCACGGGCGACTTTGAACCATTGTCCGCACCCACCCGAGCAACACCATTGTTCCTGATGCACACCCTTGGGATTGGTGCGGAAATAGAGGTATTCGGTCCATTCGTCGTCGCTCGCTTTTTCAGGCTCAAGTGGGCGGATAATTTCGGCCTCGCCACCATAGGTCAGCTCTTCCTCGTGGCGGATTTCCTGGCAATACGGGCATGTGATAACGATCATTTCTCTTACCCCTCAGTGCGCGATACCAGCCGCCGCGCCCTCGTCGATCAGACGGTTCTCGCGGAAGCGGTTGAGGCCAAACGGTGCAGCAAGCTCATGCGGAGAGCCCTTGGCGATGCAATGGGCAAGCAAGTATCCCCCTGCTGGTATCGCCTTGAAACCGCCGGTTCCCCAGCCGCAGTTGATGAACATGTTCTCAACCGGAGTCTGGCCAAGGATCGGCGACGAATCCGGTGAAATATCCACGATCCCCGCCCAATGGCGCATCAGGCGCATCTGGCTGAAGGTCGGGAACATCTCGACCGCTGAAGTGATAACCTTTTCGATTGTCGGAAAGGTGCCGCGTTGGCCGTAAGAATGGTAGAGGTCTAACACCCCACCCATCACCATCTCCCCTTTCTGGGTCTGGTTGATGTAAACACCCGTGCCCGGTGAAATCACCACATGGTTAAGGAATGGCTTCACTGGCTCAGATACCATGGCCTGCAGGCAATGTGATGTAATCGGCAGACGAAACCCGGCCATTTCGGCGATCACGCCCGAGTGGCCCGCGGTGGCAACGCCCACACGGTCGGTTTCAATCCGTCCTCGGGACGTGTTCACGGCCACGATTTTGCCGTCGGCCATGTCAAAGCCCTGCACCTCGCAGTTCTGGATAATATCGACACCCAAACGATCAGCGGCGCGGGCATAACCCCAAGCCACAGCGTCGTGCCGAATGGTGCCGCCGCGTTTTTGCAGGAAGGCACCACGAACCGGGTATCGACCATTCATCTCCATTCCGGGCAACATTTCCCGCACCTTGTCAGCGCCGATGATCTCGCCATCGACACCGTTGCACTGCAGCCAGTTGGCCTTGTGTCGGGCGCTCTCCATCTGGTGCTGGTCATGTATCAGGGTCAGCCATCCGCGCTGGCTGAGCATTATGTTATAGTTCAGATCCTTCCCCAGCCCTTCATAGAGCCGCAAAGCCATGTCATAGACGGCCGCGCTTTCGGGAAACATGTAGTCCGATCGCACGTTGGTTGTGTTGCGACCAGTATTGCCGCCGCCCAGCCACCCCTTTTCCAACAGAGCGATGTTGGTCATGCCATACTCGCGCGCCAAGTAGTAAGCCGTGGCAAGCCCATGGCCACCGCCGCCCACGATCACCGCGTCGTAGCGTGTTTTCGGCTCGGGCGAGCGCCAGGCCTGCGGCCATCCGTTATGGCCCTTGATGCCCTGCCAGAGCAGATTGAAGACGTTGTAATTCATGGCTCGGATCTTTCGTTGTCCATACCACCGTGAAACCCGCGTTCGCGGTACGGGGACATGCCAAAATGCTTACGATAGATTTTCGAGAAATGGCTGGGACTATTGAAGCCACAGGCGATCGCCACCTCGATGGTTTTCAGGTTGGTCTGCAACAGCATCATGCGCGCTTTTTCTATCCGCAGTCGCATGTAATAGACCTTGGGGGATACGTTCATATGGCGATTGAACAGCCGCTCCAATTGGCGTGTCGAGATTCCAACCTCGTCTGCGATCTGACTGGGGCTGATGGGCGTTTCCAGCGTGTCCAGCATTATATCAACCGCTTCGGATACCTTGGTGTTGCGATCTCCGATCCGCGAGCATTGCGAGATCGTTTGTTCCTGCGATGCGCTTCGCGGGGCTGAACAGACCAGATTGTCGGCGACCCAGGTTGCAGTCTCTGCACCATTGTCGCGCGCAATCAGATGCAACATCAGATCCACTGTCGCTAACCCACCCGCGCATGTGAACCTGTTACCGTTCAGGCTATATAGTGCACGCCCAATGTCGATGTCTTCGAATTGTTCCTGAAGGACGCTGCGATAGTTCCAATGCGTGGTGATCCCTTCGTTCGGCAACACCCCTGCTTTAAGCAATGTGTGCACCCCGCTACTGATCCCTCCGATGGTCACACCGATCCGTGCCTGTTTGCGCAACCAGCTCAGCACTTTCGGTGTGGCGGCCTGCGCAAATGCTTCGCCTCCGAACACCAACAGCGTATCGCGGTGTTTCAGATCAAAAAGATCGCACTCAACCGGCAATTCTATTCCGCCGGACGTGAGGCACGGAGACCCATCATCGCTGACAAAAACCCAGTCATAAGCGATGTCGTCAGAGGTGCGGTTTGCGTCCTTCAACGCCTCTACTGCGGCGCAAACGTCAAAAGCCGAACAACTGCGCAGCAACAGAAAGATGTAACGCTGCGAGGATGCAACCTTGGCTGGCTGCGAACCTTTCACGGATATTTTCTGCTGCTGCGTCATTTGCTTTTCCCCGGTTAGCCGCGCATGCGTGTGCCTTCGGCGTCGTAGATCGGCCCGTCAAGGACCTCTGCGTCGCGCATCTCACCCAGGATTTCGACTTGAAGTTTCGACCCCGCTGCGGCGTTTTCGACGCTGACATAGGCCAGCGCCATGGATTTCTGCGACCGGTGCGAATAGCCGCCCGAGGTGATGTAGCCCACCGCTGCGCCATCTTTCAGAACCGCCTCGTCCAGTGTCACGTCGATCGAGGTATCGATATCCAGAATGACCAGCTTGCGGCCTACGCCTTCTTCCTTGATCTTCAAGGTCGTGTCCTTGCCGACAAAATCCTTGTTCCAGTTGATGAAGACATCCATGCCGCTTTCAATGGCGTTGAAGTCAGGGCGAAATTCCAGCCCCCAGGCTCCCCAACCTTTGTCAAGACGTAAGCTCATCAGAGTGCGGTTGCCGTACCACTTGAAACCCAGATCGGCACCCGCTTCCTCGATCGCCTCAGACAAACGGATCAGGTATTGCGGACGGCAGTAGATCTCGTATCCCAACTCACCTGAGAAGCTGATCCGGTTCAGGATTACCGGCACACCGCCAACGAAGGTTTCGCAAGTGTCGCGGAACTTCATCGCTTCGGCGGACACATCCTTGCGTGTTATACGCTGCAACAACTCACGTGATTTCGGGCCGGACAGTCCAATACCGTGCCAATCACCGGTCTGGTTCTGATGGGTCACACTTTCCGGCAGGGTCTTTGCCCAGAACCTGCTGTGCGCATCCTGCATCGCCCCTGATCCAAAGAGCATAAAGTGTTCGTCATCCAGACAAGCAATAGTCAGATCTCCATAGAGACGGCCTTTTTCGGTCAGCATCGGAGCCAGCGTGATACGGCCCGGCTTGGGCACATAGCCCGCCATGGTTTTGTTGAGCCATTCACGTGCACCGGGGCCTCTGATCTCGTGCTTGGCAAAGTTGGCCAGTTCGATGCCGCCAACGGCGGTCTGCACGGCTTCGCATTCCGTGGCGACGTAGTCGAACGACCGGTTGCGTTCGAATGTCGGTTCCTCATGGGCGTCCTCAGGTCCGTTAGCGAACCAAAGGACGTGCTCCAGCCCAAAGGCCTGACCCATGACAGCGCCCTTCTGGACGAAGCGGTCATAAAGCGCGGTGGTCTGCTGACGACGGCCCTTTGGTAGCGTTTCGTTCGGGAAGGTCATCACGAAGCGACGCTCGTAGTTTTCGCAGGACTTTACGGTGCCCCAATCCGGCGAGGCCCAGTCGCCGAAGCGCGCAATATCCATTGCCCATACGTCGATGGACGGTTCGCCATCGATCATCCACTCCGCCATGGTCAGACCGACACCGCCACCTTGGCAGAAGCCCGCCATGACGCCGACAGCCGCCCAGTAATTCCGCATCCCGGGAACAGGTCCGATCATCGGGTTGCCGTCAGGGCCAAAGGTAAAGGGCCCGTTGATTGCGTCCTTGATACCCGCGTTCGCCAGTGCCGGAATACGATCAAATCCCAGTTCCAGACGGTCGGCAATGTGTTCAAGGTTCGGTTGCAGCAGTTCGTGCCCAAAATCCCAGGGTGTGCCTTCGACTTTCCAAGGAACACCGACCGGCTCATAAGTTCCCAGCAGCATCCCGTCGCGTTCCTGCCGGAAATACAGGTTCGCCTCATAGTCAAAGCCGCAGGGCAGGCGCGAGCCGAAGTTGGCCACTTCATCGATGCGGTCAGTCAGCAGATAGTGGTGCTCCATCGGCTGCACCGGCAGGTTCAGCCCTGCCATATGCCCGACTTCACGCGCCCAGAGACCACCACAGTTCACCACATGCTCGGCAATCACGGTCCCGCGCGAGGTTGTCACCTCCCACATGCCGTCCGGACGCATTTTAGTGCCGGTGACAGGGGTGTGTGTGAAATACTGACCACCGTAGTGACGTGCGGCTTTGGCAAAGGCATACGTGGTGCCTGAAGGATCAAGGTCACCGTCTTGGTCGTCCCACAGCGCGGCGTAATAATACTTCGGATCAATCAACGGATGGCGGCGGGCCACTTCCTCGGGGCTGATAAATTCCTGATCCAGCCCCATATAGCGCGCCTTCGAACGCTCGCGCTTCAGATAATCATACCACGTCTTGTTCGATGCCAGATAGAAGCCACCGGTCAGGTGAAGGCCGACGGACTGGCCGGACAGCTCTTCGATCTCCTTATAGAGGTTGATCGTGTAGCTTTGCAGGCGCGAGATATTCGGATCTGCCGAGATCGTGTGAATTTGCCCGGCCGCGTGCCAGGACGACCCCGAGGTTAGTTCATTCCGCTCAAGCAGGATGGTGTCCTTCCAGCCAAACTTGGCCAGATGGTACAGGATCGAGCAGCCCACCACACCACCGCCAATGATGGCGCATTTGACATGACTCGGCAGCGGCTTGCCGCGGCTGGTTTCATCCTTTTGGATATTGAGCGTCGATTGCGCGAGCGTATCAATCATCGGAATTGTCCTTTCTCAATCCGGGCTTAGTACCAAGCGTCCGGCAGTTCCTCTTTGCGGCGTGCCACATAAGCCGCCAGCTCTTCTTTCTTTGCGATGTCGATGGGGGGCGCTTCATACTGATCCAGCATGTTGTTCCACCGCTCAAAGGCGCGGACGCGCATGTCTTTCGATCCAGCCTCTTCCCAGCTTTCGACGTTTTCACTGTCGCTGAGCTTTGGTTCGTAGAACGCGGTTTGATAATTCCGCATCGTGTGGCCTGACCCGAGGAAATGACCGCCGGCTTCGACTTCGTCGTAGGCGTCCCGGGCAAAGGCGTTATCGTCGACCTCCAGGCCCAGCCCGACCAGCTTTTGATGGCTGCCCAGCCGATCGGCATCCATGATCAGCTTTTCGAACCCGGTGGCCAAGCCACCCTCAAGCCAACCCGCCGCGTGCAGAGTGAAATTCGACCCCGCCAGAACTGTGGAATGCATAGAGTCCGCGCTCTCGTAGGCTGCTTGAGCGTCTTCGATCTTGGACGCCGTCAGAGATCCGCCGCACCGCAAGGGAATGCCCAAGCGCCGGGCGAGTTGGCCAATGGCATAGTTGGACAAAACAGGTTCGGGCATCCCAAAGGTGGGTGCGCCGGATTTCAGCGACATCGACGACAGAAAATTGCCCATGACAAACGGTGCGCCCGGACGGACCAATTGCGCGAAGGCACAACACATCATCGCTTCGGCCATCGCCTGAGCAACCGAGGCTGCTGTGCTGACCGGCCCCATCGCGCCGGTCAGGATGAATGGGGTCACGACCATCGCCTGACTACGCGAGGAATAGACCTGGATGGCCTCAGACGCCACTTTGTCGACCAGCAACGGAGAGTTGGTGTTCACGTTCGCCATGATGCAGACATTGCCCGCCTGCGCTTCTGCCTCCATCCGGTCTGAACCGAACAGGATTTCCACCATATCCACGGTGTCTTGCGCCCGCTCTTTTTCAGTAATGGCACCAAGGTGAGGCTTGTCCGACAGCGTCATATGGGCAAACACCATGTCCAGATGGCGCTTGCTGACGGGAATGTCGGTTGGTTCTGCGATCACAAGACCGCCGTGATGCAGGTTCGGATGCAAATAGGTAAGCTTCAGCAGCTTTTCGAAGTCGTCGTATGTTGCATAGCGACGCCCACCTTCCAGATCGCGCACAAAAGGTGCGCCATAGATGGGGGCGAATACCTGGTTGGTACCACCGATAACCACAGACCGGTCCGGGTTGCGGGCCAATTGCATAAACTGCTTTGGTGCCTTGGCACAAAGCTCTCGGATCCATTTGGCATCTGCCCTGATCAGATCGTTATGCGGGCCGGTTGCAGCAATGCCAGCCTCACGCCAAATCTCGAGCGCTTTTGGATCGTCGCGAAATGCGATTCCGACATTTTCCAGAATCCAATCGACCTGTGCCTCGATCTTCTCAAGCTGCTCTTCGCTTAGAAGATCGAAATAGGGCAGGTTGCGACGGATATAGGGTGAAGCGGGAACGCTGCTGTCTGTTTGCGTCGATCTGCGTGTAGTACGAGAACGTCGGGCCATCTCGGATCTCCAATAGGGATTTGCTTGGACGTACCCGATTCCGTATTTTCTGTGATCCTTGAAAATTCGTATCTCTTGGATACAAATATATTATGGCAACGTTCTGGAAATACCTTGGCTCGCCCCGCAACCTGATGGTTTTTGACGCGGCGGCAAAGCACCGCTCTTTCACAAAAGCAGCGGAAGCACTAAACATGCACCAACCTGCTGTCAGTTCAGCGATCAAGAATCTTGAAGAGGCATTGGGTGTGATCCTTTTCGTTCGAGGGCACCGATCGGTTGAGCTGACCACAGCGGGAAACCGTTTGTACACAGATGTTTCAAAGGCGTTGGGCGACGTTGAAGAATCTGTGATGGCCGTCCGCCAGATGGGGCAGGACGATCACGTCACTCTGAATTCATCCACGGCATTCTCTCACTATTGGATGATGCCACGTGTGGTGAAACTCCACGAGAAGCATCCGGATATTGACTTGCGCCTGCAAAACAGTGATCGGGAGCCGAATCTTGACATGGAAAACATCAGCCTTGGCATACGCCTTGGTGATGGCAAGTGGCCGGACTGTCACTCGGCGAAACTGGCGGATGAGGTTATCATGCCGGTGGCAAATCCGCGGGTGTTCACGGCAGCGAAAAACCTGAAGTCCATCCCGAACCTGATGAATGAACGCCTGATTCATCTGGAAGAACCGATCCGCGAACGCCCGACGTGGTCGCATTGGTTTGCGCATCACGGTATCAAGGACCGTGTTTTTGTTTCGGGAATGCGCCTGAACGACTATGCGCTGGTTTTGCAGGCGGCCATTTCCGGCGAGGGGTTTGCTTTTGGTTGGGAACACATCGTTCGGGATATGGTCCGGTCAGGCACATTACTTGCCAAGCACGAGTGGGGATGGCGCACTGGGAACGGAATCTTTCTGGTCTGGTCGAAGAACAAACCGCTGGTCAAACAGGCAGTGCAAGTGAGGGATTGGATAATCTCAGTGTCTGACTATCCAGATGCTCCTCACTTTACCTGAGCCCCCAGCGAGGTTTTCGGGCAAGTCCTGGTATAGGATGGCAGCTGGCCAAAGTGTGAGTGGGCAGCGGACAAACCTGGCATTAGGTGAACTTGCTGTTCTCCAAATTCGCTGACGCGACGAATGTCCGGTGCGATGGTCCGCACTGCGGCAAAACAGATGGCAGTCGAGCGGCAGCTATGGGCCGTTCGTACAGAGGGAAGAGTTCACAACTCCAACGCTAACGTTGTCCCAACCGAACCTCGAATCCGTCCACGATGTCGAAAGGAAAGCCCATCTCTCGCGCCACTTCCTGCATTGCGTTGGCGAAGCGCAGCCAATACGAGGAACCTGTGGACCGTTCGTCGAGATCGTCGAGAAAAACGATGATCGTATTGGCCTCGAATTCCATTGGAAGCCCGCGATCTGCCGCCAGTTGAAAGAAACGGGCCATTCCGGTAAGCGCGGGCTTGCGTAAGTACGCTTTGATCTTGGTCCGACCCTCTTCGATTGCTTTTGATTGTGACACATAGCGTTCCGGCACGCCCTGTGCCACGAGCTGGCGGCTTACTGGTACGGCGGCCAAAAATCGACCTGTCTTTTCGTCTTGCATTCTGTCGTTCTTTCTACTGGTTTGGCATCGTCAGCTGTGGATTCCACCGTTGAAGGAAGAGGAGGATGTTCTTGAAATATCCTACCTTGAAGTCGGGGTTTGGCTGCTGAGGTCCGTGCTGGAAGCAGGACCGCGAAATCCTCTGGACGGTCTCGGAAGCGGCGAGAAATGCCATCTCCGGATCCGATTCATCAGGAAAGACCGTCGAGAAACGCTGCCAGTACCAGGCGATGGCAAACCGGTTTTGGCGGATCCAGCTTTCCGAAACCGGCGGACGCATGCGACCCCGAAACCCGACAGGCTCGCCAGCTTTCAAGCCCTCCAGCCATGCGCCGACTTCCGCAGCCAGAATGGGCGGCAAAGGATTTTCCGCATTGGGCGGGAGCTTTTTTTCCAACTGCCCGATAGGCTCACGTGACAAGTTAAACGTCCTGCTGATGTCATCGTCTGCGCGGACGCAGTCCAAAGCCCCGACCCCCGCTCGGAAAACGGCCCTCTCGGATTGTTCCAAATCCTTCTGGACTGATTCAGCCCATGGTTTCGTAACCTCAGCTGGAGAAACACCCGCTTTCAGCGCGTACCGGCGCAGCGCGAGGAGATTGTTTTCGTGAACAGCACCAAAGCCGCGCTTCTTACAACTGTCGCGCAATCGCAACCAGTTGTCTTTGCCCTCTTCTGCGACTTGTGTTTTGCGGGATTTTTGGCCCGAGAACGCTTCCAGTCCCGATATCATGATGTGTCGCCATGCCCGATATTGCGCGGGGCTCGAGAAATGGTCAGGCGTGCGCGATGGATTTTCCGACCACTCACCTTCAAATGTTCGGGGATCGTTGAGCGAACACGAATTGAACCCGCCGCCGAGCACCTCCTGAAACTCGATGGCCGCCTTCAATCGCGGCCAGTTTCCTTCTCCGAAACCTCCGCCCTCTCCCCATGTTTTCAACGTTTTTGCCATATTGGTCTGCTCTCCTTTTCGAGGATATTGGCCAGTTCCGGTTGTTCCAAAGTCGATCTCCGGAAAAAATTCAGTGCTGCCCCGGTTTGCGCTGTTTGGGCCATCCGCTTGCGGGCAGAATGTTGAATTGCCTGGTCCGCGGTGGGAATTTCTGAATTCTCTCAAGTGGCCAGACAGTTCCTGCATGCTGTATGCGGATGTTGATTTCGGTGTATCCGGGGGCATTCCCGCCTTGGCAGTAGCCAACAACAAAGCCGTAGCCCGTTAATTTCGCAAATCGGGACAATGTGTCTTTCAGCTTGCGATCGACATCTTTCAGCCGGAAGGGAGTCGACGCCGAAGCTGGATCCAGAAATCGCGTACCGAACATCCTGAATTCTGGTCGTTGCATTTTGTGGTGCAACGCGATCTGGAGAAGGACATCCATATCAAGATCCGTTCGAGCCACCTTAAGACTTTCCGTAGTAAGCAGGGCGTAACGATCCATCTCGGACATCATGGAAAACGCAAATTTCGAACACCGCCACTGAACGTGACGCCGGTCCGGCAATAGCCTGATGTCATCAAATAGCACCCCTTCCGCCGTCCAGAAATCTATCGTGGCCCGGAAATGCCGGGTGTCGTTAGACTTCGGCGCACAGCCCAGGGCGCGAAAATCCCTGAGGGGCATCCAATGTGCGCTACCGTATTCGCTGCGCCAATCGATGATCGGCCAGTCTCCAAGCAGATGCTGGAAATGGATCGTGGCAAGCAGAAATCTTTGATCCCTCAGTGCGAGCCCCATCGCCCTCAAATATTCGATCATAACTGACGACACTCTGAACTTTCAGTTGTCTGCAACCATTTCGAGCTTCCCATATGACGATTTCGGGGAGCTGGGTTGCGAACACTATTTTCGGAGGCAGGTTTGATTTCCTTTGCCGTATTGCTGCAATTCTGCTCCGTAACGGGTCCTTCATCGGCCCGTTTCTATCGACAGCAACCCGTTCTGGCGCGCCTTTTTCACCGCAACGCACAGAAAATCATCATTATTTCCACGTTGAAATCTTTGAAATCACCAAATCTGGAAATGACAATGGCAGTTGGTTTTTTTGGCTGGAACGCCACAGCGGCCAGCGCAACATGATCAACAGAAGGTTGTCAGGTGCCAGCGTGAACGCCCCCCTGCTCACAACACACACCCGACAAACGCAAACACACTCGGATTGTTTCCCCGCTTCCAATCGAACCAATTTCCGCTTCGGAGACCGGGAAAAGCCCGGTCTCCGAGCCGAAACCACAAATTGTCAAATTCGGATTGACCGGGAATTTGACAAATTCCCATGCTAACGAGGGAAAGTCATGACCACCAAATCCAACGCAGGACGTCCAAAGTCCTACAGTGAATCCCAGGTTGCCAAGGCCATAGGCGATCTTGCAATGCGAGGGATGGAGCCTTCGGTTGAAAACGTGAAACGGCACCTTCGGGAAGAGCAGCATCTCGCCATAAATCCGCGACCCGAGGCCCTACAGACCATGATCGAAGACATCCTTACCCGGGAAAAGGAAGAACGGACACTGCGTCAGATTGAGGCCCTGCCCTCCCAAGCAACCGGGGCCATCGATCAGACATGCGAATTGGTCAGGCGTCAGTTGCTGCTTGGTTTCGCCGAAGGATCCCCCAGCACGCTTTTTTGAGCAGCCGAAGTTCGAGGGCCTGCTCGGCAACGACCTCTTTCAGATCGCGAGCTTCCCGGCGCAGATCCTTCACCTCGTTTTATGTCGCCGCACGCGCCGTGTCGCCCGCCATGTGCTTCTTTCCCGCCTCCAGGAGTTCTTTCGACCAACTGTAATAAAGACTCAGGGCAATACCCTCACGGCGGCACAACTCAGCAATGCTGTCCTCGCCTTTCAGGCCGTCCAGCACGATCCTGATCTTCTCTTCGGCTGAATATTGTTTGCGGATTGCTCGACGGATGTCTTTCACGGCCTTCTCGCCGTGGCTCGGCAGTGTTCCGGATTTCTTGTTCATCTTCACTCCATAAAGGTTACGATGAACCAGAAATCCTCCCTTATCAATTTACCCTAAACTGTCCCATTGGTGCTGACGGCAGACACCCATTATTAGAATCTGAAAATTCTATTCCGATAGAAACCGGCGCTGCACTTCGGCTTCCTGCTGGCGCATTAGGGTCCAGGCAATCTCCATGTGGCCGGCCATAATGGACCGCGCCAAATCAGATTCGCCGTCCCGCAAGGCAGCGACAAGCCGCTGCTGATGGTCACGGCCCTGCTTCCAAAGTTCGGTATTTGGCGGCGAGTAAAGTCGGCGGTAAACCGTCAGGTCCGCCAAAAGATTAACCATGAAATCAATGATGAAACCAAGCAACGGATTTTGCGCCTGCTCCGCGAGAATGGCATGAAACCGGAGCGACGCAACATGTTGTTCGCGCTCTTCATCAGCGGACGTTGCTGGTTCGGAATATTCCGCGATGTTTTCCTCAAGCTGGCACAAGATTTCCTCGGGCAGTTTTCCCGCAAGCGTTGCTGCAAGCTCTGGCTCCAGGGTCAAACGTAGCTGGTAAATGTCGCCGATTGTGAGATCCTTGAAGTAGAAATAATTTCCCAACAGGGCCTTGGCACGCTGTTGGCTGACTTCGTGAACAAAGCTGCCACCGCCCGGTCCGGTGCGGGTCTTGATCAGGCCCTGCGCCTCCAGCACCCGCATCGCTTCGCGGATTGTGCCTTTGGCCATTCCGAAGCGTTCGATCAGATCTGCTTCGCCGGGCAATCGGTCACCAGCTTGTAGCCCCTGCTCTACCACCCAGTCCTTGATCGCCTCGGCGACCTGGACCGGTCTGCTGAGCCTGGGTTCAGTCTTGGATCGGATGGTGGCAGGCTGCAAGTTGGTCTTCTCCCACAGGTTCAAGTTCTGGCTCTTGCGTCCGGCACAGATCGGTCGCATTTGGACACCGTCCGGCAAAGGCGCAGCCCGGCGGTGGCTTCAGCGGGTCCGGAAGCTCAGTTCCTTTTTGCTCGGGTGCGGTGAGCGGACGGCCAACAACCGGCGCGCTTTCAGCCAGCAGTTTTGTATAGGGATGACGAGGATTTGCAAAGATCCGCTTGGCATCGCCGATCTCAACCACCGAACCAAAATACAGCACCATGATCCGGTCACTGACAGCCTCAACCACTGCAAGGTCATGTGTGATAAAAAGGTAGGTCAGGCCAAACTCTGTTTTGAGGTCAGCCAGCAGATTCAAAACCTGCGCCTGCACCGACACGTCCAGCGCTGAAACTGGCTCGTCCAGCACTATGATCCGGGGGTTGGCGGCCAAAGCCCGTGCGATTCCAATCCTCTGCGCCTGCCCGCCCGAAAACTCATGAGGATAGCGTTCGAGGAACTCTTCCCGCAAATTGACCGATGCGAAAATTTGGGAAACTCGCGCTTCCCGCTCGGACCTCGGCATCCTGTAAAGGCGTTTCAGCGGCGCTTCCATGACCTGCCGAATGGTTTTCCGCGGGTTGAGGCTGCTGTTCGGGTCCTGAAACACATATTGTATCAGTTTGCCGAATTTGGCAGGGTCCGCGTTGTCGAGCGCTTTCCCTTCAATTTCGATTGTCCCTTCGCTGGCGTCCAGAAGCCCGACCAGCATCCGCGCCAATGTGGACTTACCACACCCGGATTCCCCGACCACACCCAGTGTTTCCCCGGTTTCAACTTGAAACGACATCGGCCGCACCGCGCGCACTCCTGCCGGCGCAGCGCCAAATAGCGGTTTTTTCAACGTAAAGGTCTTTGCCAGATTGTCCACTTTGAGCGCGGGCATCAGACCGCCTCCTCGGGATAGTGGCAACGAACCGCGCGGGAGGTATCACCTTTCAACATCACTTCGCTCGTTCTGCACGTGTCTTGCGCCTTTTCGCAACGCGGGGCAAAGGCGCAGCCGGGCGGAAGGTCGTCGACAAGTGGAGGCAATCCGGGGATCGCTGCCAATTCGCGCTGTCCACCACCCAATTCCGGAACGCAGGCAATCAGACGCTTGGTATAGGGGTGGGCTGGCGCTTCCAATACAGATGATGTTGGCCCTTCCTCAACGATCCGTCCTGCATACATGACAGCAATTCGATCGCAAAGCTGTGCGACGACGCCAAAGTCATGCGTGATGAAGATGATCGCCAACCCACGCTCGCGTCGCAAATCGTCAAGGAGAGAAAGGATTTGAGCCTGAACGGTAACGTCAAGGGCTGTCGTTGGTTCATCTGCAATAATCACGTCGGGTTCGTTTGCCAGCGCCATCGCAATGCCAACGCGCTGACGCATTCCGCCTGACAATTCGTGCGGGTAATTGTCCACCCGCGCCTCGGCATTGGGAATGCGCACATCCCTGAGAAGTTGCACAGCCCGCGCCTGCGCATCGGCCTTTGGGATATCGTGATGCGACTGGATCGCTTCGGACAGTTGTCGTCCAACGCGATAGAGTGGATGCAAAGTAGATAGTGGATCCTGAAAAATATATGCGACGCGATCCCCACGCTTCTGACGCAGGCTTTCATAAGACGCGCCAATCAGATCCTCGCCCTGAAACCGCACCGCGCCGCCGGTGATCACGCCCGGAGGTGAGGCCACCAGTCCCATGACGCTTAGAGCCGTGACTGATTTTCCCGATCCACTCTCCCCGATGACACCCAGGCATTCCCCCTGTTTGACAGACAAAGAGACACCGCCTACGGCCCTATACACGCGGCCGCCGACATGAAACTGGGTCTGCAAATCCTGAATTGCGAGTAGATCATCGGTTGGTGCGGGGACTTCACCCTTACGCTCAACCAACGTCATGGCACGTGGTCGTGACAGTGCCCCAGATCGCAGGCGCGGGTCGAGCGCATCGCGCACCCCGTCGCCCAGCAAGTTTATCGACATAACAATCAGAAAGATCATTATCCCCGGAACGACCGAAGTATGCGGGTGTGAAATAAGGGCAGACCGCGCCTCGCCCAGCATTGATCCCAGGTCGGCTTGCGGCGGCTGGCTGCCAAGGCCGAGAAAGCTGAGACCGGCGGTTTCCAGGATCATCCAGCCGACAGTCGTCGACATGGCAATGATTATGACCGGTAGCACGTTAGGCAGAAGTTCCGTCAGGATGATACGAATGTGCCCCATTCCTGCAAGCCGCGCAGCATCAATGAATTCACGCCCAGCCAGCCCGACCGTGATCCCGCGAATGTTTCTGGCAAAGAACGGAACGTTCACGGCCGCAACCGCAATCAGCGCATTCATGAGGCCCGGGCCCAAGGCAGCAACAATTGCCAGCGCGAGCAATATATACGGAAAGGCCATCAACATATCGACGCCCCGCATGATGATGTTGTCGGCACGACCGCCAAAATATCCTGCGACAATGCCAATGGCCGAACCGATCGTGGCCGCAATCAGGGCTGCAGCTATACCAACCGCAAGACTTAGGCGCGTGCCATGTAAAAGGCGGCTGAGCAAATCCCGTCCCAAATGGTCGGTACCAAGCAGATGGCCTTCAGTGAACGGCTTTTGAAATCGATCCGCCGTGGCCGTGATATCCGGGTTTTGTAACGGCAGGACCGGCGTCAGCAACACCAGGATCAGGATCACGCTCAGGACAACCGCGCCCAACGCCGCCAACCGGTTGCGAAACAACAACTTGAGAAAAGCCGTCATGTCTTGATCCTTGGGTCAAGCAGGCTCTGCGCGACATCGACCGCGATATTAAACAGCACATAACAGGCGGCCACGAACACCACGCCGCCCTGTACCAGCAGAAGGTCGCGCTTGAGGATCGCATCGACCAGCATTCGACCAACTCCGGGCCACTGAAAGACGATTTCGATGTAAACGGCACCAGACAGAACGAACCCTGCCTGAATGCCCAGTACCGGGATGATCGACACCATGGCCGCGCGCAATGCGTGGCCCATGATGACGCGACGCTCGGGAACCCCCTTGGCGCGGGCCGTTCGTATGAAATCCTGACGCAATACCTCCAACATGGCCGAGCGCGAGAGGCGCGCAATAACGCCAGTTGCTACAGCGGCCAGCGCCAGCGCAGGCATAATCAGGTGACGCAGCAGGTCCGGCAGATCACCGCCGCCATAGATGGCATACATGCCCGACACCGGCAGCCAGCGCAGGTTCACCGCAAACAGCAGGATCATCATCATGCCGAGGAAAAATGAAGGCACCGAAATGCCGATCAAGACAACAAATGTAATGATCTTGTCAGCGACGCCGTATTGGCGAGCAGCGGAGATCACCCCGGCGAGAATGCCCAGCACCGAACACAGAACGAAGGCCGTGCCCGCCAGTATCAGCGTCGCGTTGAACCGTTCCAGCACTTCGTCGATAACAGGCCGGTTCAGCGAATAAGAACGGCCGAAATCACCAGTCAGCATGTTGGTGATCCAGATGAAGTACCGGGTGATTACAGGCTTGTCCAAGCCAAGGTCGCGATTCAGTTTTTCCACGTTCTCTGGCGTCGCATAGGAGCCAAGGATCGCCGTGGCCGGATCGCCGGGGATAAGGGACATGATCAGGAAAACAATGATCGTGATCCCCAAAAGGACAGGGACAGCCGATATCAGACGTTTGACGATGTAACCGCCCATTCTGCCCTCATTCGCAGACGCAGAGGGCCGGAAAAATCCGGCCCCTGACTTTAAGGTTTAGTTTTTCACAACACCTTGCAGGTGCAACAAGAATGACGGCTCCAGACCAAAATTCTCAACCCGGTCATTGGTAACGGCATTCTGCTTCCAGTTGGCAACAAAGACCCATGGGGCATCGTCCTGCACAATGGCCTGCATTTCGCGGTACAGTCTGGCACGCTCATCCTGATCGGTGGCGGTACGCGCAGCCTCCAGCAATTCGTCAACTTTTTCGTTGGCGTAATAGCCCGAGTTAAACCCCCCCTTGTCAGGCCAGGCTTCTGAGCGCAGCGCCAGATATGGCAGCGTGTCCGGATCGTTGGTCATCCACGCCATTTCGGCCATATCCGCCTTGCCTTCCAGGCCGGGATTCACCTCTCCCAGGAATGTATTCCATTCATAGGTCTCGATGTTGACGTCGAAACCCACCGCTTCCAGGTCAGCCTGAATGGCGGTTCCCATCGGCACCGGATCCAACATGCCCGAACCACCTTCGGTGACATAGAAGGTCAATTCCGCTCCATCCGCACCGGCCTCGGCGATTAGGGCCTTGGCCTTTTCGGGATCATAAGCGTAGGGGTCCAGTTCTTCGTTGTATGCCCAGGCAAATGCCGGAGGAGTTGGACCAGCCGCAACCGTGGCTGTACCTTCCAGCACGTCATTGACGATCGCTTCCTTGTTGATCGCGTAGTTTGCAGCCTGACGCACGCGTTTGTCCGCGAATGGACCTTCCTTGGCGTTCAGGATCAGGAACCAGACATGTGGTCCGGCCTGTTCAGCAACCGAAAACGCATCACCTTCGAATTGGCCCAACGAGGTGGGCGGGACTTCAACCATCAGGTCGATGCCCCCTGCCAGCATTTCGGCCACGCGCGTATTGGCATCGGTGATCGGGCGGAAGACGACAGCCTCGGTTCCCGCGGGCTCGCCCCAGTAACCATCGTTACGCTCAACAACAACTGCTTCGTTCGAACGCCATTCACCGAACTTGAACGGACCAGTGCCGACAGGGTTGCGGCCAAACTCTTTGCCGTTCGCCTCAACCGCAGCAGGCGATACGATCAGTCCGGTCGGATAGGCAAGGTTCGACAGGAAGGGCGCATAAGGCGCGTTCAGTGTGAACTTCACCGTCATGTCATCTACGACTTCGGTCGACTCCACCGCTCCAAAGAAAAAGCTGAGCGGGAATGGACCGGTGTCATGATACGGATGGTTCTCATCCAGCATCCGGTCGAAATTGAATTTCACGGCCTCGGCGTTGAACGGTGTCCCGTCGTGAAATGTGACACCGTCGCGCAGAGTAAACGTGTACTCCGTACCATCTTCGCTGATGTCCCATCCGGTTGCCAGCGCCGGTTCCACTTCGAGCGTTCCGGATTTGTAACGGGTTAGACCTTCGTAAACGTTCACCAGAATCCGGAAATCATTCACCGCGGTCACGGCCGCCGGATCAAGCGATTTCGGCTCTGCGATCTGACCGACGATGAGAACATTAGGTGGCGTTTGGGCAATTGCGGGGGACGTGACAGCACCGACAACCAACGCCGTACTTGCGGCAGCGGCCATCAGACCCCGTCGGGTCCAGGTCTTGAACAACATTATCATTCTCCCAGTTGGCATGGCACACCTTATTTATCATGATAAATTGCATCGGTCAATTTTTCATGATAAATAGCAGAAGTTGTAAGGACTGGAGCGATATGACTTTTTCGATTCTTGCACGTGATCCCCTGTCTGGCGCCATTGGTGGCGCAGCTGCAACCGGCTCGTTATGTGTTGGCGGCTGGGTTCTGCGCGGCCACGTTTCAGCTGGAATGTCGGCCAGCCAGGGTGCCGCGCCGTCAACAATCTGGGGTGAAGAGGTCCTGACAGCAATGCACGACGGGGCCTCTGCTGCGGATGCTGTGGAACAGATCTCCGCTGCGGATGACGGCAGAGCTTATCGCCAATTAACTGCACTCGATCTATTTGGGCAGACAGGCGAATTTACCGGGGCTTCCAACGAGCCAGAAAAAGGCAGCCTTGCTTTTCACCAAGGAATTGTCGCCGGAAACTTACTGGCCAGCACTGATGTTTTGGACGCGATGGTCGATCGGTTTGCTGAAGCCGAGGGGGGACTCGGCGACAGGCTTCTCGCGTCCTTGAGGGCGGCCACTCAAATGGGCGGCGACAGCCGGGGGCTTTTATCCGCGGCGTTATTGGTACTGCACCCGGACAAGCCGCCTCTGTCATTGCGGATTGACTACGACCCTGACAACCCGATTGCAGCACTTGAACACTTGTATGGGAAAGCAACAACAGGCGCGTATTCCAGATGGACGGAACAAGTACCAACCCCCAACGACCGGGAGCGCATCCTTGATTGATTGGGGAGCACGCGCCGAAACTTTGCTGAACGAACTCGCTGCTTGTTCGGAACCCGGCCCCGGGGTGACCCGCCTGCCTTTTACCGCCGAGCATGATGCGGCTCTCGAATTACTGAAAGCCGAAATGTTCAAGACCGGTTTGACTGTACGCCTCGACGATGCGGGCACACTGGTGGGACGGCAAGACGGGCCACCTGGCTGCAAGACATTGTTACTGGGATCTCATCAGGATTCAGTTCGTGAAGGTGGCGCATATGATGGGATCATGGGCGTCGTTCTGCCAATCCTCGCCCTACAAAAACTTCAAAGCGAATGCACCGAACTGCCATTTGGCGTAGAGGTTCTTGCCTTTGCAGATGAAGAAGGGGTGCGGTTTCCGACCGCCCTTATCGGATCACGCGCGCTGGCCGGAACTTTTGACTCATCAACTCTGGAGATGCGCGACCTGCAGGGCACGACACTGATGGAGGCAATGCGTTCGTTTGAATTAAACCCCGAGAAATTTGACGCACTCGCTCGAGACCCAGAAGACATCATTGGATTTCTCGAAACGCATATTGAGCAGGGCCCGGTTCTTGAACGCGAAGATGAGGCTGTTGGAGTCGTCACAGCTATTTGCGGCATCGAACGGCATCAGATCATCCTGACCGGAGAAACCGGACACGCTGGTACCCTACCAATGCAGGGACGAAAGGATGCCCTCGTCGGCGCAGCAGAGATCGTTTCAGAGGTGAACAGAATGGGGCGCGAAACGGCTGATCTGCGCGCCACTGTCGGTTCACTCACGGTGGAACCAAATGTCGTCAATGCGATACCGCGGATTGTACGGCTGACGGTCGAAATTCGCTCTCCACTGGACGGAAACCGCCTGCAAGCAGGTCGGGACTTGCATCAATTCGCTCAATCCATAGCTGCGAGTATGGGTTTGACCATCGAGTGCTCGGTAACATATTCCCAGCAAGCCCAGCCCTGCGATGCCAGATTGTCATGTGTCTTGACTAATGCAGTCAGATCCAAGGGCGCCAAGGGGTTGTCATTGCCCTCGGGCGCTACGCACGATGCTTCGGCAATGGCAGATCTGTGCCCGGTCGCAATGCTGTTCGTTCGCTGTCGTGATGGTGTGAGCCACAGGCCGGAGGAATTCGCATCTTCGGAAGATCTGGGAGTCGCCATCGACGTTCTTGCGGAGTTTCTCAGGTCTGCTCACTAACAGCAGTTAGCGCGCTGCGACCACTATGAACTCCACCAGATACTCGGGGGTTGCCAGCTTAGCCTCGCCGCAAGCACGGGCCGGTGCGTGCCCCTCGGGCACCCACGCGTCCCAGACAGCATTCATTTCGGCGAAATCCTTCATATCGGCCAACCAGATGGTCGTTTGAAGAATGCGTGTCTTGTCGCTTCCAACCTCGGCGAGCAACGCATCGATCTTGCCCAGACAATCCTGCGTCTGCCGCGCGACCGGTGCACCAGCGGTGCCAACCTGACCTGCGAGATAAATCGTATCACCATGCTCAACGATCTGGCTCATGCGCTTGGCGGTATGATGGCGGGTGATTTCTGTCATATTATTCCTCATGGTCAGGGATTGAAACGACCCGGATCAAGCGCCTGAACGATGTCAGGTTGCAAGCCGGGATTTGAATTGCAGATCAAAGCAGCAGTTAGACGAGCCAACGCCGGGGCGGTCTGGACACCATACCCCCCCTGCCCGGCCAGCCAGTAAAAACCTTCGGATGTTGGGTCGTACCCGACAACCGGGGTGCGATCCTTTGAAAAAGTACGCAGGCCCGCCCAACTTGTCTCGACGCGTGTGACAGGGGTGGAAACGGCCTGTTCGTATCGGTGCAGGCCTTCCGCCAAAACCATATCATCGACCCAGGCGTCATGGGGATCAACAGGGTCCTCGTCTGCCGGGCTGACCATCAGCTTTCCCGCTTCAGGTTTGGCGTACCATTGCTCGGTCGCGCTGGCGAAAAGAGGCCAATTCCGGATCTCGTGCCCTGAGGGCGCAGGCAACAAGGCCGCCGAGCGCCGCATTGGCAACAATCGAACGTCCGTTGCTTTTGCCATTCGGGCGATTGCCTCGGCCCAAGCCCCTCCGGCATTGATCACTATAGGGGCCTGAAAACTCTGACCACCCGCCTGCACGGCCCAGACGCCGGAATTTCGTTTCAATCCCGTAACTGGCGCGTTGGTTTCAACCGCACCGCCACGCAACTTTAACAATCGGACATACCCTGCAAGCATTCGGTCAACATCGATGTCCTGCGCGTCCCACTCAATTACAGCGCCTGCGATAGCGTCTTTGCGTAAGATCGGAACCAGCTCGACTGCTTGAGCAGGTGTCAATTCCTCAAGCCCTATTGACCCAGATTTATAGGCGTAGAGCGCGTCGAGCTCTTTGCCCGTCGCCACCAGCATTTCGCCACGAGGGGACAGCAGGCTTTGATCGCTAACTCCGTTGGGGGCTTGCAGAAACGAGGCAGATTTCGCGTTCAGTGCGCGCAGGGTCTCGTTGCCATAGTTGCGGATGAAAATCGCTGCAGAGCGGCCCGTCGCGTGATAACCAAGCTGGCTTTCGGCCTCGAGAACGAGAACATCCATATCCTCTGCAAGCTCAGCCGCGGCACTGATCCCGGCGATTCCGCCGCCGATCACAATGACATCCGCCGTTTTCACACCGCCTCCTGAAACCCGGTTAGAACCCGAGTCAGATTTTCACCCAGACTTTCGGACAAGTAGCCACCTTCCTGCACAAACAGTACGGGCAATCCAGTTTTCGCAATGGCCGCGCCAATGCGCGAAAACCCGTCTTTCGTCACCGCCAGCCCCTTAAACGGATCGTCGATTGATGCATCCAGCCCAAGCGCCACGACGAGTACGTCTGCCCCAAAACCCTGAACACGCTGTAGTGCAACATCCAGCGTCGCCATATAGTCGTCGTCGCAGGTACCCCGTTCCAGAGGAAGGTTGAGGTTATAGCCCAGCCCGCGCCCTTCCCCACGCTCCTGCGCATGACCCCAGAAGAATGGATAAAAACGCGCCGGATCGGCGTGAATGGAAACCGTCAACACGTCGTCACGCGCATAAAAGATGCCCTGCGTTCCATTTCCGTGATGCACATCAACGTCCAGGATTGCGGGTCGAAGACCAGCTTCGCGCAAGCGTTCCGCTGCAATTCCAGAGTTGTTCAAAAAGCAAAAACCGCCCGCCAGATCCCCAAATGCGTGATGCCCGGGTGGGCGCGACAGCACATATGCCGATCTTTCCTCGCCTTTGATCAGGTCAGCCCCCGAGATTGCGGATTGAGCGGACCAATAGGCAGCCTCCCACGTGCCTTCCGCGATCGGGCAAGCGGTGTCGGCCTGATGAAACCCGGCTTGTCCAACGGCAGACTTGGGATAGCCATCTGACCGGGCCGCAGGGTGTATGTTCGGAATAACTTCTTCACCAGCATCAGGTATCCTGCGCCAACGCGAATAGATATTCTGTAGAAAAGTCAGGTATTCTGCTGAATGCAGCGCGGCAATCGGACCGAAACCCGCGTCACAAGGAGCCAGGAAAACGCAGCCTGCGGCCTCAGCTCCGGACTTCAAAACTTCGATCCGCTTTGGCTGTTCCGGGTTGGGAAGGATGGCCCCGTTGGCCATGAAATTTTTCGGATCGTGCCGCCACTGCCGCGCGTCAAACACCGCTTTCATTCTTCACCTCTCAGAGCCGCGCATCCGGCGTTATTCAAGATATATTCGTTTTGACCTTGAAGGGGTTCAAACCCCAGACGATCGTAAAACCGTCGAGCGTTGGGGCTATTGTCATACACGCTGAGCTTAATGAAATTGGCGCCCCACAACTCGCCCCCATCTTCCAGAGCCGCACGTAAAAGGCGCGCCCCAAGTCGCTTTCCACGCTCTTCCGGAGCAGCCCATAGATCTGAAACGAAAATCCCGGCGCTGCCTCGCGTTGTTGAAAAAACCGGGGAATACAGCGCCACGCCCAAGACCTTATCGGTTTCGGCCAGAACAGCGCGAAAGCCCGGCACATCCGACCACGCCACGCCTTCAAGGTCCGCTGCCTGAGCGATATGTTCGTCATCCAATTCGTTCGACAAGCGCCGCAGTGCTGTGTTTAGGCGCTCGGCATCACGTCGTTCGGCGACACGCAAAACAACCTGCATCAGAAAGCCGTCCTATCCGCACCTTTAAGACCCAGCATGTCCCGCGCTTCAGCTGGACTGGCCACTTCGCGGCCAAGATCTTCGACAATACGGCGGATTTTCTGAACCTGTTCAGCGTTCGACTTCGCCAGCACTCCACGAGAAATCATCAGACTGTCCTCCAGCCCGACGCGGACATGCCCGCCCATTGCCGCTGCCATCGTGATCAGCGGCATTTGGTGGCGCCCTGCTGCCAGAACAGAAAAATAATAGTCCTGCCCAAAAAGCTTGTCTGCGATCACCTTCAAATGCGTCAGGTTTTCTGGGTCCGGCCCGATTCCACCCAAAACGCCAAATACGAATTGAATAAACAACGGCCCCATGACCAAGTCGCGGTCAAGGAAATGGCGCAACATATAGAGGTGGCCGACATCATAGCACTCGAACTCGAACCGCGCACCGCGCTCTGTACCCATTTCGGTCAGGATTCGCGCCATGTCTCGCGGCGTGTTTTTGAACACAAGGTCATCCGAATTTCGAAGAAACGGTTCTTCCCAATCGTATCTCCACTCGGAAATACGGTCGGCTGCGGGATAAAGCGCAAAATTCATCGTTCCCATGTTCAGACTGCACATTTCCGGTTCGACTCGCTTGGGAGCTGCCAGGCGGTCGTCCAGCGACATTATCGCGCTACCACCAGTGGATATATTCAGGACTGCATCGGTGGATTGCTTGATCCGCGGCAGAAAACCCATGAAGTCGTCGACACTCGCGGAAGGTCGTCCGGTGTCAGGGTTGCGGGCGTGCAGATGCAGGATTGCTGCACCGGCCTCCGCTGCTTCAACAGATTGTGCGGCAATCTCATCAGCCGTGACTGGCAGATGAGGCGACATTGATGGCGTATGGATAGAGCCCGTGATAGCGCAGGAGATCAGAATTTTGGACATGTCACGCCGCCTTTCCCGCGATTTCGGCGGAGAACTGGGTCAGTGAAGCATCAAGGCCTTCAATAACCTCGTCCAAATTCGTGTCAGACACGATCAGAGGCGGGCATACGAGAATATGATCCCCTTCTATCCCGTCGCGCGTACGGCGAGAGTAGACGATAAGCCCTTTTTTATAGGCAATATCCACAACTCTTTGATAGGCATTCCATTCTCTTGGCAACGGGGTCTTGCGATCCCGGTCGGCCATGAGTTCAAAAGCAGTTAGCAGGCCTTTGCCACGCACATCCCCGATGATGTCGTGCTTTTGCATCAGGCTTTGCAACCGCACGAGCAGTTTGTCCCCCATACGGGCTGCGTTTTCGCACAGACCCTGGGATTCGATCTCTTCGACAACCGCCAACCCGGCAGCGCAGGCCAATGGATTGCCGGCGTACGTATACCCATGCGCAAATCCGCCAGCATCCAGTACGGCCTCAACCAAGCGATCATCCACAATCACCGCACCCAGCGGTACATACCCGGACCCGATCCCCTTGGACATGACGACAACATCCGGACGGGCGGGCCAATGATCCGATCCCAGAAAGCGACCTGTGCGCCCTGCCCCGGTCATCACTTCGTCAGCGATCATCAGGATACCATATTCGTCGCAGATCTCACGGATACGCTCCATGTAACCGACCGGCGGCACCAACGCCCCGGTTGATGCCCCACCGACCGGCTCGACGATGAAAGCCATGACACTTTCAGGCCCTTCCTTGTCAATCTTCGCAGCCAGCATGTCAGCGTAATGGCGGCCGGTGTCCGGATCTTCCGGGTTTTGGCCATCGAGATACGCTCTTGGTGCAGGGATCTTGGGCATCTGCCGCAACATCGGCACGAAAGGCTCACTCAGTGGCTCATAGCCTGTTACGGCAAGCGCCCCCAACGTGCTTCCATGGTACGAGGGCTGCCGTGATATCACCTTCCATCGACTGCCCTGCCCGACAGCCTTCATGTACTGTCGAGCAAGTTTCAGCGCACTTTCTACAGCTTCTGAACCGCCCGAGACAAAGAAGACTTTGTTCAGTCCTTCCGGTGACAGTGCAGCCAGCTTGGCGGCCAGCTTCTCTGAAGCCTCGGTTTCGAAATGAAGGCGATAACCGAAGGTCGATTTCTCCATCTGCTGCCGCATTGCGGCCAGCACGTTGGGATTTGAATGCCCGACATTGCAAACCATCGCGCCAGATGAACCGTCCAGATAGCGTTTGCCATCCTTGTCCCACATATAGACGCCGCGGGCCTGATCCAGAACGGGTTTGCGACCCCGGCCCTGATAGAACAGATGGGACATGTCACCCCCCTTGCAACGCCGCGCAATCCTGCGGGCGGAAGCCAACGGTCACCGCGCTGCCTTCGGTAAACGGTGCGTCGTCGATCATGTTGATAGCCTGTAATTGCGTGTCACCTACGCGCACGAAATAGCGGACAGTCTGGCCCTGATAATCAACTGTTTCAACACGGGCGGGGGCGGTAATGAGTCCATCGGTCGCTGCACTTTCGTCAAACAATGTCAGTTTCTCGGCGCGCAGCACCAGCTTCGCCGGTCCCTGTTGAACCTGACCCGCTTTGTCCGGTGACACATGAACTTTTCCAAATAGCGGTGCATCCAGAACAGCGCCTTGCGCGTCCTTTTGCTCACAATGCCCCGCCAGAATGTTCGATGCGCCAAGAAAATTCGCCACAAATTCGCTGGCGGGCGTGTTGTAAACTTCTGAAGGTGAGCCAACCTGTTCGACACGACCGGCGCTCATCACGACGATCGTGTCAGACATGGCAAGAGCCTCTGATTGGTCATGCGTAACGAACACGGTCGTCACGCCAATCTGATGCTGAATTCGTTTCAGTTCGACCCGCATGTCTTCCCGCAGGTTGGCATCCAGCGCGGAAAGCGGTTCGTCCAGCAACAGCACCTCGGGTTCGATCACGATCGCCCGCGCAAGGGCGATACGTTGCTGCTGACCGCCTGACAGGGCCTTGGGGTAGCGGTCGCCAACATCCGGCAGTTGCACCAGATCCAGGGCAGCTTGAACCTTGCCTGGGATTTCACTCTTGGGCACATCGCGATACTTCAACCCGAAAGCCACGTTTTCCGCGACTGTCTTGTGGGGGAACAGTGCGTAATTCTGGAAGACTATACCAAGGTTGCGTTTGTGAATAGGCACATCGTTGACACGCCTGCCGCCGATCAGGATCTCTCCCTCGGTCGGGTCCAGAAGGCCTGCAATCATTCGTAAGTTGGTGGTTTTACCGCAGCCTGAAGGGCCCAAAAGAGTTACGAAGGCGCCTTCGGGGATTTCGAGGTTTGTTGAATGCACTGCGGTGAACGATCCAAAGCGCTTCACGATGTTATTTAGTGTGACGGAACTCAAAGAACATTCTCCGGATCGTTGGAAACTCCCCCGGGGCAGCCCCGGGGGATTGGTTCGTTCAGTAGCCCTTCTGGACGCGGCCAAAGGTCTTGGACCACTCGGCTTCGTGCCCGTTCCAGTAGTCTGGATTGGCAAAGGTCAGGCCTGACAGAGTTCCTGTAGGATCGAACGCTGGCAAAGTTGGAATTTTGTCGCCCAGCTCAACTTTTGTCGGATCAAGCGCCGTCGGATAGTTCTGCCCCTCGGCGACGGCAATCGAAGTTTCCGGCGCCAGCATGAAGTTCAGCAGCTCCTCACAGGCTTCCATCGGCGAGCCCTTGATCACGAACAGGCACTCCTGCCAGCCAAACCCATTGGGCGGGTCCATGTAGCCGATATCGTGACCCTGTTCCTGCAACGCATAAATGCGACCCGACCAGCCTTCGGTCACGTAAATTTCCTCTTCGGCCAGCAAACTCATCAATTCAGCGCCCGAGGTCCAGTATTTCAGAGCCAGATCACGATGCGCGCGAACCGCATCCCAAGCGACCTCTTCATCCGTTACCCCGTTCGGATCCTGGCCGGTCTGCAACGCCGCATACCACATGCGTGTGCGCCAATCGCTCCATCCACCGATCTTCCCGTTCAGACTTTCTTCGATCAGGATATTCGCGCCCAGTTCCTGCATCTGATCATCGCTGACGTGCTTACGGTTATAGGCCAGCCCGGTTGTGCCGTAGTCGTACGGAACACAGCTCAGCTTGCCATCTGTTACACCGCGGAACACGTCCACCAATTTTGGGATCACGAATTCCAGGTTCGGGATATTGTCCTCGTTCAGTTCTGAAGTCAGCCCCAGCCCGTGATATCGGGCGTAGTCAAATACACCGGACAGATGGGCGATGTTGTACTCTCCCGGCTGGCTGGCTTTGACGCGACTCAGATATTCGTCGCCGCCACCGAAGGTTCCGTCGACTACGGCAATACCGGTTTTTTCTGTGTAGGGATCAAAGGCGTGCTTGCGAAAGGCTTCGGAAACCACGCCGCCCCATCCGTCGAAGCGGACCTGATCAGTGGCCGCATGCGCATATTTTGCAAAGGGCGTTTGCACACCGTAAGCCAGGCCGGCTGCGCCGATCAGCCCCAGAAAACCGCGGCGGTCAATGTCACCGTTCATATACCGATCGCGCAAGCGCTCATACCGGTTGGTGTTGTCCATTTTCTTGGTCATTTTCCTCTCCTTGTCGGGTATCCAGTTCGTATCCGGCGGTTTTTACGTACCGCTCTTTTTGGCCAATTGTCGTGCGATGGCGGCCCCCAGCAAAGGCAATCCAACGGTCATGACAATCATCACGGTTCCAAGCGCGTTGATCTCGGGTGAGATCGAATTGCGCAACATGGCAAAAATCTGGGTGGGGACTGTTTCGACACCTCCTGGCTTCCAGAACAATGTGCCAGTGATGTCGTCGAAACTGATCGTAAAAGCGAACAATGCACCGGCTAAAACAGCTGGCAACATCAACGGCAGGGTGATCTGAAAAAAGGTCTGAACCGGAGTTGCGCCAAGGCTCATTGCCGCTTCTTCTACATCGCGCTTGATGCTGATCAACCGGGCCTGCACCACCAATATTACGAAAGGGAGGGTGAATATCACGTGACCAAACAGCAGCAGGCCAAAGCTTTTGTTGATGCCAAGAAAGTTCAGGAACAACAATAGAGCCACAGCCAGCACGACCTCGGGAACCAATATTGGCGCAATCAGCAAAGTCGAGATTGCGTTGGCTCCGGGCACCTTGTAGCGCACCAGCGCAAGGCTCGCCAAAACACCAAGCGTGGTCGAGATCAGCGCTGTCATCAGCCCCAACAGGATCGACGTCCGGAAGGCTCGCAGAATTGCCTCATTGTTCCAAAGCTCAACAAACCAGCGAAACGAAAACCCTGTCATCGGGAAGCTGCCGAATTGCGAGGCGTTGAAGCTTAGCAGCACGACAACGGCCACTGGCAGAAACATGAACACATAGACACCGATCGACCATGCGCGGATCAGGTTCCATCCCATCTTGCCGCGACCGTCCATCAACCCAGCCCTTTCATCAGCTGAGCCATGCCCAGATATCTGTTATAGATCATCACCAAGGCCCCCAGCACTGCCAGCAGCATCAAGCTCAGTGCCGAACCAAGCGGCCAGTTGAGTTGGGTGATAATGGCTTCGAAAACGAGGTTGGCAAACATTGCATCACGCGGTCCCCCCAAAACCAGAGGCGTGATGTAAGTCCCTGCACCCAAGACAAAACACAGTAACCCACCTGCGGCCAACCCGGGGAGCGATAGTGGCAAGGTGACTTGCAGAAATGTTTCCCATTTCCTTGCGCCAAGCGAGTTTGCGGCGTCTTCCAAATTTGTGTCGATCCCGTCAAGGCTGACATAGATATTCAGGATCATGAACGGCAGGAGGAAGTGCACCAGCCCCAGTATGACCGTCGCTTCATTATAAAGCATCTGTATCGGTTCAGAGATAATCCCAAGCGACAACAACACCGAATTGAATGCGCCGGACACTCCCAGAATGTTGATCCAACTCATCGTTCTAATGATGTAGCTGATCCAAAACGGCAGCATCAGAAGCAAAAGCAAAATTGCCTTGTTTCCCTTCGATCTGGCAATGAAATAAGCTGAAGGGTATCCCATGATCGCACAGACAATGGTTGTTATTGCGGCAATGCGTAGAGTGCTGATCAGGATATCGCGATAGAACGGATCGGTCAGCGCCTCGTTCCAATTGTCCAGATAGAACCCGACCTGATCCGCTCCGGTCGCGGTGCGCAGCCAAAAGCTGTAGACCACTATGAACATCAATGGCACGAACAGCAGCAATGCCACCGCGGCAAGTGCTGGTGAAAGCAAAATCCACGGCTGGCGCGCTTCGCGGGTTTCGATTGACATTTCGGGCCTCGGGTAAACTCTTGCCCTTACAGTGCAAATGCTCCAATCATAGATCAAATAGATAATTGAAATTCTGAGTATAGATATCATCTATGGCTAAGTCGCCCAACCAATACGATCCTGACCGCGTGGCCCGAGAATTGGACTGGAACCTGCTGCGTACCTTTGTTGTTCTTGCAGAAAGCCACTCCATAACCGATGCAGCCAATCAACTTGGGCTTCGCCAGCCTTCTGTTTCTGCGGCCCTCAAGAAACTCGAAGACCGGATTGGCCGAAAACTGCTCGACCGTTCCCCAGGGCGATTTGTGCTGACCGATGCGGGCCATCTGCTTTATCGCGAGGCCGTTGAAATCAACGGATCCGTGCTGCGCCTTTCAACTTTGATGCGAGACCTGACTGACGAAGTTCAGGGCAACGTCAAGATTGCAGTGGCAAGCCACGTTGTGTGCCCTCTACTCGACGAAGCCCTGGCCTGTTTCCATGCGGACCACCCCAATGCGAGCTTTTCGATTGAAGTACATTCCAGCGCCGACGCCATCGCCGAGGTCGCGGCGAAACGGGCATCATTTGCGGTTTGCCTGGTGAAGGATCACAATCCCAAACTCGAATACCGCCGCTTGTATCGAGAATACTTCGGACTATTCTGCGGCCCTAACCACCCGTTCTTTGGCCGCAAAGATTTAACCGTCGCGGACCTCGCGGGACAAAGCTCTGTCAGCTTCGAAACGGACCGCCTTCAGGATGTACTGAGACCGGTCACTGTTATGAGAGCCCAAGCCGAATTGGGGCAGAAGATAACTGGCGTCTCAAGCCATTTGGAAGAGGTTCGGCGCATGATCGTGGCCGGGCTTGGAATCGGCCCTCTCCCTCTGCATGTCGCCGCACGGGACGTCCGAGATCAGCACCTTTGGCAAGTTCCGCCTTACGAAGGGCTGCCCGCCATCGATGTTCACGTTGTCTGGAACCCGGCCACAGTCAAAAACCGAGCCGAAGAACTGCTGCTACAGGAAATCCTGGCTGCTATTGACACAACGCCAATGGACATTCGCACTTACCGCTGAGCGCCGTACTCAACCGTGTTGCCTCAGCCGCGCCACTGTTTCTTTCGGATGGGCATCCAACAGCGCAAGGAGCTTGTACGCGGGCCCTCCGGGGCGGCGGGCGCCGCTCTCCCACAGTTTGTAGCCAAATTCGCTCATCCCGATAAGTTCGGCCATTTCCGCCACGGTCAAACCGGTCTTTTCGCGGACCTCAAGAGGGGTTGCGACGGGCTCGGATATGGTGTCCGAACGGGTGCCTTGCGCCGGATCAACGGGCACAAGGCTGGGATCCGGTCCTGTCATCATCTGCTCCTTTTTATTGTCATTTGAAGCATGGCCATAGGTCATGCCTGAAGTTCGCGATTGCGCCGATGTCAAAGTCTGGCGCGCAGGCGTTTTTCAACCGTGCTCAGCCTGCGGGTGGTCTGAGCCATATCTGTCCGGAGGGTCCGGATTTCATCAAGGATGCCCTGAATATCCTCCG
>NZ_JAGHRB010000018.1 GCF_017743995.1 Ruegeria sp. R13_0 | reverse complement strand
AACGTCCTTCGGAAAATGCGCGCCTTTAAATGAGATTGTCACGGTTTGCTCCTGTCATAGCCGAGCGCGCGCTATCAGAACTGCAGCCGGAATGACAGTTGGGAGCAGAATTTGCGACAGAACCCGGAAAAATTTATGTGCCGCCAATGCTAAACGGAGCGCTCGCAGGTCTTGTCAGCGTCACGGCTGAACCGTCAATGCCTTCGGTTTCCGGATCTCTGGCGATTGGCAGTGTCGGTGCACTTGTTATGATGATCGCAGCGCACGTTTTGGAATGCACGCACCTGGATGACGCTGTTGGGGAAATCCCTGTCCACCTCGCAGCGGGTACCCTACGTCTATCTTCAGCAGCAAACCTGGTGTCCTAATCCCGGAACGTCATAGTTGTCCGATTCACCTCGGTTCTTTCTGATACAGGCGTTGAGTCTCTATCAACAAAGCCATCCAATTGATCGACTTTCTTCACTGATGGATAAACGGGCACAGGTATGAGTATTCACGGTCACCAACTTTTGGCGAGCGATTTGGAGCTGCCTTGCGGCGTGTTGCTGAAGAACCGAATTGCCAAGTCCGCGATGTCGGACTCCCTCGGAGATGGGCGAGGTAATCCAACAGATCCACAGATCAACCTGTACAGGCAATGGGCCGATGGTGGACTGGCATTGGCGATCATTGGTGAGGTTCAAGGCAATCCCAGCAAAGCTGAGAAGCCGGGCAACTTGGTGTTGAGGGACGATGCAGACCTGCCTCAGTTTCGACGCCTTGCCGCGGCGGGATCAAACAAAAGTGCACAGCTTTGGCTTCAGCTTGGTGATGCTGGCGCAATGGCGCATTCCCCAATCAGTACGCCAAAAGGCCCGAGCGCGCTTGAAGTGGGGGCACTGAAATGTGGTGCGCTTTCTCTGGAAGAGATCAAACGATACCCATCAGACTTTGCCCGCACAGCTCTTTTGGCTAAGCAGACTGGGTTTGGCGGGGTTCAAATACACGCCGCGCACGGGTTCTTGCTCAGCCAATTCCTGTCCCCGCTTTTCAACAAAAGAGAGGATGAGTATGGCGGTCCCATCGAAAACCGAATGCGTCTGATTATCGAGGTTATCTCCGAAGTCCGCCAGCAAGTTGGCCCAGGTTTTCCTATCGGGATCAAGCTCAACGCCTCAGACCAGCTACAAGGTGGGCTCAGCGAAGAGGACGCTCTAGAGGTTATCGCCGCGCTGAACGAAACAAGCCTTGATCTCATCGACATCAGTGGCGGAACTTATTTTCCCGGTGCGCGGGCCGCTTCTGATGCCGTCGGAAAAGGCCCGTACTTCATGGACTTCGCACGCCGCGCTCGCTGTTTGACTTCAAAGCCCCTGATGCTCACAGGTGGGTTCAAGACCTACGAGCAGGCTTTGGATGCCCTTTCTGAGGGTGTCGATTTAATCGGGCTGGCGCGCGCGCTTGTTCTTGATCCATCACTCCCAACCCGTTGGCTCGAAGGCGACAAACAAGCCCTTACTTTCCCAAGGTTCCAAGATCCGCCGGAAGGCGGCGTGACGGCCTGGTACACCATGCGGTTGACTGAACTTGCCGAAGCTCGGAATTTATCTGGCCCTGAATGCCTGTCTGAAGCGATGCGCGCCTACGAGGAGCGAGATGCCGCGCGCGTGAAAACCTGGAACGCCCGCTTCAAAGTTTGACTGACACACATCAGCCGTGTCGGGTCTCGACCTTACGAACTACGATGGCTGGTGCTTTTGACTGAATGAATGAACTTATCGAAGTGATCGCTATGATTGAAACTGAACGCCTGTTCCTTCGCAAACCGCAATCCGATGACCTAGCTGGCTGGACCACCTTCTTTACCTCAGAACGCGCTCGGTTCGTCGGTGGAGGCAAAGGCAAGACCGATCTTGCCTGGCGTGTCTATGCAATATTTCTTGGGCATTGGGCGCTTCATCAAACGGGGCCCTTTGTGATCTGCCGCAAAGACTCTCAAAAAGCGATTGGCATGGCTGGTCCGTGGTATCCAAACGGATGGCCCGAGAAAGAGCTCACATGGTCTATTTGGTCGACTGAAAACGAGGGCCAAGGTTTTGCTGCTGAGGCTGTGACCGCGCTTGGAACTCATGCTTATGAAGACCTGAAATGGTCGCGGGCTGTAAGTTACATTGACCCGGACAATGCGGCATCAATTCGACTGGCTGAGCGGATCGGATGCGTGTTGGATGCGCGTGCCCCAACGCCCGATGACGATCCAACGCTGGTCTATGTTCACCCAAAGGAATAGCTAGCGCGTCGCGCCAAACCCAACCATGTCCTCGAAAAGCCAGACCATTCGGTCCAAGAACCAGAGCTTACCGCCCATCACCGCAATGAGGCCAGCAACAACTGGCCATGGCTCCAAGACCCAGAGCCCCCATGTGAGTGGGATCAGACCAAGACCACTAGCAGCTGCAAGAATATGGGGCATCCGACTGTGACGTTTTGGGATAGGGTCGGTTTTGCGGGCGATCCATTTGCGTTCGCCCAAGACGCCCTTGGACATCCAATTGTCGAGACTTTTCGGTTTTGGGAATGCGCGCGGATTCCACCATGTCCAAAAACAAACCAGCGCCAGAGGAAAAAGGGACCACCACCCAAGCCAAACGCGGCTCCAGATGGCAACAACAAAGAGCGGAGGTATCGTGATGCGGCTCCATCCGCTCCAGGGGTTTGCATGACGCTCCCAAACCTCATCCGACATGGACATAAGGCTCTCAGAAAAAGTGTTCCGGGTCATATTGTTACCTCGAAAAGCGAATGAGCGATGGCGGCGATGATTTCGCGTTCACCGCCAACGCGTCCATCGCTTGCGACTATGCAACAAGCTTGGCCTGAGGCGAAGGCTGATTGCGTACCGACGTCCCGGCCTCGGACAGAATACCGTTTCCGATCCGTTGGGCACCTTTTGCGGCTGAATAGAAGTAACCCTGGAACTCGGGCCTAAAGCCGTTGAACCAAAGCCCCGGCAAGCCCGGAACATGTTCACCCGTCGGATACTTGGGAATGCCGACCTCGTTTAGAACGCCCAGATGACTAAGCAATGGTTCCAATGCAGTTTTGTAGCCCGTGGCGCAAATCACAACATCTGGTTCAAATGTGCGGTAGCAATCAAAAGAGACTCGGTCATCCCAAAACTCCGTAACTTCGCCGACAACCTTGAACCGACCACTTTTGATCGCCGCCACGAAGCCATCGTCGATTGCGAAGGCGGTGCCGTCGGTGGCCAACCGTGTTCCCCCGCCCATTGAGTGCGACGTCAGGCCATACTTCCTCAGATCGCCAAAGAACAAACGTTGGGTCAATGCAAAGGCCGGATCAACCATCCAAAGCGGCATGGCCGCAAAAAGATGGGCCGCGAGGTGCAGCGGGAAACCAAAGACACGTTGCGGTACAATGGAAGGGCCATGGCGAACAGAGATACGAACATCTTTGGGCTTGTGCCGCGCGAGATGGTTCAGGACGTCGCCGCCAGAGTTGCCGGCACCAACAACAAGGACTTTCTTTCCATCATATTGGGAGACGTCGCCAAGGTTGGCGGCATGGATGACTTTTCCTTTGAAACGCTGCAAACCACGCCAGTTGGGAATATGAGGACTTCGGTCACGTCCAGTGGCAATCACCACGTTTGAGGCATCAAAGATGCGGCTGCCAGCCGTCACGCGCCACCCATTGGATGTCGGATCAACGCCCGACACAAGAACTCCGGTCTCAATGCAATCCCGAAGATCAAATGCATAGTCTTTCAGATATTGAACAAGCGTGTCACGCTTCAAATACGCTCCGTCCGTGCGCGGTGCCGGTTTGCCGGGCAGTGCAGCGAATTTGCGATGAACATTCAGCCGAAGCGCCGGGTGACGCTGCTGCCAATTCCAGGCAACGCGGTCAGATGCATCCAAGACGGTTACGGGGATACCCCGGTTCTGCAAGACATGCGCCGTGGCGAGGCCGGTCAAACCGGCCCCTATTATGAGTGTGTGTTTATCGAAATGTTTCATTGCCCATGTCCTATCGAGATCGGTGCAACACCCCTTCGGACAGACCGTCGATCAAGCCGATGTCCCGTTGGATGCTTCTTGGAAGATTTGTGACGATGGGTTTCTTGCTCACGTCGAAGAGACGCTGAAAAATGCGCGTAATCATAAGATGTTCCTCAGATGAATCGATCAATCCTAGCGTCGGGCGACGAAGTAAGCGTTGACTTGATCATGAGGAAGCCGGTGCATCTGCACATCCGCAAACCCTGCGTCTGCGAGAAACTCCTGAGCGGTTTCAACCCCCCACATCGTCCCAAGGCCCGGACCACCCTGGCCAATTGAAATCGGCGTGCAGTGCATCAGCGAGATGGTGAACAACAGCGGTGCGAGCGGGTTTTCCATGTTAGTGACGAGGTCGCGAGAACCGCCGATGTCCTGCATCAGGAATACGCCGCCTTCGTTCAACGAATTGTGGATGGTCTTCACGAGACCAAGCGGGTCTTTTTGATCGTGAACGGCATCAAAGCCGGTTACGAGATCAAACGCGCCAAGCGTTGCAACCGTACTCAGGTCCAGTGTTTTGAAGGACAGGTTGTCCATCCCATCCTTGATTGCCTGAACCCGCGCCTCGGCAAAGGCATCCTCACAAAGGTCTATCCCAGTGAATGTGCTGTTCGGAAACGCGTCGGCCATTTTGAGAAGGGCACGACCACCGCCACATGCGACATCAACAACATCGATGCCGTCTTCCAAGCGCTCGATCAGCCCTGGAACAATGGGCAGGATATTGTCGGTCAGAGGCATGACGGTGGTTTGGTAGCTGTCTTCCGCCATAACTTCGTGGAAGCGTAGAAAGTGGTCGTAGTGAAGTCCGTCACCGCTCACAAAACGCTCGATCATCTGCTCTTCAACCGAAGCCGCCACACCGACGAACTGGCTGGTTACCGCTATGTTGTTTGGAGCGGCAGTGCGCGTCAGGAATGCGGCATGCTCAGAAGGGAGGGAGTAGGTTTGCGCCTTTGGCTGGTAGTCAACGATGCGCGAGGTCACCATGACAGCCAGCCACTCCCGCACGTAGCGCTCGGAAAGACCTGCGGACGCAGCTAGGGCCTCAGAACGGCTCGGAGGTAGAGCCGCCATGGCATCGAATAGGCCGACGCGGTGGCCGAGTGAAATCATGATCGAGGTCGCAGCGTTGGTGATTGTACCGACAAGTTGACCTGCGAAGGCTTCAGCACGCTCAGCGTCAAAGTCGGCGGGCAAGGAAAGATCGTTCATTTGTGTCTCCGTATTTGAATGCGCAAAAGCGCTCAGCTAGAGACCAGTTGCATGATACCGACGAGTCGGTTTAGCCTTCACTTCGACAAAAACGGTTTAAATCGGACATCATAAATGCCAAAGTCATTCGAAACAGTTGTGGTAGGTCTCCCTTGGGCCGGAACTTCGACCGTTTACGCTATTCTAGATGTGCTTGCGTCCGTGGGCCGGGATTGGGCCATGTTACATGGCGAGCAGATGTATCCATCCCCATTTCGGGCGCGTCTTTGCACCCCAGATGGCACTGCCTACCGCGATTTGAACGGCCGTTTGATTACCCCGGAATCCGTGCTGCCCAATCCTTCACAAACCGATCTTGTCATCGTGCCCGACATGCATCTCGACCCGTGGAAGCCTCTTCCAGAGGAGTTGAAGCCAATAGCGGATTGGGCCGCTCAAGTGCATGAAGCGGGTGGTATTGTGGCTTCAGTTTGCTCCGGTGCGTTGCTGCTAGGATTGAGTGGGCTACTCAATGGCGTTGATGCGACAACCCACTGGGCTTACTCGGAACGGCTTGCCAAAGAATTTGAGGGAGTGCGTGTTCGCCGTGAGCGGGTTTTGATACCGGCTGGCGACGGGCATCGGATTGTGACTGCTGGCGGAGCCTCTGCCTGGGCCGATCTTGTCCTTTACCTCATCGCGCATCTTGTTGGATGTGAGGAAGCTCGTCGCATTGCCAAGCTCTATCTCATCGAGCCACATTCCCAGGGTCAGATGGGCTTTGCATCCTTGTCTGCCAGTCGACAACATTCGGACGCCGTGGTCGGTGACCTGCAAAGCTGGATCGCAGTCAACTATGAGCACTCCAACCCGGTACAAGAAATGGCACGTAGGGCCGGTATGACCGAGCGCACATTGCTGCGTCGCTTTCGGGCTGCAACAGGGCAGACGCCAAGCGATTACGTGCAAACCGTGCGTGTCGAAGAGGCAAAGCAGGCTCTCGAGACCTCTGACACGTCTATCGACGAGATCGCGGGCGAGGTCGGTTACGCCGAGCCGTCGGCGTTTCGGACAGCGTTCAAGAAACGTGTTGGGCTGAGCGCCAGTGAATACCGCCGAAAGTGGCAGGCAAAACTGAACCATGCGCTTGGGGACGCAATCTGACGTATTGTTCTGGCTTTAGGAGATAGCGAAGAAGCAGAAAGAATTGCAGTGATAGATCCATCTTTGCTCTAGCGACGGTAGAACTAAGTGAGACACGCCACGGAATCTCGATGGACCAAACACTCCGGCGCTTGACCGGGTCCCTACCCATAGTGGGCGGACTCCATGAAAGTCATGATACCCCCCTTGTCTTGAGAGGCTTCGACTGAATCGGGCTCTGAGTCGCTGAACTCGCGGACACCTGCTCGGCAAAATGCTCTGCCACATGCTTCTCGCCGTAGGACTTTCCAACCATGTCCATTCCCAGTGCCGACAGGAAGAACAGAGCAGGTCCGTGCACAGCGGGCGGCGTCACATATGGCAGCACCTTGAGAGCACCGCGACGAAGGAGGTCTGGGAGATGCGTGATCTTCGCAGGTTTGCCGAGGGCCGTGAACGCAGCTTCAGCTAATTCTTTTTGGGTTAGAACGTCTGGGCCACCGACAGGCACATAGTCGCGCCCGTCCCAAATTGCGCGCGCAATGACTTCCGCCAGATCGGCGCCATCGATTGGGTTTAGCTTAAGATCGCCGGATCCGAACAGAAACACGCGTCCCGATTCAGCCATCTTCAGAAAGTCGCCCATGTCCGAGAAGAAACCAGACGGTGCGATGATGGTCGATTTGATCGGTGATGCTTGTAAGCGATCCACAAAGGCCTGTTTTGCCGCGACCAGCGGAACGTCCTGCATCTTGTGAGCGTTAAGCACGTGGACATAGGCGAAACGCTCGACCTTCGCGGCAACTGCATCGGTAAGCAGGTTGGCGTTGGCTTGATAATCGACATCCCAATAGGAGAGACCATCGCGCTGCCGTGTGATGCCAAGTGTGGTGATGACCAGATTGACACCATCCATCGCGCCGCAAAAGGTGAGAGGATTCGTGGCCTCACCTTCAAATAGCTCTGTGGCGTCGAGCCCAGATTTGCGCGCCGCGTCAGCACTTCGCACGAGGGCGCGGACGTGCCAGCCCATGGACATGTATTGCTTTACAATATGGCGCCCGAGATATCCGGTAGCGCCTGCAACAAGAACGGTCGTGGTTTTCATCTGTCAGTCCTTTCAAAATGTGTTGAGGGTTATGCGGCTTTGGTGCCAAGGCTGCGTGCGTCCGAGAGCCAGCGGCTTACGGTGCGGTCACTGGGGTGACTTGCATCGGCGAACTGTGTGAACCGTGTTGGTTTGATGCCGACAAAGCTGAAGATTTGGCACCGCAGCTGGTTTAGAATCGCGTTGTGGTAGACGAAGCGAAGCAACCAGCTTTTTGTGTCCGAGGTCAGAAGGACCCGGGCAGTCCGACCGCTCAGCATGGGCCTCGGCAACCCAAAGCTCTTCTTGCGCGTGTCGAAGGTCCGGCCGGGAAGAAGTACGCGATCGAAGAGCCCCTTGAGTTTGGCTGGAATACCGCCCCACCACATGGGCGTTGCCAGAACGACATGTTCGCTCCAGGCAAGGTCTTCGAGAACCTGATCAAGAGCTGGCTCTAATGGCTTGGTGTTTTGGTAGCCGCCATTGCCAAAGTCGCTATCAAAGGTGAGGTCGTGCAGGTGGGTCACACGAACCTCGTGACCGGCGGTTTGCGCAGCTTCTGCGTACGCAAGCGATAGGCTTCGGGACAAAGATGTTTCGCCTGGATGGCCGTTGAGAACATAGATGCGTTTTGTCATCGGATCGTATCCTTGGAATGCGTTCAGTTGAGGTCGATTTGGTCTAGGTCCAACCCACAGGTGTCCGTTGGGAGGTCGCGCGGCTCCGGATGTCGGAACAGGTCGTGCTGCCTAAAGAGTGCGTCGAGTTCAGAGGGAAAATGGTTTGGGTTTTGCCGTGCGCGCTTTTGGAGCTCGAGGTTTGATGATGTGATGCCGCATGTAACTTCGGGGAGAGAGTCTCGAGCCGGGCCAATCTCTTTGAAGGGGTCAGGATAGGCGTCCACAGATACCGCCCAGCCAAGTGGAATGAGCATCGTTAAGGTAGTGAGTTTGAAGGTGTTCATGTCACAACTCCCTTTGGCGGACTGATTTCAGGTTTGAGAGGGGGCGTAGGGTTCTTCCTGAACGGCGTGACCTAAGACCATCTTGATGAAGAGGCAGGGAATGAACCATTCGAGGCCGGTGCCCATGGGCAGAAGCGCTTCGGCTGCAATCAATGCTAGTACCGTCAAAAGGGTCGCGAACGGTCTGCGCAGATAAAGTGGTGCTGCAAGAACCACCCAGACAGCGACCTGAAGCAGCGCGTACCAGATGAGAGCATTGCCAATCGAACCGCCCAGAAGAGCTGCTGCGACTATTGGGTGGACATGAATGGCGGTGAACACCCGCACGTTCTTAGCGGCGCGAATGAAGGCACCTTCACCTGGTTTGGCTGGCGTATGGTAGAAGCGCTTGCACGAATTCAGCATATTCGCGACAGCACCGCCGCCGATGTCATAGGCAAAGAAAACCAAGACGGCCCATTGCCAGGCAGAATTTGCTGGTACACCGCTCGCGTAGGCGATCCAGATCAAGAGTGCCGTGACAATGCCTGCGCCTCCGTAGCCCATAAGGCGTTCGGCTGAATTTGCGCCGCTCCCGACGAGCGGGTCAGTCGAGCCGGAATACTCCCATGAGATTTTGTTGGATGGGATAGGTCGTTGCGTTTGGTCAAAGTAGGTCATGTATCCCTCCATTAATGACTGGACATTCGGTCAAAAAAATTAGAAGCCGTGCAATCGCTTGGCCCATTGAAAATCAATCAGAGCTCCTTTGAGGCGGGGGGGAGGATGAGCGACAGCGCGACCGCGAGGGTTGAGAAAACCGTTGCCATCACCGCCGGGTGCAAATCCCAAGCTTTGTAGGCTGGAACAAAGAGCGGAACGAGCAGGTGCCCCACAATGACGATTGTCAGGTAAGCAGGGCCGTCATCGGCACGCTGATGCTTCAAATCGAGGCCGCAGTTTGAGCATTCGGGTGAGACCGCCAGATAGCCATTGAACATGTGGCCTTTGCCGCATCGAGGGCAGGTGCGTTTGAAGCTAAAAAGCATGGCTTGTTTGGTGTCGCGTTCAGCTGTGAGTTCCAATTCGTCTCTCCGAATCGTTTATGACTGGATGGTCAGTCATGTACATATTGAATGACTGGACGTCCAGTCATAAATATGCAAGAACCGCAAAAAACCGAAGTTTAGGTAGGAAAATGCCAAAGGTCGTTGACCGAGAAGAGATGCAGCACGGGATTCTCGATGCTGCCATGCAAGTGTATTCAAAGAAGGGTTATCACGCGGCCACGATCGCCGACGTGGCCGAGGCCGCCGGGTTAGGAAAGGGGACGCTCTACCTTTACTTCAAGAATAAGGAAGCCATCGCCATCGCGATGGTCGAGCGGCATTTCAAGGGTATGGAGGAACGCTTCTTTGGGGCAGAGATGCCGGACACCCTCAGCGATTTTGCCAATAGCCTGTCTCAAACCATGGACATTCCCGACGATCATGCGAAGTTTGTCCGCGTGTTCTTCGAAGTTTTTGGACCAAGTTTCGCGTCTAATGCGTTCAGTGCAAAGGTCGCCGGTTTCTTTGATAGACTGGGTGATCACTACACGGGCCAGATCAAGCACCTGCAGGATTGTGACCAAATTCGGGCAGACGCAGACGCAAAGAAGCTTGGTCGTGTTATCGCCGCTCTGATCGACGGAATGATCTTGCACAAGGGGTTGTTCAGTATCCCGGCAAAGCGTCATGCAGCCATGCGCGGCGAAGCGATCGATATGTTTGTCCGGGGGCTGGTTACCGGGTAGGGGTAATCCCGGCCTCCCGATCCCAATATGGCAAACCGTTCCCCAAGTGATTGGCGAAGAACTCCACAAAGGCGCGCACTTTGGCCGGGATATGTTGGCGTTCCGGAAACACGGCATAGAGCGCCTGTTCCGGCATAGCTAAATCGGACAACACGCGTCGAAGGCGTCCAGAAGCCAAGTGCTTGCCCGCGATGAACGTGGGAAGACGACCGATGCCGAGGCCGGCGATCAATGTCGTGCACAGAGCCTCACTGTTGTTGACCCGAAACTTTCCCTTGGTCTTCACAGCGATCTCACCATCTTCGCTTATGAATTTCCATTCAAGCGGATCGCGCGAATAAGCGTAGTGCAGGCATTCATGGTCTGTCAGGTCTTGAGGATGGACAGGGTTTCCAGCCCGGTCCAAATAGTCCGGTGAGGCGACAAGGACGCTGTGAATGGGGGCCAGCTTCCGAGCGATCAGTGCGGAGTCGGGAAGTGTGCCGGCGCGGAGTGCTACGTCCATACCGGACTCGACGAGATCAACAAAACGATCATCCATCGACAACTCCATCGTGATGCCAGAGTGCTGCTGCAGGAACTCGGGGACGGCTGGAGCAACATGAAGCTGACCGAAGGACATCGGCACGCTGAGTTTCAGATGTCCCACAGGATCGCCTTGTAGTGCAGCAACCGCGTCTTCGGCTTCTTGCGCGGATCCCAGAGCAAGCACGGCATGCGACAGGTAGATTTCTCCAGCTTCCGTCAGGGAAATACTGCGTGTCGAGCGATGGAAAAGCTGCGCTCCGAGATTGGCCTCAAGTATTCCTATTCGCTTGCTGACCGCGGATTTCGTGATGCCGAGCTTGCGCGCGGCGGCGGCAAAACTTCCGTTTTCCGCCACGGCCACGAAGACGGGAATAGCGCTGATTTCGGTCATCTACACGTCTTTGGTCAACTTTTTCTCACCTTAATGTACAAAAGATAACCAATTATCGCGCAATGGGAAACCGCCTACATCGCTTTCAACACCGCGAAGATCGGAGGAAACGATGTCAAAAATGCTGATCAATGGAATATTGCGAGACAAGCCCCCGCAAGCTGAAGGCCGCTTTGTTCGCCTGCCAAGCCGGTTTCGAAGCCGGATTGAAAATGACGCGAATGCCGAGTTTCCGGCAGAACCGAACCGCTACCATCTCTATCTGTCCAAGGCCTGTCCCTGGTGCCACGGCGTCGACCTTGTTCTGTCGATCAAAGGGTTGCGCGACATCATCAGTATTACCTGGATGGACCCGATTATGTCGGAGGAAGGGTGGGTCATCGATCAGTCTGTCTTCAACCCGATGCAAGGCGTGCCGCGCGACCGATATCTTTATGAAGTCTACCAGCGGGCTGCGCCCGATTATACTGGTGTGGTCACGGTGCCCGTCTTGCTTGACCGCAAAACCGGCAAGATCGTCAGCACGGACTCCGCCGATATCATGCGGATGTTCGGGTCCGTATTTTCTGAAGCATCAGGGCCAGAACTTTATCCTGAGAACCTCCGGCCGGAAATCGACCGAATGGCTGATCTCATCCAGGACCCCATTCGCAACGGCGTATACCGTGCCGGTTTTGCAACCGGCCAGGACGCCTATTGTGAAGCGGTCATTGGCATCTTCAACACGCTGGAGGTCCTCGAGGATCTTCTAACTGACCGTCGATATCTCGCTGGTGACGCGTTGACGGAGGTCGACCTCAAGCTGTTTCCCACCCTTCTGCGGTTCGATCCGGTCTATGTGACTCACTTCAAGACCGATCGGGCGCGCATCGCCGATTATCCGGCACTTTCGCGCTATTTGGCAGATATCGCTGCGCTCCCCGGGATGGCCGAAACCATCGATCTGCCCCATATCCGCGAGCACTATTTCCTGAGCCATCGGCACATCAATCCGAACGGGATCGTTCCGATCGGACCGATGTCTCTCTACGCCCTCGCAGCAGCTCCACTTAAGGGGGGCGCGTGATGCCCGATTTTGTTCGATCTGCCTCACCCACCGTTCTGATCATCGCCATTGGATTGCTTGTCGGCCTGAGCTTCACTTTGTCCAAGTTTGTAGCCATCGCTGCCGTGCCGCCACATCTTGCGCTGTTCTGGCAGGTGGCCGCGGCCAGCGCCGCCTTGTTAGGCGTTCTTGTTACAACCAGGACCGTTCCGCAAACAGCACCCCGCTTCCTGGTTTACTACCTCGGGGCAGGGCTGCTTGGCGTGAGCGTTCCAGCACTCATTGGATACCTGGTTCTAGGACATATCACGACCGGCTTCTATTCGGCGTTGGTCACACTGTCACCAATGTTCACATTCGCGATCACGGCGATGGTTGAACGCCGGATGCTGCCGCTTCATCGCCTCCTGGGACTCCTTATCGGGTTCGCGGGGATCAGCCTTGCCACACTTCGCGGCTTGGATACATCTGGGATCGAGCCCGTGTGGATCATTCTGGCGCTGAGCGGCCCGCTTGTTCTGGCGTCAGGCAATGTGTTCCGCAGCCGTGTTTATCCCGTAGGTGCCGACCCGATGCCACTCGCGGCTGGAACGCTGTTTCTCCAATTGATTATGATCGGTGCCGCTCTGCTCCTATCGGGAAAGTTTGTGGACAGTGTCTCGATCGATCCCAGTGCTTTCGCCGCGATCGGCACGATCGGCCTGATCACAGCGATCAGCTATGCGCTCACCTTCGAGGTGCAACGGCGCACCGACGGTGTGGGCTTCTCTCAGGTCGGATATTTCGCGACCCTGTCCGGTATCACATTCGGCGCAATCGCATTCGGAGAAGCGATCTCCCCAGCCTTCATCGTGGCTCTTCTGCTCATCTTCGCCGGACTGGCGATTACCAACGGCCATTTCTCAATCCATCATCTGTGGCGAGGGCCACGATCACGCCACTGCCCTGAATGCCCGTGAAATCTAAAAGCACTTCATCGAAAGGAAAGACCAATGCAAATCCTGGCTCAAAACGCGTCCGAACATACATCACTGATTGCCGCGCTCTACACCGCTGTTGACGAGATGAACGCCGAAGGCGTCGTCGAACAGGTAACCGACGACGTGCAGTTGCAACTTGGAAATTTCGAGCCGCTTTCAGGACGGGCGGCCGTCAAAGACAGCAATGCTGCGTTCTTTGCGACGATCAAGGAAATGCGCCATACCATCAGCGGCATTTGGTCGAGCGGTGACATGGCCATCTGTGACGGCACTGTGCACTACACGCGTTTGGATCAATCAGAACACGAAGTGCCGTTTGCTGCGCATCTTGGGCTGCGGGATGGGAAAATCGCTGACTATAAGGTCTTCGTGGACATCTCGGGGCTCTGAGCTCTTGGAAATCGTTGACGAGCGGCAGTAGATCTGATCGCTCGGAAGGTTTCCATCGAGCGCAATATATCTTACAATGATGTAAGATATTTGAGGAATACAAGATGGAAGTTGCGCTTGCGCGGGAAACGGTGGTTCGATCGTTGAAGGTTTCGCTGATCGTTGGTAGCGCCCTCAACCTTATCAACCAGGGCGATGCGCTAATGAACAGCGAATCCGTAAATATCTTCAAGTGCTTGCTGACCTATGCAGTACCCTATTGCGTTGCTACTTATGGGGCGGTTGCTGCGTTGCGGGCGAGACAAGATCGCTTTGACTAACTGACCAAAGAGTGGAAGAGACTGATGTCGTCTAGCAATAGTGAAAGATCTTACAAGATTGGAGAGCTTGCAAAGCTGTCAGGTCTGAGCGTGCGATCTATCCGAGGGTACGAAGAGATGGGGATAATCTCGTCTATTCGCTCAGAAGGCGGAACGAGGTATTACTCCGAGGCGGGGCTAACAATCGCCAAGCTGGCGCATCGAATGCGCAACCTCAACATTCCGGTGACCACCATTCAAGAGATCGCAACTAAGCGTCGTGACTTCGAAACAGGTGACATGTCGAGTGCGGCAATAACAGATATTCTGGAGAGCTTGTCGGATGAACTCCGTGGCCAAGCAGCTAGAATGCTTGAACTGGAGGACGAAGTTATGCGCACGTTGCGCATCATCCGTGGATGCCGTGGGTGTCAAAATCTGCCTTCGGCTAAAACTTGCCCAGATTGCCCGATGGAGAAAAGCGACGCCAAGACAGATCTGTCTCAAATGATCTGGCACGATAGCTAACCTTACACCCGGAACACCTTGCCAATTAAAGGCCAACGCACTTCGAACGATGTGTCCAGTTTATCCAGGTCGTCCTCTTTTGGCTCCGGCAAATCAACACCAGCGCGCAGTGCGGATTGTAGGCCGGACCAGCCGGCGATGATTTCTTCGAACTGATCCAGAGAGACACGATGACTGCGGTACGCCAGTGCCAATTCTATCCGTTGACCGGGGAGTATAAGATCAGGGTAGCCCGCCAATACGCGGGCGCGCTCTGTTTCCCAATATGGAGCGATGGCGTCAAATACCGAGGCATAGGCGTCCCTGACCGGATCGGGGATCTGCATCTCTCCCCAGCACAGCGCAGCGAATACGCCGCCTGGTCGTATTACCTTAAGTGCTTCTAATAAGTGTTTTTCGTGGTCGAAGTGGTGAAATGCCTGAACTGAGATCAAAAGATCAACACTATCCGTATCAAAAGGCAGACTATTCGCGCTGCCTGTGAATGTTTCAACGTTCTTTGCACAGTGCCCCAAGACAGGATTGACATCTAGTGCGACTGAGCGATCAAACGTCTTGGCCAGGAAGTTTGCGGTGCCAGTTGTACCGGCACCGCAATCCACGCAAAACGTGTTCCGGTCCGACAACCCAGATATCCAGGACAACAATTCCCAAGGGGTCAATGGGTCATCGGAGCAGCTCACATCTTTAACAGGCTTGCCATCTTCTCAGCTTCGCCTTCGTGCATGTGATGCGACAAATCGGGGTTCGGGAATTGGCCACCGTGAGCACGTTCAAAATACGTTGTGTACGCTTTGCGCATCTCACCCATCACGTCGCCGAAAACCTCTCGTTTTGGCGGTATGGGGAAGACCGAACAGCCAATAATGTCGCTTGAGACATGAAAAATTCCGTGCGCATGAGGACCGGAGCCAAGACTTGCAACAGCAACCGGCAAGTTCTCGTAGCACCACTTGGTTAGCTCAACTGAAGTGTGTTCGAACAAGGCGGCGAAAATCCCTGCATCAATGGAGGCTTTGACAAGCTCCAGAATGCTTGCGGCTTCCTCTGCCGTACGGCCTGCAGGAGCGTGGCCGGAGTTCATGACGGCGCGCTCTCCTTGCACCCCAAAATGCCCAACGACCGGAATGCCCGCCGCAACGATGGCGCGGATATGGTCGACGGTTCCCAAGGACGGCTCGATGTGCACGCCATCTGCGCCTAGCTTCACGACCCGGGCCGCATTGCGCACCGACTCTTCGATTGAGATGCAGGCGGTCGTATTGGGCATATTGCAGATAATGAATGGGGAGGACGCACCGCGAAGAACCCCTTCCAGCATGTAAAGCTGCTCTTCAAAATCTACAGTCGCCATAGATTTATGCCCCATCAAACCCATTGGCCCGGGGCTTCCGCAGCACAAAAGATCCATGCCAAGTTCCTCTGCAATTATCGCACTTGGGGTGTCATGACACTCCATCCCAACGATGCGCTCGCCCTTTGCAACCTTCTCGGCCAGATGCTTGAGCCTTGTTTTTCTACGCTTTACCACTTCGTAGTCCTCCCTTTGATAGTGATGACGTGGACACTAGCGCGGGTTGCAGTCGGTTTCTGTCAAGCGGTTGACAGTTTGAAATGCGAGACACTCGAGAAGAGAGTTGACATGGAGTGCTTCATTCATGATCTTACATATGTGTTAGATTTATCCAGCACGCGAGACGACCGTCGTTTGCAAAGTCATAAGAGCGAACGGTTGTGACTGGGTCTTGAAGGGGAGGTCAGGGCATTTGAAGACCCAAAGGAAGATTGAGAGTTTGTGCCAAGGATTGCCGTGGCAGGAATGGGATGCGGTTCTTGCTCACGGACGCCACACAAGAGTGTCTGGTAACGCATGGCTAGAAAATTCTATGGAGGAAGGGGAAACGACTGCTTTGTTTCTGAGTGGCCGCGTAGGGTTGCGCGCGTTGTGCGAAGACGTTGACGGTAAGGAAGCCACCGTTCCCTACTCGGCTCCGGCTGTTCTGTCGTTGACGGACGAGCCAATGCTCGAGAGCGCACATTGGGTGCTAGTGCAGTCAACAGTGTGCTTTTTCACTCCGCAAAGGCTCCTAAACGCATTCACGAAATCACCCAAGTTTGCAAGCAACTTGGTGGCAGTTTTGCATGAACAAGCAACGCACTCCCTGCGTTACACTACAACTAACGATGACGGTCTGCGCCGTCTGACCGCTTCTTTGTTGTCGCGGTCAGCACCATCAGGTGATTGTAAGAGAGAAGTCGTCGCGACGCAGTCCCAGCTGGCGGCTGAAACTGGCCTTTCTCGCCAATGGGTAAACAGGCTTCTTAAAGAGCTTGAGAAGAGAGGCCTCGCTGAGTGTGGGCGCGGACACATCGTGCTTCACAGTCCATCGGGGCTAGAGGCGCTGCCTACGCAGTATTGAGCGGCTCTTAGGCCGGGCACGCACAACTCCTGCACAACGAAACTGGAGCAAAAATGGTCAAAATTGTTGAATGGATTTCCGGGCATCGGAATAGGGAGCTGGACGATAATTGCGAATTCCAGAATTTGTTGTCGAATTTTTCGATTGAAGTGATGCCACGAACAGCGGCAAAGGTTGCGGACTTTCCAGCGATCTTACCTCTACAAACACGCGTCTACGTTGCGCACATCGCGGGTACTTCCATCGAAGACATGGTGTCTACCGTCTCGCGGCTGTCATCCGATGGGTTTTGTGTCATGCCGCATATCCCGGCGAGACTGGTCCAAGACAAACGGACCTTCGCAGATTGGCTGCAGCGGTATTGCGACGCTGGAGCCAATCAAGCATTGCTTTTGGCAGGGGGCGTCTCAGTGCCAATGGGACAATACGAGAGTTCACTTGCATTGTTGGAGACGGGTCTTCTGGACAAGTACGGGTTTGAGCGTTTGCACGTCGCTGGCCATCCGGAAGGAAACCGCGATATCGACCCAGATGGATCGACCACCAATGTCATGCAGGCATTGTTGGCAAAACAGGACTTCTCCGATCTCACTGATTGTGAAATGGCGATTGTCACGCAATTCGCGTTCGAGATTGGACCGATTGCTACTTGGGAAAAAAGTCTGCGTGATGCAGGCGTCACATTGCCCATCCACCTTGGGATCGCTGGGCCTGCCAAACTGCAATCGATGATCAAGTTCGCCATTGCTTGCGGCGTCGGGCCATCTATCCGTGTCTTACAAAGGCGGGCAAAAGATGTGACGAACCTGGTTCTACCGTACGAGCCCACAGAGATTTTGCGTGGCCTACAATCCCATCTTGATACAGAGCAAGGTAGCCTGATCAACCAAGTTCATTTTTTTCCTTTGGGGGGAATTCAACGCGCCGTGGACTTCGTTCGGCAATCTGTAGTTTCTGATCATACTGTCGAGGCAAACTTGAGTTGAACCAGCGAAATGCGCAGCTCCTCAGATGATTTCAGCCAGAGGCCGCGGACTTCTTGGACATTGCTAAGTTAGAAGCAGCTGCTTCGCCAACGGTAGGGCGAAGAGCAACAGCGCCGCTGACACCACACAAGCGGTTGTTCGAACCGAGTTCCAGAAGGTCCAACGAGGTAGATAGGTGCCTTCCCAATAGGCCCGTGTTGCGTCAATCTGGGGATCCATCTCGGCCAAAGCTTCATTCATCGGAACGTTGAAGAAGACGGTCACGCCGAAACATCCGACAAAGTAGATGACCCCAGCGAGCAGCATCAGAATGCCAGGCTGACCACCCAGAACCCAACCGCCGTAGCCCGCGATGAAGAGGGAGACAGGGGCGAGGCCGATAAACAGAACCATGAAGATCCAACGGAACACCTCTCGGTTAATAGATTGCATGGCTTCGACGCCTCCGGCACCGCCGGTGAGGGCGAGCGACCGCATCACAAAGTCGGAAAAGGCCAGAAAGACGCCGCCGACGAGGGCATAGGCGAGGATGGTGAATTGGATCAGGAAAAAAATCGTGGTGGACATGTCATTGGCTCCTTTTTCCCAGAGGAGGCAGGTGGCCCGCGCCACCCACCTCCCGGTGTGTGTGGGTTAGGCGGCGCTTGGCCAAGCGCCTGCAGTCATGGCGGTCTGGGCGAATTCTGCGAAGTCGCGGGGCTTGCGGCCCAGGGCCCGTTCAACCCCGTCCGCTGTATGGGCGTTGCGCCCGTCCAGCGTTTCGCGGGCAATCGCGGTGAAGACGTCGGCGACAAATGTGTCGCCAGAGGCCGCGACATTGGCGTGAAAGTCCTCAAACGTGATCGGCAGATGCCGGATGGGGCGGTCCAAGGTCGCGGTCAGGACCTCTGCCATCTCCGCGAAGGTCATCAGGCGTGGACCAGTGACCTCGTACCGTTCGCCCAGGTGCCCGTCTTCGGTCAGTGCCGCGACAACCACGTCTGCGATATCGTCAATGTCGATGATCGGCTCTGTGATATCGCCGCCGGGCATCGGAAGGACACCGCCCAGAATTGGATCGCGCAGGTAACCTTCGGAAAAGTTCTGCGCGAACCACGCAGACCGCACGATCGTAAAGCCGAGGCCGGAGTTGCGGATCACCTCTTCCCCCATGCTGGCGAAGTGTTCACCCCGACCTGATAGAAGCACGATGTGCTGCAGGCCGGTGTCGAGGGCGACCTTTGCGAAAGCCTCCAGCTTTTCGATAGCGCCGGGGAAGGCCAGGTCGGGGAAGTAGGTGACATAGGCCTTGGAGACACCGGTCAAGATTGGGGCCCAAGTGCTTTGATCTTCCCAATCAAATGAGGTGTCGGACCGCCGCGCGCCGCGACGTACGGGAACACCTTTGGCTTCGAGTTTTGTTGTGACGCGTGATCCGGTTTTGCCCGTTGCGCCGATGACGAGGATAGGTTCGTTTGACATAGTTTTCTCCTGTGGTGAGCCGGGAGCCCGCCCTGTATGTGTGGTTCAAGATGTGGTGTTGCGGTGGCTGCGGCCTTTACAGAAACAGGGCCGCCGCCCATCCCATCGCGATCAAACAAAACAGCGATGTGAAGTAGATCAGGTAGAATTGTATTTGCATGCCCCGGTGCGGATACCTGCTACGGGACGCATAGGTAGAACGATGCATGGCTATGCACTCTCACGGACTTGGCCGACGAGGATCGACCAATCCATGCCCAAAGCACCATAAACCTCGCCGGCCTGATTGCTGGCGTTGTCCGCCAGGATCTCAATCATCAGGCTTGCGCCATCGGCCACTACAACACCCGCTTGGGCGAGCCGGACCAAAGCGGTTTCACGCTTGGTCATGTTGAAGGTGCCGCTGGCATCGACGGCGACGTAGGCCTCGAACCCTTCGCGGACGGCGCGCATTGCCGGGAAGGCTGCGCAGACCTCAAGGGACAGCCCCGCGAAGATCAGTTTAGTGCGGCCTGTGGCCCGAATAGCCTCTTCCACCCGCGGGTCGTCCCAGGCGTTGACCGTCGTTCGGTCGATGAAGGTTTGGCCGGGCAGGGCCTCCTGAAGTTCCGGGATCGCAGGCCCCCAGAGCGTTTCAGAGGAGGTTGTGGTTGTCACGATCGGCAGGCCGAGCGCTTTGGCGGATTTCGCCAGACCGACGATGTTGTGCTTCAATTCCGCGATAGGATAGTCGCGCACGCCGGTCATCAGACCGACCTGATTGTCGACAAGCACCAAAGCGGCATTGTCGCGTGCCAGTGGAGTTGGGTTGTAGGCATTGGTCATTGAATTCTCCTTTTTGGGTTGGGGACTTTAGTCAATTGATCCAAGCCGACCGTCGCGATAGGCGGCTTCGACTGCGTCAAGCTCTGCCGCGTTTCCCATGGCGTATGGGCCCCGTTGCACAAATGCTTGGCGTAGGGGGTGACCCCGAAACAGGACGACATGTGCGCCGCGCTCGGAGGAAAGAGAGATGTCGGTGGCTCCGGCGAAGGCGATGGCTTTTCCCGGTTGCAGTTCTGTTGCGCCCGCATTCCAGGCAACGTTGGATGTCCCCTTGATGGGAAGGATCCAGGCGTGTTCATCGGGGGTGCCGTGGTCCGTGAAAGTCCCACCGGACTGAAGGGAGATATCCAGCAGCGTCAGCGAAAGGTCCGGTGTAGCTTGACCTGTGATCCCCTGGCTTTGACCAAGGATCAGCCGCGCCGTGCTGCGGTCACCTGCCAGTTTGGGGATGTCCTGCGCCTTCAAGTGAAAGGCAGAGGGCGCATCATGCCGGTGGTCAGCGGGCAGGTTGACGAAGACCTGTAGTGCGTGGGTGCGGGCACCGGGGCACGGCGCCTCCTTGTGGATCGCACCGCGTGCAGCTTTGAACCAGTACAGATCGCCCGGTGCCAGATCGAGGTCGTTGCCAACAGAATCGCGATTGTGGAACGCGCCTTCGCTGTCTTCGAACATGACTGTGACGGCAGACATCCCGGCGTGCGCATGCGTGCCGAAAGTCGGCTTTGTCACGACAAAGTGGTCAACCATGATCAGCGGGTCCATCAGACCGTCGAAGTCCGCATATTGGTAGCTTTGGGCCGCAAACCCGTCACCAATGGTGATCTTGCGGCCGTCACTTTGGGCGTGGTTTTCGCAGGGAACGCCTGCGAGCTTATCAATCAGTTGCGTGGTCATGTCATACTCTCGCTTGTGTTGCATTGAGAATATGAGAGAGACGATGGGGCGAAAATCTGGTAAAATCAGAACCTATCGTTCTATTGATGGGACAATAAGAGGCGCGCTGTGGATCTCAATGACGCGTTCTATTTCGTTCAGGTGGTTGAAAAGGGCGGCTTTTCGGCGGCCGCGCGGTTTCTGAACATCCCGAAGTCGCGGCTCAGCCGTCGTGTCAAAGAACTGGAAGATGACCTCGGTGTGCGTCTGTTGCAGAGGACATCTCGTGTCGTCACCGCGACGGAGGTAGGTGAGGAGTATTATCGGCACGCGCAAGAGGCGCTTGCACGTTTCGAGATGGCCGAAACAGCAGTCCGTCGGAAAACCAACACAGTTGCCGGAACGGTGACGGTATCTTGCTCTGTTGGGATGGCGCAATTCGGCCTCGATCAGATCTTGCCGAAGTTTCTGCAAGACAATCCTGGGGTGACAGTGGTGCAAAGGGCCTCCAATCAAATGGAGGATCTGATCAAAGACGGGATCGACGTCGCGATCCGGGGGCATATGGACACGTTGCCCGACTCAAGCCTGATCCAAGTGCGGCTGGCGCGCTTGGAGTGGCACTTGTTTGCGTCCCCTGACTACCTTGCGACCTTGGGTTCGGTGCAAGACCCTGCCGAACTGGCAAATCAACCCGCCATGGTCCTCGGTCGCCCTCGAGACTCGCATCAGTGGCTCCTAACGGATGAAACCGGACAATCGGCTTCTGTGCCGTGTTCTGTGCGGTTCGCGAGCGACGACATGTCCACGCTTAAAAATGCCGCTGCGGCGTCCTTGGGTATTGTCGCGCTGCCGTCATACGTCTGCAAACCGGAGATTGAGGCAGGCACACTGGAGCGTGCCTTGCCCGGCTGGACCGCAGGCACGCCGCAGATCAGCATTCTCATGCCGTCCAAGCGCGGCATGTTGCCGGCGGTGGAAGAATTTGTCGAATGCCTCAAGCAAGACCTTCCAACGGTTCTCGAGTAGAGCGATCTGGGCGTTAGCGAATACAACGGGCCGGTTCGCAAGCTCAATGCTGGGAACTAAATCCACGATGTAGGCAAGTAGCGGTAAACATTACTGGAAGACACGAATCTTCCAAAGCCTGGAAAATGGATATGCGCGCCCGCAATCAAAATTTGGTCTACGGCGGCTCGGTCAAGTATGCGGAGCCGAGACTCGGCTGCTTCGGCCGGATCACTGTCAAACCCAAAACCTGCTCGCGGAAGAGCCGCATGTAACTCCGCGTTGTGTACCGTGTCTGCGATGAAGAGCAGTTCTTGGTCTCCACCGTCAAGATGCAGGAGAGAATGTCCTGGTGTATGACCAGCTGAAAGTTCCAGCGTGAGACCAGGCGCAACTTCGCCCTTGTTTGCAACGAGGATCAATCGGTCTTGGTAAGGGGCCAAGGCAGTTTCAGCCATGTTGAACAGAGGTTGCAGACCTTCTGGCGCACGAGCACGCGAAGCCGCGTCGATCCAAAACGCATATTCCTCTTCTGCGATAGCCAATTCCGCGTTTTCAAACACCGCGCGTCCGTTAGAGACCAATCCCCCGACATGATCGGGATGTGCGTGAGTTACCACGACTTTTGAGATATCGGAGGGGCGAAGGCCAAGCACGTCGAGGCCCGAAATGATGTGACCAAAGCCCGTTCCCAAGAGATCAAACGCACCCATTCCGGCATCAATGAGAATAGCCTCCTCTGATGATTGCAGCAGATAGACATTCAGTGGCACGGACATATCGGAGGCTGGGACGCCAAACTTATTGAGAGTCTTATCAATTAGCCTTTCGTCCTCGCCAAAAAAGTGTTGCCGCTTGAGTGGGGCCAAGCCATCCATCAAGGCGGTCAACCGGAAGCGTCCCAAACGCGTCTGATAGAGTGAAGGACGTCCGTTAATTGATCTGGGCGTCTGTGCATTGCCGGCTGTTGTCAGCGTAGAGGCGGTCGAAAACCCGAGACCAGCGTGCATGAAAGAGCGGCGTGTGAGGTTTGTCATCAGTCTTTCCTTTCAGAGGGGCGGTAAGTTGAATTCAACAAACCCGCATGGGACTTGAGTTGGTTGAGGCGCTTTCAGTGGGCTGATGAAGCCGAACGATTTGCGCGGGGATTCCAGCGACGGTGCAATGAGGGGGCACGTCCTTTAAGACAACGCTGCCAGCGGCGATTTTGCTGAATGCGCCCAGTTCGATATTGCCAATGATGTTCGCGCCTGCGCCGATCACGACGCCTGTGCGCACTTTGGGGTGCCTGTCACCGCGCACCTTGCCAGTTCCGCCTAAGGTCACGTTTTGCATAATGGTCACATCGTTTTCGATCACCGCGGTCTCTCCGATGACAATGCCCGATCCGTGGTCCAGCAATATCCCTGCGCCAAGTTTGGCCGCAGGGTGAATATCAGGGCCAAGGGCGACAGAGGCCCGATTGGACAGCCACATCGCCAGATCGCTCCGACCTGCGCACCAGAATACATGCGCTACCCGCGCGACTTGCACCGCATGAAAGCCCTTGTAGTTTAGGAAGGCATGGGCATGGCTGCGGCTTGCCGGATCGTTGGCCTGAATAGCCATCAAGTCACGCGCGGCGGCGTCGGCAATGTCAGGTTGGGACTGAAGGACCTCGGTCAGGATCGCAGACACGTGGTCTTGGGATATGTCCGGACCCGCCAGCCGGTCAGCTAGCAACAATGCAAGTGCCGAGTGCGGTTGAATTTGCGGTAACACGAAGCGCAAAAGATAGCGCGTTAGAGCAGGCTCACGATCGGCCATCGCGTGAAGCTCTTGTTCCAAAGTCGTCCAGAGATGAGCAGAGAGGTCTTCAGGGACAGGCATAGTCATCTCCTATCGCTGAACTGCAGGGGTGGGGGTTACGCGCGGTGGAAGCGACGCAACCAAGAGACCGCCGACAACAAGGCCCAAGGCGGCAAGCTCAAAAGTGTCTGGCACCTGCGCCAATACTGGCACGGCCAGCAGCGTTGCGACGGCTGGTGTCATCGCCGCCAGGCGCGTTGCAACAAGACCGATCAGCTGCAGTGCTTGTCCGTAAGCGTAGAGAGAAACCAAACCAGTGATGACGCCCTGAAAAATGAGCTGGAACACCACGTCAGATGTGGATGCTGAGTCGATCGACGACGGTCCCGGCAGGGCCCATATAGGTACAAGACCAAGGGTCGAAATCGTCGCGACCACAGAGGTAGCCAGAAACGGAGGGATCGCATGATGGCGCAAGGTCACTGTGAAACAGGCCCAAAACACAGCCGCCATCAAAAACAGCCCATGTCCAATCCAAATGTCGCTCGTTCCGGAAATCTCATCAGATCGTAGGATAATTGCCAACGCGCCGGAAACGATCAGCATGGCAGACCAAAGATGAGGCTGCGACATGCGCTGCCCAAAAACGAGCCAGCCTGCTAGGGTTACAATGACTGGCATCAAGCTTGGGACCATCGCGCCCGCATGCGCCACAGGCGCATAGCCAAGCCCGTACCCGACGCAGAGCGTGAAGGGCGCGCCATATAAAGACAACATCAGGCACCTTGCTAAGCCGAGCTTTGCGATCTCTTGTCGTTGCCGCCACAGCAATGGTCCCAAAACGATGGCAGGCACCAACGCACGCAACCCTGCCAGATCGATTGGCGAAAGATCGGTCGTCACACCTGAAGACGTCAGGACCAGCCAGCTTGCCCAGATCACAACAGCTGCCATCATCCACGCATAGCCCTTGAGCCGATCAATCAGACCGCGATTTCTCAAGCGATCATAGCCGAAATTGCGGCGTGCCGGGCTGTTCATGGGCTCGCTCCTTTTTAGCGGTATGCCCTCGGGCATACCGGTTCTTTCGGTTGTGAATGATGGGATTGGATCAGGCGCCGGCCGCGCGAATGTGGCTCACCTGTTCGCCGCCGATCCCCCAGTTCTCGAGCGGGACTTCGTCAATGACGACGAAGGTTGTCGCGGGGCTTTTGCCCAGAACTTGCAAAAGTAGATCAGTGACGCCTTCGACCAGTTTTGCCTTCTCCTCATCTGAGGGCCCGGTGCCATTGGTTCCGCCTTCCTGAGTTACCTTGATGTTCACATAAGGCATGGCTCTAGTCCTTTCGTTCAACAAATGAGAAAACCTTGGTCAGTATGCGCCACCCGTCATCGGTATGGATCAGCGTCAGTAGGTCCTGATAGTTGCGTCCCAGCATGGTCATCCGTGCTTCGATCAGCCCGATGCGGTCGCCCTTCAGCGTGATGCGTTCGATCACTTCGTCGCGGTCATCCCCTCGAGAGGCAGGCGGCTTACGCGCATCGATCCGCGCCATATAGGCTTCGAGATCCATGTATTCGTACGTATCTGCGGTGCCGTTCACGTAAGTCAGATCGTCGTGGAAGACGGTGCGCAGGATTTGGCTGTCGGAATGGTAGAGCCCGTCGAAGTACCGCGTCATCAGCTCTTGAATTTCGACGTGATTGGTCTGTTCCATCATATCAATCCAACAATAGAGAGGGTCGCCGATACTACGGGGGGAGTATCGGCCAGCTGATCACAGACCATGCCGATACAGATCAGGATGAACAGGGCAGGGGCCTTTGAATTCGCAGTCGACCTTGATGAGAGAATTGGTCGAGCCGACAGAAGAGCGCCTGATTGCAAAGTGGGTGTCATTGAAAAGCTCCATTCGGTTGCAGCCATTAGGTAGCAACCCACTACTGCAATTGATAATATTGAGTTCTCATGATAATGATCTGATATTTGGATCAAGAAGGACCCTATGACGCTTGATCAACTTATTGCTCTAGACGCTATTGTTGCCACTGGCACCTTTCGTGCTGCTGCGGAGCGGCTTAACAAGGCACAATCCGCAGTGAGCCACCAAATCCGCAAACTGGAGGATGAGCTTGGCTTTGCATTGCTCTCACGTGATGCATACCGTCCAAGCCTGACGTCTGAAGGCGAAGTGTTTTATCGAGAAACCACGCGTGTTCTTGAACAGGTGCGCGGCTTGAAATCTGTTGCTGCCGGATTGCGCAGTGAACAGGAACCGACGGTTTCAATTGCGATCACAGCGACCATGGCCCTGGCGCCTGTCCTTGATTTGTTGGGAACGATTAAGCGGTCCTATCCTGGCACCAACATCCACGTGGCCTCCGAAATGATGGGCGGGCCACTGGCGCGCCTGATGGAGGGCAGCGCAGATATGATCTTGGCAGGCTTGCAGGATGTTCCGATTGACGACGTGGAAACATTGCCGTTCGGAGCAATCACGATCCGGCCGGTTGCGAGTGCCGAGTTTCCCGCCGCCCAGAAATCTGGGGTCCGGTCCCGACGAGAGATGCAAACCTACACCCAGGTCATCGTTTCTGGCACTGGGGGTAGGGATTTCGATCAGAGTCGGGACGTGTTGTCGGGCAGCCAGCGTTGGACCGTCTCAGACTTCGAAGCAAAGAAGTCAATCATCAAGGCTGGACTGGGTTGGGGCGGCATCCCGGAACATATGATGGAAGATGAGCTCGCCTCAGGCGCTCTTGTGCCGCTCAATGTGGACGGCTTCCCTGCACGCCATACCGAAATTTTTGCGATCCGGCGGCGTGATAAACCAATGGGCAAGGTCATGACTGCCATATGGGCGGCCATCGAAGACCGCGCAGACGAGATGCAGGGCCTTCCGTAAGTTAAATATTGGAAAGAACCTTTCCCGGTTCTTCCCTGGCATCAGGCAGCGACCGCTTCGGTACCTTTAACCGAATTCCAGCGCAGCGCCGTTTCGGCCACGCGCTTACCAAGGTATTCCGCCGTTCTGAGATCTGAGCCGGCCGGGGCTACTTCGGGTGGTGCATCTGCATTTGCTTGCGCCATTGCCCCCAGGAAACCGCCCAGCCGGTTCAAATCGTCCGGCGAACCTGAGCTGGTGTTGTTCCCTGGAAGTAAACCCAAACCGACCCAGAGCATGCCATGCTGCATGGCGAAATGATTCATCTGTTGAAGCGTGGCCAACTTGTCACCGCTCATTCCAGCGGAAACAGTGAAACCAGCGGCCAGCTTGTTGTTCCATCGACCTTCCAGCCAACGCCCCGACGTCGCATCCAGAAAGGCTTTGAACTGCGCCGAGGCGCTACCAAAATAGGTCGGTGAGCCGAATATGATTGCATCCGCGGCATCAATGACGTCCCAGTTCTTCTCGAAGTCCTCAACAGGGATCAAAGAGACCTCCGCTCCGGAAACCTCGTTTGCACCACGGTAAACCGCTTCGGCCTGAACAGCCGTGTGCCCGTATCCGCTATGATAAACAATTGCGATAGTCGCCATTGTCTTCTCCTTTCTATGTCAGCTGGTCACATGGACCGGTTTAAGTTTCTAAACACGTGCCTGCTTTGAACTGATCCTAGTTCCGGCGGCGCAGGGTAATGTCGTGCTGGGATGTTCTCTTGAGCTCAGGCCGCCTGCGCCGTTGTGGGAACCCCGTGAGGCATCCGAAAGCCAATCGCGATCCTGTTCCAGGCATTGATGGCGCAGATCACAAGGCTGAGCGCCACTTGTTCGTGAGGAGTGAAATGCCGCTCCACCTCTGCATACACCGCATCCGGAGCCTGTGAGGTTTCGATCCGCGTCAGCGCCTCGGTCCAGGCAAGGGCAGCGGCTTCGCGTGCGGTGTACACCGAGGCTTCGCGCCATGCATTTAGTAGGTAGAGGCGTTCTTCTTTCTCACCCAGTGCTCTCGCATCCTGCCAATGCATGTTGATGCAAAATGCGCAGCCATTGATCTGTGACGCACGCAATTTTATCAGCTCAATTAGGCTTTGCTCCAGACCGCTGTCTTTCAGCAGCTTTTCCTGCTCAAGCATCGGCTGGAACAGTTCAGGCGCAACACCGAAGTGGTCCACACGTTGGCTTTGTTCCTTTGGCATTTTTGTCTCCTTCGACTTGAGATCCAAAGGGCCAAACCAGTCGGCTGGATCGCAGTTTCGAGCGACACTCAAGATTTGGATAAAGGGCTGCTCCGTTTTCTCGATGCCGCTTGACCGAGAATTTAAGTGAGCGCGGCAAGGATTGATAATATCGAGTTCTCATGATTACGATCTACAAAAACGATCGTGTGACGCTTACCGCACCCCTTTGTTTCCCTTGTGATTAAAGATGAGACCGTCGCGCGAATGTCTACTTTGTGAGCTTCACAACCATCCTTCTACTCGCAGCTTGTCATGTTGTTGGATCTTGGTGGACATTAGCCGTAGGGTGTTAGGGTAGCTGTTGTGCGGGACGTACCCGACCTACGCTGCAGCAACACCAATGGCAGCTCCCGCAAGCCTCGAGTCACTTAGGAAAACCCGCGTTGAGTAAACGCTCACGCAGCGTTCCCATTTTCTCCGGGTCTTTCAAAGGAACGCGATTCAGGTCTTCAATACAGATTCCCGGCAAAGCATCCAGAGCGTCATTTACAGCCGATGTCGCATCTTCGTCGTGGCCAAGCGCGATATGGCTGGCAGCAAGCAGAAAATGCGCGAAGTACCAACTCGGCCTGCGGTGTATGGCGCGCTCGGCCCATTCTATTGCGGTCTCGAACCGACCCGCCATGTAATGTGCCAGCGCAAGGCCCGAGAAGCGGAAGAAAATGCTCGGGTCCAGGGGGTTGGAACGGATTGCAATTTCCTGATTGGCGATGGCCTCATCTGACCGTCCCAGAATACCGAGTAACGTGCCAAGGCTGCCATAGGCCAATGAACAATTCGGGTTCAGCGCGACGGCGCGTTCCAGGGCCGCCAGCGACTCCTCGTACTTGACCAGACCCCAACAGCTGATCCCCAATGCCCAGTGAGCGTATTCGTTGCGGTCGTCCAACTGGGTGGCGCGTCGCGCCAACGCATAGGCCGTTTCCATGGCCGGTTTGACGTCAGGCACAAAGCCCATGATAGCGATGTGATGATTTATCAGCGAGAGCATCATGTTCGCTTCCGCGCTTTCCGGATCAAGCGCCAATGCGCGTTCCAGAAGCGTCTTGGCGTGGGCGTAGCTTTCCGGCGTGAAGTCGTACAGCAGATGCCATGATCGCATTGTCAGTTCCCAGACCGTCAGGTCGGGGCGGGACGCGCGTTCAACCGGTTCGGGGACGGTGCTTAGTTGAACAGTGGTCTGAATGGATGCCACGACATTCCTCGTGATCGGTTTTGTTGCGAAGTTTCAGTTGGAAGAAGGGAACGCGCTGTAGCAGCAGGTTTAAGAGGCAAGGGCCGCGAACTGGCGAAACGGGCAGAGTCCAGGCGTGATTTGACCTTTGCGGATCATGTGCGCCACTTCAATTCCGTCCAACGTTGCCGCTGCTGATACGAAGGTTTTGAATCCCAGCATCGGGCGGGTTCGTCTTTTTATGAATCGGTGGTCTTGTTCCACAATGTTGTTCAAATATTTCCGCCTGACCATTTCAATTGGGACAGGACAACCAAAACCTTTCAACATCTTATTTATGGCCTTGATGCCAGCCGTGTTGGCACCGCTTTTGTCGATGACAATCTTTCTCGGGAGGCCGTTGACCTCCAGTGTCCGGGCAAAGAATTTGGTGGCGGCGGGTTTGTTTCGGCGCTGCGAAAGCATGAAATCAAGCGTCTTACCGTGCTTGTCGACAGCTCGGTAGAGATATACCCATGCCCCTTTCACCTTGATGTAGGTATCGTCCATTCTCCAAGAACGGTCGCAAGATTTTTTGCGGCGACGCGCGGCCTCAGCAATCGCGCTGGAGTATCTCTTCACCCAGCGGTTCAGTGTAGTGTGGTCCACCGAAACACCGCGCTCACCCATGATTTCCTCCAGGTCACGGTATGAAACACCGTATCGAACGTAGAAAAAGACCGCGAATAGGATCACATCCTTCGGATATTGCGCACCCTTGAAAGAAATCATGAACTGACTTTCGGCTGAATCACACCGGCCGCTATTCACTCTCTGCGTTCTTGAGCGTCAATGGCAAAAAGTTTGCAACAGATCCGGTAGCGCTCTAGTGGGCATCGCATCGCTGTTTTGCTACTTCCGATCTTCTTCCAGAATCCTTTTGCGGTATGCCGCCACTTTATGTCGGTTGCCGCAAGTTGACATATTGCACCAACGGCGGCCCCGTCCCCTACCTGAGTTCAAGAAGAACCAGCTGCATCCTTCGCATTGGCGCAGTTTTGCTACTTCGGGAGAACTGAGAAACCTTTCGACGAGCAGGACAAATCGGTCGATCCAATAGTGACTATCGCTGCAGGTGGCGATCCATCTGGCGGGGGTGGTCCCCAGATCCAAGTGCGCACGTGCCATCGAACACTTGATCTGGGTCTCAAATGTCCGGATGTCGTCAGGTTCGGTCGTGTTGTTGTCCAATGAGGCCGAAAGAACGCGATGTGAAAGTTCCCGAAACCCAATGAGCGTTTCTAGGTCTTTTTGCGAAGGTGGGATGCCTATTGCGTCGGAATCTTCAAGACCGCTGGCAGCTACCCAATCCATAAGCACGTCCGGCGAAGTGATCAAGTTTTTCGCTCGCGACTTATCGGTGTCCCCAACGGTATTGAGGAAATCCAAAGCAAGGTGCCCTCCAACAAAACTATCATCTGACCACATAGTAACCCCATAGTTAAAATATTAGGTTACAATCAACGGAAATTGATGTAACCACTTATTCATCATAAAGCATTACAGGAAAATTGCCATGCTATCGCTATCCGAACGATACGATCACAAAGGACAGTCTGTTGCCTGGGGGAAAATAGGAACTGGGGATCCACTCGTACTGGTGCATGGAACCCCGTTCTCGTCACAGGTCTGGCGGCGGATCGCACCGTTATTGGCCCAACGATGGACCGTTTACTTTTTTGATTTGATTGGCTATGGCCTTTCGGAGAAAGCAGACAATCAGGATGTGTCTCTGGCTGTTCAGAACGACCTTCTGGCTGCCATGTTCAACCATTGGGATTTGGATCGCCCTGAAATCCTGTGTCATGATTTCGGCGGCGCGACCGCTTTGCGGGCCTACTATCTGAATGACCGCAGATATAAGCGCATGACGATCTTTGACCCAGTCGCGGTCGCCCCGTGGGGATCGCCATTCGTTGCTCATGTCAGACAGTATGAGGCCGCTTTTGCGGGTCTTCCAGCCTATGCCCATGACGCGCTTTTACGGGCCTATCTGCAAAGTGCCGCGCACAAAATGCTTACAAAGGAAGCGCTACAAGTCTACATGGCACCTTGGAAGGGCGAGGTGGGGCAGCCAGCTTTCTATCGTCAGATTGCACAGATGGATCAGAAATACACCGATGAGGTCGAGAGCCAGTATGCGTTACTGGATTGTCCCACCACATTGCTCTGGGGTGAAAAGGACGAGTGGATTCCCCTGGAACGCGGCCACAAATTAGCAGGTATGCTGACTGACGGCCAGATCACGGTGATCCCAGACGCTGGACATCTGGTTCAAGAGGACGCGCCAGAAGCCATCGTTGCTGCTATGTTTCAGCACAGCCAATAGCTCGAAAGTCGGCAGCGATGGACAGGCAAACCCCTTCAGACCCACTGCTTCAACCGTTCAAGCTGAAGCACTTGCACCTGCGCAACCGGGTGATCAGCACGGCACATGCACCAGCCTACGCGGAAGATGGTCATCCAAAAGACCGATACCGTCTCTACCACGAAGAAAAAGCCAAAGGTGGTATCGCTCTGACAATGATCGGCGGATCAACCAACGTCGCGCTCGACAGTCCCTCTGTCTTTGGGCAGCTCTACGCAGGGGACGATACCATTATCCCCTGGTTCAATAAGCTCACGACCGGGGTCAAGGCACATGGCGCAGCAATCATGTGCCAAATCACTCATATGGGGCGGCGCACGGGCTGGGATACAGGAGATTGGCTACCCGTCGTTGGTCCGTCCGGGCGGCGGGAACGGGCTCACCGTGCGGTGCCAAAGACTGCTGAAAAAGGCGATCTTGACCGGATCGTTCTGGATTTTGCCGAGGGGGCCCGGCGCTGTAAGGAAGGCGGGTTTGATGGTATCGAAATCCTGTCGCACTCCCACCTCCTAGGCCAATTTCTGTCACCTTTGGTCAACGATAGAACTGACGCCTATGGCGGTTCCCTCGAAAATCGATTGCGCCTGACGTTTGAGGTTCTGGATGCGGTCCGCGCCAAGGTGGGGTCTGAGTTCATTGTTGGCATGCGCATTACGGGAGATGAGTTGATCGACGGCGGTCTGACCGCCGCTGAGTGCGTCGAGATCGCAAGGCGTCTGGAACAGACCGGACAAGTGGAGTTTCTGAATATTCTGGCTGGCGCACCTTATGACGATCTAGGATTGGCGGGTTGGGTGCCGCCGATGGGTCTGCCTTCGGCACGGGATCTGAAAGTCGCTCAACAGATAAGAGCAGCGGTCGATTTGCCGATCCTTCACGCTGGGGGCATCAACGACCTCGCTACCGCGCGTTTCGCAGTGCAGGAAGGAATGGTCGATCTGGTTGGCATGACCCGAGCGCATATGGCCGACCCACATCTGGTTCAAAAAATATCTTCGGGTCAGGAAAACCGGATCAGGCCCTGTGTCGGTCTGGGATACTGCGTGGATCGTGTGAATCAGGGTAAAGACGCGGTATGTGGCCAGAATGCAGTCACAGGTCGGGAAAGTTTTCTGCAACATCGTCTTCTACCCAGGTCCAATCCCAAAAAGATTGTGGTTGTCGGTGGCGGCCCATGCGGGCTGGAGACTGCTCGCCTTGCCGCCGAAGCTGGTCACGATGTGGAATTGTTTGAGGCCGCCGACAGACTTGGCGGTCAACTCATCCTGGCAAGCAAGGGAACGGTAAGACGACAGCTCGAAGGCGTTCTCGACTGGTTGGTTCAAGAGGTCGAGTTTTCTTCGGCAAGGGTGCATCTCGCCGCCTATGCCGAAGCGGAAGACATCCTGGCTACCAATCCCGATTTGGTCGTTATCGCGACTGGAGGATGGTCGTCTGGACCCGCTTTCGAGGGGAGTGATCTTGCACATTCTTCATGGGATGTGCTCGGCGGTCGTATACGGCTATCTGGTGACGTGCTGTTGTGGGACATGCTTGGAGATCAACCAGCTTTGGTCACCGCCGATTTGATTGGTGATCATAGCGCGCAGCTTTCATTCGCCACTCCAGATACTCGTCCTCTTACAGAATTGGGACCTACGACCCAATCGGTCGCCATGAAACATCTGTATGAGAAAGGCGTCCGCTTCATTACCAATGTTGAAGTGGATCGAATTGAGCCAGATGGAAACCGCAAAACCGTGCATCTTCGAAACACGTTGTCGGGGTCTCTGACGCAACAGACCTTTGATCATGTAGTTGTCGAGTCAGGTTGTACGCCAATGGATGAGCTCTTTTTTGAGCTTCTGGATCAATCTCGCAATGCAGGGCAGTTCGATCAAAGGAAGTTCACGAAGGGAGAAATGAAGTTTCCACATATGAATCCTTCAGCCACCTTTGATCTTGTCCGGTTTGGCGATGCGGTCACTAGTAGAAATCTCCACGCTGCCCTGTTCGACGCAAGCAGGCTGGTTCAGGGCCTTTAGGACGAAAGCCCGACAATTCGAAGGTCTTGTCAGATTAACTTTGCTTGAGCGGGGCAGGGCGGCTTCGTAGCTTTTGCCCATGACCATACCCTCCTCGTTCTGTTGCTTTACAACCAGTCCTGAAATCATCCGCCTTGCAGGGACGTTGTACCTCGGTTTCCCGCGTTCGCTTCGGAATGTAGAAGATTTGTTGCACGAGCGAGGCATCGACGTCGGTCACGACACTGTCCGGTATTGGTGGAACAGGTTTGGCCCGGCGTTTGCTTCTGAGTTCCGAAGTAAACGTATTCAGCAATTGAGAGCATACTGCGAACAGAGGTGGCATGTGGACGAGGTTCTTATGAATGTGAATGGCAAACAGCATTATTTGGGGGGCCGTCGATCATGAGGGCGAAGTGCTGGAAGCAATCGTTACCAACCGTCGAAACGAGCAGGCGGCATTGAAATTCCTCAGGAAATTGATGAAGCGACACGATAAAGCGGAAACCGTCGTCACTGATCGCTTCGCCCCATACAGAGCTGCGCTCAGAGAGCTTGGCACTACCAAAAAACAGCAGACGGGCAGGTGGCTCAACAACCGCGTGGAGAATTCGCACCTTCCTTTTCGACGGCGCGAACGCGCGATGCAGCGTTTAAGGCGTATGCGAAGCTTATAGAAATTTGCCGCCGTTCATTCCTCCGTTCTTAACCATTTCAACCAGGAGCGATTGCTCACCAGCCCGGACACCTTCAAGCTGACACGTAGCGCCGCTCTTGCCGAGTGGCGCGAACTTGGCATGGAATGAAGGACACCGTCACTGGTCAAACAGGGACTGGTTCGAATTTGTGCTGACGGCACCGGTGTGAGTTCTGAACCCGGAAGCTAAGCGACACGCGCGTTCGTTTGCTTTTTGTTCGCAAAACTGTTTCAAGACGCTGTCTGTTGCAACACTCGGCTGTGGCATAAACCACTCAAATCGAAGACCTTTCAAGGGATCGCACAGGTAGTACTAAAACCAAGCTGCATATTTGCAGATTCCTAATGCGCAGATGGCGATTTCAATGGCGTCGGAAGCTCATACACTAAAACTCGGTTCCTAACACTGCCAAAAAACGTTGAAACCAAGTCTTTTAGCATGAAATCAACGAAACGCGTCGGGCATTATTCGGAACCGATTGGCCACCAGCAGGTGTGGTCAAAATGTGTGTGATTGGTTTGGAGAATAAAATGTCAACTGAGAGAAACCTGGTGAACCCTCGCTCTGAAGACTTCTTCATTTTTGATGATGAAGACGTCTCACGTGCACCTGATGGTGACGACGACGACAGCGATGATGGAGGAACGGGCGGAACCGATGATTGGGATCCGGACTCGCCTTATCCGTTTCCCACGTCTGACCGCGACGAGGCAGACGAGTTCGTAGAAATCGTCCACTATGACATCGCCTAGGTCGAGCGAGGCGGGAGTTCTTTAGCAAGACCGTGCCGAATTTACCGCTTCACTCTTCCAACGCCAGTCCCGAAAGCAGATGGGGCTGGCGATCCAGGGGCCCCACCCTTTGGCTGGCCGGTCACTGTCGCCGGAGACGGCATCAATCAAGCTAAGTTGTTTCAGTTTCCGATCCATCTTGATCACCTACTTCGAACATCTCAATCGCCCAAGCCTGAACTGAGAGGATCGCTTCGGTCGGTTCGCGCGATTTTGGATAAACGAACCAATACGAATGGCTCGCCTTTAGATGCGTCTCGAATGGCGCGATGAGGCGGCCATGGGCAATATCGTCAGCAACCAGCCAAGAACGTCCAAGCGCCACTCCTTGGTGGTCAAGCGCGGCTTGCAAAATTGCGGTGTCGTCAGCCAATCTCGGACCCGATTGGGGTGGTTTGGTGCAGCCCGCCGCATGAAACCATGCCTCCCAGTTCTCGGGAATATCTCCATGCAAAAGTGTGGCGCCTGATAGATCATCTGGTTCCGTCAAGCCAAGTTGTTGGGCATAGCCTGGCGTGCAGACAGGGCAGATCTTCTCGTCGGCCAGTTTTGTTGTCGTTAAGTCCGGAGACGGCGACTGACTGTATCGGATGGCTGCATCGATGCCTTCGGCAGCAAAGTCGACCAAATGTCGAGATGCCGTTATCCGAAGGTCAATTTCTGGGTGCGCAGCCATAAAACGACCTAGGCGAGGCGCAAACCAGCGTGTCGCCACGGAGGGTAACATCGAAAGCGTCACAACTTTATCGGACCCTGTAGCCTCATCTACGGCTGACCTTATCTGGGTCAATGCCTGGGCGAGTTGTTCCGCGAGCCGCTGTCCGGCGGATGTGGCAGATACCTGAGCCCCTTTTCGGGTGAAGAGTTTGATGCCTAACGTTGCTTCGAGGTCTGAGATCTGCCTCGAAACCCCGCTCTGGGTAATGCCCAGTTCTTCGCCTGCGGCCGTGAAGTTTCCGCAACGGGCCGCTGCTTCAAAAACCTGCAGGGATCTTAGCGGGGGCTTTGCATGAGTTTTACGCATGATGATAGGTGAGTTTTCTCATTATGTATGCTCCTAGGGACGTCGTAGCATGACTGGGAATTATCTTACAGGTGCGTTCATCGAAATGGCTGATACAACAACTTCACCTTCCGCAAACTCTGTTGGCTCACGGTGGACTCCCGATCTGCCGCTTGTCGTTTGGATGGTCGTCCTAGCGCTCCTGCTGGCCTTTGGTGGCGGAATGGGTGCAGTGGACACGATTGCAGCATTCAACCGCGGCTTTGGGCGCGCCCTTGGCGAGTTCGCACTGATTTTGTTGCCGTCATTCACGCTGGCTGCTGCCTTGTCACAGCAAAACGTTGCGTCGGAGGCGGCAGGGAGGACAGCAGCACTCGCCTCGCCGGTTGCAGGCGCAGGTATGATATGCCCTGACACGGCCTATGCCGCTCTTGCGCCGGCGGCGGGCCGTTTCAAGTTGGATCTGGCCTTTGGGGCCTACACCGGGTTCAAGCTGATTTATCCTGCGGGACCTTTGATCGTTGCGGCAGGTTTGGGTGCAACGATTGCTGAAACGATGCAGCCTGTGATGCTGCTTTTGTTAGGCGTGTTGCTGGCTGTGCCGGTTTGGATCGTCGGCGTCATCTGGGGGCGCATGACTTTCCGTCAAGCGCCGAGTAAGGACGTTGGAACAACAGAACCCTCGAATAAACGTCTTTTCCTTACTTTCGCACCTTTTGTGGCCATGACGGCATTACTTATTCTTGGCGGGTTTGTGGGACAGACCGGGATTGGAGCGATTGAATTTCTGATCATGCCAAAAGGCGCTTTGCTGGTGGCCGCAATCCTTGCTTTGCTGCAAACGCCTGCTGCCCAACGCCGTGAGTGCCTTGATAGCGCCGTGCGTCGTACCGGCTCGCTTTTATTGGTCATCGGTGCCGCCAGCGCTTTTGGCACAATTTTGACCGGCTTGGTTTCGCTCGATCAACTGGTGCCTTCTGGAACCGGGCTGGCCACACTGACAGCGCTATTTGTGCTCACGGCGCTCTTCAAATTGGCACAAGGCTCTTCCATGGCAACGTTCGCTGCTGTTGCGCCCGTGGCTGCACCCATTGTGGCCGCCAGCGGGGTTGATCCCATTGCCGCTGTACTGGCGATCTGTCTCGGCTCCTTCATCGCGATCTTACCTAACGACAGCTATTACTGGCTTGTGCGCCGCGATGCGTTGGAGGATGTGTCAGGTGAGGCGCGGGCGATCCGCATTCTCACGGCCGGCACTGTTTTGCAGGCGCTTGTGGGGTTGGCGTTATTGTTGACAGCGGTCGCGGTTTGGTCGAACTAGCGATGGGCTCTATGAATGTCACTGCAGCCGAATCCGCAACCAACTTAAGGGAGTTGGTCGTGCTAGCTAAGAATTGAGCTTCGGTACGCCGCTTTCAGCGCAAAGATTGCTTCTTTAGGTCTGCCTTGGGTGATCCTTGTGTGTAGCAAAACCGGTAGTCGCGGCAGGTCAGGCAGCCCAAGTTCTCTCCCAATATCCTTTGCCCCCATAGGCAGCATCCTCTTGGATAAAGCTGACACACCCAACCCGGCAGTAACGGCCGCCGACACAGCTGCGACACCACCGCCCACAAACGCTTCGGTCCATGAAATACCTGCGTCATCGAGAATTTGCCCGGCCAACACCCGAACACCACAGGGCTCGGCAAGAGTCACCAACGGGAGCGGCTCACCAGCACGCGACTGCCATTTCGGCGATGCGAACCAACCGAATTGTTCTTCGGCGATCAGGTCACCGTCACTTCGACCAACGTTCAGACGAACAATTGCTGCATCCAGTTCCCGGCGGTCATAGGCTTGCAGAAGGTCCCCTGAGGATCCAATGCGAATCTCAATCAGAAGCTGAGGATCTTGTGTATTCATTCGGGCAATCAGTGTTGGCAGTTCCGGCCCCGCCACGTGATCGCTAATGCCGATAACGACCCGCTGCCTTTCAGGGCTGAAGACCGCACATGCCTGGTCATGTGCAGCCAACAACTCTCGCGCGTGGCGCAGAAAGGCTTCTCCTTTCGAGGAGAGTTGGACATGCCGGGGTGTTCGTTCCACCAACCGACAATCAAGCCGTTCCTCAAGCCGCTTTAGCTTCAAGCTGATCGCAGCCTGCGTCATGTGCGTTGCCTCGGCGGCGCGTGTAAAACTGCCAAGTTCCGCAATAAGCACAAAGGCTTGTACCGCATCCAGGTCGAGGTGTTTTTCCATCATTAACATTACTTATGATATATATAAGCAAACATTGCGTTTCTTTATTTATAGAGACGGACTAATTTTTTACGCAAGGGTTAACTTGAGAGGTGTCCTATGCCATTGGTCCACATTTCACTCCGGTCCGGGAAATCTGAGACCTATCGACAAGCAATTTTCGACGGCCTCTATCTGGCAATGCGAGAGACGTTCAGCGTGCCAGAAGATGATCAGTTCATGCTTATCACCGAGCACGATGCTGCGAACTTCAGGTATGGGGCATCGTATCTTGGGATAGACCGCAGCGACGACCTTGTGCTGATCCAACTCAGTGCAATGAACAGCAGGACGTCAGAGCAAAAGAAGGCCTTCTACCAAAGGGTCGTCGATATTTTGGCCGAGAACCCCGGCATACGTTCGGAAGACGTTTTTGTTAACGTCCTGGAGGGCGTCAAAGAAAATTGGTCCCTCGGCAATGGGATCGCGCATTACGCTTAAGCGGGTGTTTTGGCGACTTGTTTCCTCAACGTAGAGGTAATTCCAGTAAAGCAAATTGGGATTTGTCCGTAGTCTCTGAAAAACGCGCGGCGGTAGAGATACCGCCGCGCTTCTGAATCAACCAACCAAGTCGAACTGCTGAAGCACATATCCACCGTCGTAGTTTTTGGTTCCAGTGTGAGCAAAGGCCAGCTTCGACCGGGTTCTGCCGAATAGACGCGTGCCTTCTCCCAGAATGATAGGCGCGCGTTTGAGAACCAGCTTGTCGATCAAGTTGAGCTCCAGAAGGTAACCTGCAAACTCTCCACCACCGCAAAGATAGATTGGGCCGGCAGCATCCGTTTTCAGTTGACAAAGGGCCAAAGCTGTTTCGCCCTGAAGGACATCTATCGCACGATCGTTAGGCAGTTTCAGAGTGTCGGAAACGACAAACGTTTTCATATTGGGGTAGGGGTTTTGTCCTGGTTCCAGACCAAATCGATAGCCGAACTCATAGGTTTGCCGACCCATTATCGCAGTCGAATAGGTGGCTAGTCTGCTTTGGTAGTCGTCAACGACAGGCCCGTGATGGGCGAACAAGGATACATCGCCGTCTAAGCCAGCGATATAGCCGTCTATAGAGACGGCCACGTCATAAATTACAGGTTGCATGATATGCTCCGAGATAGACTTCAAATGGCCTTTCGGCCTGGCTTACGGTTTTGAAATCTATTTGATCATCGGCAGAGCACTCCCAAATCGAGCTCTGTACCTACCGCGAAACCTTGAATTTGTCCAGAAACGCATGGCTGTTGTCGGAGGGCCGAAGTCACCAGCATAAAGCATGAGACTGGGTCGAAGGAAGCCAATCTCATGCCACTAAGAGCTACCACGGGCCAACAGAATCGCCTATTTCGAAGAGGAAGAATGCGTTTGCCGGAGGGGCTTCGTCCTCTTCAACAGCCAATTGCGAAATGTACGAACTTTGGCAGAGTTTCCGCGGTTTCGTCCATTGATCAACCAGTAGCTATTCCCATCGTCACCGAGTAACTTAAAGGGTTGTATCAATGTGCCTGCAGTGATCTCGCGCTTAAAAAAGGCCGGGGTCAGCATGGCAACTCCGTGACCCTCTATTGCAGCTTGGGCCTCAATCATTTGCGTTCCAAAATGCCGAGTGGTGTCTGGGCTGAATCCGGTCGGGTCAACCCCTGCTGCCGACAGCCAAATCTGCCATCTTGGGTCTCCGGGTGACAATACTGGAAGCTGAAGAAGGTCTTCGTATTTGGTCATCTCGCTGACCGAGGCGCCAAGTTCTGGAGACATCATTGGTGAGAAGACGGCCGGGAATAGCATGCGGCAGTCCTTGCCGCCGAACCCGCCGTCGCCAAGCCGAATGGCCATGTCGCAATCGATTGAATCTAAATCGACAAAGTTCTCACTTACCTCGACGCGGACACTGATCTTTGGATTTTGCTCCTGAAAGGATCGCAATGCGCCGGACAAAAAGTGGGTGGCAAACGTCGGGATTGCGTTGATCGTTAGCGTCTGTTGTGACGTCCCCTTTGCTTCTGTGTAGGCTTCCCGGATCGCATCCATTGCGGGAACAACTTGGTCAGCAAAATCTTTCCCTATAGGCGTTAAAGTCACGCCCCTTGCATGCCGCTCAAAGAGTGGGGTGCCAACGCGTTCTTCGAGAACTTTGATTTGGTAACTCACGGCAGCTTGGGTCATACTCAGTTCATCGGACGCCGAAGAAAAATTGCCGTGCCGTGCAGCCGCGTCGAAGACACGTATTGCTGGCATCGGTGGTGTATCTTTGGCGGCCATGGGGACTTCTCAGAAGTTGGTCAGCCTGTCGGCCACAATAAACTGGCGCTATCAGCCTGCCTGTTCAAGCGTACTGTTCAAACGGAAGGTGTTTCAACGTTTTTCCGATGCAGAGTACTTTAGGATGAACCCTCGGAATTCCGAATAGCAATCTTCGCGGCTACTAGCATCCCGGCCGGAAATCCTGTCGCGATGGCAACATTGGGCAGACCGAGTAACGTCAGGCCAATCGTTGCAAACATCAAAAGCCAAAACGCTGAATAAGCTTTCTGATTGGCTTCCGTGACGTAACTGGCGCAGGTCTCGTTTGGGGATACCGGAACCTTTTTCGGTTTTCCGTGTCTATGTCTTTTCACGGCAGGGTTTTTTCGTTTTTGTCGAGCGAAGCTATGTTGTACAAAAGTTGATCGACAGCTTCGGTAAATTCGGTGTCGCTGATTTTGACAAGGGCCGCTGTGAATTTGTCCTTCAGTACTTCTGCGTTCAAAGAGCTTTCTGAAGACGTAGTACTTTCTCGCTGTTCGAGAATTCTAATCGCAAACCGCGATTCGGTTCTTGCTACAATTATGCATTCCATAAGTTCCAAAGCGGCTATCCTAAATTGCATACCATAGTATACAAATACTAGAGTGATTTGAGATTTGCTAGCTAGGAAGCCTCAAGTTCTTCGTAGGATACATAAGTCAGATCTAAGGCTCAGAGATTGATTTCGCCTCACGCAGTACACAGGGTTTGAACCAACCAAGACTGTCTGGGTTGAAGAATGGGTAAAGCGAATTTACTTGAGCAAAACTACGAACCGCAGGATCGGCTTCTGCCTCGAAGTTCACATGACCAAACATGTTCTCATTGGAACTCGGCACGTTGTGCGCGGGTAGCGGGCGCACCAATTTCTTTTCATTTAATTGGTTCCCGCGTTGGTGCAGGAGCCAAGTGCGAGTCCGCAGGTTCCGTGTTCGGGTGGTGGCGACTATCCAATTCTTAGCAAACAGACGGTCGCATTTCATTTCACGCGATCCGTTCGCTTTTTCAGTTTCAATCGCTTGAGCGAAGTGAAGGAGATCAAACCATGCCGAGTGATCATGAAAGCAACACCCCTGTTGATCAGATGGAAAGTGACCCAACCAACTATACGCAACCTGCAACTTCGAAGCTGAATCCGAGTGCGTATTCACATCGCGCGCCAGATGATGACGATGTAGATATTCCGGATACCATCCTTTGGGACCTTGCCGGAGGGAACGTGACGGGAACCGCAGTCGCTGGGGACAATGACGATGATCTACCCGATATCATCATCTGGGACATTGATGGCGGCAGTGTTGTAGCGGTGGAAACCGAAGGGGGTCTTCCCGACATCGTAGTCCACGATGACGACGATGACAGCAGCCCACCGAAGCCTGACGATGATGACGATCTTCCAGACCTGATCATCTGGGATATTGCCGGTGGAAGCATCACCCGCAACGATGGTCTGCCGTGGAAAACCGAATACACACAGATCAGTGGAACCGATGGGGACGATCTGCTGGTTGGGACCGCCGGAATAGAACAGATCATCGGCTTAGGGGGCAATGACGTCTTAAGCGGCATGGGGGGCCCGGACGTTCTGCTCGGGGGTCCCGGCAACGACACACTCATCGGTGGCAGCGGGTCCGATTTTCTGGATGGTGGGTTCGGCTCCAACATGCTGACCGGCGGGGACGATGCAGACACGTTTGTGTTTCGCAACCTCGACAGCGTTTATGCAGGTATCGATACAATAACGGATTTCGAGATCGAAGTAGATACACTTGCCGTTGCGGCAGACTCGTTGAATATCGCGCCAGGAGAGACTTTGATCCAGAACGTCATCGCGCTGGACGGAGAGGCAGGTGCCGAGTTGTGGGCGGATGTGAATGGATCAGGTCTGACACAGATCGCAGTTGTAGAGAACCTTACCGCACTGCAATTGCAGATCGAATTGGAACAGGCGATTCTGATTTAGGACCGTCTAATAGAGCCGACTCGGTCGTCCCAGTTGGCGCTGATTGGGCACACGGCGATGATGTCCGTGTGCCCTGGGGCAAGTCGCATGAGGACCAAGCTGAGCGAAAAGCTAGATGAACTTTTGGCTCTTCTTCGAGTGTTTCTTCAGATCGGCCATCATCTTCTGAACCTCGGCAACGTTCTTGCTTAGATCGCTGATGGTTTTGTCCAGCGTACTGTAGACCGTATCGACATTCTTGCTTGCCGCCTCTCCCTGAGACTGAACCTGCTTGAAAAGGGTGTCGCATTCGTCGGCCAGTTTTTTCGCTCGATGGGGATGAGAAAGTAACAAGCTGTCAAACTGCTTTTGTTTCGACACAACGTCCTGGCTGATTTTGATGATACTTTCCCAGATTGATTTGTTGGCGCCGGCCATTTTTGTCGCTGTGGGAAGGGTTTTGTCTATGGTTTTGTCTAGATTTCCTGTAGCGGCATCAAGCGCGCTCATAAAACCGATCAACAGTAGGTTATGTCGCTGAAAGTCTTTGCACAACTTCGCCACCGAACTCAGGTCTTTGACGTTCATAGTCGGCAACGGACCCCCGTACTGCAAGGCAGCAACGGTGAGATTGTCGACCGCACCATTTGTCGATTTGAGTTTAGCTTTCTTTTGGAAAGCCACGACGGCTTTATGTGTGTTCGGACCAAAAATCCCGTCAATTTTTAACTGCGGTTTAGCGCCCAGCCTGTTCAAACGGGTCTGCAATGCTTGGACTTCTTTACCTTTGGAACCTTTTTTAAGGACTGCCATAACTGTTTTCTCTGACTTTTTGTTAACACATAATGTGGCATCGGAAACGCGATGCCGATAGGCACCTCAACTAGTAGCCACGGATTCACATCAAAACCCGCAGAACTGCATGCAAAACATGTAAAGTTGCAGGACGTATCCAACCGCATAGAGACCCCGTTTTTAGGGTGTTCGTAGGTTGGGCTCTAGTCGAGCTAGTCGAAGTGTCGGGTCTCAGCGGTCTCAACGTTGTTCAGCAATAGCGTCTCGAAGGGGCGGTTCTCGCCATAAGCCAGCTTAATAGAAAGCGCCGAGGCTTTATTGGAGCGTTTCTAAGTTCCGACTTATTCTCTCAAGACGTACGTTTGATTTGTTTTAAGGAGCCCTGACGTGTCCGACTGTTTGCCAGCGGTCATTGATCGCTATGTTAGCGCATATAACGCGCGCGATGTCGACGCTATGTTGGAATGCCTCGATGAGAGCATTGAATTTCAAAACACTTCTGAAGGCGAAGGGAATGCGAGCGCCCACAACAAGGCAGAGTTTCGAGAATTGGCAATTGCTGCTTTGGAACTGTTTTCCTCGCGCAAGCAGGAGATCATTGAATTTATTACGGTTGGTCCATTCACTACAGCCCGGGTCTCGTTTCTTGCAATGGCGGCTGTTGATATTCCCAACGGGCCTACGGCAGGTGCGATTCTTCAACTAAGCGGCACTTCCCTTTTTGAAATTAAGGATAACAAGATCGTCCGGCTGATCGACGAAAGCTGATCCACGCCCGGATTCATCGACCTGCTAACGGTGGTAGCCTCTCATGAAACTCAATTGGGACGACCTTCGCGTATTACTGGCTTTGGTTCGGTCTGGATCGCTTACGCGGGCCTCAACCAGCCTAGGGATTGACCAATCCACGGTCGGGCGCAGGTTGTCCGCTTTGGAGGCGGCCTTGGGCACCACATTGTTCCTGCGGTCGAAAACCGGGATTATACCTACTGAGGCCGGCGAGCGCCTCATAGCGGATGCGATGGAAATCGAGCGGCGCGCCAGCCGCATCGAGGAATTGGCCGCATCCCCTTCAGGGCAGCCAACGGGCGAATTGCGTATTGCGGGTGAGCACTGGCTGCTGGCACGCGTCGCAGATCGGCTTTTACCCAGATTGCTTGCCGAACACTCCCACCTGTCGGTGAGATTGAACGCTGGCGTTCCTGCAACCTCAGCATGGACACCGGCAAGCGTTTCACTTTGGTTCGAAGATACGCCTCAGATGGGTGAGTTTTCGATAAAACTCTGTGACGTTCCTTTTGCCGTCTATGCACATTCAGACCTTGATCCGAACAAATTGGGCTGGATCGCATTGGCCGATGATACGGCGCACCGAAGGGCGCCAGCTAAATTCATGGATAAGCACAAAACTACAGATGCAGCGGTTCACTTCAGCGGAAACGATCCGATGCTGGCACATAACGCGGTCCGCAACGGCGTTGGCAAAGGGCTTCTACCCGTTTGTCTTGGCGAGGAAGACCCGGCGCTGGCTCGGGTCGGCGGCAACGCGATGGAATTGGATCGCACGCTTCATTTGCACGTACACCCTGACACCGTGCAGACTCTGAAAGTGCAAGTGGCCATTCGCCTACTCCGGGAAAATGCTCGACAGATATTTGGCAGGCAAAGGAAGGAATACCAGAACCACTGCGACCCCAGACTTCCGAATTCCGTGCTGAGCAAAGGGCTTAATCGGACAATCGCCGGAACGCTTGCACATAAGTCTGCCTGATGGGTCAATAACCCGTTTGATTTGTGCCCCTGCCAACACCCGGCAATGCTGCTCTGTGCACTTTTGCTCATAGGACCGACGATGTTAAACAGACTTTCTCCCGCAACCGTTAGGGCTGTTCCGACTCAATACCAAGGCATCTATGCCCATGGGGTTGAAGCTCTTATGCCCAGCAGGGTTGTTTTTTTATCAGGTCAGATCGGGGTCGCCACAGACGGGACGACCTTAGGCACCTTCAAAGAGCAAGCGCATCAGAGCATAGACAACGTCGAGGCTTTGCTGGCGTCGGTGGGGATGACGACCGAGCATATTGCGCGGGTTGTTTATTATGTCACGGATGCAAAATACCTGACTGAATTGTCGGAGGTCAGACAGGCCTGGTGGAATACCGGTGCCGCACCTTCCGTGACCACTCTGGTTGTCGCCGCACTTGCTGCGCCTGACCTGATGGTTGAAATCGAGGTCACGGCAGTTGCGTGACACCTAAAGCGCTGTACCGCTGAGATCGAAGGTTCGTTGTAAGCCCACCTTAACCAAACATGAGGGAATTCTATGGACTGGGGTCTTGTCCTATTGATGGTCGCAATACGTGCGTCGATGTTCCTAACGCCCGGGCCGGACAGCATTCTTGTTGTGTCGAGAGCGGTATCGCAAGGACTACGTTATGCGATCGCAACGACCTTGGGCGTGGTGTCGGCCGGTTTGGTGTTTGTGCCTGCAATTGCGTTTGGTTTGGATTTTACTAACCAGCTTTCTCCGACCATTTGGATGGGTATTCGGGCCGCTGGTGCGCTTTATCTCATCTATATCGGCGTGCGGCTGATGCGCGCCGCCTTTCAATCCTGCCGTGATCGCAAAGACGTCGATTTACCGACGCTACCCATTGGCAACGAGCCAATCTCGGTGCCCTACTTGCAGGGGCTTGCCACAAACCTGGGCAACCCAAAGATGATCGTGGTTCTAACGTCGTTTCTGCCACAGTTTGTGTCACTGGAGTTGGGGAATATCAGCGTGCAGATCCTGATCCTTGGGTTTTTCATGTACCTGAACGGGTTTATCTGCCTCATTGCGCTTTCCATGATGGCTGTTTTCGCTCAGAAGAAACTCAGAGAACGTAACGCCTTTGGTACGAACCTATGGCTGCCCAACGCCGTTTCCGGCGGAGCTATGCTTGGTGTCGGGTTATGGATGCTGATCGCACCGGCAAAATACGCAATGGCCCAGATTTCAAGATGAAAGCCAGCGAGCGAACGTGGAGGCTGAGTGCATCAGCGCTCATTGCGATGGCCTCGGAGGAGCATGCGTCATCTCCGCAGCGAACCCACAGCAAATCACTGGAACTCTAGAATCGGAGAAGCAAATGCCCAAGTTGTCCTACACACACAAGATGGCCGCCTACATGGCCTGGGCCGATGACGTCATGCTGAAGAACGCCGAGCAGCTGTCTGACGAGACCCTGATGGAACCGCGCGATACGCTGTTCAAATCGATCTCGGGCACCTTTGATCATACGCTCGTCGTCGCCGAGATGTTCAAAGCGCATCTGGAACGGCGCACACACCCCTACACGGCCCGCCATCGGGACGATCCACTTCCGTTTCGCGATGTTGCAAGACAGCTTCGTGAAATCAATGCGTTTTATGTCGATCAGGCGAAGATCTGGACTGAGGCAGAACTGGATGAAACGATTAGGTTTGAGTTCGTTGGCGGTGGTGCCGGTGCAATGACTCGGCGCGACATTATCCTACACCTCGCCAACCACGCCACCTATCACCGGGGTTTCGTGAGCGCGCTGCTCTTTCCGTACAAGATTCCCTTCGCACCGAACGACCTGACGGTATTCTTGCGGGACATTTGGCCAACGATTGAAAAACAAAGTGAAACCGCACTGCCGTGATACGACCGTAGTTCCAATTCGCGTTTTTTTGCCGAAACTCCTGACAAGCTACGAATAGGAGGCCAAGCCATGCGTGGGCAGTTTTGGGCTCTTCTGGTTTTTGTACTAGTGCTACAGATTCACCAGGTGGAGCTACATCACTTGCGACCGCATCGAGCGCTCGGTTTGGGTATCGAAGAAGCCTGCCGCAAGTCTTAGGTGTTGCTCTTGCTTCGGCGGGTTTAGTCGCGCTGTCAGGAACGGGACTAGCGGCATTGGTCGTATCTTTTGCTGCCCGCTTTGTTCACGCCGATGCTCTCGCCCGAGTTGGTTGATAAAGCTCGCGGGTTAACGAGTCCTAACGACCTTTTGGCGCTGCCGATCTTGTCGAATGACGATCCCTGGTGGCTCAAATGGTTCGAAAAAGCGGGTGTTCAAAGCAGGATCGACGAAGTGTTCACTTTGGCCCTCAAGTCGTCGAAGCACAGGCCGTTTGGTGGGGCAGGGTGTTGCTATGCTCACTCCCGCCTTTTTCTAAGAGGAACTGGACCGAAGTTCGCTGGTCCAGCCCTTTGATATCCTTGGTGACGACGGGAGTGGCTACTATCTGGTCTATCTGGAAGGGCTCAGGAACTCAGGTAAAGTCAAGAAATACAGAAAATGGCTGGAGCGCGAAACGAAGGTTTTTCGACCCTCCAGCTGATTCCTGTGCGGAGCCACGGAATTCTCATTGTGGATAGGTTTCGCCACGTGCTCGGGCAGGTCAAATACTCAACGAAATGTGCAGTCAAAGCGGGTGATCGCAGCGCCACTTTTGGCAACCGAGCGGCTGCGTTCATTGGGCCAGCCAATATCCCTTTTCATGTGCTCGGACCAATAGTCAAAGTCCTGACCCGACAAGGTCTGTTTTTGACGACGTTTGAACCAAGATCGAACCGCCGTGAAAACTCTGGAGTGTCTATTTCCTGACATGACTTATGCCTCTTGGACGCCACGATTTGCTATTTGTTAGCTTCCAAGCGGCCTTTGGCGCCAATTGAAACACCTCGCAAGGCATTAACGGAGTTTATATATTGTTCTCTGAAATGCGTTCTATCGGCCTGTAGCACGAAACCCGTGTGCAATTCAGAGTGCGCCTTGTCATTCGGGCCGCTTCGGTGAGGGCGTGTTTTTGAAAAGACAATTCCGCTCCGTATAACAACTGTCCAAAAGCACAGGTGTTACACTTTCGATCCAACGGCCAGAGTTTCCTTGTCGCAAAATCAGAGTGAATTGCCGGGCGTAGCACCCGCATGGATCGGGTCGTGCAATTTTGCATGATCTACATGCAAATTCGGGCATTGTTACATCTTCAATTTCCCGTTTTCTGATCTCAATTCGCACCTTTGAACTGACGGTCGAGGAACCCGTCTCGATAACGGTCATCATACGTGAAGGGGATGGACAAATGAAACTCTGCCAGACTGATATTGAGAATGTCAGGAGTAGCTATTTTTTGTTGTCTGGCAGTATCAATCGCGCTGGCGAAGTGTTCTACGAACGTCTGTTCGAAATCGCACCCGAGACACGTCAAATGTTTCTGAATGACATGACGGTTCAAGCTTCAAAGCTGATGAGCACAATTGGGTTTGTGGTTTCCCAACTTCAGGACGAAAGCGAGTTGACACCTCTGGTTCAAGATCTGGCCCTGCGTCATCTGGCTTATGGTGTTGAAGAAGAACATTACTGGATCGTAAAAACTGCGCTGGTGCAGATGCTGGTACTGGTTCTGGAAGATGCAGCGACGAAGGACGTGTTGGACTCCTGGTCGCTTGCCTATGATGCTTTGGCCGGCGATATGATTGAAGCCGCCTACCGCGAGAAGACAGACTGCGTTGAAGTTTGAAACGAACTACACCCGCTGACAAAGTGGTCCTGCGCCGCAAATTCAGCAGTCGATGTCCTCACCTTGCCGCCAAAGCCTGACGGCAAGAGCAATAAACTCGTCGATTCTGGTGTTGGACACATCGGTTGTCTTTTTGAACCGAATACAGCCTTTTCCAACACTCAAGCCATGTAGTAGCTCTGCGTCAGGGTCGATCTTTGCTGCGTTCCCGACATAAAGGCTAACATACGCCTTCTGCGCATTCAGGTGAAAGACATGGGACTCATCCGAACCATAGCCTAACATCTTGTAATGTATTTGCTCATCGAGTTGTGGCGATTGTTTGAGTATGATTTCGCGCAGCTCCAGTAGCGTATCGCGCCGCCAATCGTCATCGAGTCGGTCAATGTAGTCTGAAGGTGTTTTGGCGTCGTTTAACACTGATATCTCCCTCGGGGCGTATTAATAACTCGCGTGGTCCGGGCGCGACCTCATTCAGGTTCCCTGAGAATTTGGACATTGCGACGCACTACAGCCGAAACGATCTTACATGATTAGGTACAGACACGCAGTCGATGTTTCGGGGGTCAGGGATCGGCTCTCCAATCATTGTGCTGACCGGAATAACCCCGGCCCAAATCGGCAGTTGGTAGTCTTCTTCCTCGTCAACAGGACCACCGGTCCGGATCTTGGCGCTACCTTCAGATATCTCCATACCCAGGACCGTGGTCGCCTTCAAATCCTGCGCGTGATCAGGGCGAAGGCTCTCGTAGCGTCCGGGAAACAAACCGTTCACAAACGCGCTTAGCTTTTGAATCTTCTCTTCTGGATCTTCGACTTTTAGTGCTGTCCCAAACAGCGTAACGGACCGCGAGTTCACTGAGTGATGCATGCCGGATCTAGCGAGTACAAACCCATCCAAAATTGCAACTGAAAGACACACCTCGGCATCGCGAGAACTCCGCAGGGCGCGACTTGCCGAGGAACCATGCCAGTAGACATGATTTCCTTCGCGCCATTGCAAGGTAGGCGTCACAAAAGGTTTGCCTTCTATGACGTATGCCACGCTACACATGGGTTGCGCGTCCAGAATTCGATTGATTGTCGAACGATCAAAATGACCTCGTTCATGCAACCTGCGCAAGCGTGTTCTTTCGGTGATGTTCAGCGTCTCGTTCATTGCATCAGCTCAGGATTGTTGTTGCTAAGCAACTGATGCCGGAATATTGGATATTGGGAAATGGCCAATTTTGAAGCTTCTACTAATGCCAATTTGAATCGCGACTTGTTTGCGATTTCGCTGGATGCGGCCCTGAAGACCTCATTGCAGTCTCAGTTGCTCGATGCGCTTCGCGCTATGCTTTCCAGGTCGCCAGATTTAGTTGGCGCAAAACTGCCTGCCAGCAGGGTTTTGGCCTCGGAGCTTTCGATTTCACGGACAACGGTTCAGGCTGTCTATGATCAGATGATCAGCGAGGGCTACCTGAACACTCGGCAGGGTAGCGGTACTTTTGTCGCCGATGAAATCACCCATTTGTCTCCGCCAACGACTAAGCCCCGTCCAACGCGTCCGATGATGAAAGAGTGGGGCCCCTTTCACACAGGGCTGCCCGATCAATCGTTGCTTCCTCATACGCAATGGGCGCGCCATCTGGAACGCGCCTGGCGCAGGCCAGAAACCGCGCTCTTGGCGCAACCTGACCCGCTGGGCTGGTATCCCCTGCGTGAAGCGATCGCGGATCACCTTGCAGCTTGGCGGAGCTTGCCCTGCGATCCGCGCCAGGTAGTGATCACTTCGGGTGCGAGCGAAGCCTTTGAGATCGTTTTCAAGGGTTTGCTCGGCACCGGCAGACAGGTGACCATTGAGGACCCTTGCTGGCCTAAACTTCATACAATTCTTGCGGACACTGGAAACCAAGCCCATCCAGTGCGTATCGATCAAGACGGGCTCGATCCCGCGCGCATTCCTGAAGGAGTTCACGCGGCGATCGTCACGCCGTCCCGTCATTACCCGACTGGCGTCACCCTGCCATTGTCGCGTCGCATCGGATTGTTGGATTGGGCAAGGAGTGCGCGAGCAATCGTTATTGAAGATGATTACGACAGCGAGTTCAGATACCGAGGGCACCCTTTGCCATCGCTCGCTGGGCTCGATGGGCTGGAACACACGATTTACCTGGGTAGTTTTTCAAAACTTGTCAGTCCGGCGCTCAGAATTGGATACTTAGTGGTTCCAAAACGCCTATTGGATCGCACGCATAGCTACCTTGGTCGGGTCGGTCCTCGCGCTTCGCTGATACCGCAACCTGCATTGGCAAGGTTTATGAACAGTGGTGAATTCGCGATGCACCTAAGACGCATGCGGCGCGTTTATGCGCGCCGTCAAGCTCATCTGCTTGAGGCATTGGCCCCGGTGTCTGACTTGTTGGACCTTCGGCCCGACCCATCAGGAATGCATCTGTGTGTTTCACTAAACGCCCAATTTGCAAATAACGTCTCGGATTATGAGATCAGCAATCGAGCCAAGAGTGTTGGTTTAGAGGTCAGTGCCTTGTCGACCCATTGTGTGCGTCCAAATCCACTACAAGGGCTTGTTCTAGGTTATGCGGCCTTCCATGAAGACGCTCTTTCCATCGCATCAAAGCAATTGGTCGGAATCCTTCGCGCATAGGGTTGGGTTTTCTGCCGATTTTCCGGCGTGTGTAGTAGCGCGGCGCTGGACAGCAAAGCTCTGAACAGAAAGAGCACTCTAGCCCGAGCACAGTTGGGTGTGAATTCAAAAGTTAGAGACCACCGTGCATCGCAATCAATAAATACGCCCGTAAGCTGCAAAGTTGGCATTCCACTTCACATTTAGTCGACTCCGCAAATCTGCATGAACTTCAGGCGGCCCTGCGGGGAGGCAACGGCCGGTAAGTCTGGCAGAGTCGTAGAAGTTCAAAACGAAGCGGAGGCACCTGAACGAAAACAGTTATTTTCCCCAACTACGAGCAGGGTTTTGCCAAACGGCAAAACACCTTGAATCGCCCAATAAGATCTAGTTCAGATAGGATAAACCATTGAAGTACTCATTAGCATTGAAAAACAGCATCGCGGCGGCAACGATCATGGTCTCGCTTGTGGCAGCGATCCCAGGCTTTGCGCAGAACACAAAGTTCCCTTCGCCTTCGGTAAATCAGGCTTCCAATTTCGGAACGTCCGGAGGCCACACGCACAAGGTACCTGACAAAGTCCAGGTCACCAATATTGCGACTGGTGACGTCGGGTGCCACAACCACGATCAGCAAGTGTCTACACCCGGGCCTTGTGATTGGCCTGACAACTCGCCAAACGGCGCTGGGTCCAGTGAGCCCGTGCAATAGGCTATTGTCTTAGCCACTCGTGGCCTTTGCACTATCCTGTTGAATTTTAGAAATTAGTCCCTCGGCAGTCACTGTTTTCAGGCTGCCGAGGTAGGTCAGCTACGAGGCAAAGCCTCGAGCTGCGAGCTTATTTAACAAGTTTGATGGTATGAAGCTCATTTCAGGTAATCGTCTGCTTGATCGTAGATGGGTGTTCGGCAAGTCGGCGCTTTGGCAAGTTTTGACGCTCATGATCACGCTGAGTGTTCCCGCTATTGCACAGCCGACCAGCGATCATGACCCAATACCAAGTATCTTCACCTATAGATGGTGGCACATTGATCATAGCCTTTCGGCTCAGCCGGATTTGAGTGACCTGTTATCCGCGAACCCGATCGGCTACCTCGACGCGAACATAACAAATGAGGTCGGTGATTTTGATTTTGCAACAGGTGGTCGGCAAGCGACATGGGCTCGTTTTCATGGCGGCTGGTTTGAAGACGAACAACATCTTAGAGCCTATTTCTTTGGTGCGGCTGGCGTTCATTTCCGCCTCACCCCAAATGCGATTGCTGGTGTCATGTTTCAATTCGATCAGATGACTTATGAGAGCTACGGTTTTGGGAGCAAAGGCAAGGGGTATCTGGTCGGGCCATATTTCGTTGCCAAAAACCGTGATCACCCGCTTTACCTCGAAATCCAATACCTAATAGGCCGGACCGAGACTGACTTCATCGGGTTCAGAGGTGCGGTTGAGGACATTGTGTCAGAGCAGACTTTGGCGACCGTGAAGGTATCCGGTGAGCTGATTTACGATGATTTCAAATTGATGCCGCACCTGCTCATAAGCCGTATCGAAAACTCGCGGCAGCCCTATGTTGATTACGCTACCGGCTCAATTGCAGAGCAAAGCATGACAGTTACAGATGTCGTCGTCGGTGTCGACTATTCCAATGACTTGCCGGTTGAAAGCGCCAGTCTGGTTTTGACGAGTGGGATTTCTGCTAATTGGTCAGAAACAGTCGCTAAACGCTCAGGTTTGACTTTGGCCGAAGACTTTGGCGGCGTATGGGGCAAAGTCCATATTGGCGCGACATATACAAAGCAGCGTGATTTCGCCTTCAGAGCGCGCGCCACCCTTACTGGTATCGTAACAGAGTCCGAACAGGACTGGGGTCTTAACATAGGTCTGGAAATGACGTTCTAGCGGGTCGCTTCCTCCTGTATTTTCATAATGACAGGAGTGTCAGCAGGACGTTTCGGGCGGGATAGGCAGAATACACTTGAGGTTATGTCTGCACCCCAAGCTCGGGAGGATTGTTGAATAATGCTTCCACACAATTATTCACTCATTGCATGCGGCGCACGGAACCTGAGCCAACCACCATTCTTCGCAGACGTAGTCCCAGATTGGTCGCGGCCAATGAACAGTCGGTTTCCGTCTACCTTAACCTCGCCATTCCAATCGGCGCCGACGACAAGCTCGCCACGCTTGACCAAGAGATTGCGCGACGCACCGGGTTTGATTTCACCTGCGGCCCAATCGGCTTTGATCCCATGATCTTCGGTACGCGACAGCAACATGATCGTGGGGAACACTCCAGATCCATCCGTCGATGATTGACGCGTTACCAAAACATGGACGCCGTTCGTCATTTTGCCGATGAACCGATATGCATAGGTGTCATCTCCGGTTGTCGAAGATACCCAAGGCGATCCTTGCTTCGCATCCGGCTGGATTTTGACATCACCGGCAAACCGGTTGCTGTTTTGTGACGCGGTTAGGTTGATTGCGACGACCTGATCGCCTGTGTCGCTCAACCATGTCGACAATTCCTGGACGATCCGAGGGTGTATGAATGGTTTACGGTCGAACCTTGGTTTCTGTTCCGTCTGACTTGTTCGAACAAAGAACCCGTTAATGCTGGGTGCAGAGGCGCCGCACAGTCCTTGGCTTTTGACAAGTTCATCAAACGCAGCAGGGGCCCAAAAACCAGTCCCGGCTGATTGCAGTCTCGTGCTCTTGTCATCCTGAGCAATTACCAAGCTCGATCCGGAGTCGTCTTCATTTGCTGAGAGGCTGGCTTCACACGTCCAGTTCTGCCCGGCGCCGGAAATGGTTATCTCATAATCTCGTTGGTCTTTGCTGGTCGTAGATACTTCAAGCCCAGACCAATTTTCAAACCTCCCAGACCAGCCAGCGAACACGCTATAGTCCTGATCCAGTTTTTCGAGTCGTTCCAGATAGCTATTGACCACGCAGACGGTATTTGGGTCACAGGCATCGCGCTCCTTGAGCCACTGCCGCTGGACGTCACGAAGGTGCGCACGTTGGGTGTCGGATAGCGACGATGACAGCGAGTCGTAAACCGATGCAAGTTCGCTATCCAGCCGCCCAGCGTTCGGATCGCTGCATATCTGCATTTCGATAGCGGTTGTTGCTTTCGTGCAGTCAAAGCTTTGAGCGTGCCCACTGACCGGATTGATCGTTATGACGATCAAACTCAGGAAAGAAACAACAAGACCAGTTCTGAACATCAACGCCCTCCGAGTTGTGCTTTCACTTTTTGAAACCTGTTTGAGACGCTATGATGTAACATATTCGATGCGCGTATCGGTCAATCATTCGGAGAGATGTTCGAAGGAATTTATCTCTTTGATCTTCGGGAGAGAATCCATGACAAAGACGTTTGCAGTTTTAGCATTGGTCATATCGATACCCTTGGCAGGAACTGCGCTTGCTTCCGAGCATAGGGCCTCAACCTTTCAGGAAACCTGTTCCAATCTAGGCTATCGCGCACCTGATCTAACAGCGGAGTGCAAGACAAGGATCGGTGCAACTGTTTTCAGCTCAGTTGCTCTGCGCGGTATCGAAAACATCGATGGAACTTTGCGGCATAGTTCGGGAAGAAAAACCGGCACCTTCTACAAGACTTGCAGGGATATTTCTGTCTCAAAAGGTGGGAAGGCCGGTGCGAGATTGATGGCAGAATGTCAACGGATCGATGGTTCCTGGGTTAGGTCTTCAACCGGTATCCGAGGCGTAGATAATATCGATGGCAATTTGGAATACAGGTTCCAAGAGAATTAGGGTCGACAATCAGAACTTCGCCAGCGATTGGTCATAAGGATTTGAGCACGTTGGAGCTGCAAGTCAGATTTCCGACCTGAAAAGGGTAATGTGCGTCATCAAAACAAGCCGCTATACGTTGGCTCGGATCAGCGCTAACAGAGACCCGTGGACGATACTCAAACTACCCGCTTATCGAGTTCGGTGGGATCGTCAACATCGACGTGCCAAAACTCCGCAGCCTCTACCGGTAACGTTGCCAAGGTTCTGTCGCAAAACCTATGATAGACCCAGACGGCATAAGCGGAAAACGAAAACCCTTCATGCAAGGCATCTTGGACGGCACATTCATGCGTGAGGCCTAGTCAGTTCACGACGCGAATACAAGTTGGCAATGCCCATCGAAAGAATGATCGCACAGCTCGAATCCAAGAGTGTGGAAGTCCGCCGAGATCCAGATTCGCCTTATCCGAATGGCAAATTCGCATGGCTCAATGATCCGGAAGGAAATCCAATAGAGCTCTGGGAGCCAGCTTATATTCTGGAGTGAGCCATCGTGAAGTTTCGCAGCGCTCGAATTTTCCGTCTCGGGACTTTTGGTTTTGGATTCACAACAGAGGAGTGTTCTCAATTGTCGCCAGTGCCCGTCAGTTTTTCGAGCGTCAGATGCTGAAGAAGTATAATCGTCTTTGCATCCCGAATTTCGCCCTCGGTAATCATCTGCATCGCGTCCGATAATGGAACGTGTAAAACCTCAATATCTTCCCCTTCGTCGAAAGAACCTCCACCGTTGCCAGTTTGATTTGAGGCTGAATAGGTGCCTTTGAAGAATGACAGATACTCTGTGACCGAGCCAGGGCTCATATAGACGTCAAACAAGTGAATCAGTTTGTTGATCTGATAGCCGGTTTCTTCTTCAAGTTCTTTACGCATCCGCTCATCGGCCTGAATGCCATCCAGCAGACCAGCAGGGGTTTCGATGAACCCATCAAGCCCGCCATTCAGGAAAACTGGCAATCGGAACTGACGCGTGAGCAATACTTGATCTGTATCCGGGTTGTGCAATAGGCAAGTCGCCCCGTTGCCACGGTCATAGGCTTCTCGCGTTTGGCGCTGCCATTCGCCATTCTGACGACGCAAATCGAATTCGTATTTGGTTAGAACGCCCCAATCACTAGCCAAAACACGCTCTGAAATCGGGCGAAAAATCTCGCTTTTGGGCATTCGTGTGCTCCTGAACTCATAATTCCATCGTTAATTCGAATTGACGGACGGTTGCCACGGCTCCGACACTTCCAAGAAACGACTGGAATTCTGTTGATGTGACGTCGACGTTAAGCAAGCGAAGCGTATCGCCAGCTTGACATGTATGGAGCAATGAACTGCCGATCCCTTCCTGTCTTCGGTCTTTGCGAACGCAAATTTGGGCAAGGGTATTGTTTGTTGGCAAAAGGACCGCATAAGCCACCAGACCATGGCAATCGGATATGGCCCAGCACTGCCCTTCATCCGCTACGGCGCTTAAGGACGCGATGTCGTTTTGCCAGGAGGGTTCCAATTCGATCATAGCGATGACGTCGCTCTGAATCTCCCTCCAGGGCACCTTTCGCGCCATGATCGGAGCATCGAAACTCGGCCGGAATGGAATGTCGAAACACTGCAACGTCCGCGCAGTGTTCATTCCAAGTGATGCGTATAGTTCATATGCTTTGCCGTTCTCGACCAATACCTCAGTCTGGAGACTGACGGTGTGCCTCTTTCGGAGATGTGCGATGCTGTCCTCCGCCAGTCTCCGTGCCATTCCCAGCCGCCGGAACATGGGATCCGTACCACTGGCAACTAGGTAGCTGTGGCGACCGCGCAGGGATACCAACCAGATGGCAGCAATTTGCCCTTCAACAAGCGCAATACGCGAGACTTGGCGATCAAATCCCCTTTGCTTCAACATGAATGCAAATGACTGCCGGGTCAGTTGCATTGGAACGGCGTAGTCCGAAAACGCGCTGTTCATGGCTAGGCGCAAATCCTCGAGTGTGATGTGCTCAGCCGATACGATCATTGGGTCCATAAATTGTCCAATTGTGAGAAGTTGAACCAACTTTTCTGGCTTTGCGACGATTTCTCATTACCAGGATGATCTTTGAAAGTAACACCTTTCCGGTGGCGCTGGGTAATCCATGCCAATGTCTCTTTTCATGTGGCCCGACCAGTGTTGAAACTCGCCTAGGTGAACAGTTTTGTCCCGGTAGGTTACAGTATCCCGAGTCAGAAAGTTTTGAAAACACGCGAGCAGTTTCATATGGTCCTCACATTCGTTGAATTGATGACTGCCATACGTTTGACCGTTTGAATGAGCTTAAAACAAACAAAACAGAGCCAAAGAGCATAAGGAGATTGAATGGCTTCCCGAGGTGATCTACCGCCATTGGCTGCAATTCGGGTTTTTGAGGAGGCCGCGAGGAGCAAAAACTTCACGGTTGCGGCGGACAAGCTTGGGATGACCCAGGCTGCTGTCAGCTATCAGATCAAGATCCTTGAGGAACGGGTTGGCGCACCACTCTTCCGTCGCGAGGCACGCGGAGTATCTCTGACAGATATTGGAGTTGGTTTCGCGGAAAAGGCGACCGAAGCGCTCAACGTTCTAAGTGACGCGTTTGACGAGGCTAAAGGCGTTTCTCAGGAAACGCTTGCAATCAGTGTCATTCCAACTTTTGCCACCAATTTTCTTGCGCGGCACCTGGGGGGATTTCAGGTGGAAAATCCCAACATAGCGGTGCGGGTAGAAGTTAGTGAAACCCTGACTGATTTTAACTCCAGCGGTTTCGACGTCGCCATTCGCGGCGGCAAAGGTAATTGGCGCGGGCTTTCGAGTCATTTGCTAATTCAAACCCGCTTCACCCCAATGTTGAGCAAGGATCTGGCTGAAAGCATAGGCGGCGTTCATGACCCTAAGGATCTAATGAGCCTTCACATTCTGTCACCCTCCGATCCCTGGTGGAAACGCTGGATCGCAGAGGCGGGATTGGAAAGGCCGGAACTGTCAGATGAGGTTCGCCAACATTTCGGCCCGCAGGTATTGGAAGCCAACGCCGCCATGTCAGGTCAGGGTGTCGCAATGCTGACCCCTGCGTTTTTCAAGGATGAGCTTGCAAGCGGGCGGTTGATCCAACCTTTCGATCTGACTTGTGAAGATGGATCAGGCTATTGGCTTGTCTACCCCGAGAGCCACCGAAATTCGCAAAAGATACGGCGGTTCAGGAAATGGCTGGAAGCAAAGACCAAGGACTGGCGATCCTAGATTCCAAAAGCCGTTCCGAGGCCTAGGGCTGGTCGAGGGGCGGCAATCTGTGCTCGAAAACCGAAGATTTTACGATGGACGTGTTGGTCTCGGCCCGGTCGTGGAAGGGCAGAAGGATATCGTCGAGTTCGCTGATCTCTTTCAAAAGCAACCGCGCGACATAACAATCGTCGCCAGTGACCCTGTCACATGACATAAAGCGAGGCTGCTCCTCGATCATCTTCTCTACAATGTGAAGCTGCCCACTTCTTGGTTTGATCCTGACCAGAGCCTGGATTGAATAACCAAAACGTCTCAAATCGATCCGGGCACCAAAGCCCGTGACGTATCCGCTTTCCTGAAGGTGGCGCAGGCGTTCTCCGACGGCGGGGCCGGAAAGACCTACGTTCTTTCCAATATCAGCGAGGCTGGTACGGCCATAGGAATCGAGAAGCTCTACGATTCGGCAGTCTGTTTGATCCAGTTCTTTCGACATGAAGGAAGTTTAGAGAACTGGGCAACGTTGTGAAAGAAATTTTCAGAAATTCCCTTCGCCTATACTGGGACAGAACCCAGTTCCTTCCGATAATTTGCCACAAGCAGAACCAAGGAGACAAACATGGATATCCAACGTATAGCGGCATTTAGCCAAGGAGCGGAAGGCGGAAATCCGGCGGGTGTCGTGCTATTGGATAGCGATACAAGTACCGAGGAAATGGCTCGGGTCGCAGCTGAGGTCGGGTATTCAGAGACTGCGTTTGCCGTCGCGCAGGATGACGGAGGAAAGAATTGGCGCGTTCGTTATTTCTCCCCTGAATCTGAGGTTCCATTTTGTGGCCATGCGACAATTGCCTTGGGCGCCGCGCTCGGGCGACACAGTGGGGCTGGAACTTATTCACTGGCCCTGAACGATGCCACGATCACGGTAGACACGAACACGACACCCGACGGCGTGGTGGCTACCCTGTCATCACCACCGACCAAGAGCCGCGCACTGGCAGACACTGAAGCGCGCGAGATCCTGGCGCTCTTTGATCTGACCGTGGATGACCTTGATCCACGCCTAGCCCCGGCTCATATCCATGGTGGTGCTGATCATGTCGTACTGCCGCTAAAGAGTCGAACCCGATTGGCCGCCATGTCATATGATCTCGACAAGGGCCGGCAAGTGATGCGCGATCATAATCTGGTCACTGTCATGCTCGTCTTCATAGAAACCGATCAGACATTCATTGCGCGCAATGCATTCGCTTCGGGGGGTGTTCTGGAAGACCCGGCAACGGGCGCGGCAGCTGCAGCCTTTGCAGGGTATTTGCGTGATAGCAACTGGCCACATGGGGGTGAATTCACGATCCGCCAGGGTGAAGACATGGGCAGCCCATCCTTGATCCATGTGTCGTTGGATGATGTTAAAGGTAACTCGGTACGGGTGTCCGGCACTGCGCGAGACATAGTATGAGTGACCTTCCCGAAGTAATTGCAGCCTACATCGCGGCTTACAACCGGATGGATGTGGCCGGCATGGTCGCGTGCCTTTCTGACGACGTGGCGTTTCGAAACATCGTCGACGGAGACGTCACAATGGAAACGTCCGGTAAACAGGCTTTTTCCGATCTGGCCTCTGCCGGAGTGCAAGCGTTCAAATCCCGTCAGCAAACGGTGACAAACATGATAACGGTTGGGACCGTCACCTTGGTTGAGATCGACTATTCAGCGGTTGTTTCGGCTGATTTGCCCAACGGCTGGAAAGCAGGGCAGCAGCTTCGATTCCGAGGTGCATCTGCGTTTCGCGTCGAAGACGGTCGGATCGTCAGTATTACCGATCAGAGCTGAAAGCGAAAAGCCCATTGATGTCAGGCCCTGATGTTTTGTTGGCGCTGATTTTCGACTTGGTCCAAGTTCTCGGTGGCAACATTGCGAACACGCAAGGGAACTCAGATGATTACACGATTGGCTCCTGCCTCGCTGCGCGCTGTACCGCAACAGTATCAAGGTATCTATGTGCATGGCACTCAAATCACTGCTCCGCAGTCGTTTTTATTTTTGTCAGGGCAAATCGGCGTCTCTCCGGATGGCAAAACCCATACAGGATTCGAGCAGCAATGCCATCAGGCGATGGACAACGTTGAAGCACTTCTCAAAGACGGCGATCTGGATACGTCCGACATTCTGCGCGTTGTTTACTATGTCACCGACGCGGTTTTCCTGCCCGAGCTTTCCAAACTGCGTCAGGCCCGTTGGAACCAGGGACATCCGCCAGCGGTGACTCCGCTGGTGGTTGCTGCCCTCGCAGCACCAGATCTTCTCGTTGAAATCGAAGTTACTGCGGTCCGTTGACCTGGATGACACATGCCGGATCAGATTTGGGCCCTTATAGTTTTCGCGCTGATCGCCACCGGCTCCCCCGGCGGGGCAACAGCGCTTGCAACAGCTTCTGGCGCGCGGTTTGGTTATCGGCAAAGCCTGCCTTTGATTTTGGGTATCGCCATTGCACTCGCGCTGCTGGTGGCCGTGTCCGGAACCAGTCTTGCGGCCACGCTGCAATCCACGCCTTTTCTGAGTTCTGCTATCAAAGCAATCGGGTCAGCGTACCTTGTCTGGCTGGCACTGAAAATTGGATTTGCCGGTTCTCCCTCGGCCGCGCGTTTAAGCGAGACACAACCCATGAGTTTCCTCGTCGGAGCGGCGCTGTTGCTTGTCAATCCAAAGGCCTGGGCGATGGCGGTGGGAGTCGCTTCGTCTTTCTCCAACTTGGTCTCAGATCCCTTGTTGCTTGGCTGCATTCTTGCCGCTGTGTTTTTGGTGTGCGCGTATGTTTCGCTGTCGCTTTGGGTTTTGGCAGGAGGGTTCGTCGCAAATTTTCTGCGTACTGACTGGCACTGGCATATGTTCAACGGCGCAATGGCTCTGCTTCTGTTGATTTCGATTTTACAGATTTGGATTTGAGCGAAGCAAATTCCCAGCTTCCGCGGGCTCTACTGTCGTAGGTTCAACTGAAGCCATATCATAGACTGAAAAACTGCTTCGTTTTCAAAGTAGATCATGAATTGAACATATGAAGAGGTTCGGACTTTGAGAAACAAGTTCATATTGCTGACGGGTTGCTCAGGCGGTGGAAAATCCACGCTCCTTGACGCTTTGAGCAAGCGCGGTTTCTCGACTGTATTGGAACCGGGTCGGCGTATCGTCGAGGAAGAGATTGCCGGTGACAGCAAAGCCCTGCCATGGATCGATATGAACGCATTCGCAATGCGGGCCATCGAAATCGCTCGGTCTGATTTAGAGGCGGCTCAACTACATTGCGGTCCAGTGTTTTTTGACAGGGGTCTCATTGATGCGGCGGTCGCGTTAGAATATTCCCGCGGACCATCGCTCGGTGAAACAATTGGCGATGCTCGTGTCTACTCGTCGCCAGTATTTTTGTTTCCACCTTGGAAAGAGATTTTCGAAAGTGACGCTGTACGCAAACATGATTTTCAAGCTGCGGTAGAGGAGTATCATCGCACAGAAAGTGCGTTGAATGAACTTGGCTACGAGGTTTTGGTTTTACCAAGGGTATCCGTGGATGAGCGGGTTGAATTCGTGCTGCATGCAAGTGGAATTGCTTAGTTCGGATGACTTCTTGGTGCGCGATCTGGTCATCAAAAAGCTCTGAGAATTGCGCGCGAAGGCCAATGTCCGCTATGGGGGCTGCGACCGCAGCATCGTGACCGGCCGGTGAATGACTGGTTTGGGCCGGAGACAACAGACATACGCCCGCCACCGGATTTAAATTGTGGCGGGCGTTTTTCGAGCTCATATTGAGTCAGAGCTTGATCCTGAAGGCTGCGAATCCGTCGGCGCCTTCTCCGGCGTCTTCAATGGTGACGCCCTTGACGTCGCCCATATAGTCCCGCGCCTTTGGGCCTGTCTCGAACAACACCGTCGTGTCCGCGAGCGGAGCAAAAGACCAGTTGGCATCTGCTTTTGGATCTATTGTACCCTGCTCGACGATGTAGCGCACAATGACGTCGCGGTTGGTATCCGGGGCTTCAAATACGATTGTATCACCTAACGCTCCGGGGAAGGATCCACCACCTGATGCACGATAGTTGTTGGTGGCGATAATGAACTCCATGTCATCGGTAATCGGTTCGCTGTTGTGCAAAAGATTCACAATCCGCGCTGCATTAGGATTAATCTCTTCGCCTTTGGGTCCGAAGCGCGAGGGCTGGGACAGGTCAATTTCATATGTCACACCATCCATGACGTCGAAGTTGTAGGACGGGAATTCCGGATTCAGCAGGATCGCGTCTTTTGATCCCGCTGCGACCTGATTGAACATTCCTGCCGACCGTTCCAACCAGCCCCTGACCTGCGCACCGTTCACGCGCACCGCTCGCACTGTGTTCGGATAGAGATACAGATCGGCGACGTTTTTGATAGCAACGTCACCAACGGGAACATCGGTGTAGTATTCCGGGCCACCGCGGCCACCAGCCTTGAAAGGTGCTGCCGCAGACAGGATCGGCAGGCCTTCATGGTCGGTGCCTTTCAGCATCTCTTCGACATACCACTTCTGTGCAATTGAGACGATCTGAACTGAGGGATCATCTGCGACCAGCGCAAAGTAGCTGTGCAGTGGAGCCGAGGTCTTGCCAACAGCACGGCGAACATAGGCCAGCGTTTCGTCGTGATCTGTCGTGACCGAGTCGAGGACACGCTGATCATCTCCGACCAACGCGGTGATTGACCGGTCCTCGTTCCTTTGGGAGATAGGTCGCGCCTCGGATGTGGTGGTCACCACCCGCCATTCATTCCCGTCCCGTTCCAGCAGCAGATCTAGCAGGCCAAGATGCGAGCCCCAAAACCCACCCATGACGGCGGGTTTACCCATAAGTGTCCCGTTTTCAACATCGATCCCTGGGCGGTCTGCAAATGTCGGCGATGGAAAGACCAAATGGTTGTGACCCGTGACCAGCGCGTCGATCCCTTCAACACCGGCAAGTACAACCGACGCGTTTTCCATACCATCTTCATGGTTGGCATCTCCAATTCCGGAATGCGACAAAGCAATGATCAGGTCGCAGCCCTGCTCCTGCATCTCGGGCACATAGGCCTTGGCTGTCTCAACAATGTCCCGAGCCTCGACATTGCCCTCAAGATGTTTGCGATCCCAGTTCATGATCTGCGGAGGCGTAAAGCCAATCACGCCGATCTTGATCGGATTTTTTGTGCCGTCACCCATTTCGATCTCGCGGTCGAGAATGGCGTATGGCTGGACAAGCGTCTTGTCCTCGCGCGGGCTCGCGCCTTTTTCCTTTGCGACGTTGGCCAGAACCACTGGGAAATCCGCACCTGCCAATGAGGTCTCAAGAAAGCTCAGCCCATAGTTAAACTCGTGATTGCCCAGGGTGGCTGCATCATAGCCAACCGTGTTGAATGCGGTGATGATTGGATGGCTGTCACCCTCTTTCATGCCGCGTTCATAAGCGATGTAATCGCCCATCGGGTTTCCTTGCAGAAAGTCTCCGTTATCCACCAGAAGCGAGTTCGTCGCCTCAGAACGGATTTCATTGATTATGGATGCCGTGCGGGACAGGCCCACCGTGTCACGGGGCTTGTCGGCGTAGTAATCATAGGGGAACACATGGACATGGATGTCGGTTGTTTCCATGACCCGAAGATGCGCCTGATTGTTGGCCGCAGCAGCCGAGAACGGGTGAAGCGTAACGGCTGCTGCACTTGCAGCTGTTGTGTATAGAAACCGGCGACGGGAAAATAGCGGACGGCTAGAGAAAGACATTGGGCACCTCTCAATTGGGTTGGTCAACGCGCGTTTTGCGGGTTATCCGAAACATCCGTATGACAAAGGTTGCGAGAGCATCTATCGCGCTATTCACAGGCGGTAGTATTCAGAACCATACGCAAATGTCAGGAGTTTGCTAGGTTACCGCAGGTGGTGAACCTGAATTCCCAGTTGTTTGATCACACTAGTCCATAGATTTCCTGGAGATGCGAGCCTGAATGAAACAAACACAATGCTGAAAAAGTCTGCTTTTTTGCAATGAACTCATACCTGAGTCTTTTCTACGCGGTGGTGCAACAGATGGTTGCTCTTGTCAGCAGGATGTTTGTTCACCGGGCACCCGAGTCCGCAGCTGCAGCGAATGGCGGCTTTGGCGGGCCGCATTGCAGCGTACAGATGTTTAGGTCAACGGCAGTTTCGGGCCGCCCGCAAGAGCGGCCCGTTAACGTTAGATCTCTATCGCTTCGGCGATTGCTAGGGCATCCTCGAGTTCGACGCCGAGATACCGGACTGTACTGTCCATTTTAGTATGGCCTAGCAAAAGCTGAACAGCGCGCAGGTTTCCGGTCTTCTTGTAGATCTGAGTGACCTTGGTTCTCCTCATTGAATGGGTGCCATAGGCGCTTGCCTCGAGGCCGATCGACGTGACCCAGTCTCGAACAATCCGCGCGTATTGACGCGTCGAGATGTGTAGTCGCTCGTGGAATCGGCCCGGCCAAAGGTACTCGGAACCAACCATCAGCTCGTCTTCCATCCATTTCTCAATAGAGGCACGTGTGCCCTCGGATATTTCGAAGCGTACAGGTTTCTGTGTCTTGCTTTGCAATACTGAAGCCCGTTCCTTGATCTGACCCGATGACATGACATCCGCCACCTTCATCTTCACCAGATCGCAGCCGCGGAGCTTACTGTCGACTGCCGTGTTGAAGAGTGCAAGATCGCGATGGTTTTCGGCAAGCTCGAGGCGCACTCGGATCGCCCAGACATGTTTTGGTTTCAGAGGGCGTTTTTGACCTACAATACGCCCTTTGTTCCAGGCTGGGCGAAGAGCACGAATAGCAGGTAAGTTTGGGGTTTCCATGGTTGATCCTCCGATCCGCCATGCCCGCCCACAACGACAACCCGACGTTGACTGGATAATTCTATCACATCATGCCGCGCTGCCTCCGAGGTCCGCGATGAGCCCAAAGTTACTGAGTGCTGCAGTCCGCGCTAACGGCGGCAATGCGCAGAAGACAGGCATTACAGTGTTTTATGGCGGCACATTTGAGTCATCGACTTAGGTGTTCTTTGTCTGGAATGGTGGTCGTTAGAGCAACGAGCTCCAATTTCAGAGGATTCTTGGTTTACGGGTTTCATTATATAGACGGCCGAGTTCCTGCAACTGGACTGCACGCATTTCGCTACATTGCTTGCGCCAACGCCAATGGGTTTGCTTCACAACATAGATCTATCTGATCGCAT
>NZ_JAGHRB010000017.1 GCF_017743995.1 Ruegeria sp. R13_0 | reverse complement strand
AATCCCTCAGCGCGCCCGCCTAAAACCCAACCTCAGATGCCCCCGGTCTCTCCCGAGCGTCCCCGCCGCCTCAGCAGCGCCCCAGCGCCTCAGCAGCGCCGGTGAAGGGGGTTCTAAGGTTTAGCGCAGAAGGCCGCAAGCGGAAAAAGCAAAAAAGTGGAGAAAAATTCGAAATATCAATTTTATTTCATAAAAACAATAGCTTAGCCAAGGTGCAAACTGCGCAGACACCGCCAATCACCGCCCCGACCATCCGGAATCACTGCCTTCAGATCATTGTTCACACAGTTACCCACAGACTCGGTCAAAACTTACGTGGAATCGGCCTGCCTAAGTCGAGTCAGCAGGCCCGGTATCGGCAGGCGCGCGAGCAGCAGCCCTATGATCGCAGCGAGATAGAGAAGCGGCTCTAGCTGGAAACCCTTTGCCAGCATCACATAGTGGATACCGCCAAGCAGAACAGCCGGATAGACCAGCTTGTGCAGCTTGCGCCAGCGCGGGCCAAGTCTACGCACTGACCAATTGTTCGATGTCACGGCCAAAGGCAGCAACAGAATGAACCCCACCATACCAACAGTTATATAAGGGCGCTTGAGGATATCTGCCCAAATCTGGCCAAGCAGCTGAACGTCCAGCACCAGCCAGACCAGCAGGTGCAGCGCGACATAGGAAAAGGCCAGCACGCCGATTGCTCGACGGAACTTCATGAGGTTCAAGCCAAGATGCTGGCGCAGCGGGGTCACCGCCAGGCCAAGAATGAGCAGCTGCAGGGCAAGTTCCCCCAGCTTATGCTCGAGCGCTGTGATCGGTTCGACCCCGAGACCCCCTGTGAGCGCAAGATACAGGAACCAAGGGGCCGGAAGGGCCCCAGCCAAATAGACCGCCCAAACGGGGATCTTGCGTATGGCCTGGTTCACTGCTTGCATGGCTCAATAGTATTCCTTGAGGTCCATACCTTCATACAGGCTGGCGACCTCTTGTTCATAGCCATTGAACATGAGGGTCGGAATACGCTTGGCAAACAGACCGCCTCCGATCTGACGCTCGGACGCCTGAGACCAGCGCGGATGATCCACATTCGGGTTCACGTTACTATAGAAGCCATACTCGCGCGGTGCGGACATGTTCCAACTGGTGGGCGGCTCATCCTCGGACAGAGTGATCTTCACGATCGACTTGATCGACTTGAACCCGTATTTCCACGGCACCACCAACCGTAGCGGAGCGCCGTTCTGGTTCGGGATCGGACGGTCATAGATGCCTGTCGCCATGATGGTGAGCGGGTGCATCGCCTCATCCAGACGCAGACCCTCGCGGTAGGGCCATTCCAGAATCGGGAAGCGGGTGCCGGGCATCTCATCGGGACGGTAGGCAGTTTCAAAGGCCACGAATTTCGCGCCCTCCTGCACACCCGCCATATTCAACAGGCCGGCCAGTTCGAACCCGTTCCACGGAATCACCATCGACCAGGCCTCGACACAGCGGAAGCGGTAGATGCGTTCTTCGACTGTCATCTCGGACATGATGTCCTTGAAGTCATAGGTGCCGGGGCGATCGACCAGACCGTCGATCTGAATGCTCCAGGGTTCGGTCACGAGTGTATGGGCATATTTGGCCGGGTCGTCCTTGCCAGTGCCGAATTCATAGAAATTGTTGTAGCTGGTGATCTCTTCCCAGGTGTTCGGCTCCAGCGCCTCTTGCGCAGCTGCAGGGCGGGCCATCGCGGTCAGCCCGACACCTGCCAGCCCGGCCATAACCTGCCGCCGGTTCAGAAACGCCGCCCTTGGGGTGACGTCGGCATGTGTCAAAGTGTTGGTCCAGCGATGCGCCATCTAAGTCTCCGCGATCCGTGTTTATCGAGTGTTAGCTAGTGCGCTCTTAACACAGGACCAAGGCAACATGCGTCACGATTGGGAGAACGCTCTGTAACGAATTCCGGACGACAAGAGGTGTTCTCTCACTGAACATGGATCACTTTGACACTCGCAGATCGACATATTTAGCCGAAATGGCCGGGAATCTTGCAGCGAACCTTGCGTCAAACGCGACTATGACGCTAGCCAATCTATTGCTCAGGCGCTTAAGTTTTTCTAAGCGCGAAGGGACGGAGTTTGAGATCGGTCAAAGCCGGTCACTTGGATAGCGCTAAAACTGAGACGACATAAAGTTCGGAGAGGACGAGACATGAAAACCAAACTGGCTACCGGCCTGGCATTTGCCTTGCTGCTCGCTGCTTGCGGCGAAAAAGAGACCTACCCCATCACGGGCTGCGACTCGAACGAGACCTTCCCGGTAACCTGCGAAGAGATCGGCGAAGATACCGGCCTGAACGAAAGCAACGCTCAAGACCTCAACGCTCTGCCGAGCGGCGCATAAGCCAGCTGATCCGTGAACCGATCTGGTTCTGACACCTAGGCGATCAACGATCAGAGCCTGCCCCCGACGGCAGGCTCTTTGTTTATCGGGCTTCACTGAATTTAAGTCTGAACGCGTTCTGGCGCTGCGGCGGGACGCGCCATCACGATCAGCCCGAAACCTACCAGCACAGTCATACCCTGCCCCCGGTTTAGAAACGCCGCACTCGAGGGGACGTCGGCATGTGCCAAACTGTTGCTTCAGCGATGCATCATCTGAGTCACTTTCTTGAATCCAACTCGGCGTTGAAATTGGCCGCTGGTAAGACAGACCCAAGGGAACAGGCGTGAGGGTTGCGGGAACAGACTGTAACGCAACTGCGTCAGCCCGTGACTAAGGGGTTTTTGGCGGCTGGTCCTTGCAGTCTCAATTCGGTATGCCGGAATCATCCAATAGTTGATCAGAGTTGGTCCCGTGCTGGTATTTCAGGCCTTTCCTTTTTCGCTGTCCGTTTTGTGGCGCTATGTTGTTGTCTTTCCCGTCCTGCTGGTCGCGCTGATCGTCTACGGGTTGATAGGCGGGATACTGAGCGCGCTGATCGGGCTGCTCATTCCGGGCCTGTCGGTTTTGATCTCGTTCTTTGTGGGCGCATCCTCAGGCGTCATCCCGATGCTGGTCGGCAGCCGTTTGGGCCTGCAGGCCTGCGAGGTTTCTCCGAGTAACAGTTACCGCAAGTTTGTCTTTCCAGCGGTTATCTACGGCGCCGTCGAAGCCATTGGGATCAGTGTGGCCGCCGCGCTGATCGCCGCGCTCTCCATCGGTGCCGTCAGCGTAGGGGGCGGCGTTCCCGAGGATCCGGCCGCGTTCTTCGCGACCCTGACACCCGTGCATATCATGATGCTCTCGGGTGTTGTGATCCTGCTCTTTGCAGCGATCTGCGCGCTAAGGGCAGGGTTTCTGGTGCCAATTGCCGCAGCGTCGATCGGGCGGGACCCCAATGGCCGCCCTTACACGCCCTTCAACCATTTTGGCGCCTTCTTCCTGCAGCTTTTCGCGGTGGTGGCGATCAGCTTTGTCGGTGCGGTCTTTTTCTTTGCTCTGTTTATCGTTGGACTTACCGCAATCTACGGTCCGAGCGCTCTGGTCGACGAAGTTCAATTGATCGGCGAGATGACGACCGGAGCGGTTCCGTTTTCAGTCACTGCGCCAATGATCGCAACCATCGTGGCCTACACCCTTCTGGCCAGTTGGGCCTTCAGCTATCAATGCGCCGGCGGGGTTCTGGCCTATCTGCGCCTCAGCGGTGGTGCCGTGCGCAAGACCCCAAGCACTGAGACATTAGTTCAACCCGCACCGCAGCCCACGACAAGCTCAGGCCCAAAAATGAGTTCGGAAGAGCTGCGCGCCCTGCGCAAAAGCCGTGAGTTCCGCTAAAACGCCCAGCGCGCCACAACAGACAGCGCCCTTTACACAAGAGGGGTCAGCGCGGCACTCTGCCTGATAGGTGGTACGGTCCGCGACACCGGTCGCCCGACCCTGCCACCCATCAGGGAGGATACCGAATGTGTGATATCTGCGTAATGAATGCCGTCAAAGACAAGATGCTGTCGCGGCGGAGCTTCTTCAAAGCCGCCGCAGCCACTGGCGTGGCAGCCGCCGCAACGGGCGCGAGCGCTCCGGCGGCCTTGGCCGCAGGGCATGGCGGGGTCGAGGACATGACCCACACCCTTAGCCCCGAGTTTCCAACATGGGGAGGTGAGCCGGGCGTCTCCGCCGAACAGGCGTTCAACTTTGCGGATCACGGGTTCAACCTGTTCAATTTGTCGATCAACGAACATACCGGCACCCATATCGATGCGCCCCTGCATTTCTCAGCCGACGGAGCCTCAGTCGATGAAATCCCGGTGACCGATCTGGTTGCACCGCTCTGCGTCGTGGATATCGCCGCCCGCGCCGCCGAAGATGCCGATACCCGCGTGACCCCCGATGACCTCGAGGCGTGGATCGCGGCGAACGGAGACATCCCCGACGGCGCCTGCGTCGCCATGCACTCCGGCTGGGGCGGAAAAACGGCAACCGACGCGTTTCGCAATTTCGATGGAGAAGCGCAGCACTATCCCGGCTTCCACGTTGAGGCCGCTCAGATGCTGATGGAAGAAACCGGCGCGCGATCCATGGCGGTCGACACGCTGTCGCTGGATCACGGCATGTCTGCCGATTTCGCCACCCACTACGCCTGGCTGCCCTCGGGCCGGTTCGGGATCGAGTGTCTAGCCAATCTCGACCGCGTCCCAGCCGCAGGGGCCACCCTGGTGATAGGAGCGCCCAAACACAAAGGCGGCACTGGTGGTCCGGCGCGGATTTTCGCGTTGATGTGATCGAGTGATCCCCTGACCATTGCCTGATCCTGATTTTGGGCAGGCAATGGCAGTGCTGCCTCGCCTGATCAATCTCTCTACAGGCGCCAGTCTCTTGACCCGACACTTGCATCAACTGAACATGGAGCCATTGAATTTTCTTTAATTGAATAGGTGACAGTATGGCCCGTTTGCCGCGCAAAACAAATTACACGAAACTTGTCTATCAAGCCAACAAGACGAAATCCAAGGCAAAGACAAACCAGATCGAGGCCTATGCCAAATGGCAAAAGAAGCTGGGCAAAAAATCGGTCAAACTTGATGCTCTGGATGACAAGCTACGCAAGTTGCTGAAAGACATCAAGAAGCAAAATAGCGACGATGAAAAAGCGCTGCGCAGCCTTTTGAGGCTTGTCGAAGGCGCGCACAAAGAGCTTCAAACCTACAAGCAGGTACCCGTTCCGGGCAAAGTGCCGCCGCCGCCCAAGAACATCACCGCACTAAGTTCTCTGGCCTTAGTGGTGATCGGATACATCATCTACGTGACCGCTGTAAAATCCTACATGGCAATGAGTGAAGCCTTATCAAAAAAGGACGCTTGATACAGCCGCGGACGGCACCAATATTCCTGCCAGACCCGGTCCAACAAGCCCCTGCCAAAAGACCCGCCAATCCGGCGGGTCTTTCGTTTCTATCGAGATCAATGCACTACGGCATCATCCGGGCGCGGTCGGTCTGAGGTGCCCAGCCTGTCGCCGATAATCAGCCCCTCAGCGCCAGCGGTGACGGGGACGGTCTCGCCATACTTGATCTCACCAGCCAGCAGCGCCTCGGCCAGAGGGTTCTGCAACGCGCGCTGGATCACGCGCTTCAGCGGGCGCGCACCGAAGACCGGGTCATAGCCTTCATCGGCAAGCCACTGTCTCGCGCCCTCGTCCAGAACAAGCTCGATCTTTCGAGCGGCCAGGCGTTTCTGCAGACGTGCCATCTGGATATCGACGATGCCATCCATGTCGGCCCGCTTGAGCCTGTCAAAGATGATCGTCTCGTCCAGTCGGTTCAGGAACTCCGGCCGGAAATGCGCCCGGACCGCATCCATCACATCCCTCCGTGCCTGTGCACTGTCTGCCCCTTCGGGCAACTGGCTGAGCGCCTGAGACCCGAGGTTCGACGTCAGGACTATCAGCGTCTGCTTAAAGTCTACGGTGCGACCCTGACCATCGGTCAGCACGCCATCATCCAGAACCTGCAACAGCACGTTGAACACATCCGGATGCGCCTTTTCGACCTCATCAAACAGCACGACCTGATAGGGTCTGCGCCGCACGGCCTCGGTCAGCACACCGCCTTCGTCATACCCGACATAGCCCGGAGGGGCACCGATCAGACGGGCAACCGCGTGTTTCTCCATGAACTCGGACATGTCGATGCGCACCATCGCGTTGTCGTCGTCGAACAGGAAGTTCGCCACGGCCTTGGTCAGTTCGGTCTTACCCACGCCAGTCGGGCCAAGGAACAGGAACGAGCCCAGGGGGCGGTTCTCGTCATTCAGACCCGCACGCGCACGGCGCACGGCGTTGGCGACTGCAGTCACCGCTGCATCCTGACCGATCACGCGGGAGTGCAAATCGTCTTCCATCCGCAGCAGTTTCTCGCGTTCCCCTTCCAGCATCTTGGCGGTTGGAATACCGGTCCAGCGTTCGACCACGGAGGCGATCTGTTCCGGACGCACCGTTTCCTCGGCCATCATGGCGTTGCTTTCGGCGTTTTCAGCCTCGGTCAGCTTTTTCTCAAGCTCGGGGATGATGCCGTAGGACAGCTCACCGGCTTTTGCCAGATTGCCTTCGCGTTTGGCGATTTCCAGATCAGCGCGCGCCTTGTCGAGCTGTTCCTTCAAGTCACGCGCGCCCGCGAGTTTATCGCGCTCGGCTTGCCACTGGGCGGTCATCTCTGCGGATTGCTCCTGCAGATCGGCGAGGTCCTTTTGCAAGGTTTCCAGACGATCCTTCGAGGCCGCGTCATCCTCAAGCTTCAGCGCCTCTTCCTCGATCTGCATCTGCAGGATCTGGCGATCCAGCTGATCGAGTTCCTCAGGCTTGGAATCCACCTCCATCCGCAGACGCGACGCCGCCTCGTCAACGAGGTCAATGGCCTTGTCGGGCAGGAACCGGTCGGTGATATAACGATGCGACAAGGTCGCTGCCGACACCAATGCGGAATCCGAGATACGCACGCCGTGGTGCAACTCATACTTTTCCTTGATGCCACGCAGGATGCTGATCGTGTCCTCAACCGTAGGCTCGGCCACGACAACGGGCTGGAACCGACGCGCAAGGGCCGCGTCTTTTTCGACGTATTTGCGGTACTCATCCAGCGTGGTCGCGCCGATACAATGCAGCTCACCCCGGGCAAGCGCAGGCTTGATCAGGTTGGCGGCATCCATCGCGCCGTCGGATTTACCGGCGCCGACCAGCGTATGCATCTCGTCGATGAAAAGGATGATTTCCCCGGCGGCCTCGGTCACCTCGGTCAGAACGGCCTTGAGGCGCTCTTCGAACTCACCGCGGTATTTCGCACCAGCAATCAGCGCACCCATATCCAGCGCCAGCAGCTTCTTGTCTTTCAGCGATTCCGGTACGTCGCCGTTAATGATGCGAAGTGCCATACCCTCGGCAATCGCGGTTTTACCGACACCGGGTTCACCGATCAGAACCGGGTTGTTTTTGGTCCGGCGCGACAGAACCTGCATCGAGCGTCTGATTTCCTCATCCCGCCCGATGATCGGGTCAATCTTGCCCTCAGCCGCAGCCTCAGTCAGATCGCGCGCATATTTCTTGAGCGCGTCATAGCCCTCTTCGGCCGAAGCGGTGTCCGCGGTGCGGCCCTTGCGGATATCGTTGATCGCTTCGTTCAGTTTCTGAGCAGAAACGGCCCCGGCCTCCAAAGCGTCCTTGGCTTTGGATTTGACCATGCAGAGCGCCATCAGCACCCGTTCCACGGGCACAAAGCTATCGCCCGCCTTGGTGGCAATCTTCTCGGCCTCGTCCAGAACCTTGGCCGTCTGGCCATCCATGTAAATCTGGCTCGCGTCACCGCTGACCTTAGGGATTTTCCCCATCGCGGCATCCAACGCCTCAACCACGCGGTTCGGCGCGCCGCCCGCGCGGGTGATCAGGTTGCTCGCCAGCCCCTGATCATCGTCCATCAATGCCTTGAGTATATGTGTAGGCTCCAGCCTCTGGTGCCCCTCGCGCAGCGCAATGGTCTGCGCAGCTTGCACGAATCCCCGTGCCCGCTCGGTGAACTTGTTCAAGTCCATAGCATTCTCCTTTTCTCAAGCGCCCCGTTTTGATGCGCCCGCTTGGCGGCACGCGTCGATTGAGGCCTCACATTCAATCTGGGTAATGTCGGCGTGTATTCAAGATTGTCTTGGCAGAATAACATGATGCATGCTGGGAACCTGAATGATCTCGGTCAATTGCGAAAAACCGTCTTAGGAGCGCGCGTCTATGATCTCAGCCACTGCGCTACGTAACTGCATTGCAGAGCAATGGTCGCCCACCATTGGCGACCCAAGCGTGATCGGTTGGCTCACGGTTGCCGCATACGGTATCGCCGCGCTCCTGTGCCTGCGCGCAAGGCGCAATTCCCGCGTCCGGTGGTTCTGGCTAATCCTCGCGCTGCTGCTGTTTGCGCTGATGGTCAATAAACAGCTGGATCTGCAGTCCGCGCTTACGGCCAGCGCCCGATGCCTATCGCAGTTGCAAGGTTGGTACGAGGATCGAAGGTCCGTTCAGATCGGCTTTATCCTTGTGGTCGTGTTCAGCGGCTTCTGGATCGCGCTTGTCAGCCTCTGGTTCCTACGTAAACACTTGCGAGAGGTCGGCATCGCCCTGATCGGCTTTGTCACTCTGATCTGCTTTGTGATGATCCGCGCCGCAGGGTTTCACAACTTCGATGCGTTTCTAGGTGCCGAGATCATGTCGATCCGAATGAACTGGCTTCTGGAACTGTCCGGAATCGCCCTGATCGCGGCGAATGCAACATGGGTGGGCAGACGCCGTCAGCCGCGCGGAATGGAGTATACCGAATAGCCGCCGGTTTGCGCCACTAGCTCTAACGCATATGTCTCGACCAAGGATTGTTCGGCACTGCTGCCGGTCGGGCACGAGACAAGATCGGCGGTGTGATCCAGAAATTCGACGGTAAAGGCGCTCTCACCAGTTAGCTGGCACCAATCATCCTCGGATCGGTAGCCCCGAACCAGAGGCAGGTTGTCATTGGTCGGCGCGGGCGCCGCGCCTGTGTCGGATGTGCCTGAGGCGGGTTCGTCGCAGGCGCCCATCATCAGCGCCACTCCCAGCAAGGCAAGCTTTCTCATGTTCTGTCCCTTCATGTGACCTATTGATCGATTTGAGCCACTGTAACACAGATCATCCTCTTTCGATTGAGCGGACCCGCATGGACAGTTGCGCCCGAACCCGCTAGGAGGCAGACGTTTGCCAGCAAGGAGACCCAACATGTCCGATGACCGCCTGATCGTAGCCCTTGACGTCCCGAACGCTCTGCAAGGTTTGGCGATGGCCGAACGGTTGGGTGATGCGGTCTCGTTCTACAAGATCGGGCTGGGAATGCTGACGGGCGGCGGTCTGGCTCTGGCCAATGAGCTGAAACAGGACCATGGCAAGCGGATCTTTCTGGACATGAAGCTGTTCGACATCGGCAATACGGTAGAAAACGCTGTCCGTGGTCTGGCGCAGTTCGATCTGGATTTCCTGACCGTTCATGGCGACCCGCATGTGGTGCGCGCGGCGAAAGAGGGTGCCTCCGGCAAGGACCTGAAAATCCTTGCGGTGACGATCCTGACCTCGCTCAACCGCGATGACCTGGATGCCAGCCTGTTGAAGACGGGCGATGTGCAGGATCTGGTGGTTGAACGCGCGGCCAAAGCGCTGGAGGCTGGCGCCGATGGCGTAATCGCCAGCCCGCAAGAGGCCGCGCTGATCCGCGCCCTGCCCCAGGCCGAGGGCCGGTTGATCGTGACGCCGGGCGTGCGCCCTGCCGGGGCTGCTCTGGGCGATCAAAAACGCGTCGCAACGCCGGCCAGTGCGATCGGAGATGGGGCGGATCATATTGTTGTCGGGCGTCCGATCTATCAGGCGGAGGACCCGAAAGCCGCAGCCGAGGCCGTTCTGGCCGAGTTAAAATCATTGACACCCCATTGATCGCGGACGGGCATTCAACGCCTCAGACCTCCGAAACAGCAGTGATTTCTTTACCTTAGGTCAACAGGGGGAATATTCCCCTGATTTCCCCCTGTGCCCGAAAACACACAAAACCGGCGCAAGTTTTGGGGAATCATGCCGCCACCTATCTAAATATAGCGTTTTGAGCGATTCTGGGGCGGAGTTACTCCCCAACGAACTACCTCTTCCTGTGGTTCGTTACCTTCCCCCCGCCCCAAGCGGGGGGTTTTCTTGACGGCGCGTCTCTCAGCTCAAACCGCCAGATTTCTGAAGATCGTCGAAGCCTCTGTTGCGTTCACACGAAAGCCGATAGACACTATAGCTTCGAACACCCGGAGCCACCCTTTTCGGGTCGGGAAAAGTAGCCATGCCCACGATCTGCCGCGAATGCCTGACCAGTTTCCCGGACGCGCCGCGATGCCCATCCTGCGGTAGCCCGCGGCTGAAATCGCACCCTGAGCTGTTTGACCTGTCGATTGCGCATATGGATTGCGACGCGTTCTATGCCTCGGTCGAAAAGCGCGACAATCCTGAATTGGCGGACAAGGCGGTAATTGTAGGCGGTGGGAGACGTGGGGTCGTTTCAACCGCTTGCTACGTGGCGCGCATCCGGGGCGTGCGCTCGGCCATGCCGATGTTTAAGGCTCTACAACTATGTCCGGACGCCGTGGTGATCAAACCGCGCATGTCGGTCTACGCCGAGGTATCCCGTCAGATCCGTGCGATGATGGATGAGCTGACACCCAAGATCGAACCCCTGTCGCTGGACGAGGCTTTCCTCGATCTCTCCGGCACCGAACGTCTGCATGGCGCGCCGCCTGCGGTGATGCTGGCGCGTTTGGTCAAACGCATGAAGGATGAGCTGGGGCTGACCGGCTCCATCGGGTTGAGCCACAACAAGTTTCTGGCCAAGGTCGCCTCGGACCTGGACAAGCCGCGGGGGTTCTCCGTGATCGGGCAGGCCGAGACGGCTGACTTCCTGTACGACAAACCCGTCAGACTGATCTGGGGCATCGGCCCGGCAGCGCAGGAATCGCTGGAGCGCGCAGGAATCCGCACCTTCTCGGACCTGCTGCGCTGGGATCAGGAGGCGCTGACGGCCCGGTTCGGATCGATGGGGTATCGTCTGTGGCATCTGGCACGCGGTCAGGACAAGCGCCGGGTCTCGGCCCATGAGCCGATGAAGTCGATCAGCAACGAAACCACGTTTTTCGAAGACACCTCCAACCTCGAGATTCTGGACGGACATCTGTGGCGCATGGCGCTGAAGGTCTCGGACCGGGCCAAGGCCAAAGATCTGGCAGGCCGGGTGGTGACGCTGAAACTGAAAAAGGCCAATCACAAGATCATCACGCGCCGCGTCTCGCTGCGCGATGCGACCCAGATCGCGGACCGCATCTACAGAACCGCGCGTGGGTTGTTCGATCAGGTGGGAGATCAGGGTCCCTATCGCCTGTTGGGATGCGGGTTGTCCGATCTGTGCCCGGCGGACCAGGCAGATATCTCGGGCGACTTGCTGGACCCGAACGCGACACGCAGGTCTCAGGCCGAGCGCGCCACGGATGAGATTCGCAAACGGTTCGGAAGTGATGCAATCGTGAAAGGCCGCGCGCTGCGGTGACGCTTACGGCGCTTCGGGTTCAATCTGTGACACGAATACCCTGCCACGCCTTCGGCGCTCTCGGGACACTCGTATCGCATGCTTTTTAGGTAAACTCGAAGCGCCTTATTCCGCTGCCAGCCGTTGCGGTTCGGAACCGATCTCGGCGATCTCGGCGATCACTTGCCGCAGTGTCTTGGAGAACGCCATGAAATTGGTATTGGGCGAGATCGTGTCTTCGTTCATGTAGATCGAGCGGTCGATCTCAACCTGAATCGCGTGTTGCTGCCGACCGGGGCGGCCGTAGGTTTGGGTCACATAAGCCCCGGCAAAGGGCGCGTTCCGCGCGACGACCAATCCGGCCGAGGCAAAGGCAGCCTCAATTCGATCCACGATCTCGGTTGATGCCGATGCACCGAAACGATCGCCCAGCACGATCTCGGGGCGTGTGTTGCGGGCGGTGCTGGCCATGGCAACCGCCTCATGCGGCATCGAATGGCAATCGACCAGAATCGCCTGCCCGAATTTCGCATGTGACTCCGCCAGCAAGGTCTTTAGGCGGCTGTGATAGGGGCGCCAATAGGTGTCGATGCGCAGGCGCGCCTCATCCATGGTCAGTTTGCCACGATAAATCGCCCGCCCATTTGCCACCACGCGGGGAATCACCCCAAGCCCCGAGGCCACACGCGGATTGTGCCCTTGCCTCTTCGCACCCTGAATCAGGGCCGGGTCCAGCTCATCCGCGCTGCGGTTAAGGTCCAGATAAGCCCGTGGCATCGCCGCCTTGATCAACGGCGCCCCAAAATCCGAGGCCGAGGCAAAGAGCTGATCCACAAAGGCATCTTCCGAGGATCGAATCACATCAGACCCCAAAACCGAGCGCTTCAGAAACGCCTCTGGATAGTCGCGGCCACTATGCGGCGATGAAAAAACAACGCATGAACTGCGGTTTTCGGGCATATCCAGAAAATAGGAAGGGTTCTTCATGGTCTCTCCGTGTTCAGGATTAACATAGACTGGAAAATAGTTCTTCCAAACCCCTTGAACCCCTTTGCGACTCCTTTTATAGACCCCGCTACCGGCGCGGGTATCCGCGCCCCATTTCGTTATGGGGCAGGACACGCAAAGGGACGTGGGCGGTTAGCTCAGCGGTAGAGCACTTCGTTGACATCGAAGGGGTCACAAGTTCGATCCTTGTACCGCCCACCATCTATTCACTGCTTCGGCTCGCCGGGGCACCCGACAAACCCAGGCGCTGGCCACGTCTTTGATGAAGGCGCCGCAGATTGGAGACAGACCCATGAAGGTCAAGAACTCGCTCCGCTCGCTCAAGAACCGGCACCGTGATTGCCGTATTGTGCGTCGCAAAGGCCGCGTCTACGTGATCAACAAGACGCAACGCAAGTTCAAAGCTCGCCAGGGCTAAGAACTGCACATATATCTTCGAAAGAACCGCGCCTTTGGGTGCGGTTTTTTTGTGCTTACTGGCTTCGTTCAGCGTCGCCGTCCAAAGCACCCCATATGTCGCACGATTTTTGTCGGGTTTTGCTTGCAAAGCAAGCCCAATACGTTAATTGAGTGTTTAACTCGGGTTTACCCCGGTGGACTACTCAATGTTGGGAGCAATCATGTTTAAATCCACGACCTGTATCGCGGCTGGCCTTGCGGCCATGGTCGCCACATCTGCCGCAGCAGAAGGCGAGCTGAACATCTATTCGTCGCGCCACTACGACACCGACGAACGCCTCTATTCGGATTTCGAGGACGCGACCGGCATCACCATCAACCGAATCGAAGGTAAAGCAGACGAGCTGATCGCGCGTATGGAAGCCGAGGGCGTGAACTCCCCCGCTGATATTCTGCTGACCGTCGACACCTCGCGGCTAGAGCGCGCGAAGAACGCGGGCGTTTTGCAGACAATCGACAGCGCAGTATTGGAAGAGCGTATCCCGTCGAACCTGCAGGACAGCGACAACCAGTGGTTTGGCTTCTCGCAGCGGGCGCGCATCATTTTCTACAACAAGAACGCAGTCTCCGAGCCACCGCAGACCTATGCTGATCTGGCAGACCCCAAATACAAGGGCCAGCTTTGCATCCGCTCCAGTACCAATGTCTACAACCAGACCCTGCTGGCCTCGATCATCGAAAACGCCGGATCCGAAGCCGCCAAAACCTGGGCCGAAGGCGTAGTGGCCAACATGGCGCGTGACCCGCAAGGCGGTGACACCGACCAGCTGCGCGGCGTCGTCTCAGGTGAGTGTGACCTTGCCGTGTCCAACACCTACTACTTTGCCCGCGCGATCCGGAAAGACGTCGATGGCGTCTCGGCCGAGCGTGACGTGATCGGCTGGGTGTTCCCGGATCAGGACGGCAATGGCGCGCATGTGAACCTGTCGGGTGGCGGTGTTGCCGCAAATGCGCCTCACAAGGACAACGCCATCAAGTTCCTGGAATATCTGGCAAGCGATCAGGCGCAACAGTATTTCTCGGCCGGCAACGACGAATACCCAACGGTTGAGGGCGTCGCCGTTTCCGAGTCCGTGGCCGAGCTGGGCGATTTCAAAGCAGACGATGTTGATCTGTCTGCCGTCGCCAAAAACCTGCCCGAAGCGCAGAAAACCTTTAACGAGGTTGGCTGGAAGTAAGACACCTCCATACCTACGAAGTATAAAGGGCGCGGCAAATTCCGCGCCCTTTTTCTTTTGCAATATTATATTTCAAAGCTATTATTCCCACATGTGGAAACTATTCTCATAATTGAACATTGCTGGATTCCCTCTCAAACCGCCTTGCCATCCGCCTGAAGGAGCTGCGCCAAAGCCACGGCTGGTCATTGGATCAACTGGCAGACAACAGCGGTGTCAGCCGGGCAACCCTGTCGCGTATGGAAAAGGCGGGGGTCAGCCCGACGGCAGAAACACTCGGCCGACTTTGCGCCGCGTATGGTCTGCCCATGTCGCGCCTGCTGATGATGGTCGAGGACAGTTTCGACCCCAAGGTCCCGTTTGAACGGCAGCCTGAGTGGAGCGATCCCGAAACGGGGTTCACGCGCCGATCCGTCTCGCCACCTTCAACCGGATTGAGCGGTGAGGTGCTGGAATGCCACCTGCCGCCGGATACGGTGGTTCGTTACGAAACGCCTCCGAAGCCGGGGCAGGAACACCACCTGATCGTTCTGGATGGAAGCCTGACGCTCACCGTGGACGGCACGGCGCACGCGCTCGGTGGAGGAGACTGCCTGCGATACCACCTATCCGGCCCGACACGATTTGAAACCGGCGCCAGCCGAGGCGCGCGCTATATGCTGGTGTTGATATGATCACACGACTGACCGATGCCACTTTCGACGCGGCGCTCGATGACCTGACCGACATCCTGCATGATTGCGTACATGCGGGCGCGAGTATCGGGTTCATCTTGCCGTTCCACCACGCAGACGCCCAGCGCTATTGGGAGACTCGCGTTCGCCCTGAACTGCGAGCAGGGACGTTGGACCTGTTTGTTGCAGAAAGCCAAGGGCGCATCCGTGGGACGGTGCAATTGATTCCGGCCTCTATGCCTAATCAACCGCACCGCGCCGATGTCGCCAAGCTTTTGGTCCATCCCGATGCGCGACGCCAAGGCCTAGGGCGCAGATTGATGACCGCGCTCTTTGCCCGCTCATCTGAGCAGGGCAGAACAATGCTGGTGCTCGATACGCGCAGCACCGACCCATCGCGGATTCTCTACCAAGGCCTTGGCTTTCAAACAGCAGGAGAGATTCCAAACTACTGCCGCAACCCATTCGAACCCGCGCTAGAGCCGACAACCTTCATGTTTAAGGACCTTACCCAGGCGCCGAAGCCACAAACCGGAGTCGCACTGTAAGGAGATCTGTCCGGGTCGTCAGGTTTTCGGACGGAAAGCAGGCGACCCTCGCGACGGATCAAACGGGACTATTTGAAGAGAGGCAATGGGTGCCTCGTATCAAGAAGCGCGCGCCCCATGCATGTGACGCAGTCCCCCAGCAATTCACTTTTCGATCTTGGTGATCTTTGTACCCTGAAGACCTGCGCCTGCCATAAGCCCTTCTTGCCCAAAGATGATAGGCACGATGTCGCCCTGCAAATCGTTTGTTCCCATCGAGGCCGACCAGCCTTCATCACCGCCTACGAGTGTAGGGCCACTGCCGACCTCCCACCCATCGTTGTTCTGCATATAGGCAAGGGCATCGGAGTTGAGGAAAAACAGCGCGTAAGAGAAATGCTGAATGCCCGCCTGAAAACCATAGGACGCACCGGCAATACTGTAGTACCCGGTCGTGGCACCGTTTTCACGCATCGCGCCTTCTCCAAACTGACCTCCAACCATCAGGCCGCCTTTGGTGATCCTGGGAAAAACCAAAATAGCGACTGCCTTGTTGGACAGATCTGCCGCCTCGGGGGGACTCGCGAGGAGTTGCGCGAGTGCTGCATCTACACGGGCGTCGATCTCGGACGCAGTCGCCACATCCGCGGCGTGCAGTACTGTATCGCCCGTTGTTTCAGCGACATCCCCAACTTTTCGGGCGGCATCAGAAACCCCTTCCGTCACTTTGTCCAAAAAGTTCTGAGCATTGGCAGCAGAGCTACTTGAAAGGTGGAAAAACCCCATCATCGCAATGAAAGCCCAAGGCATAAAGCGCCGCATTTCTTGCTCCTCTCGACTATACTTTTGCAGAACCGTACCCGAGAGCCTTCGTGGTGGAAACCCGTTGGCTGGACTATGGCACGATCGCTTGCTTCGCACTGCTTTGGATTCCGATACCGACAGCCTTCGGCCCTCAGTTTTCACATGCGGGTTATCGCGGGCGGCCTAGTTCAGATACCGGTTGCGCAGGGTTTCAAAATCCGCGTCCGTCATCCCAAGGCCCTCACGCAGGTAGTCGTCGACCGAGCCATAGCTTGCCTCAACGCTCTTGTAGAATTCGTCAAGATAGGCCTCTCGCACCCCCAACGACGGCCAGACCGCTTCGGGCGTCATATTTGTCCCTTCTGCCGCATTGACCTCGGCTGCGATCTGTTGGGCCTTGTTGTCCGCGTCCTTGAGCGTATTGCTCATCATGAAATCCGTTTGGATGTCGTCTTTGGTGACGCCCAGCGCAGTCAGAACGAGCGCGGTCGCGACGCCGGTGCGATCCTTGCCGCCCGAACAATGATACAGAACCGCCTCACCCTCGGGCTGGTCCAGCAACACGTCGAACAGATCACGATACTCTTCAGTGTAGTCAGTTGCGATATAGCCAAAGGCGCCTAAGAACAAAGCGTCTGTTTCTGCTTCGGTTGCCGTTCCCGCCTTGATGCTGGCACGCATATCATCAATCATCTGGCTTTCATTCTCCATCACTGGGAAGTGATGGCGCGCGGGACCCTGCCCTTCGGGCCATTGCGCGGGATGCGCCGTTGCCTCGGACGTTGTTCGCAAATCGACGATTGCGCTGACACCCATGTCGTCCAGGCGCTGCATGCTCGTTGCGCTGATCTGGTCGATCTCACCAGATCTGATGAGCTGCCCTGCCCGTACGGTGCGACCGTCCTGCGTTGTCAGGCCACCCAGGTCACGTGTATTCAACACCCCTTCTAGCGGGACGGCACGATCTTCGGCCGCGAGAACAGGATGAAAGGTACCGGCGACTACCAGCAGTGTCGCCGCAACGATTGATCTGAATAGTCTCATGTCTCTCTCCATTGTTGTGTCGAGCGGGACTGTGATCGCCACGCCCCGAAGGACGTGACGCTCGGCGTTAGTCCTGCCAGCTCATGAACACGTCGCGGGCCTCTTGGCTTTCAGGCCGCAGGTTCTCAATGCCGCCATAGGGGATATCCTTGCCGATCTCGGAATTCGGATATTTGGCGATCATTTTCTGATGCCTTTTGACCATGTCCTGGAACGAGGCACCGGACCATAGCGCATTCCCGATCAGAGCGTTCTCTTCCCGCGGGTCGCGATAGATGTTGAAGACGGGCGCTGCCGCTCCGGGCTGACCGGGCGCGGGCAGATGCATCTTGAACTCCTGCTTGACGACCGAACGCAGAACCGGCCCCTCATAGACATACACGTAGTCGCGGCGGCCATTGCCCTCACCCTCAAGCAGCAGGGCGGTCTGGTCGATGCCGTCAATCACCCGGTCGCGCGGGATGAAATCCGTTGCACCTGCGATGCGGGCCATCGTCGTGTAGATATCCGAGACGTGAAAGATGTCACCGGCAGCACTGTCGGCTTCGATCACTCCGGGCCAGCGGATGAAGGCATCGGTGCGGACGCCGCCTTCAAGATGCTGGGTCTTGCCGCCGCGATAGATCAACTGGTTCAGGCCCGAGGTCCCCTCGTAGTGATACATCAACCCGTTATCGGCCATGATCATGACGATGGTGTTGTCGGCCTCGCCGGTCTCGTCCAGTTTGGCCAGCACCTCTCCGATCCAGCCGTCGAGCAGTTGTAGCTTGTCCGCATGAAAACCCCCATTCCGCGACAGCGCCTGATCCGGGTAGACGAAGTTCAGCGGGTAAAGCGGCCAGTATTGCAGAAAGAACGGCTCATCCTGCGCGGCGACTTGTTCTAGCTGCTCCAGTGCCTGCGCCTGATAGCGTTCGTTCATCTGTTCGTACTTGGCCTGCGTCCATTCTTCGCCCGCTTCCATGTCAACCTCGCGCGCGGTGCCACCTGCCTGTGCCTCGACACCAGTGACCAGACCGTAGGGCTTGAACCGTTCATCTAGCAGAAACTGGTTGTTCTGCCCCGAGGGATGATATCCCAGCATGTTGTTGGCCTGCATGGCCTCGCGGGTCATCAGGCTGAGTTGCACCTGCTGGTGCAGCGGAAAAACCGCGTAGTCAAAGCCCTGATTGTGCGGATAGGCTTCTTCAATGTCACCCTGATGCCACTTCCCCACATGCGAGGTGTTGTACCCGGCCTGTTTCAGAATCTCCGGCAGGGTGACCTCACTTGCAGGCAGGCCCTCGCCGACCAGGGCAACCTTGACCTCTTCAACACCTGCCCGGATCGGGTGCCGACCCGTCAGCATGGCCGTGCGTGTTGGCGTGCAGGAGGGTTCCGTATACATGCGCATCAGCGACATGCCTTCACTGGCAAAGTCGTTGATATTTGGGGTCTCGATCCCCATCACATAGTTCATCTTTCGCTCGCCCATCTGGCCGAAGCTGATGTCATCGATGAGAATATACAGAAAGTTCGGAGGCTTGTCGTCATTGGCCTCACGGATCTCGGCCAGCCTGGCCTCGATCTCGGCATCCTGCGCATCCCATTGATCCCCGAACTGGGCCCGCAGGAATTCGAACTCACCATCATGAACGATCGCCTCTTGCTGCGCGATTGCTGGCACGACGCCCAGCATGGCAAACATACAGGCTGCGACACTGGTCTTACATAAGGCTTTAGTCACTCTCGGACCTCCTTTTGACACTCGTAGATTCCAACGCCTGAACGATCAGTTCATGGCATTTTGCGGAAAGGGATTGATTTGACCGTTTTGCCAGCTCTGAAAGCTGGCAATGTTCCGAAGGCGTCAGGAACGTCACCACACGTTCGGATCGGGCATCCGCCTTCGGTAGCGGAGGGCGGCCCATTACCGTATCGCTTGAGGACTCCGGCTTCACTTGACATTCCGCCTATCGAATTCGTTACATTACCGGTAAACTGTCAGGATCCGGGGGTGGACCACATCAAGAATTCGCCAAATATGCCAAATGCTGCGCCGTCCGGCTGGGGCGGAGCGTCGCCGGCAGTGGCCCTATCTCTTGATCATCCAAACAGAATCGGAGAGCTCACGCCCTGGGAGGTTGACTTTCGGCAGCTTGATCCCGGGCGGTTGTCCACGGCGATAACCGTGCGCTCAGGTCAGGCTGTTTCCGCCCTCAACATCGCGATGAACCAGCGTGTCCACCAGCGTGGTGTTTCGCCTGACGGATGGAAAACGTTTGGCATCCCCAGGCGTGGTGCCATCGAAAAGTGGCAGGCCAATGACGTCACTGACAGCGCTTTTCTGGTCTTCGGTGATCGGGATGGTTTTGACGGAATCACGACCGCTGGATTTTCGGGAAGCGTAGTTTCGTTTGAAACCGAAAAGCTGGAAAAGCTGGCCGAAACTTGCGGGTTTCATCTAGCGGGCGACGAACCGGAAGCCCGCAAATTGGGCACCAAAGCAGGGTTGGCCAGCATGGCGCGGCTGCAAAGGGCTGTCGTCCGATTGCTGAACGACGCGACTGCCAACTGGTCTCAGAACACTGAAGAGGCGCTGATGCTTGAGGCCCTCAAGATCCTGACCGACACGGACGCGCATTTTGACAGAAGCCAAGCTGAAACCAGACGGCGCGCCCTGAGCCGCGCAATTGATCTGATGCTCGCCAATCTGGAGGACCCGATCTCGATCGAGGAAATCTGCAGGGAATGCGCAGCCTCATGGCGCACATTGGACCGCGCCTTCAAGGAACAGTTCGGCCTTGGCCCAAAGTCGTACTATATGCGGCTGCGGCTGAACCGGGTTCGCGAGGACCTGCTGAACAGGTCCTTCGATGGCTCAATAGCGGATGCTGCCAACCGCTGCGGGTTTTGGCATATGGGCCAGTTTGCAAAAGACTACCGACTGTTTTTTGGTGAGCTGCCTTCTGAAACACAGTAACGCGCTGGCTGAACAACTGCTCCGGATCAACGCGGTCGCGGCCTCATTGTTCAGACCAAAACGTGGCGCTCGAAACCACCATCCCAAGGGAAAACAGGCCAATCACGAACCAACAATCAAGTTGGACCAATAAGTTCAGGCTCATCAAAACACCGCAGCGAGCAATAACCCGAGTCGCTCTTTCTGGAGGTGATCCGTTTGACAGGCCCAACAATCCATTGATTATGTGCGCATGACCAAAGCTCAAAGACCGCCAAAGCCAAAACCCATTCCTTACACCCCGGAGCCGGACCGCTATGAACGGATGGTGTATCGGCGATGTGGGCGGTCCGGTGTGAAGCTTCCTGTTATCAGCCTAGGCCTGTGGCATAATTTCGGTGCGGACTCGACGCACGAAAACAAGCGCGCCATGTGTCGGACCGCCTTCGACCATGGGATCACTCACTTTGATCTGGCGAACAACTACGGTCCACCACCCGGTGCAGCCGAAGAGGCATTTGGCGAGATCCTCAAAACGGATTTCCAGGGCTACAGGGATGAGCTGATTATTTCCTCCAAAGCAGGCTACGACATGTGGCCGGGACCCTACGGAGAATGGGGGTCGCGCAAGTACATGATCGCGTCCTGTGACCAATCACTCGCGCGCATGGGGCTTGATTACGTCGACATCTTTTATTCCCACCGCTTTGACCCCGACACCCCGCTCGAAGAGACGATGGGCGCGTTGGATCACATCGTACGATCGGGCCGCGCGCTCTACGCAGGCATCTCGAGCTACAACTCCCAACGCACAAGCGAGGCGGTGAAAATTCTCAACGACCTTGGGACACCTTGTCTGATTCACCAGCCCTCTTACAATTTGCTCAACCGGTGGGTGGAGCGGGATGGATTGCTGGATACCTTGGATGATCTTGGGGTCGGATCGATTGCGTTTACACCGCTGGCGCAGGGCATTCTGACGTCGAAATACCTGCGCGATATCCCGGATGGCAGCCGTGCTACACAAGGAAAGTCGCTGCTCGATGGCATGATAAACGAGCGATCTCTGGCGAGTGTCCGTGCTCTGAACGACATGGCCGAAGCTCGTGGTCAGACTCTGGCGCAAATGGCTCTGGCCTGGGTGCTCAGAGGTGAGCGCGTGACGACCGCTCTGATTGGAGCGTCCCGCCCAGAACAAATCGTTGATTGCGCAGGCGTTGTCGACAATCTCGACTTCAGTGCTGACGAACTGAAAAGGATCGATGAAATCAGTTCCGAAGAAGATATCAATTTGTGGGCGCGGTCGTCGGAAACAGAATGACCACCGTTGGGTTGTCGCGAAACTGCGGCCCCTGGGAGCTAACGATCTTTGGTAGACCGAACGTGTGTCGTTCAGCCAGGTCGTATCAAAAGCCATCGACCCAATCCCGCAGTTAAACCGACTTCCAGAATGCCGCAACTTAACCCGTGGTTGCGCAACCTTATGCCCCGTACGGCCCGTCCATCAAGTCCGCTCTTTGTCAGGCGGGCTGTATTCTCCATTGCTGACAGGTCAGGTTTTCACCAGACGCTTCGATGAAGGTTTCGACCTTTTGGAATATGGTGGTTCTGCTGTTCGTACTCTTTTCTTTATGGCTTCAAAGGCTGTGCGGCCGCAAACTTCGAAATCCTATAGTATTGGTTACGTGAACCGGATATTGCCAAGCTCAGCACCGATCAGCGGCGCATTGTCGAAGGGGCGTGTGGCGGATTGGTCGATATACTTCGGGTGAGAGTTGAACTGTTGCGCAAAGCCGATGGCGGCTTCTTACGTCTGTGGTACCGACCTGTTTGTGGTGCTCACTCATACCTCCATGCGTTTTGTTCAGCCATGCATCTTTGCTCCCTTGGTGACCTTGTCGACGATCTTCTTGTCTGCGCGCAGGGCGATCCCCACGGTGTTAAGTTCATCTGAGCCGTGTTCAGCAAAGACGGCGCGGTTGGCATCATCATGCCCTGTGGCGAACATCTCCTCAATATAGGCCACGGTGTCGACGCCCCGGCTACGGGCGCGGTTGCGGATGTTGGTCAGCACATTGGCCGCAGCTGACAGCACGATCACCGGCTGCACTGACATCGGCAGATGGGTATTGCCATCGCAGTCTTCATATGGAGCACCGATCAGATCGGGGTTGGCGCCAGTGATGCCGCTCATTAGAAAGGCGGTCACATTGAGCTTTTGCCATGTGGCGAGGTCGTCGCGCACTATGATAGCAATCTTTGTGTCGAACATTCTCGGGTTTCCTTCTTAAATCATGGTGACCATTGACGTGGCGAGGCCAAGACCAAGCGTCATGTTGAACAGGCGGGCTACGGGTGGATGTTGTAAAAGGCTACGCAATACCGCGCCACTTGCCAGCCAGGGAAAGCAGCCGATGGTGGCGGTCAGCATGAAGATCAGGCTCAGAAGCGCGGCCCGTTCAAACGCTGATCCTTCGATGGCTATGAAGGTCCCGACAATGGAAACAGACACAATCCACGCCTTCGGATTTACCCATTGAATCAACATCGCAGACGCAAATTCAAAATTCGACATACCTCCCTGCTGAGTGGTCTCAAAAGACACAGGGGCGGTAGCGATCATCCAGGCTAGCCAAAGGATGACACTCATACCCACAATGCGCAGCACAGACGTATCATCTGGTGTTCCAGAATGGTTGCGCCAAGGCCAAACCCCGCGACGAACAGGATCAGCCCGGTTCCCATCGCGGTCCCAATCAACGCAGGCATTCCGCGCAGGATGCCCGCCTGCGCGTCGACTGTGGTCAAAAGAACATTGGATTGGCCCGGCGTTACCGAAGCTATAAGTGCGAAGACGAAAAATGCTGAGACCTCCATGACCACCTCTTGAATCGATGATCTGTAGCTTTTTTAGTCAAATTTCCGAACTAACTTCGGGAATGGTGTCGTAAGATATGTTTACTGATCTTGGAATCGCGTATCTATCGAATTGATTTCGGCAGAAGAGGGCGAAAATGGATATTGACCGAACGGATCGACGCATTCTGGCGCTTTTGTCGAAAGATGCTCGGATAACGAACAAGGAGCTTGCGCATGAGGTCAGCTTGGCCGCGTCAAGCGTGCATGAACGTCTCAAACGGCTTCAAGAGGGCGGCTTGATCGCAGGAACATATACCGACATTCGACTAGAGCGACTTGGCTTATCCCTAAAGGCTCTCTTGTTCATCCAGATGTCGGAACACAAGAAGACCGACCTGGACCACATTCTCAGGGAGATCCTGAAGATCCCCGAAGTGCGCGGCGGTTGGATGATCAGCGGTCGCTTTGATGCGGTGGTGGAAGTGCTGACCAAAAACACCTCGCACCTGCACCGGCTGGTTGTAGAGAAGTTCTCGTCGCGCGAAGAGATCAGCCGGATCGAGACCTCCATCGTTTTCGAAAGCGTGGCTCAGCACGATCTCGTGGACACGCTCAATCTGACGGACGAGTCGCAAAACACTGTTGACTGAAAGAGCGTACGTCCGACTTTGAAGTTTTTGTTTGGCGTCGGTACGTTCGCAGAGAAAGTCGGCTTTTCGCCTTGGCTTCCCAAAGTAGTAACGGCCCACAATCGTCGTTCAGGAGTATTCTGATAAGTCGCAGCTTTGGAGATTTGAGAGCTGCGTCTCAAGGATCGACTTATCAGAATTGAACTTCTCAAAACCGACGGTACGTCCGAACTGCAGCCAGCCTGCTGCGTGCAAGATCAGGTCGGCTCCTCCGTTCAAAGACGCTCCGAAGGCGCTGGCGCCTTCATATCCGGCCTGAGCGTCATTGATCTTAGACGACGTGACCAAACCGTCGCCACGGCAGGGGACCCCAAGTCGGCGCACCAACTGGCAACTGGCCAATTGGGCCAGGTGAGATTCTGGTGTTCCAAAGATCGGGCCCATGAACTGCATCGAAAACGGGGCTACGAAGATCCCGCCCACTATCGGTGCCCCTGGGCGATAGACTTGCGTCAAAGCCAGCCCAACCATGATTTCCGCAAGCCCCTGAGCCAGCGCCCCGGCAACGGTCACCGGCGCTGTAGCCCCCATCATCATGTAAGCCTCGCATACTCAGCCGACACCAACAGCCCGAGAGGATGTTCAGACCGCCCGTATAAGGGACAATCCATATCGACAAACGGCCGACCCTTCCGTAAAGGCATTGGATACCTCGGTTCCAGAACCACAGGAGACTGATCGTCCGCCGAAACTCGACCTCAAAACATTTCTCACCACAGCTATTGCTGATACGCGCTCCTGGAATGAGCTTTCGGCAGCGTTGAAAGTTAAAGATGTAGTACTGGCGGCCAAGGGCGGGGGCCTCGTGGTCAAAAACGCCTCAACCGGCGAGGAGATCGGAAAGATATCTGCGCTTGGGTTCAAATATATCGATCTTATCCGCCACTATGGCGACGGTTTCCCTGATCACCCTGCCACATGGTTGGTTGAAAAAGCGCTATACGGCAATTACTTTCCCAAAGGCCCAAGGCGAACCAAGAAAGCAACGAACCGCAAAAGAAGATCGGGCGATGGCGACGATTTTTCGCTGATCGAAGATTGATGAATTGGGTCAATATGGAGCGTTTCGGTGGTTTGCAGACGGCGTATAGGAGACCTTTAGCGAGTCTTTCAGATGCTGCATCCGTACCCGCCTGCCGGACTTTCGCCGCTATTGCAAAAGTGAGAGGCGACAAACTCACAATCTGCGGACCTTGCACCCATCCGAATTCTTACTCCAATGGACCGCTGTCAGCCCCAAGCGGACAAACCCGCCTTTTGTTCACGCGGCATCAAGTATCCGCTTCCAAGCGCCGCACGTTGATCATTGCGGTTCAGCTCAAGTCAGCATTAGTTGGACGGCGCTGAGAATGCCGGGCACCTAATCGGTAAACAAAAATGAGCACATCAGCCAATCAATCAAAAGCCGCTTATGCGCTCTATTAGCCAGTACATCGACACTGAACCGATGCCATATGCGGCAATCACTGTCGCACTTTGGCTGATCGAACGCGCCATCAGCCGCCAGATTGCAAGCAACAGAGCCAATGCACCAATAAAACTCAATTGTCCGGCTTCAACGCCAAGGTTAAATGCAAGCAAAGCTGCTGGTATATCGTTTGAGGGCAGTCCAATGTCAGCCAAGGCTCCGGCAAAACCTAGACCATGCAAAAGCCCAAATCCAAAACACACGATCCATGGCTTTTGTTTTGAAAGTCGGAAGCGACCATCCTCACCTTTCACAATCTCCATGGCTAGGAAAACGATGGACAAGGCGATGACGGCCTCGACCGGCGGACCAGGCACACTCAAGACGCCAAACGTGGCCAGCGCCAGAGTGATAGAGTGTGCGAGTGTAAAGGCCGTCACTGCACCGACCAATCTCCAGGGTTCGCGGACCAGAATGAAAAGCGCAAAAACGAACAGAAGGTGATCCCAGCCTTCCAGTATGTGTTCAAAACCCAATAGGGCATAAGTGGCAAAAACTGACCATGTTGTCTGCTCAGAAGGTATGGTTTGGACGGCTGTCTCAGGCGTAAAACGCAGTGTGGTCGGCTCAGTTTTTAAAGGGTGTAAACGGACCAATACGTCGTTCTTTTGAGCCTCTAGCCCGTCGATTGCGATCGGCCGTCCCGCGATATCCGCGTGACACTCGACGATCCAAGATGAAACCCATGCTCGACCGTCGGAGGTTGGAGAAGGGCCGCGCATCGGCGTACAACCTTCCGGCAACACAGCGTCAATCGCCATAGGTTGGCCATTCACATCAGGCTTCCGCCAGTGGACGCTCCAGGCATCAGAGGAGATTTGACGTATCTCCAGATATCCGGGATCAAGTGCGTGGGCATTGGCCTTGGCTGCGGGCCACGCGCACAGCACATAAACCAAAAGGCAGATCACCCATCTCATTCGGCTGGACCTGGGAGATCGGGGCCTACGATCTCGTAATTTTGAACCAAGCTATCGTATTGCGCCTGGGCCAGATCTTCGCTTGCGGCGCGACGCCAGTCGCGCAAGACATCGCTGTGAATTTCGGACAAGGGCGGTGTACGTCTAGGCTCAAAGGCGCTTACTTGAACAAGATGCACACCGTAGCCCGATTGTATTGGCCCCGCCCAAGGACCCGTTTCAACCTCTAAGAGCCCTTTTGAAAAGCCAGTCCCAAAGACCGAGTCTATTACTCTGGTCGCGGTTAACGGCATTGAAGCCGGCAAAAGCGTTGAAGCGCCGGAAACGGTAGCCTCTTGCCCTCCTCTCAGTGCGGCCAGTGCCGCTTCAATTTGTGCCTCGCTGGGGTCTTCACCCAGAAATATCTGCCTAAACGCCACCCTGTCAGGCGTTGCATATCTTGCTGGGTTTTGATTGAGAAACGCCTCTAGCTCTTTGTCCTCCGGAACCACTGACGTGGCTATTGCTTCTGTCAGAAAGTCCATTTTCTGGCTCAGCCGAGACCTGATCACGGTATCTCCGCGATCCAGGCCAAGCTTTCTTGCTTCTCTAACCAGAACCTCTTCACGAATTGACGCATTTACCAAGGCTTCTAGCTCAGCATCACTTGGTCGACGTTTCCACCTCGCTTCAAACTGGTCTGCCAAACGCGCGACATCGTCTTCGTCTATCGTGATGATTTCCAGATTTTCGACCGTCTCGGTCGCCGGCGCAACAATATGGAACCAAATGAAAATAGCCGCCCCAATCAAATAGAAATGGAACAGAGGTTCTTTCAGAATTCTCATAAGGGCTCCTGCAAGACCCGAGCTTCAGCTCTCATTTCAATTGATTTTTGCAAAGGATCCCGCGCCACGCAAAATTCGTACCTGTGGCGACTGCTCCGAGGGGCGTTCACCGTCTCGCTGTCTAAATCCATGTCTAAATCATGCTACTCCGCCGGGGTGTACCAGATCGGCGAGGAATACGCGCGCTCCTGATGGGTTAGAACAGCATCTTGAGGCAACTCAGCGCCGAACCTCAGCTTGTCATAGAGCACCCAACGAGGAGTTGGGATTTCGATCGCCCGGACATAGTAGAAGGCACGCTCACTCGGGTCGAAATCAGGATCGGACCAAACGGTGACCAGTTCCGCCGTGCCGATTGTGTTGGTCCAGCTTGCAGTATCAACGTCAACCGTATTTCCAACCGCAGGGATCTTGCCATTCCCGTCCGCGACGCGGTCGTCCGACCACGCTACATCATAGACTTTTTCCTGCATGGCGCCGTCGGCATCCAGCCACCCTTTAACCACCTGCACGCGATCCAGATTGGCACCAACCGGGTCACGCAGCGCTGCGATCAGGAAGGAAGGAGCCCCGTCCCCTTCGCGCGGACGCAGGTCAGACCCCATTGGGACACCCTTGGTATAGCCAACATCCGCAAGGAAGCGTGTTTCTACATCCGCGTCACTGAAATCCCATCCGCCAAAGAACCGAAGACCAATTCGGGGGCCGGTTGTGGCATATGTCTCGCGGCGCTTGAACGCGTCGAAGATCGCCGCGCGAGTGTTCTCGGTCGCCCAAACAGCTGTGTACCCAGACGCGACCAAAAGATCGCCAGGTATTTCACCAAGGTCGTTGGCGATGAATGGGTGCTTGATACGAGAGGCCGATGGCTCAACGCTGACCGACTTGCCAAAAAAATTGTCCTCTTCGGCCGTCGCCAAGGATGTATGGCTGTCTGTAGCGCCACCCATGCCGAACTTGTAGGGATTAACGCCGAATTTCTCTTCCAACATCAAACCGCGCTTCAGCGCTTCTCGGGCATATTCTCCGGCCAGCATATCTTCTGTCTTAAGTTCGGTGATATCGAGATTGCCGACGTCCCAGTTTTCATAGTCTGCAAATTCGTCATCCGGGCTTAGGAAAGGGTGCGCTTCGCCGTCGCCTTTGATCTGCGTGACTTCATAGTGCGGCTCCCATTTCGCACGCGCAGCTACATAGTCTTCGTCAACCTTTCCGCCGTGGTATGTGTCTTCAGTTGGAAACATCCATCCATTTGACAAGTTTCCGTTATGGGCAAAGGCGACAGCACGACCGCCGGTCTTCTCCTGATATTCTTCCAGCCAGGCATAGAGCGATTTTGGGTCTGTGTCGCCGTAAGGCGGTTGCGTGACCGGCGGGACCATCTGAAGCGCTCTGATCGGCCCGTCCCGCAACATTACGTTCCGGTGAAGGTTGAACCCCTTCGGGACAGAGGTCCACTCGAACCCGATAAAGGCTGTAAAATTCCCAGGGTCGTTGTGCCGTTCGGCCGCGAGAACAATGTGTTCCCAAGTAAATGCAAAGGCGTCTGCACCAGGGCTGTAGGACTCAAGCAGGATTTCCGGCAGGGTCATTTGAGAGAAATTAGTAATGATATCAAAGGCGGTCTTTCCGGCTTCTTCACCGCCAGCTTTGTACCCTTCGTACCACTCCAGGCCTTTTGGGTCGGAAATAACGCCCGGCTTGCCTGCTTGCAGATCCGGAGCGAACCCCATCAGATCAGTGTGATCCGTCAAGACCATCCAGTCCAAGGGTCGCCCCAGTCTGACATGTTGGCCTGTCGAGGAGATGACCTGCTCACCCTTTGCAAAGCGCCATGCATCGTCTGGCAGCAACGTGTTTCCAAAAGCGCCCGCGTCCAGGGAAAGCCCCGTGTGGAGGTGGGTATCACCCCATAACGGCCGCTCTGGGAAGTTGCGTTGTGCATAGGGGGAGTAGGGTTGTTCCTGGAATAAACCTTCAGCCGCCTCTTCGCTTGGAACAGCGTCAGAGAAAGCAGAAGCCGGCGCCAGCACCAGCGAGAAAACGAAAGCAGAAATCCGGTACATATTGACCTCCCAAATCAACACTACGGTTCGAAACGGGACTCTTCTCGGTCCATTAATATTCGATTTTATGTATATCATATCGAGTCGGTTTCTGAAAAAATTTTCTCCAGCGACTTTCTATGAGCCATTTTGGGACGCAACTCCCTGCAAACACGAGTTTTTCGCTGACCCGCACCAGATTTCATCGCAGGCATATGCGGTGATTGGCCTTATGGGCGAAGGTTCCAAAACCAAGGCCTGCCGATCATGGCGTACCGTGGGAAGACATGTCCAAACATGACTTACTCTGATATGGTATTTTCCTGCAGAACTATGTTTAGGAAAAACAGCGTTGCGGGGTCCGTTTCTTCCAGCGCAACCAAGGCTTCAAACTTTTTGTGCAGCGCCGTTTCGCCCCAATTTCGGGTCGCAACAGCGACTTGCAATGTCAATTCTGGGTCGCCATCCAGGACGTCCGCAAAAACTTTTACAATCTCATCCTGGAACTGCGTTTGTGACGATCCAGCATCGGACAATGCCCGAACCAGAGCTTTCCTGTCATCCAGCGTCTTCCTGGGGCCCTTGAGCGCGAGACCAATTTCGTTGATCGCGTATACCCCGTCTGCCTCTATGCCAGCGCGCGCCCACTCATGGAGATGCAAACCACCTGACTTCAAGGCCTTGGCAAAGCGAGAGCGGACAATCGAACGTGCCTGTGGATCGTTTTGTAGCCCCAGTAGACGAATAGCAACGGGCCAGTAGACAAAGCGGTTCAAGTTATTCAACTCATCCAAAATCTGGCTGGTTGAAACCCTGTCGCCAATCGGGCGCGAATAGGCGTAGTCTGAACGCCCAATTTCAACCATAGCCAAGTCATGCAGAGCTTGATCCCGGTGCCACAAATAGTCAGAAAAGAACGAAACGCGTGCGGCGTTGTCCGTTTCTCCCAAATGCCATAGCTCACTATTGCTTTGAAGTTTTTCGAGAAACTCACTTCTATCCGAATTCATCACAAAGATGCGCCGCCAAGCCCGCGAAAAATCGCGCCCAGTCTTGTCGTTGATTTCTGGTCCATATGTCAGCAGAACCGTTGTCGTTGGATCAGCGCGGAATGCTCGCCGCGTAACACTGTCTATGAGAAAAGGAATATTAGGAGCGTTTCGTAGTTCTTCGTTGTTCCCCTTAAAGATACGTCGAGTCGAATACTCGAACGGGTTTTCTTGGGATGGACCCGCCAATACAACGATTTCTGCGGCTCGTATTTGATCGGAAATGGTTGTTTCTGGCAGTTCGGTACAAACAGCGCAAGCATGCAAGACATGCGGTATCGCAAACGCGAGTATGCATATGACAAATGCAAAGAACTTTCGCATGGTTAGCCCACAGCCCCGATTTTCAATTCGCAAGCGCCACTGGTGCCTTGAACGTACCAATAAAACACGAGTTTGCGAAACCTCATTAATACTCGATGGTTTCAATGAGGCCTTGAGGCTTTAAACAACCGCCTGAAAATGAGAAGAACACTCGATGTACACGCTACCAATTTGTTTCATCTTATGACGCGAAGAATGAAGAAGGTAATGCGACGCACTCCTCGCTTTTCGACCAGTTGCAAACTCGATTGAACGTCCACCGTGTCCTCGACCTATGAATTGCCCTGCCCAGTTTCGCTGCGCCAAACATCTATGAACAGCTTGCCCGCCGCACAGCAGCGCCCGCAACTTCACAGATTCAATAGTTTTCATGCGGCGAGCGCACGCAGCGAAACATAGCAATGACCGCCAAGGGCTCTTTGTAGAACCTGGAGAAGGCGCAGCATGAGCCCCTGCCCCGTTCTCCACGACTTATCCAACGGCTGGGATTGGTGCGCGCATGATTACCTTGCGCACCACCTCAGTTTGAACGGCGAATTGATTTCACCTAACTTTGCTTCGCTGAAGTTGGGGTAAATTGCAGAATAAGGGACATTGGGCTCAAACCAACCTGCGGTGACGCGGCGAATGATACTGGCAGACAGTTTAGTTCTTCAGCCGGCTTGAAATAGTCACTCTTAGTCTGATTTGACGAGAAATTTGAATGTAGTCGTGAGCAGAAATCAGTCAGTTAACATTTCCGAGAGCTCACGAGCGCCTTTTTGCAGGATGCTCAGAAAGGACAGCAGGCTGTTGACGTCGTGACGTTGGGTTGGGGCATGTACCGAAAGTGTTCCTGCCAATCTGCCTTGTCCATCACGAACGGGCACAGCGATGGCCGTCATTCCGGCCATGAATTCCTCATCATCTGTCGCGTAACCATTCTCAGCGATTCCGCGTATTTCCTCGCGTAGCGCATCAGGCTTCGTTAGGGACTTTTCGGTCTGCGGTTGTAAATTGCCGGCAGAGAGAAACCCGTCCAACGTCTTCTTACGCAAGGTAGACAGGTACATCTTGCCGCTCGCTGTGCAATGAAACGGCACCTGAGTACCGATTGGCAATTGGATGCGTAGCGGCCATTTCGTTTCAACCCGGTCGAGGTAGATCATGCCCTCCCGGTCCGGAATGGCCAAGTTGCACGTCTCACCAACCTTTTCAGCGACGCTGCGCAAGATCGCCAAACGTGCCGTGCGCAGGTGTTCGGCAGACATGGTATTGACCGAAAGCGACCGCAGCCTGTGCCCAGGACCAAAAGAGCGGCCATCCAGATCTCGTTGCAGGAAACCTTCGGCCTCTGCGGTTTGCAACAAACGGTGGATTGTGGGCTTCGCCAGTCCCAATGTCTCGATGAGGTCCGATGGTTTGACGGCGACCCCGCGCCGCGCCACCTCCTCGAGGATGAGAAGAAGGCGCAGGTTGGTCGGGATCTGAGTTTCTTTATCTTGTGTTTCCGTCTCGGCCATCCCGCAACATTCTAGTTATTTGGCAGCAGGATCAAGGCCAGATCGGGCACAAGCGACACCAAGATCCATACCGACAGCAAAGCAACCAGATAAGGCACCGTGTATCGCAAGAGCCGGAAGTAGGGTACACCCGTCACTCCTGATGCCACATAGAGGTTCAAACCGTAGGGCGGAGTGATAAAGCCGATAGACGCGCCCACCAGGAAAATCACCGAGAAATGGATCGGATCTATCCCGACCGAAGCCGCGATTGGCGCGAGGATTGGCGCAAGGATGATCGTCACTGGCAAGCTTTCCAACACCATCCCCGAGAAGAAGACGATCACCATCGAGGTGAACAGAACAGCGTGGTAGCCGCCCATTGAGGTTACAAAGTTCCCAATGGTTTCTTGCGCCCCCAGCAGCGACAGGATTTGCTGCATCACCACTGAAATTGCGATAAGCGGGGCGAGGATACCTGTGATCTGGGCTGATCGGATCACAATTGAGGGGATCTCGGGGATCGTAAAGCCTTCGACCACGAACATCTCGGCATAGCTTTTTTCGGTCGGTGGAATATCGTTCCGTGCGCCCATGATCCGGTTGATCGGATAGCTGACCAACCCGGCGATCACACAGAAGCCAACGGTCACACCCGCCGCTTCGGTGGGTGAGAATTTACCGGTATAGATGCCCCACAGCACCAGCCCGATGGCGAAGAAACCCAGCCATGCACCGAACGCGGTTTTCAGCACCCGGTTCAGTTGCAGCGGGATCAAGTGGCCCCAGCCGTTCATGCGACAGATGATCCAGCAGGCAAACTGCATTCCAAAGACCATCAACGCACCCGGCAGAATACCCGCGACGAACAGTTCCGAAATCGGCAGGTTCATCAGGAACCCATAGACAATGAAGATAATCGAAGGCGGAATGATAATCCCCACCGTGCCCCCCGCCGCCGCAGTGGCCGCGCTGAACCGTTCGTCATAACCGCCCTTAACCATCTCTGGGTGCAGCATGGAACCAATGGTGGCGGTCGTGGCCGAGTTCGAGCCCGAAATAGCGGCGAACAACCCGCACGCCCCCAAAGAGGCCATCGCCAGCCCGCCGCGTATCCAGCCCAGACAGGCATAGGCGAAGTCGCTGAGACGCCGCGCGATGCCGGACTTGTTGATCAGGTCTCCTGTCAGGATGAACAGCGGCATCGCCAGCAAAGCGAAACCTTTGTTGAAGACGTTCAGCAACTCGGCGCCCATATTGTCGAGCGTCAAGCCAAGGACAAAGGAACAACCGATGACCCAGTAGCCGATGACCAGCAGAACCGGTACGCCCAGCATGAATAGAAAAGTGACCCCAAGCGAGATCAGTGTGACCATGGTTCCATCTGTCATTAGTCTGCTCCGATCACGGCCTGCTTGATGAGCGGCTCGCCTGTTTTCCAATTGTGCAGATCATCCGCGAGGTTTTGAAACACGCGCCCGACCATCAAGAAGAAAGACAGAGGAGCAGCAAGAAGGAACCACCACTGCATGACGTTGTCGGTACCCAGTACGATCTGGAAATTTGACGCAGACAGGGCGACCAGTCGGGTTGTGGTAACAATGACAATCACCGCGAAGATAAACCACAGAACCGCATCAAGGATCAGGCAAGTGAGTTGCCCTGCCCTCGGCATCGCAGTGCGGAATTCACTGAAACTCAGATGCGTGCGAAGGCGTACGTTGTAAGACGCCCCGAACCACGCCATGACCATAAAAAGCAGAGGTGGAATGGTCGTTGACCATGGCTCTTGGTCGTTAAACACGAAGCGGTCGATCACGCCCCAGAAAATGATCAGTGCAATGGCAAGATAGGAATAAACCATCACCGATCGTTCCAGATGGCGTTCTATGAAGGGCACCTTTCGATAGACCAGCATGACCAGAAACCCGCCAAGTGCAGAGGCCACTGCACCCAGAACCCAAGCAGCGTCAGATTCCAGAGCGGATTGAATCTCGAACGAATCCTGGCTGAGAAAGGCGCTGAAGATCGCGCCTATGTCTGCCCATAACGACATGTACCCCGTCCTCCCAGTCGGTGTGTTTTTTGGAACCGGCCCGTATAAGGGCCGGTTCACATAAGCTTATCAGGCTTGACCCATCCACCAACGACGCGGCTCGACGTTTTCCGGCAGGGTATCGGCCGGAATTTCACGCGCGATGTCGTAGATTTCCTGATACGTATCAATGCCGCCTGCCCATTTATTCAGGCGTTCACGCCACTGCGCCCAAGGCTCAGGGTTGTAGTTCGGAGCGCACATCTCTTCAGCCAGTTTGATCTGATCGTCCGGCAAGAAGGCCGGGCGGACACCGTTTTCGGCAAAGATCGTGTTGGGAAGCTGCGGCTCCGAGAAGCCAACTGTGTTCAACAACGCAGCCTCATTCGCACCTTGGATCAACGCCTGAGTGAAGTAGGAAGACTCCATCACTGCGTCCTGCAACTCGCCTCCGAGGCTATCGAAGACCTTGGCCGACATCGAGGTATGCTCGGTGCCACAGAAGAACTTAAGGTTCACCGACTGCGAAACCACCGGCGCCATATTGGCGTAAGCCACAGCAGAGGCCCAAGTTTCAGCCCCGTCAATCAGGCCTGTTTTCAGAGCGTCCAGTGTCTCTTCCCAGGCCACCGGAACCGGGTTCAGGTTCAGCAACTGCATTGCAATCCGGCCCAACTGCGTGCCGGTCACGCGGTTCTTGGTGCCGAACAGCTCTTCCAGTTTGGTTACTGTGGGCTTGTCCGCAAAGGTCGAGCCCATTTGCAGGCCGCGCAGTTCGCAATGGGTAAACAGGAACTTCAGCCCATGCCGTTTCTCCAGGGGGTCGCGGAGAATGCGCTGGCTCGCAGGGCTGTAGAAGAAGTGGTACTGCGCCGCGCGGCTTGGGAACATATAGGCGTAGTCCAACACGTTCAGATACGGCGCGCCGCCAGCCGAGTTCTGAGTCGAAGCGGCGTAGATATCAACGATTCCCTGCTGGGTTTTTTCAACACAGCTAAGCTGTCCGCAGATCTGATTGTCGCCGATGAACTCGATCCGAATCTCACCATCTGTGCGCTCTTCAAGATCGCGCGCAAACTCGATAGCACCGGCACGTTCGATCAGAAGGTTGCGAGTATTGAAGCCTGAAGCGCCAAACTTCAGCGTGTGCTTGGGCTCTTTTGAGAACCGTTTTTCATACGTGGATTCAGCCGCTTGCGCCAGGTTGGCCAAGCTCATCGCTCCACCAAACCCACCCGCTGCCAGCAGAGTCGAACTCATACCGTAACGGCCAGCCACGCGGAAGAAATCCCGCCGCGAAATCCCACTTAGTTTCTTACCGATCTCCATTGCTTACCTCCCTGATCGCAATTATTGAGACGTTTTGTATCAAAAAATACTAGTATATTTCTTGCATCTTGCATAGAGTTTTTTCGACGGCGTGAGGAGGAGGCAGTCATGGAAGTGGATTATGCGGTTGTGGGCGCCGGGTCTTCTGGCTGCGTCATTGCCAACCGGCTGAGCGCTGATCCTAACACGACCGTCGCGTTACTTGAGGCAGGTGGCCGCGATACCAACCCATGGATTCACATCCCCGTTGGCTACTTCAAAACCATGCACAACCCATCGGTCGATTGGTGTTATCGCACCGAACCTGATCCTGGGCTGAACGGTCGATCCATCGACTGGCCACGTGGTAAAGTGCTGGGCGGGTCGTCCTCATTGAACGGTTTGCTCTACGTTCGTGGGCAGAAAGAGGACTATGATCGCTGGCGGCAAATGGGCAATGAGGGCTGGGGCTGGGACGATGTCCTGCCCCTTTTCAAGCGCTGCGAAGACCAGGAGCGAGGTGAAGACGAGTTCCATGGCGTTGGTGGGCCCTTGTCCGTATCCAATATGCGTATTCAACGCCCGATCTGTGACGCGTGGGTGGCCGCAGCGCAGGCGGCGGGCTATCCGTTCAACCCCGATTACAACGGCGCGGAACAAGAGGGGGTGGGGTATTTCCAACTGACCACCCGCAATGGCCGCCGGTGCAGCGCTGCCGTTGCCTACCTGAAACCCATCCGGGATCGACAAAACCTAAACATCATTACAAATGCACTCGTTACGCGCGTGGTTCTGGAGGGAAAAAAAGCAACCGGACTGGTGTACCGGGATCGCTCTGGCGCAGAAAAATCCCTGACCGTCCGGCGTGAAATCATTCTGTCCGGCGGAGCGATAAACTCGCCACAGATCCTGATGCTTTCAGGGATCGGAGACCCGGACCACCTGAAAGAAAACGGCATCGAGCCCCTGCACGCCCTGCCCGGTGTCGGCAAAGGGCTACAAGATCACTTGCAGGCCCGGCTCGTGTTCAAATGCAATGAGCCGACGCTGAATGATGAAGTCCGCAGCCTGTTCAATCAGGCGCGTATCGCCCTGAAATACGCACTGTTCCGTGCTGGTCCTATGACCATGGCCGCCAGCCTTGCCACCGGGTTCATGAAAACCCGCGAGGATGTAGAAACCCCCGATATCCAGTTTCACGTTCAGCCCTGGTCCGCCGACAGCCCTGGCGAGGGTGTTCATCCGTTCTCAGCCTTTACCATGTCGGTCTGCCAACTGCGCCCTGAAAGCCGGGGGGAGCTACGCTTGAACGGCCCGGATCCCTCTAAATATGTCAAAATTATACCGAACTATCTGTCCACTGAAACGGATTGCCGAACCATTGTTGACGGGGTGAACATCGCCCGCAGAATAGCCAAGCATAATCCTTTGGCCTCAAAGATTTCAGAGGAATTTCGGCCAACTGCTCAGCTGAGTTGCGACGACTATGAAGGCACGCTGGACTGGGTAAGATCAAACACCGCATCCATCTATCATCCTACCGGCACTTGCGCGATGGGAAGCACCGAAGCATCGGTCGTAGATGCAAAACTAAAAATACATGGTATAGCTAACCTGCGTGTGGCCGACTGCTCAATCATGCCGGAAATCGTCAGTGGTAACACCAATGCGCCAGCCATCATGATCGGCGAAAGGGCCAGCGATTTGATAGGTGCGGATGCCTGAAGCAACAACTAAGGGTAACGTGTTTGATCTCGCGCTTTGATTGTGTGCTCTTCTCTCTGGAAAAGAAGGAAAACCGACTTTAGGCCTCAAGTCATGTGTTAGAGCGGTACCTGCTTTAGATGGGATTCAACTGGTCAACGTGATCCGAAAAATCAATTCACGCATTCCCCCAGTTTCAGCAATCCGCCAAATTGGCATGCAACGAAGGACTGCCAGCCTTGTAAGGAGATTCCATCAATTCCGCCAGAACCGCAGCCTCGCGTGATTTGGGGCAGTTTGCTCCATCTGCAGCATCGGTGATTTTGGTCTCGGAGCAGACCTCGGAGGTAGCGCAGCAATCCTGTGACAAGGTCCCTCGTTAACGTTGGGTTGTCGTTGCTTAGGGCATGGTGGCTCGGATGATCAGTCATGGAAACACGAAACCAACCAGCCATTCAGGCACTTCGCCCTGCATGGAACAAAGGCCGCATTGTCGCTCAGAGACGACCATCGAAGCCAAAGCATGTCTGGGCAATCCGTGAACACCTTGAATTGGCAAAATATTTCACGACCTTGCGCTGTTCAACATGGCAATCGACAGCAAGCTTCGAGGCTGTGACCTGGTGAAGATGAAAGCCGTGGACGTCATGGCATCTGGCCAAATCAAGGAGCGCGCGTCCGTTCTGCAACGCAAAACCCAGAAACCTGTACGCTTTGAAATATCAGAAGGAACCAGAGCTTCAGTTGAGAAGTGGATGGAGAATGAACTTATGGTCGGCTCAGTGTACCTTTGGCTGGGCCGCTTCCATGAGCGTCTTCATATCTCGACACGCTAATATGCACGGATCGTCCGCGATTGGGTCACATCAATCGGTATTGAGGCGAGTGCCTACAGCACGCATTCGATAAGGCGAACAAAGGTAACCCAGATTTACGAGAAGACCGGCAGCTTGCGGGCGGTTCGGCTTCTGCTTGGACAGACCAAGATGGACGGCAAAGTCCGACACTTGGGCGTCGAACTTAAATATGCGCTCGCAATCGCCGAGGTCATTGAAATTTAACAACTTCGGGCCGTCGGCGCTGGCGGCCCAGAGCCGCCATTCACTGCAAGCGCAAGGTCTGGAAATGTACCAACTCGTATCGCGGACAAACCAGACTTTTGCGATTGGATGAGGCATGTCAGCTCAATGCCTGTCTCCGACATTGGGGTTAGATGCGTGACAGCGCGCTAAATTCTATCTGAGCTCACGTTTCCCAAGGGGGATTTGCGCCAATCTCTGCAACCAGAAAGTCCATGAAAACACGCACTTTAGGTGACAGCACGTTGGACTTGGGATAGATCAACCACAAGACAATGTCTTCACTAACCTCAAAGTTTGGAAGAACGCGTACCAAACGACCTGACTTCAGTTGGTCATGCACGCTCCATCGAGCATTCAAAGAAATACCGGCTCCGGCTAGTGTGGCGCGAACCTGGCTTTGACCGTCATCGATAATCAATTGGCCTTTGGCTGATGCGGGATCGAAAATAGCTTGTTCGCCTGCCGGTCCTGTCAGTGAACGCGGTTGGAGGTTTTGGAAAGCGATCAGACGGTGGTTTGTCAAATCGACTGGTGTTTCAGGAACGCCGTGCGTGTCGAGGTAGTGAGGCGCGGCACACAGAATTCGCTGGTCATCAGCGAGTTTGCGGCCCTTCAGGCTGGTGTCGACAAGTGGCGCGTTCCTGAGTGCAAGATCATAGCTTCCTTCTATCAGATCGAACTGCACATCGGACAGGCGCAGATCGAGCGTGAGATCGGGGTGCTGTTCAAGAAACTTTGGCAGGATTGGCGCGATGTAGAGCTGTGCAAAACTGCTTGGCGCGGCGAAACGCAATGTCCCCTTGATCGTTGTCGTTTGCTTGCCCAAAGCAGCAAATGCAGCCTCTTCCTGCGCAATGATCTCACGGGCGAAGGGCAGGAAATCCGCTCCTTCCACCGACAACGACACTTTACGCGTCGTGCGGTGCAATAGCTCGAAACCGAGGTTCTGCTCCAGCTTGGCAAGCCTTGCGCTGGAGACCGCTGGGGCCATGCCCAGATCACGCCCCGCCGCGCTGATGTTCAGCATGTCTGCTGCCCTTATAAACAATCGAAGCGCGTCTGTGTCTAAGCCCATTATGTTCATTATCCGAATTATCAATACATAAATGGGCAGTTTATCTGCAATTTGATCGACGTTAAATCCCTTTCTCAGAGACAGCTGAGCTTAGGCACGAGGCGCAAATGACAAAGACGGCCACGGTCAACTACCATGTTCACAAATCCTACCGGCAAGCTTTTGAGCTTGATGTTGGCGGGGTCGCTGGCAACCTGATTTCCCCTGAACTTGTTGCAACATCCGTTGTGCTAACAGACAACCGCGCAACGACCTCGTCGGTTTCTTTTGCGTGTGATGCCGTTGAAATCATGCCACTTGAAACGCAGGTCCGAGACTTTGCAGGCGACAGCTGGAAACCGATTTACGATGCGGAGCTCAAGGCCATGCTGCAGGACATGCTTGGTGCCAGAGAGGTCGTGGTTTTTGATCACACTGTTCGGGTGGACGATCCCGAAGCAATACGTAAACCGGCGCGCAATGTTCATAGCGATTACAGCAAGGACGGAGCCGAACAGCGGCTTGTCGACTTGCTGGGCGCCGAGACCGCAGCGGAGTGGGCGCAAGGTCATTTTGCCTTTGTCAACGTATGGCGTCCTTTAGAGCACGTGATCAATTCGGCACCCCTGGGCTTTGTACGGCCGTCGTCTGTCGACCCGTCTGACTGGATTCTACTGGACCTGATCTATTCTGACCGCGTGGGGCAAATCATGGGGCTGGCGGGAAACCCCAAACATGAGTGGATCTATCAATCCAAGATGACACCGGATGAGGTCGCGGTCTTCAACATCTATGACAATCAAGGCCTGGCTTCGATTGCTCATAGCGCACTCGATATGGTCGAGGATCCAAACATCACTACCATTCGCAAAAGCATCGAAAGCCGCACTTTGGTGCGCTTTTAATGGAGGGTCAGACATGTTGGATGAAACGCAGCCGGCTGGGTTTGAGCAAATCAATTTGGCCTACAACCAGGTGTTCCGTCCCGGACGACTGAGCGTCGGCCTTGTATTGCCTCTCGAAGCCTATGCCGTCGGGGCAGAACCGACGCTACTAGGGCATTTGGAAGCGGCTCAGAAAGCCGAGGAGCTTGGGTTCGCAGCACTTTGGCTGCGGGACGTGCCCTTCAATGTTCCAAGCTTTGGCGACCCCGGGCAGGTTTTCGATCCATTTGTCTATCTGGGGGCATTGGCAACGGCGACGGATCGGATTGCGCTTGGAACGTCGAGCGTGATCCTGCCATTGCGTCACCCCGCTCATGTCGCCAAGTCAGCAGCGACGGCAGATGTGCTCTCTGCCGGGCGGTTACTTTTGGGTGTCGCGTCCGGCGACCGGCCCGAGGAGTACCCGGCGATGAACCAGAGCTTTGAAGATCGCGGGGCACGTTTCCGAGATAGTGTTGAGTACATCCGCGCCGTTGGATCGGCTTACCCGACGCATCAAAAAGCACAGGGCAAACTGAATGGCGGGATTGATCTATTGCCTAAGCCGCATGGAACGCGCCTGCCGATGCTCATAACCGGTGGCAGCCAACAATCACCTGATTGGGTAGCACAGAACGGAGATGGTTGGATGACATATCCGCGCAATGCGGCGGCTCAGGGTCAAGTCATCGCGGCCTACCGCAGACGTTTGAAGGCGGCAGGTCAACCGGATAAGCCTGTTATGCAATCGCTCTATGTCGATGTTGTTGCCGACCCTTCTGCACCTCCGCGCCCGATCCATCTTGGGTTTCAATCTGGCACCGACTTCCTTCGCGGTTATCTGCGCGAGATTGAAACGCTCGGGGTCAATCACGTCGCGCTGAACCTAAGGTTCAATCAAGCGCCAATCGACACAACCCTCGAACATCTGGCGGATACTCTGCTGCCTGACTTTTCCTGAAGGATCAGACCGATGACCAAGACTATTCTCATTACAGGTTCAACCGACGGCATTGGCCTACTGACAGCGAAGAAGCTGGCTGCCGATGGGCATAAAGTGCTCCTCCATGGACGCAGTGCATCCAAATTGGAGAGCGCGGCTGCCGCCGTCGGCGGGGACGTCGAAACCTATGCCGCTGATCTGAGCGATCTGTCCGCGGTTCGAAAACTGGCCGAAAACGTTCGGGCGAAGCATCATAAACTGGATGTATTGATCAATAACGCAGGTGTGCTGAAAGCCCCGCAAGCCGTGCTTGAAAATGGTCAAGACATTCGCTTTGTGGTGAACACGCTTGCACCGTATCTGCTGACCGAATTGCTTTTGCCGATCATTCCTGCTGACGGGCGGGTCGTGAATCTGTCATCGGCGGCACAGGCCCCGGTAAACCTCAAGGCCATGCAGGGCAATGTGCCACTGGCTGACATAGAAGCCTACGCCCAAAGCAAGTTGGCGATCACCATCTGGACCCGCGAATGGTCCAAATCGCTGTCGAATGTCCCTGTGATGGTCGCCGTGAATCCCGGATCTCTTTTGGCATCAAAAATGGTGAAAGAAGGCTTTGGCCTGGCCGGGAACGATATGAACATCGGCGCTGATATCTTGATTGACGCGGCCTTAGGTGCGCGGTTTGCGGACGCGTCAGGAGCCTATTTCGACAATGACAGTGGGGCCTTCGCTGATCCCCATGCCGCAGCGCTTGACGAAAACCACGCTGCCGACGTCATGAGCACCATCAAAGACTTGATCAGCCAGACGGGCTGACCATCCCGGCGCGCAAACGCCGCGCACTTCAACTTTTAACACTCCCCTACCCCTCACGCGTGCTGCGTCGAGGCCAAAGAAAGGACTGCCTGATGAAATACGAGAACTTTCAAACCTTTGACGTAACTGTCGAGAACGGTATCGCCACGGTCACCTTCAACTTTGGCTCCGTGAACGTGCAAGGCCAGGAAATGCTGGCCGACCTCAACAGTCTGGCAATGCGGCTAGAGCGGGACCGCGACACCAAGGTCGTGATCTTTCAATCGGCCAATCCGGAAATCTGGGTCTGCCACTACGATACCGAACTACTCAAGGACATGTCGAACGAAGCCGTGTCCCGCGAGGACGCTCAGCTTTTGGACCTGCAATCAGTTTGCGAACGGATCAGCAAGGTGCCACAGGCCACCATTGCAAAGCTGGAAGGGTTTGCGCGCGGTGGCGGGCACGAACTGGCCTTGGCGTTGGATATGCGCTTTGCCGCGCGGGGAAAGTACAAGTTCATGCAGATGGAGGTCGGAATGGGCATCCTGCCCTGCGGAGGTGGCGCCTCGCGTATGGCCCGTCAAACCGGTCTTGGCAAAGCGCTTGAGATCATCCTAAGCGCACAAGACTATGACGCGGATGATGCCGAACGTCTGGGAACTATCAACAAGACATTGGAGCCGGATGAAATCGGCCCGTATGTAACCGCGCTGGCCGAACGCATCGCACAATTCCCTGCAGAGTCGATCAATGCCTGCAAGCAGATGGTCTATGAATCCATCGACAAGCCCATTGATGAGGCGCTGAAGGCCGAAGCCTATTGGCTGTATCAGGCGACCAGCAAAACTCCAGCGGTCAAACGTTTCACGATCGCGGATGAACAAGGTTTGGAACACGACATCGAGAACCAGCGCAAATGGGGCGATCTGGTGATGCAGGTGCAGGACATCAACTGACCACCCCCAAGACAATAATCTCGTCAGGCGTGCGTGGTTCCGACGTGGGCCTGACAGCATCTCACAAAAGGAAAATCCCAATGAAAGCAATGGTTCTCAACTCTTACGGACCCGATGCGCTGTTCGAGCTTGCTGAAATTCCCGACCCGGTCGCGACACCCGGCCATGTTGTCGTCAAAGTGGCCGCGACCAGCGTCAACACCGTCGACACAATGATCCGAAGCATGGGCGCGGACCTGCCTCTGTCCCCTCAATTGCCCGCCGTACTTGGCATGGATTTTGCCGGCACGGTTGTTGCGATTGGCGACGGTGTGACAGGTCTTGCCATAGGCGATGAGGTGTACGGTTGCGCTGGAGGATTGATGGATCTCCTGGGCGCTTTGGCGGAGTACATTAACGCAGACGCGCGCCTGATCGCACACAAACCCAAGACGCTGAGCATGCGGGAAGCTGCAGCGCTACCTCTCGTCGGCATCACCGCCTATGAAGGGCTGACCCGTGCCGGTGTTGGCGAAGGGCAGAACGTGCTGGTACAGGGCGGTGCTGGTGGCGTTGGTCACATTGCCATCCAAATTGCCCGCCATTTTGGTGCCAACGTGTCCGCGACTGGTCGTGGCGAGGAACAGATGGCCCTGATCGAAGAGCTGGGCGCGCGGCCGGTAGATTTCACAACGCAAAAGGTCCAGGACTACGTGGCTGAGCACACCAGCGGTGTGGGCTTCGATGTAGTGTTTGATAGCGTTGGCGGGCAGAACATGACAAACTCATTCGCCGCCGCCAAACTCAATGGTCAAGTTGCCTCAACGGTCGCGATGGTCGAGATCGATTTGACGCCTGCGCATTTCAAAGGCCTGTCTCTGCATGTCGTCTTCATGTTGATCCCGATGATGCACAATGTGGGACGAAAAACCCATGGCGACATCTTGCGGACACTGGCAGTTCTTGCGGATGAAGGCGCGCTTAAACCGATTGTTGACAAACATACGTTCGGGTCTGCCGATATCGGCGCAGCTTACGCACACCTGACGAATGGATCTGCGGTCGGAAAAGTCGTTGTGGAACTGTGATCTGATCCGGTTGGGCTTGGTGCGCGCACAATGACCTAGCGCACCAACTCAGTTTGAGCTGCAACTATAGTCGCCAATCATCGCTTATCTGACCATTGAGTATATTGCAGCATAGGCTACTTTGGGCTCCATGCAGACCAGAAGGCGGTGCAGCATACGCTCACTCGACCTGTCGAGCTCCGATGAGGACGGCCCTTTTCGGAAATTCAGCCCATAATCTCCTTGCTGCGGCGCAGCCCGTCGAACCTGCCGTTCGCAGCGAGCACAAATCTAAGGTTGGGCAAAAACACAGGCAGACCAGGCAAAACAACCACTGAACGTACGAGTGCTTTGACAAAGTCCCGTTTTTATTGGCCATCAACACGCGGCTTTCGCGATAGTACCGCCGAGTTGTGAAGCCAACCTCACTCTATTTCTGGTGGCTCCAAAATGGCATTTAGTAAGTCGTCTGGCGCCTCGACTTGTGGCCAATGACCAACACATTTAGTCCGCTATCGTTGTGCGTTTGCCAGAAGGTCAACTAAGTCCTCTGAGGCAACCATTGGAACGATACCGTCTGTGTCGCAATGAATGGTGAGCACGTCTTGGTGGAGTTGTGCTAAGCGCTCGGGTGTCAGGGTGTCTTCGCCCGTCGCCAGCGAGTTTGAGATCGCTTTGATGGCGCCATTCTCATTCGCGACACGATGTTGCTGCAAAAGCTGTAGCACGATAGCGTCGTCTGTGGGTGGGGAGGCATAAACCCGGCCCGGGTAAGCCTACACTACCAATAAGGGGACATTGGCCTTCAACTCACCATGGGTGAAATAGGGCTCGAAGCTGACTCCAGAGGCAGCGCAGCATCACTTGATATGCTGGACCGGGCAACGTCGGGTTGTCGTTGTGGGAGAGCATGGCGGAACGGAGGATCAGTCATGGAAACACCAAACCTACCAGCCATTCGCGCACTGCGCCCTGCATGGAGCAAGGGCCGCATCGTCGGTCAAAAGCGACCAAGGAAACCAAAGCACGTCTGGGCAATTCGGGCCCGGCTTGAGCTGGCTGAGAACCACCGCGATCTCGCTCTGCTCAACTTGGCGATCGACAGCAAATTGCGTGGATTTGACATTGCAAAAATCAAGGTCGTCGATGTCATGGCATTTGGACAGATGAAGGAACGGGTATCCGTCTTGCAGAGCAAGACCCAGAAGCCAGTTCGATTTGAGATTTCTGAAGGCACTCGCACCTCTTTAGAGAAGTGGATGGAAGACGAACTCATGGTCGGCTCAGAATACCTTTGGCCAGGTCGGTTTGATGAACGGCTGCACATTTCGACCCGCCAATCTGCACGGATCGTCCGTAATTGGGTCACGTCGGTCGGTCTTGAAGCGAGCGCGTATGGCAAACATTCAATGCGATGAACCAAAGCCACGCAGATCTACAAAAAGACAAGAACCGCTGAGCTGTTTAGCTCCTTCTAGACCACACGAAGATGGATAGTACCGTCAGATACCTGGGCGGCGAACTTGAGGATGCCCTCGTCATCGCCGAAGCCATTGAAATCTAGACTGAAGGGCGGCTCCAGAGGACGGCCCAAAGGCGACATCCATCCCACTCCGCAATATTGTATCACCGCTTTCCTAAAGTGGAAATCTGGAAGGCTCCGTTTGATTTTGGCCACCTTGATGTTTGAAGATCGGAGCGTAAGCCACTCCCGACTTTCGCGACCTAGTCTCGGAAAACTTGATAAAAGGACCAAAGTGGCCACTATGAAGCTATTAATCTGACTATTTCATATGCCCGAACCTACGGCACTTTGTCCTTTGCAGCCCGAGAAACCACAATGCCGACACGCCGAACCTTCCTCAACCAAGCTGGCGCCGCCACTGCGTTTGCACTCTCGGCACCGTTAGTTCAGGCGCAAACCGGGACAACGGACCTGGATATTGCAATCGTGGGCGGCGGCGTGGCCGGACTATTTTGTTCAATGCGATTAAGCGAAGCCCCCGGAACAAGAGTTGGTGTTTTTGAAGCGACAGATCGGCTTGGGGGACGGCTCCTTTCGCTGCACTTTCCCAATTTGACCACTCAAACCGCGGAAATCGGCGGTATGCGGTTGCGCCACACAGACAAACATGCGCTCAAAGTCGTCGATGATATGGTTGGGCGCGAGAAGCTTCAGGATTTTGCGTATCCGATCACCGGCTACTACCTGCGCGGTCAGCATTTCTCAGAGCTTTCTCAAGCTAAGGTCGTTCCCTACGGATTGAGTGATCAAGAACGAGCAATCATAGCTGGCGGAGAAGACCTTCTGACACACGTAATTGACGATTTAAACAAGAGGGTTTCAGAGGGCGCTCTGTCTCTGAAGGACACGGGATTGTGGGAACTCTTACTTCAACAGCGTAGCCGCGAGACCTATAATTTCATGCGCGATGTGCTGGGCTACAACTCCCCTTTATCCAATTGGGACAGCAAAACAGCAATCAGCTGGTTCGAACGCGACTTTGCTTACAAAACCAAGTACTTCAAACTTGATGGCGGTCTTGAACAAATCCCCAAAGCTATCACCAGAGCCTATATGTCGAACGGTGGAACGCTTCATCTAGAACATAAACTTGTCGACCTTAGGCGACGGGCTGATACGGGTTTTGATCTGACCTTCCAGACGGAAACCGGGCGGACAAAAGTGTCGGCAGCGCGCGTGATTCTGGCAATTCCTCCAAATGCCTTTTCATCACTACTCAACACCCAAGTGTTTTCAGACAATGCGCGTTTTGCACGTGCTGTGGAGAGTGTTCACAAAGTACCATTGGCCAAAGTTCATCTCGCGTTTGATCAGGATTGGTGGACACCCCGAAACCTCTCCGTTGGCCGTATCATAACGGACCTACCGGCGCGCCAGATTTATCGTTGGGGCGTAGACAATACGTCAGGCCACGCTTTGTTGATGGCGAGTTATCACGATGGCGAGATGATAGAATATTGGGAGGCTCTATCCGAAGGGCAGACATTCGGTGCGCATGATTGGATAAATCAAGCAACCGGACCTGGCGGAGACCCTATCGCTCCATCGATGCGCAAGCTTTTGCCAGCATCGGACAAGCTTGTGAACGAGGTTTGGAGCCAGGCCCGTAAATCTCACGACCTTGGTGACGACTTGCCCGAACCCGTTGCAGCGACCTACCAGAATTGGGGGCGCGAGCCGTGGGGCGCTGCCTATCATTTGTGGGGAATTGGGGCGAATCCGAAGGACATCATTGACTACATGCAAGAGCCGGTTCCGGGCATTCACATTTGCAATGAAGCATGGTCGGTATCCCAGGGTTGGACAAACGGGGCGATGCAGTCGGCCGACAGCTTGCTTGTCGCGAAATTTGAAAAGGAACCCTTTGTCTAGGGCAAACTACTCGGCGTATATGGCAAGGCAGTCGCTCGTTTTGACTAAACGTGAGCATCCTGTTTCCCTGGTTCGTGCGTGTCAATCGCGAAGTAGGAGTAAATGAGGACCATCAGAGACACAAAGGCAGCCAGCCAGAACACCGCTGCGAATGACGACGTCATCGCCAACATTGTGCTGCACAACGCCATGCCAACTGTTCCCCCAATCAATTGGGTTGAAAGTACAATCCCGCCCGCCTGTCCTTGCATATGGGGCGCGACCGACATCGTGACGGCGCGCTGGGATGGAACAAACATCAGCGAGACGGCGGAACCAAAAAATACAAACCCAAGGAAAATAACCGTCGTTGATTTCAGCGTCATTCCAACCGCAATCAGGCTGAGGCCTCCGGTGATGGACACCAAACCGACAAGAGCAGGCCAACGGGTTCCGCGCTCATCAGACAATTTGCCGGCGATTGGCGATAGAAAGCTTGTGGGTACGACGGCAGGTAACAAGGCCAACCCGGACCAGAACGGACCCCAGCCTTCAACCGTTTGCAGGTACATCGACCCAAAGACGAAGGTAGCAATCTTGGCGTACTGTGCCGTTCCGACAATCAGGTTAGACGCGGTGAAGGTCGGATCTCGAAAAAGAGAGACCGCCACAAGCGGATCCTTTCGCCGGTTCTCAGCAAAAACGAAAATCGCAAGCGCAAGAACGCCAATCACCAGGGCAGCAAGTACGTTGCTTTGTTTCCAACCAACGTCAGGTCCCTGCATTATTCCATAGACCAAAAGCGAGAGCCCGAATACCAACAGCACCATACCTGTCAAATCGAAACGTTCTTTGATTTGTCTTGGAGGATCGCGCCAAAACCGCCAGACGACAAAAGCGACGCAAGTGACGACCACTGGATTGATCCAGAAGATCCACCGCCACGAGAGACCGGAAGTCAGTGCACCGCCTACTAGTGGCCCGGCCGCCAAGAAACATGTTCCGATCGCACCGTAGATACCCAAAGCTTTGCCGCGCTCAGCGCCATCAAAGGACAAGGCTATCAACGTCAGAGACAACGGGAAGATTGCGGCGGCGCCTACGCCCTGAATGCCGCGCGCGATTAGCAGCGTTAGCCCGTTTGGAGCGAATCCTGATACCACTGACGCCGCTCCAAAACGAAGAGTCCTGTGGTCAGGAGACCCCGAGTTCCGATTATGTCCCCAATTCGACCAGTTGCCGCCGCCAAACAGGCCAGTGTCAGAAGATAAATGTTGACCACCCAATGAGCAGATATCTCTGAAAGGCCCAGCTCCGCCCTGATTGTTGGAAGCGCGACGCCGACCGCTGTTTCGTCCAATAAGATAACCCCGAGGATTGCGCCCATCGCACCCAGAAGCCACCAACGATCATTTTTGTCAGCACCCAATACAACCTGCTCCTAGAAAACTCTGCGCCACGCATCCGTCGGTCCACAGTAACTATAATACATGATCAAAGAGGTTGTGTCGTAAACCTGTTGGCAGCTAATTTTCTGCTTTCGTCTGTTACAAGTTCCTTTCGGAAAGCTTCTGAAAGCGTGACAGTTCACCGACCCAGCCCCTTGTTATTTAGTTTTATTAAGTCTTCGATAGGCCCAGAACCGCCATTGATCGAGACGGACAAAGGCGCAGTGCAGCATCACCGAAGCAGTCCTCCGCAACACTCTCCCTTGTGCGGAATGGCCTAAAAAAGACGGTTCGCCACTCATTGCCGATGCAGCAGTCACAGCCCGCCTGGCGGCCATTCGCTGCGTTGCTAAAAATTGTGTCTGTTCCAACTCACAGTCTGCAGACACAGCAGCTATTCCACCCAGGTGAAATCAATACGGTTTGCTTCTTGACAGCTATTCTGATTTTGCGTCGTGCTATCAAATGCGCTTAGTGGCCGTACGATAGTCGTCAAGCCTTGGGCATTCGCATCACTAAACGCCGAGATGCCGCTGGCTGATTTCTCTATCGAGATCGTCCATTGCGCCTGACCAGACCGATCTGCCTCGCTCAAGGATGGTCGCTCGATCACAAACTGCTCGCAACTCGCTAAGCGACTTGTCAATTACCAGAATAGAAAGACCTGATTCACGTTTCAGTTGCTCCACAGTCGCCCAGATTTCGCGCCTGATATTTGGTGCGAGCCCTTCCGTAGCCTCATCCAATATGAGCAAGCGTGGATTGGTAACTAACGCGCGCCCGATGACCAGCATTTGCTGCTCTCCGCCTGACAATGAGCCCGCAAGCTGATCGGCGCGTTCGCTGAGACGCGGGAATAGCGCAACGACCTTGTCTATATCCCAATGTCCAGGCCGGGACACAGCTACGAGGTTTTCACGCACCGTCAGATCGCGAAATGCGCGGCGGCCTTCGGGGACAAGGCCGATGCCCAACCTTGCCACTTGGTGGCTCGACAGTTTGCGAATGTCGGTGCCGGCAAACACCATGGAGCCTTTGCTTCCGATCATTCTGCAAATAGCGCGAACGGTGGTTGTCTTGCCCACGCCATTGCGCCCCATAAGGGCGACGACTTGGCCCGCTTCGATTGTCAGATCAACGCCAAAGAGGGCTTGGCTTTTGCCATAGCTTGCGACGAGGCCGGATATGGAAAGAAGGCTCATCGGTTCTCTCCAAGATAGGCGCGCTGAACTACTGGATTTTTGCGAATATCTTCGACTGATCCGGAGGCAATTACACGTCCGTAGTCAAGAACCGTTATTCGGTCAGCCAATTTGAAGACGACATCCATGTCGTGTTCGACAAGCAGGATCGGGGCCTGGTTTCGCAAGTCGCTCAGCAAGTTCGTGAGCAGCCGCGTGCCTTCCGCGCTTAAACCGGCCATTGGCTCGTCCAGTATGAACACCTTTGGTTCTAGGGTCAGCGCAACTGCGACTTCCAGTTGTCGGCGCTGACCATGGCTGAGTTCGCCTGTTCGCTTGTCTGCAAAGTCGATCAAGTCCACGCGACGCAGTGCATTCTCCGCGTGATCGCGCAGGTTTTTGTCGCCAAGAACGGGCAGGAAGAATTGCCAGGGTCGGCCTTTGGCCCCAAGCGCGCCCAGCATGGCATTTTGCAAGACGGTGTCCTCTGACGCTAGAGCAGAAATCTGGAAGGTGCGTCCGAGCCCGAGTCTTGCCCGGTTTTTAGTGGTCTCGTGAGTGATATCCTGGCCCTGAAGGCGAACCGAACCCGCGTCAGACTTAAGGCCGCCGCAGATCTGAGCGATGAGCGTTGATTTACCAGCCCCGTTTGGGCCGATCACGGCGTGAACTTCGCGGGGCCTCAGGTCCAATGTCACGTCGTCGTTTGCCATCAGGGCGCCAAAGCGTCGAGTAAGGCCTTCAACTTCCAACACGGGCCGCATCATCGGTCAGACCTTCCCGTAAAGACGCCGTACAGGCCGCCGCGGGCGAAAAGGACGACCACCAACAAAAGCAAACCAAAAAAGAATAGGAAATATTCGCTAATGCCTCCAAGCGCGTGCTCAAGTACGACGAACAGAGTCGCGCCTGCGACCGGTCCGAACGTCCGGCCCAACCCTCCGAGGATTATAAAAACGATCAGTTCACCTGACATCTGCCAGCTGAACATCGTGGGACTGACGAAGCGATTAAGATCGGCAAAAAGCGCCCCCGCCAGCCCACAGATCATGCCGGAAATCACCAATGCGATGAGTCTCAGCCGAAACGGATCAAGCCCGACCGCCTCCACCCGCTCGGGACTTTGCCGCGCTGCGTTTAACGCAAGCCCAAAGGGAGATTTTACGAGCCGCACGTTTAGCCAAAGGACTAGGCTCAGAATTGCAAAACAGATCCCGAAGAACTGTATGGGATCAAGCGTGTTCATACCCGGGAAGGAATTTCGAATGTAGATGGAAAGGCCGTCTTCTCCGCCATAGGCGGGCCAGCTGATTGCAAAGAAAAAAAACATCTGCCCGAAAGCCAGCGTGATCATGATGAAATACACGCCGGAAGTTCGAAGCGACAGAAGCCCGACTATAAAGGCGGCAACACCTGAAAACAGTATTGCCACCAACCAGATCACAGGCATGAGCTTGGTTCCAGAAATCGTGATAGGCCATTCCATCAATGGCGAATACGTCTGAGCGTGAAACGCCAGAATACCCATCGCATAGCCGCCAATCCCAAAGAAGACCGCGTGCCCGAGGCTCACGAGCCCTCCAAGCCCAAGCGCGACATTGAGACCAACCGCGGCCAGAGCGAAGATGACCGCGCGGGTCGCCAACGTAATTGTGAAGGGTTCGTCCGAGACCCAAGCCCAAAGCGGCACACAAAGAAGCAGGCTCATGAGAATGGCGTTTAGTGCTTTTTCCGGGATCATGCGCGCGCCCCGAACAGCCCGGTGGGTCTCCAGATCAGCACGCCAGCCATAAGAACGTAAATTGACATCGAAGCCAATGCCGACCCTGTCGACGTCGCAACATCTGGTGCCACGAACAGTTTAAACAGTTCCGGCAGAAAGATGCCGCCCAGGGTATCGGTCAATCCAACCAGCAAACTGCCGATAAGCGCCCCCCGAATGGACCCGATACCCCCGATCACTATAACGACGAAAGCGAGGATCAGGATCGGTTCACCCATTCCGATCTGGACCGACTGGATAGCACCTACAAGTGCTCCCGCCAATCCGGCGAGCGCTGCTCCGAGCGCGAAGACAAACGTGTACAAGCTCCCAATATCAACGCCGAGTGCTGCAATCATTTCGCGGTCATTTTCTCCGGCACGAATCTGAATGCCAATGCGGGTCCGTGAGATGAAGAGCCACAGCCCAACCGCCACCAAAAGCCCTACAAGGATGAGCACGAGGCGATAGAGCGGATACTGAATGCCGCCTGGCAATGAAACGGGACCGGACAGATAGCTCGGAATATCGAGAAACAGCGGGAATGAACCGAAGATCCATCGCGTACCCTCGGAGAAAATCAGTATCAGCGCGAAAGTCGCAAGCACTTGCTCGAGGTGATCGCGGGCATAGAGCCGGCGAATGACTGCCAATTCGACGATAACCCCGGCCATAGCCGCCGCCGCAATGGCAGCTGCAACAGCCGCCAAGAACGACCCCGTCGCCGCAGCGGCCGCCGCAGCCGCAAAAGCGCCGACCATGTAGAGCGATCCGTGTGCAAGATTTATTAGGCCCATCACGCCGAAGATAAGCGTCAGGCCTGCTGCCATGAGAAAGAGCATGAAGCCGAACTGTATTCCGTTCAGAATCTGCTCGGCGATAAGGATGAAAGTCACGGTTCGAGCAAAAACGGGCCGCCGCCATTTAGTTGGGGGCGGCCCTCCGATTACATTTTACAATCTGCCGCGTAGGCGTCCGAGTGGTTTTCCAACGCCACACCAATGATCCGGTTGGTGAATACATCCCCTTCCTGAATGACTTCGCGCGCATAGATAGTCTGAATTGGATGGTGGTTTGGACCAAACGCAAAGTCGCCACGTGTGCTGTCGAATTCAGCCGCACGCAATGCATCTCTGAACGCGTCTTGATCCGAGACATCAGCCGATCCGAGCGCCGAAACGATCAACTGTGCCGTGTCGAAGCCCTGGCTTGCATAGAGAGACGGAAGCCGCCCGTACTCGGCCACAAAGCTTTCAACGAACGCGGCATTTGCTGGATTGTCGATATCCTTGTTCCATTGGCTGGTATTCACAATCCCAAGTGCTGCGGGCCCGACGGCTTGAAGGATGCCCTGATCGAACGAAAACGCCGGACCCACCACGGGCAGATCAACCCCGCTATCCGCATATTGCTTGAGAAACGAAATCCCCATTCCGCCGGGAAGGAAGAAAAAGACACTGTCTGCGCCGGACGCGCGGATTTGAGCAATCTCGGCTGCATAGTCCGTTTGGCCAAGCTCGGTGTAAATCTCGCCGGCAAGATCGCCTTCGAAGAACCGCTTGTACCCGGTCAAAGCGTCCTTACCCGCCGGATAGTTCGGGGCGAGGATGAAGCTGTTGCTATGTCCTGCTGTGTTGGCATAGGCGCCAGCTGCTTCGTGCAGGTTGTCGTTCTGCCAGGCGACGTTGAAATAATTTTCGTGACAGCCCTGACCGGCCAGCGCCGACGGCCCCGCGTTCGGCGACAAGTAGAACTTACCTTGGGCCGTTGCCGCTGGAACAACCGCCATCGCGAGGTTCGACCAGATAATGCCCGTCAGGATATCCACCTTCTCCGACTGGATCATCTTGTCAGCAAGCTGCACGGCGACATCGGGTTTTCGTTGATCATCTTCGATGACGACCTCGATGTCATCCCGCCCGGATTGCTTGATACCCAGCATGAAACCATCGCGCACATCGATCCCCAAGCCGGCTCCTCCACCGGACAGAGTAGTAATCATGCCGACCTTGGTCTCAGCGAATGCCCCTGTGGCCAGCAACCCGATGGATGCGGCAATGGCAATCGATTTATACTTCATAAGTTCCCCCCACATTTTTTCTATCACCGGCAGCATTGGCACGGCCGTGTTTGAAGTTGCTACAACGAGGACCACTTTCGCAAACAGTCTTTATTAAGATGCTTTCCTGTTCAGAAAGACAATGTCCAGTGCAAGCTTTCAATTTCTAAGGCTTAAATTGGTTTTCAGCACCCAGACCCACTGATATCAGGATCGCATTGGAAGGCGGTAAGCTAAATTGTCGCCTGTGATCCCTGATCGAAAAAAGCTATTTGCTAGTTTGCCGAGTCGCCACGCGAAGACAACGGCTGCAGTCAACTAGTATGCAGCGGGGATCGAAGCAGACACTCGCTGCCACTTGATTGAACGTCTTTTTTGCAGACACAGTGATCTTTTACTTCGGCCGCTCGACTATCCGCTCTTGGTGAATCAGGATCAATGCATTGCGCGAAGGCCATGGCGTAGGACCGCCTAAGACTCACAACCGAACCGGGTCAACATTGACTGCGAAAAGAAGCGTGACCCAGATGAGAGGCTAGGATTCCCAAAACATGGAAACGAAACGATGAAACCAACTAGACCCAAACGTCCGATCAGAGAAGTCGACTTGTGCAGGCGCTTATTGTTTGGCGTCAACGCTTAGTCCCACGAGGCCAAGGATCGTACAAAGTCGACAGAGGTTCATACCACGCGCGCGGAGTGTAAAAGCGCAACCCATTGTTGCTAAATAGGATAATATTTCTCAACGGATGTGTCATAGACGAAGCCGCACCGCTGCCGTATCTATCAACCAATAAGGACTGCTCATCATACAGTTAATCAATGGAGGCTTTGAACCACGACACTATTTAGCATCAACCTTTTGATGGGTAACTCCTCTAGTTGACTGAACCGGCAAGGTTGGGCGGAGTATCACGTGTGTAAGCTTCAATATCTGCTGATCTCTGCTTGAGGAATTCGAGCAACTGTCGATTGTCAGCCAATGCGTCCGCTTTCCCAAGAACCCTCGGACTTGGGAGCTTGGGAAGCATCTGCCCATGACGAAGCAGTTTGTTATAAAGCTGCCCACTGCGGCGCGATTGCGAAGAGATGCGCATCGTTTGAGCAATGAGGCGTCGATCTGCAAAAGGATTTAGAAAAAACCCTTGCGGCAGGCTCTGAAGGACTACCGCAATGGCGTGACTGTAGAGCAGCTCAACAAAAGCCAGATCAAGTCCGGTCTTTTCTGGAAGGCCGGGCGTAAGGTCCGCAAGCCAGCCACAATAGGCAGCTTGCCATATTCGGCGTTCTTCATCAGAGGCTGGTTCACGGCCCCAGATCAAATTATAGGCTGCTTCAATATCTGCGATCCCAGAACTACGGTGAAACCGGCCACCCAACATTTCCATAACATTGCCGCGCAGAATGAGCGCTACTTTTGGAACCATAAGTTGGGCTAATGCTGTTGGAGCCCGTACCTTAGGCGTGGAAAAACCACTGCGTACAAATCGGAGGGTGCGCTCCAGTTTTGCGGCCTCTGCCCATGCGACATCTTTGTTGAGGGTAACAGCATCCAACAAACGATATGGCACTCCCAAGGCATCGGCGATCTGGTACCCCAAAACGGCATCATATCCTGATATCCAGTTCGTTCGGTGAGTGAAACAGATAGTCGGCCGAGCTTCATGAGCCGCTGCCAACCCCAACAGAATACGCGAATCAATCCCCCCACTGATGGGAATCGCGCTTGTGCCATGGTTGGTAAATGCTGCGACGTTTTTTGCCAAACGTTCAGCAATGGCGGCACTGATTGAGTCTTCTTCCTCGACACTCTCAACCATAAACGGCGGGATTTTCGGCCAAAACCGACGCATTGTGAAAGTTCGCAAGTCCAGTCGGTGATTTGGCAGCAACCGCCGAACATGTGCATCGGGTGTCATGCCTGCACGTAGTGGGACATGTCCGAGCAGCAGATTGGGTCGCGTCACGCCATGCGCCCGCTCCAAACGGCGGTTAAGCACAACTGGCATTGATAAACCAACGCGACGCGACGCCGGATCGTAAACCGCCCCCATATCCGCGACAGGATCGGTGTAGAGCAGAGTGCGATCAGGCAAGGTCAATAGCGTGATGTAACGTCCACGCAAATCCATCAGTAGTTCTTCAAACTGATCTAGAGCAAGCGCGTCATCATTTTTGAACGGTAGGTGCAGCGTGTCCTCTATCACATTGTCATCGGGTCCAATAGCCACACCGCAAAGCAGCCCCAAAAACGCGCCAGTCGCGTCTTTTAGTGGGTGGACGGGCAAGTCAGGGTCATACCAAAGTGTCCAACTGCCAGCAGTGGCAGAATGCCAAGTTGGTAGACCTGCACTTGTCTGAGACTCTGGCGTGATCAGATATTGATGACGGAAAACCCGCTCTGGGGACCATCCTTTTTCCCGACAAAGCGCTTCAGCGAAGCTTTCGTCCTCGGTCGGATCGGCACTCAGCACTAATTCTGCCCTTCACGGATCGGATTCGGGAAAAGACGTGTACCCGTCCATGCTTTCCCAAGGTCGCGGTCGAGATCGGCACTGCGCATCTTCTTCTTAGCACCAAAGGGGCAGAGCGTAATCTCGCCCAGATAAAGATTCTGTCCGCGTATGAAAAAGTCTACCCTGGCGAATTCCAGATCACGCCCAATGGCTTCTGCAACACGGACCATATCGTCAAGTTGCGAAGGTCGACGCCCGGGGGACGGATCGCTGGGATAGTAAAGCTCGTCCGCGAGAAGATTGAAATCACGATCATAGATCCGTTGAACATGCTGGGTGGAGCGATCCTGATCGACCTGGACAATATGCACACGTCCAGCCAAAACCCAAAGCTTCCAATCATCAATATCTTGTCCGCCGTCAGCGAGATCTTCTTCTACAAACACGCGAGGTGAAATGGTGTGATACCACCATTCGCCCGCCCAGAACCCGTGCCGATGGCGACGCGCGAACCACGTGGTTTGCTTTTTCAGTAGTGCTTCTCGCGCTTCGTCGTCCATCGGAAACTGAACGGCAACATTGTTGCCCGCTCCAAAATTCGTTTTCAGAAAATATCGTCCGGGTGCCATTTCGGTGTTAACTGGCAAGCCGGGCTTGGTTGCAATCCAGCTCCGACGTGTCAGGCTCAGCAGGGGCAGTACTGCGTCCGGTACAAACAGCTCTGTCATGAGCTTGTCCGCAGGCGGTCCGATAGGGATCTCACCAAACATCTTCATGACGAGAAGCTTTTCAGTGGCGGTCTTCGGATCCAGAAAATTCGGAGGGTAGCCATGGTTTTGACTGAAGCGATTGATCGATGTTGCCAGTGCAAAGATACGTGCCGCATCTGAAGGATAATAGTCATATCCCCGGGTGAAATTCGCACGAGGCGGGTTCGCGATACCAAAAAGCTTGTGTCGACGAATTTCAAACAACAGGTATTCACTGTACCGCAAGAACAGGTCTAACCTGCGGACATCGCGCGCGGTGACCATGTCTGGAAAGGCCGCGATAATCTCTGCCGGAGGTGTCGCCAATGGCGGTAGATCGGGCAACATCTCGCGAAAGCGCGGTCGAGGCTTCTTTTCATTCATGAATCCGAAGACTCACCTGCCGTATTCGCGTCTGGACTAGGTTGCGGCTTTTTCTTCGCAATCGGTGCTGCACCCGGATCGATGTCGTGCTTGATAAGTAGCTGTCCGATCAAGCTTTTTTCCGGTGCAATTCCATCATATTCGATAGCGAGAAAATCGCGCATCCGACGCCCGTAAAAATGGATAGATGCGGTATCTTCCAGAATGAACTCAGAAGTGTCACGATTGGGACGCGCCATACGACGGCGACGTTGAAAACTGATCGGGTAAAGCACGTGACGTGGAAGGGCATGGCGTTCCTCGCCATGTTTGTGCAATAGCCAGGTCAGTGCGCGCGGGCCCCACACACCCCAAGGCATCTCACCTGCGTGTAAGGGTGTGCCAGCAGCCTGCGCTGCGCGCAACCGCCGTTTGTGATGCCGTGGGAGCCAAGGAACGATGGTATAGGGGTCCTCTGTATAGGCGATCAAATCCTTGAGCGTTGGACTGTCGGGCGGAAGACGCAGGACGCCATTGTTGATCTCATTTTCTTCTTGCCAACCATAAAAATGGCCTGTCTCAGTCTCAAAGGGCAGCCTACAATAAGCATCGGTATCCGCCCAAATCAAATTCGGTTCCTGCTGCAGCATACGGTAGCGAAACTTGTCCGCATGCGGTGCGACACTCCCTGTGCGCGTGTGGGTCACAAATTCGGTCGTTGGCAGAACTTCGTTCGCGTCACGTACCTCAACGCCATCCGGCACCCGAGAGACGTCTTCGTAGACATAGAGTCGGACGGCTTGATCGTTATCAAGAAAAGACTTGATACAGAGTTGCTCAAGATAACTCAACGGCCCCTCGACCCAGAGCATGCCAATTGAGTATTTGCGTGTCATGCGAATGTCGTCTTTCAACTGAGATGGATAAGAAACTGCGCGCCGCGACGGGTCTGCTTAGCACGGTCGCCAAGCTGGCGCATTGCCTCGCGGACTGCTTCACGAACGTGCATGCGACCGTCCTTTTTCCAAAATAGGTCGTCTCCGGCGATCAGACCACCGGAACGTACCTTGCGGGCGGAGATAAGAATATCCTCCAGCACAAAGTCATACATGTGATTGCCGTCAATATAGACCCAATCAAAATATCCGTCTGGATATGTCTCAAGCACGTCTGCAGAGAAGCCTTTGCGTACGATGCAATTGGGCAATCGCCCTAGCGTTCGGGTGACATGGTCGTATTTCGACTGCATCTTCTGCGCGCTGGCATGCTGGGCATGCGTATGTTCTTCGGTTTTCTCTGCCAGCAAATCCCATGGATCAATCAGTACCAGTTCGCGTGGTTGCGTGATATTCAGAATTTCCGCTGAAAAATCACCTTGCCAAACTCCGATTTCGGCGCATCGACCGCCTTTTGGCATTACCTCATCAAGCATCTGGCGCCGCAGCGCGCGTCGATTGGGCGCACGGTTTCGATCATTCTCTTCGAGAATGACGCCAATGATCTGATTCGCCTCTTCGGGGGTAGCCAAGCTTGACCTGCTCGGCATAGGTGCAACAGGTATTTCAGCCGCTGAAGGCGTTGCCGAAATTTCGATCAGCTCCTGTCTTAGCGCTAGATACTCGTCGCGCTTCAACAACCGACCGAGTTGCTGTTCCTGGTAGACACGTGCGCCGCGTTCCAAATGCGCAACAATTGGGTCGGAGACGAGCTTTTGGTATTCCCTAGACATTGCGTCAAGATGACGTTGGATTGAGAGATCAGTCTCGCCGCCTCGACACCAGCGCATCCAGTACTTTTTTCCAATCCTCTCGTTCACATGGTTCGCTCGACCGCGATTCCGCTTGATAAGAAATGCATCGATTGAGCGCACGGCATAGTGGTTCACCTGCGCGATTTCATATCCAAAATTGTCGTTGGGGCGACGCGGATCGGATTCGGGGTCTGATTGCAGCCACGGCGCGCACCAGACAACGTCATTTTCGTCTGCTTCGTCAAAAACAGGCGCGTGCAATCCCAGCCGCCTGACCTTTAGACTTGGCCTGAAAAGCGATTTCACAAAACGCCCTTCTTCGTCTTCCGAGGAAACGGCTGGCTCGGCATCTGTGAACACTTTCATGCATTCGCCCGGGAACAACGAGGATTGGCCCGCATTCGAAAAAAGGCGCCATGCAACAGGAATCACCTCTGCGTCTGGACTATGCGCAATGAGATCATCAACATGACCATTTCCAATCTTCACATTCAGGAACTCGTCAACGTCACAGACATATACCCATTGAGCGGATGCGTAGGATTGATGAGATTGTGCATATTTGAGCGCCGACTTGTGGGGTCCACGCTTCAGAACGACATTGCGAACATGCGTGACGATTTTATTTTGTTGGAGACGGTCGAGCAGGAGGTCTGTTCCGTCACTACAATCGTTAGTGTAAATCAGGAAATCCGTGAACCCGATTGCTCGATGATATGCAATCCATTCGAGCAGATATGGTGCTTCATCCTTCATCGTCGAGACGATGAGTTTCTTGCCTACAGTCTGACCAGAATCGGATTTAAGGGCAGCCTCTTGTTCCAAGTAGTCGTCATTTGCACGCAACATACCATCAATTTCTTCAGCATGAACTGGACCGACGTCATCTTTGGCACTTCTGCTGTTGCGGTTCATGGAGAAAGTCCAATTCGATAGTGTTATGCCCAACAAAGGCACGGTGCTTCAGAACGGCAGCTTAGCGTTGCCAAGATTTACCGTTCAACTTGGCCCTATAAGTACATATAGATTATGGTTTTCCATTGCGTCAATGTGACCTTTGAAGCAGGATTCTGCGTGCCTTCGGCGGTGCCTCCAAATCAGTAATACTGCCGAAACGGGCGAGCGCATCAATCTGAGCATCTGCCGTCTTTGTTCTCAAATCGAAGATGGCGGCCCCCCCTGGCATCAATGCGCGATCTAGAAATGGGAGATAGGAGTCCACTGGATAGTGGAACCCACAGGACAAGAAAGACACCACCAGATCAACCGGTGAAATTGTTTCCGGCGCAGTCGCGTTAGGGTTCACGGTCGTAACACTCTCGGTCGATACCCCATTCGAAACCAAAAAATCCCGCGCGGTTTTCAAGCTCGAATAAGCTGCACCCGCTTTTTTGAAGCCGAAATGCCTACGGTCATTGGTTTCAAGGTCAATCAACACGAGTTCTGCATTGAACTCTCTGGCAAGGAAGAGATCAAAAAAGGCGTAGCCACAACCAATATCTGCAACACGCTTTGGCTTGAGTTGTTTCAAAACAGGCGACAACGCGCGATATTCGGCTCTAATCACTCCGGCGGCGCGTCTGGCAGCCTCCAATCCCAGTCGTGCAACTTCCGCAAGAATTGGGCCGTCGTCCCCTTCGCTCCATGCACGAATCACCCTGCCTGGTCGCGGGCGATCAAACATCACCTCAGAGCGTTGCAACACAATGTTCATTAGATCGGTCTCGTCGAAACTAGATAAATCCAGTCCAGTGATCTCAGGATCTTCAGCTTCTTTGGCGAAATTAATGCTCGCGCCCATCTTTTTCTCCTTGTCTCAGGGCGAGCCTATCGGGCCACAATCGACTGTTGAAGGTGTATAGTACCTGACCTGCTCCCCTTGAAGTCCGCGTTTATATGTTAGCTCTCTTCAGGTTTTGGTCCTCTCTCGACCGTTGATGATACTCCCACGGAGTGAGACCGTCGAGGCTCGAATGTGGGCTTTTGGTGATTGTAGTCGGCGCGCCATGCCGCGATCATGCGGCGGGCATGGCGCAGAAACGGGAACAGGTTTTCGTTGAGGCACTCTTCACGCATTCTTCCGTTTAAGCTTTCTAACAGACCGTTCTGCATGGGTTTGCTGAGCGCGATGTATTTCCAACCGACCTTTCGGTCCTCCTGCTATTTCTGCATCTCGCTACTGGTCAGTTCCGTGTCATTGTCCGAGAGCACAAGGCACGGATAGCCGCGAAGTTCAGCAATACGATCCAGTTCACGGGCGACAAGCGCGCCGCCGATGGATGTATCCACCACAGCGACCAGGCATTCCAAGCTTAAGTCATCAATGGCGTTCAGCACCCGGAACCTGCGCCCGTCTTCCAGCGCTTCGGACATAAAGTCGAGCGTCTATCTCTGGTTCGGTCCTTGAGGGATCGCCATTCGTGTCCTAGTGCCCACAACGCGCTTGCGTCCGCTATGTTTACGGACGGTTAACCCTTCTTCGGGGTAGAGCCGATACAGCTTCTTCCAGTTCACTTGCCATCCCTCGCGCTTCAGCAGGATGTGCAGCCGTCCATAGCCGAACCGCCGCCGTTCGGACGCCAGTTTATTTATCCTTGTCCGCAATTCTGTATCAAGCCGTCGCTTAGCAGTCCGTAGATACAAACGCGGATCGATCCCAGCCAACGCACAAGCGCGGCGTTGATTGCAGCCCTTGGTCTTCATCTCCCAATCCACAGCACTCCTTCTCGAATTGGGCTTCAGAAGTCTTTTCCAAGCATCTCTTTCAACGTCGCCACATCCGTCATCTGCTCGGCCAACTTCTTCATCAGTTTGGCGTTCGCAGTTTCCAGTGTCTTCGATCGCCGAGCACCTCCATGCCGCCTTACTTGGAGCGCCACCTTCAGAATGTCGCTTCGCTGATCCCGTGCTTGCGGCACAGCTCCTTCGCGCCCAACCCAGCTTAGTGTCCCTGCACGATACCAATGATCTGTTCTTCGCTGAAACGGCTACTCTTCATCGTCTGTCTCCTCAAATGGAGATCAGGCTATCCTCAAATCGGGGACATTTCAGGGGAGCAGGTCAAACCAGATATCAACACTAGCAAGCTCCGAGCTATAGCGGTTCCAGAACTGCTCGCAGGCGAAGGTGGCTTTTCACCCAGCCGCACGACCCAAAAGAGATAAGTTCAAATGCAAAAGAACCTTATCTAGCCTCGATACGAACGCAGCAGGCCAAAAAACCGTTTTTAAAGATACGGCTTCGATGCGCCTGACGAAGAAACATCGTAGCCTTGAAACTATAAACCAGATATCGTTCGGCTCCGAGCTAAAAAACGATGCAATAGCAGAGTATACGATGGCAAATAGCAGACTAAAAAACATAAAAGGCGATAGCTACTATGGAAAAGTAGCAAAAAACTACGAAGACAAGCGTCGCCAGCAGGCTTGGTGGTGGGTTGAGCAAGAGCAGATGGAAGAGCTATTGAGTATGCTTCCGAGAGGGCTCAAGGTGCTAGATGTCCCCTTCGGCACAGGCCGATTTGTGAATTACTACCATGATCACGGCTACACCGTTTTTGGGTTAGACGCATCTGACGACATAATGATGGCGGCGCAGACTTCGCTCGGCGATCAGTATGATAGATGCACGACAGTGCGGGGCTACTCAACTAAGCTGCCGTTTGATGATAAGGCATTTGATCTGGTCGTCAGCACGCGTTTCTTGCGCGACATTATCTGTTATGCCGACACAAAGAAAACGATCCGGGAATTTGCTAGGGTATGCAAATCCTATGCGATTTTGCAGCTGGGTTTTCGGGTGGACGGACCATACGAGTTTCCAGCCGACGATGAGAGAATGGGCAGTCGTATGTCGCGCCGGCAGGTGCTGGCTTTGCTGAAAAGGAGCGGGTTCGAAGAGGTCGAGTCGCGCAAGGTCAAAGTGCTCGACGGCGGAAATGCAGAGATCCACCATTTTCTGTTGAGGCAAACTTCCACGTGATTGTTGAATTTTTGGGTTTGCCAAGCTCCGGCAAATCCACCCTCGTAAATGCGCTTTTGACAAAACTGGCGTCAGACGGGTGGAACCACACATCACTGGAGGCGCTTGAACGCAAAAACGTAAAGATAAAGCCGATTTTGCGCAAGAACGCCATCGCGCGTCATAGTTACAGGCGGGACCAAATAGATGCTCTGTATCCTGATTTTAACGCTTTGGCGAACGGGGTTTTAGCACGATTTCCACAACAGAAGGCGATGTTTATCCAAGGGTTGACTGAGTACGTGATCGCCGAAGAGATGTCGCGCGATGTAGGCTTGGTTTGTATGCATGAAGGGCCTTGGCATCGGCTTTTGTATGGGCTGTCGAATGCGCCGGATTTTGTCATCTCGGATGCACTGGAATCGTTAAGCGATTATGCAGCGCCCGATGCAGTGGCTCATTTGTGCGCGACGCCAGAGCAAAGTCTGGAGGGCATCACAAACCGCATGAGAAAGCGAAATGTAGCCAATCCTGAACGCAAAGCCATACAACGTCACGGCTCGATTGCGAAGCTGCAGAACCGCAACGATATGATGCAGGCCGCTGTAGACTATTTGAGCTCGAAAGGAACGAAAGTAGTTAAGTTAGAAGCATTTAGTCCGCTTGATGAAATGCTGTCCGAACTTTATGGGTCACTAGATTTGAGCAGTGCGCGAGTAAAAACCTATGTGTAGTGGGTAGGGTTATTGAAGTTCAAAGATTTGACGCACAGCGGGACGGGCATAGATGCGAGATCGCGGCGGAGACGGATACGTTTGGGGGAGATACTCGGCGCAATTGAGGAAATGGGGCCCGAATGTTTTGCAGTAAACTTCGTGTACAGCAAAAGCGACAGATCAATCTTGGAAAACCTTGCTCGCGATATTTGAGAATTTCTTTGTCCAAGGCTGACCGCTTCACGGCTGCCGATATTTCACCGGCAAAGACTATGTTCAGCATCGTTGCTCGCTGGTCCTCAACAACACTTGCCTAAAAGGTGTAGATTCCGCCTGTGTGCAGAATAAGGCGCTCAGGCCGGATCTAGGATCAGGATTTGTTCTCAGGTGTCGTCTGTTTCGAGATATGGCTTTGTTGCACAAGAAGTCCTGTAGGATGAGTTCTCCCCGACCCATGACGGACTTATCCAGCGGTCACGGTTTTCGGGAAGCGCAGTGCGGTGAAGCCTTTGAGCATTGCGGCCCGGATCTGGATTTCCGCAACTTGGAGATCAAATTCGCGCGACGTGAGGCGCTGACCCAATTATTTCAAATAATGCACCTTTAACGCAACGCGGCTTCTGCGGCCAAAAACCGCCATTGATCGAGACGAACAAAGGTGCAGTGCAGCAACGCCGAAGCGGTCAACGGCACTACTCTCCCTTGTACGGAATAGCCCAAGAGAGACATTCACCACTCAAAGAAGATGCTGCAGCCGCAGCCCGCTTAGCGGCCATTCGTTATGATGGCGAAACCTCAAGGTCTGCGAACGGTTAAGCCGTGGACTATGCCGCCGTTCAATTGCAAAGACGCAGTGTCGGCTCAGCGCCAAGACCGTTTGTTCTGAGAAGCCTCTGCTACTGTTCGCAGAGTTATCAGGGCTCTTTCCATGGTCGCTCGATCCCGGGGCGCGCCGATACACAGCCTAAGCCCATTTTGCAGTCCGGAGCGTTCGCCTTTTGCTGCGAACTGAGAGGCGGGCGACACCAACACATTTGCCTCTGCAAGAACTTCGACCAGCCAGTCGTTCCGCGCGTTGGTTGGGAGTGGCAAAAGTACATGCATGCTTTGCGGTCCTGTTACGACCTCCATGCCATCAAGAACACGACGTAAGATCGCCTGGCGTTTGAAAACCTCTTTGCGCTTGGCATGCACAACCGCCTTGTATTGACCGGATGCAATGATCTCAGACGCAACTGAAGCCATAAGTGGTGCGTTCATCCACACGGAAGCACGTTGGGCACGGTCCACGGCATCTCTGTAACTCTTTGGCGATACGAGGTAGCACACTCGCAGGCCAGGAGCCCAACTTTTGGAGAGCGTTCGGATGTAAAGCGTGCGATCTGGGGCAAGTTCCGCGAATGACGTTGGCGGCTGTTCGAGCAGAAAGCCATAGGCGTCGTCTTCGATAACCATGACATCATTCGACTTGGCGATATTCACGATTTCTGAACGGCGTTCCATCGGCAGCGTGGTCGAAGTCGGGTTTTGTACGTTGGGGATACTGAAAAGTGCTGAGACATCGTGCTTTTGGCACAGCCGAGTAAAGCTCTCTGGGATGATCCCTTCGCTGTCGGCGTCCACTTCTACCACGTCCAAGCGGAGCATTTCACAAGCCAGACGCACCATCGGATAGGTCAAACGCTCGACGGCCACGACTTGTCCAGGACGGCAGGTTGCCATTAGGGCGAGCATCAATGCGTGCTGTCCGCCGCTGCATATGGTGATTGCCTCATGGCTGTCGATTGGAGTGTCGCGATCTTCGTTCAGCCATCGCCAAGCCGTTAGACGGTCATACTCGGACCCCGGATTGTTCCGGTAATCGAGTACATCACAGCCAGGATCAGCCAGTACTTTTGCAATCGCAGTTTGGAAGATGCCGTCCTGCTCGGGCAGAACCAGGTGGTTCTTGCTGAAGTCTACCACTGCCTCACCCGGAGTCTCGTAGGAAAACTCCATAGCGCGGGCATCGGCATTCATTCGGACGAAGGTTCCACGTCCGACTTCGCCAATTGTAAGGCCCATTGCTTCCATCTCGGAGAACACCTTCGTTGCGGTGCCCAAAGACAGCCCGTGTCGGTGCGCAAGTTCCCTGTGTGTTGGCAAGCGGTCGCCTGGCTTCAGCGTCCCGCTGCGTATGTCTCGAGCCAGGTCGGCAGCCACGTCTTTGTACTTTGCACGCATTGGGCGATCCGCTTTTTGAACAATGTAGAGATTGTATTGTATAGCTAAGGTTTCGCAAGGACGGCTCAGGTATAAAGGGAAAACCATTGTCCTATATACAATGAAATTATTGACCCTTCAGTATGATACAATCAGATGTTTGTTCTATATCATTGATCCAAAGAGGCGACGCGAGATGGCGACTATCCCGTCACAAAGGCACCTGTTCGATATCCCGTCAGACTTGACGTATTTCAACTGTTCCTACAATGCGCCCCTGCTGAAGAAAGCAGGTGACGCGCTGGTCGAAGGGGCCCTTTCCAAATGTCACCCTTGGGAACGCAAGCCCAACGACTTCTTTGAGGACGCCGAGGCTTTCCGCACGGCGGCTTCCAAAGCGTTTGGCGTCAGCGCCGACAATTTTGCAGTTACGCCGTCCGCCAGCTATGGATCGTCAACAGCGGCTCGAATCCTAGAAAAACACCTGTCAGATCAGGATGAGATTATCGTCTTGGACGAGGCATTCCCATCCAATTACCTACCGTGGCAGCGCCTGGGTCAAGAAACCGGGGCCAAATTTGTCGTCTTACCAACGCCTGAGGACTTCGGTTGGACCCAAGCCGTGCTGGATCGCATCACGCCGCGGACCAAGCTCGTCGCCATTCCCAACTGCCATTGGACAAACGGCGCTTTGTTGGACCTCGACAAGATCGCTGAGGCCGCCCGGTCCGTAGGATCATACTTCATCCTCGAAGTCACGCAGTCCCTGGGGGCGAAACCAATCGACATCGCTTACTTGAAACCTGACTTCTTGATCTCCGCCGGATACAAATGGCTGCTCTCCCCTTATGGCCTCAGCCTCTTCTACGCAGATCCCAAGTGGCACGATGCGCGGCCTTTGGAAGAGACATGGCTCAGCCGAGCCGATGCCGAGGTGTTTGAGAACCTCGTTCAGTACAACGACCAATACCAAGTCGGGGCCCGCCGGTTCGAGATGGGTCAAAAGAATATCCCCTCGATCCTGCCCGGTGGCGTTGTGGCATTGGAGCAGATTGCTGATTGGGGAGTGGCAAACATTGCTGAGACCCTTGAAGGCATCAATGACAGCATCGCGACGATCCTAGAGCCGTTCGGCTTTGTGCCCGTACCTAAAGAGGTCCGGAGCCCCAACATCCTCGGAGCGGGGCTCGAAGGCGGCATTCCAGAGACACTCCTCCCCAGTTTGGCCGAGCGCAATGTCTATCTCAGCCGTCGCGGCAGCTCCCTGCGGTTCGCCCCATACTTGCATGTCACCGAAGATGACCTCGACCGACTGTCCGAAACCCTGAAATCCGTTTTCCACTAGAGGCGAGCATCTGCTCGATATCGCATGTCGATCAATCAACGCTTGAAAGACCTTGGCATTCAACTGCCCGACGCTGTAGCCGCTGTGGCCAACTACGTTCCGACACACCTGAGCCCGGACGGCACCCTCCACGTGTCCGGACAAATTGCATTCGTAGATGGGGCGTTGGCGGATCGGGGAACACTCGGCAATTCCATATCTGTAGAGGACGCGTACCAATCTGCCCGCACCTGTGCGATCAATGTCCTCGCCCAGGTATCAGCCGCGTTGGGCGGAGACATGGACCGGATCGTCTCTTGCCGAAAGCTTACGGTCTTTGTTGCTGCAACTCCCGACTTCGAAGAGCACCCAATGGTTGCCAACGGGGCCTCGGACCTGATCGTTGAGGTGCTTGGAGAAACTGGCCGGCACTCCCGTTCCGCCGTTGGAGTGTCCAGCCTGCCTTTCAACGCTCCAGTCGAAGTTGAGGCTCTATTTGAGGTTAACCCAGCATCCTGAGATTAGAGGTTCAAGCGACCGGGGAAGAAAGACGATGAAAACGATTGGCATTTTGGGCGGCATGTCGGCGGCATCGACGCAACTCTACTATCGTGAGCTTTGTGATCTCACCCGCGAAAGACTGGGCGGACTGCGTTCCCGCGTTGTTTACCAAAGCATTCAGACCGCAATACTCTGACCTAATTCCATTTAAAGTATGAGCGATAGCAATGGGATCCGTTAAGTCAACGCAGATAGGCGTAAAATCCGAACCTAACTCAGTTGCCATTTCACCTAGGCCCTCCTCGTTGAGGTCCAGTCCAAACACGTGGAACCCATCTGCCCGCAGTTGGCGACAGATGGCTTGCCCCATCCCTCCCGCTGCACCAGTCACTACCGCTGTTTTCATAGCAAATCCTCCCACCTTGGTATGTTTTGGGATGCTCCGAGTTAAAGCAGAAAACTCACAACCCTTTTTTCTGAAATCCGGGAAAGTCAATTCCGTTTGAATTCAGCGCGCGTTCGTTTTGGGCTCAAGCTAGACTTTGCAAAGTCCGCTTTCTGCGCATCGCCGTCATTCAGACATCGCGCAGCATCGGTCATTTTTGGGCTCATCGCGGACTTTCTCTGCATTCTGAACTGATGGTGGGTTTGGGTTCCAGAACGTCTAGTGCCGTGTTGCGATCCAGCAGCTTGGTCGGCACCAGACACCTTGCTGCACAGTCAGATCTCATGAAGAGTAGCTGGACGATCCAACGGCAGTGCGTAGGTCTTCTTGGGGCAATTTGTGGAGAGTATAGATGCTGAGTGAGCCTAGGGTCAGGATTCATAACCAGTAGATAACGAGAGCAGCGAGGGCGATTGCTGAGAGGAACACCTTCGGGCATCGATCATAGCGGGTCGCGACGCGCCTCCAGTCCTTGAGCCTGCCGAACATGA
>NZ_JAGHRB010000016.1 GCF_017743995.1 Ruegeria sp. R13_0 | reverse complement strand
AGATGGTCATGCCTGGCGACAACGTGTCGTTCGGCGTTGAGCTGATCGCGCCGATCGCGATGGAGCAGGGCCTGCGTTTCGCGATCCGCGAAGGCGGCCGTACCGTCGGCGCCGGCGTTGTGTCGAAGATCACCGAATAATCACGGTAGGCCGGGCTTCAGCCCGGCACATCGTTGAACGAAAGAAGGCCGTCCCAAACAGGGGCGGCCTTTTTGATAGGCTAAAGTCACTACAGAGTTTAAGACCGCATAGAACAAAGAATTAATCCAAATGGAGACCATAAAGACTAATGGAAGTTGATGAAGGCACTCAGAAGTTTCTCCAGATTTTCCAGCCAGGGTACCTCGAAAAAATGAGCGAGGTTGCTGAAACGGGGCAACGCTTTGCCTACTACACAAATGCCGACACGGCCTTGAAAATCCTACGGAACCAAGAACTCTGGTTTCGCAATGCGACTGTCTTGAATGACTTTTCAGAGATATCCTATGGCATAGAGTTGATGCACTCGACTCTCTCGGGGCCGTCTGGGCAACGTTTCGAGGAGTCGGTAGAGGACATTTTCAAAGGAACAATTGAACTAGTTAATGAGCGCCTTAAGGGTTGGGTGGACGACTGGCAACTCGAAACTTACATCGCATGCATTTCAGAGCACGACGATTCAGAAGATCGCAGTGGTCGTTTGTCAATGTGGCGAGCGTATGGAGATACGGCGCTTGTGATTAATAACACACCGCTGATGGCCGTTACAGATCTTTTGGGGGTTTACTCAACGCCCGTCGAATACCTTTCACTAGATGAGTACCAGACGCGGCTGGACAGGATTACAGACTGTTTTTTGATTAACCGACGATATCTTCAGTCGCTAGGCCAACCTACTATCGTTGAGTACATCCATCACATGTTGTTTCTGAGCGCGATTTCCACGAAGCACCCTGGGTTCTCGGAAGAGAAAGAGTGGCGACTTTTTTATAGGCCCAACGAACAAAAAAGCGCAGCAATGGTCGAGCGCATCGAGGTTTTGGGGGGAGTGCCCCAAATAGTGTTCTCACTTCCTCTCAAAAACGAACCCGAACAAGGGTTGTTCAGCGCTGATATACCGACTTTGTTGGATCGAGTAATAATAGGACCTACCGAATATCCTTATGTAAGTGAGCGAGCGTTTGTGCGTGTCTTAGAGGAGGTTGGCGTCTCGGATGTTTCGAATAAGGTCGTTCCATCAGATATTCCGTTGAGAACTGGCTAGGAGGTTGTTTGCGCCGGAATAGGTTTGTATTCAGGTGAAACAAACCCCTTGCCAAACCCCACCAACCCCACTAATACGCGCGAGTTCTCAACAAGAACGTCAAGGCGGGGTGATTCCCGCCTTTTGGGTTCGAAGAGGGTTGGCGATGCGCGTCCGTCCTCCTCTCAACCTCAACGCCTAAAAAAGGCTGTTAATATGCAAAGCCAAAATATCCGTATTCGGCTGAAGGCATTTGACTATCGCGTTCTGGATGCCAGCACGCAAGAGATCGTCAACACTGCCAAGCGGACCGGCGCGAACGTGCGCGGCCCGATCCCGCTGCCGAACAAGATTGAGAAGTTCACGGTTCTCCGTGGCCCTCACGTTGACAAGAAATCCCGCGACCAGTTCGAGATCCGCACGCACAAGCGTCTGCTCGACATCGTTGATCCGACCCCCCAGACCGTTGACGCGCTGATGAAGCTCGACCTCGCTGCTGGTGTGGACGTCGAGATCAAGCTGCAGTCGTAAGATCGGAGGGTATAGATTATGCGCTCTGGTATTATCGCAAAAAAAGTTGGCATGACCCGCCTGTTCATGGAAGACGGCAAGCAGATCCCTGTGACCGTTCTTCACCTGGACAACCTGCAGGTCGTTGCACAGCGTACCGCTGACAAAGACGGCTACACCGCCGTTCAGCTGGGCGCCGGTGCTGCCAAGGCAAAACGCACCTCGAAAGCCATGCGCGGTCACTACGCCGCAGCCAAGGTTGAGCCCAAGCGTAAGCTGGCCGAGTTCCGCGTCTCCGAAGATGGCCTGATTGATGTGGGCGCCGAGATTTCGGCAGATCACTTCCTGGAAGGTCAGAAAGTTGACGTTTCGGGCACCTCGATCGGTAAAGGCTTTGCCGGTGCGATGAAGCGTTGGAACTTTGGTGGTCTGCGCGCCTCGCACGGTGTTTCGATCAGCCACCGTTCGCACGGTTCGACCGGTCAGTGTCAGGACCCGGGCAAGGTTTTCAAAGGCAAGAAGATGGCCGGTCACATGGGTGCTGCTCGTGTAACCACCCAGAACCTGGAAGTCGTCAAAACCGACGCCGACCGGAACCTGGTCTTCATCAAAGGCGCCGTTCCCGGGCCGAAATCGGGCTGGGTTACCGTTAAGGACGCCGTGAAGAAGAAAGCACCGGAAGGCCTGCCTTTCCCGGCTGCTGTGAAATCGGCTGCAACCGAAGCACCTGCGGAAGAAGCTCCCGCGGAAGGTGGTGAAGCATGAAACTTGATGTAATCAAACTGGACGGCGGCAAAGCCGGCGACATCGAGCTGAACGCCGATCTGTTCGGTCTCGAGCCGCGCGCGGACATTCTGCACCGTGTGGTCCGTTGGCAGCGCAACAACGCGCAGGCCGGCACCCACAAGGTCAAGACCCGCTCGGAAACCAGCTACTCGACCAAGAAGATCTATCGCCAGAAGGGCACCGGTGGCGCACGCCATGGTGACCGTAACGCGCCGATCTTCCGTGGTGGTGGTATCTACAAAGGCCCCGTCGTGCGCTCGCACGGCCACGACCTGCCCAAGAAGTTCCGCAAGCTTGGCCTGCGCCACGCTCTGTCGGCCAAAGCCAAGGCAGGTGAACTGGTTGTGATCGAGAGTGCCGAAGCCGAAGGCAAGACCGCCGCTCTGGCCAAACAGGTTGCAAACCTGGGCTGGAAACGCGCTCTGGTCATCGACGGCGCGACCGTGAACGAAGGGTTCCTGAAAGCGTCCAAGAACATCGAAGGTCTGGATATCCTGCCGTCGATGGGCGCAAACGTCTATGACATCCTCAAGCGTGACACCCTGGTGCTCACCAAAGCGGCTGTCGAAGCACTGGAGGCTCGTCTGAAATGAGCGCGAAGGCAGAACACTACGACGTGATCCGCAAGCCGATCATCACCGAAAAGTCGACCATGGCGTCCGAAAACGGCGCGGTTGTCTTTGAAGTGGCGATCGACAGCAACAAGCCGCAGATCAAAGAGGCCGTTGAGGCGCTGTTTGGTGTGAAGGTCAAAGCGGTGAACACCACCGTGACCAAAGGCAAGGTCAAGCGGTTCCGCGGCCAGTTGGGTCGTCGGAAAGACGTCAAAAAAGCATATGTGACCCTGGAAGAGGGTAACACCATCGACGTGAGCACCGGTCTCTGATCGGACCTGTCTTTGGAGAGAGATAAAGGCCCCCGCGAAAGCGGGGGTTTTTTTGTGGGTTATGCAACCTACATTACATACAGGCACACTATGTTGCGTGGATAAAGCAATGCAGGGCAATATAATGCTTTATTAACTTGTTTCAGCTTTGTTTCACATGCTAAAATCGCTCTGCAAATGTCTAACGTTTGCAAATGGAGGGTATTTTGATCGAGAATTTTTACGCTCCCAAAGCTCTGGGTGCCTCCAAAGCCGGCGTCGAAAGATTCGCCGAAGACTTGGCTAAGAAAATTGGTTTTGGCCCCGGAGACAGCATTGAGGAGTTGGTTCAGAGGATTGGTGGTCGGCTTGTCGTTGGCACTAGTGGGTTTGGCGATGAGGAAAGTGGCTCAATCATTGCACGAGAAGTCAACGATTTCGAAATTTTTGTTTCTCGTCATACTTCTTTGAAACGTGATCGGTTCACGATTGCGCACGAGTTGGGTCACTTGTTGCTTCATTTCCGGGCCATCAAGGATGAAGATGAGCATGCCGTCATGCGTGCGACTCGCTACGTAGACCAAAGCGATCAGGATCAGCAGCGTGCTGAGTGGGAAGCCAATTGGTTTGCGGCTGCATTTCTCATGCCTTCAACAGAATTTGCAGCCACCGTTAAAAAGAGTGGAGTTCATTCAGCGGCGATTGAATATGGCGTGAGCCAGGTTGCGGCTGACATTCGCGCAAAGAATTTGAACGTCTCCTAAAGGGAATTTTATGTCGGAATTGAAAGTGCCGGATTACCGGATTCGGCTTTTTTTGTCTGTCGACCTCACGGGTTCTACTGCATTTAAGTCAAAACATGACACTCAACTATGGCGAGCCGCGTTTAGAGAATTCTACGGTCGATTTCCCAAATCATACGAAGACTCGTTTCAAAAAAAATGCACGCATATTGGGGGAATGTCGCCGCAAGAGAAAAGCGCGACGCCGAAAGTGTGGAAGACAATCGGGGATGAAATTCTATTCGTAAACCGCGTTTACAGCGTTACTCACCTCGGAGCCTACGTGGCCGCATTTTCTGAAACGCTGCATACTTTCGGCGAGTTTATCGGTAGAACCTATGCAGGGCTCAATGCAAAAGGTAATGGCTGGATCGCTGCGTTCCCCAGCCCAAACAAAAGCATCGCTGTTAGCCATACGGCGGGAGAGGATCCGTTTGCAGGCGTACATGGACTGGAAACAGAAGAGTTTGAGTTAGAAGTTGATGAAAACCCGAAAAACTTCGATTTTCTAGGTAAGGGGATTGATGGCGGATTTCGAATTTCTCGAAATTCCACGGTAGATACGTTCACGATTTCTCCCGCTTTGGCATACTTGCTTACGGAGGCTGCTAGTAACAAAGGTCTCACGAAGTTTGAACTTGGATTTAACTTCGAAGAAATGCAGTCTTTCAAGGGTGTATTGGATGGTTCTCCCTGCCCAATCATCTCAATTGATACGATGCGCAGTAAAGAAGAACGCGAATTGCGTGAAATGGAAGCTTCACTGCTGGGCAGGCCATCAATGGTGGGAAATCTCGATGATTTTAAGGGCTACTTAGAGAAATTTATCCAGCTCCGGCGTGTAGAGATGCCGTCACTGAAGCTTTCCCACGGTCAAGATGACTTGCCGCCTCCCGAACATTACGAAGATTTCGTAGCTCAGTGGAATACTGAGAAAGAAACTGTTGCCCAACAAGATAAGAACCAAACGGATGCATCCTTGGAGGATGGCGATGTATCTAAGGACGAGAGCTTGCCAGATGTAGATGATCTTTCCCGGGCAATCTCCGGTAATCCAGAAAATTAGATACCCTATAGACACCCACCCCCAACACTGCTAGACGCTCCCAATCTTGCGGCCTCGGATTCGTTCCTGGGTCTCTGATATTTGTAACCGGGGACCTTCGGGGCCCTATACCCTTGGCACCTACGGGGGCCTATCACATAGCGGGGAAATCCCTCGCACTTGCTAAACGGAAGACAGAAAGCATGGCACTCAAGTCGTACAAGCCGACGACGCCGGGCCAGCGCGGGCTGGTGCTGATCGACCGTTCGGAGCTTTGGAAAGGACGTCCGGTCAAGTCTCTCACTGAGGGTTTGACCAAATCGGGCGGCCGGAACAACACCGGACGGATCACTTCACGCCGCCGCGGCGGTGGCGCAAAGCGTCTCTACCGGATCGTTGACTTCAAACGGAACAAATTTGATGTCGCGGCAACCGTCGAGCGGATCGAATATGACCCGAACCGGACCGCATTCATCGCACTGGTAAAATACGAAGACGGCGAGCAGGCATATATCCTGGCTCCGCAGCGTCTGGCTGTTGGTGACAAAGTCGTGGCATCCGCCAAGGCCGACATCAAGCCGGGCAACGCAATGCCGTTCTCGGGCATGCCCATCGGTACCATCGTCCACAACATCGAGATGAAGCCTGGTAAAGGCGGGCAGATCGCACGTGCGGCCGGTACTTACGCTCAGTTCGTTGGTCGCGATGGCGGCTACGCTCAGATCCGTCTGAGCTCGGGCGAGCTGCGCATGGTCCGTCAGGAATGCATGGCCACCATCGGTGCCGTATCCAACCCCGACAACAGCAACCAAAACCTCGGTAAAGCCGGTCGTATGCGCCACAAGGGCGTTCGTCCGTCGGTTCGTGGTGTTGCAATGAACCCGATCGATCACCCGCACGGTGGTGGTGAAGGTCGTACCTCGGGTGGCCGTACGCCGGTTACTCCGTGGGGTAAGGACACCAAGGGTAAGCGTACCCGCAACAAGAACAAAGCGTCCCAGAAGCTGATCATCCGCTCGCGGCACGCCAAGAAGAAGGGACGTTAATCCATGTCTCGCTCTGTTTGGAAGGGTCCTTTCGTCGATGCTTACGTGCTGAAAAAAGCCGAAGCAGCGCGCGAGTCGGGCCGCAACGAAGTCATCAAAATCTGGTCGCGTCGTTCCACCATTCTGCCCCAGTTCGTGGGTCTGACCTTTGGTGTGTACAACGGCCAGAAGCACATTCCCGTCAACGTCTCGGAAGACATGATCGGTCAGAAGTTCGGTGAATACTCGCCGACCCGCACCTATTATGGCCACGCCGCAGACAAAAAAGCGAAGCGGAAGTAAGTCATGGGCAAGGAAAAGAACCCCCGCCGCGTGGCTGAAAACGAAGCAATGGCGAAAACCCGCATGCTTCGCACCAGCCCGCAGAAACTGAACCTGGTTGCGCAAATGATCCGCGGCAAGAAAGTTGAGAAGGCTCTGACCGACCTGACTTTCTCGAACAAGCGTGTCGCGCAGGACGTCAAGAAGTGCCTGCAGTCCGCAATCGCGAATGCCGAAAACAACCATAACCTGGACGTTGACGAGCTGATCGTCGCCGAAGCATGGGTTGGCAAGAACCTGGTCATGAAGCGCGGTCGCCCGCGGGCCCGTGGCCGTTTCGGCAAGATCATGAAGCCGTTCTCGGAGATCACCATCAAGGTGCGTCAAGTTGAGGAGCAAGCCTAATGGGTCATAAAGTCAATCCGATCGGCATGCGCCTGCAGGTCAACCGCACCTGGGACAGCCGCTGGTACGCCGACACAAAGGACTACGGTGATCTTCTGCTGGAAGACCTCAAGATCCGTGAGTTCATCAACAAAGAGTGCAAGCAGGCCGGTGTTGCCCGTGTGATCATCGAACGTCCGCACAAGAAGTGCCGCGTTACGATCCACACTGCACGTCCCGGTGTCATCATCGGCAAGAAAGGTGCAGACATCGAAGTTCTGCGCAAAAAGCTTGCTCGTATGACCGACAGCGAACTGCACCTGAACATCGTCGAAGTGCGCAAGCCCGAGCTTGACGCGCAGCTGGTTGCCGAGTCCATCGCTCAGCAGCTGGAACGTCGTGTTTCGTTCCGTCGCGCAATGAAGCGCTCGGTTCAGAACGCCATGCGTATGGGCGCCTTGGGTATCCGGGTGAACGTCGCTGGTCGTCTGGGCGGCGCCGAAATCGCACGGACCGAGTGGTACCGCGAAGGCCGCGTGCCTCTGCACACCCTGCGTGCCGACATCGATTACGCACATGCCGAAGCGATGACTCCTTACGGGATCATCGGGATCAAGGTCTGGATCTTCAAAGGTGAGATCATGGAGCACGATCCGCAGGCACGTGACCGTAAAGCACAGGAACTCCAGGACGGCCCTGCACCTCGTGGTGCTGGTGGCGGTCGTCGCTAAGGAGGGAAAGATATGCTTCAACCAAAGCGTACTAAATTCCGCAAGATGCACAAAGGCCGGATCAAGGGTCTCGCCAAGGGCGGCTCTGATCTGAACTTTGGCACCTACGGCCTGAAAGCTCTTGAGCCTGAGCGTGTAACTGCACGCCAGATCGAAGCTGCACGTCGTGCCATGACGCGTCACATGAAGCGTCAGGGCCGTGTCTGGATCCGCATCTTCCCCGACACTCCGGTCACTGCAAAGCCGATCGAAGTTCGTATGGGTAAAGGTAAAGGTTCGGTCGACCGCTGGGCCTGCAAAGTCAAGCCTGGTCGCGTGATGTTCGAGATCGACGGCGTCAATGACGACATCGCCCGTGAGGCCCTGCGCCTGGCCGCGATGAAACTGCCGATCAAGACTCGCGTCGTGGTTCGCGAAGACTGGTAAACAGTCCGAGGAAACCCGAACAGAATTGCCCCCGCCGAGAAATCGGTGGGGGCTTTTTCGTTTATGACCTCTCGCAAACCCGTTAGGCGCCCAATTCCGAGATTCAATACCGGCATTGCAAAAAAGATGGGGCTCAGGGGTGGCATATTCTCTCATCTGGTGAAAAGAAGCGCTCGCAATACCTTCCCAATCAGAGCTTGGGTCGATCTTACTCCGATACGGCTTGAGCACGAACTGTGCCTTGGCTCTGAAACTCCGCTGAAAGACCGAGGACACGTATGGGCCTTACTTGCCGGGACGTCATGGTCCCCCCTGAAAAACAGAAGACAATTCATCCCGATGATACAGTCGCCAAGGCGTTTGAGATCATCCGCGACAGCCGCGCCCGGTTCTTGCCGGTGGTGGGGGACGACGGTAGCTTCCAAGGCGTTTTCACCGCGCCCACGCTGATAAAGATGATCCTGCCGCGTGCGGCCCGTATTGGTGTAAGCGATGAGACGTCGCGCGTTGCGATCAGCCATCTCAGCTTTATGGATCTGACCAAGGAAGACATCAGCGAACAGATCAAGCGCCTGCACGAAGAGCGGGTCGGAGATCACATGTCGAACCCGGCAAACATCCCGGTTCTCGCACCCGACACGCCGGTGATGGAAGGCATTTTCCTGATCCACAAATTCAAACGCCACGTTTTCCTCGTGGAACCCGAGACCAATCGCTTTGTCGGCTCTGTCAGCCCGAACTCGTTGATTGATCACGCGCTGAGCTAACCCCTAAAGACCGGATCAGACCATTGACCGACCATTCCGTTTCGCATGGAGAACACGCGTTCTCCGTTCCTCAGCTGTTGGGGATTGACCCTGTGTGGGTCGCCACCGGTATCCTGATTGCAGTTTATGCCGTCCTGGTGACCGAAAAAGTAAACCGCGCCATTCTGGCCATGCTGGGGGCATCGCTGATGGTGCTGTTCGGTATCATCAACCAGGAACAGGCCGTCGCGGGCGTTGATGCCAACACATTGGCGCTGCTGATTGGCATGATGGTGATCGTCGGGATCACCAGTAAATGCGGGTTGTTCCAATTCGTCGCCATCAAGGCCGCAAAGGTGGTCAAGGCCAATCCGACCGGCATCCTGATCATGCTGACGCTGATCACGGCAGTGTTCTCGGCTTTGCTCGACAACGTGACCACTGTTCTGTTGATCGCGCCGATCACCTTGCTGATCACGGACGCGCTCGAGACGCGCGTTTACCCGTTTTTCTTTGCCGAGATTTTGGCCTCGAATGTGGGCGGCACGGCCACTCTGATTGGTGACCCGCCGAACATCATCATCGGCTCGGCCGCGGGCCTCAGCTTCAATGACTTCGTGGTTAACCTTGCGCCGATCTCGGCCATCTGTCTGGTGGTGCTGACCGGTATCATCTACCTGATGAACCGCCGCACGCTGGCCGCCATCCCCAAATCCGCCTGCGAAAAGATCATGCGTTTCAATGAAAACGAAGCGATCACCGATGTCGGCCTGATGATCAAATCCCTGTCGGTTCTGGCGCTGACCCTGCTTGGTTTCACGCTTGGCCATGGCTACGGTATCCAGCCGGGCACCTCGGCGCTGGCCGGTGCTGCGCTGCTGATGCTGCTGGCCTACGGACACCAGCACGGAGAAGAGCAGTCCGAATCCGTTCACCACATCTTTGGCGAGGTTGAGTGGATCACCATCTTCTTCTTCGGCGGTCTGTTCGTTATCGTTGCAGGCGTTGAGCATGTCGGCTTGCTCGAATTCTTCGGTGAGAAAGTGCTGGAGCTGACCGAAGGCGACATGATGTGGACTGCGTTCTTCATCTTCTGGGCCTCGGGCATCTTGTCGGCCATTCTGGACAACATCCCCTTCGTGGCCACGATGATCCCTCTGATCGAGTCCACTGCTGACACGTTCGGCGGGCCTGACGCGATCGAGCCTCTGTGGTGGTCGCTGGCTCTGGGCGCCTGTCTGGGCGGCAACGGGACTTTGCTGGGCGCAAGCGCCAACCTGACGGTTGCTGCCTTTGCCGAAAAGGCCAAGCAGCCGATTGGCTTCGTCAAATTCGCGCTCATGGCGTTCCCAATCATGATCCTGACCCTGATGATCGCCAACGTCTATCTCTGGCTGCGCTACTTCTACTAAAGAGCCAAACGAAAGATCGCACCCGAGCAGCCGCTTTTCTGAGGCGGCTGCTCTCGCCCTTGTGCTTCGGCTGGGATATAGCCGGGGCATGGCTCAGATTGAATCACTCTTCGTTACCCGTCTCTATCGCGCAGCTTTGTCCGAGTTCGATCCCAAGATCGACGTGGGCGAGCTGGAAAACTCCTGTCTTGTTATCGCCGAGGATGATGAGGCCGGGCAGGAATGGTGTGAAGAGAATGGCTATCCCGGCTATACCAGCTACGCCTCGCTGACCGATCTGCCTTGGCGCTTCCCAATATTCAACGATCTGGTGCAGGCGCTGGATCAGCACGTCGCCGCCTTTGCCAAGGATCTGGAATTTGATCTAGGCGAGGGGGAGCTGAAGCTGGAGGACCTGTGGATCAATATCCTGCCGGAGGGCGGCATGCACTCCAGCCACCTGCATCCGCACAGCGTGATCTCGGGCACAACCTATGTGGCCATGCCCGAAGGCGCGAGCGCGCTGAAGCTGGAAGACCCCCGCTCAGGCCGCATGATGGCCGCGCCGACGCGTGTGAAAGGCGGGCGGCGCGATTTGCAGCCGTTCATCTATATGAAGCCTCAGGTGGGGGATGTCCTGCTTTGGGAGAGCTGGCTGCGTCACGAGGTGCCGATGAACATGGCAGAAGACGAGCGGATTTCGGTGAGTTTTAATTATAAGTGGGAGTGAACCCCGGTCCGCGCAGCGGCAATCGCTCCGGTGGAGCGATTGAGGGGCGAACGGGCGGAGCCCAATGCTGTGAAGAGCAGACTACATATTCGCGTTGCCCGCTAGGGTCTCAACGATTTCCTGCGCTGTCATAATTCTAATCTTGAATTCCTTTTCGAGTTGCTTTCGATGTTTAAGGAAGTCTGTATCGCTTGTTGCAAAGAGATCGCGACCGCTCACAATATGATCTTCCAAGTGTAGGGCGTCTGCGTGGTGGCCTCTGCCCAAGATAGCGTTTATTCTCTCAAAGGGCGTTTCGTCGGACGCGATTTTCGCGTTTCCTATGGTCGCAAATGGACTGTCTATGAAGCCCGTTGGCAGACTTTTTCGCTCGGGCTTGATCTTTTTGGTAGTTACAACAGCTTCAATGTTAACTCCCCAAAGTTCGATGTATCCCTGCTGTTCGAGTTTACGTAGAAGTCTTAGGTCTGCGCTTGGATCCCAAGTTACTGTGTGTATTCTCTTTCTTTCGTGCATTGGGCTTTCCAAAAAATCGTCAAGACAATATACGCGTCGATAACAACTATGACTAACGAATGTCGATTGGCTTGGGCTCTTTTAAACCTAACGACCAAACGTCTCGCCAACTCTCCAAACTTCCTCTTGCCACCCACCGTTTAAACCCTTATACGGCGGCATCCTGCAAGTCCCCCGGCCGAGTCGGGGGATTCGCATGTCTATCATTCATCCACCAGGTCCAAGGTGACCCTGTCAGGGGGCCTTCTGGTGTTTTGAGCAAAGGAAAAAGGCGATGAACGCCCAAGAACTGCGTGACAAGACCCCGGACCAGCTCCGCGAGGAACTGGCCAACCTGAAGAAAGAAAGCTTTAACCTGCGCTTTCAACAGGCAACCGGTCAGCTGGAAAACACCGCTGGCATCAAAGCGGCTCGCCGCAACGCTGCCCGCGTCAAAACCATTCTGAACGAAAAGGCCGCTGCTGCGGCATCGGAGGAGTAATCCTATGCCCAAGCGTATCCTGTCCGGCGTGGTCACCAGCGACGCCAACGAGCAAACCGTAACCGTTTCGGTTGAGCGTCGTTTCAAGCACCCGCTGCTGCACAAAACCGTTCGTAAGTCCAAGAAATACCGGGCTCACGACGAAAAGAACGCCTTCAAGGTCGGCGACACCGTACGCATCATCGAATGCGCGCCGAAATCGAAGACGAAACGTTGGGAAGTTCTGGAAGCGTAAGCCTCCGGGATTTTCCCATTTGTCGAAACCCTGGGGGATCTAACGAGACCAGCCCCCACAGGTCGGGAGAAACCACATGATCCAGATGCAGACCAATCTGGATGTCGCTGACAACTCCGGCGCACGCCGAGTTCAGTGCATCAAGGTCCTGGGTGGTTCCAAGCGTAAATACGCCTCCGTTGGCGACATCATTGTCGTCTCGGTGAAGGAAGCCATCCCGCGCGGCCGCGTAAAGAAAGGGGACGTCCGTAAGGCCGTCGTCGTACGCACCGCCAAAGAAGTCCGTCGCGAAGACGGCACCGCGATCCGTTTCGATCGCAACGCCGCCGTCATCCTTAACAACAACAACGAGCCAGTCGGTACCCGTATCTTTGGCCCCGTTGTTCGTGAACTGCGCGGCAAGAACTTCATGAAAATCATCTCGCTGGCTCCGGAGGTGCTGTAATCATGGCTGCTAAACTCCGCAAAGGCGACAAGGTCGTCGTGCTGGCCGGCAAGGACAAGGGCAAAGAGGGAACCATTTCCTCGGTTGATCCCAAAGCCGGTAAAGCTGTTGTCGAAGGCATCAACATTGCCATCCGTCACACACGTCAGTCGCAAACCTCGCAAGGGGGTCGCCTGCCTCAGGCAAACCCGATCGAGCTGTCGAACCTGGCGCTGCTGGACAAGAACGGCAAAGCAACCCGCGTTGGCTTCCGCATGGAAGGTGACAAGAAGGTCCGCTTCGCCAAGACCACAGGGGACGTGATCGATGCTTGATTCCGCAACCTACACCCCGCGTCTGAAAGCTCAGTACGTTGAAACCATCCGTGCCGCTCTGAAAGAAGAGTTCGGCTACAAGAACGACATGCAGCTGCCCAAGCTGGACAAAATCGTTCTGAACATCGGTTGTGGTGCTGAGGCGGTCAAAGACTCGAAGAAAGCGAAAGCTGCCGTCGAAGATCTGACTGCGATTGCTGGTCAAAAGGCCGTTGCAACCAAGGCGAAGAAGTCGATCGCGGGTTTCCGCGTCCGTGAAGACATGCCGCTGGGCGCGAAAGTGACCCTGCGCGGTGACCGGATGTACGAATTCCTGGATCGTCTGATCACCATCGCGCTGCCGCGCGTTCGTGACTTCCGCGGTGTTAAGCCGTCTTTCGATGGTCAGGGCAACTTTGCCATGGGCATGAAAGAGCACATCGTGTTCCCGGAAATCGACTTCGACAAAGTCGACGAGGTCTGGGGCCTGGATATCGTAATTGCCACCACAGCGAAAACCGACGCTGAAGCGAAGAGCCTGTTGAAAGCATTCAACATGCCGTTCAACGCGTAAGCGCCGGGAGGATTGAGACATGGCTAAGAAAGCAATGATCGAACGCGAAAAGAAGCGCGAACGCCTGGTGGCCAAATATGCCGCAAAGCGTGCCGAGCTGAAAGAAATCGCGAATGACGAGAGCCGCCCGATGGAAGAGCGTTTCAAAGCGCGTCTGAAACTGGCGAAACTGCCGCGCAACAGCTCGGCTACCCGTCTGCACAACCGTTGTCAGCTGACCGGTCGTCCCCACGCTTACTACCGTAAGCTGAAGGTCAGCCGTATCGCGCTGCGCGAGCTGGGTTCTGCTGGTCAGATCCCCGGCATGGTGAAATCGAGCTGGTAAGGGAGACATAGATATGAATGATCCTATCGGCGATATGCTCACCCGTATCCGCAACGCGCAAATGCGCGGCAAGTCCACCGTTTCCACCCCGGCTTCCAAGCTGCGCGGTTGGGTTCTGGACGTGCTGGCGGACGAAGGCTACATCCGTGGCTATGAAAAGACGACCGGTGCAAACGGTCATCCGGCCATCGAGATCAGCCTGAAATACTACGAAGGCACCCCTGTTATTCGCGAACTGAAGCGGGTTTCGAAACCCGGTCGTCGCGTCTACATGGGCGTCAATGACATCCCGCAGGTCCGTCAGGGTCTGGGTGTGTCGATTGTCAGCACTCCGAAAGGTGTGATGTCGGACCAGAACGCGCGCTCCAACAATGTTGGCGGCGAAGTGCTCTGCACTGTCTTCTAAGGAGGTCTGCAATGTCTCGTATTGGTAAAAAACCGGTCGAGCTGCCCAGCGGCGTTACCGCCTCTGTGTCGGGTCAGACCATCGAAGTCAAAGGTCCGAAAGGCACCCGCAGCTTCACCGCCACCGACGACGTGACGCTGTCGGTTGAAGACAACGTGGTCAAGATCGACCCCCGTGGCATGTCCAAGCGTGCCCGCCAGCAGTGGGGCATGAGCCGCACCATGGTTGCCAACCTGGTAACCGGTGTGACTGAAGGCTTCAAAAAAGAGCTGGAGATTCAGGGTGTTGGTTACCGGGCTCAGATGCAGGGCAACACCCTGAAGCTGAACCTGGGCTACAGCCACGATGTTGATTTCACTGCTCCGGAAGGTGTCACCATCACCGCGCCGAAGCAGACCGAGATCGTTGTGGAAGGTATCGACCAGCAGCAGGTGGGCGAAGTCGCGGCGAAAATCCGCGAATGGCGCCGTCCCGAGCCGTATAAAGGCAAGGGCATCCGCTATAAGGGCGAGTTCATCTTCCGCAAGGAAGGCAAGAAGAAGTAAGGACGCAAACAATGGCAAACAGCAAAAGAACCCTGTTTCTGAAGCGCCGCCTGCGCGTTCGGAACAAACTTCGCAAAGTCAACGCCGGCCGTGTACGCCTGTCGGTTCACCGTTCGAACAAGAACATCAGCGTTCAGCTGATCGACGACGTTCGTGGCGTGACCCTGGCATCGGCCTCGACCCTGGAAAAAGATCTGGGTGTTGTTGGCAAGAACAACGTCGAAGCGGCCACCAAAGTGGGCGCGGCCATCGCCGAGCGTGCCAAGAAGGCAGGCGTCGAAGAGGCCTATTTCGATCGTGGTGGCTTCCTGTTCCACGGCAAGGTGAAGGCAGTTGCCGAAGCCGCGCGTGAAGGTGGTCTGAAGATCTAAGCCCAAGCGCATCCCGAAAAGTGGGAACCGGTTTTCGGATCAAGATGCGCGATACTAAAGATTGAGGGCGGGTTTCGATCCGCCCCGATGATCCGGGGGCCTCGGCGACAGTCGTGGCTCACTTGGATTGAAGCAAACGGCGCCGTATGCGCCACATGAGAAAAGGGATGCCAAATGGCAGAACGTGAAAACCGTCGGGGCCGTGGCCGCGACCGTGAAGAAGCGCCGGAATTTGCAGATCGCCTGGTCGCAATCAATCGCGTGTCGAAAACCGTAAAAGGTGGTAAGCGCTTTGGCTTCGCCGCTCTGGTGGTTGTCGGCGATCAGAAAGGCCGCGTCGGCTTTGGCAAAGGTAAAGCGAAAGAAGTACCTGAAGCTATCCGCAAGGCGACTGAGCAAGCCAAGCGCAACATGATCCGCGTGCAACTGCGCGAAGGTCGGACCCTGCACCACGACATTGAAGGCCGTCACGGCGCTGGTAAAGTGGTTATGCGCACCGCACCTGAAGGTACCGGTATCATCGCCGGTGGTCCGATGCGTGCCGTGTTCGAAATGCTGGGCGTTAAGGACGTTGTGTCCAAGTCGCTGGGCTCGCAGAACCCGTACAACATGATCCGCGCCACCATCAACGGCCTGCAGAAAGAGCAGAGCCCGCGTTCGGTTGCCGCACGTCGTGGTAAAAAAGTTGCCGACATCCTGCCCAAGCGGGACGAAGCACCGGCTGAAGCCGAAGCGTAAGGAGTAGCGAGCAATGGCAAAAACCATCGTCGTCAAGCAGATTGGTTCTCCGATCCGTCGCCCCGCCGAACAGCGCGCAACCCTGATCGGTCTGGGCCTGAACAAGATGCACCGCACCCGTGAGCTGGAGGATACACCTTCGGTTCGCGGCATGGTCAACAAGATCCCGCATCTGGTTGAGATCATCGAAGAGCGCGGCTAACCGCCCTTTGAATATGTTTTTGGAAACGCCTCTGACCTTTGTCAGGGGCGTTTTCTTTTGCCTGATTGTATCTGCGAATCGCTTCGTTTGACTGTTTACCTCACGCGCCGAAGGCGGGTGCGCGGCCCGCAGAATCCGGTGGCAAAAACAGCGCAGAGGTCTTCATAGAAGGCCGAGTTTCAGCTTTCCCAATCCCGAAATTTATCTTTTCTTAAATGGGGTTAGAAGAACGAAAAGAGTTTCGTTTACGGCTCCACAAACGCTTGCAAAGGCGATTTCGCCTCTGACAGAGTGGCCGGGCAGGAACCGGGAGCAGGGGCTGACTATGGCGCGCGACTATCTCAAAAAGGCGATGCTGACGGCGCAAACTGATGCGCCCGAGGTTCACGATACGGTCAAGACCATCCTGGCGGAGATCGAAGCAGGCGGCGATGCGAAGGCGCTAGAATACGCGGCAAAGTTCGACAGGTTCGACGGCAACGTTCTGATGACGCAGGACGAGATTGACGCCGCCATTGCGCTTGTGCCCGAAAAGCTGAAGGCGGATATCCGTTTCGCCCACAACAACGTCCGCCATTTTGCCGAGGCGCAAAAGGCCACGATGACCGACGTCCAAACCGAGATCGTGCCCGGAGTGATCGCTGGTCAAAAGGCGATCCCAGTGGATGCGGCGGGATGCTATGTGCCCGGCGGTCGTTACAGCCATATCGCCAGTGCAATCATGACCGTGACAACCGCCAAGGTCGCCGGATGCCGCCACATCATTGCGTGTTCTCCTCCGAAACTGGATGAGGGCGTTGCGCCTGCAGTAGTCTATGCGGCTCATATCTGTGGGGCCGACAGTATTCTGGCGATGGGAGGGGTGCAGGGTGTCGCCGCGATGCGATACGGCCTGTTCGGCCTGCCGCGCGCAAATATCCTTGTAGGGCCGGGGAACCAGTTTGTCGCTGAAGCAAAGCGTATCCTCTATGGTGAGGTTGGCATCGACATGATCGCAGGACCCACCGACAGTCTGGTCCTTGCCGACAGCAGTGCGGACCCGCTTGTTGTGGCAACCGATCTCGTCAGTCAGGCGGAACACGGGTACAATTCTCCTGTGTGGCTGGTGACGGATGACCGAGCGCTTGCGCAGAGGGTTATGGCACTGGTGCCCGAACTGATTGCAGATCTTCCTGACCTGAACCGAGAGAACGCGGCTGCTGCGTGGCGTGACTATGCCGAAGTCATCGTATGTTCCGACCGTGAAGAGATGGCCGCTTGTTCTGACGAATACGCGCCGGAACACCTGACCGTTCAGGCCGAGGATCTGGAGTGGTGGCTGGATCGCCTGACCTGCTATGGCTCATTGTTTCTAGGGGAAGAGACCACGGTATCTTACGGGGACAAGGCAACGGGCACCAACCATGTTCTGCCGACCTCAGGGGCGGCCAGCTACACGGGCGGGTTGAGCGTCCACAAATACATGAAGATCGTGACATGGCAGCGGGCGACCCGGGAAGGCTCAAAACCCATTGCTCTGGCCACAGCCAGAATTTCGCGCGTGGAAGGGATGGAGGGGCATGCACGGGCGGCCGATGTACGCCTCGCCAAGTATTTCCCGGATGAGGAATTTGATCTGCGTGCTGAGGGATGATTGGTCCAGCCACCCCTGCCAAACTGTTCTCTGGCCTTGATGCCGCACCGGGTACTATCCTTGGAACGATAGGGCCGACCGGGCCGAAAGGAGTTTGACATGTACAAGAAAGTTCTCGTTCCAATGGCGCTGGATCACGATATCTCGCAACACACTCTGGAAGTGGCCCGAGCCTTATCGCAGGGAGGCGGAGAGATCATTGCTCTGCACGTTTACGAAATGCCTCAGGGCTCTGTCAGTGCGTTTCTGGACAAGGATCTGGTGGCCGAAGGGTTTCGCCGCGCCCGACTGGAATTGTCGCGCAAAGTCGAGGGGCTGGATGGGGTGAGTTCCGAACTCGTAAAGGGCCACACGGCGCGTACGATCATAGATTTTGCGGCAGAGAACGGTGTCGATTGCATCGTCATCGGGTCTCACAAGCCCGATCTCAGCGACTATTTCCTGGGCTCCACAGCGTCGCGCGTCGTGCGTCATGCCCCTTGCGCGGTGCATGTGTACCGCAGGTGACTACCGTCAATCGCGCTCTTGGGCGCCAACAACAGGACTGACAGCCGGAAGATGAACATAGACAAGAAGATCACTGACGATCTGGTGGCGAATGACATTTCGTTCGTAACCACCGTCCCCTGCAAACAACTGGCTGGAGTCATTGATGAGATCGACCAGCGCGAAGGCATCTATCACATCCCGTCAAACAAAGAGGATGAGGGGATGGGCCTGTGTGCAGGCGCATGGATGGGCGGTAAGCGCCCCGCCATTATCATGCAGAACACGGCGATCGGGGTGACGATCAACACATTGGCGACTTTGATCCAGTATTACCGGATGCCACTACCGATGCTGATCTCGTACCGGGGCGAGCTGCGCGAGCCGATTGCATGTCAGGTTGAGATGGCTGTTCACACCAAAGCGTTGTTGGCGCAGCTCAATATCCCGACGTACCATTTTCACCATCAGGCGGATGTGGCCGAGTTGGATGCGATCCTGAAATACACGTTCATGTGCAACAAGCCGGTCGCCATTCTGACCGACGCCAACTTCTGGGGAGGCTATGGCGACCAATGATCCGTTCTGAAATCCTGAAAGAAATCGCTCCGATCCTGCGGGATCAACTGGTGGTTTGTAACATCGGCATTCCCAGCCAAGAGCTTCATGCGATTGATGACCAGCCAACGAATTTCTACATGCTGGGCACGATGGGGTTGGCTTCATCCATAGGTCTGGGGTTGGCCCTGTCCCAGCCCAAGCCGGTGATCGTGATCGACGGGGACGGCTCCGTTCTGACCAATCTGGGAACGCTGCCGACCATCGCGAACAACGTGGCTGACAATTACATCCTCCTGATCGTCGACAATGGCTCATACGGGTCCACCGGGGATCAGCCGACCTATGCCGGGTTGAAGACGTCGCTGGCGAAAATGGCGGCTGCGGCAGGGTGTGAGCGTGTGATTGAATGCGCCGCCGAAGATACCGGGCGTGTGTTGCAAGAGGCGCTGGACGCCCGGCAGATGACCATCATCGTCAGCAAATGCGAAAGCGGCAATGCCAAGATGCCGCCGATCACGATGGACCCTGTGGTGATCCGAGATCGGTTTATGAAGGCGGTACAGGCCTGAACACTTCTTCGGTTTTGTCGAATGCACTGATCAAAGCCGTCCTTTGCGGGCGGCTTTGGCACTACTTGTCTAGCGCGACAGAAGACGCCGTTTCTCGGCCATAGCCTCGCGGCGCTGCTGTTCTATCCCCGTCCGGAAAGAACGCTCGACAAAGTCTATATGGTCCAGCGCGGCCTGTTCAGCGCGCTTTTCGTCTCCGTCAATCACCGCTTGGCCCAGGGCAAGGTGCTGATCCAGCAGCTGTTTGCCCGAACCGTCAATCGATTTCAGAAAGCTGCGGTTGTAGAAAACGCCGCGCTTGGTCAGTTCGTAGATTGAGGCCATCATGTGGATCAAAGTGGCGTTCTGGCTGGCGTCGACGATGGCCGCATGCAGGGCGAAATCCGCCTCGCGTGAGGCTTGCGCATCGTTCGCCTCCCACGCCCGAACATTCTCGTCGAGGATTTCGGCGATCCTTTCCTTGTCGGCCTTGGTGGACCTGCGGGCGGCAAGGCGGGCGGCGAAGCCTTCTTGTTCTCGGCGGTATTCCAGGTGGTCGAAAAAGGCAGGCTCGTGCCGTTCGTAGAGCGCCAGAAGGGCCGGCAACATCGCTTGCCCGGTCAGGGCGGCGACAAAGGTCCCCTCACCATGCTGAGTGGTGACCAGCCCGCGCTCTTCCAGTACGGCCAGTGCTTCGCGCAGCTTTGGCCGTGAGACCCGAAGCATCTCGGCCAGATCCCTCTCGGACGGCAGCTTGCGCCCCTGTTTCAGAATGCCCGACGCGATGAGGTCTTCGATCTGCGCCACCACGGCGTCGGCCAGCGATTCGTGTCCGACCGGTTCAAAAATCGCCTTGGTGTTCATGGGATATACCTAAGTAAGATGCCGAAGTGAGATATATTGGTAAATAAATGTAACCATATTGGTGCGTTTTTCAAGCATTCAGTCTGAGCATGGAAATGCATCTTAATGTGTTCAACAAAATAAGAATTTCTGAAAACACGTAGGATTCCATCGAAACGGAGCGCGCCCAGTCAGGGGCATTTCTGCAGATCCAGTGGTAAACAAAATTATTGACTGAGGAACACTGGTAAAGTTAGTGAACCACTAGTGCAAACCCGCAAGGGTCTGCGTTTGTGTTTGAGGCAGATGCCCGACTCACCCAGGAGGAGACATTATGAAAAAGACCCTGACGAGCCTTGCCGTAGCCGCCAGCCTGATGGCCGCACCTGCGGTTGCTAAAGATAAGCTGCTGTTGAAAACCCCGATTGCATTCTCGACCGAACTGCCTGGTCTTGGTTCGCCAATCCCGCGCGTTGCCGAGCAGTTGGACCTGATGTCGGGCGGCACGCTGAAGATGAAGGTGTATGAGCCAGGCAAACTGGTTCCGCCGTTTGAAATTCTGGATGCTGTATCCACTGGCAAGATCAACTCGGGCTACACCACCGCCGGTTACTGGGCGGGCAAAATCCCGGCTGCTCCGCTGTTCTCAGCCGTTCCTTTCGGCCCTGAGGCGGGCGAATACATGGCGTGGCTCTACTACGGCAACGGCATGACGCTGTACCAGGAGATGTATGATCAGGCGGGCTATAACGTCCACGTGATCCCTTGCGCTGTGATCGCCCCCGAGACCTCGGGCTGGTTCGCCACCGAGATCAACTCTCCCGAAGACTTGAGCGGCCTGAAGATGCGTTTCTTCGGTCTGGGCGGCAAGGTGATGCAGAAACTGGGAGTTGCGACCTCTTTGCTGCCCGGTGGTGAGATCTTCCCGGCGCTGGAAAAAGGTGCGATCGACGCGACCGAATTCTCGATGCCCGCCATCGATGCGCGCTTGGGCTTCCACAAGCTGGTCAAGTTCAACTACTTCCCCGGCTGGCACCAGCAAGCGACCGTGTTCGAATTGATGATCAACAAAGACGTCTGGGCAGAGACCAGCGACCAGCACAAGGCCATCATCGAAAACGCCTGTAAGGCTTCGATGGCCGACAGCTTTGCCGAAGGTGAAGCGATCCAGCACGCGGCTCTGATCGACAACGTTGAAAACAACGGCGTCACCCTCAAGCAGTGGTCACCCGAGATGCTGGATACCTTCCGCAGCACTTGGGAAGAGGTCGCCGCCGAAGAGGCCGCAAATGACGCCTTCTTTGCCAAGGTTCTGGCCGATATGACCGAGTTCCGTGACGGCTACAACCTCTGGAAGACCAACGCCTTCCTCCCACGTCAGTAACGTCCTCACTGACGTCTCTGGGGCAGCGGACACTGCTGCCCCGGTCGATTTCTGATCTTCGGATTTTTCCAAACTTTCACCGCCCTTGCACAGGGCTGCCGGGCGAGGAATGACCATGAGCAATCCAAATACCACCAAAGATCCGGTTGAGGCCTATGAAGGCATCCTGGAGCATCCCGATACCGACCGCCAAAAAATCGCCGTAGCCATTGATGCCGGCGTCAAGGCTGTCGGCCATGTCGTCATGTGGGCGAACGTGCTGCTGATGGCGGCGATTTTTTCGCAGGTCGCGCTGCGCTATCTGCTCAGCCAGAACTACCCCAAACTGGATGAGATCCAGTGGCACTTCTACGGCATCGTTACGATGATCGGCATCTCATATGCCTTGATCACAGACAGCCATGTGCGCGTCGACGTTCTGCATATGCAATTGTCCCGCCGGGCGCAGCGGATCATCGAGGTGATCGGCATTCTGACCCTGCTGACCCCGTTCATCTATCTGATGATCGATCAGGGCTATGACTATTTCTACGAAAGCTTCCGCGTCAACGAACGCTCGGACAGCCCCACCGGTCTGCCTGCGCGCTGGGCCTTCAAGGCGGTCATTCCGATCAGTTTTGTTCTGTTGGCCCTGGCTGCGCTGGCGCGGCTGATCCACGACGGGCACGCATTGATGTACGGACCGGCTTCGGAACGCGAAGGGGCTCCGCTGCGTCGCATCCTTCTGGTGCTGGCTGTATTTGCCGCCGTCTGTGTGGGCCTGACCTTCCTGGTCGAAACGACCGAGGAAAAGCTGGTCATTGCGATGTTCCTGACCTTCATCGCGCTGCTCTTCACCGGCTATCCGGTGGCCTGGGTGCTGGCCGGTGTCGGTGTCGCCTATTGCGGTCTGGCTTACCTGTTCGACAATGACCTGATGCTGTGGACCGGGTTGGAGAGCACCTTTACCGGTCTCGATTATCTGACCCTCGGCGCGGTGGTGAACCGGGTCTACGCGACCATGTCCAACGCGGTTCTGGTTGCCCTGCCGATGTTCATCTTCATGGGTCTGATGCTGGACGAATCCGGTGTGGCCGAGCGTCTGATGACCTCGATGCAGCGCCTGTTCGGCACCGTGCGGGGCGGCCTTGCCGTCACCGTGACCCTGATCGGGATCATTCTGGCGGCCTCGACCGGCATTATTGGTGCATCTGTGGTGTTGCTGGGCGTGCTGTCTTTGCCGTCGATGATGCAGCAGAAATATCAGCCGACGCTGGCGGCAGGTGTGGTCTCTGCTTCGGGCACGCTGGGTATCCTGATCCCGCCCTCGATCATGCTGGTGATCATGGCCGACCAGATGGCGCTGTCTGTCGGAGACCTGTTCATGGCTGCTGTCTTTCCCGGTGTGATCATCGGGGGGCTATACCTGACCTATATCTTCATTCTTGCACAGGTGAAGCGCGACACGGCCCCCGTGCCTGAAGGCGCAAAAGCGCCCGACTGGGATGCTGTCAAAGACGTTCTGATCGCGGTCATTCCAACACTGCTGTTGATCCTCGCGGTTCTGGGCTCGATCTTCGGAGGTTTGACCACCCCGACCGAGGCCTCGGGCATCGGTGCATTGGGCGCGACGCTGCTGGCGCTTGGATACCGCAAGCTGACCTTCGCGAAACTGTGGAACGTGCTGGTTTCGACCTTCAACACCACCGCCTACATCTTCGCGATCTTCCTTGGCGCGACGGTATTCTCCTATGTTCTACGTGAACTTGGCGGCGATGAACTGATCGAACATGTGGTCCAATCCACCGGCTTTGGTGCCAACGGCACGATCCTGTTCATCCTGTTCATCGTATTCCTGCTGGGCTTTGTTCTGGACTGGATCGAGATCACCCTGATCGTGCTGCCTCTGATGCGTCCGATCGTGAACGGCCTTGGCATCGATATTCCGGGCTTCGGAGTGCTGGATGAACCCGCGCTGGTCTGGTTCGTGATCTTGGTGGCGGTGACGCTGCAAACCAGCTTCCTGACCCCGCCGGTTGGCTTCGCGCTCTTCTACCTGAAAGGCGTCTGCCCGCCCGAGATCAAGCTGATGCATATCTACAAAGGCATCATCCCCTTTGTGCTGCTACAACTGACCGGATTGGCGCTTGTCTTCCTATGGCCGACACTCGCCACCTGGCTGCCCTCTGTGGCGTACTAAGGAGATCACACTATGCGTCTCAAGCATTGCCACAACTTTCACGACTTCCGGCAGCTTGCCAAGCGCCGCCTGCCGGGGCCGATCTTCAACTATATCGATGGCGGTGCGGATGATGAGGTGACCTATCGCCAGAACACCGCCGCTTTCGACCGCTGCGATCTGCTGCCGTCTGTTCTGCGCGGGGTGAAGGACGTAGACATGTCCGTCACCGTGATGGGCCAGAAGCTGGATATGCCATTCTACTGCTCGCCGACCGCTCTGCAGCGGCTGTTCCACCATCAAGGCGAACGCGCCGTGGCCGCTGCGGCTGAGAAATATGGCACCATGTTCGGTGTCTCATCTCTGGGCACCGTCTCACTTGAAGAACTGCGCAAGAAGCACAAGAACCCGCAGGTCTATCAGTTCTATTTCCACAAAGATCGCGGCCTGAACGCGGCCATGATGCAGCGCGCGAAAGAGGCCGGGGTGGAGGTCATGATGCTGACCGTGGACAGCATTACCGGCGGCAACCGCGAGCGTGACCTGCGTACCGGTTTCTCGATCCCGTTCCGCCTGACACTGGGCGGTATGATCCAGTTTGCGATCAAGCCGATGTGGGGGATCAACTATGTCACCCACGAAAAATTCCGCCTGCCGCAATTGGAAGAGCATGTGGATATGGGCGGCGGTGCCAGCTCGATCGGTGGCTATTTCACCGAGATGCTGGACCCGTCGATGAATTGGGACGATGTCGCGCAGATGGTGCGGGATTGGGATGGTCAATTCTGCCTCAAGGGGATCATGACCGTCGAAGATGCCAAACGTGCGGCCGAGATTGGCTGTACCGGGATCATTCTATCGAACCATGGCGGGCGGCAGCTGGATGGCTCACGCACGCCGTTCGATCAACTGGCCGAGATCGTGGATGCCGTCGGCGACAAGCTGGACGTGATCATGGACAGTGGCATTCAGCGCGGTACTCATGTGCTGAAGGCGCTTTCGATCGGCGCCAAAGCGGTCGGTGTTGGACGTCAGTACCTGTATCCTCTGGCCGCCGCTGGTCAGCCGGGTGTCGAACGCGCGCTGGGCCTCATGCGGGCCGAGATCGAGCGCGACATGAAGCTGATGGGTGTGACCAGAATCGACCAACTGAGCCGCGAGAACATCCGTTTCCGCGCTGCATAAAGACACGAGGGATGCCATGACCAATGACGCGTTGATTGAACATTTCCGCTCTGTCGTTGGTGCGCGGCATGTCCTGACTGGCGAACGCGCGACGGAACGGTTCCGGCGTGGCTTTCGCTCGGGCGAAGGCGAGGCACTGTGCGTCATTCAACCCGGCAGCCTTCTGGAGCAGTGGAAGGTCCTGAAGGCCTGCGTTGCAGCCGATAAGATTGTCATCATGCAGGCGGCCAACACCGGCCTGACCGAAGGGTCGACCCCCTCGGGCCGCTATGACCGGGAAGTGGTACTGATCAATACACGCCGCATGGACACTCTGGTACCGCTGAACGACGGCGAGCAGATCGTCAGCTTTCCCGGCGCCACCCTGTTTGCGCTGGAAAAACTGTTGGCCCCACTGGGGCGAGAGCCGCATTCGGTGATCGGCTCCTCGTGCATTGGCGCGTCGATTGTGGGCGGGGTCTGCAACAACTCGGGCGGGTCGCTGGTGGAACGCGGCCCTGTTTACACCGAGCTTTCGGTCCACGCGCGGATATCCGAGAAGGGCGAGTTGGAGCTGGTCAACCATCTGGGAATTGATCTGGGCGACACGCCGGAAGAGATCCTGGCGAACCTCGATGCAGGCACGTTCGACCGTAACCCCGGAGCCACGAACAAGCGCGCCTCGGCCAGCGACTACGCACAGATCGTGCGCGATGTCGACGCCGAAACGCCTGCGCGGTTCAACGCGGACAAGGCCAAGCTGTTCGAATCCGCTGGCTCGGCGGGCAAGCTGGCCGTCTTTGCCGTGCGGCTTGATACGTTCCCCAAGAACGAGGCCGAGAAGGTGTTTTACATCGGAACAAACAGTCCCGATGATCTGGCCGCCTTGCGCCGTCATATTCTATCCGAATTCAAGTCGTTGCCAGTGTCCGCCGAATACATGCAGCGCGAGGTGTTCGACATCACGGCGCGATACGGCAAGGATACGGTCGTGATGATCGACAAGCTGGGCACTGACCGGCTGCCGATGTTCTTTGCGCTCAAAGGCGCAGTCGATGCCCGCCTGCGCCGAATTCCCTTCCTGCGCAATTTCACTGATCGATTCATGCAGATGGCGGTGTCCCTGTGGCCCCGCGTGCTACCAAAACGCATGATGGCGTTCCGCGACAAATACGAACACCACCTGATCCTAAAAATGAATGATGACGGCATCGCCGAGACCGCCGACTGGTTGCCGGAATTCATGAAAGACCGCGATGCGGGTTTCTTTGAATGCACCACGCGCGAGGCCAAGATCGCTGGGCTGCACCGCTTTGCCGCCGCCGGGGCCGCCGTGCGTTACATGGCGCTGCACGCCAATGAGGTCGAGGACATCATCGCACTCGACGTGGCCCTGCGCCGCAACGATCAGGACTGGCTCGAACAATTGCCGCCCGAGATTGAGGGCCAACTGGTCCACAAGCTCTACTACGGGCATTTCATGTGCCATGTGATGCATCAGGACTACGTGGTCAAAAAAGGCGCCGACCCAAAGGCTTTGAAAGCCGCAATGCTGGAGTTGTTCGACACGCGCGGCGCGGAATACCCCGCCGAACATAATGTGGGGCATCTGTACAAGGCCAAGCCCGATCTAGCGGCCCATTATAAATGCTGCGACCCGACCAATTCCTTCAATCCGGGGATCGGTAATATGTCCAAAGCACGAAACTACGCCGAGCCCGAATAACTCGGACGCATGGTGCGTATGGTCAGGGCCCTGATCGCCCCTCAAACCTGAGGTCAGGCGCAGGTTTCTCTGCTGCGTTGAGGCAAAAAAATCCAGCCCTACGGGAATCCCCCAATTTCGCCACCCGTCGCGGCCCGCTAAACAAGAGACAACAGCTGGCCTCGACGGGCCATACAGAGTTTCCCCGATGAGGGGCTGGTCCATACCCCCTCGGCCGGCCCCTCAATAATTTTAAGGGTATGCGCTGAGACCTATTTCACCTGAGCAGACATCTGCAGCATCTGCGCGACCAGGGGCGGAATCTCGTCCGACGTGTCATAGGCGATGTCGTGCGGAATATCTGTCACGGGCGACTTCCGATAGCCTTGTGTGAACAGGAGAAAGGGGATCTCGGCGCGCTCGGCTGTTTCTGCGTCCACCTCGCTGTCGCCCACGAAAACACGCAACCCATGAGCTGGCAACGCGTCGAAGCTTGCAAATAGATGCTGAGGGTCGGGTTTCCTTGTAGTCAGGCTATCGCCACCCAGAACCGCATCGAAATATTGCGACAGGTCCAGTGCGTCGAGGATATGCCGGGCAGGGGCCTCGGGCTTGTTGGTGCAGACGCCCAGTGTATGCCCCTGCGACCGCAAGCTGGCCAAAGCCTGAGGAATGCCGGGATAGGGCACCGTCGTTTTGCTGGCCCCCGCCGTGTAATGCGCAAGCGTCACTTTCGTCAGCTCGTCATGACGGTCCAAGGGCAATTCGCAGTGCCGGATCATACGCTCAACCAGCTTGGGGAGCCCATTGCCGACGAATCGCCCGATCACCTCGCGCGGCAGAGGGGGCAGGTCGAGATCGCTCAGCGTCTGGTTCGCGGCTGCAACGATGTCGCCCAGGCTGTCGACCAGAGTTCCATCCAGATCAAATACAATTGCCGCGCCCATAGTAACCTCGGTGTTTTTGCCTATGCGCTTAGGCCTAACCTGCCTGTAAACAAGGCGCAACACGGCATGTTTCTGCAACCGCAAAAGCGTGGCTTGACAAACCTTACTAAAATAATCAGAATAAGAGAAGAAGCCGACAGCCACCCCAGACTCGGGTCAGCCAGGTCATTGAAAAAGCGAACAGAGCAGGCCCATGCCTGAGATACCCCGGAGTTGTCAAATGAACGCGCAGACCCCTATCGCCACCCAGTCCTTTGCCGTATCCATGCTGCCTTCGCACAAGGCCGAAGAGCTGACCAAAGGGGGCAATCTCGCCCATATCGAACTGGGTGATCAGCTTTATACGCTGCGCATCACCCGTGCCGGCAAACTGATCCTGACAAAATGAGCAGCCCGTCGTCGCGGGGCGGCGCACCCGTCGGACGTCTGACGGACCTCGCCCCGATCGAGGCAGGCGCGGTGATGTATCTGCGCCTCTGGAGCGAAGGTGCCAGAGGCCGCGCCGACGCTGCCAGTGATTTCGACATCGCCCTGGGCGCGGATCAAGGGCGTGCCGCGATGCTGACCCTGGATCGTCTGTGCTCGCTCTGCGCCAACCACGGTCGGCGCCCCTTGATCCGCCATGGATTGGGATGTGCCTGTCTGGGCGCGGACGAAAACTGTTTCGCCCAGATGATTGCCGCCGCATCGGAAGGCGCGCGCGAAGACGCGATGATGATGGCCTCACTGATCGTGCGCCCGGATTTTGCGCCCGCCCTTGCCTCTTTGTCAGAAGAGCTGGGGATGGCCCTGCGCCGCATGACAGCCGCCGTTCCAATGCCGACAACCGGTCATCAAACCCCCTCGGCCGTGTTGCATTGATCGGCAAATGAAGCCCCGGCGGTTGCGCCGGGACTTTTCACTAGCAGCAGCCACAACCTGCGTGATGGTGGTCGTGGTCGCAAACCGAGGCAGGGGCGTAGTCGCCGACACCTTTCAGGACATCGCGCAATGCCCATAGGATCATGTCCACATCCTCGGCCTCGATGGTCAGAGGTGGGCGGATTTTCAGGATATTGTCTTTGGGCCCTTCGCTGCCAATCAGGATGCGATGATCGCGCATCCGGTTCTTCACGAAGTTGCAGATCTCGGTCCCCTCCGAGCCATCCGGGTTGATCAGTTCAACCCCCAGAAACAGCCCCATCCCGCGCACGTCGCCGACGCAGCCAAACTCGGATTCGATCTGCCGCAGGCCCTCTATCAAACGGTCGCCCATGACGCGGGCATTGTCCTGCAGGCCTTCGTCATCAACGATGTCCAGCACCTCTTTCCCGATGCGGCAGGATAGGGTGGAGCCGCCGAAGGTCGAGAAGAACTCGATCCCATTGTCAAAGCTCTGGGCGATCTCTTTGGTCGTCACCAGCACGCCCAGAGGGTGACCGTTGCCGATCGGTTTGCCCATGACAACGATATCGGGCAGCGCGCCTTGGTGTTCGAAACCGAAATAGTATTCGCCCAGCCGTCCAAGCCCGGTCTGGACCTCATCCGCGATACAGACACCGCCAGCTGCGCGGATTTTCTCATACACTGCAGGTAGATAGCGTTTCGGTGGAATGATCTGCCCACCGACCGAGGGGAAGGTCTCGGCGATGAAACCGGCCACGCCCTGACCCTTTGCCTGCAGAGCAGCTATCGCCGGGTCCACGAGATCTGCGTATTTTTGCGCGCGGTCGGCGTCGTCACGTTTGAACGCGCCACGGTAGTCATCCGCGACCTTGACCAGCTCGACCCAATCAGCCTGACCGATCCCGCCGGGTTTGTTGAACTTATAGGCCGATATCGCCACAGCCGCGTTGGTATTGCCGTGATAGCCGTGATCCGGCGTCACGATCCCCTTTGCGCCGGTATGGGCGCGGGCCAGACGCAAGGCCAACTCGTTGGCTTCGGTGCCCGAGTTGACGAAAAAGCAGACCTCGAAATGATCCGGCAGTTTCGATAGCACCTTGTTGGCAAACGCGGTCTGCGCCGGGTGCAGATAGCGGGTGTTCGAGTTCATCCGCTTCAGCTGATCCGCCGCAACGGCCTGAATGCGCGGGTGGGCGTGGCCCGCATGCGGGACGTTGTTATAAGCGTCCAGATAGGGGCGACCCCACTCGTCGAACAGGTGGTGTTTCCAACCGCGCACCAACATGACCGGATCGTTATAGGTCAGGCTCAGGTTGCCGCCGAAATGATCGTGACGCCCTTGCAGAACGGCCTGTTTATCTGTCGGCTGATAGCAAACCTTGTCATCGGCCAGATTCAGCAAAGCCGCTGGGTTCGGACAGACCGCGTTCCAGAACTCCAGCTCATCCGGGTCAGCGACGCCGGGCCAGTCGGCCTCCATGCCGTCTGTTGTCAAGGCGAGTTGGAAATGCACATGCGGGGCCCATCCGCCGTTTTGCGAGGCATCCCCAAGGCGCACAAACGCAGCGCCTTGTGCCACCGGATCGCCCGGTTTCAAGCGGTCACAAACCTCTGGGTCCAGATGACCGTAGAGCGTGTAGAACGGATCCCCCTCGGGCGTTTCATGATGCAGGATCACCACGCCGCCATAGTCAAGATGGTTGTCGCGATTTTCGACCACTTCGACCCGACCGCTCATCGGGGCGTGCAAAACTGTGCCAGCGGGCGCAAACACGTCCACGGCCAGATGCACCGTGCGCCGGTCCGAGGCTTTCCACGGCCCCTTGCGGAACCCGGACTCGGCATAGATCAGGCGGGGTTCGTTGTAATAGCCCAGCCACAGGCCATCGCCGAATTCCTCACCTACGCGCGCGGCTTCTTCGAGCGGCATGTGAAACGGGTTCTGCGGCCAGGTCGAATTCTCAACAGAAAGAGACCCCATCGGCACATTGCTCAGGTCTTGGCCAAACATCTCGGCAAAGTGGCCGCGATGGTCTGAGAGGTAAGCGTGGATGCGCTCGGCCCCATCGACCACCGGTAAGCCGCAGGCACCGCGCAAGCGGGCGGACATCAGGCCGCCATTGACGGCTTCGTTCTCAAGGAACCGCCAGGCCGGGGCCTGACTGATGGTCACGTAAGGATCATCGGGGTTTTCAGCCGCCATCAGGGTTGAGTTCACTACGGACACCGCCAACCGCATCCGCAACAGGGGCCAGATCAGATCGACCTCCTCTGCGCTCAGTCTATTGGCGGCGTGATAGCCCCGGACCAGAGCGGTCAGAGCGCGTTCGGGTTTCGGGTGATCCAGAACGATATAGGCCCCGGCAATGGCCACATCGCATACGCGCGGCGCGGCGCACATGTCGCCCAGGTCGATCAGGCCGGATACGGTACGCCGTTCGCTCAGCTCACCTTCGACGAGAATGTTGTAGTCATTGGCGTCGTTGTGAATGGCTTGCGTGGGAAGGCTTTGCAGCGTTTCCGAGATCGCGGAGAAGCCCTGAACGATCTCTTCCAAGAGCGCGCGACGGTCGGGGTCGCTGACCGCGTCCAGCTGATCCGCGATCCAGCCGCCTTGCATCAGGTCCCATTTGAACTCGTCCCGCTGCAGGCTGTCATGCGCAAACCCAGCCAGAGCGCGATCGGTCGCGCCAAGAACGCGTCCGAGTTTCAGGATCAAGTCTTCGGATTTCGGCTCGACCTTGGCGTAGCACTGGCCCGGAAGGCGCTCCAACAACCAAGCCAGGCGCGGTTGGCCGTCCTGATCTTCGATCTCGGGCAGGACAGCACCATCCAGCGAGGGGAATACCTTGGGGAAGGGCAGCCCCGGCGCCCCAGCCGCGATATGTTCGAGCGCTTGGACTTGAAGGTCGACAAACTCTGGCTCACACCCCGCGCGCATGACTTTCAGGACATAGTCCTGTCCGTTCTTCGCTTCGACCAGAAAGTTCAGGTCATACTCTCCGTTCAGCCGTGTCAGAAGGGCCTCCAGGCCCCAATACTTGCGCAGAGCATCTGCCCAGAAATCATTCATGTCTTTCATTCCCATCCCTATCCGCCGCGCAACGCGGATCTCTTCATCTGGCTAAAAATATCCTCGGGGGTGAATTGGCCCACAGGGCCAAGAGGGGGCAGACAGCCCCTTTAATCCAACGCCCGCAATCGCTTGATCAGCGAGGAGGTATCCCACCGCCCACCACCAAGTTTTTGCACATCCTTGTAGAACTGGTCCACCAGCGCGGTGACAGGCAAAGACGCGCCCGTCTCATTCGCCGTGTCCAGACAGATGCCCAGATCCTTGCGCATCCAGTCTACCGCAAAGCCGTGGTCGAAATGGTCGTCCAGCATGGTTTCGTACCGGTTCGCCATCTGCCAGCTGCCCGCCGCACCCTGGCTGATCACTTCTACCACCGCGCGCCCGTCCAGACCGGCCTTCTCGGCGAAATGCAGCGCTTCGCTGAGGCCCTGTACCAAGCCGGCAATCGCGATCTGGTTGCACATCTTGGTCATCTGACCGGCACCGGTGTCACCAATCCGGCGACAGATTTTCGAATAGACCTGCATGATCGGCTCGGCCGCATCAAACACCGCCTGATCGCCGCCGCACATGATCGACAGCACGCCATTCTCGGCCCCGGCTTGCCCGCCCGAAATCGGAGCATCGACAAAAGAGATCCCTTGCCCCTTGGCCGCCTCATACAGCTCGCGCGTCACCTTGGCCGAGACGGTCGTGTGATCCACAAAGATCGCGCCATCCGACATCCCGGCAAAGGCACCATCCGCGCCCGTGCACACCATTCGCAGGTCGTCATCATTGCCAACACAGGACATGACGAATTCTGCCCCCTCCGCAGCTTCTTTGGGGGTCGTCGCCATTGCGCCGCCATGTTCAGCCACCCAGGCTTCGGCTTTGGAGGCGGTCCGATTGTAAACGGTAACCTGATGACCTGCAGCCTGAAGGTGCCCAGCCATGGGATAACCCATGACACCCAAACCAAGAAACGCGACTTTTGCCATGGGATGATCCTCTCCGCTGACCGGCATTGATTGATTGCCGGAGTGTTTGGCACTGACAAAGCAAAGCCTGCGCGAAAGGGCAACCCCGTGTTAGCCGTTCCCGCCTAGATCCTTCAGGATCGGGCAGTCCGGTCGGTCGTCTCCGGCGCAGGCTTCGATCAAATGACTCAGCGTGTCGCGCATCGCCTTGAGGTCGGCGATTTTTGCGTCAATCTGCGCCAGATGATCCCGTGCAACTTGCTTTACATCGGCGCTCGCCCGGCTTTCATCTTCATAGAGCGCCAGCAATGTGCGGCAGTCTTCGATGGTAAACCCCAAGGCACGGGCGCGACCCAGAAAGGTCAGCTTGTGGATGTCCTGTTCGCGAAACCGGCGATAACCGTTGTCATCGCGCAGAGGTTTGATCAGCGCGATATCCTCATAGTAGCGGATCGTTTTCGCAGGTAGACCGGTCCGGGTTGAGACATCGCCGATATTCATGCGTGCGCCTCCTTCGCGGTTTTCTGCGCGCCTTCGGCGACATTGGGGCGGATCCATCGCAGACGCAGCGCATTGGTGACGACAAAGACGCTGGACAGGGCCATCGCGCCCGCCGCAAGCACCGGGGACAGCAATGGCCCGCCAAAGGGGTACAACACTCCGGCGGCCACCGGGATCAGTAATGTGTTGTAGCCAAATGCCCATCCGAGGTTCTGGCGAATGTTGCGCATGGTCCGGTGGCTGATGTCGATTGCGTTCACGACGCCGCGCAGATCGCCGGACATCAGAACCACATCTGCGGCCTCGATCGCGACATCCGTTCCGGTGCCGATAGCGACGCCGACATCAGCTGCCGCCAGCGCAGGCGCGTCGTTTATTCCATCGCCCACAAAGGCGAGCGCGCCGAATTCGCGGCCCAAGCCTTCCAGCGTTTTCTGTTTGTCACCGGGCAGCAAGTCGGCGGCCACGTGATCAAGGCCCAGCCTGTCGGCAATCGCTTGCGCCGTTTGCGCGTTGTCTCCGGTTGCCATGGCAAGCGTCAGGCCCATATCGTGTAGCTTGGCCAGCGCTTCGGCCGTGCCCGGCTTCACAGGGTCCGAGACAGCCAGACTGGCTGCCGCTACCCCATCAATGGCCAAGAACAGAGGGCTCGCCCCCTGCGCAGCCCGTGCATCGGCGTCTGGCTTCAGATCCGAGATATCCACGCCTTCCTGATGCATCAATTTGTATGAGCCAATCAGCAGGTCATGCCCCTCTGCGCGGCCCTGAAGGCCAAGGCCGGTGAGGGACTGAACCTGAGAAACTTCGGGCAGATCAGAGGGCCCGGCGCGGGTGATCGCAGTGGCAATAGGGTGTTCCGAGCGGGACTCGATTGCAGCGGCCAGTAGCAGGACCTGATCCCGCTCAAAGCCGTTGGTGGTGGTCACGTGGTCAAGTTCAGGACGCCCGAGAGTCAGCGTACCGGTTTTGTCGAAGGCGATCACCTTGGTCTGCTGCAAGTGTTGCAGCGCATCGCCCTTCCGGAACAAAACACCCAGCTCTGCCGCGCGGCCTGTTCCCACCATGATCGAGGTCGGCGTGGCCAGACCCATGGCGCAGGGGCAGGCGATGATCAGGACCGAAACGCCAGCCACCAGCGCATGTGGCAGTGACGAAGAAGGCCCGAAGAACAGCCAAGCAAGGATCGTCAAAGCCGCAACCAGCATCACCGCTGGAACAAAGCGATAGGTCAGTCGGTCGACCAGACTTTGGATGGGCAGCTTGGCCCCCTGCGCTTGTTCCACCATCGAGATGACTTGGGCCAGAACCGTATCCGCCCCAACGCGAGTCGCCAGCACTCGCAGCGCACCGGTTCCGTTCACGGTGCCGCCCACCACCGGGTCGCCAGCGGATTTGCCAACCGGTACTGGCTCTCCCGTGATCATGCTTTCATCGACGTAAGAGGTTCCTTCGAGGATATCTCCATCCACCGGAACGCGTTCTCCGGGACGAATTTGCAGCACGTCACCCACCGCTATTTCGGCAATGGGGCGATCTTCGGTTGCGCCATTTTGTACGACGCGCGCGGTCTTGGGCTGAAGCCCGATCAGCGCGCGAATGGCCGCGCCGGTTTTGCCCTTAACGCGCGCCTCCATCATGCGGCCGAGAAGGATCAGTACTATGATCACGGCTGCTGCCTCAAAATACACATTTGCCGTGCCCTTTGGCAGCAGGTCGGGCGCGAAGGTCGAGATGACAGAGAACAAATAAGCCGCCCCCGTCCCCAAAGCGACCAGAGCGTTCATGTCCGGCATCCCGCGCAACAGCGACCGTATGCCCTTGGCGTAAAAGACTCGTCCCGGGCCAATCAATAGGGCCGTGGTCAGGGCAAACTGGATCAGATAGCTGGTCTGCTGTCCGAGGGCTGCGTGAACCCAATGGTGGAAGGCTGGAGCCATGTGCCCGCCCATCTCCAGAACAAATACGGGCAGGGCCAAAATGGCAGCCAGCACTGTCGCGCGTTTCAGGTCGCGTGCCTCATCCGTCGTGTCATCGGATCGGGTTTCCGACCCCGGAGGCGTCTTAAGTTGCGCGGGAAATCCAAGCTGAGTTGTGATCTGTGCCAGCGCCTGCGGCGTGGTCGCGCCCTCGACATAGGTGAGTGATGCGCTTTGGTTGGCGAGGTTCACGCTTGCCTCAAGAACGCCAGGGCTGGCCTGTAGAGTACGTTCGATCTTCGCCACACAAGACGCGCAATTCATCCCGGTGATCTGCAAAGCGGTCTGATGCGTTGCCGCCGGATAGCCAGCCGCCTGCAGCGCATCATTGAGGGCCGAGACCGGACCGTCAAACGTGACCTGAGCCGTCTTGGTCGCAAAATTGACCGAGGCGTCCTGCACGCCGGGCACGGCCTGTAAGGCAGCCTCGGCGCGTCCAACGCATGAGGCACAGCTCATGCCTGTGATTTTCAATTGAGTGCTTTGGGTCATGCGACTCATCCCGACAGATATCTTGCTATCCACTTGGGGGTTCCAGTGACAGGAAGGTCAAGAGGTGTTGCGTGATTTTTAGCGGCCCTCGCGCTGAAATAGGCTTTCAAGCAAGGATTGGCCATTGGCGCTCTCGGGGGTCGACCGCACCGCATCAGGTGAGGCAAAAAAGCCAAACAGTACCACAAGCAACAAAAAGGCAGACCCGATGATCAAGGCCGAGACGATCTGCAAAGCTGAGCGTATCATACTACTGCCCTTTCATGTCGCCACCGCCGCAGTCAGCAAAGCGAGCACCAAAATGATCGGCACATATCGCGGGGCAACAAAGCTGGAGTAGCGTTTCATCGTCAGATCCTTGGGTGTACAGATCGGTAACTCTTTAAAAAATGTTCTCACTGGCTATGATTTGCAAGAGCTCACGTTGCAAAAAAGTGAAGTCGTTGTGATGCTTTGGGTTCACGACGTTAAGTGACGTGAAGAAACCGCAATGGAAGTGGGATAAAAATGTACAGCCCGGTACACTCAGGTGCTTTCTGATGCGTCCAAACAAACGCGATGAACTGGTGCGAAAGGCGATGGAGGTCTTCTACCGAGACGGGTTCCACGCGACCGGCATGGATAAACTGGTGGTGGAAACCGGTGTGTCCAAGACCTCGATGTACAAACACTTCCGTACCAAGGAGGATCTGATTCTGGCTGTTCTGCGCCTACGGGATGAGAGTTTCCGCAATCGGATCCTGCGACGGGTTGAGCAGCTGGCAGACACGCCAGCGGGGCAATTGATTGCTACTTTTGATGCGTTGAAAGAATGGTTCGAAGAGGACGATTTCCGCGGCTGCATGTTCCTGAAAGCTGCGGCCGAGTATCAGGACGCCAGCCATCCGATCCATGTGCAGGCCGCAGAACATAAACGGGTTATGTTGGAACACCTGACCTCATTGGCCCACCAATCCGGCGCGCATGCGCCAGAGCTTCTGGCCCGTCAGATCGTTTTGCTGCAAGAGGGCGCGATCGTCTCGGCCGTTTTGCTGAAAAACGGTGATCCTGCGGAAGACGCCAAAGCCGCCGCGCAAATGCTGCTGGATGCTGCCCTGACCCGAAAGAACGCTGCGTTGCATTGACGGAACGCGGCGTTACGTGGATTGGCCTGTCTACGGCGCCGCGATAGCCTTTCAGGTAACACCTGATCGGAGAATACCACATGTCGCTTTTTACCTCGACCGCAGCCTGGGTCACTGACGAACACCGGATGTTTGCCGAAATGGCGGGGCGGTTTCTGGATGATGAACTGGTCCCCAATGCCGAAAACTGGGCTGAGAATGGCATCGTAGACCGTGCATTCTGGCACAAAGCCGGGGAAACGGGTCTGATGGCCGGTGCGATCCCGGAGGAATATGGCGGCGTCGGCGGGGACATGGGGTTTGACTCGGTCACTCTGTACGAGCAGACGGCGCGTGGGGATGCCGGATGGGGATATGGCATTCAGTCGATCGTGACGCATTACATCACGGCCTATGGCAGTGAGGACCAAAAACAGCGCTGGTTGCCCAAGCTGGCCTCGGGCGAGATGGTCGGAGCTTTGGCCATGACCGAGCCGGGCACAGGTTCGGATGTGCAGGCCGTGCGGACCTCGGCTGAGAAAGACGGCAACTCCTATCGCCTGAACGGATCGAAAATTTTCATCACCAACGGTCAGAGCGCAGATCTGATCATCGTTGCCGCCAAGACGGACAAGACCTTGGGTGCCAAGGGCGTGTCTTTGATCGTTGTCGAGACGGACGGGGCCGAGGGTTTCCGGCGCGGGCGCAACCTCAAGAAGCTAGGCATGAAGGGCAATGACACTGCCGAGCTGCTCTTTGAAGATGTCAAAGTGCCGATGACCAATCTGCTTGGCCCGGATGAGGGGCAGGGGTTCTATCAGCTGATGAAACAGCTTCCGTGGGAGCGTTTGACCATCGGTATCATGGCGCTGGGCGCGATTGATTTTGCCATCGCCGAGACAGTGAAATACGTGCAGGAGCGCAAGGCCTTTGGTCAGCGCGTCATGGATTTCCAGAACACGCGGTTCAAACTGGCCGAGTGCAAAACCAAGGCGGAAGTGCTGCGTAGTTTCGTGAATGATTGCATTGGCAAGTTGGAGGCGGGTGAGTTGGATGCCGCCACTGCGTCAATGGTCAAATACTGGGGCTCTGAGGTCCAGAACGAGATCATGCACGAATGCCTGCAGCTTTTTGGCGGCTACGGCTTCATGATGGAATATCCGATCGCCCGCCTTTATGCCGACGCCCGTGTGCAGATGATCTATGGCGGCACCAATGAGGTCATGAAGGAACTCATCGCGCGTTCGATTGACGTCTGAGGCCCTCCCGCCCGTCGTCGAAGTTCCTTTCGGAACATCTCCTTCCGTTGGGCCGAGCAGGCGCGGGCGCAGCCCGCGCCTGCTCGGCCCCCTGCCGTCCGCAGGACGCAAGGCCATAGGCCGCGCAGTTTTTCGGGTGGCGGCCTGTTCAGAACTCTAGGTGATCTCCGGGTTCAGCTGCCGTTCGAGCCATGCCCGAAATGACTTCAACGGTTCGGACTCAATCCTGTTCTTGGGCCATACCAGATAGTACGCGCCCAAGCTGACCTCTGGCCCATCCCACGCCAATGCAAGGCGGCCGGTTTTGAGATGCTCTTCGACGAGATAGCTGGGGAACAGGCCAACGCCTAGCCCATGGATCGTGGCCTGTATCATCGTGGAAAACTGATCGAACAGCATCCCGCGCGACCCGCTAACCGGATGACCCTGAGCAGCAAACCAGCGCTCCCATCCGTCGGGGCGCGTTTCCATGTGTAATAGGGGCGCCTGTTCCAGCCAGTCGATTTGATCGCTCTGGTCGGGCAGAAGGTCAGGCGCGCAGACGGGCACGACATACTCTGTCATGATCTTCAGGTAGTTCACACCGCTCCAATTCTGGCGACCAAAGTGAAAACCCGCGTCGAAGGCTTCGGTCTCGAAGTCGAAGGGTCGCAGCCTTGTATTCAGGTTAACCGTCACCTCGGGATGATTGCGGGCGAAGTCCTGAAGGCGCGGGGCCAGCCAGTGCATCCCGAATGCCGGCAGAATGGACAGGTTGAGGGACCCTCCGGTTGGGTTGGCCTTCAGTTTCAACGACGCCTGCGCCAGTTGATGCAGGGCCGTGCGGGCCGTCTGGACATACTCTTGCGCGGCCGGTGTCAGGTGCAGCCGCATCTGGGTGCGTTGGATCAGTTCGATGCCCAACTGTTCTTCCATCGTTTTCAGCTGGCGGCTGATGGCGCTTTGGGTCAGCGATAGCTCCTCGGCCGCGGCGGATGCGCTGCCCAACCTGTCCACGGCTTCAAGCGCGAGCAGGGATGAAATCGACGGAAGAAAGCGTCGGGGCGCGATCATATTACATTTCCTCATACCTTTGGGTTTGATTATCACTGGCTTTTTGCGGGCACCAGCCGGATATAGTGCCCTGCAACGCGCGCGCCCGCGCCGTTCGAAAACAAGACCCGCGGACAGCCCCGCACTATTTGAGAAGGCCGAGCTATGGATCGCGCGCAGATCGTCCATGAGAATTTCCTGTCCCGCGTGGCAAACCGGGATTTTCCCGAAGGCGCGCGCCCGGTCGGCGGGCTGAGCCACGCAGATGCGGTGTCGCTCTATCGTTCGCAAGTCCTCAGCAGGGCGCTGGATCGCACGAGCCGGGCGATGCAGAAGGCGGGGCAGGGGTTCTATACCATCGGCTCATCGGGTCATGAGGGTATGGCCGCAGTCGCCCACGCCCTGCGCCCGACGGATATCGCCTTTTTGCACTACCGCGATGCGGCGTTTCAGATCGCCCGGGCCGAGCAGGTTCCGGGCCAACAGATCGCCTGGGATATGCTGCTGAGCTTTGCGTGCTCGAAAGAGGATCCGACTTCGGGCGGGCGTCACAAGGTACTTGGCTCGAAGGCTCTGATGATCCCGCCTCAGACCTCGACCATTGCCAGCCACTTACCCAAGGCGGTCGGCGCGGCCTATGCGTTAGGGGCCGCGCGGCGTCATGATCCCGAGCATCGGGTGCTGCCCGAAGATGGCATCGCCATGTGTTCGTTCGGGGACGCCTCGGCCAACCACTCGACCGCGCAAGGGGCGATCAACACGGCGGGTTGGACAAGTGTCCAATCCACGCCACTGCCATTGCTGTTCGTATGCGAAGACAATGGCATCGGGATCTCGGTGAAAACACCCAAAGGTTGGATCGAGGCGTCGATGGCGCATCGTCCAGGCATCAAGTATTTTCAGGCCAATGGGCTGAACATCTATGAGACCTACGCCGTGGCTCAGGAAGCCGCGCATTATGTCCGCACGCGCCGCAAGCCCGCCTTCCTGCACCTGCGGACCGTACGCCTCTATGGCCATGCGGGGGCGGATGTGCCGACCACATATCTCAGCAAGGCCGAGGTTGAGGCGGATGAGGCAAACGATCCGCTTCTCCATTCTGTTCGCCTGTTGGATCAGGCGGGGGCATTGGCTCCGGATGAGGCGTTGAAAATCTACCAGGACAGCTGCGCTCGTACGGATCGTGTTGCTGTCGAGGCTGCCACGCGCCCGCATTTGTCGACCGCGCAAGATGTCATAGCCAGCCTGATCCCGCCCAAACGCGTCTGCAAGCCGACGAACGGCCCCAGTGCGGATGCGCGGGCAAAAGCGTTCGGGGGCGACATGCGCGCGATGGCCGACCCGCAACCCATGAGCCGCCTGATCAACTGGGCGCTGACCGATCTGATGCTGGAACATGGCGAGATCGTCTGCATGGGCGAGGATGTGGGCCGCAAGGGCGGTGTCTACGGCGTAACGCAGAAGCTGCAGCAGCGGTTCGGTCAGGACCGCGTGATCGACACTCTGCTGGACGAACAATCAATCCTCGGTCTTGCTATTGGCATGGGCCACAACGGGTTTGTGCCGATCCCCGAAATCCAGTTCCTCGCCTATCTGCACAATGCCGAGGATCAGATCCGCGGTGAGGCTGCCACATTGCCCTTCTTTTCGAATGGGCAATTCACCAACCCGATGGTGCTACGGATCGCTGGGCTTGGGTATCAGAAAGGCTTTGGAGGGCATTTCCACAACGACAACTCTCTGGCCGTTTTGCGCGACATTCCGGGTGTTATCATTGCCTGCCCCTCGACCGGGGAAGACGCGGCGCAGATTCTGCGCGAATGCGTGCGGCTGGCGCGGGAAGAGCAGCGGGTCGTCGTGTTCCTCGAACCGATTGCGCTCTATCCCATGCGGGATCTGAATGTGGCACAGGACGGGGGCTGGATGACGACCTACCCCTCGCCCGACCGGCGGATTGCGCTGGGCGAGGTTGGGGTGCATGGCGACGGCTCCGATCTGGCTATCGTGACCTACGGAAACGGCCACTACCTGTCGCGTCAGGCGTTGCCTGAGTTGCAGGCGGCCGGGGTGAACGCTCGTATCGTCGATCTGCGCTGGCTGGCTCCGCTACCTTCCAAGGCGCTGCTAGAGGCGACCAAGGACTGCAAACACATCTTGATCGTGGATGAATGCCGCCGCACAGGCAGCCAGTCCGAGGGGCTGATGACTCTCTTCCGCGAAGAACGCGCCCAGACGCGGGTCGCCCGCGTTGTGGCAGAGGATTGCTTTATCGCGACTGGCCCGGCCTATGCCGCACCCCTGCCGTCCAAGGACGGTATCGTCGCTGCGGCCCTGACCCTGACCGGAGTGTGGAAATGACCCGAACAGCTGTCGTGATCTGCCCCGGTCGGGGCACCTATAACAAGCCCGAGCTGGGCTACCTGCACCGCCACCATGCGGACAAGATGTCGATGTTCCAACGGTTTGACGCCCTGCGCGCCGAGGCTGGGCAAGAGGGGGTAACCACGCTGGACGGAGCCGCGCGCTTTGCGGTCAGCACCTATTCGCGCGGCGATGTGGCCTCACCCCTGATCTATGCCGCCGCGCTGGCGGATGCGCAGTCGCTGGCGGATGATATCGAGGTGGTGGCCGTGACCGGAAACTCGATGGGTTGGTACATCGCGCTGGCCGCCGCTGGCGCGCTGAGCGCTGAGAACGGGCTCCGCGTGGTGAACACCATGGGCTCTCTGATGCAGGACCATCTGATCGGCGGGCAATTGGTCTATCCCTTCACCGATGACAGCTGGGTCGACAGCGCGAACCAGAAACAGGCGTTGTTGCAGGACGTCTCTGACATCAACGCGGTCGAGGGACAGGATCTGGCGCTGTCGATTGATCTGGGCGGTATGTTGGTGCTGGCCGGGAATGAGGCTGGTCTGGCGGCGTTTGAGGCATCTCATCCAACCGTTCAGGACCGCTTTCCCATGCGGCTGCCGAACCATGCGGCGTTCCATACCTCTCTGCAGGCCCCGATTGCCGCTGAGGGTCGGGCGCGGCTGAAACCCGATATGTTCGGCCAACCCCGTCACCCGATGATCGACGGGCGCGGCAAGATCTGGTGGCCGGGCGCCACCGATACCGAGGCGCTGTGGGACTATACGCTAGGCCATCAGGTGACCGAACCCTACGATTTCACCCATGCCATTCAAACCGCCGCGCGAGAGTTCGCGTCGGACCTGTTCATCGTGACCGGGCCGGGGGCGACACTGGGCGGCGCGGTGGCGCAGTCTCTGACCATGGCGGGGTGGAGCGGCATGACCGACAAGGCTTCATTCATCGCGCGGCAAGAGGACTCGCCCATTCTTGTAGCCATGGGGCGCGAGGATCAGAGGGCTCTGGCGACGGGCTAGGCCCTGCTTCAGGTCTTGGCATGAATAGCGCTGGCGAGGGTTTCGATCCGGTCCCGCAACCAGCGATGGGCCGGGTCATTGGCCGAGCGTTGGTGCCAGACCATGTAGATCGAAACTGGCTCGCAGTCGAACGGCAAGGGCGCACAATCCAGCGCGGCCAGTGGTCCGTTTTTCATCAGCGCCGTGTCGGTGGAAATCAGCGGGCTGCCCGCGATGAAAGACGGGATGGCGTTGAAATGTGGCAGCATGACGGTTGGCGGGCGGATCTGGCTTTGATCCACCCCGCGCATCACAGCGCGGGCATTGCGACCGTCGGGAAAGCGAACCTCGACATGTTCGCTCTGACAGTAGGCCTCCCACGTCTCGGGCGCGGTGCGTTGACTGCTGTCATAAAACACCATCAAGGGGCTTGTGATCAGCCGCTTCTGAAAGATGTCCGGCCCGTCCGGCGGCAGCGGCGTCAGCATCAGTTGGCACCGGTCGCTGCGCAGCGGGTCCGGCCCCGGTACGCCGGATGAGATGAATTCCAACTGCAGCCTGATACCCTGGGCTCGGGTCGCGCGCAGAAGGTCGGGAAAGATCAGCTCTCGCGGCATATCGTTGGTGGCGATGCGGATTTCCATCTGCTCTGACAGGGGATCGAAGGGGCGTTCATCCGTCAGGGCGCGCATGCCGTCCAGCACGTGGCGGACCGGCTCTTGCAGGGCAAGCGCGCGCTCGGTCGGTGTCAGGCCTTGACCGGATCGCACGAATAGCGGATCGCCCAGCACCTGCCGTAGCTTGGCCAATGTGTGGCTGATGGCCGACTGTGTGACGCCCAGCCGATCCGCCGCTTTCGAGACCGAGCTTTCCTCGAGTATCGTCAGAAAGATGCGCAGGACCTTGCCGTCCAGATCCGTGAAATCAATTTTGCTCATACAATCTATGATTAAGTATGAATGGTTTTGCTGTCGAGAGGGCGCTAGGTCAGGCGCAAACAAGGGACATGCACATGGGACTTCGCTTTTTCTCGGACAAGAACCGACCCGTTCATATGGGGTCATACCCGTTGGAGCGTCTGGCGCGTCAGAAGGCGATGCCCGACCTGTCCCAACTGCCCCCGATGCCCGAGCTTGGCTTTCACCGGCCTGACCGGCCCGAAAGCATCGTGAATGCGATGGGCGAGTTTCAGGCCATGCTGGACACGATCCGGGATGGGCTGGTGAACCCTGTCGCTTCGGACATCCCGCGGGACCCGCAGGCGCGGGCAGATCACATCAAGGCGTTTGGCTATTTCAACGATGCCTCGATGATGGGCTGCGGGCCGTTGCCGCACGAGGCGCTGTTGGACGATCCGCGCCGCAACCCCGATATCGACCGTCTGGCCCATGCGTTGAAGACGCGCCAGACCAAAACGCTGGCCTCGGGGATCGATGTCATCATGGCCGATCTCAAGGAAAGCATGGAGGCCGCGCCGCGTCCGATGGCCTCGCATCGTCACGCTCTGGTGTTCCTGTATGAACATAACCGCGACCCGAACCCGGACGAGCCGGGGTCCGAGTGGATCATGGATGCGCAGGACCATCGGGCCTGCCTGCTGGCGACCGAGAATGCCGTTGTGATTGCCAATTACATCCGGCTGCTGGGATTCGATGCGCGGGCACACACGGCGATGTCGACCGAGGTGGATCTGGGCAAGCTGGCGGTCGCGGCGGGTTTGGCCTTGGTCGAAGACGGCACGCTTGTTGCCCCATGGCTGGGGCGTCGTTTTGGTCTGGCCGCTGTCACGACCGAGATGGAGATTGCCCACGATCAGCCCTTGCAACCGATGGCGCAACAACCGTGGTTCCGGACCCAAGGCCCTGCGTGGTGGCTGGGAACCGGGTTCGCCAAGAACGCTCTGAACCGCGATGCCTATGCCAAACGTCGCTACGTGGACGGGGCGCATCCGTTTGAGCGGCTCAAGCGGGTCGAGACGCCCACCACTTATTTTGATGAAGCCAACGTTGCGCGCGTTCCCAAGCGCGCTGACATGTTCGCGCGGGCGCAGTTCGGCGATATGGGCAAACACCTGCAGGATGCCGCCAAGGGCGGATACTACGTGCGCAAATCGGCCCCCAGTTTCGCGCAACGCCGGGCGCTGGGCGCGTTTGTTCTGTTGCAGGATGGCGAAAGTGCAAAGGTCTCGACCCCGACCGATGCTGAGCGTAATGCCGCCAATATCAAGGCCGCCAGTTACTTTCTTGGGGTCGATGCGGTTGGCCTCAGCCGTTGCCCGGACTGGGCGTGGTATTCCCACGATGCGACGGGGGAAGAGATCACGCCGCCGCATGATCAGGCCATCAGCATGATCATCGATCAGGGCTATGAGACGATGGAGGGCGCAAGCGGTGACGACTGGATCAGCGTTGCGCAATCCATGCGCGCCTATCTGCGGTTTTCACTCCTGGGTGGCGTGATCGCGCAACAGATCCGCAACCTCGGCTACAAGGCCAAGGCCCATACGGTGATGGATGGTGAGGTGCTGCAGCCGCCGCTATTGCTGTTGTCGGGATTGGGCGAGGTCAGCCGGATCGGTGAGGTCATCCTGAACCCCTATCTCGGCCCGCGCCTGAAATCCGGGGCGGTGACGACTGATATGCCGATGGCGCATGACAAGCCGATTGATTTCGGCCTGCAGAGTTTCTGCGAAAGCTGTAACAAATGTGCCCGCGAATGCCCCTCGGGTGCGATCACCGCCGGGCCAAAGCTGATGTTCAACGGCTATGAAATCTGGAAATCTGACAGTCAGAAGTGCGCGACCTACCGCGTGACCACGCCCGGAGGGTCGATGTGCGGGCGCTGCATGAAGACCTGCCCGTGGAACCTTGAGGGGATTTTCAAAGAACGCCCCTTCCGATGGGCGGCAATGAACATCCCTCAGGCCGCCCCGGCATTGGCGAAACTGGATGACGCGGTGGGCAATGGTGGTCTGAACGATGTCAAAAAATGGTGGTGGGATATCGAGCTGCAGTCGGATGGTGCCTATCGCCCCTCGGTGCATCCGCTGAACCGGCGCGACCTGCAGCCTGATCTGGATCTGAAGTACGAAGATCAGACACTGGCCGTTTACCCCGCCTATCTGGCCCCGCACCCGTGGCCCTATCCCTTTGCGATGGACCGTGAGGCCGGGATTGCCGCCTATGAGGCAATGGTGAGCGCCAAGGAATACAAGGCACGCAAAGCGGTGGGCGATATGTCAGTCGTTCACCGCTATGAGATCGCGGGCGATGCTCCGGTCATGCGGGTTGAACTGACCAAAGTCGAAAAGATGACGGCTGATGTGACAAAGTATGAGTTCTCGACACTGGACGGATCGCCGCTACCCCCATGGACTGCAGGCGCGCATCTGGACGTGTTGGTCGCGCCTGAGTTTCTGCGCCAGTATTCGATGTCCGGTGACCCCTCGGACCCGTCGACCTACCAGATCGGTGTCTTGCGTGAGGAGGAGGGGCGCGGTGGTTCGGCTCTGTTGCATCGCATCTTCAACGAAGGCCGCAAGGTTTTCATCTCGAAGCCGATCAATCATTTCGAGCTCGATGAGACCGCGACAAAAACCTTCCTGATGGGTGGCGGGATAGGCATCACCCCGATGATCGCCTTCGCCCATCGTTTGCACGCGCTGGGCAAACCGTTCGAGCTGCACTACTCCGCCAGCACCCGCGCAGGGGCCGGGTATTTAGAAGATCTGGCCGCGATGCCGTGGGCAGATCACGTTCATTACCATTTCTCGGATGAAGGCACGCGGGCCGATCTGGATGCGGTCCTCTCAGGCTATCAGGACGGCTGGCACGTCTATACCTGTGGGCCAGATCGCTTCATGGATGGCGTCATGCAAGCGGCCGCGCGGCAGGGCTTCCCGAATGAGGCGCGACATCTGGAGTATTTCTCGGTCCCCGAGCAACCGGACTATGAAAACTACCCATTCACCTTGAAGCTGGCGAAATCAGGCCTCGAACTGACCGTGCCGGAAGACAAGGACGCCGCGCAGGTGCTGAACGAGGCAGGTATTCACGTGGATGTGAAATGCGCAGATGGCATCTGTGGCGTCTGCAAATGCGGTGTTGTTTCGGGTGAAATCGAACATCGCGATTTTGTCCTGTCCAACAAACAACGCGAGAGCGCTATCATTTTGTGTCAAAGCCGCGCCGCGCAACCGGATGGCGTGATCGAGATCGACCTCTGACCCGAGGTCGGAAAACGACATGAAGTTGTGAAAAAATAGGTCGCTCCGGCCATGGACGCCGCTGCGGCGCTGCATTACCTTCCCCCCGAACCCAGTGAATCCTGATTGACAGGTGCGAGGTATTTTCATGGATTATCACAGCCCCGCCAGCTTTGCCGAGGCGTCGGCTCTGGCTGCAAACGCGACGGGCACCACACGGTTTCTGGCAGGCGGCACCGATGTGTTGGTGCAGTTGCGCTCGGACTTGGTGACGCCCGATACGCTGATCGACATCAAGAAAATCAACGGTGTGCGTCAGATCACGCAAAACGCCGATGGCAGCTGGACACTTGGCGTCGCTGTCACCGGCGCTGAAATGAGCGAGCATCCCCAGCTGGGCCGCGACTGGCCCGGTGTGGTCGAGGCGATGGATCTGATCGGATCGACTCAGGTGCAGGGCCGCGCGACGTTGACGGGCAACCTGTGCAACGGCTCGCCGGCGGCGGATTCGGTGCCCGCGATGGTTGCTGCGGGCGTGACGGTTACTGTGACCGGCCTTGATGGCGCGCGCGAGGTTGCTGTTGAGGACATCCCCACCGGACCGGGCAAGACCGCGCTGGCGAAGGGTGAAGTGGTTTCAGCCGTCAACCTCCCCGCGCGGGGCGAAAAAGGCGGTGACGCCTATCTGCGCTTTATCCCACGCACTGAAATGGACATCGCCGTAGTCGGCGTGGGCGTCAGCCTGCGTCTGGACGGTGACGTGATCACCGAGGCGCGCGTGTCATTGGGCGCTGTCGCTCCGACCGTTTTGCTGGTTGAAGACTGTGCGAAAGCCATCGTCGGCAGCACACTGGACGACACCGCCCTCGACGCGTTGGCCGCGGCCGCTTCGGCCGCCTGCAACCCGATTGACGACAAACGCGGCACAATCGAGTTCCGCACCGAGGTCGCAGGTGTTTTGGCCAAGCGCGCCGCGAAAATCGCCTATGCCCGCGCGAAGGGAGAAAACGCATGAGCAAGCTCCACGTATCCACCACCGTCAACGGGGACACGGTCGAATACCTGTGCGACCCGCGCGAAACCCTGCTGGACTGTCTGCGCGACAAGCTGAACCTGACCGGCGCGAAAGAAGGCTGCGGCACCGGCGATTGCGGCGCGTGCTCCGTCACCGTAGATGGCCGTCTGGTCTGTTCCTGCCTGATGCTGGGCGTTGAGGCTGATGGTAAGGCCATCGAAACTGTCGAAGGCATCGCGGATGGCGACGTTCTGCACCCGCTGCAGAAGAAGTTCATCGAACACGCGGCGCTTCAGTGCGGCATCTGCACCCCGGGCATTTTGGTGGCGGCCAAGTCGTTGCTGGAAAAGAACCCAAACCCGACCGAAGAGGAAACCCGGTACTGGCTAGCAGGCAACCTCTGCCGCTGCACCGGCTATGACAAGATCATTCGCGCCGTGATGGAAACGGCGGAAGAGCTGCGGGAGGCTTCGTAATGGCACTCGACGATCGCAAATCTGTATTCACTTTCGTTGGCACGCGCCCGGATCGCCCTGACGGGTTAGACAAGGTCACGGGCCGCGCCAAATTCGGGGCTGATGCCTATGCGCCCGGCATGTTGCACGGTGCGGTTCTGCGCTCGCCCCATGCCCACGCGCGGATCGTGAAGATCGACACCTCGAAGGCCGAGGCGCATAAGGACGTCAAAGCTGTCATCACCCGCGCGGACTTTGCCGATGTCCCGTTCAGACCCGGTCTCGAGGGCGAGTTCTGGAACGTGCTGGAAAACGTCATGGCGGGCGAAAAGGCGCTCTATGATGGCCACGCCGTTGCTGCGGTTGCAGCCACGTCGGCCCTGGCAGCGCGGGATGCACTCAAACTGATCGAGGTCGAATACGAAGTTCTTCCCCATGTGACCGACGTGGACAAAGCGATGGCCTCGGATGCGCCGGTCATTCGGGAAGGCGCAGCGGACTATTCAGTGCCCGAAGGTCTGCACCCGAACGTCGTACGCTACCACGAAAGCGGCCACGGAGATGTCGAGGCCGGGTTTGCCGAGGCGGATCTGGTCATCGAAGACAGCTTTGTCACCGAAGCAACCCATCAGGGCTATATCGAACCGCACGCCTGTCTGGGCATGCTGGGCAATGACGGCAAGGGTGAGCTGTGGTGCACCACGCAAGGCCACTGGATCGCGCAAAAGACCTGCGCCGCGCTGCTTGGCATTGAGACCTCGCAACTTCGCGTCACCGCGTCCGAGATTGGCGGAGGCTTCGGCGGCAAAACCACTGTTTTCATCGAACCCGTTGCGCTGGCGCTGAGCCGCAAGGCCAACCGTCCGGTCAAGATCGTTATGACCCGGTCCGAGGTGTTCCGGGCGACCGGCCCAACGGCCTCGGCGTCGATGGACGTCAAGATCGGCATGAAGAAGGACGGGACCATCTCGGCCGCACAAGGCGTGTTCCGTCTGCAGGGCGGGGCCTTCCCGGGTGCGCCGGGTGACATGACCGCCATGTGCGCCTTCGCGCCGTACAACCTGACCAACGTCAAGCAGATCGGCTATGACGTGATGTCGAACCGTCCGAAACAGGCCGCCTACCGCGCACCGGGCGCTCCTATGGGTGCCTTCGCAGTCGAGTCGGTGATTGACGAGTTGTGCAATAAGCTGGGCCTCGACCCCGTTGATGTCCGCCTGAAAAACGCCGCTCATGAAGGGACCAAGGCCAGCTATGGCCCGACCTACGAACGCATTGGCCTGGTCGAAACGCTGGAGGCTGCCAAGGCGCACCCGCACTATTCGGCCCCGTTGAAGCCGGGGCAGGGGCGCGGAATTTCCTGTGGTTTCTGGTTCAACCACGGTGGCGAGACCAGCGTGTCGCTGGCCTTGTCCGAGGACGGCTCGGCTCAGCTGATGGTGGGAACGCCGGATATCGGTGGCTCTCGCGCATCGATGGCGCTGATGGCGGCTGAGGTTCTGGGCATCCCATACGAGAACATCCGCGTCACCATCGCGGATACGGCAACGTTGGGCTATAACGACGTCTCACATGGCTCGCGCGTGACCTATGCGTCGGGTCTGGCGACCATCAAAGCGGCCAAACACGCGGTTGAAAAACTGTGCGAACGAGCGGCTGCCAAGTGGGGTATCCCGGTCGAGGCCGTGAAATGGGAGGACGGCTGCGCCGTGCCTTCAGGCCCCAACGCTGGCGATTTTGACCCGCTCGCTCTGTCCGACATCACGGCGGATATGGGGCGCACCGGCGGCCCGATCTCGGGCCATTTCGAGGCAACTCCGGAAGGCGCAGGCGTGTCCTTTGGCACCCATATTGTCGATGCTGAGGTTGACCCGGAAACCGGCAAAACCAGCGTGACCCGCTACACGGTCATTCAAGACGCCGGCAAGGCGATCCACCCAACTTATGTGGAAGGCCAGTTCCAGGGCGGTGCCGCGCAAGGCATCGGCTGGGCTCTGAACGAGGAGTACATCTACGGCGAGGACGGGCGGTTGCAGAACTCGATCTTCCTCGACTACCGGATCCCCGTTGCCAGTGACCTGCCGATGATCGACACGGTGATTGTCGAAGTGCCCAATCCCGGCCACCCGTTTGGGGTGCGCGGTGTGGGTGAGACCGGCATCGTGCCGCCGCTTGCCGCCATCGCCAACGCGGTTTCCAACGCGGCGGGTGTGCGGATGAAGCAACTGCCGATGTCGCCTCCGCGCATTCTGGCCGCGCTCAAGAGCAATGGTTGAGGTTCACCTCTGGTCCGGCCTCCGGTCTCTGACCGGGGGCTTGGCCGTCGTCGAGGTCGAGGCCAAAACAACCGGAGAGTTGCTGCGCGCCCTGGTGCGCGCGCATCCACAATTGCAGGCCCCCATTGATGCGGGCGTCTCAATCGCGATCGACGGGCGCGTGATTGCAACGGGCCTGACGGAACCCATCCCGGAAGGTAGCGAAGTCTATCTGATGCAGAGGCTGCGCGGTGGCTAGGGCTTAGGTGACCACGGTTCGCGCCCGACCATCCGGTCGGCCTCGGCAGTGATGTCGTTCATGTGCTGCTCTAGGCTTTGGCGCAGGGTTTCGATCTGCTCTTCACTGGCTTTTCGGGGTACGGTTTCGGTCCATTCGCGGCATAAAAATACACCTTCGTTGCGCCAGGGGCTGGGCATGAGTAAGCGGTCCCATGTACCGGCCTCTCTGCCGTGACGGGCCGAGAAGGTGATTCCGAACACCCGTTTGCCGGATGTGCGCGCCCAGACCAGAGGCACGGTCGACAGCACCCGTTCTGGTCCGCGGGGTCCGTCGGCGGCAATACCAATAGAAATCCCCTGCTTCATTTTGCCTAGAACTTCACGCGACACGGCGACGTTGCTTTTGTGTTTGCTGGCCATGGCGATCGTGTCCATGCCGAAAAGCTTTTGTACGCGGCCCACCATGCTGCCCGCCCGGGCCGAGGACGTGATCGAGCAGATCTGCGCCTTGTCCAGAGGGAAGAAATAGGGTGACTGCGCTAGCCGCTGATGCCACAGAACAACGATGACCGGTTCGCCCTGTTCGGCCAGCTGGTCCAGTTCTTCATAGCCGATGCGCTGCCATTTGGTGTTGCGGTTGACCATCCGAATATAGCTCGCAATACGGCGCGCCGCCCAATTTAACACGGCTTCGCTGTCGGCGATCTTTTTGCGGATACTCACGGATGGGTTCCTCATATTGGCCAAACCGTGTCTTATAGAACTCAACGCCGCGTGCAACTTGTTTGTCTTGGCGAGAAGTGGTCGAGAAACTGAAAAAGCCTCTTGAGTCCGCCGCGCGGCTGGCATATCTGAGGCTCAGCCTAGGGGTATAGCTCAGTTGGTAGAGCGACGGTCTCCAAAACCGTAGGTCGCGGGTTCGAACCCTGCTGCCCCTGCCATTCAAAACTTCCCAAAACTTGAATATTCGCTTTCGCGGCCGTGTCGAACCCCAGACTTGCCGAACGAAGTTCCATTCGATGTTCCTCTGGGGCCTTTAAAGCGACGGCCATACTGTGCTATGGGTCAGGATTTGACGTAGCGTCCCGAAATTTCTTCTGCCTCGCCGTAGTTGACGTAAACGTAAGCTTCGGCTCGCTTTTTTGTTTTGCATGCACAAAAGTGACGAAAACCGGGGTTTTCTTCCCCCTTACGTCTCAAAATGAAATCCCTAAATGCACCTCGTCGCTGCGGGGTGCCACTCACGGACTGTGATCCTTGAGCCTCGGCCAACCACTGAGGTTCGGATCGGCCCCGCAGTGACAAGGTTTGCACAGTTCATTGGGAGGGAAGGAATTTGATACAGAGTTTTTGGTCGATCTTTCGCGACCACCGTTGGCAAGCAGCACGGCAGACGCGGCCTCGGCCCGAAGAGCTTCGCGCCGCGGATGAAGAAACAAGCGAACCCACCGTGAAAGAAGCCGAGTTCCGGAGCCTGTTTCAAACGACATTGTTGGAAATGAAACAGCCGCAAACACACGATGAAGGCTCTGACGCGTGCCGAATGTAAGCGTGCTGTGAAGCTGCCTAACCCGATAGGGTGCAAATGCACCATGTTTCGTATCAAATCGATCTCTGTGTTGCTGAGCGGAGAACGTGGAGATATGCACTGAAGACAATATTTGATTTGTATTCAAAGGTGTTGAATGGGATTGCGAAGCCTGATTGCCGAAAAGATTGCCTCACGTGTTCTGGGCAACGGTAAAACCCGGCGCGCCGTCATGAATGAGCTGCTTGATCAGGATACTTTGTTGTTTCGGGACTTGGGCGATCATGCCTTTGCCTTCTTTCCAACGGATGCAATCGGACGTTCACTTTTCCAGAACGGTGAATTTGCCCGTGGTTCGGTCACGGATCTGCGGACGTTTCTTGAACAGAACAATGCCTATAAGCCCGGCATGTCCGTTCTGGAGGTTGGGGCCAATATCGGCACCCAAACCGTGTATTTCTTCCTCGATCTTCAGTGTGACGCCGTCGTGGCGATCGAGCCAGACCCGGACAATATGAACCTGCTGCGTCACAATCTTGCGTTGAACGGGCTGACAGACAAAGTGGAGATTTTGGGCGTCGCGGCTTCTGACACGAGTGGAACGGCGGAATTTACCCGAGATCTGTTCAACCGAGGTGGCTCACGTCTGGGGGCCAAACGCACAAGCGGCAAAACCCGAGAGAGTTTTTCAGTCGAGATCATCCGGATTGACGATCTGGTGCAGTCGGGCGCCCTTCAGGCTGATCAAATTGGGCTGGTTTGGATGGATGTTGAGGGCCATGAGCTATCTGCCCTGAAGGGGATGAAGCAGTTGATCACCGATTTCCGCCCGCCGATTTTTTTGGAATTTACCCCTGACGGACAGCACAGCACCCAGCAAGAGCTGTGTGACCTGCTATTTGACAACTATCGGGGCGTATATCGTCACGCTGGGGGCTTTCATCCCGTGTCGCGTGACGCGTTCGCACAGATCAAACATCAGGTCGATCTTCTGGTCATCTGAAACCCCACCCGATCACAAAGCAGGGCGGTGACCGTCTTTCCTCTGCCTGCGGGATAGCCTAAAGTCTCCGCAAATCGCAGACACCGGGAATGAGGGTACATGTCGCGTTTCGATGGTTACTTCCTGCGGCAGTTGCTGGTGCTGTTCGGCTTTTTTACTCTGGTTTTGGTCGGTGTTTTCTGGATCACGCGGTCTGTTAGCCTGTTTGACCGGGTCATCAGTGGTGGCCAGTCGGCGATTGTTTTCCTCGAATTCACCGCTCTGACGCTGCCGACCCTGATCCGGACGGTGATGCCGATGGCTGTGTTTGCTGCTGCCGTTTACGCCACGAACCGCCTCAGCCGGGAAAGTGAGATGACGGTCATGCTGGCGACCGGCTCCAGCCCGTGGCGTCTGGCGCGGGCTGTGGTCCTGTTCGGTCTTGTCACAGGGGTGATGATGGCGGCGATCAGCGTTTTCCTGCGCCCCGCATCTGTCGAACAGCTCGAGATCCGGCAGGCTGAGGTCGCAGGCGACGTGACCGCCCAATTGCTGAACGAAGGTGAGTTTCTGCACCCCGCCGACGGTGTCACGGTCTATATCGGTCGGATTGATCTGGACGGGACCCTGCATGAGGTCTTTGTCTCAGACCGGCGAGACCCGGCGAATTCTGTCAGCTATTCAAGCTCAACGGCGTATCTGGTGAACAATGCGGCGGGCATCAACCTTGTCATGCTGGATGGGGTCGCGCTGCGGCTGGACAAGGACGGGCGCACTCTGTCATCGACCCTTTTTCAGGACGCCTCTTACGATATTTCGGCGCTGACCAGTACCGGCGGCATGAATACCCGTAGCCTTGAAGCGATCCCCACGATGGAATTGATCCGGGACCGCGAGGCGATCGCCAGCGCCGAAGGGTTCAGCCCGGGTGAACTGACGGATGAGTTGCACCAGCGTTTCTCGTGGATCGCGATTTGCGTGGCGGTTGGGCTGGTCGGATATGCCACCCTGATGCTGGGAAGCTTCTCGAGGTTCGGGTTGTGGCCCCAGATTCTGGGGGCGTTTACCATTCTGGTTCTGCTGGAAGGCGTTCGGGGGTTTGTTTCTCCGGTCGTGATAGATGAGCCGGGTCTTTGGATCGTTCTCTATGCACCGGCGGTCATTGGTATCCTAATCTCGTGCCTGTTCCTGGCGGTTGCGGGACGCCCAATCTGGCGCCGTTCCAGGGCCGAGGTCGCTGTCTAGGCAGGGTCTCGCAGAACCTGCAAGCAGTCTAGAATATCCTCGAACGCAGCGCTGTCCGGGCGGGTTACGAGATATAGCGGCAACATCAGGTCCGGGCTCTGAGCAACTCGCACCAGCGCGCCAGAGCGAATATGCTCGGCGGCCAAATAGGCGGGAAAAAACCCGCGCCCCCCTCGTTTGAGGACATAGCGCAGGGCCATCATGCAATTGCCCAGAAAGACCGTCTGCCCCTCTGCCTTGCGGGCCGTAGTCCGCACATGGTCCTGATAGGCGGCGCCAAGTTCGAGATTGACGAACACCGAGTTGCCGACCATTGCCTCAGCGGTTTCGACCAGAACCAATCGCTCTGGTGGCAGGGTTTCAAACATCACCCGCCTGTCTGAGGGCTTTTCATGGGTCAGAGCGGCGTCCAGCACATGTGTTGCGACCGCGTCCACCATATCCAGATCATGATCGTAGTTCAGCGTCAGCAGCAATTGGCCAAGATGCTGTTCGAAACGTATGGCGAGATCGACCAGCAAGGGATCCCAAACGCTGAGCTGCGCCCCCAGCCTCAGTGCCGGACGATTCTGGTTTTGTGTGGGCAAATCAGTCGACGCATAGGACCAAAGTGAGAGCATCTGCTCGGCGTAAGGGCGAAATTGGCGGCCGAAGTCTGTGAGTGCCGTGCCTCCGGCACCGCGAGTGAAAAGGGGCTTTCCGGTGGCGTCCTCGATCTGCCGTATGCGCGCGCTGACAGCCGTTTGGGTCACATTCAGCTTGCGCGCTGCTGCGTGAAACCCTCCCGTCTCTGCAACGCATAGAAAAGTTTCAAAAGCTTTGATCTGCATGGTGGCAGTATTTTTTGATCGCTATGATAAAATCAATTTATTTTTTTCAGCAGGCAAGTCGAGATATCCTGTTCCCGATCAGGACAAAGGACATGCCATGCTGGACAAAAGCCACAAGCCGACCTGGACCAGTTTTGAAGAGGCCACAAAGGCCGACTGGGACGCCGTTATGGACTATGAAGAGGCCTACAATGCCGCCCTGCCAGACCGAATTCTGGACGCGATTCGTTCGTTGGACGAGGAATGGACGCCGTATCCGGTGAACCGCTACCAACACTCTCTGCAGGCCGCGACGCGGGCCTATGAGGATGGCGCGGATGAGGAGCTTGTGGTCGCCGCGCTGATCCATGACACGGGCGATATCCTGTCGCCCTACAACCATGGTGAGCTGTCAGCGGCGATGATGAAGCCCTATGTCAGCGAGAAAACCCATTGGATTCTCAAGCATCACTGCGTGTTTCAGGGCTATTACTACAACCATCATCTTGGCGGAGACCGCAACGCGCGCGACAAGTATCGCGACAGCCCCTATTGGGAGGACTGTCGCTATTTCTGCCATGAATACGATCAGAAGGCGTTTGACCCAAACTACCCGACCAAACCGCTGGAGTTTTTCGAGCCCATGTTGCGCCGCGTGTTGAACAAGGGCGAAGGGCACATGGAGCTGAACGAAACCTCGGAGGGTTAGCAGGCCGCCATCAGACGATAGACGATCTGAGCTGCAGTGAAGTCCCAGGCGGCATTGCCGTCGGGGGCCAGCTCGACAACGTCGAAGCCGACACACTTGCGGCCTTTAAGGGCGTGTTCGACAAGCCTCAGCGCCTGATAGTATCCCAAACCGCCCGGTACAGGCGTTCCAGTGGCGGGCATTTGGGACGGGTCGAGACCATCCACGTCAAAGCTGACATAAACCAGCTCCGGGAAGTCCTCGGGCAGATCGACAGCGTGGATGTTGCCAGTGACCAGTTCCTCGGCGTCGACGTGGAAGACATGGTTTTTCAGACGGCTTTTGGCTTCCTCGGTCGAGAATGCACGCACGCCGAACTGGGCCAGACGAATACCCTCTTCGGCCAGCAAGTGCATGACCGAGGCGTGGGAGTGCTTCTCGCCCTGATACGCGTTGCGCAAATCGGCATGGGCGTCGATTTGCACGATCCCGACGGGCTGGTTCAACGCCCGCGCCACACCCGTCACTGCGCCGTAGCTGAGGGAATGTTCTCCGCCTAGCGTGACCGGCACCTTGCCCGCGCGAATGGCGGCTTCGGTCCGTTGGGCGAGGCGTTCCATCACCTCGGGCAAGGGACCGCCGCAATCCAGTGGGGTTTCGGTAAAGATACCCTCGACGCAGGGTTCTGCATGGCCGGTGATGCGCTCCAGCTCATTGCTGGCTTCGATGATCGCCTCGGGGCCCTTGGCGGTGCCGGAGCCATACGAAACCGTGCGTTCCAGCGGAACCGGAATCACGCGAAAGCGCGCGCCTTCCGAGCGCTCAGCTTCGGTCAGTTCACTGTCGAGGAAAATGCTCATGAGAGGCGGTCCTTAAAGTCGTCATAGCCGAACTGTTTGATGATCTTCAGCTCGTCCGTTTCGCTGTTCCACAGGGCGATGGTCGGCAGGGGAACACCGTTGAACGTGTTGGTCTTGACCATCGAGTAATGCGCTTGGTCGAGGAAGGCAAAGCGTTGCCCGACCTCTAGCGGTTTGTCCCACGTGTAGTCGCCGATCACATCGCCTGCGAGGCAAGACGGCCCGCCCAGACGGTAAGTGTGGCCCGCCTTGGCCTCGTCCATCAGGGCGGGGCGATAGGGGGCCTCGATCACGTCGGGCATGTGGCAGGTGGCCGAGATATCGGTGATGGCGAGAGTCATGCCATTGGTGGGCAGGTCGAGGATTTCTCCGACCAGAATACCCGCGTCCAACGCGACGGCCTCGCCGGGTTCGAGGTAGACGTCGACATCATATTTCGTGCGGATGGATTTGATGAATTCCACCAGCCCGTCACGGTCATAGTCATCGCGCGTGATATGGTGGCCGCCGCCGAAGTTCAGCCATTTGAGCTGACCGAGGAAAGGTTTAAGCTTGGGTTCGACCGCTTCCCAAGTGCGTTGAAGGGGATCGAAACCCTGTTCGCAGAGCGTGTGCATGTGCAGGCCGTCTGCGCCGATCAGGGTCTCGGAGGTGAGTTGGCTGACGGGTGTCCCGAGGCGTGAACAGGGCGCGCAGGGGTCGTATTTGGGAATCTCGCCTTCGGAATGTTCCGGGTTGATCCGCAGGCCGATCTGCACATTGGCCGCTTGGGCCTTGGCGAGGAATCGGTCTTTTTGAGCGGGCGAGTTGAAGATGATGTGGTCGGACAGCGACAGGATCTCGTCGATATCCGCATCCTTGTACCCGGCGCAAAAGGTTGCGACCTCGCCGCCATATTCCTCGCGGCCCAGACGGGCTTCGTAGATGCCAGAGGCGCAGGTGCCGCCGAGGTGTTGGCGCACCAGCGGGGCCAGCGAGAACATCGAAAACGCCTTGAGCGCTGAAAGGACATGTGCGCCCGACTGTGTGCCGATATCGGAGAGGATGCGCAGGTTCCGCTCGACGGCTTTCTCGTCGACCACGAAACAGGGGGTGGGGACGCGGCTGAGGTCGAAATCGCGAAAGGCACCGGCGTCGCCGGCCTGTGTGGTCATCATGTCGGACATGTCCGGCGTCTCCGTTTGTGGCGCGGCCGGGGGGCCAGCCCCCCGAACCCCGGGATATTTTTGGACAGATGAAGCAGGGCGGCCGTGGGGACCGCCCGCGAGGATCAGAAGGTGACCGGGCCGTCGAGTTCGTGGACCTGCCACGGCAGGCCGTGGGTGTTGAGCATGTCCATGAAGTCATCTGGGTCTAGTTGCTCCATGTTCCACACGCCGGGCTCGGTCCAGTTGCCTTTCAGCACCTGTGCCGCGCCGATCATTGCCGGGACGCCGGTGGTGTAGCTGACGGCCTGGGAGCCGACCTCGGCAAAGCACTCTTCGTGGTCGCAGATGTTGTAGATGTAGTAGGTCTTCTCGCCCGAGCCGTCCTTGGCCTGACCCGTGGCGATGTCGCCGATGCAGGCTTTGCCCTTGGTTTCCGCGCCCAGATCGCCTGGGTCGGGCAGCAGGGTTTTCAGGAACTGGATCGGGATGATTTCTTTGCCGTCGTGCATCACCGGGTCGATGCGGGTCATGCCGACGTTTTCCAGCACTTTGGCGTGGGTGATGTAGGCGTCGCCGAAGGTCATCCAGAAGCGGGCGCGCTCGATCTCGGGGAAGTGGGTGCTGAGGCTCTCCAGTTCCTCGTGATACATCAGGTACATGTTTTTGGGGCCGATGGCGGGGAAGTCGAATTCGACCTTGTGGGTCATGGCGGGGGAGTGTTTCCACTCGCCACCTTCCCAATGGCGGACTTCGGCCAGCACTTCGCGCAGGTTAATTTCCGGGTTGAAGTTGGTGGCGAATTCCTGATCGTTGCTGCCGCCATTGGCGTCCAGCACATCGATCTGGCGGATCGTGTCCAGCTTGTGTTTCTTGAGCCATTTGGCAAACACGCTGGTCACACCCGGATCGAAGCCCGAGCCGAGTATGGCGGTCAGACCGGCCTCTTTGAACCGCTCCTGATAGGCCCACTGCCAGTGGTATTCGAACTTGGCTTCGTCCTCTGGTTCATAATTCGCAGTGTCGAGATAGTGGATACCGGCCTCAAGGCAGGCGTCCATCAGCACCAGATCCTGATAGGGCAGGGCGAGGTTCACCAGAATCTCGGCCCCGGTTTCCTTGATCAGTTTGACCGTGTCTTCGACCTTATAGGCGTCCAGTTCGGCGGTCTTGATGTCCACACCGACGCGATCTTTAACAGCCGCGGCAATTGCATCGCATTTCGATTTCGTGCGGCTGGCCAGAGTGATCTCGGTGAAGATATCCGAGTTCATCGCCATCTTATGCACGGCTGCGTGGGATACGCCGCCCGCGCCGACAACCAGTGTTTTGCCCATGGTCTGTCTCCTTCTTATTCGTAATATGTGTAGCCGTTTATGGAGTCGCGATAGGCGCTCATCAGGGTTTTACGGTCTTTGGCTTGCAGAGTACCGGTCGAGATCGCCTCGTCCACCATTTTGCGGAAGGCAGCGACGCAGTCTTGGGGGTCGAATTCAACGTAAGACAGGACCTGACTGATCGTGTCGCCCTCTTGTTCGTGCAGCAGGTCGAAGCCGCCATCTGCCCGCAGGTCGATGGTGACGACATTTGTGTCTCCGAACAGGTTGTGCAAGTCGCCGAGTGTTTCCTGATAGGCGCCGACGAAGAAGACGCCCATGAAGTATTCGCCCTCATCCGGGAGCGAATGCACCGGCAGGCTGGGGGAGACCCCGTCGGCCAGAATGAACTGGTCGATCTTGCCGTCGCTGTCGCAGGTTATGTCAGACAGCACGGCGCGGCGGTCGGGCGTTTCATTCAGACCTTGCAGCGGCACGATTGGGTGTAACTGGTCAATGGCCCAGACATCGGGCAGGGATTGGAATAGCGAGAAGTTGCAGTGGTAGATATCGGCCACTTTCTCAAGCTGGTCGTCTACATCCGTTTCCAGATCATCACTGGCGGCCAGCGCCTTGAGGCGGGCCATCAGCGACAGGTAGATACGCTCAGCCCGGGCCATCTGGCGCAGATCCACGTATCCACGGCGGAACAGGGCGCGCAGCTCGTTGCGGTAGAAGGTGGCATCGTTCCAGCATTCCTGCAGGCGGTCTTTGCTCAGGTAGCCGTGTACGGCGGCAAGGTCCGAGACCAGATGGTTGTCGTCAGGCTCCACATCCGGTGCGGTGGGCGCATCGTAGAGCGTGGTTTCTAGCACGTTGAACACCAACATGGATGAAGTCGCCACTACGGCGCGGCCGCTTTCGGTGACCAATGTTGGGTGCGCAATCTCGGCCTCGTCCATCGCGTAGGCCACGGTTTCGACCACGTTGCTGCAATATTCCTCGACCGTGTAGTTGATCGAGTTCTCCGCCGCCTTCTTCTCGCCCGTATAGTCCACGCCCATGCCGCCGCCGAGGTCCAGATGGGTCAGCGGTACGCCTTCGCGGGTCAACTCGGTGTAGTAGCGACAGGCCTCACCTACGGCGCGGCGGACGTCGTTCACGTCCTGCACCTGGCTGCCCAGATGCGAGTGCTGCAGCTTCAGGCAATGCAACAAACCCGCCTCGCGCAGTTTGTCCACAGTGGCGACCAACTGGTCGGTGTTCATGCCAAAGGCCGAGCGGTCGCCCGAGCTTTCTTCCCACTTGCCGCTGATCTGGTTGGTCAGTTTCACCCGCACGCCGATCAGAGGTTCGATGCCGAGTTCCCTGTAGACCTCGATCACCGTATCCGCCTCTTTTGGGCTTTCCAGCACGATGACGGTGTTGAACCCGATCTTGCGGGACAGGATCGCCAGCTGGATGAACTCGGCATCCTTGACACCGTTGCAGACGATCAGCGCCTCAGGGGCCAGCCGGTGGGCCAGAGCCACGACCAATTCGGGCTTTGATCCGGCCTCGAGGCCATAATTGTATTTCTTACCGAACTCGACGATGCGGTCGACCACCTGCGCTTGCTGGTTCACCTTGATCGGAAACACGCCGCGATAGGGGCCTTTGTAGCCCACCCGCGCGATGGCGTCGGCAAAGCTCTCGTTAAGATGCGCGATCTCATGTTCCAGATAGGAACTGACGCGCAGCAGCATCGGCGCCTTGATCCCACGGTCATCCAGATCGTTGAGGATACCGGGCAGGCTGATCGCCGCTGTGTCCGGAGACATCGGGTTGCGCAGACCGATCTCGCCCTGCTCCGTCACCTCGATGAGGCCTTTGCCCCATTTCTCAACCCCGTAGATGGTATGCGGTGCGTCGGGCGTGTGTTTCAATCAAGTCAGTCCTTAACTCAGAGGTGCCGGTTTCGCGCCCGCCAATACGGCAGCATTTTGATTCGTCCAAGTGTAAACTATGTGACAGCGATTGCCGAACGCTACGCGTGCGAGCGGATCGGGATCAAGTGGTTGTCCCATTGGCAATCGGGGCGGGCCAGAACTCGCGCGCGGAGCCCGTCTACAGCGCCAAACGTGCCTGTGCCGGTGGTGAAGACCAGTCCGTCTGGACCGGCGCCCAGACCGCAGACATCCTCCAGTTCGAATGCTCTCGTGAAGCTGCCACCTGCCACATCGAACAGATGCAGCGCATTTCCTCGTGGGCAAGTTATGGCGACCTCGGATCCGTTGGACGAGAAGGCGATGCTGCCCGCGTAGCCTTGCAAGGTGTTTTGGAGGTCTTCTGGTGCTGACAGAAGCTGCGGAGGCGCGCCTCGATGGTGCAGGCCCAGCAGGGGCGGATGCTTGGTCTGGTTGCCCTGCCACTGCATCGCGAACCCCACCAGCCCGTCGCTACGCACGCTGAGATGGCGGATGGAGTTCTTGTGCAAGTCGCCCGGCAACTCGACCCGTTCAAGCAGGTTCCCGGACAGGTCCAGATAGGTCAGGTTCGGCTGCATGACGGGCAGGTTCAGCTTGGTCCGTCCGGTCTCGGGGTGGGTCTCGATCCCGCCATTGGCGATCGCAAGGCTTTGGCCGTCCGGCATCAGGCGCATGTCATGCGGGCCAACACCGCCCGACGACACCTCTCCCAGACGTTCAAAGCTGGTGGCGTCCCAAAGGCTGACGCGGCCTTCGCCAGCCTCATAGTCGTTTTCGGTGGCAAAGAACCGGGTGCCATCCGCTGTGAACGTACCGTGACCGTAGAAATGCCGCCCCTCGGGGGCCTGTAGCCGTGCAAGCTCCCGCCCGGTGGCGCAGTCGATGACCAGCGCAAACGTGCCGGGACGGCGGGCAAAGGCCACAGCCTGCGCCTTGCGGGGATGGGCGGCGGCGGCGTGGCCCCTTGCGGGCAGGGGCAGTGAGAACAGAATGTCTCCGCCCTCATCCAAACCGGCCAGACGGAACGCGCCATCCGGAAACAGCCCGGCGGCCAGAAAGGCGGGCGCCCCGACCGAGGCCCACCCCGTAGCGGGCGCAAGGCTTGCAGCCGCAAGACCGGTCAGGAAATCGCGGCGGTTGGTCATTCAGTCCCCGTCCAGAGAATTGAACCCGGCGCTGATGCCGAGGGTCGGGCCAAGCTCGGTCGTGGCAATGGTGCGGATGTCATTCACGGCCTGTTGCAGCGCTTCGACACGGAACCGGCCTGCGGGATCGGCCACGCCAGCGAAGGCGGGGTCGTCGATGGACCGGGCGCTTTTGATTGCTCGGTTGAAGGCCACGTCCAGATCCTGCGCGATCTCGGGATGGTCGGCGGACAGCCGCGCTGCTAGGTCCTGCAGGGCAATCAAGGACAGCTCGACATGACGCAAGGCGCGTTCCGAGCGGCGGGCTTCGGCCCTGTTGGGGCGGGGGCGGTCGAATGTGCCAAGAGGGCGGCCCAATCGGGTCTCGGCGGTGAATTGCAGCCCGGTCGAGAGCGCTTTGAACAGCTCCTGCATCGCCTCATCCTGCGTGCGGTACGGGCTGTCGCCCCCCGGCTGTTTCAGCTTCACCGCGTAGCTTTGCCATTCTTCCGCCATCGCATCGGCATTGGCGTCGATATCGGCCGTGATGGCCCGGATCAGAGCGCACCGATATTCGGCACTGCCCTGATCGGCGAATTTGGGATCGTAGAGCATCTGCTCAAGCGCAAAGAACCCACGCCCCGCGACCGAGGTCTCGGCATAGGCGGCGGTGTCGTTCACCGCAGGGTCTTCGGCTGCGATATGTTGCGACAGGGCCTTGGGCGTGAACCCTTTCGTATCCGGCCAAAAGGCCATGGCAAAGGCGCGGTCGTCGGCCTCGGTGGGGCCAAAGCGTAGATGGCTGGCCGATATCCACGCGTCAAAGGCGGTGCCATAGGCCGTGCGCAGAGCCTCTGATTGAGGGGCGCAATCGGATTGGGACGCGTCGGACAAAGCCTCGGTCGCGTCTGCCAATTCAGCAAAGCGCGGCAGAATATGTGCGGAAGGAACATCCGTCAGGATCGCTGCACGATCTTGGGCCGACGCCGCCAGAGGGGCAGTTAAGGCAATGGCAAAAGCAAACAGGCGCATGGGTCAAAGACTTTCGAGGAAACGGATAAGGGCGTCGCGGTCGGCTTTGGGCATGGTCACGACAGTGTCGCGGGCGGGTTGCGCCTCACCCCCGTGCCACAGCACAGCCTCGAGCAAGTTGCGGGCGCGCCCGTCATGCAGGAATTCGGTATGGCCGGACACACGCTGGGTCAGGCCAATCCCCCAGAGGGGCGGCGTGCGCCATTCACGGCCTGTGGCGCGGGCTTCGGGGCGGTTGTCAGCCAGACCTTCACCCATGTCATGCAACAGCAGGTCGGTATAGGGCCAGATCAGCTGAAAACTGTGCTCGGGCCGGTCTTCCAGGCGATGGGTGACATGGGCCGGGGTATGGCAGGCGGCGCAGCCCGTTGTGTGGAACACCTCTTTCCCGCGCAGAACTTGCGGGTCATCCTCATCCCGGCGACCCGGGACGCCCAGATTGCGGCTGTAGAAGGCCACGAGGTCCATGCCGACCTGATCAACCTCGAAGACGCGCACATCGCCGTCGCCATGCGGGGCTTTTAAGCAATTGTCCTGCGCATCGGTGCAATCTCCGTAAGGGGCCGGAAACAGCGGGGTCGAGATGCCGATATCACCTGCAAAAGCCGCCGCCGATTGCTCCATGACCGTGGGCATGCCGGCTTTGTGGCCAAAGCGGCCCATCATCGGGGCGTCAAACTCGGTCGACCAGACAATGTTAGCTCGGCCCGAGATACCATCGCCATCCGTATCGTCCGGGTCGGCTTTGGCCAGAAGGTCCTCGACCGGGATCGCCTCAAGCAGACCGAGGCCAATCATCTGCGGCGCAACGCGCGGGCTGAGCATGGCATCTGGGTGCAACGGGCCGTATCCCAGATCGGCAGCCGTGTAGGTGGGACGGCGGAGCGAGGCGCTCTCGCCCTCGGACAGTGCAACCGGGATCTCTTCGTAGACTATATCCAACCGGTATTCCGCTGGATGCCCGGCCAGAGCGAAGTCCTGCATCTGGCCGCCGTAGTTGGGCTCGGGCAAGGTGGAGAGGTAGTCTTCGATCCCCTCCGGTGCGTCCTGAGGGCCTCCGGGAATGGATACGCGCAGGAACATCGAGACGACGTTGTCGTCCGGCCCGTTCGGCGTATGCCCGCGCCCATCCTTGATATGGCAACGTTGGCACGAGCGCGCGTTATAAAGCGGCCCAAGGCCATCAGACGCGAGAGTCGAAGAGGGCGACGAAACCCAGATTTTCTTGAATAATCCGTTGCCGACCTTGAAGTCCAGCTCTTGTTCAAAGCTCAGGTTCTTGGACGGTTGCGAGAACGCATCTGCGTTGTTGCGCACACGCACGGTTGCGGCCCCTGCTGGCAACTCTTCGAACCTTTGCGGCGCGCTGAAATCCTGCGGGAGTGCGGTGACACCGGCAATGCGCGCGCGTTCGTCGTCGGTGCGCGGGGTGATGTTGAGGTGAAGGTCCTGCAGTTCGGCTGACAGGGAAGGGGTGGCCGCAGTTGCGACCACCAAGAGGGCGAGAATACTATTCTTCGGCGTCCATTTTCGCGGCGTTGAGTTGCGCATAATTGGCGTCGCCAATCCTTTCATACAGATCGAGCTGCGTTTCGAGGAAGTCGATATGACCTTCTTCATCACTGATCAATTCCTCGAAGAGCGACATAGAGACGTAGTCGCCCGCCTCGCGGCAATATTCCCGCGCTTCGACATAAAGGGCACGGGCGTCGTGTTCGGCGGCCAGATCGCATTCCAGCGTTTCCTTGGGGTTCTGCCCGATCCGCAGAGGGTCGAGCTTTTGCAGGTTCGGGTGGCCTTCGAGAAAGATGATCCGTTCGATCAGCTTGTCCGCATGACCCATCTCTTCGATACTTTCTTCGCGGCTTTTCTTGGCCATATGGACCAGGCCCCAGTCCTCCTGAAGCCGGTAGTGCAGCCAATACTGGCTGACGGCTGTCAGTTCATGCCGCAGGGATTTGTTGAGATACTCTATGACCTTGGGATCGCCCTTCATCTGCCTTCTCCTGTGATAGGCCGGTGCGTAACGCACGCAGCTGCATGGGGACTTCCAGATTATCGTCGGTTCGCATCGTGTCTAGGAAAAGCGGCATGCACCCGCCACAGTCGGCAGATTTCCCGAGCGCGTGGTAGATCTTGCCCGGGGTTATGATTGCTTGCGGGTCAGAGGTCCGCATCCAGTCGATAGCGGCCCGGATGTCGTGGTCGGAGATGTTTGTGCAGTGGCAGACGATCATGGCGAATCGAGGCTCGTTTAGTTTCTTACTTTTTTAGTAAGGTAATTCCTTCAAGTCCAGTCACCTTGCGGTGGCAAGGTTGCCGGAGGCGTCGTTTTGCCGACGCCTCCGGCCCCTTTATGCGTCTAGTGGAAAACCGCGTCAGGGTTGTCCAAGCTGTCCGATCCTTCGAACTCGATACCATCGAGGTCGAGAGTCGATACGATACGCTCGATGGTTTTGGTCTGGTCGACCAAACCGTTGACCCCACCCATGATCAGCGCTTCGCCTCCGGCATTTCCGCGCTCCAGCATCTGGTCATAGGCGAAACCGGCCTCGGCGGTCGATTTGATCCGGCCCAGAGCTTGCATCGTGGTCGACAGCTTTGCCTTCATTTCAGTGTCAAGCGCCGGGTCAGCGGCCATCACCAGATCCGAAAGCGACGCGCCCGAGATCGGGGTGCCGTCGATGCGGGTGTAGCTGCCCAGGTAGACGTTTTGGATGCCAAGGCCATCGTAGTAGTGGCTGTTGTGAGTGTTGTCGGCAAAGCAATCATGCTCTTCCTCGGGGTCGTTCAGCATGAGGCCCAGGCGCATACGCTCACCGGCCTGCTCGCCGTAAGACAGTGAGCCCATGCCGGTCAGAATGGCGCTGATACCGGCGGATTCATTCTCGGTCAGGGCAGCGCGTGCATCACCACCTTCGGCCCACTGTGCGGTCATCCACTCCAGATCGCTGACCAGAAGGTCGGTTGCGGCGCTCAGGTATTGCGCGCGACGGTCGCAGTTGCCGTTGGTGCAGTCGTCGCCTTTGGCATAGTCGGTGGCCGGGCGGTTGCCTGCGCCTGCGCCGTGGCCGTTCAGGTCCTGACCCCACAGCAGGAATTCGATGGCATGGTAGCCGGTGGCGACGTTGGCCTCGATCCCGTCGGCTTCGTGCAGGGTGTCTGCCAGTAGTTCAGGGGTGATCTCGTTCGCGTTAATCGCGGTTCCCGAAAGCTCGAAATTCGGGTTTGCGATGACATTGAGAACGGCGAATTCGTTCTCGTCCGTGGCGCCGCCGTAAGAGGCGTCGACATAGTCGATCAGGCCTTCGTCCAGCGGCCAGGCGTTCACTTTGCCTTCCCAGTCATCGACGATGGCGTTGCCAAAGCGGTAAACCTCGGTCTGCTGATAGGGGACGCGGGAGGCGATCCAGGCCGCGCGGGCAGCGTTCAGCGTTGCATCCGACGGGTCGGCGATCAGCGCGTTGACGGCGCTTTGCAGCGCTTTCGCCGCGATCAGGCTGTCATCATATTTGGCTTCTGCAATATTGGCGTAAGTTGTCAGCACGTCCGCTTTTGCAGGTGCGTCACCGGCCAATGCGGCGGTGGCCACGCATAGAGTCAGAGTGCTGGCGGCAGCAAAGAATTTCGTCATTGGGTTCAGGTCTTTCTTGTCAGAAATCTCGTTCAGGTGCGTCCAAGAGGGGCCGCACTTGCACGCGTATAACTGAGTGAAATAGTCGGCAATGTCAACCTGAGTTATCTAGTCAGAATTGCCGCAGGGGAGCGACCTCCCCATATCTGGCGGGTCAGAAACAAGCCGTCGCGATTGCGCCATATTCGTTTAAAGTTAGAATGTTCAGTGTGATTCTATTGCGAGTGGTATGAGTTCATGAAGGGGTTGAGTGCCTCGATCGGTTTGTGTGCAATGGCCGCCCAGGTGTGGGCAGGTGATCAGGTGCCCGCGCAGGGTGCGGCTGCGGGGATGCTGGATATTGCGTTTTTAGAAACTCAATTCAGCGTGTCTTTGGCAGTCCCCAGCGAGGATATTCTGGGGTTCGACCATCGCGCAGCAGATGACACGGATCGCTCCGCCGTCGCGGATGCCATTTCGTCCTTGTCAAAGCCGTTGACCCTTTTCGTTGTCCCTGAACAGGCTGGGTGCGCCACGGCGTCGGCCAATGTGTCCTTGACGGGCGAAGGGCTTGGGTCGGAAGCAGACACCGAGGGCGCGCCAGAATTTCTGGCCGAGTACCTTATTCAGTGTTCGGACATGGCGGCTCTGGACAGGATTGAGTTCGCATATTTTGAGCGTTTTGATCACGTTTCGGCGTTGGATATCACCGCGTCGTCGCAGGGTGTTACGCGGCGCATCCACGTGACCTCGCAATCGCCGGTTCTTGATGTCTCGGCCCTGCAAAGCGCGGACTGACATCCTCTCAGTGGTTATAACAACGTTTTCGGCGGGGTGAGCCGGCACGGCGACGCGAGCAAGCTCGTATGTCGGATGGGAATCGTCTGTGGCACGAGCAAGTGTGCCGGTCATTATGTGTGATCAAAAGACTCTCTTTTGAACTGAATTATGATCAAATTCCGAAAAATTAATATTTATGGCGGAAAGAAACCTCAATGTGACATGATCTGGCAATAGTTGTGCCAATATTCAGCGGTACGACAACACTATCCGACCGAGGTGTTGACTAGTCTGATTTTAATGAGGGGGTTCTCGAAAGGATCGGGGGATGAGCGTGTTTGCGCCCGGTTTCGGGCAGATCAGGACGCTCTCCCCCAGTGGTGGGCTTGCTTGATTTCAGTCGATCTTGTTGCGCTGGGCGTGGGGTGTGACGCCAAAACTCAGGCGAAATACCCGTGAGAAATGGCCCGGATTCTCAAATCCACAGGCCATGGCCACCTCGGTCACCGAGGCCTCGGTCTGCAATAGCAGCTTTTGCGCGCGCTCCAGCCGCATCTCCATAAAGTACTTTTTGGGCGAGGTGTTCAGGTATTTCCCGAATAGCCGTTCGAGCTGCCGTGTCGAAATACCAAGCTCATCTGCAATCGCAGATGGCGAGACGGGCGTTTCGATGTTGTTTCGCATGACCTCAATCGCTTTGGCCAGATGGATGTTGCGCATTCCGTTTCGTGATTGCAGGGAAACGCGTTGTTTGGCCGTTGCGTTGCGCACGGCGTTGTAGACCATCTGATCGGCCACATCCATGGCCAGCGCGACCCCGTGGTCTCGTTCGATCAGGTGCAGCATCAGGTCGGCGGTCGCCGTGCCGCCCGAGGCGGTGATGTGCTTTTCGTCGGCCACAAACACGCTGCGCACCAGGTTCACGTCGGGAAAAGCCTCGGTAAAGGCGTCATGGTATTCCCAATGAATAGCGGCCTGCATTTCGTTCAGAAAACCGGCCTCGGCCAAAAGCCAGGCGCCCGAACAGAGTGCTCCGATCGCCGTCCCTCGTGCCCGTTCGCGCCGCAGCAAAGCCAGCAGAGGTTTGGAGGCGTGGTTCCGCATGTGGATGCCGGACAGCACGAAGATCTGATCAGATTTGGGGAGACTATCGAAGCCGCCATGCACCAGAGTCACCGATCCGTTGGAGCAGACAGCGTGTTCGCCATGCTCAGACACAAAAGACCAGCTGTAGAGATCCTGCCCGCTGACCAGGTTGGCGATCCGCAAAGGCTCGACCGCGCAGGAAAACGCGAGGTGCGAGAACTCCTCGATCAGAATGAAAGTGATGTGGCTGGGATCGGGCATGGTCGCCTTTGTGGTTCCGGGGCTGCTGAGTGGAGTCGACAATAGTCGCGCGGGCCGCAACCTGCACGAAAATTAATTGTATACAAGTTGTATTTTAATCGCATACAACACCCTTGGCCGGGCGATCTCGATTCGCCAAGCGGCTGCGACAAAGGGATAGGCGGATGAAGGACGAGGCGCGCTCGCGCAAATCTGAGCTTGCAGAACACCTCAAGGTCTCGATTCTGACCTTGCGGCTACAACCCGGCGCGGATCTGGATGAGGCGCATCTGTCCGAAGCTTTCGGCCTGTCGCGCACCCCGCTGCGCGAAGTGTTCCGGCAATTGGCTGGCGAGGGATATCTGGACCAGCGCGCCAACCGCAGCACGCGCGTCTCCGAGATGTCGCATACCACGCTGCGCGATTTCTTTCTGGCGGCCCCGATGGTGTATGGCGCCATCCTGAGGCTGGCCGCGCGCAACGCTCTGCCAGATCAGATTGAGGCCTTGAAAGATGCCCAAAGGTTCTTTTGTTCGGCTTTGCAATCGGGGTCTGCCGAGGATCGTGCGCTGGCCAATAACCGGTTTCACGATGTCACGGGGCAGATGTCCGGCAATGTATATCTGTTGCCGTCGTTCAATCGTCTTTTGATCGACCATGCGCGGATCGGGATGACCTTTTACAGACCGCGCAACACGGGTCTGACCGAAAACCTGACTGAAGCCAGCCGTCAGCACGACGCCATCATCGCCGCCATCGAGGCGGGCGATGAGGCGGCTGCTGCGCAGCTGGCCGAGGACCATTGGAACCTGTCTCGCGATCAGATTGAGCTGTTCGTGATGCCTGATGCGCTGGATGTCCCGATGGGCATCCCGCCTCTTTCGAAACCTGCATGAGGACGGAATGAACCCGATTTTCAAATTTGAGGGGATCTACACCCCTGTGGTCACGCCCTATCACGAGGATGGCAGCGTGAATTGGGACGCTTTGTCCGACGTGATCGAATACCTGATCGCCAGCGGCGTTCACGGGCTGATCTCGGGCGGCTCGACCGGCGAAAACTATGCCCAGACCGTGGAAGAGCGGCTGGAGCTGGCCAGGTTCACGCACGCGCAGTTGAAAGGTCGTCTGCCTATGGTCGTCGGGACCGGAGCGATGCTGACACCGGACTCGATTGCGCTGGCCTCTGGCGCGCGTGAGATCGGAGCAGACTCGATCCTGCTGGCAAGCCCGCCCTATTCGGTGCCCACCGACCGGGAAAACGCGCTGAACGCGCTGGCCATCGACAAGGCCGCTGACCTGCCGGTGATGCTGTACAACTACCCGCACCGCACCGGAACGATGATGGGCGAGGAATTCCTCGACCGCGTGGGCCGGAGCCGGAATTTCTGCGGCATCAAGGAAAGCTCGGGCGATATCAACCGAGTGCATCTGCTAGCGCGCGACTACCCACATATCCAGCTTGGATGTGGCATGGACGATCAGGCGCTGGAGTTCTTTGCCTGGGGCGCACCTTTCTGGGTGTGCGGCGGGTCGAACTTTTTGCCGGAAGAGCATGTTGCGCTCTACAACGCCTGTGTGATCGAAGGAGACTTCGCCAAAGGCCGCCGGATCATGAGCGCGATGATGCCTCTGATGCGAGTGCTGGAACAGGGCGGCAAGTTCATCCAGACCATCAAACATGGTGTCACGATGAACGGCATTGAGGCGGGCGCGATGCGGGCTCCGCTGAAAGGGCTGAACAAGGATGACAAGCGAGCGCTGGAACAGGTGACCCGCGTGTTGAAGAAAACAATCGCTGATATCGTAGCTGAAAAGAAGATTGGGGGCTAAGGCATGGAATTGCTGACACAGGACGAATACAAATCCATCGCCGCAGACCTGACTCTGCCGACCGGAGCATTCATTGACGGCGCGTACCGCCCGGCGATCTCGGGCGAGACATTCGAGACGGTGAACCCCGCGACCGGTGAAAAGCTGGCCGATATCGCCGCTTGCGGTGCTGCGGACGTTGATTTCGCGGTCGAGAAAGCGCGCGAAGCCTTTGACGATGGGCGGTGGTCGAAACTGCACCCATCGGAGCGCAAGGACGTTTTGATCCGGCTCTGCAAACTGATGACCCGCAACGCCCGTGAGCTTGCGGTGATGGAGAGCATCGACAGCGGCAAGACCATCTATGACTGTGAAACCGTGGACGTGCCTGAAACGATCCACTGTCTGAAATGGCACGCGGAAGCGATCGACAAGATTTACGATCAGGTCTCACCCGCCAGCGATGACCATATCGCCATGGTCGTGCGTGAGCCGATTGGCGTGGTGGGTCTGGTGCTGCCGTGGAACTTCCCGCTGCTCATGCTGGCCTGGAAAATCGGACCGGCTCTGGCGGCGGGTTGCTCGGTCGTTGTGAAGCCCGCAGCTGAGACAACGCTGACTGCGCTGCGTCTGGCCGAACTGGCAATGGAGGCGGGCCTTCCACGCGGCGTTCTGAACATCGTCCCCGGCGGCGGTGCGGCAGTGGGTGAGCCGATCGGGCGGCATATGGATGTCGACATGGTCTCGTTCACCGGTTCGACCGTGACCGGCAAGCGGTTCCTGACCTACTCCGCTGAAAGCAACGCCAAAGAGGTGGTGCTGGAGATGGGCGGCAAGAACCCCGCCATCGTTATGGACGACGCCGAAAACCTGGATCGCGTGGCCGCACATATCGTCAATGGTGCGTTCTGGAACATGGGCGAAAACTGCTCGGCCTCGTCACGGCTGATCGTGCACAAGGATGTCAAGGCCGAGTTGCTGGAGCGCATCGCCCATCACGCCAAACAGTGGAACATTGGCGACCCGCTGGACCCGGAAACCCGTATGGGCGCGCTGGTTAGCGAAGGGCACTTTAACAAAGTGTGCGGCTATCTGGATCAGGCCGAGAACGTAGTGATTGGCGGCAAGGCAGAAAAAGGGTTTGTCGAGGCCACCGTCGTCGAAGTCTCGGGCAATGACGCCACTCTGGCGCGCGAGGAGATCTTTGGCCCCGTCCTGTCGGTGATTGAGGTCTCGGGCTTCGATGAGGCCATCAAAATCGCCAATGATACAGAGTATGGCCTTTGCGCCTCGATCTTCACGGCCAACGCGAAACGCGCGATCCGGGGTGCTCGGGCGATCCGGGCTGGCACCGTCACGGTGAACAGCTTTGGCGAAGGGGATATCACCACGCCCTTTGGCGGCTATAAGCAGTCCGGCTTCGGCGGGCGGGACAACTCGGTCCATGCGCATGATCAGTACACCCAGTTGAAAACCATCTGGATTGATCTGGCCGATGATGCGGATGAGGCTGTCGATTGAGCGCATACTCAGCACGCAAACTGCCAACCCATCGCGGCCCAGCGGCTTGGAGCGCCATCCTCGGTGCCCAGCCGCCCGCGGTGGAGTTGGACAAGGACCTGACGGCTGATGTCGTGGTCGTCGGCGCCGGCTTTGCCGGTTTGTCGGCGGCGCGGCGTCTGACCCAATTGGACCCTAAGGCGCGTGTTATCGTGCTTGAGGCCGGTCGCGTGGCCGAGGGGGCTGCGGGGCGAAACTCGGGCTTCATGATCGATCTGCCGCACGATCTGGCATCGGACGACTATGCCGGTGCGGGCGATGACAAGACCATGATCGGCCTCAATCGGCAGGCCATCGCATTCGCGCGGTCCGCGGTTGAGCAGTACCAGATCGACCGCAACTTTTTCGACGAAGTGGGCAAGGTCAACGGAGCGTTTGGTGACACGGGCCATGCGCACAATGTCAGCTATGCGCGGCATCTGGAAACCTTGGGTGAAACCAGCGAGATGCTGGACCCCGCGCAGATGCGCGAGCTCACCGGATCACGGCACTATCAATCAGGCCTGTTCACGCCCGGAACGGTCATGCTGCAACCGGCGGGCTATGTTCGTGGGTTGGCTGCTGGGTTGGCCGGGGACGGGGTCGCCATTTTCGAAAACTCGCCCGTACTGGGATTTGAAAAAAGCGGTAGCGATTGGGTGGTGCGGACTGGGAAAAGCACCGTAAGCACCGGCAAGATCATCCTGACGGTCAACGGCCATCTGGAAAGCTTCGGGATCGAGCGTGACCGGTTGATGCAGCTGTTCCTCTTTGCCTCCATGACGCCCGAGTTGGACGCCAATACGCTGGCCTGTTTGGGCGGGCAGCCGCGCTGGGGCGTGACGCCCTCGGACCCGATGGGAACGACCATGCGCAGGATCGACACCGGCCAGGGCGGTAATCGCATTGTCACCCGGACCTGTGCGGCGTTGCGGCCAGGCATGGCAGCAACCTCGAGCGATCTGGCACGCGCCGCCAAAGTGATGCAGCGCAAGTTCGATCAGCGGTTCCCGCAACTGGCAGGGCTGAGGATGGAGCATCAGTGGGCCGGTCACCTATGCCTCAGCCTCAATAGCGTCTCCGTCGCCCGAGAGATCGAGCCGGGTGTTTATTCCGGTTGCGTTCAGAATGGGCTGGGCACTGCACGCGGGACCCTGACCGGGATCGCCGCAGCCGAGAGGGCCAGTGGCCACAGCTCCGACATCACAGGTTTTTTTGAAGCCGAAGACACGCCCAAGCGCCTGCCGCCCCAGCCGTTTCGGGAAATCGGGGCGAATGCCGTGTTGCGTTGGAAAGAATGGAGCGCGCGGGATGAATAAAGCGTTTTGCGTTTTACCTGAAGCAAAGCTATCGAAATGCGCGTTCGACCGCAGGGAGAGGCAGCGTATTTCGATTCAAATCAAACGCAAAGCGATCTAGGCTTGGCGGGCTCAACTGAGCCTGCTGCCACTTAGCGGCCTGAGACATGCACGTTCTCTCGCCTGTTGCAGCACTAGCGAATTTGCAAAAAAAAGGCCCGCCCTGAATGGTGGGCGGGCCAGTAGGGGAGTTGGTATCAGTAGGTCTGGTTCAACTCATCTGCTGCCGGAATTTCCCGTTCCCGTCGCGCGATATAGTCCAGAAGCTCTTCGTTCTTGGCCTCGTCCAGTTTTGGTTCCTGATACTCGGCCAGCAGTTTCTTGGCGTGTTTGAGGGCGCGTTCCGTGATCTCGACGCTGCCTTCGGCCTGCCACTGCTCGATCGAGTTGTTGTCGAAGAGCTCGGGCATGAAGAACGCTGTCTGGAAATTGTCCTGCGTGTGTGGATGGCCCAGATAGTGACCGCCCGGGCCGACATCCGGAACGGCGGCCAGTGCCTGATCGAAGTCGCCCCATTTGGGACCTTCCGCCATGCGATAGGCCATGGCGCATTGTTCCGAATCCACGATGAACTTGGCGACCGAGCAATGCATACCGGCCTCGTTCCAGCCCGCCGAGTGCCAGATGTAATTCGCCCCGGCATGCAGAACCGCGCTGAGCGTCGTGGCAGATTCGTACCCGGCTTGAGCGTCAAACGTCTTGGCACCACCCAACGTGTTTGAAGTGCGCCAGGGAACATCATAGAATCGCGCCATCTGACCGATCATGAAGTTCATCAGGCTGATCTCGGGCGTACCCGCCATCGGCGCGCCGGACTTCATCGATACGGTCGACAGGTAGTGACCCCAGATCGCGGGCGCTCCTTTGCGGACCACCTGCGTATAGGCCAGCGCTGAAAGCGCCTCGGCCGTCAATTGCGCCACGGTGGCAGGCACAGAGGCAGGCGTGTTTGCACCCCCCAGAACGAAGGGTGAGCAGAGGACCGGCTGATTGCGGCGGCAGAACGCACGCATCGCGCCCAGCATCGTCTCATCCCAGACCAGAGGGCTGTTGCCGTTGCAGTTGCCAGTGGTCACGGGGTAGGTATCGATAAACTCATCCCCAAACAGGATCGCGCACATATCCATCACGTCCTCGGCATTCTTGGGCGAGGTGGTCATGCCCATGAACATCTTGTCCGAGTATTTCATCGACGAGTAGGTAATGCGCAGGTGGCGCTGGCTGATCGGGTGATCATAAGGCTCGACGATATGGTGGGCCGAACTGTGCAGCGCGGGCATCATATGGCTGAGCTTGTGGAACATCGCCAGATCTTCCAGCAGCGGGTTGCGGCGCACATCGTCTAGATCGCGCAGGAAAGGCGCGCCGGTCATCGGCACAAAGACCGAATGCTTGCCGCCTAGCTTGACGTTGTTGGCGGGGTTACGCGCGTGATAGGTGAACTGTGCCGGAATGGTCGAGATCAGCTCGCGCACCATGTTGCGGTCAAGATAGACCAGCTCTCCGTCGACCTTGGCACCGGCTTCCTTCCAGTCTTCCAACGCGATCGGGTCGCGGAACTGAACGCCGACATTTTCCAGAATGTCCATGGCGGCATTGTCGATCATCTCGACCTGGCTGCCGTCCATCACCTCGCATTCGGGGATGGCGCGGGTCAGGCCGGGGAGCATTTCAAAGTTCGGGGCTGTGCGTTGTGCACGCCGCGCAGCGCGGCCTCCGGAACGTGATTGGGTTCGAATATTCAAAGGGCAATCCTCCATCTTGGAACCAAAATGACGGATTCGCGGCGCGCCAACCTCTCTGATAGCGATATGTGCTTGCAGGATGCGACACGCGAAAGCGCCGCCCTTTTTGGGCGGCGCTTGGATTGTTTGGGATTAGGTGTGTTTATTCCGCAGCCTGCGTTGTGGCGGCGTGTTTGTCACGTTGGCCATCGCGGAACAGCGCCTTGGCGAGGGAGACC
>NZ_JAGHRB010000015.1 GCF_017743995.1 Ruegeria sp. R13_0 | reverse complement strand
CGCACGAGGCCTTTCTCGACACGCAGCGCGCCGTCATGACCGATGGTCAGAACCACGCCCGCGATGGCACGATCTTCGTCCGCGTAAGGCTGCCGTTCGCGTTGCAGGGCCTCGATCTCGCGCAGGCGCGGCTCGATGGCATAATATTCTTCCGTCTCCGCGTCCGTCCAGTCCTCGCCGTCATTCTTCGCCGCCAGTTCTTCCTCGCGCGCAATGAGACGTTCTTCTTCGGTGAGCAGGTCCGGATCGGGGTCGATGTCCTGCGGATAGACCCGCCCGAAGCTGCGAAACGCGCCGTAATCCACCGAGAGATGCACCTCGACCCATTTCCACGTTCCCTCGAAGGTTTTCGCCGCAGCCTGCAGCTTTTCGATGGCGAGACGCTCTAGGAGTTCGGGGTTCTCCATATGGGCGCTGGCGCGGTCGTCGAAGAGATCGCGCAGCAGAACACCACCCGCCGCCTCATAGGCCTCAATGCCGACAAAGCGCCCGATGGCCGAGTTCGCCGAATGGGCGGTCTCGGTAAGATGGCGTTTGATGCTTTGCGGATGGATGTGATAGCCGCCCTTCACTGCGTTCCAGACCGCCAGCTGGCGATCATGGTCGTCGGTCAGTGTGAAAGCCATCACGCATTCAAGGGTCAGATCACCCGCGCGGAACTGCTCGATGATCTCGGGCGCGACACGGGCGAGTTTGAGGCGGCGGCGCACCAGGTCGACGGAGACGCCGAATTTGAGCGCGATCTCGTCTTCGCTGCGGCCCTCGGCGATCATCGCCTCAAAAGCCTCGAACTGGTCGGCGGGGTGCATCGCCGCGCGCTGGAGGTTTTCAGTTGCAGAAGTAAGGATGGCGTTGCGCTTATCATCGACGAGGCAGGGCACGGGGTGATCGGCGGGGATGACGCTGTCCTCAGCGAGCTGCTTCAGCGCCTTGAGGCGACGACCGCCGGCATCGACTGCAAAACGTGTCTCTGACAGCGCATGAACCACCAGATTCTGTTTAATTCCGGTCTCGCGGATACTGACGAGGAGCTCAGCATCGTCGCTGGCGCTGGCCGCAACTTTTCGAACGTTGAGCGGGCTCGGCTCCAACTGGTCGAGCGGGATCATCCGGATGTCGGTCCCGCCGCCAGGCACGGACAACTCAGTGGCTTCGGTTTTCTTCGCAGTGGCGGGTTTCGGGCGGGTTGTGGTCTTGGCCATGGTCAGGGTCCTTGTCACGCCGGACCCGGAAGAGCCTCTCTCTATCCTTTCAAGCCCGGCACCCGGGCTTCCCTTTCTCTGGCTTTTTCTTGTGTTCCCTTACATGAGATCGTTTTGCACAGGCTTTGCTGTCTCCAAAGCCTACAGGCCTAGCTCACTGTTTGATTTTCCGAACCCACTTCCGCGAGCAAAATCTGCCGAATTGAGCTTTCAATTTTGACTTTACCAAATGTTGAAGCATCTCGGAAAACTGACTTCGTTTCGCATTCGAAGCAAATCAAGTCATGCTGACGGCCGACAACTTTTAGACCAACTGAACTTTCCCCGACATGGACCACATAGACCTCGCATGCTAGGTTCGCGCCTGCTTTCACCGGCGCATGGAATTGTAGGTCCATAGAGACAAAAGGCATGGCCGTGTTTCTTTCCGTGAGTAGAAAAAGCCAGCCCCGGCCTGAAAGCAAATCGTCCCAGAAAGTCTCGATCGCTTCCAGCGCGAAATTCGTAATCCGGCCAGTAAAGGCGATTCCCAGCTGGTCACAGTCGCCAAAGAAAATCCTGCGTTCGAAGGCAAATCGTGGTTTAAATTCTGTTTCTGGTACATTCATTGCAGCGTTACGGGCTCAACATTTCTTTGTCTCTGGTGCGTGACAGCGATAGGAAGGAATAGTTTTCCGGTCATTATGCCATGCGCCGGAATTCGGCGGGGGTCGCGCCTGTCATTTTTCGAAAAGTTCGACTAAAATGACTCTGATCTGCAAAACCGCAGTCAAGCGCGACCACTTTCAGGGGGGCATTACCCTTTCTCAGCATCTCCTGGGCCTTCGATATTCGCTTGCGCAAAACATATGCATACGGTGCCAACCCAAACTCCGCCTTGAACTGACGCGAAAAGTGAAACTGGCTGAAACCGATAGATGCGGCCATGTCTTCCAGACTGAGGTTTTCACCTAAGCAGCTTTCAACGAGATCGATGATTCTCTGCCTTTGAGCAGGGCTGAAGTTCGAGTTTGCGTCGCTGGTCAAAGAGACCTTGGCGTACTGACGCAGAAGGTGAACGGCGATCTGGATGCGCAGGGCGTCGATGATCAATCTCTGGCCGATTCCACCGTTCTTTAGCTCATTCTCTAGCAATTGGATGCAGTTCAGGATACAGGGGTCCTTCGCAGACAGACAATCATTGATCTCAATGGACTTCGGGTCACGATCAAAGACCGAAAGGGCCGTGTTTTCGAGTTCACTGTGACTGAGATAGACGTGTCTAACCGTGATAGGCTCGGACCAACTCCAAGTGGATTCCTCTGCACGCGTGAGCAAGGAAATCCTACCTTTCTCTACGCGCGCGCTTTGCCATGGGCCGCCACTCGTGCGGCGCATAGTGGTTGGCGCGCCATCATATGCAACAATCATATAGTCGCGCATGGGGGGAATTGCCGCGTCTTGTCGCTCATAACGATAGCCCTTCAGGGTAATGCCGTTCCAGTTGCACCCGGAACTGTCCAACGTAGTCGTGCCGGGAATCCATTCGGGTATCCGGTCCGGTGATATGAGCAGTCTTTCCATCTTGGCCTCCCTGAACTTTTTCACGATCGTCCGCTTGAGCTGAAATTTCGGCTTAGGTCGTCTCGCGCATCCGCGGTTCTTCTCGAACGATATTCGCTTGAGTCAATCTATCGATTTCAGCTTCTGTCAGTCCAGCCTCGCTAAGCAACTCCCTACTATGCTGCCCGAAGCGAGGCGGTGCCGCGCGAACCGCTCCGGGGGTACGCGACAAGCGTGCTGGCACGCCGGTGCCGCGGTAGGTGCCAACTGATACCACCATGCCGCGATGTCGGGTGTGTGGATGCTCCAACGCTTCATTCACATTCCGAACGACTCCGGCGGGAATCCCAGCTTTCAAAAGCACCGGCTCAAGTTTGAAGGCGTCATGTTGCACCAGGCACTCTGACAAGACCTCTGTCATCTCTGACCGATGCGCAAGACGCGCGGCATTGTCGGCAAATCGTGGATCGCAGGGCACCTCAGGTAGGCCAAGCACGTCACAGAGTTTTGCGAACTGACCATTGTTACCGATAGCCAGATAGAGTTTGCCATTACTTGTTTCGAACATGTCGTATGGTACGATATTTGGATGCCCATTGCCGGTCGCCATTGGTATCTGTCCGGACATGAGGGAATTAGCCGCTTGGGGATGCATCATGCTGATCGCGCAATCATATAGCGGCACTTCGATGGCTTGGCCCAATCCGGACCGGCCCCGTTCCAAAAGTGCGGCGAGAATAGCGTTACAGGCGATCAGACCGGTGCCGATGTCCACGATGGGCGTACCCATGCGTGTCGGGCCTTCGGAGGGATTGCCGTTGATGCTCATGAGGCCCGTCATAGCTTGTACCACGGCGTCATAGCCGGGAAAACCGCCAAGTGGGCCATCGGAACCAAATCCAGTCACATGGCAGAGTACCAGTCTAGGAAAACGTGCCCTGAGAACATCAGCATAACCAAGCCCCCATTTTTCAAGAGTACCAGACTTAAAATTGTGAACTAAAACATCCGCATCCTGAAGAAACCGCAAAATCAGGTCGCGCCCTTCCGGTTGCTGCAGATCGATAGCGATGGACCGCTTGTTGCGGTTGGCGCCAGAGAAATAAGCGCTGAGTTCATCATTGAAAGGCGGGCCCCAACTGCGGGTCTCGTCGCCCAGAGGCGGCTCCACCTTGATGACCTCAGCGCCATGATCCGCAAGCATTTGGGTGCAGTAAGGCCCGCCCAGCACGCGGCTGAGGTCGACCACCTTGATCCCGTCCAATGAGCCAGCCATCAAAGCGCCTCCTGATAGAGGCGCGACACATCTTCGGCTGTCATGTCGCGCGGGTTGGTCTCCAGCAATCGCGTGATACCGGTCACGACCTCATTAGCCATTCCGGGAATGGCTGCCTCGGTCACTCCGACACCAGAAAGTCGAGACTCAAGTCCGCTTTCGACTAGCATCCGTTCCATCTCGTCGATCAGGCCATGGGCCGCAGCCGCATCAGAGTTGAAAGGCCGCGAGGGCAGTAGTAACCGCGATAGACGAGCATATTCAGCTTCTGCAACGGGCATGTTGAACCTCATCACTGGTCCTGCGACCAGAGCGTTTGCGTGCCCGTGAGGAACCTTGAAACCTGTTCCAAGTGGGTATGACAAGGCATGAATCGCCCCCACGCTGGCATTAATGAAGGCCATCCCAGCCAGTGTCGCCCCCAACAGCATGGCCTCTCGCGCTGACAGGTCCGAAGGCGTTTCCATGACGATTGGTAAGTTCTGACCGAGAAGCACCAGCGCTTTGTCCGCCATTCCATCGGAAATGGGATTCTTTCTGGTGCGACTGGTTACTGCCTCAATGGCGTGAACCATTGCGTCTAACGCCGTGGCCGCTGTGATGTGACGAGGCATTCCCAATGTTAGCTTTGCATCTAGCAAGGCAACGTCAGGCAGAAGCTGCGGTGCATATACCGCTTTTTTTTCGTGGCTTTCCGAAGTCAGCACGGACACCCATGTTACCTCTGATCCGGTCCCTGCCGTGGTTGGCACCTGGATCAGTGGCAAGCGTTTATCGGTGACCTGATTAATCCCGATCATGTCCGTAATCGGTTGATCGTTGGCTACCGCCGCTGCGATGACCTTGGCAGTGTCCAGTGAACTGCCGCCGCCAAGTCCGATGATTCCGTCAGCACCAAAGGCCCGCGCGACCTCTACCGCGGCCTCGACGACAGCGATCGGGGGGTCCGCTTCGACTTTATGAAAAATCTCAACCTCGATGCCAGCAGCCCTAAGTGAGGCGGCTGCCTCGTCCGCAAAACCACAGGCCAATATGCCCGGGTCCGTCACGACCAGCGCACGGGTGCAAGACAAATCTTGCATCAGGCTGCCGATCCGGCCAAGCCCACCGCTCTCGCAGACGATCCTCGGGGTGGAAAGGAAATTGAAGTCCATAGTTTGTCTTCGCTCCTGTTAAGCTGCTGCAGTGCGGATCATATTCCGCGCGATCAGTATTTGCTGAATCTGGGTTGTCCCCTCGTAGATGCGGAAGAGACGCACATCGCGATAGAAGCGCTCGACCGCATATTCGGCCATGTATCCTGCACCGCCGTGGATTTGCACTGCGCGATCGGCCACTCGACCTACCATCTCACTGGCAAACATCTTGCAGCAGGCAGCATCAGTCGACACGTTCTGACCAGCGTCCTTGCGGCGTGCTGTTTCTTCGATCATGCAACGCGCTGCGAAGGCCTCGGCGCGACTGTCAGCCAGCATGGCTTGGATCAGTTGCTTTTCAGCGATGGGTTCACCGAATTGTTTGCGTTCCATCGCATAGGATAGGCTGTCACGGATCAGCCGTTCGGCGGCGCCCACACAGACGGCAGAAATATGCAGTCGGCCCCGGTCAAGGACTTTCATTGCTGTCTTAAAGCCCTTGTTCAGACGGTCCGGCCCGCCGATAATGTTCGCGGCAGGCACGCGGACATTGTCAAGGATGACGTCGCATGTGTGCGAGCCCTTCTGCCCCATCTTCCTGTCAGGCTGGCCAAGCGTTATGCCTGGCGTCCCTGCCTCGACGAGAAAGGCGCTTACGCCGGCAGAACCTTCCGCCTCTGGATTGGTCCGGGCAAAAACCGTGAATAGATCGGCACGCGGTGCATTGGTAATGTAGCGTTTCGTGCCGTTCAGAAGGAAATCGTTACCGTCACGCCGCGCCGTAGTGCGCAGACTGCCAGCATCCGACCCAGCATCTGGCTCGGTTAGGGCGAAGGATGCGATCATATCTCCGGACGCGAGAGCTGGTAGATACTGCGCCTTCTGCTCGTCGGTTCCATCGATGATGATTCCCTGAGAGCCGATCCCGTTGTTGGTGCCAACTAGCGACCGGAACGCAGGCGAAGCCTGGCCAAGAACGAAAGCGGCTTGCACTTCCTCTATCATCGACAAGCCGAGCCCGCCGAAATCTTCCGGGATCGACATGCCGAAAAGGCCCATCATGCGGATTTCATCGACCAGCATCGGCGGAATCACATCCTCGTCGGCGACGCGATCCTCGTAAGGGATTAGTCGCTCTTTCACGAAGCGGTCGAGCGCGTCGAGAAACTGGGAAAGGGTATCTTTATCAAGGGCCATGATGCTCTCTATTGTTCAGGGTGCGACCGCCGCAACGCGGCGGACAAGATCGACAAGGCGGTGCGCGACGTCGCTTTCGATCCAGTCGCGCGTAAGGGTTTGCGAAGGGCCACCGCAGTTGAAGGCAATAATGGGTGAGCCGTCCTTCGGCACGAAGGGCACCGCTACAGCGTTCACATCACGTTTCCACTCCGTGAAGGACGTGCAGTAACCGTGCTGTTGGTAGTCTGCGATAGCTGCTTCGATTCCGGGCTGCACATTCGGCCAGTTGTCGCCTTCATGTTCCTCCACAAGGGCCAGAATTCTGGCCCGCTCATCCGGGTCGTGCGCCGCTATGCAGGCGCGACCAACCGCGGTCGTGGCCAGTTTAATATGGGCACCAACCTCGATCGCCAGCGTGACGGCATTAGTGCCCTTGCACCGCTCCAGATAGACCATCGATAGCCGGTCACGACTGGCCATGGCCACCGGCATGCCTGTGTAATCAGCCAGCTCCTGCATAAAGGGCTTCGCCAGTTGCCGCAGCGGAATCCCTGCAAGGCAGGAGAAACCCAACGAAAGCACTGGAGGGGCCAGTCGATAACGTGCTGTATCCGGGTCGTAGCTGAGGTATTCCAGCTTGTTCAGTGTATAGGCCAGCCGGGAGACCGTCGATCTGCTCAGGCCAGTGCGCTCGGCCAACTCACCGTTCCCCAGAGCCTCCCCTTCCCGCCGAAAGGCCCGCAACAGCTCCAAGCCGCGCGCCAACGCCGTGACAAAATCGCGATCCTGTTTCTCGGCATCCTTGGTGCGGTCTTTCCTTGGTCTCACGATATCCCTCCTCGGAAAGAATTATGCGTCTTGAAACACACCTAAACGATCGATAACGTCCGAGTCAATACTGCGGTAAACTTTCCCGCTATGCGGAAAATTAAGGTCGTCCACCTAGTCCCATTCGTGCCGGATCCTGCGGATGACACAACTAAGCGAGGGCATAATGCCATGAAAGAAATGAATTATCCGACCATCCAGCACCTCATCGGACGAGACTGGATCGCTTCTCCCACGCCAGAGGATCGTGCAGTCATAAACCCTGCAAACGGGCAAACTATCGGACAGATTCCGCAGGCTAGCGCCGCAGATCTAGACCATGCGGTTCACTCGGCCGAATCAGCTTTTCGCCGATGGAAAAACAGCTCTCCCATGGAACGAAGTGCGATTTTGCGGCGGTTTGCCGACCTGCTGCGCCAAAATGACAGACTGATCGCTGGCTGGATCACTCTCGATGAAGGCAAGCCGCTGGCTGAGGCCTTGGCTGAGGTCCGCGCCTCAGCTGACCACGTCGACTGGCACGCCGAGGAATGTCGGCGCATTTATGGGCGCATCATTCCATCGCGCAGCCCGGGGGTACAGCAGCTTGTCGTGCGCGAACCGATAGGCGTCTGCCTTGCCATCACGCCTTGGAATTTTCCGCTGAGCCAAGCGGTACGCAAGGTCGCGGCGGCGCTTGCGTCAGGTTGCACGATGATCTTGAAAGCCCCGGCAGAGGCTCCGGCGGGCTGCATGGCAATTGCGCGCTATCTGCTGGATGCAGGCTTGCCCGAAGGCTGTCTGAACCTTGTCTGGGGTAATGCGGCCTTCATTTCGGAAACTCTTATTGCGCGCCCCGAGGTGCGCAAGATCACCTTCACCGGTTCGGTCGAGGTGGGCAAGCATCTGGCAGAATTGGCTGGCCGCCACATGAAGCGGGCGACGATGGAACTCGGCGGTCACGCGCCCGTATTGGTGTTCGACGACGCCGATGCCACGGCCGCGGCGCGCGCCTTGGCGGGCAACAAGCTGCGCAATGCAGGCCAGGTGTGCATCGCCCCAACCCGGTTTTACGTACAACAAGGCATCTACGACCGATTTCTGTCCGAGCTAGTTTCAGCATTTGAGAGCGTAAAGGTGGGCGATGGTTTAACCGAGGGCACACAGATGGGGCCATTGTGTCATCGCGGACGCGTGAATGCGATGGAAAAGCTCGTCGAGGATGCCCGCGAAAACGGCGCACGGGTGTTGACGGGAGGCAAAAGGCTTGGAAATCATGGTAACTTCTATGCCCCGACAATCGTCGATACGCCCAACGACGACATTGACTTGATGCGCGAAGAACCCTTCGGCCCGATTGCTGTCGTCTCGTCTTTTCGTGACATAGAGGACGGACTGTCGCGGGCCAACGGGCTACCCTTCGGGCTGGCGTCCTATGTCTTTACCAATTCGTTAGAGCGTGCAGATAAAGCAGCTGCGGGTTTGCAGGCAGGTATGGTAAGCATCAACCAGTTCGGCCTCGCTCTGCCCGAGACTCCGTTTGGAGGCGTGAGAGACAGCGGCTATGGGACTGAAGGCGGGACGGAAACCTTCGAAGGCTATCTCATTACCAAATTTATCTCGCGCAATCGCGCGCCAGTGCTGTGAGGATGCCCATGCCTGTTGAATTAAGCTTCTCAAATGACGCAGCAATTCTGACCATAGACAATTCGCCGCTTAACCTAATCAACGCGGAGGTTCGGGCTGGAATACAACACTGTATCTTCAAAGTCCTCGAAACTGGGGCTACCAGGCTGATTATCACCGGCACAGGAACGACCTTCGTCGCGGGCGCGGATGCGAAGGAATTCGGTAAGTTGCCTGTTGATCCACAACTAAATGATGTGCTGATGCAACTTGCACACCTCCCGATTCCTACTATCGCAGCAATCAACGGGGCTGCGCTTGGTGGGGGACTAGAGATTGCTCTGGCTTGCTGCTATCGCATCGCCTCAACTTCTGCCAAACTGGGCTTGCCAGAGGTAAACTTGGGGATCGTGCCTGGCGCAGGGGGAACCCAAAGACTGCCGCGACTTATCGGTATTGAAGCTGCGCTTGACATGATTGTCACCGGGAAGGCTGTTTCCGCCGAGCAGGCACTGAAAATGGGACTGATCCAGCTGCTAGCCGATGACCCGCTTGGCGCGGCCATAGCTCTCGATGACGATGTACTTGAGGCGGCACAGGCACCCGACAATCTTCCTTCACCAAAGCCAAACCACGTCGCAGCGGAAGTCGCCCGAGCGCATGTAGCGCGGCGTATGCCTGGCCAGAATGCCCCGCAGGTTGCGGTGAACCTAGTCGCGACCAGTGCGACGACGCCGCTGCACGACGCACTAGCCAGCGAGCGCTCTGCGTTTTTGGACCTTCGTACCTCGGATCAGGCGCGGGCCCTTAGGCACGTTTTCTTCACCGAGCGTACCGCAACCAACAAGGGGCGCGCCTACCCCCGACCTTCCCGAGATGCTGAAACCGCCATCGTGGTCGGTGGTGGCAATATGGGCGCAGCTATTGCGTACACGCTGGCGACCGCAGGGATCTCGGTGACTGTCGTCGAACGTAGTGCCTCGTCCGCCGAGTGGGCCAGTAAAAACCTGCAAAAGCTGATTGATCAGGGTATCAGTCGCGGTATTCTGTCCGTCGATGCGGCAAAGACGGTTGAAGACCGGCTGGTTACGGTCTCAGGCTATGACGCTCTGCCACCAACCGATCTAGCAATCGAGGCGGCCTTCGAGGATTTTGCGGTTAAGACCGCGATCCTGACCGAACTCGAAGGCGCACTGCCACCCGAGACCATCATTGCCACAAACACATCCTATCTCGATGTAAATCGGCTCTCTGATGGGTTGAAACACCCGGCACGCTTTGTAGGGATGCATTTCTTCAGTCCTGCGCATATTATGAAACTTCTGGAAGTCGTCAGGAGCGACCGAACGTCAGACGGAACATTAGGTGCAGCACTTGTGCTGGCGCACAGGCTTGGTAAAATCCCGGTACTGTCTGGTGTTTGCGATGGCTTCATCGGAAACCGAATTTTGTCGAGCTACCGTCGCGCCGCTAATCGCCTTCTGGTGGAGGGGGCTAATGTCGACGAGATCGACGCGGCTATGCGCGGATTCGGTATGGCGATGGGTCCATATGCTGCACAGGACATGTCGGGGCTGGACATCGCCTACGCGAATATCCGTCGCAAGGCAGTTGCCGAAGGGAACTGCTGTGGTCACGTGCCCTTGGTCGAGCGGCTGGTCGAAAAGCACAAACGCCTAGGACGCAAATCGGGCGCCGGATGGTACGACTATGGGCCAGACGGCAAACCCTCACATTCGGAGCTGGTCGCTAGCGAAATACTCCGTGTCTCAGAAGAAATGAACTTCACTCGCCGCGAGTTCTCAGCTGACGAAATCGTAGAAAGGCTCTTGCTCACAATGGTGGCGGAAGCCTGCGATATCCTTGACGAAGGCGTAGCAGAAAAACCGCAAGACATCGACCTAGTAATGATTCACGGCTACGGATTTCCCCGCTGGCGGGGAGGCCTGATGCACCACGCCAAAAATATCGGCAAGGATCGGTTGACCGCGCTGTTTAGCGCGCTTGTCAAAGAGGACCCTTGCGACTGGAGGGTGCCTCGTTATTTAGAAAGGGTTTTCGCGACCTGACGGTCAAAGTCCCGCGCCATAAGGCGCTGCCCCAGCAACTTAACACAGTGCATCTTCGTCTCGACGCGGCTTAGGCGGTGATGGTCTTCCAAGACTTTGCGTTCTTACCTGGTGGGATAACGGCGTGGACGCCACGGTCCGCAATCGCGTCCTGGCATTTTCGTGTGTCATACGCACCGTCAGCCGTGACACTGCTGGTCTGCCGGGATCTGTTCAAGAAGGTTGGGTAACACTGGAGCGTCACCGATGTGGCTCCCGGTGATCTGAACAGCGCGCACTTCCAACGTTTGCTCGTCGATCCCGAGGTGGATCTTGCGCCAGACCCGTCGCTTGGGGCCGCCATGCTTGCGGGCATGCCACTCACCTTCAAGCTTGATCCCCGTGCTGTCCACCAACAAGTGCAACGGCCCTTTGGAGCCGCGATACGGGATGTTCACGGCCAGGGTCTTCTGGCGCCGGGACAGGGTGCTGAAGTCGAGCACCGTCCAGTCGAGACCGATCAGCCGCAACAGGCTCTCGACGAACCCGGTCGCCTGTCGCAAGGCCATGCCGAACAGGACCTTCATCGAAAGACAGGTCTGGGTCGCGGCGTCGCTGTAACTCTTCTGCCTGTCGGCACGGCCTCCCAGCTCATCTCGGGGTCAAACCAGATCGTCAGCGAGCCACGGCGCTTGAGCGCTTCGTTATAAGCGGGCCAGTTCATGGTCTTGTATGTCGGGGTTGTCGGTCTGCTCATGCACCTCAGCTACCACGCTGGATTCATAAGATGAGTCCGACACGGGATTTGTGCATGCATGCCCCCATTGGTGCAAGTGATTTTTTGAACGGCGCGAGCGTGTGATCGGGTGCGGTCATGTATCAGGCCTCTGTGTGCGGCGCTGATGTAACCGCGGGCCGGTATGGCGATGCGCGGACCAGAGGCATATCAACAAACCGAGCTCGGTGGCTCCTGCACAAATGCTGCTTTCTCTGACCCGGATCTGATCGATCCTTTGCCCTTACTTTTCAGTGACCTCCTCACACTCCCAACTTACCGGGACGTCGTGGCATGCCGTCTTCGCTATGCCATCGCCGCCACCGGATTCCGGTAATCCTCTTGTTTCATTATGATGGCCCAGAGGCCACGCGCCATCTTGTTGGCCAGCGCAATCGCGGCGACCCATGCGCGGCTTGCGGGTTAGTAGGCGTTTCAGCCAGCCATTATTCGGTGTGTCAAACCGCTCGACAGCCTGGAGGACAGCCATAGCGCCAGAGACCAAGAGTGTCCGGAGTCGCGCTGTCGCATCTTCGAGGTCTTCCCGAGCCGGGCTTTGCCGCCCGTCGAGTGCTGCTTCGGCACAAGCCCAAGCCAGGCGGCAAAATCGCACCCGCGCCGGAAGGTGGCCAGGTCACGGGCAAATGTCTCGATCGCAAGCGCCGTGACAGGAACCACGCCCGGCATGGTTTGTGTTCGGCGCACCAAGTCGGCTTTCTTGGCGGCACATCGCATCTTCGCGTCAAGCTCTGCAACACGCGTATTCAGCCCCTCAATCTGCCCCAGATACATCCGGCCGAGGTCACGAACCTCAGCATGCAGCGCGGTGTCATCACCTGCGATTGCGTCCGCGAGTCGCTTGAGATGGGCAGGCCCGCGGGCCGCGACCAATCCGTGTTCGGCGAGGTGGCCGCGTAAAGCGTTGATCATCTGGGGGCGCTGGCCGACAAACATCTGCCGCGTGCGAAACAGCATGGCACGGGCCTGCTGATCTTCCGTCTTCACTGCGAAAAAGCGCATGGTTGGACGCAATGCAGCCTCCAAGATGGCCTCTGCATCGGTCGCATCATTCTTCTGGCGTTTGACGAACGGCTTCACATAGACCGGCGGTATCAACCGCACGTCGCACCCCAGCTTCTCAAATTCGCGGCCCCAGCCATACGCCGTGGCCACGCCTCCATGGCGATCATGCATTTGGGTTGCTGTGCCACGAACGCGAGAAACTGGCCTCGTGAAAGCTTTTTGCGAAACGCGACTGACCCATCATTGTACGCACCATGCAACTGGATAACGCGCTTTGCCAAGTCGACACCGATAATTTTAATTTCGGACATAGATGCTCCTTCCTTCTGTGATGGCTTTTAACGCTCATCATAGTGGCACATTGCGATGCCGTCGGGAGGGGGTATCCACGCCATCAACAGAGCCTAGTAACGGGCATATCTGCCTCACGACAGGCTGAGCACGATCATACTATTTCCAAAGCAGGATTGTTCAATACATGGCGCATTTTTCGCCCTTACTCTGAGATAATTGGCGTATGCCGTTGACCGTTTGACGTCTTCGAGATTGCCGACGTCAGTTGGTGGCTTTGCCAAATGTTATGCTTGGGAGGATAAACATGGAAATCAGTAGAGAAGCGGATACGCTGCGGGCGCTTTATCAGAATTGGACCGATCAGATGGTCGAGAACCCAGACCTGACGATCGCGAACCTGCGCAGCATGTTCGATGAATGGGGGCAGCCCGCACTAGAGCCGGAAAACGTTAGCTACAAAAGCGATCATGTCGGAGGAGTTGAGGCTATCTGGGCCCTACCAGCCGGGGCAGATACCTCGCGTGTAATTGTTTACACTCATGGTGGCGGCTTTGCCGTCGGCTCAGCCGATAGTCATCGAAAAATGGCAGGGCACCTCGCTAAGGTGCTTGGGGTTACGTCGGTGATCCTGCACTATCGGCGCGCACCCGAGCACCCATTTCCGGCGCAGATCGAAGATGCAGTAGCCGCATACAAAGCGCTGCTGGATAAGGGTTTCAAGGCAAGAAATATTCTGACGGCTGGCGACAGTGCTGGCGGCAATCTTGCCATCGCCAGCGTGCTGAAGTTACGCGAACTTGGGTTGCCACTGCCCGGAGCGGTCATCGCCTATTCGCCCTGGCTCGACATGGCGATGCGCGGGGAAACACTGGAAACCAACGCGGAAACCGATGCGCTAGTCGGCAAACCGATCCTCGAAGCGATGGCGGGGATGTTCCTCGGTGAAGGCACGGATCCGCTTAATCCGTTGGCCAACCCGCTGGAGAACGATTTCACCGGTTACCCGCCGCTCTATATCAATGCCGGAGGGGCCGAGACGCTTAAGAGCGATGCCGAACGGTTGCACGAAAAGGCCAAGGCACAGGGCGTAAACGTGACCCTGTCTATCGTCGAAGGCATGCAGCATGTCTTTCCCGCGCTTTCGGGACGCGCGCCCGAGGCAAACGAGGAACTTGGTCGCATCGCCGCATGGTATCGGGCCCTCTGAGACCTGTACTCGCACTGCATTGCGGTGCGGTGCGAGACAAACCCCTACGAAACATTCATCTAGCATCTCACCCGCAATCTGCGGGGCGGAGCGGTCTTACTCTGGGAGGAGTGATATGAACATTCAGACTGAGAATACTAAAACGGTCGGAGCGGATTTTGACGCAGTCGTCATTGGCGCGGGCTTCGGCGGGCTTTACGCTGTCCACAAACTTCGCAACGAGCAGGGACTGAACGTCCGGGGCTATGACAGCGCCAGTGACGTTGGCGGCACCTGGTGGTGGAACCGATATCCCGGTGCGCTGTCAGACACGGAAAGCTATGTCTATCGCTATTCTTTTGACAAAGAGTTGCTTCGAAAAGGCCGCTGGAAAACCCGGTATCTGACCCAGCCCGAGATCCTCGAATACATGAACGAGGTAGCGGATCATCTCGATCTTCGACGCAGCTACAAGTTCGACACCAAAGTGGATGGCGCGCACTATAATGAAAAAACCGGTCTCTGGAACGTGATCACTGATAGTGGTGAGACAGTTACCGCAAAATACCTTGTCACTGGCCTCGGTCTCTTGTCCGCAACGAATGTTCCAAAATTCAAGGGCATCGATGATTTCAAAGGCCGTATCTTACACACAGGTGCCTGGCCCGAGGGAGTGGACTTGAGCAACAAACGCGTGGGCATTATCGGCACCGGCTCGACGGGTGTTCAGGTTATCACTGCAACGGCACCAATTGCAAAACACCTGACTGTTTTTCAGCGCTCTGCACAATATGTCGTGCCGATTGGGAACACCCCGCAAGACGATGCTACCATCGCCGAGCAAAAGGCGAACTACGATAATATCTGGAATCAAGTGAAGAATTCTGTTGTGGCCTTCGGCTTCGAAGAAAGCGCCGAACCCGCCGAAACCGCCTCGCCCGAGGAACGGGAGCGGGTCTTCGAAGCCGCCTGGCAGCGCGGCGGTGGTTTCTATTTCATGTTTGGCACCTTTTGCGATATTGCGACCAGCCAAGTGGCCAATGATGCGGCCGCTGACTTCATCAAGGGCAAGATCAAGCAAATCGTGAAGGACCCCAAGGTCGCAGAGAAACTGACGCCGAAGGACCTTTACGCCAAGCGCCCGCTTTGCGGAAACAACTATTACGAGGTCTACAACCGAGACAACGTGACCCTCGCCGACGTGAAGGCCGATCCGATCGCAGAGTTCACTCCGAACGGCATTCGTCTCGAAAGCGGCGAGGAGCATGAGCTTGACATCGTAATCTTTGCCACTGGTTTCGATGCGGTCGACGGCAATTACGTCAAAATGGACCTCCGCGGACGCGGAGGCGTGACCATGCGCGACACTTGGAAGGAAGGCCCACTCGGTTACCTCGGCATGATGGAGGTAGACTTCCCTAACTTCTTCATGATCCTTGGCCCTAATGGCCCCTTCACTAACCTGCCCCCCAGCATTGAGACGCAAGTTGAATGGATCGCTGACACGATTTGCGCAATGGAAGAAGAGGGGGTTCAAAGTGTGGAGCCAACCGTGGAGGCGCGCGACGCTTGGGTTGGCACCTGCCGTGAAATCGCCGACATGACACTCTTCCCCAAAGCTGAAAGCTGGATCTTCGGCGCAAATATCCCCGGAAAGAAGAATGCGGTGATGTTCTACATGGCCGGGATTGGCAATTATCGCAATGCCATTAGTGCGGTTAAGGAGGAAGGTTATACATCCCTGATCCGCGACCGCACTGCCGAGAAGGTGTAAAGAATTCCGTCGGGCATTAAGAAAACCCGGCGGAAACAATTAAATTTGTTCATGAACACTCAGGAGAGAACTATGGGACGGGTATCCGGAAAAGTCGCACTGGTAACAGGTGGCGCCATGGGCATGGGAAAAGCCCATTGTGAAACGCTGGCACGTGAAGGCGCGCATGTATTTGTAACCGACCGTGATACGGAAGCGGGTGAAAGCGTAGTAAAAGGTATCATTGGAGCCGGAGGGAAGGCGGAATTCATTCAGCATGACGTGACGCTTGAAGAAGATTGGAAGAATGTCATCTCCACGGTGCAATCAAGTGCTGGTCGACTTGATGTGCTAGTGAACAACGCTGGCATTCTCATTCTGAAGCCGCTCCACGAAACCTCGCCTGACGAATTTGACATGACGATCAACGTCAATGTACGCGGTGTTTATCTCGGTATCCGAGCCGCGGTTCCATTGATGAAAGAGACCGAAAAAGCATCAATTATCAATATTTCTTCAATCTATGGGATTGTTGGTGCCGCTTCGGCGGGAGCCTACATTGGATCCAAAGGCGCCGTACGGATGTTGACCAAATCCTGCGCAGTCGACCTGGCCGAAAGTGGCATACGTGTCAATTCGATCCATCCCGGTGTCATCGATACTCCCATGACAAAAGATCTGCTACACGCCGACGAAGAGACCCGGCAGGCAATTCTGGGGGCCACGCTGCTCAAGCGGCCAAGCAAACCTGAAGAGGTTTCGAATGCGGTCCTGTTCCTCGCATCGGATGAGTCATCGTTCGTTCACGGAGCAGAGATTGTAGTAGATGGCGGTTATACTGCGAATTGACAGAGACACATCCCAAGTAACGGCCTGGAACCCGGGCCGTTACTGCCATTGCAAATTTCCAAGACGATAAACGCCAATGAAAATAATTGCACCTATAAAACACCTAATTGATTACAACGTGAAGGTTCGCGTTAAGGCGGACGGTAGCGGAGTTGGTCTCGCGAATGTGAAGATGTCGATGAACCCGTTCGACGAGATTGCGGTTGAAGAGGCGATCCGTCTGAAGGAAGCGGGCAAGGCGGACGAGCTTGTCGTCGTGTCGATCGGCGTGAAACAGGCGCAGGAAACGCTGCGCACGGCGCTGGCGATGGGCGCGGACCGGGCGATCCTCGTCGTGGCCGCCGACGACGTGCACCAAGATATCGAGCCGCTGGCGGTGGCCAAGATCCTAAAGGCCGTGATCGACGCCGAGGCGCCGGGCCTGGTGATCGCGGGCAAACAGGCGATCGACAACGACATGAACGCGACCGGCCAGATGCTGGCGGCGCTGCTGGGCTGGGGTCAGGCGACCTATGCCTCTGAGGTTGCGATCGAGGGCGAGCATGCCGTCGTGACCCGCGAAGTGGACGGCGGTCTGCAGACCATCAAGGTGAAGCTGCCGGCGATCGTCACCGCCGACCTGCGCCTGAACGAGCCGCGCTACGCCTCGCTGCCCAACATCATGAAAGCCAAGAAGAAACCGCTGGACGAAAAGACCGCCGCCGATTTCGGCGTCGATGTCACGCCGCGCCTGACCGTCGTCAAGACGGCAGAGCCCGCCGCGCGTTCGGCCGGGGAAATGGTTGGCTCGGTCGACGAGCTGGTGTCGAAGCTGAAAGAAAAGGGGATCGTGTAATGGCTGTTCTTCTCCTTGCAGAAATCGCCGGTGGTGCACTGGCGCTGGACGCCACCGCCAAGGCGGTGACCGCTGCCAAATCGCTGGGCGATGTGACCGTTCTGGTTGCGGGCCCCGCTGCCGCAGGCGAGGCCGCGTCGAAGATCGACGGCGTGGCAAAGGTTCTGGTGGCGGATGACGCCGCCTATGCCAACGGCCTGGCCGAGCCGGTCGCCGATCTGGTGGTCAGCCTGGCAGGCAATTATGAACATATCGTTGCTCCGTCCACGGCGAGCGCGAAAAACATCCTGCCGCGCGTCGCGGCGCTGCTGGACGTGATGGTTTTGTCGGACGTCACCGCCATCGTGGACGGGTCCACGTTCGAACGCCCGATCTACGCGGGCAACGCGATTCAGACGGTAAAGTCCAACGATTCCAAGAAGGTACTGACCGTCCGCACCACCGCCTTCGACGCGGCTGGCCAGGGTGGTTCGGCCGCCGTCGAGGCCATCGCAGCGGCCGGCAACGCGGGCCTGAGCGCCTGGGTCGAGGACAAGGTCGCGGCGTCGGATCGTCCGGAACTGACCTCGGCCAAGATCGTGGTCTCGGGCGGTCGCGGCGTCGGTTCCGAGGAGAACTTCGCGATCATCGAGGGCCTGGCCGACAAGCTGGGCGCGGCGGTCGGCGCCTCGCGCGCGGCGGTGGATAGCGGGTTCGCACCGAACGACTGGCAGGTCGGCCAGACCGGCAAGGTCGTGGCGCCCGAGCTGTACATCGCGGTCGGGATTTCCGGGGCAATTCAACACCTTGCAGGCATGAAGGACAGCAAGGTCATCGTCGCCATCAACAAGGATGAAGAGGCCCAGATCTTCCAGGTCGCCGACTACGGCCTGGTCGCAGACCTGCTCGACGCCGTCCCGGATATGACAAAGGCACTCTAAGAATGACAAACGTCTACATCTGCGATTACATCCGCACACCAATTGGTCGCTATGGCGGCGCGCTTTCTTCTGTGCGAGCCGACGATCTTGGTGCAATCCCACTCAGGGCCCTGGCCAGCCGAAACCCGAAGCTAGATCTAGCGGCCATTGACGAAGTGATTTTCGGCTGCGCCAACCAGGCGGGCGAGGACAACCGCAACGTCGCACGCATGTCGCTGCTACTCGCGGGATTTCCGGATTGTGTCCCTGGCACGACGATGAACCGGTTGTGCGGATCGGGTATGGACGCCGTAATCACAGCCGCCCGCGCGATCAAAGCTGGAGAAGCCGATCTCATTGTTGCTGGCGGTGTGGAAAGCATGTCTCGTGCTCCGTTTGTGATGCCAAAAGCTACAACTGCATTCTCGCGCGAAAATTCTGCTGAAGACACCACCATCGGCTGGCGCTTCGTCAATAAACAGATGAAGAGTCAATACGGCGTCGACAGCATGCCTGAAACGGCCGAAAACGTAGCGGAAGACTTCAGCATCAACCGCGCCGACCAAGATGCCTTCGCCATGCGTTCGCAGCGAAAGGCGAGAGATGCCATGGCGAACGGTCGTTTGGCCCGTGAAATTGTCCCGGTAGAGATTCCTCAGCGAAAGGGGGAGCCAAAGATCGTCGTACAGGATGAACACCCTCGCGCGGGTACGACTTTGGAAGCGCTCGCCCAACTGAAAACTTTCGTAAAAGCGGACGGCACTGTAACCGCTGGGAATTCTTCGGGCGTGAACGATGGTGCCGCAGCATTGATCCTTGCCACCAGCGACGTCGCAAAAAAATTTGGCCTCACACCGATCGCAAGGGTCTTGGGCGGCGCAACCGCGGGCGTCGCACCGCGCATCATGGGTTTCGGGCCGGCACCGGCGTCGGAAAAGCTGATGGCGCGACTTGGACTGAAACAAGAAGACTTCTCGGTAATCGAACTTAACGAAGCCTTTGCTTCGCAGGGTCTGGCCACACTACGGCACCTGGGGATCGCGGATGATGACGCCCGCGTGAACCCGAACGGCGGCGCTATTGCTCTCGGCCATCCGCTTGGCATGTCAGGTGCCCGCATCACTGGTTCAGCGATGCTGGACCTCAAACCTGGAGAAAAGTCGTTATCGACCATGTGTATTGGCGTGGGACAGGGGATTGCAATCGCGCTCGAAGCTGTCTGAGGTGCCGCGACAACCACAAAACTAACATAAGTCTAATTATGCGTTTAATTTCTTGTAGCCGGTGGATTCACATCCGAAGTGCAAATTCTGTATCAAAACAGAACGTTGCACGGAGGCTTATGAATGGGACGCAGCTACCCTCACCTGAGTTTGGAAGAACGCCGTAAGATCGACAAGTGGCGAGAAGCAAAAATGCCGGTTCCAGAGATTGCGGATCGGTTGGGTCGCGCGCCATCGACGATCTATCGCGAGCTGAAGCGGAATACTTATGAGGACAAGGAACTGCCGGAGCTGAACGGCTACTACTGCATGACGGCGCAAGCCAAGTACGAGCAACGTCGCGCGATCCATCGCAAGATGATCGTGCATCCGGAACTGAAGGCTGCCATTGAAGACCGGCTAAGGGCTGGTTGGTCCCCCGAACAGATCGCAGGTCGGATGCGGCTTGAACGTCACCCGATCCGTGTAAGCCACGAGACCATCTATCGGTTTGCCTATTCCAAAGACGGTCGCGATGAGCAGTTTTATCGTCATCTCCCTGAACATCGCAGACGCCGCAGACCGCGCGGCCATCGGAGGCATAGCCGTACCCACATATTTGACGTTCAAAGCCTGGCCCACAGGCCTGATCGCATCTCAGAACGCGCAGAATTCGGTCACTGGGAGTGCGATCTGATGATGTTCCGTAAAGAACATGGGAAAGTGAACGTCACATCGCTCGTTGAGCGGGTCAGCCGTTTCGCGGTTGTGATGCGCAACGAAGACCGCCAATCCAAGCCGATCATGGAGGCGCTGATCCAGGGCCTGGCTCCCCTGCCCGCCGATGCACGCCAGTCGATCACCTTCGACAGAGGCACCGAGTTCTCGGCCTGGAAGCATCTCAAGGCCGGGATCGGCGCGGACGCGTGGTTCTGTGACCCGCAAGCACCTTACCAGAAAGGCACCGTTGAGAATACGAACAACAGGCTGCGGAAGTACCTGCCTCGCTCAACCGAACCGACGGCGCTGACAAATCGATATTTGAGATCGATTTGCCACCGCCTCAATTCCACGCCACGCAAGTGCCTCGGCTACCGAACACCTGCCGAGATCTTCGAAGCCAAGCTGATGGAGATCCAGAACCGATTGGAATAAAAAGACATATCAGAAATTGCACTTCACCGTGAGTTCACAGCCGGGCACATTCTAAACTGGCTTGCGATAAATGCCCTATCTTGCTGGAAGCGCAACATCACGGCGGTCACAGATCATGAATTGAAAATGATCTGTGACCGCCTCAACGCAACACCCAGAAAATGCCTCGGATGGAAAACGGCCGAAGTGATCCGGGAAACTCTGACGACGGACAATCCCAACATGAGTCGCAGTTCAGATATCGCTCACAGATAACCGTCGCGGACTTTGCCGCTAGCGGTTTCGAGTGATACCATTTCGACCCAATCCTACATGTGAGCTTCGCGGTAAACACAAGGTATCAATTGTTACCTTTGTTGCACACCCCGATTGGCAGAAAATTAGTTTAATAGAAATTTCCTCGGTGCGCACCTCATAGAGTGACCGGGAAAGGGGCGCCGCGTCAGTCGGTCGTGAAGGGAGAAATGAAATGACCCAGCTAGATTTAGCCAGAAACAGTCAGGCGGAGCGCCGGGTGAGGAAACTGGTCGAATACCGGTCCGCGCATTATGCTTCGCATTCGGAGGCAGCGAGTTACTTCACAAACACCCCTGCACGGGTCCAGTTTTGCTTTGCCAACCCGATCATCTGCCGCCTGGGACGCGGTCACAAAATCATGAGCGTGTCGGACAGCGACGCATTCGACTTCATGCCCGGCGATGTCATGTTCGTCCCGCCGGGGCTGGAAATCGACATCGACTTGAGCATGGCGCGCACGGACGCTCCGATTGAATGCGATTGCATCGAGATCGAAAACGAGCGCGTCGAGTCAGTGCTTGGACGACTGAACGAGACCATGACGCGTGGCGGGCACCCGATCGCGATGTCGCTCGACTGGACAGCGTTCTCGGTGTTGCGGGGCGGCGAGGCGGATGAGCTTGATCTGCCGAACCTGATGCGCCTGTTTCGGACCGAAAGAGATGTGTTTTCCGATTTGCGCATTGACTCCAAGATTGACGATCTTCTTCTACGGCTACTCCAGCTTCGCGGGCGTTCCCTGCTTGTCAGCAAATACGGATCGCACGATTCCGGTATTGCGGCGGTAGCCAGCCTCATCCGGGACAACCTGCACCGCCATGTGCCGATCGCGGAACTGGCACGTGCTGCCGCGACGTCGGAATCGTCCGTGAACCGCCAGTTCAAGAAGTACTTCGGCACCACGCCGGCGCGCTTTGCCAACAAGGTCCGCATCGCCGAGGCAAAACGTCAATTGCGCAAGTCTCTGACGCCGATAGAGGCTCTTGCCTTTGAGCTTGGCTTTTCTGATGCGAGCCATTTCGGTCGAACTTTCCGCAAGACCACAGGCGAAACGCCTGCGGGTTATCGTAAGCGCCGTCAGAGACCGCCAAGTATGTTGTCTTGATTGTTTTGTTCCAAGTGTTGCGTGTTTTGTTCATGGCGCAATAATTCTGATCGCATTTTCATATATCCAAAATTCATCTTGGGAGGAAAGAAAATGCTCGATTGGCTTAAGCGAGGCAGCGGGGACACAAAAGTGCCGGCCCGCGAGATGTTTATTGGCGGCGCGTGGAGCGCGGCCAGCAACGAAAAGACATTCGCGACGGACAATTCCACCACCGGAGACACCATTGCGCAAGTCGCGGACGCAACTGCGGACGATGTGACGGCGGCCATTGACGCAGCGACAAAGGCGCAGCCAGACTGGGCGGCGTTGCCTCCTGCTGCGCGCGCAGGGCTTTTTCACCGCGCTGCGGCACTGTTTGTGGAGCGTCAGCAGGATTTCGTGGACATGCTCGTCGCTGAGACCGGCTCGGGCTTTGGCAAGGCGATGTTTGAATGCTCGCTAGTACCGCTGGCGCTCGCCGAAGCCGCCGGGCTGACCACCCGCGAGATCGGCGAGATCTATCCGAGCCAGGTACCGGGGAAGATAAATCGCACGTTGCGCTCGCCCGCAGGCGTCGTGGGCGCAATCAGCCCGTGGAATTTCCCCCTTTACCTGTCGCTGCGAGGCTTCATTTATGCGCTGGCGCTCGGCAACACCGCCGTTCTGAAACCCTCAGAAGACAGTCCCCTGTCCGGTGGCCTGATGTTGGCGGAACTCTTCAACGACGCGGGTTTCCCAGCGGGTGTTTTCAACGTTGTTACGACCTCCCGCGACGGTGCGGCCATGGTGGGAAATGCTTTTGTAGATGACAAACGGATCGCGGTGATGAGTTTTACAGGCTCAACACGCGTCGGTCAGCTTCTCGCGACCGCTTGCGCCAAGGCATTCAAACCGATCGTGCTCGAACTCGGCGGCAAGAACTCGATGATCGTGCGCAAGGATGCCGATCTCGACCGTGCAGTCGATCTGGCATTCTTTGGTTCGTTCCTGCATCAGGGCCAGATTTGCATGTCCTGCGACAAAGTTCTGGTGGACCGTTCGATTTATGATGCGTTTGTCGAAAAGCTTGTGGCTAAGACAGTCAATTTCGTCCCCACCAACCCCGACGAACAGACCTGCGTGGTCGGCCCGATCATCAACACCCGTCAGCTGCGCCGGATCGAGGCCATGGTGGATTCAGCCGTCAAGGCTGGTGCCAAAGCTGAATGCGGCGGCAAGGCCCAAGGACCGTTCTACACCGCTACGGTGCTGACCCGCGTGACGCCGGAGATGGATGTCTGGACAGATGAAGTCTTTGGCCCCGTGACCACCGTGACGCCGTTTGACAGTGAAGATGAAGCCATCGCGATGGCCAATGACACGCCTTATGGTCTGTCTGCCTCTGTCGTTACCGGCGATGTGTTGCACGGTGAACTTCTGGCCGAGCGCATCCATGCGGGCATGGTCCACATCAACGACTCGACGGTCCACGACGAACCGCATTGCCCATTCTCGGGAATCGGGGCTTCGGGTGGCGGCGGCAAATGGGGACCGAAAGGCGCCATCGAGGCCTTTACAACGCAGCGCTGGATCTCGACCCAGCGTCAGCCGCACCCACTGCCGTTCTAGACGCTAGCCGAAAGTAAGAATTGGCCCGCTCCTCATGCGGTGAGGAGCCGTTTGGAGCGGGCGACTATGTCTTTGGGAGGACAATCATGAAAATTTTTTCGAAAGCACTCGAAAAGGGCGATAGGCTGATGACGCTTCAGGCCGGGCTGGTGCATGGCCGCATCGGGCGGCGGGCCTTTATACAGATGGCCGTGGCGGCCGGCGCATCGCTGGCGACAGCCAAAGTCTGGGCACAGGAACTGGGCGATGCGGCGATCACGCAGCGCTATAATGCGCAGAACCTGGCTAGATCCTATGACTATATCGTCGTCGGCTCCGGGTCAGGCGGCGCTGTGGTCGCTGGACGACTGGCAGCCGAAACCGATGCCAACGTACTGGTGCTGGAAGCCGGCGATACCGATCAGATTGACGAAGTACTGAACCCGCTGATGTGGCCCACCAATATCCGTTCCGAACGTGACTGGGGTTATACCGCAGAGGCTTCCGACAAGGTGAACGGGCGTTCTCTGATCCTACCGATGGGCAAGGTTGTTGGCGGCGGATCGTCGATCAACGTGATGATTTGGGCGCGTGGCCACAAGAACGATTTCGACCACTGGGCCGCCGAAACCGGCGATGAGGCCTGGAACTACGAGAATGTGCTGAAGATTTACAAGCGGATCGAAGATTGGCACGGCCCAGCAGATGACAGCCGCCGCGGCACGGGAGGGCGACTTTTCGTCACTGAGGTCGAAGACCCTAACCCGATCGCGCCGGCCTTTCTGCAAGCCTGTGAAAGCGTCGGGATTCCATCCTATTCCGATATGAACGGCGAAATGATGGAAGGCGAGGGCGGTGCGGCACTCGCCAATGTGCGGATCAAGGACGGGATGCGCCGCAACCTGCCCGCCGACTACCTTTGGGAAACGCTGAAGCGCCCGAACATCACACTGGTGACCGGCGCAACCGTCCACCGCGTCGAGCTTGATGGAACCACCGTGACGGGCGTCACTTTCGAGAAGGACGGCGAAGTGATGACCGTGGGCGCGAATGAACGCGTCGTGCTCTCGGCAGGTGCGATCAACACGCCGAAAATCCTGATGCAGTCAGGTATTGGTCCGGCGGCTCACCTCCGCGAGGTTGGCGTGGAGGTAGCGCATGATCTGCCCGGGGTCGGCCAAAATTTCCAGGATCACATCCTCGCCGCGGGCTGCGTATGGGAGTATGACACCCCGCTGCCGCCGCATAACTCGGCGGCCGAGGCGACATTCTTCTGGAAGTCGAATTCCAACCTCGACACACCCGACCTACAACCTTTCCAGATTGAGGTGCCCTACGCATCGGAAGTCCATGGCCCGGCCTTCGAGGTTCCGGCGGGGTCGTGGACTATCGCGCCCGGCATCGTGAAACCGAAATCGCGCGGCGAGGTGCGGCTCACGGGGCCGAACCCCAGCGATCCCCTCTCGATTGACGGCGGCTTCCTTAAGGAAGAGGCCGACCTGACCGCGCTCACCCGCTGCATTGAACTGTGCCGCGAAATCGGCAACTCCTCCCCGATGGCCGAGTTCGTGAAACGCGAGGTGATGCCCGGCGCGTTGTCGGGCGAAGACCTCAAGGACTTCGCCCGCAGCGCTGCCGGGACCTATTTCCACGAAAGCTGCACCTGCAAGATGGGTACGGACGAGATGTCGGTCGTGGATGGGTCGCTGTCAGTTTATGGCATCGAAAAACTGTCGATTGCCGACGCCTCAGTCATGCCGCAGGTCTCGACCGGCAACACGATGGCCCCAACCGTGATCATCGGCGAACGGATGGCCGACATTCTGGTGGGAGCGATCTGATGACTTTGCAAGCGATATTGACCCGACCCGCTATGGCCGCGATTGCGTTGGTGGCGGCGCTCCAGAGCGCTCAGGCGCAGGACTTTTCGGATCGCAAGATCGAGTTGAAGGCCGGGCTGACGGGTGTGTTCTTTGACGAGGCCGCGACCGTCAGCATAGGCGGCGTAGAAGTGCCAGGCGGTGATGCTCGGATCGACGACAATGTCACAGCCATTTTCGAGGTTGGGTACTTCTTTCGCCCGGACATTTCGGTCTGGTTGGGCCTCGGCCTTCCCGCGACAACCAGCCTTTACGGTGCCGGTTCGCTTGAGGCGTTCGGGCATCTGGGCGATGTCACCTATGGCGCCCCAAGCCTGACCCTGCGCTACCATTTCAACACCGACGGCAGGGTATCACCCTATATCGGAGCAGGTGCGGTCTATGGGCTGATCCTCGACGAAGAAGATGCGGCGCTTGCTGACGTGTCGGTCGATAACGGCTGAGGCACGGTGCTGGTCGCCGGTGTCGACTACGCCATCGACGACAGATGGGGCGCTTTTGCAGAGATCAAGAAATCCTGGCTGGAAACCGAAACAGATTTCACAGCGCCCACTGGGGCCGGACCGGTGGTGGGGGGCTCAAAGCTGACGCTCGATCCGGTCACGGTCACGTTGGGTGTGTCGTATCGGTTCTGACGACAAACGAGGAGCATTGCATGAGCGAAGATCGTTACGTCGATATCATGGGGCTGAGGACGCGCTACCGGCAAGTCGGCACGTCCGGTCCGGTGGTGCTCCTCGTCCACGGGATCTATTCGTCCATCGAGGACTGGCAGGGCAATATCGGCCCGCTCGCCGAGCGATACCGGGTCTGGGCGGTGGACCTGCCGGGCTGCGGCAGGACCGACAAGCCCGCCGATTTAGACCTGTCGCTCGATGCGCAGGTCGCGTTTCTGCGGGCCTTCGTGACGGAACTCGGGCTCGAAAGTTTCCACCTCGTGGGGCACTCGATGGGCGGACGGCTGTCATTGGGGCTCACGCGCGCAGAGCCGGCTCGGGTCCGTTCGCTGACCCTCGTCTCGCCTGCAGTGATCGGCTATGAGACCTACATTCTCTTCCGGCTCTCGACCCTGCCGGGGCTGGGAGAAATGTTGACCTGGCCGAACCCGCTGGGGATGCGGATGCTGATGGGGGAGGTCGTTCATGACAAGAGCCTGGTGACCGATGAACTCGTGCGCGCAAGACTGGCCTTCGCCCGCATGCCAGGGGCGCAACGCGCCTTTCTGAAGACCCTGCGTGGATTGTCGAACCTGTTCGGATTCCGCCGTGAACTGGTGCGTGACCTGCATGGTTGGCTGGGCGAAATCGACCAGCAGGTTATGGTGATCTGGGGCAAGCAGGACAAGCTAACGCCAATGCATCACCTGCGATTCCTCGAGCAGGGAACAAATGCCATTCGCAAACGTCTCTATGATGGCTGCGGTCACCTGCCGCATCTGGAACACGCGGATCGGTTCAACGCGGATCTGACGGCTTTTGTCGCGGATGTCGACAACCCGTGACTGTGGCACGCCAAAAAGTGTGTTCCGGTATCCGTGCATTCGTTAACAAAACACCCCGATATCGCGCCCTTAGTGACCTGCCCCCCGAAACCTCCCGCACTTTAATGTAGAGTTTGCTCAACCTCTTGAAGGAGCAAACAGATGCGAAAGAGCCGTTTTACAGAAGCGCAGATCATCGGGATGATCAAAGAACAGGAAGCCGGGATGCCGACGGAAGAGGTCTGCCGCAAGCACGGTCTCAGCCAGGGCACATTTTATAAATTCAAATCCAAGTATGGCGGCATGGAAGTGTCTGATGCGGCCAAGCTGAAGGCTTTGGAGGATGAGAAGGCAGGCATCCGATTCCGGCGATCTCGCGCCGTTCCCAGATTTCTTCTCAGCACCTTCGAATGTAACATATATCGCGTGGTGACATTTCGCGCATCGTGTCCGTTTCGCGGGCATGAACTTGCGGGACCGTGTAGCACAGAACATCCAGGAATTGAGACGCGCCCGCGGCCTCAGCCAGGAGGAGCTTGCTCATCGGGCCGACGTGAGCCGCGGCCATATGGGCAAGGTCGAGAACGCCAAGTTCGCGGCCTCCCTCGACCTTCTCGAACGCATCGCCAAGGCGCTCAATGTCGACCCCGAAGAACTCTTCGCGAAACGCTAGTGCGCTTCCTGAGGCTTTGATCCCGTCACCCAACGCGAGAGACATAACGGCAAGAACGATACGAGTGGCGCGGGTACATGGCGAAGAGAAAGACTGGCTGGCCCTTCCTGGAAGGGTTTATCATCGACGGAACGCAGGAAACCCATGTGTTCACCGACTATCGCTGGGATGATGGAAGCGTGAGCCGCCGCCAATTCGTGGATCCTGACAGTTACGACCCTACGCTTGTCATAGTACGGCCAGTGTCACTCAAACTGTCGGACAGACAGCATCAGTAGGAAAACCACTCCGAGTGACCCATGTTGCCCTCGTAGTCGCCGAATTCGACCATGATGCTGCGGGAATAGAAGTGCCAAAGGCCGCCACCGCTCGGATAGGCGATCTCCTGTCCGCTTTCCGAGACGAATGTCGTGGGCCAGGGCGTGTGGGACCCGTAGACCCGCTGGATATAGCGGCAGGTCCGGTTCTCACGATCGCAGGAGCGGATCGACCAGTCCCACTGACGCGGCTCGTCACGCGGCTCGTAGGAGCGCCCGGTGAACCAGATCACATGGGTCCGGTTCAGCCATTCGTATTCGGGCAGGTTGGTGTCGAGCTCGCCCTCGCCGCCGGGCCCGCCCAGCTCGACCGGCACATGGGCAAAGGTGCATACCCCGAAGGGCGGCAGGCTCGGCCAGGGCGTGATGCGGCGGATCATCGTGCGATAGGCCCGCGCGCAGACAGCACTCGGGGGGAAACCACCCGCCATGCAGAGCATGATGGCGCAGTCGATGTCATAGGCTTGCGCCTTCTCCGGGGCTCCGAAGCCTGCCAAACCCCCGATTATCGCCGCCATTACTTGTCGTCTCATGCCACTCTCCCGCAAAAGTTGCGGCAACTATCGTGCAATATGTAGTTTTCTGCAATATGTCGTATTGACTCTATATAACTTTATGGCCTTAGTGTCGTGAAGTAGAAGGGCTCTCGTGGGGAGAGTCCGAACATGCCGATAGCGCGCAACCAGATCCTGATCACCATAGACGGTGTCAAAGACTTGTCCGAGAAGGGCATCGCGTTCCGCTGCCGGTATGAACTCGTGGGGTTCACGGACGATGGCAAGCCGCGCTACCAGTGCATCTACCTGCGCGAGGGCGAACCGGAAGCCATTCTGGTCTCAACCCGGATCACCCCGCACGGTCCGGAGCCGCGGTATTTCAACATATGGCCAGGGCTCTTCAAACATCATCTCGAGTTCGGTGACGGGCGCGATCTGCGCTTTGGTCCTGATTACAGCATCACCCTCGAGGAGCGCGGCTGACGTCATCGCCTTTGGCCGTGACGGGGCGGCCCGGACCTCGGGCTGGACCTTTCATGGCGCGCGGCCTGCGTGGGTGGGGCTGAGTGATAGCGCTGAGGCCGGGGTGGTTCTTGCCTCGCTGGATGCCACACCGCCGTCTGGCCGCGACGACATCCTCTCCCTGATCCGCACGACTGCTGACCGGCACCAGGGGAACCGTGCCCTGCGGCAGGTCGGCCTCGATGAGGACGACTGGCTGGTCCTTTTCCAAGCGCTGGTCGAGGCCGAAAGCAGCTACAATCCGACTGCCGTGAGCCCCAAGGGTGCCTACGGTCTTGGCCAGCTGATGCCAGACACGGCCCGCAGCCTCGGAGTCGATCCGCGCGATCCGTCCCAGAACCTCGATGGCGCCGCACGCTATCTGCTCGCGCAGATCGCCACGTTCAAGGACATCGATCTGGCGCTCGCGGCCTACAATGCCGGGCCGCATCGCGTGGTCGAATATTCCGGAATTCCACCCTTCGCCGAGACCCGCGACTACATCGCGCGCATCCACCGGATCCGGGCCCGACTCGCGGGCACATCCGTTTCCGCGCCGGACATCCGTGTCGCGACCCGCGTGCCAGCCCGCGCGCCAGTCCTCATCGATCTTCAGTAAAACAAGGGAACTTCGCATGCTTCGACATCGCCTCAGCCGCCTCTTGCCTGCCGCCACAACCCTGGCGGCTTTCGCAACGCCCGCCCTCGCGCAAGACTTGTCACCCATCCAGACCATGCTGGAAACCGTCGAGGCCGCGCTGACCGGTCCGATCGGGATTGCGGTCGCCACGCTCGCGGTCATCGGCACCGGCTTCATGTGCATGATGGGGCGCCTCAACTGGGGCTGGTTTGCCTCGGTCATCATCGGGATCGTCCTGATTTTCTCGGCTGGCACCATCGTCGACGGCTTCTCGTGACATTCCGGCAAAATAGCGTCCTACGAGGGACCCGAACGCGTTGTGCTTCGCAAACGCTGCCTCGGGTCCCTCTCCGGACACACATTTCCTTCTAAGCCGGAATATCACCCTATGGCAGAACGATCCCCCCTCTTTCTGGGCCTCGCCCGACCGCCCAAGTATCTGGGCCTCCCTGTCGGATACCTCGTGGTGCTGGCGACCGGGGTCGTTCTGCCGTTCATCTGGACGAAGTCTATGGTCTTCTTCCTGATCGGTATCATCGCCTATCCGATCCTCTGGTTTGTCGCCGACCGCGAGCCGCATTTCTTCGAGGTCTTGCGCGTCTCCTACGGTTCGGTGCGCCCGACGAAGAACCGCACCCTGCATGGAGGGGACAGCTTTGGCGCTTGATACGGGCACACTTTCCACTCACGGAACCGCTCTGCTTCAGGCTGGCGGCGGGGCGTTCGCGCGGGAGAGTTATCTCGCGGAACACCTGCCGTATTTTGCCCTTGCCGATGACGATGTCATGGTGCTCCGCGAGGGCGACCTCATGGCGAGCCTGCGCTTTGATGGCCTCAATCCGATGACCAGCGAAGACACCCGGCTCGATGCGCTCAAGCGCGCGGTTGCCGCCATCGTCGCTCAGACCGGCAATGCCTTCGGCTTCTACATCCACCGGATCTCCGTGCCGCAGGATCTCGGAATGCGCCCCATCGAGGGAGACAGCTTCGCCGCCGCGATCGACGCGCGCTGGCAGGACCATGTGAAAGACCTGCGCCCGGCCAAGCGCCAACTCTATCTCAGCGTCATTCGGCGGCCTGATATCTCGGCGCGCATTCCGCTTCTGCGGGCGCTGGCCCGTAAGGCCTGGGTCAAGGACCGCGCGACGCGCCTGCAGGAGCTGAACGAGGTCATGGGCTTCTTCGAGGTGGCACTTGCCTCGGCCAATCCCGTGCGGCTGACCCGCAAGGGAGGCGAATGGCTGGGCTATCTCAACACGCTGAACGCGGGCAGCTTCTCCCCCATCGCCTTCGGGCAAAGCGCCTTGCCCCTCTCACATACCTTGAGCAATTGCCGCGCGACCTTTGACGGCGACGTCGTCACCCTGACCGATGCCGTGACCGGTCAGGTCAAATATGGCGCACTTTTCTCGATGAAGACCTATCCGGCCCTCACCGACGTGACGCTCCTCGACGCGCTCGACCTGCCGCTCGACATCGTGCTGACGAATTCTTTCAGCCCGATCCCGAACAACATCATGGCCGAACGCATCCAGCGCATCATCCGCCAAATGCAGGCCTCCGACGATGCCGCCGTCTCCCTGCGCGAACAACTGGGCCAGGCCGCAGACGACCAGGAAGCAGGCCGTATCGCCTTCGGCGACCATCACCTCTCCATCGCCGTCTATGTGCCTGACCGCGACACGCTTGAACGGGCAGCCGCCCAGATCAAGCGCGTCGGACAGGAAATCATGTCGGTGATCGTGCGCGAAAACATGGCGCTGAAAGCCACCTATTTCGCGCAATCCCCCGGCAATTTCGGCTACCGCGCCCGCAAGACACCGATCTCCTCGATCAACTTTGCCGACTTCGCGGCCCTGCATGGCAGTGTCGAAGGGCGCGGCCCGGATCAGTCGCCCTGGGGCCAGACCATTTCGGTTCTGCCGACAGTCGGCACCTCTGGCTACCGCTTCAACTTCCACGAGGCGGGAAGCTCGGCCAAGGAACCGACCGTCGGACACACCCTCGTTCTGGGGCGCACCGGCACGGGCAAGACGCTCACCACCGCCTTCCTTGCGGCGCAGGCGCAGCGGGTCGGCGCGCGGCTCTTTTTCTTCGACAAGGATCGCGGGCTCGAGATGGCCGTCCGCGCCCTTGGCGGGCGATACAATGAAATCCGTGCCGGTGTTCCCACGGGGCTGAACCCGCTCGCCACCGAGACCGACGAGCGCGGCCGCGCCTGGCTCTCGGACTGGCTTGCGACACTTCTCACACGGAATGGCACACTTTCGGGCGAGCAATCTCGCCATATCCAGAGTGCCGTCGGGCAGAACGCCGATGCGGGCGTGGCGCTGCAGCGCTTCGCCAGTTTCGAGACGCTGTTCCAGTCGCTCGATGACGACGGCGAGTTGCAATCCCGCGTTGCCGAATGGGCCCCGGGCGGACGCTATGGCTGGGTCTTTGACGAGCCCGAGCGCGGCGCGGGCCTCAAACTCACGGGCGACATCGTCGGGTTTGACATGACCGAAATCCTCGACATGACCACCGAGCGCATGGCGGTGCTCTCCTATATCTTCCGTCAGATCGAACGCGTGGTCGAAGACCGCCGACCCACCATCATCGTGCTCGACGAGGCCTGGAAGCTATTGGACGATCCCTACTTCGGGGCGCGGCTGGAAAACTGGCTGGTCACGCTTCGGAAGATGAACTGCGTCGTGATCATGATGACGCAATATCCGAGCCAGTTGCGCGACAGCCGCGTGGGCAAGACCATCGTCGAGACGGTGCCGACCCAGATCCTCTTCCCGAACGATCGCGCCACGTTCTCCGATTACGACTTCCTGCGCGTGAACGCCAAAGAGGCGGCTCTTCTCGTCCAGCCTACCATCGGCCAGCGCATCGCGCTCGTTCGCTCGGCGGGCGACAGCGTCTTCGTCGATGCCGACCTCTCCGCGCTCGGCACCCTCCTCCCCATCCTTGGCGGCGGCGCCACCGGAGAGGCCCGCGTACCCGCCGATTGGCGCGCCAATCCCAATTTCTGGAGAAATGTGCTATGAGTTCGAAACCCCTCTTTATGCTTTGCGCCGCCGCAGCAGTCCTTCTCTCAGCTTGCGAGAAATACACCGAACAAACCTCGCCCTGCTTCGGTCGCAATGGCGAACCGCGGGTGACGCGCGCGGCCCTCTCTTTCTCGACCATGGGCGCACCGGTTAAGCAAGGAAGCAAACCCGACTGCAGCTTCGAGCTCCTGCCCCGTCCGGAATGAGCCGCGCCGCGATCATATCCGCCGGGCTCTGCCTCGGCCTCAGTGCCCTGCCCGCGCATGCCCAGGGCGTGCCGACGCAGGACAATTCCGCGATCGGCCGCGCGATCGCGCGGGTGACGGCGCTCGCAGAGGATCTGGGCGTCCAGCAGGACAAGGATCGGACGGAGTCCACTCTGGCGGACGTACAAGCCGACCAGCTGCGCGTCCTCGAGGAGATGACCGCCGCAATTACTGGTCCCGGCTTCGATATCCGCGCGCTCGAGGGCAATGCGGATTTCGGGGTGGCGGCGGTCTACCCGAACACCGATCCAAGCCCCATGAACAGCCGTCTCTTCGGCGAAGGCCGTGAGACCGTCGAGATGATGATCGTCGAAGTTGCGGGCGAGTTCGCGAGTGCCCCCGGTGTGGCCCGCGCCGGTCTCTCGGCCACCCAGTGGCGCTGCCTCTTCCAGGCCCTGATCAAGCAGGAGAGCCGCTTCAACGTCGCGGCACAAAGCCCGGTCGGCGCCTATGGTCTGACCCAGCTCATGCCCGGCACGGCCTCCGACCTCGGCGTTGACCGCTATGACGTGAAGGACAACCTGCGCGGCGGCGCGCGCTATATCACGACCCAGCTCGATCGCTTCGGCAATATCCCCCATGCGCTCGCAGCCTATAACGCGGGGCCGGGCCGGGTCATTGAATATGGCGGCGTGCCACCCTTTGCCGAGACGCAGGGCTACGTGCGCAATATCTCGAAGTTCTACAACGAATACCTCGCCGTGGTGGGCGGCGCCGACGCGCTCGGCACACTCTCGCCCTCGGACTTTGCGTTGGCCGAATATGCCAGCATCTCCGAGGCGGGCGTCTATTACGCCGCCGACAGTTTGGCCACCACCGAACAGGTGATCAATCGCCTGCGCGCGATCATCCTGCAGATCGATGCGCAGCCCAATGCCAAGGCGGCCTGGGAGCTCAACACCTACGCCAAGGCCGAGATCGGCCGCATCCTCAACCTTCGCGTCCGGCTGATGGCCGCCAACCAGCAGCGCGAGGCGGCCTATGCGCAGCACCTCGTCGCCGACCGGCTGGCCGAGCGCGACTTCATGCAGATGGGAGTTCCCGAATGAGACAGCTTCTCCTGACCGTAGCTGCGGTCACCACACTCGGGTTTGCCTCGCCCGCTGCTGCCCAAGGCGTGCCGACCTTCGATGGATCACAGCTTGGTAAGCTCGTGGCACAGCTCGAGCACATGGCCGAGGACCTGAATGTCCAGATGCAGCAGCTCGCCACCATGCGGCTGGAACTGGAGACCCAGTTGTCGCAACTGACGAACCTCGAGGCGCAGCTGACCTCCTTGATCGAAGGCAGTGGGCTGGGCGAGCTTTTTGCCACGGTCGAAGAATTCCGCGCGCTCCGCGGCAAGCTGGTTGCGCCCCTCAATACCGCACAGTCGCTGGCGAGTGGCGATTTTCTGAGCGGGTTCAATCCCGGCGCCGAGCTTTCGGCCTCGGTCGAGCGGGTGCTGTCTGGCAGCGGTTTCACCTCGGAGCGCCTGAGCACGCTCTCGGGCTCTGATCAACCCGCCGACAACCGCATCGCCGCTTCCGCCGGGGCCAGCGCCATGTTGTCGGTCGCGGCGCAGGAAAGCCACGAGGAGGCCGGTCAAAGCCTCGAACGGCTCGAGACCATGGTCGGGCTCATCGACGATCAGGACGGGCTGAAGGCCGCCGTCGATCTCAATACCCGCGTCACCGCCGAGCTCGGCATCATCCTGACCCAGATCTGGCGGCTGGAAGCGGCCCAGGGCGTCAGTGCCGGTCAACTCGGCGTTGTCGATGCCGCGACGCTGGCAGATGAGCGCAAGTTCCGCTCGATGGCGGTGGATCCATGAGCAAGTCCAAACTCACCCCGAGCTGTTTCACCTTGATGGAAGCTGGCCTCCTCAGCCTTTCGCTTGCCCTGCCGGTCGGTCTCCTCGTCCTGCCCGACCCGGCCTTGGGTCAGGATCGTCCCTTCACCTCGATGGAAATCGCACGGGATGACGCCGATGCGTGCCGCGTCCCCAAACCCCCGGTGGATCTCGCCGAGACCGCATACTTGCGCAATGGTTACCGCGCGATCCTGCGCATCCTGATCGCCGAAGAGGCACTGGCCACAGAGAACTGCACCTGCCTGCTGGACGACTTCACCTGGGACCAGGCACTCATCGCCCTGCCCCGGTTCCAGACCTCGGACAATCCACGCCTGCCCTTCAAGGTGCTCGATCTCTACGCGCAGGCCGACGCGTTCGAGGCGCAAGTTGCGGAGGCCTGTGTAAAGTAGATGGGTGTTATTCGCGACATCCTGAGCCAGGTCGACGCGGCGGTGGATACCGTGGCGCAGGACGGCTTTGTCTCCTCGGCAGGTGCTGTCGGTGACGTGATTTCTGCCGGGGCCGCGCTCCTTGTCGTGCTCCTCGGGATCAACGCGGTGATGCAACTCCGCCCCCTGCCCTTCGGCACCGGCTTTGCCTTCGGCATGAAGATCGCGCTCGTGGGGATCTTCGCGCAGAGCTGGGACAATTTCAGCATGATCTACGACATCGTCACGCGCGTGCCCGACTCCGTCGGAGCCTCGATCCTTGCGCTCACCGGCTCGGGCGACGAGGCCGGCGTCTATGAGAGCCTCGACAACATGGTCGCCCGCATCACCGCCTATGGCGACACGATCGGCGATCGCGCGGGCTGGGTCTTCGGCGCGGTCCTCGGTGCCATCTTCTTCGTCCTTTCCGCCGTTTTCGCCGCCGTCACCGCAGGGATCATCGCCTTCGCCCGCATTGTCTTCGCGCTGATGATCGTGATCGCTCCCTTCATGATCGTGACCTCGCTCTTTAAACCGACGCAATCCCTTTTTGAGGCCTGGACTCGCGCCACCATCGGCTATGCGCTCATGCCGGTCGCCGCCGCAGGGGCCGCGGGCATCATCGTCGCGATCGCCGAGGCCATCGGGGACGCCTCCGCCGATCCGGGCGATGTCGAGACCGTCAGCCTCATCCTGCCCTTTCTCGTCATCCTGATCCTTAGCGCCGGGATCATGGCCTCGGTCCCCTACATCGCCTCCAACCTCACCGGCGTGGTCGGCATTGCCTCGAATGCCGTGGGGCTGACCGGCCTCGCGCGCCAGGGTTTCGTGAACACGCGGGAGTATGGCACGGGTGCTGCCTCGCGCCTCGTCACCGGCAAATCGCCGCAGGAGCTGAACCAAATGGCCAATGCGGGCGTGGTGAAGACCGGCGAGATGATCCGGCAAAGCCCCGGCGCGCTCCTCTCCGCCGCCAAGGCCTTCCGCAAACCCTGATGTGAAAGACGATTGACTTGAAGAAGAAGGTACTTAGTTCCTCCGCGCCTGACCGCGACGCGTTTGAAGCGGATTTCATCTACGGGCCGCGGCGGCGCGAGCGTTTCGCCTGGTTCGTCGCGGCGGCCGGCGTGCTGGTCGGCGTGGCCGGCATGGTCGCGGGCGCGAGCCTCTTTCCGCTCAAATCGACCGAAACCTTCGTCGTCGTCGTCGACAAGGAGACCGGCGAGATGGACCGGGTCGCCGCTGTTCAGGCGCTGACCCTTTCCGAAAGCGACGCCATCATCCAGGCCAATCTCGTGGCCTATGTCGATGACCGCGAGACCTATGACCTGACAGATGGCGAGCAACGCATCAACTCGGTGCTCGATCGCTCGGATGGCGATGCCGCCCGCACATTGCGCGATCTCTGGTCATCTACCAATGAGGACTATCCGATCACCGTATATGGCCGTGACGCCAAGATCGAAGTGGTCATCAAGTCCGTGAATCAGATCGAGCGCGGCGTGGCCCAGGTCCGCTTCACCCGCACGCTGCGCCGTCCCCGCGACACCCGCACCGTGACCCGATCCTACGTGGCCACCGTCGGCTACGACTTCCAACCCGAAACCCGCCAGCGCCTTCAGGACGTCTGGGCCAACCCCTTGGGCTTCGTGGTGACCTCCTACCGCGTCGACGCCGAGACCCTGGAGAACTAACCAAGATGAAATCCCTGCCCGCGCTCCTCACCACGTTTCTCCTAGCGCTTGCCCTTCCTGTTGCCGCCTTCGCCGAGGCCACACCGCAAGGCGGCCCGCTCGACATCCGGATCCGCACCGCCGTCTATAACGAAAACCAGGTCTACCGGATCGAAACCGATCTCAGGCATTCGACCACGATTCATTTCGGGGCGGGCGAGCGGTTTGAAGCGGTGATCGTCGGCGACACCGAGAGCTTCCAGGTCGATCCGATCCCCGAGCTGGGCAATGTGCTGACCATTAAACCGCATGTGGCCAATGCCTCGACCAACATGACGGTGATCACCAACCGCCGCACCTATTCCTTCCATCTGCGCGAGGGCTCGATCCCGAACCGCACCGGCATGTTCTTCGAGGTGCGCTTCCGTTACCCCGACGAGGAGCGCCGCGCGGCGGGTGCTACACAGCCCAAAGGATTTGAGGCCCCGCGCAACTACAACTACCGCGTCTCGGGCGAGGGGGATTTCCGCCCCAGCCATATCTATGACGACGGGCGCTACACGTATTTCGTCTTCCCGGAGAACGGTCGCCAACCCGCCCTCTTCAAGGCCGACGATCAAGGCCGCGAACGCACGGTGAACTGGACCCAACAAGGCAACACCGTCCGGGTCCTCGGGGTCAACACCTATTGGACGCTGCGCATTGGCGACGAGGTGATCTGCGCCTGGCGCGACGAGCGCACCATATACGTGAGCAACTGACCATGGCCGATCAAACCCCTCCCGATCTGCAGGACCGCCTCGACCAGTTCAGCCAGCGCGGCAAATCCAAACACCGGGCCAACAGCCTCGGGGTTGGTGCTCTCGCCGCCGCCCTCGCCCTTGGTGGCGCCGGCGTCGCGTATTTCCTGGCCACCGGGCTTCGGACAAGTGACAGCGCGCTTGAGACCTCCGATGTCGAGACCTTTCAGGACCGCCGCCCCGGCACCGGCGGGCGGCTGGAGTTTCCACCCGATGAGACAGAGCAAAGGGTCAATGACGCGCTGATCGCTGTCGAGGAAGCGCTGGACGTGCCCGCCGCCCCTGCCCCGGAACCGAGCGCCGAGGTGCTGGCCGAGATCGCCAAGCTCCGCGAGGCCCTCGCCGCCAGCCAGGCTGCCCGCAACTCGGAAATCCAGTCCGCCGTCGCAGACCTGCGCGAGGCCTTCGACGAACAAAAGGAAGCGCTTGAAGCGACGCTGACCGCAAAGGAAACCGAGCTGGCCAACCTGCAGCGCCAGACCGATACCCGCATCGAAGGGCTGCAAGCCTTGCTCGATGCCGAACGGGCGCAGCGCGAGGGACTGGAGGCAGAGTTGGACCGCGAAGGTTTGATCGCCGACCAGCGCCTTCTCGAAGAGCGCCGGCGTCAGGAAGAGGAGCAGCGCCAGCGCGAGGCCGAACGGGTCGCCGAGGAGCTTTTGACCGCGCAGATCAAATCCCCCGCCGTGGTCTACGCAGACGGTCCGCGTGGTGGCCAAAGTGCAGCGGCGGAGGCCGACACTGCGGCCGCTGTCGCCGGGGAGCCGGTCCTGTCAGGAAACGAGCAGTTCCTGCAGAGCGCGCGACCGCTCGAAGTGCAAGAAGCCGCCCGCCTCACCCATCCCGAGCGCACGCTGACCCAAGGGTCCGTCATCCAGGCCGCGCTCCAGACCGCCATCAACAGCGATCTACCCGGGTCTGTCGTGGCGGTCGTCTCCGAGCCGGTCCCGGCGTTTTCCGGGGACCGGATCCTGATCCCCCGAGGCTCCCGCCTTTTTGGCCAATACCGCTCCGGCATCGAGATGCACCAGAAGCGCATCCTAATCCTCTGGACCCGCGTTCTGACACCGGACGGAACCTCGATGGAAATCTCCGCCGTGGGCGGCGATCAACTCGGTCGCTCAGGCCTCACCGGTCTCGTGGACACCAAGTTCGCCGAGCGCTTCGGTGGCGCGGCGCTGATTTCCGTGATCGGGGCAGCACCGGCCGTGGCGGCGGAAAGTGCCAACAACGAGACGACAAGCATCGTCCTGGGCGATGTCGGCAGCGACCTGCAGGATGCGGTCGGGTCCGTCATCGCCGAGCAGGTTTCGATCGCACCGACGATCTATGTCGATCAGGGTGCCTCGGTCACCGTGCTCGTGGACAGGGATGTGGTGATCTACGGGGGTTCCGGTTCACAATGAAAAAGAAGCATCAGGTTTCGCGTTCGAGCCGCAGGCGAGAGGCAGCGAAACCAGGTTCAATATTACCGGAATCACCGAATTGATGGATCAGGCGTCACCATCCTCCTACCTCGAGCGATATCTCGACCCGTTCCGCGACCTTCTAAGGCGTGACGACGTGGTCGAGATCGCGATCAACCCGGACGGCAAGGTCTGGCTCGAGGTCGCAGGCGACGCCACCATGCGCCACGAAGGTCAGACCGTGGATCGCACCACCGCCCTCAACATGGCCCAGACCATCGTCGGCGACGCCAAGGCCCGCGTCTCTGAAAAGAACCCCCTCGTCTCCGGCAAGGTGGAATATGCCGGCCGCCCGCTTCGGGTCCAGGTCGCCGTGCCACCCGCCATCGATCGCGGGGCCTCGATCACCATCCGCCTCTTCGCCTCGGGCAGCGTCCAGGATTACGCCCCCGCCTATCTCTTCGGCAAGGCCGTCTCGCTCGATGCGCTCCGCGCCGAGAAAATGAAAAACATCGCCAGTCTCGCCGAAGAAAGCCTCGAGGCCGCACTGCAAACTCTTGTCGAGGCGCGGCTCAACGTCCTGATCAGCGGCGGCACCTCGACCGGTAAGACCACCTTCGCCCGCCACCTTCTGACCCATGTCAGTGAACACGAACGGCTGATCACCATCGAAGACGCCTTCGAACTCTTCCCTGGTCAGCCGAACACCGTCGCCCTTCTGGCCGACCGAGGTGCCGGGTCGCAACGCAGCGCCAACGCCCTTCTGCAGGCCTCCCTCCGCATGCGCCCCGATCGGATCATCGTTGGCGAGCTGCGCGGGGCCGAGGCCTTGACCTATCTCGAAGCGATCAACACCGGTCATGGCGGCTCGGTCTCCACCATCCACGCCGAAACCGCGGAACTCGCCATCGATCGGTTGGCGATCATGGTACTGCAGGCGGGAACGCCGCTGACCTTCGCCGAGGTGCGCGAGTACATCCGCAAGTCCATCGATGTGATCGTACAACTGGGGCGGGCCGAGGGGAAGCGGGGGATTACGGAGTTCTATTTGCCGGGGTGGTGACTTACATCATTGAAGCCGTACTTTGCACACATTTGGCGCAGCGAGTAAGCTTAAGCCTGTAACCTACAGCAAGAAGGCTTGCGACCTTACACTTAGGCTATACGTTTGACACAAATTCTCAGGTGTGTGTTTTGCCCGAAAACAACTCGGCGGACCTGCCTAGAAAGTGGACGGCGATCCCAATAACCACCCCCCAGAAGGCCGAACCGATTCCGAACAGGGTCACACCAGATGCCGTGAACAGGAACGTCAGCAGCCCCGCCTGAGCATCTTCAGACGCAAGCATCGCACCGGTGAATTTCAGGATAGGTTGTAAGAGCGCGAGACCAGCCAGCAGGGCAATAAGCGCCGTCGGCAAAAGCACCAGTACTTCAACGATGGTCCCGGCGAAAACGCCGCCAAGGCAGAAGAAAACGCCACAGGCGATGCCGGCGACATAACGGCGGTCGGGGTCTTCATGGCTATCCGATCCCGCACAGAAGGCTGCGGTGATCGAGGCCAGAGCGGTTGTTATTCCGCCCAAGAGCGCGGCCAAGACAGAGACAAGGCCGCCAACAATGAGGATCGGATTTGCCGAAATCCGGAAGCCATTGGCCCTTAGGATCGCCATCCCCGGAAGGTATTGTCCGCTCAGTGTTGTGATGAGCAAAGGCAATGCCAGGCTCAGCATGGCCCCCATTGAAAAGACCGGTCCGCTGACTTCGAGGGACGCGAAAACCACGCCCACGGTTCCAACCGATGCATCGTAGAAGACGGCGCTGATCAACAGTGCCGAGGCCAGCAGGACAAGCATGGAATAACGGGGAAAGAGCATCGCGCAGACGGCGAAGACGACGATCAGCAGCGCAATTGCGGCAGGATCAGTTGCCAATCCTCCGGCGGCCTTTAGGCCGAATCCGAAGAGTATGCCAGCCATCATTCCATTGGTCACCGAAGGCGGGAGGAGTTGTACAAGCCGTTCGAAGACGCCGGAAAAGCCGATGAGCACCAGAATCGCTGCCACAGCGACATAGGCACCGACCATCTCGGCGGGTGACAAGGATGTCCCGAGAGAAATCAGAAGGACCGTGCCAGGGGCCGACCATGCCATCGCGACCGGAACACGGAACCACAGGCTGAGCCCGATGCTCGACAGCCCAGCTGCCACGGAAATTGCGAAGACCCAGGACGAAAAACCCTCCTTCGAGGTGCCCACCGATTCCGCAGCGCTCAGATAGATCAGAAGCGGACCGGCGTAGGACACAAGGACTGCAAGAAAACCGGCCCCGATTGCGGAGCCGGAATGTCATTCAGGCGTAGCCCGTGATATCTAGATGCTTCAGACAATCGTTGCCTCGGTCGCCTTGATGATATCGTCGCGGGAGACAGCATCGGCGCATTCGACGATGTGCAGGCCCTTGTGGGTCACGTCCAGAACACCGAGGTTGGTGATGATCCTGTCGACCACGCCTTTGCCAGTCAACGGCAACGTACACTCCTTCAAGAGCTTGCTGTCACCATGCTTGTTGGTGTGATCCATCACCACCACAACACGGCCAACACCGGCAACGAGGTCCATCGCACCGCCCATACCCTTCACGAGCTTTCTCGGGATCATCCAGTTTGCGAGGTCACCCTTCTCGGAAACTTCCATTGCACCCAAGACTGCCGCGGCGATCTTGCCGCCGCGGATCATTCCGAAGGACATGGCGCTGTCGAAGTACGAGGTTCGGTTCAGCTCGGTGATCGTCTGCTTGCCGGCATTGATCAGGTCCGGGTCCTCTTCGCCCTCGAACGGGAACGGACCCATGCCGAGCATGCCGTTTTCCGACTGCAGCGTGATATCCTTGTCGCCGACGTAGTTGGCGACAAGCGTCGGGATGCCGATCCCGAGGTTCACATACATGCCGTCTTCGAGTTCCTGTGCGGCACGTGCCGCCATCCGGTTGCGATCCCAGGGCATTATGCTTCCTCCCGCTTGCGTGTTGCCCCTTCGGACCGCGCTCGCGTTGTGCGCTGTTCAATCCGCTTTTCGTGTTCGCCCTGTATCAGGCGGTGCACGTAGATCCCCGGCAGATGGATATGGTCGGGGTTGATCGAACCGCGCGGCACGATTTCCTCGACCTCGGCTACGCAGACCTTGCCGCACATGGCGGCGGGCGGATTGAAGTTGCGCGCGGTCTTCCGGAAAATCAGGTTGCCTGTGTCATCGGCTTTCCACGCCTTGACGATCGACAGGTCGGCAAAAATGCCCTCTTCGAGGATGTACTCTTTGCCGTTGAACTCTTTGACTTCCTTGCCTTCGGCGATCTGGGTGCCAACACCTGTCTGGGTGTAGAATCCGGGGATGCCTGCCCCGCCAGCGCGCATGCGCTCGGCCAACGTGCCTTGCGGGTTAAATTCCAGCTCCAGTTCTCCGCTCAGATACTGGCGCATGAACTCGGCATTCTCGCCGACGTAGGACGACATCATCTTCTTGATCTGGCGGGTGGCCAAGAGCTTGCCGAGGCCGAAGTCATCGACGCCCGCATTGTTCGAAGCGACGGTCAGGTCCTTCACGCCGCTTGCCATAATGGCGTCGATCAAAAGTTCCGGAATGCCACAGAGGCCAAAGCCTCCGGCCGCGACCAACATCCCGTCATGCAGGAGGCCATCCAGAGCCTCGGCGGCTGTTTTGTATACCTTGTTCATGATGCGCGTCCTTTTGAGGCATTCGCAGACAAGCGCAGTCCAAGAATGCGGCGCGCCTCTTGCCACGTTGCCACCGAGCGATCGTTTCTTTCACAAATCTCAACAGCCCGGCGCACCAAGGCTGCGTTGCTGGGAGCGAGCGTGTCGCGATCAAGTCGAACGTTGTCTTCCAGACCGGTGCGGGCATGACCCCCCGCAGCGATAGCCCATTCGTTCAGTTTGAGCTGGTTGGCACCAATGCCCGCGGCGCACCATGGAGCGTCTTCACCGAAGAGGCGGCGCACGGTGTGGATGTAGTAGTCGAACACATCACGATCGACCGGCATCGCGTTTTTCACGCCCATCACGAACTGGATGTAAGGCGTGCCCACAAGCTGACCTTTGTCAGCCATGTCCTTGGCTTTCAGGATATGGCTCAGGTCGAAGGCTTCGATCTCCGGTTTGACGCTGTAGGTCAGCATTTCGCTGGCCAGCCAGTCCACCAGATCAGGCGGGTTTTCGTAAACACGTGTCGGGAAATTGTTCGATCCGACGGACAGCGAGGCCATGTCGGGCGAAAGCGGCAACATCCCGCCACGCGTCTGACCCGCGCCTGATCGCCCTCCGGTCGAGAACTGGATGATCATGCCGGGGCAGTGTTTCTCGATCCCTTCTTTCAGCGCGGCGAACTTCTCAGGGTCTGAAGACGGAGATTCATCATCGTTGCGCACATGGGCGTGCACGATGGTGGCCCCGGCCTCAAAAGCCTCGTGTGTGGAATCTACTTGTTCCGACACACTGATCGGGACAGCCGGATTGTTGGCTTTTGTGGGCAGGCTGCCCGTGATCGCCACACAGATAATGCAGGGATTGGTCATGGGTGTACTTCTCCGTTGGATGCGACCGGACGGGTGCCAGCATGTGCGGGTTCAGGTTTCAGAAAGGAACGGTCGAAAAGTGCCGGACGCTTGCGCAATGCCTCGGTGGCCTTTCGCTCGTCATCGGTGAAGAACATCCAGTCTGCGTCGGCTTTTTCATGTTTCTTGCATCCGGGACACGGGGTTTTCGCGTTCGTGCACATGACTCCTCCTCCTGCGCAGGGGTTATCGGTCAGGTAGTTTTCGCCGCCGGGCTTGGCATCTTTTCCAGTGCGTCCACGAAGAACGGGCGGAAGCCCTCAGGGTGTTCGCTCATCGGAAAGTGGCCCAGTTCATCCATGACGGCCAAAGTGGCGCCAGGAATGGCGTTGGCGGTTCGCTCGGCATCCTCGGGCGTGCAGGTCAAATCATAGGCGCCTACGATGATGTGCACCGGCGTCTTTGCAGTATCGATCGTTGGCAAGCGCGGGATCAGGCTGTCATCCTTGGTGTAAAAGCTCAGATCGCCGCGGAAAACGCCCGGACCGCTTTGCATGAACATCCAAAGCGTGTTCCAGCGTTCGGAGTTGGGCGCAAAGGGTGAGATGTTGGCGGATACGAGAGCAGCACCCATCTCGCCGCCATGGGCATCGGGTCTGTGGAACCAGTCGATGTCGTACCAGGCAGGCTGAAAATCCGACGCTTCGATCGCAATGAAGCCGCTAAATTTTTCCGGGTGAAGCGCCGCGATTTGGAGGGCAATGCGCCCGCCCATCGAGCAGCCAGCAAGGACTGGGCGATCAAGGCCCAGACAGTCGACGACGGCCAGAACGGTTTCGATGTAGGCTTCTGTCGTCAGGAGGTATTCCTGTGTCTCGAAGCCTTCTGGCGGCAGCGATTTGCCGTGCCACGGCATGTCGAAGGCGATCAGGCGGTACGATGCGGTGATCTCGGCGTCATTCATCAGGTGACGCCACTGGCGGGTATCGGCGCCTGCGGTGTGCAGGCAGATGACCGGACGCCCTTGCCCCGCCTCTTCGAAATAGATACGGCGCGGGGCACCGCTCATGGTGGCAGTTACATAGCGACCGGTGATCGGTTCGATGCTCATGCTACCAACTCCTCTTTTGCACGGGCGAGAGTCAGCACTTCCTTGAAGAAGCGCAGGTTTTTGACGAGGTTCAGAATGTCGCCATCGACCCGACCGCGACCGATCTTCACCAGTCCAAAGATGTCATGGAAGCCGGGTTCGGGGCGCGCTTGCCAGAATTTGGTAAGAGCCTCGGAGTCGGTCCGCAATGCAAAGCGCCAAGGCGTCTTGCGGCTTGGGCCCTCTACGACCGATACGATGTGCCCCTTGTCGAAAGTCAGGTAAAATTCGTCACCGCCCACCTCGATGAGCACGGTTTCGGAAAACAGCCGGCCGAGGCGCAGCAAATGCGGCGTTACCTCAAGGCGTGTTTGTATGTGCGTGAAGGTGTCGATCACCTTGGCCTCCCATGCGTTAATAAGTTGAGCAAAAGCTGCCACGATCGCGAACCCGTCGGCCATACCGGCAAGGGTATGGGTCAATACTCTACCTTGAGGTCTTTGGAAAAACACCGGTTCACAGGACTCGGGTTACCGTCGGTATCAAGCAATACCGTTGTGGGCATTGGGGAAATCTGCGGACTCGGCAAAGTCTGTATTGCGACGAGAGGCAGTCAAGCAACTCGTAACCGGATCTACAGATTGCCAGGAGGAGGAACTACCCATGGGCATCGTCAACCAACACAACATCACCGACGTCGTGATCGCGAGCCTCGGTAAGCATGGAGACATCACCGACCGCCAGCGCGAACTCGCGACTGGCCTGGTCAAACACCTGCACGCATTCATCAAGGACGTGAAACTGCAGCATAACGAATTCCTGTTCGTCTGCGACTACCTCGCCCGCGCTGGTAAGCTCTGCAATGACAACCGGCAGGAGTTCATCCTTCTGGGCGACATCCTTGGCGTCGAGGTTCTGGTCGACATGATGACCAATCCCGTCGAAGGCAACGAAAGCGAATCCACCGTTCTGGGCCCGTTCTACCGCGAGAACCCGCCGGTTCTGCCCAAGGGCGGTTCGACAATCCAGAAGCACTTTGACAACGAAGAAACCGCGTACTTCGAGGGCTACATCAAGGATGAAAACGGCAACGGCATCGCCGGTGTGACGCTCGACGTCTGGGAAGACGCGCCGAACGGCGTCTACGAAAATCTCGACCCCGACCAGCCCGAATACAACCTGCGCGGACGGTTCGAGACCGATGAAAACGGCCATTACGCTTTTGTCGCCGTGCGCCCCGTCCCCTACCCGATCCCGGACGATGAAACCGCCGGTGAGCTGCTGCGCTTCATGGGCCACCACCCGAACCGCCCGGGCCACATGCACTTCATCATCTCGAAGGATGGCTACCGTCCGCTGATCAGCCAAATCTACGACGCCGACAGCGCATGGCTCGAAGAGGACAGCGTCTTTGCGGTCAAGGAAAGCCTGATCGGCAAGTTCAAACCGGCTGCCGCCGACCTGGGCACCGACCTGCACTTCGAGTTCGATTTCGTCCTCAAGACGGCCGCCAACGGAAAGGCGACCGCCGCCGAGTAATCCCCGATACCTCCCTGAAGACTGGCCCCCGCAAGACGGGGGCCTTTTTTTTTTCGTTTAGAGGTATAGAATATCGTAAGTTCTTGGGAGGACGGCGAAAATGAATTTCAAACAGCTGACCTATTTCATTGCAGTGGCAGAGGAGCTGCATTTCGGGCGCGCCGCAGAACGCCTCGATATGGCGCAACCCCCGCTCAGCCGTCAGATCAAGCAGCTCGAGGAAGACCTCGGCGCAATCCTGTTCAACAGGGGCCGGAGCACGATCACCCTGACACAAGCAGGTGAGCGGTTGCTGAAGCGCGGCAAGACAATCCTCGCAGAGCTTGAAGACACGCAACTGGAAGTGCGTCGGCTGGGACAAGGGGCGGAAGGACGACTCAGGATTGGGTTCGTCGGCTCTGCCACATACGGAATTCTGCCAAACATCATCAGATCGTATCGGGCGAATTACCCGGACGTGAACCTAAGTCTGATCCCGATGAACAACGCCGAACTGCACCGGTCCCTGGTGTCACGGGAACTGGACGTTGTATTTGCGCGCCCAACCCTGAAGGATCCCGAGTTCCTGTCAAAGCATTTGGTTGAAGAAAAGCTGATCCTCGCCTTACCTGACATCGTCGATACGGGAACTCGGACAGTGGCCAAGCTCGAACGGCTGATGACCCACCATTTGATCCTCTATCCCGAACGCCCCAGGCCCAGCTATGCCGACATGGTTCTCAAGGCGGTTGAGGATGCGGGATTCGAGGCGCCCCTGCGCATCTGGTGTATGGATCTGCAAACCGCCCTCAGTCTTGTTGCGGTCGGTGAAGGCGTGTGCATTGTCCCAGAATCCGTCGCCAATGCGCCGCGCAAGGGTATGAAGTTTCTCAATATCGAACCCGAGATCGCGCGAACTGAACTCTCGGTCAATTACCGCCTCGATGAACAGGGCGTTCACGTCAAGAATTTCGTTAACATCGCGCAGAAAGTCGCGCGAAAGAGCCCTGTCAAAAAGGGGTGAAGGTGCAAAGCGCGTTGGCCCTGCACGCAGATTTCACACGCCCAGCCAAGTGTGCTGTGCGTCTTCATCGGCCTTGATCGCCTCGGCATCTCCCGTCCAGACGATCTGCCCTTTGCTGACGACGACCACATCGTCGGCAAGCGACGTGGCAAAACCGAAGTTCTGCTCAACGATGATCATCGACAGGCCCGCCGCTTTCAGCTCTTGCAGCTTGTCGTGGATCAGTTTGACGATGATCGGGGCCAGGCCCTCGGTCGGTTCATCAAGGATCAGCAGCTTTGGGTTCATCAGCAGTCCCCGCGCGATGGCCAGCATCTGCTGCTCGCCGCCCGAAAGCTGCGTGCCGCCGTTGTCCATGCGCTCTCCTAGTCGCGGAAACAGGTCCAACACCCGCTCCATCGTCCATTCAGGGTTCGACCCGCCAAACCGCTTGGCCGCGATTTCGAGGTTCTCACGCACACTGAGCGACGGAAAGATATCGCGCGTCTCTGGCACATAGGCGATCCCGCTCTTGGCGATGTCAAATGGTTGCCCCGCGATCGGCTTACCACCCCACAGGATTTCGCCGGACTTCAGCGGCAAAAGGCCCATGATCGTTTTCAGTGTCGTGGACTTGCCGGCGCCGTTTCGCCCGAGGATGGCCAAAACCCGGCCCGTCTGCGCTTGAAGCGACAGGCCGTAAAGGACCTGCGTTTCGCCGTACCCGGATTCGATTGCGTTCAGTTCAAGCATCTTCCCAGCTCCCCAGATAGATTTCCTTGAGCAGGCTCGACCCGCGTGCCTCTTCGGGCAGACCATCAAAGACCACTTCGCCGTAGTTCAGCACCGTGATCGTGTTGGCCACGTCAAACGCAAGGTCCATGTCATGCTCGATGATCAGCATGGTCAGGTCGCGGGGCAGGCCCGCCAGCAGGTCGTGAAAGCCTTTCGACATTTCCGGCCCGACGCCGCTGGTCGGTTCGTCCATCAGCAGAACCAGCGGCCGCGTGGCCAGCGCCACACCGACTTCAAGCTGGCGACGCACGCCATAGCTGATCTCGGACACTTTCGCGTGGATGAAAGGCATCAGGTTCACCTGGCTTGCCACCTCCTCCACGATCTCACGGACTTCGGGTTTTGCCAGGCTGTCCGACCAAAGCTGCGTCGCATTGCCGGTGTGGACTGCCGCCGCAAGCCCAAGGTTTTCCTCGACCGTCAGACCATCGAACAACGTGTTCTTCTGGTAGCTCCGCGAAAGCCCACGACGGGCGCGTTTGGCAACGGGAAGTGCTGTGACATCTTCACCGGCGAGATGCACCGATCCGCTGTCTGGGGTCAGCTCGCCGACAAGCTGGTTGAAGAGCGTCGTCTTGCCCGCCCCGTTCGGCCCCAAGATCACCCGGCGCTCGCCACGTTCCAGCTTTAGCGACACATCGCGCGTGACGTGAACGGCGCCAAAACTTTTGTCCAGATTACGTGTCTCAAGCATCGGTCAACACCTCCTCAGGCTCCTGTTTGCGGGTCGCATCGGCGAGACGGCGGTCGAATACGCCGCCCCAGCGGGCCTCGATCCAGCCGAAGATGCCATTGGCGCGGCTCATCACGACGGCGATCAGGATGACACCGACAACGAGGTGCCAATAGGTCGTGACCGAGCTCAGTTCATGTTTCAGGACAACAAAGGCGGCTGCTCCGATCACCGGTCCGACAAGCGTTCCAAGACCACCAAGGATCACCACAACCAGTGCTTCGCCCGAGACCGTCCAGCTGAGCAGACCCGGGGAGATGTACATGATGTGTTGTGCGGCTAGCGCACCGGCGAGGCCTGCGATCATGCCGGACAGTCCGAACACATCGGCCTTTACACGCCAGACCGTCAGGCCAAGCGCGCGCATCCGCTGCTCATTGTGCATGACACCGGTGAGCGAGCGGCCAAGACCGGATCGGAGGATCAGTACAGAAGCACCGTAGACCGCCCCGAGAGTGGCCAGACAGAAGAGAGCAAAGCTGCGACTGTTGTTCAGATCGACGCCAATCAAGCTCAAGTCCAGCCGGGATATGCCGCCCAACCCATCGTCGCCGCCAAAGAGCGGCGCCTCGAATACGTAGGAATAGGCCAATTGCCCGAAAGCGAGTGTCGCCATGATGAAATAGATACCATGGCTGCGCGACCCGATGGCGCCGATGACCCAGGCAGCCGCGCCGGTCAGCGCGATACTGCCCGCCATGGCAACGGGCAGTGCGATCCCCGCCTTGGTCGACAGGACTGCGTAGGCATAGGCCCCGACCCCCATCAGAGCGCCATGGCAGAGCGAGACCATGCCACCGAAGCCCGCAACGATGTCGAGCGCCAGAACCAGCATGGCAAGGATCAGGATCTCTGTCAGGATCTCCAGACCGAAATATTCAGCCGTGAAAGCCTGAAAGAGGGCACCGGCTGCGAGCAGGACCAGAGCGGTGTAACGAAGAGTGTTGTGGCGAAACATCGTCTTATCCTTTCGCTGGAAAGAGGCCCTCTGGCTTGATCACAAGGACCGCAGCCAAAAGCGCGTAGATGAGAACAGAGGCCAGTTGCGGGGCCAGAACCGCACCGAAAGTCTGCACAAAGCCATAGATCAGTGATCCGGCGATGGCGCCCTTGAGGGAGCCGAGACCACCGATCACGATCACGATCAGAGTCGGGATCAGGATCTGCAGACCCATGTCGGGCGTCACACTGAGAAGCGGTGCCGCGACGGCCCCGGCCAGGCCCGCAAGGGCACAGCCCAGACAGAAGACGATGAAGAACAGCCGTTCCACATTGATGCCCAGACAGGCCGCCATGGCATCGTTATCGACACCGGCACGGATCATTGCGCCGATCTGGGTGCGGCTGAGCACGAAGGCCAGTGCGCCGAAGATGGCGAGACCCAGAACGATGATGAACAACCGGTAGGTCGGATACTCGACACCAAGGAAGGTCAGACGACCGCCAAGCAGCGTGGGTACGTCGATGGCGAGAGCCAGATCTCCCCAGAAGATGCGAGTCAGATCGAGCAGGACAAAGATCAGCCCGAAGGTGACGAGAACCTGTGCCATGGGCCCCGATTTCCGCATGCGCTTTATGAGGCCGGAATAGAGGAGGATCCCCACCCCGGCGACCGCCACGGGCGCCAGAAAGAACCCCATCCAGTAGCCGCCCACGGCAGCCAGCGAGGCAGCGAAATACGCGCCAAGAGCATAAAGCGAGCCATGCGCGAGGTTCACGAAGTGCATCAGCCCGAAGATGACCGTCAGGCCGATGGAAAGAAGAAACAGAAGCATGGACAATTGCAGGGCGTTGAGCGCCTGAAGGGTCCAGAATCCAAGATCATGTGCCATGAGCTAAGTCCTCCTCGGACGTTATGTCCCGGCCGCAGGCGAGCGGCCGGGACAGATTGGTCAGTTGGAGTCGGGTGCCATCTCGCAGCCATTGGTCGCGTCGGCTTCCGCGGGAAGCTGAGCTAGGACCTTCTGCGTCAGCCCACCTTCACCAGCGACGGTTTCGTAGACATAGACGGGCTGGATGATGTTGTTGGTTGCGGGGTCGATGGAGAGCTGACCGCGCGGCCCCTCAAAGCTGACCTGGCGCAGGGCAGTCGCCAAAGATGCACGGTCATTTGCGCCGGTTTTTGTTGCCTCAATCAGCGCGCGAGCCGCATCGTAACCTTGGACGGCGAATTCCGACGGCGCGCGGCCGGTTTCCTCGGTGAACGCGGCCACGAAAGCGGCGTTCGCCTCGCTGTTGATGGTCGGCGCGTAGTGAAGCGCTGTGATGACGCCTTCGGCAGCCTCGCCCTGTGCGTTCACATAAAGCGGCGAGGTCAGGAAGCCCGAGCCATAAAGGGGAAGGTCAGCTTTCAGGCCAAAGCTGTCATATTGCTTGACGAAGGAAATCGCCTCGCCGCCTGCATAGAAAACGTAGACCGCATCCGCACCGCTGGCCTTGGCCTGGGCGAGATAGGGACCGAAGTCCTGCGTCTTTTGGAACGGCGTGAATTCCTGCCCGACGATCTCGCCGCCTGCGGCGGTGAAGGTCTCGGTGAAGGCGTCGATCATCTGGCGACCGGCAGCATAGTCAGGCGCAAGCGTGAACACCTTCTTCACACCCTGCTCGGCCATCCAGGTGCCCATCGGACGGTTGATCTGGCCGTTGGAAAACGACATCCGCGTGATGTAGGGTGAACAAGACCCGCCAGTCGCTGCATCATTGCCGGCATTAGCAACGATCAGTGGCACACCTGCGCCATGCACCATGTCACGCACCGCACCCAGAACACCGGAACTGACGATCCCGACCATGACATCGACCTGGTCCTGTAGGATCAGTTTCTTGGCTTTGCCAAGTGCGACAGGCGGCTTCACCTCGGTGTCTTCACGGGCGATCTCAAAGGTTGCACCAGTCTCGGAACCGAACTGTTGCAGACCGAGGTTGAACCCGGTCTCAATTTCATTTCCGAGCGACGCATATACACCCGAGAACGGGAGCAGAAGGCCCACCTTGATCTCTTCTTCTGCCACAGCAGGCACAGCGAAGCTGGTGGCGAACCCAAGGGCCGCCAGGATTGCGCGTTTCATTTTGTATCTCCTCCAGTTGGTTAACGACCCCTCCTCAGGGCCTAGCCTAAGTCGCCCCCACCCACCGGGACTGTGACACCGGTGATGTATGAGGCTTCGTCCGACGCCAGAAACAGGATGGGACCTGCCTGCTCGTCGAGCGTTCCATATCTTTTCATGAACGAGGACTGGATCGTCTGGTCGACGATGGTCTGGTACCAGTCTTCGCGTTGTTCTTCTTCGGCATTGGGGTTGCGCGGTACGACCCGCGGCGGGGCTTCGGTTCCGCCCGGTGCGGTTGCAACGACGCGGATCCCGCGTTCGGCAACTTCCCAAGACAGGCTAGCCGTGAGCGCGTTCACGCCGCCCTTCGCTGCTGCGTAGGGCACGCGGTTCAGTCCGCGGGTCGCAATGGAAGACACATTGACGATGGTGCCCTTACCTTGCGGTAGCATCCGTTCAATGGCGGCGCGGCAGCAGTAGAGTGTCGGGAACAGCGAACGGCGCACTTCTGCGTCGATCTGCTTGGGCTCGTAATGCTCAAACGGTTTGGCCCAGATCGTGCCACCGACGTTGTTGATCAGGATGTCGATGCGGCCCCAGAGATCCACGGCCTTGCCGATGGCCTTGTCGCAGCCACTCCACGTCTCGAGGTTAACCGAGATCGCCTCGACCTCGCCCCCCGCTTCGCGGATCGCCGCGACGACGTCTTTGCGTGCGGGCGAGCGGTCCACGATCAGAACCCGTGCGCCTTCGCTTGCCGCTCGTTCGGCGACGCGGCGGCCGATACCTTGTGCCGCGCCGGTGACGACCATCACCTTGTTGTCGAAACGGCCTGTCATGCCGCTTCGGCCTTCTCTTCGGTGGGGTTGAATTTCTCGTAGTAGAAATTCGTGGGCTCGACGCCCAGTTTCCCGAAATGCGCGCGCACGGCATCGACCATAGGCGGCGGGCCGCACAGGTAGACGTCGCAATCGCCGCCCGACAGGTCATCGCCGCTGAGGTGATCGGTCACGAACCCCTTGCGCTCATGCGCGTCTTCTTCGGCGGCCAGAATGGTGATCACGGTGACGTTGCCGATCTTTTCAGCAAGCGCGCTAACGCGATCCAGTTCCACGAGGTCAGCGGCGCGCGTCACGGCATAGTAGAGCGTGATCGGGTGCTCTGCTCCCTGCTCAGCCACTTGTTCCAGCATGGAGAGGAACGGCGCCAGACCGGTGCCACCGGCGAGCCAAACCTGCGTGCGCTCGATTGGCCGCAGGTAAAAGGCACCCATCGGACCGGTTGCAGTCAGAGCGTCGCCGGGCTTCGCCTGCTCGCCAAGATAGGTGCTCATGACACCGCCGGGCAGGTTGCGGATCAGGAATGTTGCTTCCTGCGCACCCGGTGCGGACGAAAAGGAATAGGACCGGTGTTTGTCCGTACCGGGGACTGTCAGGTTCACATACTGGCCCGGCAGGAAGTTGATTGGCTTGGCCAGATTCACCCGCAGACCGAAGGATGTCTCGGAAAGTTTGTCAACGCCCTGCACTTCGGCTTCCACTGCCTCGGGCGCGGTCTTGCAGATGGCGGATGAGGCCGGAACCCGCACAACGCAGTCGCTTTCTGGGGTCATCTGGCAGGTGAGCGCGTAGCCTTCTTCGGCCTCCTCGTCGCTCATCGACTCGTCCATGTAGAATTCCAGCTCGTACTCGCCCTTCTCGACAAAGCACTTGCAGGTGCCGCAGACGCCATCGCGGCAGTCCATCGGCAAGTTGATCTTCTGACGGAAGGCCGCATCGGTTACCTTCTCGTCGTCATCGCACTGGATGACGCGTGTGACGCCATCTTCGAAATTCAGGGCAACGTTGTAGGTCGTCATGGCATGCTCCTCCCTTATCCGCGCACCCAGACGTAGATGCGCGGAGGTCTTCAGGCTCCCGGAGTAACGGGGATCAGGTGTGATAGACGTCGATCACGTGGTGGATGTGATCGTTCTTCAGGACGACCTTCTTATCGGTGATCAGCGGCTTCGGCCCGCTGGTGTCGATCGAGTAGAACGACGTGCCCCAGTGGGTATCGGTCTCGGCGTAGCGGTAGCTCAGCGTTTGCCAGTTGAAGCGCAGCTTGATTTCGCTACCTTCGCGGCTCAGCACTTCGATACCCGACAGATAGTGGTTCGTGCGCGGCTCCGGCAGCGAGGTCGCCGACGACCGGTCGGTCTTGATCCGGAATACGCGGTCCTCGATGCCCTGCTTGTTGGGGTAGTACATCAAGGACATCTCGTTCTGCGGATCCTCCGTCAGCGTGTCGAAGTCATCCCATGCGGGCATCCAGAACGGACAGTCCTTGTGGTAGAATGTCAGCCAGGTGTCCCAGTCGCGATCGTCCAGAGCGCGGGCCTCCGCGAAGAGAAAGGCCTGGATGTCTTCGAAGCTCATCACATCGGTTGCAGGGCGTTCAAGAGTCGCAGTTGTCATGTTCTTTCCTCCTCACTCGGCTGCGACCGACGCCTGAGGCGCGGTTTCGCGTTCCTTGGCGATGGCGTCTCCCATCCGCTCGGACCAGTTGCTGTGCTGGATGACGAAGAGCCCTTCGTCCTCAGTGCGCGCACCGGACATAACCGGGTTGATGCCAAGGGCCTTGGCGTCTTCATCGGGACCTTCGATCCATTGGGTTGCTCCGCGGGTCAGGTCGTTCCACTTGGCGTGTGCCGCACCGGCATAGCCGCGCTGTGTGGCCCGGAATTCTTCGGTATCATCCGGCGTCGCCATGCCAGAGGCATTGAAGAAGTCCTCGTACTGGCGGATGCGTCGGGTGCGTGCTTCCTGGCTCTCGCCCTTCGGCGCGATGCAGTAGATCGTGACCTCGGTCTTGTCGACCGAGACGGGCCGGAAGACGCGGATCTGGCTGGAGAACTGGTCCATCAGGAAGACGTTTGGATAGAGGCAGAGGTTGCGCAGCACTCCCACCATCCATTCGGCCTTGGTCTTGCCGTACTTCTCCGTCCATTCCTCCAGACGCGGATAGCCGGGGCGGTTGGTCGGGTCGGCCCATTCCGTCCAGAGCAGGATGTGACCATTCTCGTAGGCGTGGAAGCCACCGCGCTGCTTCGCCCATTTGGACGCGTCGGTTGCCTTGATGTTGTCTTCTTTGCCGTCATCGGTACGGTGCGCCGTCGTGGCCACGTAGTTCCAGTGCACGGCCGAGACGTGGTAACCGTCAGCGCCGTTTTCGGCCTGCAGCTTCCAGTTGCCGTCATAGGTGTAGGTGGACGAACCGCGCAGCACCTCGAGACCTTCGTCAGCCTGATCGACGATCATGTCGACCATCTTGCGTGCTTCGCCGAGGTACTCCTCCAGCGGCTTCACATCGGCATTGAGGGAGCCGAACAGGAAGCCACGGTAGTTTTCGAAGCGGGCAACTTTAGTCAGGTCATGGGAGCCGTCCTTGTTGAACTGCTCAGGATAACCTGCACCCTTGGGATCCTTGACCTTCAGGAGCTTGCCAGTGTTGGAGAATGTCCAGCCGTGGAACGGACAGGTGAAGGTTTTCTGGTTGCGGCGCTTGAAGCGGCAGAGCTGCGCACCACGGTGCGAACAGGCGTTGACCAGCGCGTGCAGCTCGCCGTCTTTATCGCGGGTGATGACGACAGGCGTGCGGCCCATGGTCAGAGTAAAGTAGTCGCCCGGGTTCGGGATCTGGCTTTCATGCGCCATGTAAATCCAGTTGCCTTCGAAGATGTGCTTGATCTCAAGCTCGAACAGCTCTTCGTCGGTGAAAATATCTCGGCGGCAGCGGAACACGCCATTTTCCGGGTCGTCCTGAATGGCGCCGTCGAGCCGTGCTTCGAATGCGTCGAGATTGGATTGGGTGAACATCTGTGATCCTCCTCCAGACTGCCTCAGCATGGATGCATCGGCTGGTTTGTTGTTCGTGTCGCGGGACTATTCACCCGCGACGGCTTTCATGCTCCGCCGACCATCTCGGCGGAAGAAATCGATCTTGTCGGGGTCGAGCGTCGCGCCAATGCCCGGGCCGTGTGGAATTTCGACGCAGAAATCTCTGTAGACGATCGGATTTGCGAGAATGTCCTCGGTCAGCAGCAGCGGGCCGAACAGCTCGGTGCCCCACGCCAAGTCATCAACGGTAGAGAACAACTGCAATGCCGCAACGGTGCTCAGGCCGGTTTCGAGCATGGTGCCACCGTAAAGGCCAAGGCCCGCAGCCTGCCCAATGGCTATGACTTCTGAGGCGCGCTTGAGCCCGCCGGATTGCCCGATCTTTACGGCGAAGACGTCCGCAGCTTGTGCCGTTACCACTTCGAGAGCATCCTCAGGCCCGTTAAGCGCCTCATCAGCCATCACGGCGATTTCGTAGCTACGCGTCAGTTCTGCCATTGCCCGGCGATAACGCGCGGGGACAGGTTGCTCGACAAGTTCGCAGCCCGCCTCTTGCAGCCCCCTCAGACCCCAACGTGCATCCTGCAACGACCAAGCCGTGTTGATGTCAACGCGCACGCTGGCTGCATCACCAACCGCCTCTTTGATGCGGGCGACATGGGCCACGTCATCACGGACCGCTCGCTTGCCGATCTTCAGTTTGAAGACGTTGTGGCGGCGGGTTTCGATCATCTGCTGGGCTTCGGCGATGTCGGTCTCGGAATTGCCGGAGGCCAGCGTCCAGGCGACCGGTAGACGTTCGTGAACGGCCCCACCAAAAAGTTGCGACACCGGCACGCCCAAGCGCTTGCCCAGCCCGTCCCACAGAGCTATCTCGACAGCTGTCTTGGCGATCCGGTTACCTTTCACCAACTTGTCGATGAGCTGTATTGCACCATTCACATCGTCGCTGTTGCGACCAAGCAGGCCGGGCGCGATATAAGTCTCGATCGCCGACTGGATGCCTTCAGGGCTTTCCGGTCCGTAGCTCAGCCCGCCAATCGTCGTGCCTTCGCCGATGCCTTCGGAGCCGTCCGAGAACTTGACCCTGACCAGCACCGCAGTTTGCGTACGCATCGTGGCCATCGAAAGCACGTGACCGCGAATGGTGGGAATGTCGAGGATCAGGGTCTCGATCTGGTCAATCTTGGTCACTGGGGCTCACCACATCTGCAGGTTTCTAATGGATGCAGATTGCCCGCCCGAGCCGGATTCTGTCGATGATTGGGAGGGTCTTGGATAATACCCTGGCGAGATGGGACAGTAAAAACCGAGCGAAGGTCAGACCCGGTTTCAGGCCGCTCTTCGCCGTCAATTGAAAAACAGCTATTTAGATTTTCTGGAAACAGGTCTCACCGAGAAACCTTCCGCAGCACGTGAAATTCTAGTTGGCATTTTTGCTAGAACGCAGGTGGCACAAGGTAAGTAGCTCCACAACAACTGCAATGCTGGCTGAAAAAGTTGAACGAATGCAAGAGTTACGCAGCGAGCAGCAGTCATCACTCACCCTCCCAACAATTCCTCGATGAAGTCCTCCTGCCGGTCGAGCGCCGCCTTCCAATCCTTCGGCACGGCGGCTTCCCTTTCGAGCGTCTCGGGCTCGGGCTGCCCGCGTCCGGCCTCAATCGGCATCACGCTCATCGCGCGCGCTTCGCGCCGCTGCGATCGATCCCGGACAGGCGCACGTTCGGCTAGTTTCGCCTGGTCGTCTGCGCCGACCTCAAAGTCACCGCCCCAGGGCCCCACGCCCTGCACACTCGGCGGATAGGGGAACGGCTTGCCGTCCTGGCGGGCCAGCATGTCCTTGAAGAACGGATCGTCGTAATACTTGATCCGGCTAGCCTTGATAGGGTGCTGGGGCGAAGCGAGGATTATGACCTCGTCGGGATCCATGAGGCGCGCTTCCGTCTCGGAAAGTAGCGGCCGCTCTTCCAGACGCGCCGAGGTCGAGGTCGCGCCAAGGAAGCCCTTGTTGCGACCGTACATCCGGGTCACCGCCTCGCGGGTGGTGCTGCCGACCGCGGCGGAGACCTCTTTCACCGTGCGCTGGTCCCGCGGGGTGATGTAGAGCTTCAGCCCTGCCCCGTTCTCGAGACTTTCACGGCCCTCGGGCCCGTAAATCCGATCAAGCGAAGCCAGCGACTGCGCGATCATCGCGACGCGGCCGCCATAGCTTGCCAGCGAATGGATCGCCCGCTCGAGATAGGGCATCGCCCCCATCTGCTGGAATTCGTCGATCATCATCATGACCGGCCAGGGCTCGTCCGGGCCGGGCTCGTTCAGCCGGATCGAGGCGATGAGATCGGCGAACATCAGGCGCAAGAGCGGCGCCAGCGTCGCGATGTGATCCTCGGACACCGCGATGTAAAGCGACTGAGGGGTCTTCCGGAAGGTCGAGAAATCGAAGTCGCTCGCCTCGGTGGCCGAGCGCACCGCCGGGTTGTCCCATTGCTTGAGACCGGCCGTCATCAGCGCCTGAATGTTCGAGGTCAGCAGCCGCGACGAGGCTGAGGCCGCATTGGTCCAGAGCTCGCGCAGGATGTCTTCCTCGGCCTCGTCGGCATAGGTCTTGTACTGGGCGTTCTTGTATTCGCCCCCGGCGACGATCTTGTTCACCTCGCCGAGGTTCGGCGTGCCGCGTTGGATCGCCAGCAGACAGGCCGCAACGAAGATCGACTTGCCGGCCTCGGAAAAGGTGTCGAGCGTCTTGTTGTCCTTGTCGAGGAAGAGGTCTGCCAGGATCGAGACCTCGGTGAAGCGCTGCGCGAATGTCGGGGCCTTGGCAATCCGCGCAAGCGGGTTGTACCGATGCGTGGCATTGGCCCAATCAAACGGGCTGAACCGATAGACCTCGTCGCCGTTGAGCGCCCGGAGCCGCGCGGTCTTCTCGAAGTTCTCGCCCTTCACGTCCAGCACCACAACCGAGCCCGCAAAGCTCAGAAGATTCGGGATCACGAAGCCAACCCCCTTACCGGCCCGGGTCGGCGCGACCATCATCACATGCGGGATGGTGGTCGAGGAGATGAACTCAGCTTTGGACGTCGGGGCTCCGAGCTTGCCACAGACAAAGCCCTTGCCAGGCGCTTGAAGCATGTCGTTCTTCTTCAGCTCCGCCTTGGTCTGCCAGTGGGCCGAGCCATAGTCGTCCCGCTCCTTCTTCCAGGTCCAGGCAAGCGCCAGGGCGCCGAGGCCAATCGCCCCGAAGCCTACGGCGCCAAACCCCACCTTGAACGCTTCGGGATGCGCCGCTCGGGTGCCCGCGCTGGCTTTCCAGAGCGCCAGCATGTCAAAACTACCAAACCCGGTTTTCAGGGCCAGGGTCAGGTAGAAGGCGGCGACGATGGTGCCGATGACGGCGCCGCAGATCACCCCGAAGAGGAGCGCGGCCCAAAGGGGGAGTGTCTTGGTCATGGTTGTCATCTCCCCCTTAGAATTCCATCTCGTCATCGAGACCACGATCTAGTGTTTTGTTTCGGGCAAGTTCACGCCCCATTTCCTGCGCCTCTTGCTGGCCGCGCATCCGCGCCACCTCCGTCGCCTTGTCCTGCTGCAACCCGGCGGCGCGGTCGGTGAAGACTTGGTCGCCGGTCTCCTCAAACGTCATCTCGAGGAATTCCTGCGTGACGGTGATCTGGTCGAGCTTGCTCGGAAGGGCCGCGTCCAGCACCTCGTAGTTGCCGCGGCGAAGTGCAGCCAAACCCTCCTCACCCAACTCCTTGAAGAGCTCGGATTGCAGGGTCCGCTCAACCACCTCTTCCTGTTCCTCGGTGAGCTTGCCGTCCCGAAGCATGTCGGCCAGGTCCTGCAGGTAGGGATTGGGCGTCCGGTCGTCTTCGTCGATGAGGGGCAGTGTCGCCTCCTCTTCGTCCGCGAGGGTTCGGCCGATCTCGACGCCCAGTTCCTTCGCCCGCTCCATCAGTGCGTCCATCACGCCGTCGACCTTTTCGAGCGCGGCATCGAGCTGGTCGTCACTCGCGGTCTCCACGCTGAGACCGTCCTTGGCCAGCACCGCATTCATGTCGCGCTCAACCCAGTCCTGCGCCATACCGTAGTTCCGCGTGCCGCCGGCCATGATCCGGGCCACCAGCTCCTCGCTGTCCATGCCTGCCTCTTCGGCACTCTCGAGCACATCGCGCAACCCCTCGTCATTGCCGGACTGCAGCGCGCCGATCAGCACCACGCTGCCCGCCCCCGGGGGATAGGGTTCTTCAAGCTGCTTGCCGAAGCGCGCCCGTAGCTCCGGGTCGGGCACCATCTGCGAGAGATCCGCGATGATCGGCGCGGCCTTGGCCTCGAATGCGGCGCACTCGGCCGGGTCCAGTTCCTCGGCCTTGAGCCTGAGCGCCTCGATCGTGCGCTCGGAATAGTCGATCGCATCACCGACGGTCTTGATGTCCTTCATGTCTATCTCTCCTTCGGTGAAGTTCCACGGCGCGCCGGAACCGAGCCCCTCCGCCATGCCGCGCAGGGCGCGGGCCATGTGGCGCTGGTCCATCCGGTCCAGCAGGTCAGCGAGGTTCTTGTAATCCTTGGCGAAGCCCACCACCTGCGCCTGCGCCATGGCGGTTTCCTGGGCCGTCAGGGCGATCTCGCGCGGTAGGCGGGCCTCTTCCTTGGCGCGGTAGATCTCTTCGATCCCGGCGGGTTTCTCGAAGATGCCGCGCTCGAGCCGCGTGGTGGCATCAAGCATCACGCCGTAGCGTTCCGCGATCTCGGCCTGTTTCTCGCGCATGAGCTGCGGCGACATCACGCCTTCGGCCCAGCAAGAGAACCAGGTGCCTTTCTCGAGGCCGCGATTGTTCAGGATGATGTGGGCGTGTTTGTGCGCCCGGTCGTCATGGACCGCGAGCACATAGTCCCACTGATCGCCGTATTCGCCGCTCTCGAAAAAATGCTCCGTCCAATCCATGGCGATGTCGCGCACCTGATCGACCGTCACGTCGGTCGGGAAGGAGAGCAACATGTGAGAGGTGAAGCCGAGCTTGGTCGAGCCGCGCCAGGTCCCGGCCCAATCCTCGATGATGTCCTCTTTCTGCCCCTCAGACAGCACCGCCGCATCGGTCAGCGCATTGGTCATTGTCGAGTAGGTGTAGACCGCCTTGTCGTTGATGTAGGAGATCTGCGCTCCGAGCGACGCGCGCGTCTTGCAGCCTCCCGCCCGGATCCGTTTGAAGACCGCCGCCCGGCTCTGACCCGACGCAGCCTTCAGCGCGTTGCGCGCCGACATGGATCCGACGCGCGAGAAACTCCGCCCCTGCCGACGCCCCGCCAGCCGCGCGTCGATCCGCGCTGCGGCCTGACCCCGGATGCGCTCATCCTCCCAGAGCCGGCCCATGACCGAGGCGTAGAGGGCGAGGGGATCAGCCACTGCGCACCAGCCTCAGACCGCCGTTTGTCACGGGCGAACCGTCCTCCAGAACCGCGCTCTCCGCCCCCTGCCCTTCTTCCTTTTGTGGCCACTCCTGATGACGCATCGCCTGCGCCGCATCTTTCATCCGGCCCAATTCACGGCTCATGGATTGCGCCAGATCAAGGAGATCAATCAGCACCGCGCGGTCTGCCTCCGAGACCTCCAGCCGACCGCGATGGACCGCCTTGGCGAGCATCAGTCCGGCGTCGCTCACATCCTTCGCCTGACGCCACGCTGCACAGAATTCCGCGACCAGATCACGGGGCACATCGAGGAATCCGCACCGTCCGCGCAGCACCGCATTCAACGCCTGCGACCGGTTGGCAAAACCCCGTTCGCGCCACTCCGCATCGAAGGCCTCCAGTTCGGATCGGCTTGCCCGGAATGCCACTGTCTCGCTCGGATCGCGCACCGTGATCCCCTCGCCCGCCTCCTCTTTCGCGAGCCGGTTCACGTGGCGCGCAGAGATGCCGAACGCCGCCGCCAGCTCCTTGGCACTTTCGCCCGCCGCAAAGCGCCGCGCGACTTCGATGCGCTGCTCAAGCTTCAGGTTTTTCGCTGGCCTCGGCACTAGGGCGTTCTCCCGCTGCCAGAAAAAGATTGCATGCGCAGACGCGCGCGAGGCAGCGATTGCTCGCAATCGCTTTCGCGTGCGGCGGAGCATTCAGCTTTGCGGGAAACGCCCATGACAGACCCCTCGGACAAAATGTGCAAACATTGGCCATATCCTGCCAACGTCTTCCTTCTCTCCTTTGCTTATACTTCAATACATCACATTGCGCAATATAACGTTTTGCATGCTGTGTCTTTTTGCTGGCAATAGGGTGCAGTCAAGACTGCTCCGCAGCGCGACATGGAACGCCGCCGTCCTCATCGATGCGCGGCAATCTGGTCGAATTAATCTGCCTAAACTTGCGCTGGAGCAGCACGCGATGTCAGGCAAACCGAGCGCCCGAGCCGGTAACGGATCGGGCGCGAAGAACACGAAAACGGCCCGCGCGAGATAGCGCGGGTCCCACCATTCGAGGGCGTCACGAAGCTTCTGAGAGACGGTGTCAAACCCCTGCGGATCAGTAGACCCGCAGGGGTGTCTGGGTCAGTGACCCAGTCCCTGAGAGCGCAGGTCGTCGTAGCGGCTGCGGGCGATCAGCGCCTCGGTCTCGAGGCTGTCGAGTGTCTCGGGATGGGCGTCTTCATCAAACGCGGCGAGGTAGGCATCAAAGGCCATGTCGGCTTGCAGTTCGGCGAGGTCGATGGATTGTTCGAGTGTCATGGTGTGATCCTTTCCGTTGATCGTCGTTGGACGGATCGTGGAAAAGACCGGGGGCATGAGAGCGGGCTGCACCCGGCACGGGGCGGAATGAAATGGAGCACGCCGGGGGCAGGTTTGTTGTGAGCGGTGCACCGCAGCGCTCAAGGCGCAGCCGTCCAGAAACCTGCCCCCAGCGTTGCCGGCCGCTCGACCCCGGGCTAGCGATCTGAGAGGCCAACAGGTCGACGGAAAGGCGCGCGACGGTGGCCCTGACGTGAGACGTCGCCCCCCGGACGCATGACGTTGATCTGCGGTTTACACCCTCGCGGCAAAGGGTGAGTTCGGCACCCTGGCAGCCTCGCCAACACGACCCAAGCGCGGGTTGCTCGACTGAGAGAAGGGGTGCGCTTACCTCGCACAGTGGGCTCCCATTTTTCCCCTGCTGACTTTCGGCTCACCCTCGGGTTCGCGCGATCCACTCTGTCCCTCAACAGAACGATCAAAGCTGCTTCTGCGATCGATCCAGTCAGACTATCCGCCTCGGTGTCAGCGTCCGAAATATGCCGCATCCTTCTGACACGGGTTTCGGACCCGAACCGCTGCCATTCCTCATAACGAGAAATAGCCAGACCGCCGGAGCGGTCTGGCCCTTGGCTTAGGCGGCGTCTTTCGGGCCCCAGGGGATGACGGCCTGCAGGGACAGATCGTCCTGGTTCGCGGCCTTGCCGAGGTTGGCGTTGAAGCCGTGGTCGCGGATGGTCAGCGTGTAGTAGTCGGCACCGGTCTCCTTGTTCTGCTTCTTCCAGATGCCGCCGCACTCGACCAGCTTGCCGCGCGGGGAGCGGCCGAGGACGCGGTGCGTGGGGGCCATCGGGTTCGTGCTCGCGACGGGCTCGACCGTGATGTCGAGGTCGAAGGTCAGGGTCGAGATGGAGCCTGTGCCCTTGGCGGTCTCGATGTCGGCGCTGGTGAATTTGATGCAGTTCGTGGTCATTGCTCTTCTCCTTGTTTGCGTTGCAATGATGGTCACCTTGCAGCTGGCCAAGGCCCGGGCACACCGAAGGCGAAGCGTAGCGGAGAGGGGCAGGTGCCGGTCTTTTTGCTCCGCGAGGAATGACCCGCAGGGTCAGGGGAAAAAGATCGGCGGCAACCTTTGTGGACGGGACGACAGCTGCGACCAGCATGTCATGCAACTCAGACAAAGGGAGAAGTGCGTTGGCCGCTAAGGAAGGATGGTGAACAGCCGTCAAAGATGCCAGAGGGCGCATGTTGATGCATGGATCATAGCTGGAGCAGGCATTTTCGGATCCATGTCACTTGCCAGATTCCCGACGCACCCACCTTGCGACGACAGCGAAAACTTGCTGTGACAAAGAAGTGCTACCGGGGGTATCGTAAGAGCGAAATTTTGGACCAAATCGTTTTCGGGCACAGACAAACTAAGCCGAAGTACAAGAAGTGAGGCAAAATAGCTTTGGAACTAGAAGAACTCGCAAAGCAGTGCCAAAACTGTGCACAGCATAGCCCAGTGATAGTCTTGGGCAGCGGGGCCTCGATACCGCATGGCATTCGTGGCATGGGGGATTTGGCCGTTTGGCTCCGCGATAATGTACAGGCCGACGATGGACCGGAAGTCGATGCCTGGACACTTGTTAGAACAGCCTTGGCCGCTGGAGATCATTTAGAAGCAGCACTAGAAAACAAGCCTCTACCCGACTCCTTGGTTGTCAAGATTGTCCGAAGTACCTGGGACTTCATCGCTCAGGGCGATTATAGCCTGCTCAAATCAGCTATAAAGACCGAGACCATTTTTCCGCTCCGCACCCTATTCACAGGTTTATTCCGAAGTACAAACCGCAATATCCATGTCGTAACAACAAACTACGACCGCGTTGCAGAGTATGCAGCCGATTCAGGCGGCTACATCCACAACACGGGTTTCCTTCCGGGCTATCTGCGACGGGCCGATGGGGCGGAGAATCTGATTTTCAAACAAGGGGCCAATTTGGCGCGGACGGTCACAGTCTGGAAAGTCCACGGGTCTCTTGATTGGTTTTCAGACCCGCATGGGGGTGTGATGTCGCTACCGATGACGAGCGAGTTGCCCGATGGTTTGGTTCCGTTGATCGTCACGCCAGGTGTAAGCAAATATCAGCGGACGCACGACGAGCCCTTTCGGAGCGCGATACAGGGCGCCGATCGTGTGTTGAGTGCCGCGACCGCATTCATTTGCATAGGATACGGGTTCCGCGACGGCCATATCCATCCGAAGCTGATGACGCGTTGTCGTGTGCATGACGTTCCCATCCTTGTCGCAGCGCGCACCTTAACGCCCGAAGCCAAGGATTTTCTCAAGAACAACGCCGGGCGTCACTACCTCGCGCTCGAGAACCACGATGAGGGGACGATGGTTTACAACCGTGACAGCCCAGACGGTATTGTTGTTATCGGGGGCAAATATTGGGAGTTGCCTGCATTGAACGAATTGATTGGGTTTTAGGAGGAAGAGTTGGGCATACTTGATTTCAACGATGATGAAAGTCTCGGCAAAATTATTGCCGTCGATACTGCCACTGTGACGGTGCGAGTCGATGAACTTGAACGCCTCAAACGGATTCAGGTCAATCGGTTGACCGCGATCAGAAGCTCGAAAGCCGGGCAGCACTTAATCGGGATAGTTTCGCGCATCACACGCAAAGCAGGTGACGAAACTGCAATAGACGGGTCTGAGGAGGATCCGGAAGCCGCGCTCCCCGAAAACAACCTCGTTCGGGTCGCTCTGATTGGAACACTCGTAGACAAGGAGGGGCTGAAAGAGAACGTCTTTAAGCGCACCCTAGAGACTGTGCCCGAAATCGATGCGGATTGCTTTTCCTTGGAAGGTCAGCGCCTGACAGACTTCATGCAGGTCATTTCGCAGGTTTCCGGCGACGGCCCGCAGCTTGATCTTGGTCGCTATGCTTTGGACGAGGACGCGCGGGCCTTCTTGAACGGCAACCGTCTGTTCCAACGTCATGCCATCGTGGTCGGTAGCACTGGCAGCGGCAAATCGTACACAACTGCGCGGCTCCTAGACCAGATTGCCGGTCTTCCACAAGCCAACGTAATCTTGTTCGATATCCATGGTGAGTACCAGACCCTCGATAGCGACGAGTTTCGGCATCTACGCATCGCTGGGCCGGGGGACATTGGACACGATCGCCGACTGGCCGACGGTGTTCTACATCTACCGTTCTGGCTTCTCGGCTATGAGGCATTGGTCGCTTTGTTTGTAGATCGGTCCGATCAGAACGCTCCGAACCAAGCCATGCTCATGACGCGCTGTATCACCGATGCGAAGCGCGCAATGCTTGATCCGGGAAAACACGCCGACATTCTTGCAAATTTCACTATCGATAGCCCCGTGCCTTTCGATATCGACAGTGTCCACAAGCAACTATCTGACTTGAACGAACAAATGGTTCCGGGCGCTAACAACAAGGATAAGCAAGGACCATACTTCGACAAGCTCAGCCGCTTAATCGCGCGATTTGAAGCCAAACGAAATGATCGCAGGCTTGGGTTCATATTTCAGCCGCCAGCAGCCTGTATGGATATGGCCTGGCTGTCGGAGGTAACGCATTTCCTGATAGGCGGGCGCGGATCGCAAGCTGATGGCAAGGGTGGGATCAAGATCATCAATTTCTCGGAAGTGCCGTCCGACATCCTGCCGCTCATGGTCAGCTTGATTGCTCGGCTGATATTCACAGTCAGCCAGTGGACGCCACCAGACAACCGTCATCCCATCGCATTGTTCTGCGATGAGGCACATCTGTATATCCCGGAGCGTGCATCGTCAGAGTCAGCCGATGAGATCTCTGTCGGGATTTTCGAGAGGATCGCCAAAGAAGGCAGGAAATACGGTGTTGGACTAGTGGTTATCAGCCAAAGACCATCCGAAGTGAACCGCACCGTTCTGAGCCAGTGCAACAATGTCATTGCGATGCGGCTGACCAACGGCGACGATCAATCCGTGATCAAACGGTTGCTGCCTGACAGCCTCGGCGGGTTTGGTGATCTTCTACCGGTCCTCGACATCGGTGAGGCATTGGTGGTCGGCGATGCGAGCTTGCTTCCGACGCGAGTTGTGGTGTCCGAGCCGCGCTTCAAGCCCAATAGCGCGACAGTCAATTTCTGGGATCGTTGGAGTGACGCGGCACCAGTTGCGGGAACGGAAGATGCCGTCCTTTCTTGGCGGAGACAAAGCAATCACTAGCCCTAGGAGCGATGAAAACAGTCAACGAGTATTGCCGCACATATTATGCTGGGACGATTCTACCGACCATCGCGGTAAGAGTATCGGGCGCAAGCTTGGAAGAAATTGCATCCAACTCCAAGAGGGGCTGCGACAGGTAAGGATGAAACTTCTCCGACATTAAATTCCCAGCTCCAGCGAACAGATCGACAGGTTCGCCAGATCGAATGTGCGCTAGTACCGTTTGAAGATCGGGGGTTTCGTCCCCGGCCTCCACCATCAGAAACCCGTCATGCAGTTCGACCGAAAACCCCTCACTTCTCAGTGCTAGCGCGAGGGTTGATGTCTTCACAGTACCGACCCGCGTCGCAATGACTGATGTATGCTCGCCAATGGTGTGTAGGTTATTGGCCCTAAACCCCAGCTGTTCATAGTGAGCACGCGCTTCCTCGAGCATCATCAAAGAGACTGTATCCATGTAAGCTGGGCTGGAATCCCCCTCGAGCACGGCGAACATTCGGTCGATCACTTTGTCATGAATGTCCCCCGCATCGCCGCCGAAGACGGGCGGCACACCAGCCTTCGCGGGTTTGACGACGATGACCTTTTCACGATCATGGATTTCTTGAACAACCCAACGTCGCCCAGAGAATATTAATAGCATCCCAGGGGCAAGAACATTATCGATCGGCAGGGTTCCAAGGTCCCGCCCCTCTGCGACCAACCGGAATTCCTCAGGCGTCTGAAACACCGCATAGAAGCTGTAATGCTCAACCAGTTTTTCGCCCGCGGGTCCCAAAAGCAACAGCCCGCTGCCGACCTGTTCGATCAAGCCGGTTTCTGGGTGGCCGATTGCACGCAACACATCTGCGAAGACTTCGGTTGTGACCTTCCGAAAGGGGCCTTCGCGGCAGAGCACATTGTAGACCACGCTTGCAGACGCACCGCCGCGCTGCGCTATGACTGACAGTATCTGGTGGACGAGCGTCGAGAGATGAAGCGCCTGAGGTTTTGGAGGTTCGCACCAGCCTTCCAGCAGCAAGTCTATCATCGCGATGGACCTGATCAGGCCGAGGCGAAGACGATCCACGAAACTGCTCTCCGGCGTCAACTTGGCTTCGACAGCATACTGCCTGAGAATGGCCGGCTGTCCTTCACGCCGGCCTGATCGGCCAAGCCGTTGTCGCAACGCGGCGACGCTGAATGGCGCACCGATTTGAGCCACGCAGGTCACGTCACCGATGTCGATTCCAAGCTCGAGCGTCGATGTGCAAACGGCTGTCGTCGGTTTCGCAGGGTCCTTCAAGCGCCGCTCAACGAAGTCACGGTGTTCTCGGGAGAGGCTCGCGTGGTGGGGATAGAATTCCTGTGGCAGGTGCTCCCGTTCGCAAAGCTCCCGCAACCGATCTGCGTAAATCTCGACCCGTTGACGCGCTCCGGCGAAGACCAGGTTGTCGCTGCCTCGAAGGTGTTTGAAAAGATGTGCTGCGATCGCGTCCGTTGCGGATGGGCTGTTTTCATCTTCATCGCCGGAAAGGTAACCGCGAAGCTGAAGCTTCAATTCAGCCTCGCCGCCATCTGCTTCGATCAGCTGGACAGCGTTTGCGGCGTCAGGGCGAAGATAGGCCTTAGCGAGGTCCATGTCGCCTAGCGTAGCTGACAGACCTATCCGACGGATTGGGCGCTTTATCGCGAGCTCGAGCCGTGTGAGCAGTGAACGAAGCTGGACACCGCGTTCGCTGTCCAGAACTGTGTGCAGCTCGTCGATCACGACCGCCCGTGTCGCCCCAAACAGGCGGGCAATTTCCAAACCGCGACGAATGAAAAGCGCCTCAAGGGACTCTGGGGTTATCAGAAGGATCCCTTTTGGAGATATCAACGCGCGCGTCTTGATGGATTGCGAGACATCTCCGTGCCAGGGAACAACCGGAAGCTCTGCTTCCTGGCAGATGCCCTCCAGCCGCATGGCCTGGTCCGTGATCAGGGCTTTCAGCGGACCGATGTAGAGCAGGTCGAAGCCGGTGCCGCCCGACGGCTCGTCAAGCACCTGTGAAATCAACGGCAGGAACGCCGCCTCGGTCTTTCCGCCCGCCGTAGAAGCTGCAACGATTAAATCGGCATTGGATTCGCAGATCGTCCGGATGGATCGCGCCTGGATGTCGCGAAGTTCGCGCCAACCTTTCTGGCGTATCCATTTCTGCACAGGCCTCGCCAGTTTGTCGAACGCACTGCTCATCGGCGTCAGAGCTTGAAGCTGATCAGATCATCGTCACCGGGGTCTTGGGCACCAGTCGACTCGTCTACCTCGTTCATGTCTTCGCCGAGGTCTTCGGAGACCTCGATCTTTTCGATCAGATCGCTCCACTCGACACCGGGGTTTTGCTCAAGCACGGAAAGCAGGTTCACGAATGCCGTCACCGTATTGCGCGGGGTGCGGAAGTAAGCTTCACCGATCCGGTCCGAACAATGCGCCATGAAGGCCTCGAGCGCGTCGTCCGGCAGAGCACCGGCATCGTCCTGCATGATCCGCCGCACATTGGCCAGAAGAACGAAGAGATCTTCAGGGGTCAGGCTGGCCAGCCGGACAACCGGTCCTGAAAGGTCGACCAATCCGTCCCGCGCGAAGGTGTTCTCGGCCAAACGCGATTGAAGGGCTTCGTAGCTATAGAGCCCTCGACGGGTGTTCATCAGAAACTCCGGGGTTCCACCCATAAGGAATCCGAGGTTCTCGGCGCTACCCTGCAGCACATCGTTCAGGATCCGGAGGATCTGTTCGTAGTTTGCATTGCGGGCCTGCGACGAAGTGAGCTTGTAGAGGTTCACCATCTCGTCGAGGCCGACCAGCAATCCTTTATACCCGGCCTCGCACACGAATGCCGACATCAGCTTCAGATGGTCATAGACACTGGCGTCGTCGATGATCGTTCGCACACCAAGTGCTTTGCGCGCGTCGGTGCGTGTCGCGAACTCGCCGCGCAGCCATCTCAGGGCTGCGGATTTCAACTCGTCGTCGCCGGTCTCATGGCCTTCCCAATATCGACGGATGACTTCGGCGAACTCAAACCCTCCGGTAAGTTCTTCAAAGTGGCCAAGGCGTTCACGAATGACGGTCCCCGTGGGCAAATCCCGTTCTTCAGCATCTCGGTGAGCCTGGCTGACAAATCGCTCCACCACGCTGGCCAATGCCCCGCCATCGGGCTTGGTCCGCGTCGAGAGGTTTCGGGCCATCTCGGCATACAGCCCGCGAGCTTGTCCGCCGGTCGCGTGAATGCGCCGATCTGGCGCTAAATCCGCGAACATCACGACCAGGCCTTTCTCCAGAGCCACGAGGCGGATCAGGTTCATGAAGAACGTCTTGCCCGATCCGTACTCCCCGATGATGAACCGGATCGCCGATCCGCCATCGGATATCCGGTCCATGTCCTTGACGAGCTCTTCAATCTCTCGGACGCGGCCAACCTGAATATGGCGCAAACCGAGTTTGGGCACGACCCCGGCCCGAAGCGCCTGTACGATTGCATCGCGTTCACGTGGTTTCAACTTAGACATCCCTGCCCTCCGCACTCATCTTTTCTTTTACCGCCTCCGCAATTTCCAGAGACACGTCATATCCATCATACTCGTCGAGCAGTGCTTCGTTGTAGGTCTCAAAAGCCCATTCATTCACGACTTCCAAAGCCCCGGATGCCATCAACCCATGCGAGGCGCAGATCGTCTCGAACTCGGTTTCAGACCAATGCTCTCGAGTGACCAGTTCGAGGACAAGGGCGCCGTGTTTCGGGTCAAGCCCTACCAGCTGGCTTTGGCTGGCAGGCGCGGAGGCACCACTTTCTTCCTCTTTGACATCGAAAATCTGACCGAGGACGGACGACACGCGCTCTGTGTCCGAACGAATTGCTGCGATCCGTGAAGCGTCGAGTTTCGGTCCGCTGGCTTTTTCGAGCGCGGGTATCGCTTCGCCCGGGCGACCCGGTTGCGACGCGCGAACAGTGCGTGGACCATCCGCAACTTCGCCAGCATGCAGGTCGGTGTAGGCAAGCGCAGGATCAAGTCCCAAAGCCTTGTAGATTTTCTCGATGCTTGCGACTTCGTCGGAGTGAATAATGCCATCGGCATGTGCTGCACCGACCAGCGCTGCCCGCATAGCGGCTTGGCTGTCTTGGCCCACCTCCTTCAGTTTGCGCCGCAGAAGCGTCATGTCCGGTGGCACGGCCAGGAACCATTCAAGGTTTGCACGCAGCCTGCGGCGTTCCTGATCGCTGAGGGCCGTGGCAGAAACCTGATCTTCCAACGCCCTGCGTTCAGGCTCCGCGATGCGACCATCAGCATGGGCGACTAACGACCCAAGTGCCAATTCGATCAAGGCGCTTCGATAGCTGTCGGAAACGTCCTCCAGTCTTTCGATGGGTTCGCCCAGACGAAACAGCACAACAGGCTCCTCCGTCTTGGGCGACCGGAGCGCAAACCGAGGGTCGGGCGCCAGACCGAAACCGAGGCGCGCGAGCGCGTCGGCGGCTCCTGTCATTTGCCGTTTTCCGATCTTCTCGTTCGTTTCTCCCTCCAGTCGTCCGATCACCTCCTCAAGCGGCACCAATCCCCCGCGATCGACGATATCGCTTGCCCAAGATTTCAAGCGGTCCATTTCCTCTGATGGGAAAGCATCCCAAAGTTCAGAGGGTAGCAAGGCATGCGCTTCCACACTTCCGCGGCCGTCAGGGTTTCGGCCCAGGAAGCGACTGAGCTTGTCGAGGTCGTTCATCACCTCGTCAGCCAGCTCTTGCGCAATCTCGACCGGCTTGCGCAAGCCGGAGATGTCGGGCACGGGTTTGCCATCCACGGTCGGATTGACTGACCCCTGAAACTCGCTGGAGGCGGCGCGATAGGATGCCGTGAGTGATTTCCGGGGTTTTGTCACTTTGAGCCCATCAGGAAAACGCCGATCAAACCGCATACGGAAAAGAGCGACGAACTCGTCACGGCACCGCGTCGCGGGAGTTCTCAGATTTGTTTCCGGATGGCAGATGAACCAACTCAGCAACCAGTCAGCCGTCAGGTTCTCGCCTTTGTCGATCCGAGCTCCGATTGCGTATTTGAGTGAGAACGGAAGTTCCCAGCCCTGCTTCTCGAAAATCGGTTCGATAGCGTCGAGGTCGGTTTCGGCAAGCATCGCAATGTCGAGGAACTCACCCAAATAGCGCCTGACGGAGTGGTTGTCAGGGTAAAGTGAATGCAGCCGCCGAACTTCCTGGACGATATCCTTGGCATCTTCGTTGGACTGATCGACGAAGAAGCGACGCTCCAGCCCGTAGAAGTACAGGAACATGTATCCGGGGTTGTAGGAGGCGTCGTTGCGCCCGCTGGCCAACCAGTCGAGGTAGGTCGCCCGGCACTGAGGTGAGATATCCGCGTATCCGGGCCAGTAAGGCATACCTTCACCAGCTTTGTCGGCTCCAGAGCGCGCGACAGACAGAGACGGATCGATATAGGCTCGGCACTTGTCACGATACCCGTAGGTGTTCAGCAAGGGAGCCGTGCCGACATAGACCATCCCGCCGATGTTGCGGCCGGCGACGCTAGCTGTTTCATAAGACGGGACCCACCCGCTTTTCGATGATCGGACCGATGCGCTCGATGCCACTCGCGAGGGCTGATTTCGTTCAGCGGCCGCGGCAAGTGCCGGCGCCGCAGACTTTCCAGCCCGAACGATTTCAGCGTAGTCCTGCTTTGGTGGGGAGTAAGCCTGCACGGCAGCCGGCTGTTTGGACGCGTTGGCTTCGCGAGTTCGTTCGCGCTCACGCTCGATACGCTTGTCGTAGGCACTTGGGCGCGGCACCGGCTCAGGTCGGGGGGGTAGATTTTCGGAACTCCCCTCAGCTTGCGCCTTTGCAGCGACTTTCCGCGATCTCCGTTTTTCTTGCCACCAGACCAGAATGACGGGAACACCAAATGCAAACAACATCTGGCCGCCAATCGGCCAACCCTGAAGCATTGTGGTCACCACGACCATACATAAGAAAAAATACAGGACGAGAAAGAATGTAATTCGGAAAAACTTGATTATTGAAGACATTATCGGAACCCTCTCCGAACCACACTATTTTGCACAGCCATCTTTGCAACGACTAACGTCATGGTTGAAGCACTTCCCATGCTTTATGCTTGATTGGGCCGATGGCCACATACATCTGTTCGCACCGTTGCGGGCACACCCCTGCCCCAGTGACCGTAACCGGAACGGCCGAGATGAAGCGTTGCCACGACCATGCGACGGCTGGTCGGGCTGGCTCCGGAGGAGACGGCCGGGCCAGCGGCACGTCGCAGGGAGAGGCGGCGTTTCAGCTCGGGGAGGGCGGCTGCGCGCAGCCGACCGAGTAGGGCGCGGTCCTGGCCAAAGGGCGGGAGGGGCCAATGTTCCCCTTGAATGCTTCAACTTAAGAATCAAAAGTTACTTCAACGGCAGGGCCATTGAGACAGGCGGAACACACTTTGATTGAGCTGAAAATCGAACTGGTTGGCATCAAACCACCCATCTGGCGCCGTATCGTCGTGCCGAATGACATCAGCTTGGACATCCTGCATTCCGTTCTCCAGGGCGCTATGCCTTGGCAAGACTATCATTTGCATGAGTTCGAGATTGGCGAAGACAGGTTCGAGGCCCGCGACGAAAGTGACGACAGCTGGGACCCTACCGATGGGCGGAAGGACGAGAAGAGGTTTACTCTTGGAAAGCTGGTCAAGAAAGGCAGTCAGTTCACATACACTTATGATTTCGGCGATGGCTGGCGGCATCTCGTCACCGTTGAGAAGTTTAGCAAACCAACCGGAAGACCAGATCTGGACTTTCCCGCCTGTGTTGACGGAGAGCGAGCCTGCCCGCCAGAGGACTGTGGAGGACCCTACTCTTACGAAGAGTTTCTCGACGCGCTGACCGACAAACACCACCCGGAACATCGCGATACAAAGCAATGGGCGGGCGCGTTCGAACCGGAAGTGTTCAGCGTGCAGCAAGCCAATGCTGCCGTCGGTGCGATGTTTGTATGGGCAAAAGAACGCCACAATCGAAAGTGAAACCTGACTCTGGTTTGGCGCAGCGGCTTCGACAGGGGCACATAGCTTCGACTGTTCGATCCGAATGGCCGGATGTCTTCTCAGCCCTCCGAGGGCATCCACGCCCTGCTTTGCTGGTGAGCTTCAGAGCTGACAACCACCAGTCTCTTTGAAAATTCCAGAATTTGTCGATCCTTGACGGACTATCTCACAGGTTATCACAGAAACAAGTGGCGGCATCTTTAAAAATACATCATTATGTCGCCCATGAGTGGACAAGAACACGAAAAACTAAAGAGTCTTCTTGAGGCTGTCCCCACGGGGTTCCTCGTGGACTCCGCCTGGCTGGAGCACCACGGGATAGGTCGGCGTTCGTCCTACGGCTATGTGCAACGCGGCTGGCTAGAACGCCTAGGACGCGGAGTGTTCCGCCGTCCCGCACCAAGCAGCGCCACCACGAATACGCTCGACTGGAAGACCAGCCTGCTCTCGCTCCAGCACATCATGCACTACCCTGTCCATATCGGGGGGGCGACGGCATTGGGCCTGCAAGGCTATGCGCACTACCTCTCACTCGGCGACAAGAGCACAGTCTGGCTCTACGGCTCAAAAATCCCCAACTGGCTCGAAAAACTGCCGCTCAACACCGAACTCCGCACACGCAGCGTATCGCTGTTCTCCGATCCAGAGTTGGGTGTCAATGACGCGCGAAATAATCTCAACGAGACAGCATCGTCCCTGCCATGGGACTGGAAACTGGTGATGTCCTCGCCGGAACGCGCCATCCTCGAAGCGCTTGACGAGTTGCCGGATCAGGAGAGCTTTCACAACCTCGACATGGTGTTCGAAAGCCTGACGACGTTGCGCCCAAGAACCCTCTCGGCACTGCTCAGAAGTTGCAAGAAGATCAAGGTCAAACGCCTGTTCTTCGTGTTCGCCGACCGCCACGACCATGCCTGGCGCAAGCGTCTCGATCCGGAAGACTTCGACCTCGGCAGCGGGGATCGCGCATTGGTCAAAGGCGGCAAGATACATCCACGCTACAGGATCATGGTGCCCGAAGAGTTTGTAAGAAAGGAACGTGGTGATGGCGCGTGAAGACTATGCCGCCCAAGTGGCCCTGCTCGTACGGGTACTTCCATATGTGGCGAAGGAGGAGATATTTGCGCTCAAGGGCGGGACGGCCATCAACCTCTTCTATCGCGACCTTCCGCGCCTCTCGGTCGATATCGATCTGACCTATCTGCCTGTCAAGGACCGCGCCGACAGCCTCGTCGAGATCAACGACGCGATGGACCGGATTACCGCCGCCATCGAAGGCGGCATCGCCGGCGCCAAAGCGCAGCGAATTGCCGGCGGTGGCGGCGGCGCCACGCGTGCGCTCGCCCGCCTCGGCACAGCCGAAATCAAAATCGAAACCTCCCCCGTTACCCGGGGCGTCGTGCATGATCCGGAACAACGCGAAGTCTCCGAAGCCGTCGAGGAGGCGTTCGGATATGCGACGATGAACATCGTCTCCTTCGAGGATTTGTTCGGCGGCAAGCTACATGCGGCCCTAGATCGCCAGCACCCGCGAGACCTCTACGACGTTAAACTGCTCTACGAGAACGAAGGGTTTACCGACGAGTTGTTCCGCACGTTTCTGATCTACCTCGCGAGTTCACCACGCCCGCCGCACGAACTGCTGAATCCAAACCTGATCGATCTAGATCAGCCCTACGCGCGGGAATTCGAGGGCATGACGAAGGAAGCAGTCGACCTAACGGAATTGGTCTCAACGCGCGACCGCCTGATCGGTGATATCCAATCCCGCTTGGATGAGGGCGCGAAGAGGTTTCTGAGAACCCTGCATGACGGCGATCCAGACTTCGACGCGATCGACCGCCCTCAAGCGGCCGAGCTTCCAGCGGTCCGATGGAAGCTCATCAACGTGAACAAGCTGAAAGCAGAAAACCCCAAGAAGCATGCCGCCCAAGGGGAAGAGTTGGAGAAGCTCCTCGGCTGAAGATGGACCAGAGATGACTGATTTCGAGAACGACCCCGACTACGAAGAATGCCTTGTGACCTTTTTTGATGTCCTCGGTTTCAGGAACCTCCTGCACACGCGAAGCGGTGCAGAGATCAGGCACTTGCTTTCGATGTTTCGCAGGGTGTCCGAAGGGGATGCCACGCCGCCCACCCGCTCCGACGAGATGCGGATGATCAGCGAAGTCCATGCAGAGATCGTGTCTGACGCGATCGTAAGAACCAGAACCATTGAAACTCAGTACCAGGCTGGCCCTTTGGTCTGGGAACTCATCGATCTGCTGCACATCCAGATCGAATGCGTGGCGAACGGCATAATGGTGCGCGGCGCGATGACCATCGGCCCTATGCATCTCGGCATCGACTTCAGTGGTCCGGTGTTTGGGCCTGCCCTCGTTCAGGCTTATTTCATGGAAGAAGGCGAGGTCATCTTCCCGCGCATTGCGATCCATGAAGATGTCATCGAACGCCACCGACAGGACCAAACGCTTTGGCGGGAAGGACATTCCTATGAGGATGAAGAGCGTCACCTGAACAACCTCCTGCGCCAGGACGAGTCAGGCCTCCACTACATCGACTATCTTCGCGCCAGTCTGAGCGAGCTCGACGGCGAATACGCCGGCTGGATCGAGTTTCTGGGTAGGCACAAAACGTTGGTGGAGAGCGGTCTCGCCGACAGTCCCAACGCGACGGTGCGGCGCAAATACAGCTGGCTCAAGAACTACCACAACGCAGTCATCGACGAGAACATAGCAAACCTGGAACCGGGCGCGATGACCGAGGATGGGGACCCTTGGGAAGCTCTGTTCAGAGGGCTCAGGATCGAAGCCTGAGTTCTCTCAACAAGTCACAACTGAGAGCGTCACGAAATGTCCACGACATGCCTCACCGTTTGGCCAATACGGGGATCGCCAGCCCGCAACCATTCCTATGACCCGCCATCCAGACCTGCGTCCTCCAACTGCTCCCGCTCTGGCAGATCCGCGAGAGTCTCCAGATCAAATGCAACAAGGAACTGCTCGGTCGTCACAAATGTGTATGGCGCACCGCGGCGCGGCGATCGTGGCCCGGTCCCGATCAAGTCGCGCGCATGCAGCCGACCGATCAGGTCGCGGCTGATCTCCTTGCCGAAGATGTCCTTGAGCCCGTCGCGCGTGATCGGCTGGTGATAGGCGATGGCGGCCAAGACCGCGACGTCGAATTCACTCAGGTCGAGTAGCTGATCCTCGACATCCGCGGCGACCCGGATCGCGGGAGCGTAGGCCGCCCGCGTCCGAAACATCCAGCCGCCAGAGACCTGGGCGATCTCGAAGGCCCGCCCTTCCAGATCGGCGACGAGATCCTCGACCAACAGATCCACCGAGACCCCCTGCCCCACCACGCGCGCCAGGTCTTCGCGCGGCACCGGCGAGGCCGAGGCAAACAGCACCGCCTCGATCCGGCGCATCCATTCCCGCCAGCGCAGCTCAGGCGGCAGGTCGGCCAACTCACGGTCCAGGTCCGGCTCTGAACGATCCTTCGCCATCGCTACACCCCGTAGAGCCGAAACGTGTCTCGCCCTGTCAGCTCGCGCACCGCGCCGAGATCGACCAGTCGGTCGCAAAGCCGCCGCGCGGCGCGATCCGACAAGGGCAAGGCCAAAGGTGCCACGGCATCGCGGGTGAGGAACATCTCGACAGCGGCATCCGCTCCCTTGGCGCGAAGCTTTGGCGCAACGGCCTTTAGGTGTGCCGCCCGACGCGCGAGGTCGGCGGAGAGACGCACAGCCTCGACCGCCGATAAGATGAGTGCCCGATGACAGACGAGACGCAAATCGTCGCCCTGCTTGCGCAGGTCGGCACGTTTCAGACCCGCGGCCAACAACGGCACGAGATGATCCCAACCGAATGTTTGGGCGAGAGCCGCATCCGCGAGGACCAGCGAAGCTACGTCAGCGCGTGGCGCCTCCGTCAGCACCGCCTCCAGCACCATCGCGGCCCGAGTCACCGGCGCCCCCTTCCCTGCATTGAGCCACATCGCGATCTTGCCCGACTCGAAGGCCGGCAAGGCTCGATCCAGAGCCTTGGTCGACACCGGCCGCTCCACCGCGCGCCGCCAGGCGAGGCAGGTCTCGCCAGCCGGTCCCGGCAGATCGCCAGAACGCAACAAATGCACCGCGTCGCGCAGATCCCCTGCTCTCTCCAGGCGCCCCGAAAACGCGACACAGGCCTCCGCTGCGCGCAGCGCGAGCCGATCCCGCAACAAGGCTTGGGGCACCTCCTCGCGCTCCAGCACAACATGCAGGTGGCTCAGCGCTGCGCCCGACAAAAACGCAACATCTTCAAGGCTTTCAGCCCGCGCTGAGGTGACCCAGGCGGGCATCCGGGGTAATGTGTCGAGGTCGCTGGTGTGATCGAGCCGAGCATATGTCATGCTTGGAGCCTACGTCATCGCGGCGCTTTTCACCAGAAAATAGCGTTAGAACCGCCGCAGCCTGCAAGATCGCGCTATGTCCAATAAGTTTGCATTATCGGACACCAAAGAATATGCTCAGCGACATGTCAGAAAACAACGAGAAATCGATCTCAAAGCCGCCAAATGGGCCTTCGGTCAGCGAGAACAACGAGAGAGATCATCCCAGCAGCGAGGCTTTGAGCCTTCCTTCCTTTGTGGCTGGTTCAGGCACGCTCGATCGGCTGGTGGATACCGCGCGCGACTATGCGCGCGCCGCGGCCTCGGACAATACGCTGAAGGCCTATGCGAAAGACTGGGCGCATTTCGCGCGCTGGTGCCGGATGAAGGGCGCGGAGACTCTGCCCCCGTCGCCCGAAATGATCGGGCTCTACCTTGCGGACCTGGCGTCCGGAGCGGGCCCCTCCCCTGCCCTATCGGTCAGCACCATCGACCGCCGCCTGTCGGGCCTTGCCTGGAACTATGCGCAGCGCGGCTTTGCCCTCGATCGCAAGAACCGCCATATCGCCACCGTGCTGGCCGGGATCAAACGCAAACACGCCCGTCCGCCGGTGCAAAAGGAAGCGATCCTGGCCGATGACATCCTTGCGATGGTGGCCACCCTGCCTTTTGACCTGCGCGGCCTCAGGGATCGCGCGATCCTGCTGCTGGGCTACGCCGGCGGCCTTCGTCGCTCGGAAATCGTCAGCCTCGATGTCCACAAGGACGACACGCCGGACTCGGGCGGCTGGGTTGAAGTGTTCGACAAGGGCACCCTGCTCACCCTCAATGCCAAGACCGGCTGGCGCGAGGTCGAGATCGGCCGCGGCTCCAAGGATCAGACCTGCCCTGTCCATGCGCTCGAACAATGGCTGCACTTCGCCAAGATCGACTTTGGCCCAATCTTTGTCGGCACCTCGCGGGACGGCAAGAAGGCGCTGGAGACACGCCTCAACGACAAACACGTCGCGCGCCTGATCAAGCGCACCGTGCTCGACGCCGGCATCCGGTCGGACCTGCCTGAGAAAGACCGCCTGGCGCTGTTCTCCGGCCATTCGTTGCGCGCCGGTCTCGCCAGCTCCGCCGAAGTCGACGAGCGCTACGTCCAGAAACACCTCGGCCACGCTTCCGCCGAGATGACCCGCCGCTATCAGCGCCGCCGGGACCGGTTCCGGGTGAACCTGACCAAAGCCGCCGGTCTCTGAGCCCCTGCCCTATCACGCCGCCTGCCCACTGAGCCTACCATAGAAGCTGCGCTCGAGATGCAGCTCCCCTGCCCCGGCCTTCTCGACCATGCCCCGCAGATAGCCGCCCGGCGAGGCAACCTCGCCCGCACTGTGCTTCTCGAAGACGAGGGCAAACGCGGCCGTGGCCACCTGGGTGCCCATTCGGTCCTGCGCCACGTTCCAGGCATGCTCAGAGATCCCGATCATCGGCCTGAGTTGACCGGCAACCCGGTGCAGATCGCCCCAATCTTTCAGGAATCCACCCAAATTCCGCGCCCAGGATGCGAATTCCGGACAGGCCTGCATGATTGTCGGCAGATCGAGCGCTGTCCGCTTCTTGCGTACCTCGGCAACCCAGTCTTCCAGCTCCCTATCAACCCGCTCTTCGGGTTGGGCATTAGGCACCACACCCGCCGCTTCCTCTTTTTCAGAGGAATTACTAGTTACAGGATTAAGTTGGTTTGTAATTAGTATATGAGGTTCAGAAATGACCTCCCTGGGGTTCATTTCTTGAGTCTTCTTCGTGACTTGGGCGTGTTTATCATCGGTGTTTTCCACAGGTTTTGTCGCAACAGTCGCCTTAAGATAAGCCGCCTCGACCCGTTCTTGGAGTTCCTTGAACCATGCCAATAGCCGCTCCAACTGCTCTGAAGCTTCATGACGGCGCGGAAGTCGTTCCAGAAGCTCCTCAAAAAGCCCCGTGAATTGCCTCCAGGGCCCACGCAGAGCGCTGCTGAGAGCTGCCTCGATCCGGGCTCGGATCATCCGGCGCGCCACAGTGATCTGGCGCTTCAGGCGTAGGCAGAGCTCGCGTTCAGCCTGCAACTCAGCATGAAGCTCCTCGAACTCCTCGACACGGGCTGAGAGCGGCGACAGATCGAAGCCATAGGCCTCGACGATGCGGCCATCGACGTCTCTGCGGCCCCACCGCTTGCCATTGGGGCTATCCTGGAAGGAGATCACGCCGATCTCAGCAAGGCGCCGCGCGTGGCGCTTGAGGGCAGACAGCGAAAAACCCGTTTGCTCCATCAGATAGGCGTTCGACGCCCAGACGATCGGACGCTGCCCCTCCTCCCAGTCCTGGGCCTGGGTAAAGGCCCCGAGCGTGTCGAGGAGCAACATGTCTCCGGCCTTCAAGCCGATATGTGCCCCCACGCGCTTAAGTGCCACGAATGCCCGTGTTTTGGGTACTGCTACCCGTTCACCGGCTTGGGCAAGTTGCTCAGCAACCCCAAGACCCGGTGTCGGCTTGCGCCAACCTGTATGTTTCATGCCTGTATCTCACCTCCGTTTATGTGGAGGCAAAAGAAAGCCGTTCGCTCAGGAGCGTTCGTCGTTGACAGTGAATCCTGCGAGACTTATCTTGAAGGTGACCAAACCATTAAGATCAGCTCTCAGGCCACACCGCTTGGGGGCTTTTCTTTTGCCTTTATTTCGATTGTCGTTCCTTTTTGCTCCTTGCCTCGTCGTTCTGGAGGATATGTCGCTGACATTGTCGTCAGTCGGTTTCCTTCCCCGAACCTTCGGCGCTCAAGTAGTCGGCGACTAAATCTCCGAGCTTCTCGAGACGCTCTTGGTCTATCGGCACACCTGCAACCTTGATGGATAGGTTTCCATCGACTGAAGTCGCCGAAAGATTTCGGTTGCCCACCTTGCGTTTGACCGTGAGCTTTCTGGGCTTTGCCTTCGGTTTGAGCTTGGGTTTGTTCACCCTCTCCAAGCTCGCTAAGGCTCCCTGCAAATCACGAAAGCTCATGTCGTAGACATTCTTGAACGCGTTCAAGATCTGATCCTGCGCAGCGAAAACAGACCTCGCTCGTGAGACTAGGCTCTCATGCACGCCAATTTTCTTTGCGAAGGCCACAGCTGTCAGCTTGTCTGCCCCAGAAGCCAACGTTTCATACATTTCACCAATCGAAACCAAACGCTCAAATGGGCTAAGATTCTCGCGCTCCTCATTCTCGCGGAACCGCAGAAACAACATCTCAAACTTGCTGTTCTCGGCGTTTCGCGCTTCCGGCGAAGCGAGGATTGCACGAAGAGGTAAACCCAACTCCGACGCGGCCGCCAGTCGGCGGCGTCCTGTAAGCATGACAAATGGAACACCAGTGACGTTCGACGGCTCCAACGGATCCGGCTCCCAATCCGGATCCTCGGGCCACACCAGAATGGGTGTGTCCTGCCCGTTCGAGGCAATGCTGTTTACCAGAGACCTGAATGCTTCCTGGGACATCCAGTCTTGACGGCGGTCTGTCCCCATCGGATCTGATATCTGGTCTGGCGACAGGCTTATTTCGTGGCGGCCGTTTAAGATATCCGAACAAAGCTCAGCTCTGCTTCGCTCCACAGCGGCTTGCGATTGCGCAAGCGCCCCTGATTTCCAAGCACTGCCGGCCCCCTTGAAAGGAGTAGAAACAGCGTCGCCCGTTTCTGCCCGGCCTTCGGGACCGGGCGTGCGCTCCTTGGATGTGTCGGGACTAGTAGCCTTGCTGACCAGCGACCTTGGAATACTGCGTTTCATGCTTCACCCTCGCCGTCATCTTCATAGAACTCGTCCATCCATGTATTGGCATAACCGCGTTCGAAGCCCGGCCAGAGTCGCGATACTATGGCGTCGTTAACCGCATCGGCATTCGTGATGAACCGGTTGATCCCCTTGCGTTTTCCCGGCGTGTCCGGCTCATATTCGTATACGGATTGATAGACGTCCGACGCATTCGAGATTGCGTCGGAACGCAGATAAAACACCGGCAGAATTTCCGTGGGGCAGTGTTCCAGCAGGTTTCCGATGTGGTTTAGATCCTGCGCATTGGATCGTTGGACGATCGTCGGCAACAGCATGTTGGCACCAGTTCCTATTTCGATCCGTTCATGGGCCAGAATATGCTGAAGCATCCCCAGCAGGCCGGTCACAAAGGTCGACAGCGTTGCGATGTCAAACCCCTTCATGGTTTGCGGGATGACCAGCGAAGTCGACGCAATCACGTTATTCAGCTGGAAAAGTGTCAACGCAGGCTGATAGTCGATGATGATGACATCGAGGGTCTCGGTCAGCGCAGCGTTCAGTCGCTGCTGATCGACCTTGCCCTCGACTACCAATTCGTTGGGCAGCGTTTTTGGCGGGTGGCCCGCTTTCCAGCGATCAAGGGCATCGCGCAGGTAGCGATAGAAGCTCTTTCCGGCGGGGGCCTCTCGCACAAGGCGCGCAATCTGGATCTCTCCCTCAGACGTTTCGCCATGTGCCGGCAGCAGACGCAGCCCCGGCCAGGAGGTCTTTAGAAAGAAGCTGTCGAGCGTCTGCGCATCGTGATCAGTGTATGGCGCATCTTCCGACTGGAAGAGGCCGGCAAAGTCCACCATGGAGGCGGTGTTTTCGTCGGGCATCTGGGGAAGACCTTCACCCCCGACAAAGTAGAGCGTTATCGTGCTTTGCGGGTCTGCATCCATGACACCAACGCGCATGCCGTAATGCAAGCTGAGATACTGCGCAAAATGCGCGGCGCTCAGGCTCTTAGCCGTGCCCCCTTTCTGGCTGGCAAACGAGATGACGGGTAAGGGGGCGTCGGGTTTGCGCCAGGCTAGGTAGTCGTAGGGCCGCTTTGCCGAGGCCGCCAGAAGGGCCCGCATGTGCATCAATTCGGAAAGCGTGAAAACACGCTCTCTTCCAACATATTCGCCCGCGGGAAAGTCGTCGCTCGAATTGGCGAACTTGGTTAGATACTGAATACTGACGTTCATAAACCTTGCGCACTGGCGCATTGACCACGTGCGCTTGATGCGCTGACGCAAGGTGAGTTCCTTGTTCACTGCCACCATCGTGCGCTCAAGCCCACGTGACAGGTCCGTCAAAAACTGTTCTAGACTACCGCTCATTCCTAAGCCCTGACTTCGGTTGGGTCCGAGTTCGACTCGATTCTGCTTCTATGGTAGCACGGTTTTGGAGGAAAAATAAAGATACCACGCGCCTATGAGTTTCAGGCGCTTATTTAGAAGCTCCACCACCCCTAAAACTCCAATCTTGAACGCGTTCAAGATTGGAGTCTTGATGGGCCGGTCGGTGGAGAACCGACCGGCCTTAGCCGTCACGCGGCGTCTTTGGGACCCCAGGGGATGACGGCCTGCAGGGACAGATCGTCCTGGTTCGCGGCCTTGCCGAGGTTGGCGTTGAAGCCGTGGTCGCGGATGGTCAGCGTGTAGTAGTCAGCGCCGGTCTCCTTGTTCTGCTTCTTCCAGATGCCGCCGCACTCGACCAACTTGCCGCGCGGGGAGCGGCCGAGGACGCGGTGCGTGGGGGCCATCGGGTTCGAGCTCGCGACGGGTTCGACCGTGATGTCGAGGTCGAAGGTCAGGGTCGAGATGGAGCCGACGCCCTTGGCGGTTTCGATGTCGGCGCTGGTGAATTTGATGCAGTTCGTGGTCATTGCTCTTCTCCTTGTTTGCGTTGCAATGATGGTCACCTTGCAGCTGGCCAAGGCCCGGCCACACCGAAGGCGGAGCGCAGCGGAGAGGGGCAGGCGCCGGTCTTTTTGGTCCGCGCGGAATGACCCGCAGGGTCAGGGGAAAAAGATCGGCGACAACCTTTGTGGACGGGACGACAGCTGCGACCAGCATGTCATGCAACTCAGACAAAGGGAGAAGTGCGGTGGCCATGAAGGAAAGTAGGGGAACAGACGAGAGAGATGCCGCAAGGAGTAGGGATTGTCTTCTCGTCCATCCAAACTTCAAGACTCTTCGAAGACCAAAGCCGTCAGATCACAAATCGATGGCAACGGCAGAGCATTCGCCCATCCTTCCGTGGCATCACAGGGGCGTTTGCGTTCGCATTCGGAGATGCAGGCGTCCAGATACCATCGAGTTGCCAGACACTCATCCGCTCTGGTGCCCGACTAATGGCCAGACCTGGCTCTGAGATTCTTCGCGTGTCGCTGTTATCCTCAGACCAATGGAAGTGTCCTGAGCCAGAGATAAAAACGAGGTCATAGCGCGCTCAACAACTCGATTGCATGTGCCAGTGGTAACGCTCGAATGTCCTTCGCGACGGGGACCTCATGCTCACCGGCATAGACCAGGAGCTTTCGGTTGGCTCCAATGTCCTCGGCCCCTGTGTGAAATCCTCTCGAAACCTTTGGTGCAGTCGTCCGTTTGATCTCAACAGCCCAGATGTCGCCGCTTGGCAAACGCAAAACCAAGTCGAGTTCAGCACCGGCCGAAGTGCGATAGAAGAAAGGTTCGGTGCCTAAAGGGGCGGCAGCAAGAAGCGCCTCGATACAGAACCCCTCCCAACTGCCACCGACGACCGGGTGCCCGAGCAAGCCTTCTGTCGTGCCGATGCCCAACAGCGCATGCACGATGCCGCTGTCTCTCACATAGACCTTTGGCGATTTCACCAGACGCTTGCCGACATTCTCGTGCCAGGGCTGCAGGCGTCTCACCAGCATGAGATCGACGAGCAGATCGAGGTAGCGCCCAACGGTCTGGCCGGACACGCCCAATCCCTCGGCAAGGGCCGCGGCGTTCAGAAGGCCGCCCTGGACATGCGCAAGCATCGTCCAGAACCGCCGCAAGGTCGCTGCCGGAATCCGAGGTCCGAGGGCAGGGATGTCTCGCTCCAGATAGGTGCGCAGGAAATCCAGACGCCAGTCCATACTTGCCCGATCGCTCGCGGCCTGAAAGCTGTCGGGAAAGCCGCCGCGCAGCCAGAGCAAGTTCAACTGATCGGCCCCCACCTCGTCAGGCTGCAAGGGGGGCATTTCAACATATCGAACACGACCGGCGAGGGATTCCGCCGTTTGGTGCAAGAGGATATTGGAAGCCGATCCCAATAGCAGGAACTGTCCCGTCCGAAACCCGGCCCGCCGACGCTGATCGATCTGGCCGCGCAAGGTTCTGAAGAGGTCAGGCATCTGCTGCACCTCGTCGAGGATGACGAGTTTGCCCGCCTGTTCGTCCAGATAGAGATCTGGTTCAGTCAGGATTTGCCTGTCCGCCTCACGCTCAAGGTCGAGATAGACAGATGGGCGCTCTGATGCGATGTCGAGTGCAAGTGTTGTCTTTCCGACCTGTCGGGGGCCGAGAAGGACCACAGCCGCTTGGCTCTCCAAGGAAGACTGAACGAATTGTTGGGTCTTGCGTTTGTACATACCTTGCAATTACTCCACGATACGGAAGATTTGCAAGGTTAATCTTACCTACGGCCATAGCTAGTTGCTCAAGCCGAAGTATCTTACTGCCCCAGCAAAACAGCCGTGGCCAAGGAGCATCGACGCAAAATGAGTGCATTCAAATCTGTATCCAAGGGCCTCGAAGAGGCTCTGGCCTTCGCGAATGGCGATTTGGCCGACGCCAAAGTGCATGAAGTGTCCGTGGCGGAGGTCGATGTCGCCGAAGTCCGGCAACGGACGGGCCTGTCCCAGGCCGAGTTCGCCAAGAGCATTGGCGTCGCGAAAGGTACGCTCCTGAACTGGGAACACGGGCGCCGGCACCCGACAGGCCCAGCACAGGTTCTGCTGGCATTGATCGCCAAGAAGCCTTCCGTCGTACAGGACCTCTTGCGCGGGGCGTGAACCGGGGCCTAAGCCCCGATCCTCTTGATGCGGATTCCGAGCTTGCGGGCCTTGTCGACGATGTTCTCGGTGATGCCCGAACCGGGCGTGGCAATCAGACCCTGTGGCATGGTTTCGAGCATCTTGTCGTTGCGCTTGAAGGGGGCAGCCTTGCCATGGCTCTTCCAGTCGGGTTTGAACGCCACCTGCGTGACACCACGGGTATCTGCCCAGCGGGCAGCGATCATCTCGGCACCTTTTGGTGTGCCGCCGTGTAAAAGAATCATGTCTGGGTATTTCGCATGGGTGGCATCGAGGACGGACCAGATCAGGTCGTAGGCGTGATAGTCCCCGCCCGAGAAGGCGATCCGCGTGCCTTCGGGGCAGTGAACCTCGGTCTCCTTGCGCCGCTTGGCCGAGAGATAGGCCCGGCTGTCCACCACGGCGGAGGTGAGACCGCGATGCGAGACCTTGGATCCGGTGCGGGGCAGCCAGGGTGAACCGGTGGCGGCCGAGAAGTGGTCCACGGCCAGATCGCGCATCTGCTCGAAAGCGTCGCGATGGTCCCAGAGCTTAAGCCCGATCAACTGGAGGCGTTCCAGTTCAACCGAAGCGACCTCGGAACCGTCCTGGATGGCCAAACTTTCCCGGACCTCGAATTCGTTATCGTCGAGAAGCTTCTGGATATGGGCAAGCCGGCGATGGAAGATCGAGGTGAGGGACCAGAGCATCTCTTCGAGATTGTCTTCCAACTGGCTGCCGGTGAGGAGGCCGATAGTGGTGTCGAAAAGTGTCGCCATGGCGAGCTCGACCTCGTCAGGCTGGGGCAGGGGGCGATGATCGGTCTCGCCGGGTCCTGGTGTTGCGCCATGAAGTGCGAGGTGGTCGAGGATGGCGGAGGTTACGCCGGTTTCCTCGGGGATGTCTGTCTGATGGGGCATTGTCTGGTTCCTCTGATTGATCTGACCCGATTTGGATGGGGCGATAACAGGACCGGCGGCGACCGGGCCGCATCCGTCAGGATCGGAGCGCAGCGGAGAATGCGCCCAGGGCCGGAAAATTGCTCCCGCGAGGAATGAGCCGAAGGCTCAGGGGAATTTTCTGGTGCGGGGCGCATTGCTGTCCGGGCGAGGAGCACTCTGCTCCGACCCGCCGGTCCATCGCTCCTCTTTTCCAAACGGGTTCAGATCGAACCCGCGGAACCTTTGCCCTGTCGGACGTCACTTATGGGGCTGGCGCTCACCCGTCCTCGATCTCCAGACCTTGTACTTTCATGGCCTCAAGCAACGACCGGCGCAGCGCATCTTTGCCAAATGCCCGCAGATCGTCGTTGAAATCGCCCATGTTTGGCACGAGACCACCACAGGCAATACCAAGCGATTCCAGTTGGTTACGCAGTCTCAGTGATGCGGTTCGTCCCGCTTCGTCATTGTCCCGCGCGATCCAGATGCGCTGAATGCCCGGCGGCGGGATGAAGAGCCCGAGATGGGTGGCGGTGAGACAGGAGGCGAGGTCGAACTCAGGGAGGGCCGTTCCGACCGAAAGGGTATTCTCGAGACCTTCGCCGACGATGAGGTCGGAGCGGCCCGTACCGGACCAGAAACGGATGGCATGGCCGTGCAGCTGCCCCAAGATCCGTTTCGGGCTCTCGATTTCGGCCAAACCGCCGGTGGACGGGTCGAGGTAGATGCGCGCGCATCCGGTGACCTGGCCGCGATTGTCGGTGATCTTTGCGAGCAGGGCAGGGGCCCTTTGCGGCGGATCGGGATCGTCCTCACCTTGCCGCAGGAAGACCCGCGGGTGATAATGGAGGGCCGGGCCCAGCCGTGTGATCCCGCGCCCTTGCAGATAGGTGGCGGCCAGAGTGCCAAGCACCGGCTTGCCTGCGGCGAAGAGTTTCCGCGCCCGCGCAATGCGTTTGCTGGAGGCAGAATTCGGGGGCTCAGGGTTTCGAGTGGCATTCGGAACGGCAGGGCAGGGGGCCTCACCGAGAAAGGACCGGGCCTCCCTCAGCGTCTCTTTGAGCGTGACCGACCCGAGCCGTTCCTGCAGCAGGTCGATCAGGTCGCCATACTCACCGGTCGCAAAGTCAGTCCAGGACCCAGCCTTGCGGCCACCTTGAGCTTGCAGCCGGATGGCGAGGCTTTGACCTTTGGCCCCCGAGGTATCGCCAACCTGCCAATAGTTGCCCTGCTTGCGCCCCTCGGGGAAATACTGGCGGCAGAAGCTCTCGGCCCGATCTGCCAGATCGGCCGAGAGGTCTGCGATGCTGCGCCGCGCGTTCATGCGGCGGCATTCGCAGCGTTTGCGCCAACCGGATGCTCGCCGAGCACGCGCGCCAGCACGTCAATGCCGTCCACCGGGATGAACACCCGCGTCTTCCACTGGATCACCTCGGTGAAGCAGCCCAAAGCCTTCAAACCGGGCAGGGCCGCACCGGACGCGCCGATCAGCTCACATCTCGGCTGCCCCATCACGAGCGACCGGCGCAACTGGTAACCGCCGAGCAAGCTGAGGGTCGTCTTTGCGTCCATCACCGCGCCGAACACCTCCTGCGGTGCCATCTCGATCTGACAATCGAGACCGAGGCGCGCGTAGACATTGAGAAGCTGATCCTGGCTGACCAGACGGCCGATGGCGCGTTCCCCATCCTCGGTCTGCAGGCGATAGATGCGCATGTTGTCAGCGGGCAGCCGATCCCAGATCGGCAGGAGCAGCCCGCAGATCAGCGTGATCTTCGAGGTGGTGAACTCCGGCACGGCGGCGACTTCGGTCTGCCAGAGATGTTCGAACATCGAGTCATCAATCTCCTCCCAATGCGAGGTCGAAAATTCGCTGGCCGCGAGGATCTCGGTTCCCATGGGCCGCAGCAGTTTCACCCGCAGGATCGGCACACCGTCTTCGTCCATGAAGGCGGGCGCCTTCACCATCAGCGCCGCGCGTTTGGAGGTCGTGTTCCAGCAGAGCGTCGCGCCCTCTGTGTTTGCGCAGATCGATTTGACCCGGGGCAGGGCGAGAGGATCGTTGCGGTCTGTGCGCTCCACGGTCAGCGCAGTGGCCGTCGCCCCCGTCGCCTCATGCTCGAAGATGACCTTGCGATCGACGATCTCGAACTTCTCCGCGCGCAGGGTCTCGAGGCCGACATCCAGCGTGCCCGCCTGCCGCGCGTCTTCGATGATCGCCGAGAGGAACCCGCCGAAGGCCTCGAAAATTGCGTCTTGCACGTCAATCCTCAGAGCAAGGCAGCGGTTCAGGAACTGCTGGATCGGCGGCAGGGTTTCCTTCATCGTGCCGTCCGCGTCATCGAGCGTCAGCCCGGTCATCTCCTGGAATTTGGCGTAGGAGCAGGCGTCAATCTTGCCCGCGCGCAGCTTGTAGAAGAACTGGCGCCGCGCCGCGCGTGCGTAAGGGCTTTCGAGGTTGTCCTCGGCGCGAAACATGTTCTGACCGCCGGTCTCGCGTTGCCCCTTGGTGATCGCCCCGAGCGTGTCGAGGCGGCGCGCGATGGTGGAGAGGAACCGCTTCTCGCCTTTCACATTGGTGGCCACCGGCCGGAACAGCGGCGGCTGCACCTGATTGGTGCGATTGGTGCGCCCGAGCCCCTGGATGGCATTGTCGGCCTTCCAACCGGGCTCGAGCAGGTAATGCACCCGGAGGCGCTGGTTCTTTGCCCCAAGGTCGGCGTGATAGCTGCGCCCGGTGCCACCTGCATCTGAGAAGATCAGGATGCGTTTGGCGTCATCCATAAAGGCCTGAGTCTCGCCGAGGTTGGAGGAGGCGGGGCGGTTCTCGACCTTGAGCCGCCCTTCGCGCGTTTTCACGATGCGCCGCTTGCGCCCCGTGACCTCGGCCACCGCATCGCCGCCAAAATGCCAGAGGATCTGGTCGAGCGCGCCCTGCACCGGGGCGAGGGCACCCAAGTGCTCGATCAGATCGTCCCGCCGCCGCTCCGCTTCGCGGCAGATGATGGGATTGCCGTCAGCATCGAGGGCGGGGCGCGACCGCAGATCGCCGTTCTCGTCGGTGTAGGGCTCGAAAAGCTGCGTCGGGAAGCTGTGCATCAGGTAGTCCATGATGTTTTCACGCGGTGTAAAATCGACCTGCAGATCGTCCCAGTCCGAGGCCGGAATCTCCTCGAGACGGCGTTCCATCACCGCTTCGCTGGTCGAGACGACCTGAATCACTGCAGAATGCCCCGCCGCCAGATCCGCCTCGATCGCGCGGATAAGCGAGGGGCATTTCATGGCGGTGATGAGATGGTTGAAGAAGCGCTGTTTGTTGCTCTCGAAGGCCGAACGCGCGGCGGATTTTGCCTGGGCGTTCAGCGTGCCGGTCTCGGAGGAGATGCCAGACGCCTGAAGCGCGGCCTCAAGATTGGTGTGGATGATCTGGTAGGCATCGGCATAGCTGTCGTAGATCGCGATCTGAGGGGGCGTCAGGTCGTGCACCAGCATCTCGTATTCGACCCCGGCGTAGGAGAGCGAGCGTGCCAGATATAGCCCGAGCGCCTTCAGGTCGCGCGAGATCATCTCCATGGCGGCAATACCCCCGGCCTCCATCGCGGCGACAAACTCTGCACGTGTCACGAAGGGGAAATCGCCAGTGCCCCAGAGCCCGAGGCGGGAGGCATAGGCGAGATTGCCGACGACCGTGGCCCCGGTGGCCGAGACATAGAGGACGCGTGCATCAGGCACAGCGTTTTGCAGTGCGAGGCCAGCGAGGCCCTGCTGTGAGGCCTTCTTGTCGCCGCGGTCGGACTTTTCGCCAGCAGCATTGGCCATGGCGTGGCTTTCATCAAAAGCGATGACCCCGTCGAACCCTGCGCCGAGCCAGGACGTCACCTGGTCGAGACGGGAGGCTTTGCCTTCCCGCTCGGCGGAGCGCAGCGTGGCGTAGGTGACGAAGAGGATGCCTTCGGGCAGGCGGATGTCGCTCCCTTGGCGGAATTTCGAGAGCGGCACGATATCGCTTTCACGCCCCCCGAGGGCCATCCAGTCGCGCCGCGCATCTTCGATGAGCTTGTCGCTCTTCGAGACCCAAACGGCCCGGCGGCGCCCTTTGAGCCAGTTGTCGAGAATGATGCCCGCCACCTGCCGCCCCTTGCCGCAGCCGGTGCCATCGCCCAGGAACCAGCCCTTGCGCAGACGGAAGGCACCTTCGTCACCCTCCGCCGCGGCCATAAGCTGACCCTCGATCTCCCCGCGCTTGAACCAGCCTTTCAGGTGCGCCTCGTGTGCATTGCCCGCGTAGATCACGCTTTCGAGCTGCGGAGCGGAGAGGAGGCCGTCAGCGACAAGGGACTTCGGCAAGACTGGGCGATAGGTCGGCACGGGCGGCGGGACAGACGCCATGGCTGCGGATTGGACAAGTGCTGTCGGGTGCTCCGCTGCGCCGCCGATCCGCATCGCCTGAAGATTATAGGTCTCGTAAACCGTGTCCTGCAACGTGCCATAGGGTTCGCTCCAGGCTTTTGGCAAGTAGTCGAGCGGGGCCGTCTCGATGTCGTCGAACGGATGCTTCGCGCGTTCCTCGGCGAGCGCACGGGTTTCTTTGCGTGCTGCGTTGCGCAGAGCGTACAGGTTGGTGCGGGACTGGCGGTTCGGCACAGACAATGCCGCGCTGGTAGGGCAGGGCGGGGGGTTGCGGCGCGCGGGACAATGGGTGAGCACTGCGGAGAGAAGATCGCCCGTGGTTGCGCAGATGGGATGATAGACGGCCTCGATTTCGACAGGTGCGGTCTCTTCAGCACCAGCCGCGCGCTTATCGATTACCGTCAACCGCGTGTCGATCGTGGTGCCATGCCGTGCGAAGACCTTGCCGTCGATGGGGGCCGAAAACACGACATCGGCGCTCTGGCCGATCCGCTGAAATGTCGACTGGAAGGATTTCAAAGAGGGACGGAAGCTTTCGCCGGTGATGACGACAAGCCGCCCACCAGGCGCGAGGCGTGCCAGGGCGGAAAGCACATGCTGACTGGTCGCTTGCCTAAACCGGCCCTCGACATGGTTGGCAGCGGAAAACGGCGGGTTCATCACCACGACCGAGGGCGTGATCGAGCGATCAAGACGATCGTCGATCGAGGCAGCATCGTGGTCAGATACGGCGGCATCGGGGAACAACTGCCCCAGTAGGGCGCGGCGCGTGTCGGCAAGTTCATTCAGCGCCAACCGTGCACCAGCGATCTTTGCAAAGATGGCCAGCATGCCCGTGCCCGTCGACGGCTCGAGCATCAGGTCGTCGTCCCGAAACCCGGCGGCCTGCGCGACGATGGCCGCGAGGGGCAAAGGCGTGGAAAACTGTTGCAGACGGATACTGTCTTCGGAGCGGCGCGTGTGAGACGGGGCCAGAGCCGTGAAACGTTCGATCATGGTGAGGAAGGCCTGCGGCGACAGTGCCTGACGCTGCATCAGCGCGCCGTAGCGCGAGAGTATAAGGATTTGGGCGACCTCGGCCGCCTCATAGGCGTCTTTCCAGACCCAGGCACCACTTGTGTCACTGGCACCGCAAGCATCTTCCATCGCGGCGCGAAGTGCGGCGGCGTCGATGGACCTGCCTGCCTCGAAAACGGGGACGAGGATTTTCGCAGCCTGCATCAGGTTTTGGGCGAAGCGTGGGGCATCCGGCAGGGCAGGGGCTTCGGGCTCGGTTGCAAGTTGGACGGAATGGGGGTGAGCGTTCATCGGCAATCTCCGGGGTTGAGGGTTGGCCCCGAGCCCCGCGTGCACTCTCTCACCCGGGAGGGGTCACCCCTCCCGCCCTGTCTCTCACTCTTTCATGGCCTCGAAAACTGAAGTCTTGGCAGCGAAAACTTATCCACAAAATCTGGGGATGACGCTGTGGGCGTTGTCGCGCAAACCCATGCCAGGCTGCTGGGACACGGCCGTGCCTGCATTTTGGGCACCTCCAGCGAAACGGACCCGACACACAGCAAGCTCGGGGACCGAATGGTCAACGAGGAGAAATCGCAAGAGCTCAGAATGGGGATCTGCAAATAAAAAGGCGACATCCGGGAGGAGGTGGATGCCGCCGATTATTCCGGATCGGCTCAGGGAGGAGGAGAGAACCGATCACAAGAGCGAACATAGGAGCAATGCTGCAGTCGCACAATGGGCGGGCTATGACTTTTCTGCAATGCAGCAATGCATGTCCGCGATCGGGTGCTGCCCATAGTTCCGGTGTGTGGCGGCGAGTTATTCTATGGATATGCGGTCAATGCACCGGTCGCGGGTGGCGCATGGGGATCGGACCGAGGAACGGCATTCCGCGCCTCCGGCAAACAATGCGTCTCATAGGCGCCAACAAACCCCCAGCAAGCGTCGATCTCCTCGCCACCCTGTTCGACGATGTAACCATAGACACGCCCACCAAGGTAAGAATCGTAGTCGGCGGTCTCACCACGTAAGATGTCTACAGCCTGTTCGCGCAGGGCCTTGGTCACGCGTTTTACACCGAATTCCTTTCGGACCGCTTCGAGCGTCACGTAGACGTAACCGACCTGCCCAGAATCCCACGGGCAGTGGAACCCGACGGTGTTCATCGCGAGACCGGAATGGTCATAGAGAAACACAGGCAGAATGATTGCCTTCCGCTCGGCGCGGTCCCGCAGACGATCCATCGAGAGATCGCTCTGATCCGAGACGCCCGCAAGATCGCGCAGGAACGCCTCAGGGCTGTCGTACTGATGGCTGTCACCCAGCCGATAGCGGCGGTGCCAGCAGATCAGCGTACCGAGGTTGCACCACTCTCGTGGGTCCTCAGCGTCGGGGTCGTGGTAGATCTTGATCGTGTGGCCCTGGTGGACCTCCTCGTAGACGGGATCTTGCATGTCCATGTCCTTTCTCGAAACGCAATCGACCCGCCAAGCCGGTTGTGGCGCAGGCGGGTCGATCTGGATGGGATCAGATGGTTGGTGAGTTTGCCGCCCGGCGGATCAGGCGGCGGCGCGATTCTGGCGATGCTGGACGTGCTCGACAGAGACCTTGAGAAGCCAATCCTCAAAGCCAAGAATGGTCTGGTGACCCGCAACCGCCTGGACCCAGGCCGCACGCGGATCGCTGCCGATCTGCGTCGGGTCGTTGTCGATCCGGCCATTGGCCATCCACGGTTCGGGTTGTATGCGTCCGAGCCAGTCAGCCAGTGACGGGATACGCCCCTGGCAGTCTTCGCGCACATGCTGCTCGCCGATCCAGCGGATCGGAACGACCCGGCCCGCGCTGTTGATCAGGCTGCGACCGAACACCCGCTCGGCATCATAAATCCCGACCGTATGATGTTTTTGGGCTCTGTGAACAAAGAGACCTAGGTGCTCTTTAGATGAGTCAAACCAGTCATGCACATGTTGGTAATCATCTGGAACACCGCCAAATCTACGGGCCGAGCTTTCGGCGTGGTGGAGAGGATGTGCCATGTCAGAGCCCCTCATGTTCTGTGGTGTCGGTCTCGATGAAGCGGTTCGAGTGGCTGACATCGATCTTGTCCGTCTCGAGCGCCCAGGTCAATTCGCCATAGCCGCCCTCGTTGTTTTCGAAGCCAGGGCTCAGCGCATAGGCAAAGTCCCAGCCGAAATCTTCGACCCGTCGCCGCAGCTCTTCTGTCAGGGTAATCGTGTCAGGCGTCACGACGACCTCCTCGACATTGCCGGAATCGCCATAGCCTTCATATTGCACGTCGAGGCCGGTCACGCCGAGGCCGCGCAGTTCGGTGAGAAGCGCCGCGCGGGTCTCGACCCGCTGTTCGGCTGCCCGTCTCTGGGCTTCGAGCATCTGCGCGTAGAAATCATTTGCTTGTGTCATATCTTCGGTCCTTTGGAATTGAGGGAGGGTGAGGGCGACCGTCTTGCAGGCCGCGCCCCGGAGGTTTCCTTTGGGGGGCTTCAGGCCGCAGCGTCGCCGCGTTTCTCAGCCGTCCGGTCAACCAGGTTGAAATACAAATTCTCGGTCGCGCGCTTGAACCCCGGCGGTTTGCGCGGAGCGAGGCAGCGCACCGAGGCGCTGCAGCTCTCGCCGTGCTCCATCGCGAACTGCGTCACTTGGTCGATCAGATCATCCATGCCCGCGGCCTCGATGCGCTTTTCGGGGTAGTTCGCCAGCATCTGGAACTGGGTGACGACGAAGGCGCCATCGCGATGTGCGGGATAGAGGGTGATCTGGTAGTCGAGTGTCTTGGCCATCTCTGGTCTCCTGCGGCAGGCCGGACACGATCATCGCGCCCCTTGGAACCCGCCAGCCCGAAAGGACCGCCCTTTGTGCAAGGGCGATCCGTGGCGATGTCGGTGAAAAAGGGGCGTCAGTATTCCGACGGCAGAAGCAGGGTCAGGACCCGGCGCGTCTGATCAGGATCGGAGGGCTCAGGCGAGCCATAGGTGTAGTCGACGTCGTACAGGTCGATCTTGAACCAGACCTTCGTGCCGTCGAGGTCGATGACGCCCATCTCGTGCCATCCTTGCGGGTCGCTGTCAGCGTTGAACGCGTCAAATGAAGCCACGCTGCGGGTGAGAGCAAGCTGGGCATCGGGCCCAAGCGCTGCAACGCCACGGGTCATCACGAACTGGCCCTGCGGGGCATCGGTGACGAGGATATTGCCAAGGATAGAGCGACGAAAGGCGTCATTCTGCGAAGCGACGAGTGCGGCTTCCTTAACGGGATCGAGGTCAAGTGTGGTGGTCATGGGATATCTCCGGGACGGGCCCGCCGATCCGATATCGGCTGTTGGTAACCCGTCAGCCGGAAAGGGCCGCCCTCGATGTGAGGACGGCCCAAGGCTCATGTCGTGATCAGGTCAGCGTGCGGCTCGTCAAGCCGCATCCTCGCTGAGGAAGGCGGGCAAGGACGACGGTTCATCGCTCTCGGCGTCGCTCAGAGAATCTTCGGCGGACACATCCCCCTCCTCGGTCTCCGGCGCTTCGCCTGCCATGTCGGCAACAGCCTCCGCCGCACCGGCAAACACCATCCCGTCGGGCAGCCAGCGCGTCGTCCTGACAACCGTTGCGGCGTCGAACCCTTCCGTCTCGCCGGCCGTTTCCGCGAAGGCCCGCTCCATCGCGGCCGCGATATCGCCCTTACGCTCGCGATTGCGATCTTCGGCGTAATCGTCGCCAATGAGCTTGCGCGCGGTAGCGACCGCATGCCCCTTGTTGACCCGACCCCAGTAATTCTGAGCAGTCGGGCGCCAGCAGGCCGCCACATCGACGTCAAGACGCGCGCCGATCTCCTCGATGATCGGGGAGGGGCGATTGTCGGAGGAAAGCTGCGGCTTGACTGCCAGACCCGTCGCCCAGGCGAAAAGCGCCTGCTTGGCGGCAATGGGCAGCGCCGACATCGCCCGGAAGTTTTCGGGCTTCTCCAGCGTAATCCAGTCGGTGGCGAGGCCCTGCTCCAGCGCCTCGAGCATCTTCTGGGCAACAGTATCCGAATGCAGCACCTCGCGGTTCTGCGCCTGGAAGGGCCGGATCGAGATATCGAGCGCCTCGTTGTTGTAGGACCGCCCCAGAGCCTGCTCGCAGAGCGCGTAGAGCATCGCATCGAACGCCACCTCGAAATCCGCCGCCAGATGCGCCCGAAGGATATGCTGACGCGTCGCGCGCAGATCGTCGGCGAGGCTCGCCGAAATCCCGTTCGCCTTGCGCAAGGTCGCGGCCGGGTCGGAGGTGGGCACCGGTGTCGAGGAGGTTGGCGGCGTCACGTTCGGGCGGACAGGAGACGGGGCATCACCCGCGTCAGCACTATTTTCGCTCGGGACGACCGCAGCGGGGATATCTTCTGGCCGCACGAGGCCTTTCTCGACACGCAGCGCGCCGTCATGACCGATGGTCAGAACCACGCCCGCGATGGCACGATCTTCGTCCGCGTAAGGCTGCCGTTCGCGTTGCAGGGCCTCGATCTCGCGCAGGC
>NZ_JAGHRB010000014.1 GCF_017743995.1 Ruegeria sp. R13_0 | reverse complement strand
AAGTCGTTGTTGTAGGCTTTGCTGACGCTACCAGTTTGTTGGATGTAGCGAGTTGGAGTGAGCTAGCGCGCACCCCTTCAAATCCGCCGCTCAACAGCAAGACGCAGTGGCTCGCAAGTCAAAACAAGCAATTCATGATTGACCGAGATAGTCTTTCGATAACCGAACCAAGGTTCCTCCGTCCGTTACCCAAGAAACTGGTTTATTTGAATTAGCGGCCATTCGCGCAATCGTTGCAAATTGGCACTTTGTCCCACCGACCTACCATCCGACACTGAAGTTTGAACGTCTGGAATGTGCGGTTAGCATCCTGCCGCATGAGCAATATCCTAAAGCACGATCAATGGCGGCTTCGGGCTCAGTGCCACCACTGAACACTTAAGCAGCAAAGGACTGTTACAGGGCGATCCACAAAGTACATTGCACACTCGGTACCAACGATTAAGTTGAAACAAAGCAGAGTTGTCTCATCCAACTGATCCTATATTTTTGTAAGATATGAATAATTTTGATGCCACGGATTGGGAAATCCGACTGTCCAATGCTTTGAGCGGACTTGCAAAAGTCCAAGACAGTTTCTTGCGAGATTATTGGGAAACCAATGGGTATCCGACGCAGTATACTTACAATGGAAAGGACGAAACTCCATTTCCGACAGAGGCCTACTACCAAGTCTACAATGATGCATTGACCGCCAAACTGGGCGATCAAAGGCGATACTACAAACCGCTAGTAGGGGCGCTTGCGCCGGTAAGATCTCTTCTGCGCATCCACCCAGCATTTGCTTCGATACTCAGGATGCAGCTTGGACCTGAAGCTGTTCATGTTGGAATTTTGAACGGCAGCACTTACACTGACGTCGCCCAACTCATTTCTGGGGTGATGGCTCGACAATACTATCGATCCAGCAAAAAATTCCTGAACACTGTCCAGGAGTTAAATTCTTTGCTGTCGCTTGCGTCGCGACATGCGACCTCGCCCTTGAGTAGTGATTTCGACTTGGGCTTGGATGTCGATCTGTTTTATGGCGTAGAAATTCCGCATAAGATCGAGCTGGGCTATGGGCTCGTAGGGGAAATTGCAGAGGTCGTGGACAGCGGTAGTTGGACCATTGCCAGCAATAAAAGAATATCATGCAGCCACGGGGCGTCGGCTGTATCGCGGTGTAACGCATTTCCAATCAAGCCCTTCAAATAGAGCTTCAAACTGCGATTTGTTGATGCTGATAACGCCATCCCGCATTTGCGGCCATTCAAATCCCCTGCCTTCTATTCGCTTGTAGGTCATCACAAGACCAGTTCCATCCCAGACGATGAGTTTGAGTCGATCCGACCGCTTGGAACGAAAAATGAAGATAGCGCCACTGAATGGGTCGAGGTCAAATTCGTTCATAACAATGGATGCTAATCCGTCCATACCCTTCCTGAAGTCGACCGGCCTAGTTGCAACGTAGAATTTGAAGTTCCCTGCTGGCGCGATCATGTGTCGCCCTCAAACGATTTGATCAACGCAGTGAGCTGATTGAGTGGGTAATTTGAAGGAAGCAGGACCTCACAGGTGCCACGCTTGAAGATGATGTGCCCTTGTGCCACTGGCATCGGCTCTTCGACCGCGTCGACCTTAATCTCTGCAAAGACAGGTTGCGATTTTACCTTCAGAGTAGAGTGCGGTCCTGGAGCTTTCCGCTCAGCGTCTTTTTTCCATTCGGAGGCGGTACCACTTGAGATGCCGCATGTCTTTGCGACATCGCGTGTTGATAGACGTCCAGTTCTCATGCGTTGACCCACTTCATTTTTGAATTTTCTGGGCCACAGTCGACGGCCGTCCTTCCCAACGGGAATTGAATAGCCATAGGCATGGAAGACTTTTTCGATTTTCTGGTCACTTGCGAGTTCACCTAGAGCTTGAGAATTCATGATGCCTGTATCCTTTTGGAGGCATCATGTACTTCTAGGTGTTGGCTGATGAGATACTATCTAAGGGGTCAGATGCAACGCTTACCATCAACCTAAACTCGAGAAATGTGAGCACGCATCAAAACGTGCTCTTGGGTGCTGCCATACGGGAACTAGTCATCAGTCGGAGTAATTGGCCTATTGGCGTCAAGGTTTCAGCCCCTCTTTGTGACATTTTCCTCAAACGCGACCTTGAAGGCGGCCTGTTTGTCGGGGCTGGCTTCGGTCTGGTAGTTGGCTTTCCATTCATCCATGGTCATGCCGTAGAAAATCTGACGGGCTTCGTCTTTGCCAATCTCTATGCCTTTTTCGTTGGCCGCCTCCTGATACCAGCGTGACAGGCAGTTGCGGCAGAAGCCGGCCAGATTCATCATGTCAATATTCTGAACGTCCGTGCGATCTTCCATCAAGTGCTTTTGCAGCCGACGGAATGCTGCGGCTTGAAGTTCGATTTCGGTTTGCTTGTCCATGGTCTGGCTCCGAAGAATTGGATGGGGTCTGTTTCCGAATTAACGCTCTGATGTGCGTGTTTCAACTGACTCTGCATTAGGCCAGTTTCAATGCCAGCCACGGAATGATGCAGAAAATCAGCGTGAGGATTTTGTAGTTGGCCAGATAGCGAAAATAGGCACGCTTTACATCAGGCTGTTCCATTTGGAACATTCCGGCATGAACGCCTGCAATCCAATCCTGTAGCAGCACAATCATAAGGGTTGTGAACAGCAAAACAGCGATGTTCAGTATTGCCATCCAGCCAAAAACACTTGTCACCAACTCGTGTGTCATGGTCACCTCCTCCCCAGTCTCTAATGTGGGGGCTGAAGGTGCAGCTCACAATAATGTGCGATCAAAGGCCGCTGTCTGCTAGCGCATCCTGAAGGATCACTGCGAGCCGTTCTGCCCAGGCCCGCTGTCCCGCGTGATCCGCGATCAGATCATTGCGAAGCTCGATCAATGCATTTGGTCGACCGTGCGAGGTGCAATGCGTGTCGATGGCATCGCCGGGCAGAACGCCGGTATAGGGCTCATTCACGCCGACGCACAAACCGTCTTCGGCCTTCAGGCGGTTGATCAGAGGGCGTGAGAAGCGCTCATCCGGGGTGTGCAGAACGCCTACATGCCAAGGGCGTGGTTCGCGACCGCGGAGTTGGCGGGTGAAAGAGTGCATAGACACGATCACCGCATGGGGTAGGGCGGCCAACCTCCCAAGCGCGTCGTGATAAGGACGGTAGCACATGTCCAAACGCCGTTCACGCTCGGCCGCATCAGCGTGGCGATTGCCGGGTATGATCGAACCGTCATAGAGCTTCATCAGCAGGGTCGGGTCATCCTCACCCCGGTTCGGATCAATCACAAGGCGCGAGAAATTGGCTGCGATGACCGGCGCGTTCAGGATCTCGCCCAGATGTTTCGAGACCTCGTAGGCGCCGACATCATAGGCGATGTGGCGTTCCATATCTTCGCGCGGCAACCCCAGATCCCCGCCGTTGATTTCGGGAGGGACGGTGTTGGTCGCATGATCGCAGGTGATCAGCCATCGGGACGGGCGATCCTCGCCATGGATAAAAAACGGAGTGTATGTCATGTGCCTGTCATCAAGTTTGCGGCAGGTGTATGGCAGTTGCTTCCAAAAGGGAATTGCGCAATAACCACCCACATACTGTTTGCGGTAACATTGCCGCATGACCGAGGGATTGAGGAGAGCGAAACCAGTGCGACGCCTTAGAAATGTAAAAATCGTGGCGACGCTGGGACCGGCGTCCAATGACTATGACACCATCCGGGCTTTGCATGAGGCAGGGGCCGACGTCTTTCGCCTGAACATGAGCCATGGCAGCCATGACGAGATCCGCGAACGGCATCGTATCATTCGTCAGGTGGAAAAGGATCTGGACAGCCCGATCGCGATCCTGGCCGATCTTCAAGGCCCGAAGCTGCGCGTTGGGGTTTTTGCTAATGATGCGGAAGAACTGGTAGAGGGCGCGGCATTCCGGCTGGACCTCGACCCCGAGGCCGGAGACATCAACCGTGTCTGCCTACCACACCCAGAGATTTTTGCGGCGCTGGAACCCGGTGCGCGGTTGCTGGTCAATGACGGTAAGATCCGTCTGACCGTGCAGGATTGCGGTCAGGATTTCGCCAATTGTACTGTCGAAGTCGGAGGGACGATTTCGAACCGCAAGGGTGTGAACGTGCCTGATGTGCTGCTGCCACTGGCGGCCTTGTCAGCCAAGGATCGCGACGATCTGGAGTTTGTGTGCCAACTGGGCGTGGATTGGCTGGCGCTTAGCTTTGTGCAGCGGGCCAAGGACGTGTTCGAGGCGCGCGCGCTGGCGGATGGACGAGCGTCGATCCTGTCGAAGATCGAAAAGCCCGCAGCGGTTGAGGCGTTTGACGATATCCTCGACGCATCGGATGGGATCATGGTGGCCCGTGGCGATCTGGGGGTTGAGCTGCCGGTTTCGGCTGTTCCTCCGATCCAGAAACGTCTGGTTCGCAAGTGCCGCGGGGCGGCTAAACCGGTGATCGTGGCGACCCAGATGCTGGAGAGCATGATCGAAAGCCCGATGCCAACCCGCGCCGAGGTCTCGGACGTTGCAACCGCGATTTACGAAGGCACGGATGCCATCATGCTCAGCGCGGAATCTGCGGCCGGTTCTTACCCGATCGAGGCCGTGCAGACCATGAACAAGGTCGCCATCGAGGTCGAGGCCGACCCGACCTACACGCAGATCATCGCGGCCTCGCGGACTGCCAAAGGGTCGACCATCGCGGACGGTATCGTGGCAGCTGCGCGCGAGATCGCGGAAAAGACTGACATCAAAGCGATCTGCTGTTTCACTCAAAGCGGCACCACAGCGCTGTTGACTGCGCGTGAACGGCCCGGCGTGCCGATCATCGCCATGACGCCAGCGACCGGAACCGCCCGCCGCCTGTGCCTGAGCTGGGGCTGCCACTGTGTGATGACGCCCGAGCTTGAGCGGTTCAAAGGGGCCGTGGTCAATGCGGCCCGCGCCGCGCGCGCAGGGGGCTTCGCCGCCGAGAGCGATCAGATCGTTGTCACTGCAGGCGTTCCGTTCAATGTCCCCGGAACCACCAATATTCTGCGTATTGCCCCTTGTGACGAGCGTCTGATCTACAACACCGATCCGGGATGAGTCCGCCCGGATTTCAGGAAGGATCATATTGAGAATTCCCAAGCCGCCTATTTTTGGGCGGCTTTTCTTGTTTGTTTTCAAGAGGAAGGTGCCCGTAGGGTTGTATTCAGCAAAAATACCTCTGTTTTTTGGTGATTTTGCCGGATACTGAGCCTTAGGGCGATCATCTTAGATAGTTCCAGGTTCCGGTCGCCCAACCGGGGGCACGGGTCCCGGTCAAACCAGAAAAATAATGGAGGAACGTCATGACAACAAAGATTGTCATTGGACTGGACGGGACAGAAACCGGAGAGCGCGCCATCGCCTTTGCCAAGGATTTGGCCGGGCGAATTGGCTCATGCGAAATGCTGGTTGTCTATGTCATCGAATGGTCCCCTTTCACTTTCCAAACACCGGAAGAAAACGCCCAACGGCACAAGCGGCGCGAGGAAGAGGTCGAACTGGCCACGTCGCGGATCATTGCCCCTACGGTTGAGGCACTGAAGGCCGATGGGTTCGAAGCAAACGGCATAGTGCGCCATGGCGACGTGGCCGAGACGCTGAACGCGATCACGGTTGAAAACGGCGGCACTCAGATCATCGTCGGCCGCGCCTCGGCGGACGGGTTCAAGAAACGGCTGTTTGGAAGCTCGACTCAGAACTTGGTGATGCATGCCGACGTGCCTGTCACGGTCGTGAACTGAGCGGAGGGATTAGGATGAATATGCTTCAAAAACTGGGCTTTGGTGCGACCATGGCTCTGATCTCCGGCCCCGCTTTCGCGCAAGAGGCGCCGGGTCTGGACGACAAGATCAATCAGGCTTTTGCCGATGCTACGGGACCCTTCGTCAGCTTTATCTTCGCGCCGTTTCCGGGCACTGGATTCCCATGGATTGTGGGGTGGCTGGTCGTCGCGGCCACAGTGTTTTCGCTCTATTTTGCCTTTGTGCAATTCCGATTCTTCGGACACTCGATCAGCTTGGTTAAAGGCGATTACTCCGACCCCAATGACGCGGGTGAGGTCAGCCATTTTCAGGCCCTTGCCACCGCGCTGTCGGGGACCGTTGGTCTTGGCAATATCGCCGGTGTGGCGGTTGCCATAGGGATCGGTGGTCCGGGTGCAACATTCTGGATGATCGTTGCGGGCCTGCTGGGCATGGCGTCGAAATTCACCGAATGTACGTTGGGTGTGAAATACCGCAACGAATATGAAGACGGCACCGTCTCGGGTGGCCCGATGTATTACATGTCAAAGGGCTTTGCCGAGTTGGGCCTGCCGGGCGGCAAGATCCTGGCCGTACTGTTCTCGATCTTCTGTATCCTAGGCGCATTGGGCGGCGGCAACATGTTCCAGGCCAATCAGGCGCACCAGCAGATTGCCGGGATTGTCGGAGACTATCCGGGCTGGATCACAGGTCTGGTCTTTGCGGGCATCGTCTTTGCGGTGATCGTGGGTGGCCTGAAATCCATTGCGCGCGTGACCGAAAAGGTCGTGCCGTTCATGGGTGTCATGTACGTGCTGGCGGCGCTGGTCATCATCCTGATGCACGCCGACCAGATCGGCTGGGCCTTTGGTCAGATCTTCGCAGGTGCCTTCACCGGGCTTGGCGTTGCTGGCGGCATGGTCGGTGCGCTGATCCAGGGCTTCCGTCGTGCGGCGTTCTCGAACGAAGCGGGCGTGGGTTCCGCGGCGATTGCGCACTCGGCCGTGCGGACCAAAGAACCGATCACCGAGGGCTTCGTCTCGCTGCTTGAGCCGTTCATCGACACGGTTGTGATCTGTACCATGACTGCGCTGGTGATCATCATCACCCAGCAACTGATCGTTGACCCGGCAACCGGCAACTACATGCTAAACGAAGCGGGCAATGCGATTGCAACGGTCGACGGCAATACCGGCGTCAGCCTGACCTCGGCGGCCTTCGGCAGCGCGTTCAGCTGGTTCCCGTTCATTCTGGCGATTGCCGTGGTCCTGTTTGCCTTCTCGACGATGATCAGCTGGTCCTATTATGGCCTCAAGGCCTGGACCTATCTGTTCGGCGAAGGCCAAACCAAAGAGTTGGTCTTCAAGATCATCTTCTGCATCTTCGTTGTCATTGGTGCGGCGGCCAACCTTGGCCCGGTCATCGACTTCTCGGATGCGGCGATCTTTGCGATGGCGGTTGTGAACGTCTTTGCGCTCTACTTCCTGATGAAAGTGGTGCGTCAGGAGCTGGCCTCCTACTCCGAACGTCTGAAGAGCGGCGAAATCCGCAAATTCAGCCACTAAACACTTTACCGGGGCAGCCCTGTGCTGCCCCGGTGCATTGGCCACTGCGAAAAGCGCAGATTCTGAGCCAAACCCCCTTGCCAGTATGACCGAACTTGCGTAAACGGCGCATCTGATCGCGTGACCGGCCGAGATGGCATGCCGAGTCGCGTTTAGTACCGAACCCTGAAAGGAGACGGAAATGCCTAAGATGAAGACCAAGTCGAGCGCCAAGAAGCGCTTCAAGGTGACTGCGACCGGTAAGGTCCTTGCTGGCCAGGCCGGCAAACGGCACGGCATGATCAAGCGGACCAAGAAGTTCATCCGCGATGCTCGTGGCAACACCACCCTGTCCGCCCCCGACGCCAAGATCGTCAAGGGCTACATGCCCTACGACCGCTAAGAGGAGATTAAGAGATGTCCCGCGTTAAAGGTGGAACCGTAACTCACGCCCGTCACAAGAAGGTTATCAAGGCCGCCAAAGGTTACTATGGCCGCCGCAAGAGCACCTTCAAAGTTGCCCGTCAGGCCGTAGACAAGGCCAACCAGTATGCAACTCGCGACCGTAAGAACCGCAAGCGCAACTTCCGCGCGCTGTGGATTCAGCGTATCAACGCTGCTGTCCGTTCGCATGACGAGGCTCTGACATATTCCCGCTTCATCAACGGCCTGAACCTGGCCGGTATCGAAGTGGACCGCAAAGTTCTGGCCGACCTGGCCGTACACGAACCGGAAGCGTTCGGTGCGATCGTCGCCAAAGCTCAGGCCGCTCTGGCTGCCTGATCTCTGAAAAGAGAGACAGTGAACAAAGGGCCGTCCCATTTGGGGCGGTCCTTTTTGTTTCGGATGTGCCTGTCCCCTAATGGGGCCAAGATCAATCCTCGGCTGGTGGAACGGCACGCTGATATAGGTGCCACGTGGTGTGGCCAAGGATCGGCAGGGTGAAGATCAGGCCCAGAAAGGCTGGGATCAGCGAGAGCAGCATGGTTGCCGAGATGATTGCCGCCCAACCCAGCATCACCACCGGGTTCTCGGTGACGACCCGGATCGAGGCCAGCATGGCCGATACGAAGTTGGTCTCTCGGTCCAGAAGCAGCGGCATAGCGACGACGGTGACCGAAAACAGCACGGCCGAAAGGCCCGCGCCGATGCAGGTGCCAATGGCTAGAAACGTCCAGCCCTCGGACGTGAAGAAGACGGTGTTCAGAAACCCGTCAAAATCCGAGAAGGAGGCATTCTGCAGGATGATCGCCAACCAAAGGCGCACCTGATAGACCCAAACCCAGAATATAAACAGGGTGACAAAGGCCATCCAGCCCATCTCGCGTTTGCGTTGATTGGCCATCACCGTCAGGATATCGGACCAGCCGAACTGTTCCCCACTCTGCAATCGTCGGGACATTTCATACAGCCCGGCAGCGGCAAAGGGCGCGACCAGTGGAAAGCCCACAATGGCCGGAATGATCATCCAGACCTTGCCGAGCCAGATCAGGCACCACACAAAGACAAGGCCAAAAACGGCGTAGAACAGGCCGAAAAACCCGCTCATGACAGGGCGGGCCAGAAAGTCCGCCACGCCCGCCTTCAACGAGTCCTTGATATCCTGCGCGCTTACAGTGTTGACCTTGAGCGCTGCACCTTGCGGCGATGCCATATCGCCCGACGGGTCCGTGTCTGAGGTTTTGGGTGTCATGATACACTCCTCTGCATGCAAGTCTGCGCCGGTTGATACGCAAGAGCAAGAGGTGTGTCTGATCTTCTGGTTAGTAAAAAGGCTTGCGACCCAGAGGTCGGGAAACCGGGGCGCGATTGCCCGGTTTCCCGTTTTTCATTCTCTAGCCGAACACACGTCCCAGCGCGCCGTCGACCGCATCGGTGATCTGGTCGATATCATCCGCCGTCGCGATGAGCGCAGGCGAGAAACACAGCGTGTTGTTGCGACCCGGCAGCGAGCGGTTGGTCGCGCCGATGATGACACCCTGCGCCATGCAGTCTGCCACCACGGCCTGTACCTTCTTTTCGTCCATCGGTTCACGCGTGGAGCGGTCTGCAACCAGTTCAGCGCCCAGGAACAGGCCTTTGCCGCGCACATCGCCGATGACCTTATGCTTCTCCATTAGCGCTTGCAGGTTACCCATCATGCGATCGCCCATGTCGACGCAGTTGCCCAGCAGGTTCTCATCCTCGATGATACGCATATTCTCGATCGCAGCCGCCGGGCCAGCGGTGCAGCCCCCGAAGGTCGAGATGTCGCGGAAGTAGTTCATCGGATCCGCCGCATCGTCTTTGAACATGTCAAAGACCTCTTCGGTGGTAACCAGACAGGCGATGGCCGCATAGCCCGAGGCAACGCCTTTGGCCATGGTGACAAAGTCAGGCTTCACGCCATACTGCTGGTAGCCGAACCAAGTGCCTGTCCGACCGACGCCGCACACGACCTCATCAATATGCAGCAGCACATCGTACTTCTTGCAGATCTCCTGAACGCGCTGCCAGTAGCCTTCGGGTGCTTCGATCACGCCGCCACCTGCGGTCACCGGCTCAAGGCAAAGTGCGCCAACGGTGTCTGGCCCTTCGCGCAGGATGACCTCTTCGATCTGGTCCGCGGCCCATTCGCCAAAGTTCTCTTCCGGCGCGCCGTTCAGTTCGTGCTTGCGGTATTCCATGCAATGGGGAACACGTACGAAATCCGGAGCAAACGGGCCGTATTGCGCGTTGCGCTCATCCTGACCACCCGCCGACATCGCCGCCAGGGTCGAGCCGTGATAGTCGCGGTCGCGATACAGGATCTTGGTCTTCTTGCCGCCGTATTTCTTGTGGGCGATCTGGCGAACCATCTTGAAGGCTTTCTCATTCGCCTCAGAACCCGAGTTCATATAGTAGACGCGGCTCATGCCCGGCATCTTTTCAATCAGCTTTTCTGCGAAGATAGAACCGGGAATCGACCCTGCCGAATTCGCAAAATAGCAAAGCTTCATCAGCTGATCATAGACCGCCTTGCAGATGGATTCGCGGCCATAGCCGACGTTCACCGTCCAGACGCCGCCCGAGACCGCATCCAGATGCTCTTTGCCTTTCTGGTCCCAGACACGCATGCCTTTGCCTTCGACAATGATGCGGGGATCGTTTGTTTCAAAGGGTTTATGCTGGATCAGGTGGTGCCAGATATGGGCGCGGTCGGCCTCGACCACGCGGGAAAGATCGTTTTCGTTGAACGTGCCGTCCATGACATGTCCTTTCAGTCTGATGCGGTGTGCAGATTGCGGGATCGGTCCCACGATAGCATGAAATTGCGATGGCCCAGATCACCGCGAATGGGGTCGCGAATATAGGGCCAGATGTCATCATAGCGTATCGCCAGAGCCCCGCCACTTGTCGTATTTCTACAAGATGGTCACAGCCCCGTGTTTATGGTCATGTGGCGACACACGCGAATTGGGAGGGTTGGCGGATGCAAGCAGCCAATATGTATGAGCGTCATCTGGATAAGAACCGTGCGAATTACACGCCGCTATCCCCGCTAAGCTTCATTGAACGGACGGCGGCGGTGTATCCCGATTACCCGTCCGTCGTCTATGGAGACCGTCGCTACAGCTGGGCGCAGACCTATGCGCGCTGCCGCCGTCTTGCCAGCGCCCTGACGGCCCGTGGGGTGGGCAAGGGCGATACCGTCTCGATCATCGCCGCGAACATCCCTGAGCTCTATGAGGCCCATTTTGGCATTCCCATGGTTGGCGCTGTTTTGAACGCGATCAACACGCGCCTCGATGCGCCGATCATCGCCTTCATCCTTAACCACTCCGAGGCCAAGGTGCTGCTGGTCGACCCTGAGTTTTCCGCCGTCGTTAAAGAGGCGCTGCCGCAGGTCGATCATGACCTTCTGGTGATCGATATCGAAGATCCCAGTTTTGAGGGTGGCGAACGCCTTGGCAGCCTGACTTATGAGGCCCTGCTGGATGAAGGCGACCCCGAGTTTGAATGGTCTCTGCCCGCGGATGAGTGGGACGCGATCACGCTCAACTACACCTCTGGCACGACCGGCAACCCCAAGGGCGTGGTCTATCACCACCGAGGCGCGGCCCTGAACGCCCAGTCCGACCTGCTGGATTGGGGCATGCCGAAGCATTCGGTCTACCTGTGGACCCTGCCGATGTTCCACTGCAATGGCTGGTGTTTCCCCTGGGCCATGGCGCTGAATGCCGGGGTCTCGGTCTGCTTGCGTGCGGTTCGGGCCGAGCCGATCTATGCCGCCTTCCGGGAAGAGAAAGTCACCCATTTCTGTGGCGCGCCGATCGTGCTGAACATGCTGGCGCATGCCCCCGATCACCTCAAGGATTTCGACCACCAGATCAAAGTGATGACTGCCGGTGCCCCGCCGCCTGCCGCCGTAATCGAAGCGATGGAGGGGATGGGCGTCGAGGTGACCCATGTCTACGGCCTGACCGAGACTTATGGCCCTTCGGTCGTCTGCGCGTGGAAGGATGAATGGAACCAGAAGAGCGCGGCTGAACGGGCCGCCCTCAAGGTTCGGCAAGGCGTGCGCTATTCGGCGCTTTCGGGCCTGATGGTGGCCGATCCCGAAACGCTAGAGCCTGTGCCCGCCGATGGCGAAACCATGGGTGAGATCTTCATGCAGGGCAATGTGGTGATGAAAGGCTACCTCAAGAACCCCGATGCCACCGACAAGGCGTTCAACGGCGGTTGGTTTGCCTCGGGCGATCTGGGGGTGATGTACCCCGATGGTTATGTCGCGCTGAAGGACCGGTCCAAGGACATCATTGTCTCGGGCGGTGAGAATATCTCATCCGTCGAGGTTGAGGGGGTTCTTTACAAGCACCCTGCCGTCATGGAGGCCGCAGTGGTCGCCCGCCCGGATGAGAAATGGGGTGAAACCCCCTGCGCTTTCGTTGAGCTAAAGCCCGAGGCCAGCGCAACCGAGGCTGATCTGATTGCGTTCTGCCGGGACAACATGGCCCATTTCAAAGCACCCAAGACCGTGGTGTTCGGGACTTTGCCCAAGACATCCACCGGCAAGGTTCAGAAATTCGTGCTTAGGGATCAGGCGCGGGCGTTGGGCTAGGCCTTGTCGAAAATCGACAGGTCCAGATCCAAAAGCTCTCCCATCCACAACGCGTGATCACGGTGGTCGGCCAAGTGATCGCCGGTCTCAGCATGGGTGAAGATCGTCAGGCCCTGCCGGTTGAACATCAACCACGGGATGACCTGATCAAACGCGTCGGCGGCAAAGCCCAGTTGGCAGCTCCACCTCGGATGCGGGCCAACCGGGCGCGCGTGCATGCGTCCCATCTGCACAGGAAAAAGGCGGGCCGCCTCTTCGCAGATGTGTTGCGCTAAATCCTGTGTGTCGGCGTCGAAATAGACATGGGCGTGATAGCCGGTGATCTCAGACATCGGGGGCCTCATTGCTTGGATGCAATGAACCTAGGCGGTCTTGGTCCTCAATCCTACCAACACCGGCACACAGGTGCTGTGCGGCATGGCTCAGGGTTTGAGAGGGTCCTCCAGCGCCGGAAGTACAGTGCCATGGCAGGTTCCGAACCCGATTGTATAGCCATCCCCTTGCGCAGAGCCGGACAGGGTGAGCGTGTCTCCGTCTTCAAGGAAGCTGCGGGACTCACCAGTCTCAAGGCTCAACGGGTCCTTGCCGCCCCAGCTGAGTTCCAGCAGCGAACCTCGGGTATCGCGCGTCGGCCCGGAAATCGTGCCGGAGCCCAGCAGATCACCGGTGTTCATCGGGCAGCCTGAGCTGGCGTGATGGGCCAGTTGTTGTGCGGCGGAATAGTACATCTCGCTGTAATTCGTGCGGGTGATTGTGGTCGCCGCCTGGCCTTCGGGGGCCAGCGTCACCTCAAGCGAAAGGTCATAGAGCATCGGGCCACAATCCTTTAGGTGATCCAGCAACTCGAATTCGCGTTCGGGAGTGTCACAGCGGAACGGTTCCAGCGCTGGTTTGGTTACGATCCAAGGGCTGATTGATGTGGCCGTGGCCTTGGCTTGGAACGGCCCAAGGGGCTGATACTCCCACGCTTGAATGTCACGGGCGGACCAGTCGTTCAGCAGAACGTAGCCGAAGATATGATCGTCCGCCTGCTGCACCGAGATCGGGCCGTCGGACGGAGTGCCAACGATTGCCCCCATTTCAAGCTCAAAGTCGAAGCGGCGGCTGGGCAGGAAGGCGGGTTTGTCCTGATCGGGCGACTTCAGTTGCCCCCACGGACGGCGGATATCCGTACCCGACACCACGACCGAGGATGCCCGGCCATTATACCCAATCGGTATATGCAGCCAGTTCGGCGGCAGCGCGTTCTCGGGGTCCCGGAACATCGAGCCCACGTTGAAGGCGTGATGCCGGCCGGCGTAGAAATCGGTGTATTCGCTGACCGCGAAGGGCATGTGCATGACAACCGCGCTTTGCGGTACCAGCAAGGGCTCCACCACCTCTTGCTCCGTCGCGCCTTCGGACAGAAGCGCCGTTAGGCGGTCGCGCAGGGCGGCCCAGACGGCAGGGCCTTGCTCCATCAAAGGGTTCCAGAACGGCAGGTCGAAAAGCGGCTCATCGGTCAGAGTGATGACCCCTTCGGCCTCGGCTGCGGTGACATCCAGGATCATGTCCCCAATGGCAACGCCGCATCTGGGCTCCTCATCGCTAAGGGCAAAGACCCCATAGGGCAGGTTGTTCAACGGAAAGGGATGGGTCGCGTCATTGGCCGAGGCGACCCAGGATTTCAGCAAAGGCATCTTTTGATCCTTGTCTTGGTTTATTGAGCGTCTCGCAGGGACTTCAGCCCCAGCAGAACGGCAGCCAGAATCATGAACCCGCCACCCGCGCGATCCAACCACAGCCGCGCAGACCCTTTGAGCCGCGTCGCGAGCCAACTGGCGCTGGCACCGTAAGCGGTCAGAAACAAGCCGTCCATGATCAGATAGGTGGCTGAGAGGATCGCGAATTGCGGCCAGAAGGGCAGCGCGCTGTCGATGAACAGCGGAAACAGTGCGGCAAAGAACACTACTGCTTTGGGATTGGCGGCTGAAGTGATGAAGCCCTGCATCCACAAGGTTTTTCGGCTGGCCAGCTGTGCGGTTTGCGCTGTTTGAGGTTTGGCTTTGACAATCGCTTTGACGCCGAGAAAGACAAGATATGCGACGCCCAGCCATTTGATCACAGCCAGCGCGGTGCCCGAGGCCGCAATGATCGCGGCAAGCCCGAGACCCGCCGCCAACATCTGCAACAGGTTCGCCGTCAGATCACCAGCAGCCGTGAACACGCCCCGGCGCAGCCCGTTGGTGGCCGAGTTCGACAGCATCAGAAGCTGGCTTGGTCCTGGAGTGCTCATCAGCAGCAGGACGGTGGCGACATAGGTGATCCAGATATCAAAGCTCATGGCAGGTTATTTCTTTCCCGGTGTTCCATCGAACTTTTTCTTAAGCGAGGACCAGCAGTCAATATAGTCGTCCTGCAAGGGGGCCTCGGTCGCGGCGAAGGCGGTCAGATGCTGTGGGAAGCGGGTTTCGAACATGAAGGACATCGTGTGATCCAGCTTGTCCGGCCCCAGATTGGCGTTTGAGGCCTTTTCGAACGCTTCGCGGTCCGGGCCGTGGGGGATCATCATGTTGTGCAGGCTCATGCCGCCGGGAACAAAGCCCTGAGGTTTGGCGTCATACTGGCCGTAGATATTGCCCATCAGCTCGGACATGATGTTCTTGTGGTACCACGGCGGGCGGAAGGTGTCTTCGGCCACCATCCAACGCTCGCGGAACAGGACGAAGTCGATATTGGCTGTGCCGGGCTGGCCCGAAGGGGCCGTCAGGACGGTGAAAATCGACGGATCCGGGTGGTCGAACAAGATTGCGCCGACCGGGCAGTAGGTGCGCAGGTCGTATTTATAGGGCGCATAGTTGCCGTGCCAGGCCACTACGTCCAGCGGGCTATGACCGATCTGAGTGACGTGGAACTGCCCGCACCATTTGATCGTCACGGTTGAAGGCACCTCTCGGTCCTCGAACGCCGCGACGGGCACTTTGAAGTCGCGCGGATTGGCCATGCAATTGGCACCAATCGGACCGCGCCCTGGCAGTTCGAATTTCTGCCCGTAATTCTCGCAGACAAAGCCCCGAGCGGGACCTTCCAGCACTTCAACACGGTAGAGCAACCCGCGCGGCAGGATCGCGATTTCCTGTGGCTCCAGATCAATGATCCCAAGCTCGGTCACAAACCGCAGGCGGCCGTCTTGCGGAACCACCAGCAGCTCGGAATCGGCCGAGAAGAAATAGTCGTCCACCATCGAGTCGGTGACCAGATAGACATGGCTGGCCATGCCGACCTGCGTGTTCACATCCCCCGCCGTTGTCATGGTGCGCATACCGGTCAGCCAGGTCAAAGAGGCGTCAGAATGCGGAACCGGGTCCCAGCGATACTGACCAAGGCTGATCACATCCGGGTCGATACAGGGCGCGGACTTCCAATAGGGCAGGTCGATTTTCTCATAGCGATGCGAATGCTTGACCGACGGGCGAATGCGGTAGCACCACGTCCGCTCGGGCGGATTGGCCGTGAAGGCCGTGCCGCTGAGCTGTTCGCCATAGAGGCCATAGTTGCAGCGTTGCGGGCTGTTCATGCCCTGCGGCAACGCGCCAGGCAAAGCCTCGGTCTCAAAGTCATTGCCGAAGCCTGGCATATAGCCGGGATGCGTTCCTACAGGTGTGACGGCCTGCGTCAGACCATGCGGTTCAGCCTTGTTGGACATCGTGAACTCCTCGGTTTTCTGCTTGTGAATTATTAGTTGTTTTTGTAACTAACAAGCATGTCCCAAGAAAAAGATGATTTTGATCTGCAGAATTTTTTGCCGTTCCTGTTGAATCAGGCAGCTGAAGCAGCCTCATTGGAGTTTCAGCGCCTCTACAAGGAACGCTATGGCATGCTGCGCAGTGAATGGCGGGTGCTGTTCCATCTGGGTGTCTTCGGCACTCTGACCGCGAAAGAGATTGGCAAGCGCGCGAAGCTGCACAAAACCAAGATCAGCCGCGCGGTGTATAAGCTGGAACAAAGCCGCTACCTCAAACGTACAAGGGATGAGGATGACCGAAGGGTCGAATGGCTGACGCTGACGCCCGCCGGTCAGACCGTCTATCGTGAACTGAGCGGTATAGCTGAGCGCTATGACGCGAAACTGGCGGGCGCATTCTCGGAAGAAGAGGCCGCCATGCTGAGGAAAATGCTGCGGCGACTGGCAGGGATGGCTTAAGGTCTGGTAATTTCCATCACGCAGCCCACATTCAGGGCAGTACTTTGACGGACAATTCCATGACCTCTTCAGATCCTATCTTTGACCTTATCGACTGGCTTGTTTCCAAAGGGCTTGAAGGGGCTGGTCAGGAAGAATTGCTGGATGGCTTTTGCAACCGCCTGATTGATCTGGGCCTTCCCCTGATGCGATTCCACGCGGCGCAGTCGACGCTGCATCCGCTTTATGGCGGCACTGGCTATAGCTGGTATCGGGATTCCGGCGGGGAATCCGAGCGGTTCGCAAACACCGACACCCCCAGCGAAGTCTGGCAACGCAGCCCTCTCTATGCGCTTTTGCATGAGGACATGGATGACCTGCGCGTGCGGTTGGTGGACCAGAACGAACCAAGCCGTTTCCCCTTGTTGAATGACCTGCGCGAGATCGGAGCGACGGATTACTACGCAACGGGCGTGTCGTTTGAACGCTCCGAACAGGTCCGTCCGGCGGGTGAGAAAAAGATCGGTGACGGAGTGCTGATGTCCTGGACCAGCGACGCTCCCACCGGTTTTGATGACAGCGATCTGGGGAAAATCCATGTAGCTCTGCCGCATCTTGGGCTTGCGTTGAAATCCGCCAAGAACCAGACCATGGCCAAGGATCTGATGCGCGTCTACCTTGGACGCGATGCGGGGCGGCGTGTCCTGTCTGGCGAGATCCGTCGCGGTTCGTTGCAACAGATTGATGCGGTGATCTGGAACTTCGACCTCGAAGGCTTCACCACCCTGTCCGAGGATCTGCCGGGTCACGAGATCATAGACATGCTGAACGACTATCTTGCCGTTGCCGTGGGCGTCGTGCACGACAATGGCGGCAACATCCTGAAATTCATGGGTGACGGGCTGATGGCCATGTTCGACGTGGGAGAGAGCGACGCTGATGCCCGCGCGGCTCTGGCCGCTGTCGCCATGCTGCAAAGCCGGATGGAAGAGCTGAACGCGCGGCGACTGGTAGATGGGCAGAGGGTGGCAAATTTCACCCTGGCGCTGCATTCGGGTGAGATCCTCTATGGCAATATCGGATCAGAAACTCGGCTGGATTTCACGGTGATTGGTCCTGCGGTGAATCAGGCGGCCCGGATTGCCGGGATGCACCGGTCGTTGGGCCAGAGGATTCTCGTCTCCGACGACGTTGCCCGTGCCGCTCAACCCTGCGCGCAGGAGTTGATCTCTGTCGGGCGCTACATGTTGCGCGGCGTTAACGAACCGAAAGAACTTTTCACCATATACAAACAAGCAAGCGGCGCCAAAAAGTCAGAGGTCAAGAACGCAACGTAACGGTGGCGCGATGTTCGCGGGGGTGAAACCCTCTGATCAAATGGCATAGAGGGGCGGGCCGCTGAGGTCCGAAAGGGGCGCATGTTCGAGAAGGTTCTAAAATACGCGGTTGGCGCATGCGCGCTGGCTGTTGTTGCAGCAGGTGGCTACCTGTGGATCGCGCCACCGGATTTGTTGAAAGTGGGCACCAACTATTCGGCCAAGATCGTCTGTTCGAACGTGTTCCTGGCCGGGCGCGATGCCGATACCGTGCTACAAAGCGATGTGCAAGCGCCGGGACATCCCTTGCTGAAGCAGGTTTCGGTCAGTGTCGACGAACAGGCCCAATCGGTTGAGGCGCGGATGTTTGGATTCTTCGCTCCGGCCACATCCCAATACCGCCCCGGATTGGGATGCACTAATGTGCACGACGTAGAGCTGACAGATCACACGCTGCCCGAACCCGCACCTGTACCCAACGGTCTTTGGCCGCATGGAAATGAGGTCGTTCTGTCCGCGAACCCCGCGCTGACCGATGTTTTGTCGGACCCGTCCTTGCTGGGCGAAGGCTATCGCGCGGTCGTGGTCGTCAAGGATGGACGCATCATTGCCGAGGCTTATGCTGATGGCTTTGACACCGAAACGCCCTTGCTGGGATGGTCGATGACCAAAACGATCACCGCAGGGTTGATTGGTACGCTGATCCAGTCGGGCGACATGGCGCTGGGCGATGATCTTACGGATGTTTTCCCCGACTGGGCCGAAGACTCGCGCCGCGACATCACGGTCGAGGACATGCTGGCCATGTCCAGTGGCCTGCAATGGGATGAGGAATATGGCGACGTCTCGGACGTAACGCGCATGCTGTATCTCAAGGATGACATGGTCGATTTCGCCGCCGGACGCCCCGCTGCATATCCCACGGCGACCGAGTTCAGCTATTCCTCGGGCACGTCCACAGTTCTGTCTCGTGTGTGGCAGGGCCAGCTTGAAGAGGGCGACCTCAGCTACCCCCGCACAGCGTTGTTCGACCCTCTGGGCATGCACTCAGCTGTGGTGGAGACCGATGGGGCGGATACATTTGTGGGCTCAAGCTACATGTACGCCACCGCGCGCGACTGGGCGCGCTTTGGGCAGTTTCTGCTACAGGGCGGTGTTTGGAAAGGGCAGCGGATCTTGCCCGAAGGCTACACCGATTGGATGTTTGAACCCGTCGCGACCTCAGACGGGGCTTATGCCAAAGGGCATATGTGGTTGGACGGCCCACGTGGTGAGCCGCAATTCGAGGACACCGTCTGGCTGCAGGGTCATGACGGCCAATCCGTCGGCATTTTTCCCTCGCATGATATGGTGGTGGTGCGTTTGGGGCTGACGCCGTCACGGTTGGGATATTCGCCACTGCCTTTGGCCAAAGCTCTGATCGCGACTGTGGGTGACGGCTGAAGTGCTGCAGCGTACAGACGGCGGTCGCAGGTTTTCCTCTTGCTCAGACCTGTTGCGTCGATCTCTGAAAAGAGATTCCAGAGCGGATTGGCCAAATTCGGGTTTCTATCCTGAAATAGAAACACCTGCTCGCAGGCAAATCGGTCCAAACGCAATCCTCCTAGCCTTCGATGCTGACCAGTCCCGAAAACTCATTTCTGGCGACACTTAGAATAATCTCCGAAAGGAAGGCGAACGTCTGGTGGTGACCGCTAGATTTTCGCCAAACCAGACCGATGGACCTGTTCAACCGTCCCGGGCGATAGGGCACCAGAACCACATCTCCGCCAACCTCTGGAATTTCAGATGCGGCGTAAAGCGACGGAAGGAAGGACACGCCGATATTCATCGCTGTCATCTGCCGAATTGCGTCAAGACTCGTGCCTTCGTAGTCGTAGAGGAGGTTGGCCCCCAAGCTATTGGCGAGGTCTGCAACTTGGTTGTGAAGCGTGAATCGACGAGAGAGCGCCAGAATGCTCTCACCCTTCAGATCTTCGTCATTGGCCAATTCTTTTTGGGCAAGGCGGTGATTTCGGGCCACCGCAAGTTTCAGAGGTTCCCGAAGCAGGCGTAGGATCGTGACGTCTGACGAGCTCACCGGCAGTTGCGTCAAAATGAAATCGTGCACCCCGCTCAGAAGCTCTTGCAACAGCTCGGACGGTGCCCCATCTCGCACGATCAGTTTTAGGCTCGGGTGGTTTTCGTGCAGGTGGTGAAAAACACGTGGCAAAAGGTACGGGCCGAGGGTTGGTGATGATCCTAGTCGGAACGTGCCCGCAAGCTCGGATTTCATCCGACCGGAAGTTTCTTGCAGCAAAGCGACCTCTGACAAGATGCTCCGAGTTTTTTCCAGTACTTCGCGCCCTTCAGGTGTCAGCACAGCTCCGGCTCTGCCGCGCTCGACCAGTTTCAGTTCAAGCGCGGCTTCGAGATTGGCAATCTGCAGGCTGAGAGATGGCTGGCTGATACCTATCCGCTCAGCGGCTTTTCTGTAGTGACCAGTTTCGGCCAGCGCTCGAAAGTAAGCCAGTTGTTTTAGCGTCAGTTGCAATTCCATTGATAGGTTTTTCCAATCAAAGATTCTAACACAATAGGCTATTATACTGGGCCGAAACAACCATCATTACCAAGTGGCCTATTTTAGAGCGCTTGTTTTTGGTGCGTTTGCTCGGAGGATTTCATGAATATTCAAAACGAATTCGCTAGAACTGACGGCGTCCGCGCGTTGCGAGACTCAATCCAATTGCCAACTTCGCGTTCGCAGGGTGTCCTTTCGCAGGGCGAAATTGACTGGTGCAAGGTGCGCGGCATTGAATTGGCATATGATCCTGTGCAAATCGGATGGGTGCCTCTGCTCTGTGAGGATGACATATCTGAAACATCCAGCCGGCCTCAATCTCGGCAAATTCAGTTACGCCCTTGGCAGGCGCAGGATGCAGCTGACTATGCTGCCATGCTGTCGTCAGAACGCTTGTGGCATTATTTGCCCGACCGATACCCGGGCCCAATCAGCGAGGATGACGCGCGACAGTTGATCGAGTTGACGGGTGAAGACCATCACGAAGTCTTGGCCGCTTCGATAGACGACACTGTCATCGGACAAGCCCGAATGCTGAGAGTGGGACAAGACAGCGCCGAAATCAGCTATTGGATCGGTGAGCAGCATTGGGGCAAAGGGTATGCCAGCTCTGTCGTGGCGCAATTCTGCACTCAGTGCTTGCGTCAAAACCCTGAGATTATTCGGCTTTTTGCGGTTGTGCACGAGAGCAATATTGCATCTCAATCAATCCTCAAGAAGTGCCGCTTCACCGAGGCCTCTCGCGACACTGTCTGGATAACATTCGAACGCTTCCGTCGCGCATCTTAGGCTGTCGTGCCCGAAAGGGGGCGGCGCGGTCTGGTGGGGAAGGGGTTCAAGTAGCGCCTAGAAGTCGATTTCGACGCCGGGCAAGTTCAACTCGCGCATCATGTCGCGCAGTTCCTGACGCGCTGCGATGTTAGAGATGTTCAGCTGTTTGACGCCTATATCTTTGAGGTCCAGCAGGGTCAGGCCGCGAGGAAAAAGCTCACGGAAGATGACCCGCTCGGAAAAGCCCGAAGCGACGCGGAACCCGATGCGTTGCGACAGCATCTCGATCGCGCGTTGCATTTTTTCCTTGTTGACCATGCGCTGAGTACCGACCCGGTTGCGCACGACGACCCAGTCGATCGGTTTCAAGCCTGCCTGCGCCCGCAATTGCCGCGCGTTCCAAACCATTTCGGAATAGACCGACGGGCCGAGGATCTTCTCACCTTTGGAGTCAATCCGGGCTAGCAGGTCGAAATCAATGAAACTGTCGTTCAGCGGTGTGATCAGCGTATCGGCCAGCGAATGCGCCACTTGGCTGAGACGGGTATGTGAGCCAGGGCAGTCGATCAGGATAAAATCGCTGTCATTCTCAAGCTGCGAAACAGCCGCCGACAGGCGATGGTCATAGATATTCTCGCCAGGTTTCAGGGTGCTGGCGTCGATCTCGGGCAGGTCGTGGTGGCGTGGGCTGGGCAGGCTTGCCTCAGCGTTTTTCAAAAAGTTCGCCCGGTTCTCGAAATAGCGTCCCAAGCTTCGCTGCCGCAGGTCAAGATCCAGCGTGCTGACCTTGCGGCCCAGACGCGCCAGAGCGGTGGCCACATGCATGGAAACGGTCGATTTGCCTGCGCCGCCCTTTTCGTTCCCCACTACGATGATATGTGCCATGCCGTCGTTCCCAAGCCCTGCCGTGTTTGTCCACACGTTGTTATTAGCCACTATATGTTGTGTCAGCGGGGAAGAAAAGAACCTCGGGGCGTTGTTTCGACCAATATCAGGCTCTAATTTGGAAAACCCAATCGCTTTGGCAGTTTAGAACGCCATGCTTGCCAAAACCGGGCCCGTGATTCACTCTTTAATCGAGGATCGGACAGGAGGATACCGGTTGGAGCAACTGTTCCTGAGCGTTCTGAACGTGGTTTTACCGGTCCTGATTTGCGTGGGCATCGGGTATGGGCTGGCGCTTACCAAGTCTCCGTTTGACAATAAAGTGGTCGGAGGGATCGTCTCGCGGGTCGGCTATCCGACCCTGATCCTGTCGCATCTGGCGGGCACCAAGCTGAATGTGGGCACGTTTCTGGATATGATGAGCGCTGCTGCGCTGGCTGTGGCCAGCTTTGGCGTTCTGGGCTTTGTGGCTTTGCGGCTTCTGCGCCTGCCTGTAAGGGCGTTCCTGACGCCCCTGATGCATGGGAATGTGGGCAATATCGGCCTGCCGATCACTCTGCTGGCGCTGGGCGACGCGGGGATGGCCTACACAATGGCCTTTGTCGTCGTTGTCCTGATCAGCATCTTTACCGTTGGAATGTGGATCCCGGCCGGTGTGTTCTCGGTTAGAAAGCTGGTCACATCACCGATCATCTATGCCGTGGCCCTGTCGTTGATCCTGATGGCCACAGGGACCAGCCTGCCGCAACCGATCGCCAAGTCCTTCGATATCCTGGGCGGGTTGTCGATCCCGCTGATGTTGCTGACACTGGGCCACACGCTGGCGACGCTAAGGATTGCCAGTCTGGGGCGTGCAGTCTTGCTGACCGGACTGCATCTGGTCATGGCTGTGGGTATTGCCATGGGTCTGGTCTGGCTCTTCGGCTTCACGGGTGCCGAGCGCGGCGCCCTGATCCTGTGCTGCCTGATGCCATCCTCGGTGGCAACATACCTGTTCATTGACCAGCACGTGCCGGAATACGGCCCGGATGTCGCCGGGTTCATCCTAGTGTCTACCTTGACGACCATACTCGTTCTACCGCTGGCCTTGACCTATTGGATTTGACGTAAACCCTATGCGTGGCTGCAAAAATCGCTAATCTACTGATAAATTGCGGTAAAGAGCCACAAGCTCAGGGTGACACGATGAACGGAAAGACGCCGACAGACGTAACCCCACAAGCCCGCGCCCGCGTGGTGCTGGCAATGACGGCAATCTGCATGATGGTTGTAGGGTTTAACACCACCGCCGTTGCGACGATCCTACCTAACCTGAAGGCCGAATTCGACCTGACACCGTCCGGCCTGCAATGGGTAATGGCGATCTATACCGTCGCAAGCGCCTCACTTGTTACCATCGTCAGTCGTCTGGGCGATATCACCGGCAAGATGGGGGTTTTCTTCTTTGGTATGGTCGTCTTTGCCTTTGGGTCTGGCTCGGTCCTGTTTGCGCAAGACGCAACCATGCTGTTAATCGGGCGCGGTGCGCAAGGCGCGGGGGCAGCGGCGTTGTTCGGAACTTCTCTTTCCCTGCTGACAGCGGCGACACCTGAGGAACAGAGAGCCGGTGTCACCGGTTTCTGGGGCGCGATTGTCGGGCTGGCTATCGGAGTTGGTCCCATCGTAGGCGGTGCCTTTGGGCATTACATTAGCTGGCGCGCGGTGTTTGCCGCCGATCTGGTTCTGCTGGTCGTGGCCTTCACCATTGGATTGCATGTCAGCAAACGGAAGTACGTGCCTGACACGCGCCTTGCCGGGGCACGTTTCGACTATCCCGGAGCAGTTGCCATTCTGCTATTTCTCGGGCCGCTGTCCTTTGCGCTTAGCAATGGGGAAAGCGGCGGGTGGAGCACACCACTGACGCTAATACCGCTGGCTGTGGCGGCCCTGGCGACCGTCCTGCTGGTCATTGTCTCGCGTCGCAGTGATGACCCGTTGATCGAGCTGCGGTATTTCCGTCATCCGCGTTATTTCATGGCCGCCGCGGGAATGTTCTTTACCGGTTTCACGCTTTTCTGTTTCTTTGTCTATTTCAACACGTTTGTGCAATCGCCGGATGCCTTTGGCTATACCTCCATCGGCGCGGGATTGGCGATCATGCCGCTTAGCCTCAGCATGTTTGTCATATCTGTCACCGCGCCCCGGTTTCTGGCACCCTACAGTTTCCAGTGGCCGGTTGCGATCGGACTGGGGGCAATGGCATGTGGGTTCCTGTTGCTGACGACAGTCTCGAATACCACGCAATATTCCGAGATCTGGTGGAAGCTGCTGATCGTCGGGATCGGGTTGGGTATCTGTTTCTCGCTCCTGCCGCGCCTTGGCCTGCGCCTTCTGCCCGAAGAGCATGTTGGACAGGGCTCAGGCGTGATTAACGCCTGTCTCTATTTCGGAGCAACCATGGGGGCAGTGGTCGGTGGGTTGGCAGAGTCTATCACCATACGTCGTGGCTTGTCCGAAGTGATTGACGCACTGCCCTCCGGATCAACGCAGCGTGCTGATCTGGCGCATGCGCTGACCCACGGCAAACCTGGCGAGGTCCAGCAGTTACTCACCAGCTTGGAGCCGACGGCAGGAACAGCTCTGGCTGAGGCTCTGCGGGATTTGCAGGACAACGCCTTTGACAGCGCAATGGTGGTCGCTGCGATTGCCGCTCTGATCGGGATGGTTTTGGCGCTGTTGCTGCTTCGCGGGCCAGTGCCACCACTGCACAGTGCAGTGGAGCTGACGAAGTAAGAAAGTTGCCGATCCGATTTTGTTTTCGAAACAGGTCCGCGTGGCGTGCATCATGCATTTAGTCGGAAACAAAAAAGGCCGCCCCCAAGGGACGGCCTTACGAAATCGAACATGGCAAGACTTAGAAGCCCAGACCTTCGTATTTCTTTTTGAACTTCGACACGCGGCCGCCGGCGTCCATCAGGCGCGACGAACCACCAGTCCATGCGGGGTGCACGGAGGGGTCGATTTCCAGAGCCAGCTGATCGCCTTCGCTGCCCCAGGTGGATTTCATCTGAACAACGGTGCCATCGGTCATTTTGACGTCGATGACGTGATAATCGGGATGGATGTCTTTTTTCATCTTTCCGTTCCTTACGCTTCGGCGCCAGCTTTGGGCTTGTAGTTGGTGACCTCTGCGATACGTGCGGATTTACCACGACGGGTGCGCAGGTAGTACAGTTTGGCGCGACGGACGCGGCCACGGCGAACAACGGTGATGCTGTCGATGTTGGTCGAATGCAGCGGGAACACACGCTCTACGCCTTCGCCGAACGAGATTTTGCGGACGGTGAACGAACCGGCGATGCCGTTGCCACCTTTACGCGCGATGCAGACACCTTCGTAGTTCTGCACACGGGTACGCGACCCTTCGGTCACTTTAAAGCCGACACGAACGGTGTCACCGGCTTTGAAATCGGGGATGTCTTTCCCCAGGGCGGCAATCTGTTCCGCCTCAAGCTGTGCGATCAAGTCCATCGCATTCACTCCTATCTGCTCGTGGTTGGTCCACGAAGTTTGGGCACGGCCTGAGAGCTCTTGGTCTTCATCGGGTCCTGCGTACAGCCCGCCAGAGGTCAGATCGAATGTTCCTTTGGTCCGGTCTGCCCTGACACGCGTTGCCCGAAGAAAGCCAAGCGGTGCGCCATGAAACAAACCAAAACACCGGAGTCGCATCACGCGGCACCGGATTGCGCTGCTTTAGGGGGTTTGCGGACAGGGATCAAGCCTAAATCGCAGGCACCGGCGGTGGGATTTTGCCAATTCCTGAATGCGACGTTGCTTTGTGCGTTGGATCAGGCATTCTGAGGTCAATTACAAGAGCAGTTATTTCAGGCTGAAACAATGACCCGATTTGCAATCATGCTGGCCCTGGCGGCCGCTGTTTTGGTGTCCTGCGGACGCAGAGGACCTCCGCCGCAGGTCGTAGAGGTCACGCCGGGCGTAGACCGGACCGCGCCCGCCGTAATCTACCCCGATTTTGGCGATGCAGATCCACATGACTGGGATGGGCGACATCCCGGGCTTTACCCTGTTCACGGGTTGGATGTATCGCGCTGGCAGGGGCCGATTGATTGGCGTCAGGCCAAGGCCTCGGGCGTCAGCTTTGTGTTCATGAAAGCGACCGAGGGGGGTGATTTCCTCGACCCGATGTTCGCAGAACATCGCCGCGGCGCGCAGGCAGCGGGTGTGCCGTGGGGGGCGTATCACTATTACTATTTCTGTCGGCCAGCCCGTGAACAGGCGCAGTGGTTCATTCAGAACGTCCCGAAAGGTGCGGACCTGCCGCATGTGCTGGACATGGAATGGACGCCGCATTCTAAAACTTGCACCCTGCGTCCCGATGGCAAGATCGTCCGGGCCGAGGCGCAAAAGTTCCTCGATATCCTCGAACGTCATTATGGCCGCCGACCAATCGTCTACACCACTGTGGACTTCTACCAGGACACTAACATCTCACGGCTTCCAAAGACTGATTTCTGGCTGCGCTCGGTAGCGGGACATCCCCGTCAGGTTTATCCCGGCGCGGTCTGGAGGTTCTGGCAATACACAGGCACCGGTCTGGTGCCGGGGGTTCAGGGTAAGGTCGACATAAACGTCTTCAGCGGCCCGCCCGAGATCTGGGCGCAGTGGAAGAACCGCCCATCCTGAGTGGTGTCAGCTTTCGCGTGACTTCTTGTAGTCGTCCCAAACATCAGGCCGCCGTTCCCGCGTTATGTCCTCGGCCATCTGATGCCGCCATTCTGCGATGCGCCCGTGGTGACCGGACATCAGGACCTCGGGGATTGGGCGGCCGTTCCATTTCGCGGGGCGCGTGTATTGCGGGTGTTCTAGCAGGCCCGAGGAAAAGCTCTCTTCCTCGGTCGAGGCTTGGTTGCCAAGCACGCCGGGGATCAGCCGCACGGTGGCGTCGATCAGAGCTTGCGCTGCGATCTCTCCGCCGGTCATGACGAAATCGCCGAGGCTGACTTCTTGCACGCCGTAATGCTCCAACACACGCTCGTCTACGCCTTCAAAACGGCCGCAGAGCAAGGTCATCCCGTCGCAACGCGCGAGGTTCTGCATCATCCGCTGGTCCATGCGCTTGCCCCGCGGGCTAAGGTAGATCAGTGGCCAGTTGCCCCTGATACCGGCCATGGTCTGTTCGATGGCAGGCCCCAAAACGTCGGCGCGCAATACCATACCCGCGCCGCCGCCTGCGGGTGTGTCATCCACATTGCGGTGTTTGCCGATCCCGAACTGCCGCAGATCAACCGTTTCCAGTTGCCAAAGCCCCTCTTGCAAGGCTTTGCCCGTTAAGCTTTCGCCTAGAACGCCGGGGAAGGCGCTGGGAAACAAGGTGATGATCTTGGCCTTCCACACGCCGTGCAGATCCGGGGTCGGAGTCATCAACTCGCGCGGTTGCAGAGTGGGGCGGATGGCCTTGCGGCCGTGGGATTTGCTTGGTGTATCTGTCATGACTGGGAAACCAGATCGTCCTTGGCGCGTTTGATGAGGGCCTTCTTTTGCGCCATCAAAGCCGCATCGTCCAGCGCCGAACGGTTCAACTCGAGCAGTTCCAGCAGAACTTCATCGGTCGGACGGGCCTTGTGCGGCTCCGGCGCGACCAATTTGAACATCTTGTCGCGCGGGAGGTTCAGAAATGTCGCAAACGGAGCGCCCGGCCCGAAGCGGCGCTTACGCAGGTCCTCCATCCACTCGGTCTGGACTTTGACCAGCGGCAGCCGGTCCTGAAGCGTATCCGCCGTCTCTTTCGGCGAGGGCAGGTGGTTCAGCGCCTCCCGGAATTCGTCATAGTCCTGCACCAGCCGTGTCCGCCGCAGATCATGTGCCCAGAGGCTGCGCAGCCAATCCTCACGCTGTCGCAAGGACAGATAGATCGTAAGGTCGACCGGCCCCAGCCGATCTGTCACCTGCTCCACCAGCGTCGTCGCCAATTCCGGGGTCGCCCCGTAGCCTTCGGCGCTGTTGCGACTCGGGCGCAGTCCGGCAAAGTTCTCCTCGCTCAGGATCAAGCCGCGCCTGGTGCCAAAGTCGATGGGGTCCAGAAGCGCGCGGAAACCGGTTTCGAACTCGGCCAGTGTGCTGTGCAGCCGATAGATCGAATGCCGCGTGGCGATGTCTGCAATTCCGGTTTTGCGGGTCTTGTAGGGCAGGATCAATGAAAAATGCGGCCAGATCAGCTGACGGTTCTTGTAGAGAAACGACTGCGCAACGGTGGTGCCGGTCTTGTGCAACCCCAGATGCAGCAGAACGCGCCGCATCAGATCAGGCCTTCTGGCGGGTCAGCGACGATGCGACCGGCCTCAAGATCAACTGTCGGAACAGCGTCCAGAGTAAAGGGCAGCAGGACAGTCGATTTCAGACCCGGCCCGTGCAATTCCAACAAATCCGCCGCGCCGTGATTTTGCACGGATTTCACCCTACCCAGCAAGGTGCCGCCGGTGTCATACACCTCGAGCCCGATCAGGTCGGTGTGATAGAACTCGTCATCCGGCAGTGAAGGCAGTTGATCCCGCCGGGCATACAGGCGCAGACCGTTCAGGGCGTCCGCCTCTTCCTTGGTTTCAACCCCGCCCAGACGCGCAGCAAATCCGTTCTTGATCGCGCGGGTGAGCACCACGGGAAAGCGCTCTTTGCCGTCTTCGTCGGTTAGTGGCGAATAGGCTTCGATGTCTTCTGGCACGGCGCAAAAGCTTTTCAGCCGCACCTCGCCGCGCACACCGTATGATCCCGCAATGCTGCCGACGCAGATCAGATCACTCATTTGAGCCTTCCGTTATACATAGTCCGTTTCGCCATTGCCCGATCACTTCGCAGGCTTCACGCTGGTTATTGCGTTCAAAGAACACGCCGACAATAAATGCGATCAGCAACAGGATGGGAAGCCGTAACAATCCGAACATCGGCCTATCGCACCTCGATCGGCAGAGTCTCGTCGCGGTCTTCCCAACCGGCCCGTTCCAGCTCGGGCGTGTCGGACTCTTCTTCCGGCCAGCCGACGCAGAAATAGCCGATCAGCCGCCAGTTGTCTGGGACGTTCAGATCGGTGTTCATCTGCTCGGGATCCAGGATCGAAACCCAGCCCAGCCCCAGCCCCTGCGCGCGCAGGGCCAGCCAGAACAGGGTGATAGCGGAGACAACGGAATAGCGCCGCATCTCGGGCATGGTGCCCGCGCCCAGACCCTGGCCTTTGCTGGTGGTGTCATCGCAGAACACCGCCAATTGCACCGGCGCTTCTTGCATGCCCGACAGTTTGAGGCCGCTATACAGCTGTGCTTTCTCACCGGAATACCCGGCCAGAGCGTCCGCATTGGCGGTTTGGAAATTCTTGAGCGCCGCGTCGCGCGCGGCCTTACTTTCGACGCGGATCACGCGCCAGGGTTCGCTGAGTCCCACGGATGGGGCCAGCAGAAATGCGTCGAGGCAGCGCGTCAGCACTGCCTCGTCCACAGGGTCGGTGCGGAACCGACGCACATCGCGCCGGAGCCGCATCAACAGATCGAACTGCGTGCGAAAATCCTCGGTGAAAGCCTGATCCTGCACGCGTCAGCCTGCTTATTCTTCTGCTGCAGCTTCTTCAGCCGGTGCAGCAGCAGCCTCGGCAGCTTCAGCAGCCTTTGCAGCTTTCTCTTCCGCGCGCTCTTGGGCTTTCTTGCCCGGAGTACCCTTGTTCGGGTTGTTGCGCTCGGCTTTGTCACGGGTGCCAGCAGCTTCGAGCATACGCGCGATACGGTCGGTGGGCTGAGCGCCCTGATCCAGCCAGTACTGGATGCGTTCCATGTTCATTTTCACGCGCTCTTCGCTGTCTTTCGGCAGCAGCGGGTTGTAGGTGCCCAGTTTCTCGATGAAACGGCCATCGCGGGGCATACGGCTGTCAGCCGCAACAATGCGATAGAAGGGACGTTTTTTCGAGCCGCCGCGGGCGAGACGAATTTTCATTGCCATGGTGGTATCTCCTTTGAATGGCGTATCCGGCGTGGTGCCGGTTTAGTTCTGGTGTTTCTTATGGTGTCGGATGACTTCCTGAATGATGAAATTCAGGAAAGCCTTGGCGAAATCGGGGTCCAGATCGGCCTCTTTCGCCAGGTCTTCTAACCGTGCAATCTGCGCAGCCTCGCGCGAGGGATCGGACGGGGGAAGGTCGTGTGCGGCCTTGAGCTTGCCAACGGCCTGCGTGTGCTTGAACCGCTCACCCAGCGTGTAGACAAGGATCGCATCCAGCCGGTCGATGCTTTCGCGATGGTCTTTCAACAGCGCGGCGGCCTGAGTCACGGGGTTGGTCATTGGCCGGTCCTCTCGGTGGTCAAATCTATCTTCGGATGGCGCCAGATCTGGGCGTGTTTGCCCAGCAGCTCAGCTCTTTCGATTTCCAGCGTCGCACCAAGCCGCTCCGCCAAAACGCGCGAGCGATCGTTGGCATGGGCGATGTACGAGATAACTCCGTTCAGCCCCTGATGACGTGCCGCATAGTCACGCGCTGCATACGCAGCTTCGAAACCCAGCCCTTTGCCTTCGGCCTCGGCCATCAGTGTCCAGCCCAGTTCGGGCTCGGCCCATCCGGGGACGTAGATCATGCCAGCCCACCCGACGAACGCACCGCCGGCTTTCTCGGTCAGATGCCACAGGCCATAGCCACGCAGCGCCCAATGTCCCAGCCGGTTCGACAATGAGCCCCAGCATTCGAAGGCATCCTTGGGTCCGCCGACCATATGGCTGCGGCTTGTCGCGAAGAATTCGGTCATCGCAGGCAGATCATCCAAATGTGGCGCGCGCAGAAGCAGGCGGTCGGTTTCGACGGTGGGGATTGTGAAGGTTGTCATGCGTAGGCCTCCATACCGCCATTGATCAGATCGCCCGGGGCAGGGTGCCGCCAGATTTCGGAACGCCCATATTTGGGGTGGTCATAGTGGTATTCGAACTGCGCGCCCAGGCGTTTGGCCACTGCCTTGCTGGCGTGGTTGTCCAGATCGATCAGCGAGATCGCCGTCTCCCATCCCAGCACATCATAGGCATGCGCCCGGGCGGCCATCGCCGCTTCGGTCGCATAGCCTTTGCCGGTGGCATGATTCATCAGTGTCCAGCCGATCTCAGGTTCGGGCCAGCCTTCGGGGAACCAAAGGCCGATGCGCCCGACATAAGCGCCGGTGTCTTTCTCGTCGACGCTCCAATACCCGTAACCGCGCACAACCCAATGCCCCAGAAGCGAGGCAAACACCCGCCACACCTCATCCCGGCGCAGCGGTCCACCGACGAATTTCGCGGCCTCGCTGGCGAAGAACGCGGTATCGGCGTCCAGATCAGCCTCAGACGGCGCGCGCATGATCAGGCGTTCGGTTTCAAGTTGGGGAATAGTAAGCAAGGTCATACCAATTCCCCGGCTTGGGCAGGCAGGTGACGATAGACCAGAGTGGTCCCATCGGCCTCAGCAATCTCACGTTCGACGGACGCGCCCAGCCGTTCGGCCAGACGTTGCGACCGCGCATTTCCCTTCACGATGAAGCTTGCGATTGTGTTCCAACCCAACTGGTCGAAGGCAAAATCACGCGCCGCGCTGGCTGCTTCGAACGCATATCCGTGGCCTTCGCCCTCTTCGGTGAAGATAAAGCCCAGCTCGGGTTCCGGGTCCTCAGGCTCGAACCCAAGAACGACGAAGCCCAGCAGTTGACCATCGGCCTGCGCTTCAACCGACCACAACCCGTGGCCGCGCAGCGACCAGATGGCGACCATCTGTGCGAAATCGTACCACGCGTCCTCACGCGACATGACGGTCAAATACCGCGCTCGCGGACTGGCAACGATCTGGGCGTAGGTGTCGAAATCCGACAATTGAGGCGCGCGTAGAATCAAGCGCTCGGTTTTGAGCGTTGGAATCGCAGCCGCCACCCGAACCGCTAGCTCAACCCCCTGAGCGTTCGGCGCAGCTTCAAACCGGAAGGTCATTGCAGGACCTCCGGTTTGGCGCATGAGCGCATGGATATACAGGGGTGAAGGCCACGTTACTTCTTCTTCCCGAACCCGCTGAGCCCCGGAGGTAGGGCCATGCCGCCACCCATTCCGGGCAAGCCGCCGCGGCCACCCATCGCCTTGGCCGCCTGTTCCAGCGCCTTGGGGTCCATGCCTGCGGCCATGTCCTCGGGCGAGGGGCCGCCTTTGCCGAACATGCCCTTCATGGCCTGTTTCAGCATCTTGCCTTTGCCCATCTTGCCCATCTTCTTCATCATGTCCGACATCTGCCGGTGCATCTTGAGCAGTTTGTTGAGGTCGCTGACCTCCATCCCCGACCCTGCGGCAATGCGCTTCTTGCGGCTGGCCTGCAGCAGCTGCGGGTTGGCGCGTTCGCGTTTGGTCATCGACTGGATCATGGCGATCTGCTGGCGCAGGATCTTGTCGTCGAGACCAGCCTGATCCATCTGCTTGGCCATCTTGCCCATGCCCGGCATCATACCCATCATGCCCTGCATGCCGCCCATCTGGATCATCTGTTCCAGCTGCATTTTTAGGTCATTCATGTTGAACTGACCTTTGACCATGCGCTTCATCATGCGCTCGGTCTGTTCCATCTCCATCGTTTCCTGGGCTTTTTCGACCAGAGCAACGATGTCGCCCATGCCCAGAATACGACCGGCGATCCGGTCCGGCTCGAAAGTTTCGAGCGCATCCATCTTTTCGCCCAGACCGACAAAGCGGATCGGCTTGCCGGTGACCGCGCGCATCGACAGCGCTGCACCACCGCGTCCGTCACCGTCCATTCGGGTCAGGACGACGCCCGAGATGCCGACCTTGGCGTCAAATTCCTCGGCCACTTCAACGGCCACCTGACCGGTCAGGCCGTCGACGACCAGCAGAGTTTCGCGCGGATCAACCGCGTTGCGGACCTGTTCCACCTCGTCCATCAGGACTTCGTCGATATGCAGACGGCCCGCGGTGTCGAGTATGTAGACGTCATAGCCGCCCAGTGTCGCCTGCTGCTTAGCGCGTTTGGCGATGTCGACCGGCGACTGGCCCGGAACGATCGGCAGCGTATCGACGCCGACCTGAGACCCCAGGACGGCCAGCTGATCCATCGCCGCCGGGCGATAGACGTCGAGCGAGGCCATCAGGACCTTCTTGCCCTCTTTCTCTTTCAGTCGTTTGGCGAGCTTACCGGTGGTGGTCGTTTTGCCCGAGCCCTGCAGGCCGACCATCAGGATCGGAGCGGGTGGGTTGTCGATCTTCAGTTTGCCGGGGTCTTCCTCGCCACGCAGGGTTTCGACCAGTGCGTCATGCACGATCTTTACGACCTGCTGACCGGGTGTGATCGACTTGGTCACCGCCTGTCCGGTCGCCTGTTCCTGCACCTTTTTGACGAACGCGCGTGCGACGGGCAGCGAGACATCGGCCTCAAGCAGGGCAACGCGAACCTCGCGCAGGGCGGTTTTGACGTCTTCCTCGGACAGCGCGCCTTGTTTGGTCAGCCGGTCAAAGACGCCAGAGAGGCGTTCGGATAGATTTTCAAACATGCCTTCGGCCTCCTATGCCGGTTTAGATGTGGCATCCCCTAAGTAGGAAACGCCGGTTAAATGCACAATTGCCCCCTCCCACTGAATTAGACGTGGGGGTAATGCCAAATGGCATTGCCCCCACGGGCGAAACTCGCTGGTGGGGGGCGATCCCTGAACGACTCAAGGGACCGGAAGGTCATACGCTTCCGGATGTTTGGATGGGGCTTTAGGCGGATTGGCTGTCAGAGTCAACCTTGTGCGCCGGAAGCCAATCATTGACCGCATCGACCAACCTCTGCGCGCCGCCTCCGCTGACATAGGCTTCGACAATCGGGTGACGGCCGGCGCTCATACCCTTTTCCAGGATTAGAACAGGGCGATGCATCTTGGACGAGGTTCCTTTGCGGCTCGAGGTGGTGGTCTCCACCTCGGCATGGGAGAGGTTCGACAGATCATGTTCCACGGTGTCATAACCAAAGATCGATTGGCGACGGATCACGATGCTGTTTGTGCGACGGTCGAGTATGACCTGCACGCGTCGCACAAAGACGCAGAAGGCGCCAAAGCCCAAACCTCCACCGACCAGTGCAAAGAAAATGCCAAAAAAGATACCCTCACCCCCTTCGGTGGCCATGAAGAGGCCTGCGCCGACGAAACAGAGGATGAAGACAACCAGCATGATGCCCATCAGCCAGGGTGTATTGGATAGGATCAATTGGTCGGGGGTGTTGCGCGTAACTTTCATGGCGGCACGCTAGCATCGAATTCTGGGGCTGTCGTGGCTTGAATTTGCCCGCGTGTTGCGCGATGAGCGCTTCAAACAGGAGGCTCTCATGGACGCATCATCCGCCTATCAAGATACATTGCCGCTCAGTTCCGATGCGTTGTTGGCGCAGTTGGATGATTGGGGGTTGGCGTATCGGCTGCATTCTCATGTGCCACTGCGCACAGTTGAGGATGCGAAGGCAGTTGAGGGCCAGTTCATGGTGCCGGGCGAGAATGCGTTGCGGTTGAAGAACCTGTACCTGCGCGACAAGAAAAAGCGCAATTATCTGGTGACGCTGGAGCAGAGCCGCGAGATTGACCTCAAAGCGCTGGGCGCTGAATTGGGGATCGGTAACCTGTCTTTCGGCTCGGCGGATCGCTTGGTGGAGAACCTCGGCATCCGTCCGGGTGCAGTCAGCCCGCTGGCGATGATCAACGGGGTGCAGAATAACGTGCGGTTCTTCATGGATGCAGCGGGGCAGCAGGCCGATGTGATCTATATGCACCCGCTGGTCAATGACCGAACCGTCGCGATGACGCAGTCCGATTTGATGGCGTTCTTCGACCGGATCGGATGCGAGGTGACCTGGCTGGCTTAGTCATTCTTCCAACGCCTGTTTCAGTGCAGCGGCGACATGGGCCGCCGACGGGTTGATGAACAAATGTCCGTCGGCTTCGAATACCGGGTCGTCCAGATGGTTGGGGAAAGCCAGTGGCAGTTCCGTACAAGCCAGAAGGATGGCCGTGCCCGGTTCTGCATGCTTGTTGCAAAAGGTGAGTAGCCGGTCATGAGCGGATTCTGACGCACCGCCGTAAAACTCGCTGTCGATCATGGCCTGCATCTCGGCGATTTCGGCTTCGGGCAGCCGATCATTCGCGGCGACGCCCTCCTGTGCCAACCTGTCGGCGTAGTTGGTCGCCTGCATGGTCACGGTTGTACCCAAAACCAGCGCCCGTGAAGCGCCTGTTGACGCGGTGACCTCGGCCGTCGCGTCGAAGATGCTGAGAATTGGCATCGACACGCCCTGCCGGATCGCATGAAGACGCGCGTGCGGAGTGTTGGAGGCGATGATTCCAAAATCACATCCCGCGTTCTCCAAGGTCAGAAGCGCCTCTCGAAACACCGCGTCGAATGCGGTCCAACTGGCCTCATCGCCGGCCATACCGCGCAAGGCCCGTGTTTTGGCTTGCGTGACGGATTCGATTGTCATCGGTGGAATGGGTAGGGGGGACTCGTGTCCGCGTTCGGCGAAATATCGCCCGGCCCCTTCGGAAATCGCGCGGTAGTAGTCCACCGTCGAGGCCCAGCCGACGCCCCCAAGAATTCCGATCTTTTTCATGACAAACGCCCAATCCGCAAGAAGCTACTGCGGCGCAGATTGGACGTTTCGATCTTCTTTGACCAGAGCCTGATCAGGCGGCCAGTTCACCAATGGCTTTGTGGGCATTTTTGACCGACGAGTCGGCGTCAATTGCCAATTGATCTGCAGCTACGATGTCAACGTCAGTGATGCCGATGAAGCCTAGAACATGTTTGGCATAGTCGGTTGCAAAGTCGATTTCAGATCCGACGGCCGTGCCACCTGATGCGATTGCCAGAACGGCGCGTTTGCCTTCCAGCAAGCCTTTGGGACCGTTTTCGGTGTAGGAGAATGTCAAACCGGCCCGGGCAACCAGATCAATCCATGCCTTGAACGCCGCCGGGACCGAGAAGTTGTAGATGGGCAGGCCGATCACGATGGTATCGGCGCGTTGCAGTTCGTTCACCAGTTCGTCGGACAGGGCCAGTTGATCGCGCTGAACAGCATCGCGTTGGTCTGCCGGAGTGAAGTTAGCGGCGATCCAGTCCTCGGTCAGCAGGGGCAGGGGGCTGGCCAGATCGCGGCGGATGATGCGTTCCGCGCCAAGATGCTGGACGACGCGATGCGACAGGTCGCGGGTTGCTGATCCGGTACGGCGGGCCGAGGCGTCGATATGCAGGATCGTTTTGGTCATGATGTCCTCATTGGGGAAATTTCGCTCTGCTCCCAATATGAGCGTTGCGCTGACGAACAAAACTCGGCTAAGTCAACATTGAGTGTTTGAAATTGCACACTATGAGGTCGTGATGGACAATTGGGACGAAGTCAGAACCGCGTATCAGGTGGCCCGTATGGGAACGGTCAGCGGCGCGGCCGAGGTTCTTGGCGTGCATCATGCAACGGTCATTCGCCATATCGACGCCATTGAGGCGCGTCTGGGCGTGAAACTGTTCCAGCGTCATGCGCGCGGTTACACCCCGACCGAGGCGGGTGAGGACCTGTTGCGCGTGGCCCAAGCCACAGAAGATCAGTTCAACCAATTGGTTGGTCGCATGAAAGGGCGCGGCGATGACGTCTCGGGTGAGCTGGTCGTGACCTCTCTGGCGTCGCTGGCCCCTCTGGTCGTGCCGACATTGACCGAGTTTCAGAAGTCACATCCGGGCCTGATCGTGCGCTATCTGACCGGAGATCGTCTGTTCCGGCTGGAATATGGTGAGGCGCATGTGGCCATTCGTGCAGGCGCCGCGCCCGATCAACCTGACAACGTGGTACAGCCCTTTGTCGCGCAGGAGGTGGGGCTCTACGCCAGCAAGGATTATATCGCGCGGCGCGGCAAACCTTCGGGTGTCGAGGATTTTGGCAACCATGCCTTTGTCGGCAATGACGATGAAAACAGCCGTGCGCCGTTCTCGCGCTGGCTGCGCGCGAACGCACCGGCCGAAGCGATGACCTTCCTCTGTTCCAACAACTTCACCTGTGGTGAAGCGGTTCTGGCCGGCGCAGGGATAGGCTTCATGGCCCGGTGGGAGGCCGCGCGCCATCCTGAACTCGAAGAGGTCATGGAGCCGCTGCAGGAATGGTCCGGCAAGCTGTGGCTGGTGACCCATGTGGACCTGCATCGCACAACCAAGGTGCAGTCTTTCCTGCAATTCCTGAAGGACCAGTCCAAGGGCTGGCTGCCATGAGCCCACAAGCGCGTGGCCATCTGGCCATGCTGGTCTTCTCGGCCCTGGTCGCGGGCAGTTTCTCGTTGGGGTCGATCATCGCCAATGAGATCGCCCCGGCGGCGCTGAATGCGGTGAGGTTCGGGATAGCAGCAGGTGTGATCGGCCTTGCTGCATTGGCCACCACCGGTTTGCCACGCAGTGCAGCGCAAGCGCCTTGGCGGTATCTTGTGCTTGGCGCGTTGTTCGCCACCTATTTCGTGCTGATGTTCTACGGGCTGCAAACCGCCCCACCGGTCAGCGCGGCTGCAGTGTTCACCTTGACGCCCGTGATCGCCGCCTTCGCTGGGTGGACGCTGTTGCGTCAGGTCACAACGCCCCGGATGGCACTGGCCTTGGTGGTCGGTGCGACAGGCGCGCTTTGGGTGATTTTTCGCGCTGATTGGCAGGCGTTCCGGGCGTTCTCGATCGGAGGGGGCGAGATCATCTATTTCTGGGGCTGTGTCGCCCATGCAATCTACACCCCGATGGTGCGCAAACTGAACCGGGGCGAGCCGGCCGTGGTGTTTACCTTCGGCACGCTCGTCGCCGGGTGCCTGTTGCTGACCGGCTTTGGCTGGCGCGATATCCTTGCAACCGACTGGGCCAACCTTCCGGGTATCGTGTGGCTGGGCCTGTTCTACCTGTCCTTCTTTGCAACAGCTGTCAGTTTCGTACTGGTGCAGTTCGCCGCTTTGCGCCTGCCCTCGGCCAAGGTGATGGCCTATACCTATCTGGTCCCAAGCTGGGTGATCTTGTGGGAGATCGCGCTGGGCAACGGCATCCCGACAGGCCTTATTCTTGGTGGGGTCGGGCTGACCATCCTCGCGCTTCTGATGCTGTTGAAGGACGAAGCGCCCGCTCCGCAAACAGCGCCGGAGTGACTCTTGTGCTTGATCCCAGCTGCGGCAGAATTCGACTATTGCACGAAAGGAACGCAAAAATGACCCGAGTTTTGGTGATTGGAACGGCCCTTTTCCTCTGTGGCTGTGCCTCGAACGGCTCTGACCAGAAAGGATCAGATCTACAGGCCAGTTGTGAGGCGCTGGTCTCGGCGGAAACTGGGGTGGCATTTGGTGATGTCCAAGCGACCTCAACCCAGTCAGAGGCAACGGGAACGGTCGTGAGCGTCTCTGTGGCGGGGGCTGAAGCACCTTGGATTTGTCGGGCCGATGTGACCGGTGTGATCACCGATGTAGAATACAGCCAAGAGGGGTAAACCGGCCCTTCTAGGGGGTTGAGCCAGATCAAGGCCTTAAATTGCGATGTCCTCTAATCTCAAACCCGGAGAGAGGAGAAATTCATGTACAATCACATAATGATCCCTGTCGACTTGCACATGCCGCCTGAGGTCCAGAAGGCAACTGCAGTCGCGACTGAAATCGCCAAATGGCAGAGCGCCAAGGTTACCCTCGTCAGCGTGACGGGTATGCAGCCTGGCGAGGCCTTGCAAACGGATGAGGCGATTGCCGAAAGCCTATCCGCGCTGGCAGACGAGATCGGCAAACTAAGTGGCACCGAGGTTGAGACGCGCAATATCCACTCTGTCGATGTGGCCGCTGAAGTGGATGGGGATCTTGCGAAAGCCGCCGAAGAGATTGGCGCAGACCTGATCGTTGTTGGCACACACGCCCCCCGGATCACAGACTACATCTTTACGAGCCACGCCGGGAAACTGGCGCAGCATTCGAAAGTGTCGGTCTTCGTGGTCAGATAGCTTCGGGGTCGTCTCCCGACGGTAGCTCGACTTCCAAAAACCGTTCGAACGCGTCCAGATTGACGGGTTCGAACTGCCCGAAGCCCTGCATCCAGACCGAGGCCGCGCGCAGGGCGTCCGGCTCCAGCTTGCACCATTTCACCCGCCCGCGTTTTTCCTGACTGATCAGCCCGGCCCGGGTCAGGATGACCAGATGTTTCGAGATCGCGGCCAGAGACATCTCGAACGGTTCGGCCACATCGGTGACGGCCATGTCATCCTCCAGCAGCATCGCAAGGATGGTGCGGCGAGTCGGATCGGCAAGGGCCGCGAATACGGTGTCGAGGTCGTTGGGCATGTGCTTAGTCCGAAATCACATTACAGCGTAGCAGGTCCCAGTCCTTTGCCACTTTCGCTGCATTCAGGGCGGTGGCGAGGCGGTCGCTCAGGATCGGCGCGTCAATGATAACTGGATCGAACCAAATGTCTGGGCCAGTCAGGACCATTTCTGAGAAAACCAAATCCCCATCGTTCACATGATCATTGCCTCGCACCATGAAGAGTTCAACCGGATCTCCTAAGGGTGTGACCCCTTTAGATGAATCTCCCTCAAAACAAGGCTTTCCATCCCCTAGCACAAGGTAGTGCCAATCTCCATCTAGCTTGGTCTTTTGATCAGGGTGCAGAAGTTCAACGGGGACAAGTCTTGATGATCCCATATCGTGGTCGCGTAAGATATTTGCAGAAGTGGATGAGACGACCAGCGCACCGCCAGCACTAAAAATATTTCGTTTGCGTCGCTTATGATGTGCCCAACGCCTAACAGCGTAAAGCTGTCTTGGAAATTCGTGATCTTCGATGGGCAAATGCTCGGTTTGCCGCTTTGTGACAGAGCTAAATGCGACTCCAATTTCATTGTCCCTCGGCGGCCTTGGCACATCCGGAAACCCTACCGGTCGATAGCCGTAAGTCGCAGAAGGATTGCGGTGCATATTGCTCAGCCAAACTACATCGCTCATTCTCTGCCCTCATGTTCTCAGGCGCTTCTTGTTTCAAAGGTGACTCCCTTGAGAGCGCAGAGGCAAATTCATTTCTTCTGTCGTTTGGCCCGAACTTGGCAGTGCTAACCAAAACCGATTTGGCGCCAACACGCTGCGTAAGCTACTTATGGGGGGACAAAGATCAACCAAAAGGTTGAATATGCGGATTCAGGTGAATTTGCCCAACCCGTCTGTGCTGCATCGGATGATGCCTATTCGTGATCATATTTTTTAGTATAAGAATCATGCCCTTATTGGGGATTTGGGTGCGACCTATACGCCGTTGACTCTGCGCCCCATGCCCCTTAGCACCCTACACAAGACTGTACGAGGGAAACGCCCGTGACCGATAACGACCAAAAGCAGCGTATGGCGCAGCTTGAGGCCAAGATCGACGCGGCGAAAAAGGCGAAACAGCCCAAACCCCGTGCAGATGCTGACGTGTCCGGGGGCGAGCTTGCCTGGAGGATGGTCATCGAAATGGTATCCGGTCTGGGGATCGGATTTGGCATCGGATACGGGCTGGACAGCCTGCTCGGGACAATCCCGATCTTTCTGGTGCTGTTCACATTGCTGGGCCTTGTCGCGGGCGTGAAGGTTATGCTCCGCAGCGCGAAAGAGGCCCAAGAGAAACAAATGGCGGCGACGGCTGCCGAGAAGGACGAGAGGGACTGAACGTGGCAACTGAGACCACCGCAGCAGAAGGCAGCAGCCTGGTATTCCACCCAATGGATCAGTTCATCGTCAAACCGCTGTTTGGCGACGGCGCTGTTGGCATGTTCACCATCACCAACGTGACACTGTGGCTGTTCTTTGCAATCGTCGCGGTTGTTCTGCTTCTGGTTCTGCCTACGTCGAAACGCGCAATCGTTCCGACGCGTATGCAGTCTGTTGCAGAGCTGACCTACGGTTTCGTCTACAAGATGCTTGAAGACATCTGCGGCAAGGAAGGCGTCAAGTTCTTCCCCTATGTCATGACCCTGTTCATGTTCATTGTCTGCGCCAACTTCCTGGGCCTGATCCCGACCTCGTTCACTACAACCTCGCATTTCGCGGTCACCATCCCGCTGGCGCTTGCTGTGTTCCTGACCGTGACCGTTTTGGGCTTCGTCAAAAACGGCGCCGCGTTCCTGGGCCTGTTCTGGGTGTCCAGCGCGCCTCTGGCCCTGCGCCCGATCCTGGCGATCATCGAGCTGATCTCGTACTTCGTGCGCCCTGTCAGCCACTCAATTCGTCTTGCCGGTAACGTCATGGCTGGCCACGCGGTTATCAAGGTTTTCGCAGGCTTCGCTGCGGTTGCCGTAATCTCGCCCGTGTCCGTTCTGGCGATCACCGCAATGTATGGTCTTGAGGTCCTGGTGGCCTTCATTCAGGCCTACGTATTCACCATTCTGACCTGTGTTTATCTGAAAGATGCGCTGCATCCGTCGCACTAAGGTCCGAACACCCAACATCGAAACTTCCAATTCGTAAGGAGATACATCATGGAAGGCGATCTCGCACACATCGGCGCAGGCCTGGCAGCAATCGGTTCCGGCGCAGCCGCAATCGGGGTGGGCAACGTAGCAGGCAACTTCTTGGCCGGCGCTCTGCGCAACCCTTCGGCGGCTGCTTCGCAGACCGCAACCCTTTTCATCGGTATCGCGTTCGCAGAAGCCCTGGGGATCTTCGCATTCCTGGTCTCGCTGCTGCTGATGTTCGCCGTATAATCTGCGGAACCTGATCCTTACGCGCAGGTGGGCCCAAGCCATAGCGGCCCACCTGTTGTAAAGACACGTTTCCGACGGAGGATATCATGGCGACTGAACCCATTACAAAAGAGGTAGCTGGCTCGTGCGTCGACTCCTATGGCTCTGCCATCGGGATGCCGCAGCTCTGCTTCGATTGGTTCCCCAACCAGATTTTCTGGCTGGTCATTACGCTGGTCGTCATCTTTCTGGTCCTGTCCCGCGTGGCTCTACCCCGCATCGCGGCAATCCTTGCTGAACGTCAGGGGACCATTACAAATGACCTGGCTGCGGCCGAAGATCTGAAGGCCAAGGCGGTCGAGGCCGAAGAGGCCTATAACAAGGCGCTGGCCGATGCCCGTTCTGAGGCACAGCGTATCGCAGCGGAAGCCCGCGCCGAAATCCAGTCGGGTCTGGATGACGCGATTGCCAAAGCGGATGCGGAAATCGCTGCAAAGGCGGCTGAATCGGAGAAGGCAATTGCCGACATCCGTGCCGGTGCGCTGGAAAGCATTCAAGTGGTTGCCAAGGATACGGCGGCTGAACTGGTGACTGCACTGGGCGGCGAGGCAGATGCCAAAGCCATCGACAGTGCCGTTGACGCGCAGATGAAAGGATAAGTGACATGCGGAACACTCTTGCCCTTATCCTGACCTTCGGCGCAGCCAGCCCCGCATTGGCGGCCAAAGGCCCGTTCTTCTCGCTGGGCAACACCGACTTTGTCGTCCTTCTGGGCTTCATCGTCTTCATCGCGGTTCTGTTCTACTTCAAGGTCCCCGGCATGATCGGTGGCGCCCTGGACAACCGTGCCGAGGGCATTAAGTCCGAACTCGACGAAGCCCGCGCCCTGCATGAAGAAGCCCGCAGCCTGCTGGCCTCGTATGAGCGTAAGCAGCGTGAAGTGCAGACGCAAGCGGACGCGATCGTTGCTGCTGCGAAAGAAGACGCAGCCCGCGCGGCCGAGCAGGCCAAGGTCGATCTGGAACAGTCCATCGCACGCCGTTTGGCTGCCGCGCAGGATCAGATCGCTTCGGCTGAGGCTTCGGCGGTTAAAGAGGTTCGCGATCAGGCGATCTCGGTTGCGGTATCTGCTGCAAACGCCGTTCTGGCGAAGCAAATGACCGCGACGCAGGCGAACAAGCTCATCGACGCGGCAATCGCCGATGTTGGCGAAAAGCTGCACTGATAAAACCTTGTACTTTTTTGGATGACCCGGAAGCACGCTTTCGGGTCATCTTCGTTTCAGAGCCCAGATTGAGAGTGCCCGAATCCTTATGAACATTCTTGGAGTTGTTCGAGATGGCGGCACGGCCCTAAGTGCGACCCTCTCGCGCATTCAGAGCCTAGGAGAGCGACTTGAAGACAGTCGTGTCATCATTGCAACCAATGATAACTCTGACGGCACTGATCAGGTTTTGGCGAGCTATGCCGCCTCCCATGAGAATGTCGAAATACTCACTCTTGAGGGCCTGGCCGCGCGCCATGATGAGAGGGTCGAGCGTATTGCGGCAGCCAGAAATGCCGTGTTGAAGCATCTGTTTGCCTGCGGAAAGCAATTTCCGTTCACGATGGTTCTCGACATGGATGGTCCGAACACGGAGTTGGATGCGGATCAGGTTTTGCGCGCGCTTTCTCGGGAAACCCCAAGGTGGGACGCCGTATTCGCAAATTCACACCCTGTTTACTATGACCTCTACGCGCTACGCCGAGAAGGTTGGTGTGCCGCTGATCCGTGGCGGGAACTCGTCAGTTTGACCCCGCCCAGAATGCTGCGCAGCGTTTGGTTTCGCCGCATGAAACGCAAAGTCATTTACTCCAGACAGTACCATATACCGTCCGACGTCCCTCTTATCGAGGTTGATAGCGCTTTCGGCGGGCTCGGGATCTACAGAACCGACGCGTTGCGGAAAGCAGAATACGCGGCGCGTGATGCTTCGGGTATGATCACATGTGAGCATGTCATGCTGCACCAGTTGCTGAGGGAACAGGGCAAGTGTCTTTTCATCGACCCCGGGCTGCTATCGGTTGCGCAGACGGAGCATACCGGACCGGGAAGTGGCCGCAGAATTCCCAAGCACTTAATACGATGAACTTTGCCTCGGACCGTGAAGAAGGGGCCTTGAGCGCGCTGGTTGCTTTGCCGGTATGAGAGTATCTAAATTTGGTTTTTGGCTGTAAGGATCTGAGACAATGGAAATCCCGAAAATAAGTTTGGTGATTCCCAATCTGAATTGCGCTGAGTTCCTGGAGCAAACGATTGTTTCGGTGATCGAACAGTCCTACCCGAATCTCGAACTCATTTTGTCCGACGGCGGCAGCACAGATGGGTCATTGGACATTGCCGAGCGATATCGGGATGCGTTTGCCCATATTATTTCGGAACCAGACACGGGTCAGGCCAATGCGGTGAACAAAGGGTTTGCCTTGGCAACTGGCGATGTCATGGGATGGATAAACTCGGACGACGTCTTGATGCCGGGTGGCCTTGCGACCGTAGGGTCGATTTTAGGTCAGCACGACTCTGTGAACTGGTTGACCGGGCGTATCACGACCATAGACGAAGCCGGCGATATCTTGCACTCACATCGCGCAAGACGCGTATCTTACCCGAGGTTTCTGGCAGGCGACTATCAATGGATTCAGCAGGAATCCACGTATTGGCGGCGAAGCCTGTGGGACAAGGCAGGGGGGCAGTTGGATGAAAGCCTCAAACTTGCCGTCGACGGAGAGTTGTGGATGCGGTTCTTGCGGTTCTCCGAATTGGTGCCCGTTGATGCCCGGATTGGTGCGTTCAGATTTCGGAAAGGGCAGCGATCCGAGGCAATGGATGGCTATCATGAAGAGTTGCTGAACGCGATTGAGAGGGAGCGCCTGAAACCCGCCCTGGACAACAGTCTGACGCGTAGCGTCTTGGGCACCCCTTTGGCTTTGCGCAGCAAGAAAGAAGCGGACAAAGAGTTTCCTGGCTTGTCGATGGCTGATCCCGCCAATTTCTCGCGGTGGCGACTTTGGGCGTTGAAAGCCGCAAGCGGGTGGCGGTCGGCTTAATGCACGCTGGATAGCCACCAGTCGTTATGTTAGATCGCAAAACAGTGCTCGCGGCTGCGTTGAATTTCGGGAATTTGTTTCGTGTTTGTCTGAATGGTTTCCATGCGGTGCCATCCAAGAACGCGGAACGAGAAATCCGGTCACGCCGCCTAAAATATTGCCCCATCTAGAGGACTTCAAAAGAAATGCCGAATTCACCGCTGACCGGGCAAGAAGGAAAGCTCCTGTTTGAAGCAAAGGTAATTGGTCGCCATCCAGCCCGATACTTCCTCGACGAAAGCTGTGGATACATCTGGGTCGATAGTCCGACCTGGTTGGACGAAGCCTATAGCGACGCAATCGCGCTGACAGATACTGGAATTGTCATGCGCAACCTCGGAAATATTGAGACTATTTCAATGACCATGTGGGCGAATGGTCTGCAAAACAAAAAGGGCGTGGACATCGGCGGCGGTTACGGGCTTCTTGTGCGTGGGTTGCGCGATATTGGCGTGGATTTCTACTGGTCCGACCCTTACGCGGAAAACCTGCTTGCACGTGGTTTCGAAGCCGAAGCGGGGGCGTCGTACCAGGTTGCCACCGCCTTTGAAGTGCTAGAGCATTTGCCAAATCCGTTGTCCCACCTTGAAGCTGCCCGTTCGGATTTCGGCTTTGATACGGTCTTCTTCTCTGCAACCTGTTTCGATCCCAAAAACATCCCCGGTCTGGACTGGTGGTATTGGGCATTTGAAACCGGTCAACACATCAGTTTCTTCTCGGAAAATTGCCTGGACTTCATGGCGCAGAAACTGGGAATGAAGAAGGTCCACATTCGCGGTGAGATCTATGCATTCACAACCTTGGATGAACTAAACTGGCCCCGCAGTTGGAAGCGACGCAAGCTGGAGAAGCAAATCAAGGAATGCAGTTTGACCCAGCAGGACTATGAGGCAATGAAACGACGTGTCAAAGGGATGCAAAGCCAAAGCTAAGCAATCACGATCGGCTTGTTTCGTTCATGAGGCGCTGCTGCGCAATAGTCTCGTTCCGCTCCGCCTTTTGCTGATCCTTCATACAGCGCTCGACGAAATCCAAATGCAGTTCCACCGCCAAACGCGCCTCGGCAGGATTGCGCGCTTGTAAGGCGGCGTTGATCGCCCGGTGCTGGTCGAGGATGGCTTCGCGGGTTGCGCGTTGCTGGAACATCATCTGTCGGTTGTAGAACACGCCCTGACGTAGCAGGTCATACATTGACCTCATCATATGCAGCATGATCACATTGTGGCTGGCCTCGATGATGGCCATGTGAAAGTCCGCGTCCAGTTGCGCCTCATCTTGGGTGGCGCCGCGGTCATGGGCTGCCTCCATCCGGTCAAAGATCGCCTGAACGACCTTCAGGTCACTGGTCGACCCCAAACGCGCGGCACGCTCGGCGGCCAGCCCCTCTAGGTCGCGGCGGAAAGAGAGGTAGTCGAACACCGCCTCTTCATGGCTGCCAAACAATCGGATCAGCGCTGGTGAAAAGGCAGATCCCAGCACCTCGGCCACATAGATTCCCGATCCGGCTTTTGCGGTCAGCAGGCCCTGCTCCTGCAATTCGGCGATGGCGTCGCGCAGGGACGGGCGCGAGACACCCATCCGTTCGGCCAGTTCTCGTTCTGACGGCAATCTCTCGCCGGGGCGTAGGATGCCACGCAGGATCAGCAGCTCAATTTGCCGAACCACAGCAATCGATAGCTTCTCGGTCTGAATTTTCTGAAAGGGCATAGGGTCGTCCGAAATTGGTCAAAACATATGACCACAGGGCGCGTGCGGGTTCAAGAACAGGGCTTCACATCGTATGAAACATTGGGTCAGTATTGTTGACTTTATTTAGTGTCCGCATAGGCTGCGCGCATTGAGATCGGAGGAGCCCAATGACTACACATCCGCTATTCGCCACTCGGACACAGAACATGAAGGCATCCGAGATCAGGGAGCTGCTGAAACTCCTCGATCAGCCGGATATCATCTCATTCGCCGGTGGTATCCCCGATCCTGCCCTGTTTCCGGCGGACGCGTTTGCGCAGGCTTTTCAGACGGCCCTTGGTCCGGGCCGGCAGGCCCAAGCGCTGCAGTATTCTGTGAGCGAAGGATATGCTCCGCTGCGCGAATGGTTGGTCGACCATATGGCATCAATCGGGGTCGCGTGTGACATGGACAACATCCTGATCACTTCAGGCTCACAGCAAGCGCTGGACTATTTGGGCAAGCTGTTTCTGTCTCCTGGCGATACCGCTCTGGTCGGGTGGCCGACCTATCTGGGGGCAATCTCTGCGTTCAATGCCTATGAGCCTCTTTTCGACCGACTCAGCATTCCCGGCAATCAGGGGGCCGAGGAATACCGAAAAGCCGCAGGCGCGGGACGGGTCAAATTCGCGTATCTCTCGCCTGACTTTTCCAATCCCACAGGTGAAACTGTCGATTTGCGTGGGCGCGAGGCGCTGCTGGATTTGGCCGAGGATCTGGACTGCGCGACAATCGAAGACGGGGCCTATCAGGCGCTGCGCTATGACGGTGCGCCGATCCCTCCGATTCTGGCGCTGGAGCAAGCGCGGAAGGGGTCGATTGAGGCCTGTCGGACGATCTATTGCGGCAGTTTCTCGAAAACCCTGTCGCCGGGGTTGCGGGTTGGTTGGGTTGTGGCGGCCAAACCTATCATCTCGCAGCTTGTTCTGATGAAACAGGCGGCGGATCTGCATTCGGCCACGATCAACCAGATGGCCGTGCATCAGGTGGCGCAGGCCTGTTTCGAAAGCCATATCCCGAAGGTCCGACAAACCTATCGCGCGCGTCGCGATGCCATGCTGACGGCGTTGCAGGCGCATATGCCCGAGGGCGTCTCCTGGACCAAACCCGAAGGTGGGATGTTCGTGTGGCTGACGCTTCCCGCCGGGACCAGTGGAGCTGCGCTTTTGGCCCGAGCTCTGGACACGGTCAAAGTGGCCTTTGTGCCCGGTCAGGCGTTTTTCCCGGATGGCAGTGGTGAAAACACCCTTCGACTGAGTTTCTCAAACTCTGACGAGGACACCATCCGCGAGGGCATTCTGCGCCTTGGGCAGGTGCTGCGTGCTGGCGGTCAGTAAGGCTTCGTTAACCATATCGCCGTTAGAACGGCAGCATGATGCGCTTACTTCCTATCCTGCTGCTGGCTGCCTGTTCGGGTGGCTCGCCTCATTTCCGCGATATGCCTGCAACGCGGATCGCGGTGAATGGCAGTGTCTTTGACGTGCGTGTGCGTGGCCCTCTGGCCGAGGCGGTGCGGGTGAACTCTCAATACGCGCCGCGGCTGGGGCCGGTTCGCGACCGGGCAGCGCTGGCCATGGCGCAGGTCTCGGGCTGTCCGTTGATGGACGTGCTGGGGGATGCGGCGGTGACGGTGGGCGTGTTGGGCTGTGATAAGGAACTTGGGGAAAAGCTGATCTTTGGCGCGCTGCTGCTGCGGTCCTATGAATGCGTCAACTATGGCTATTCCGGCAGTTCCGGCTATCAGGTCTTCGAGTGTACACCCTACTAGCGCGCGCCGCATTGCGCGTGAAACTGCCAAGATGTTGTGGATAACTCGGGTCCATCGCCCATATCCTGCGCATATCCGTTGACTCGGCCCCAATCCGTTGCGCAGACTTCCCTGTATTAGGAATCATGGGACAGGCGGCCTTTGCGCTTTAGCAAACTCAAACTGACTGGCTTCAAAAGCTTTGTTGATCCGACCGATCTGATCATTGCGGACGGGTTGACCGGTGTGGTGGGTCCCAATGGCTGCGGCAAATCCAACCTTCTTGAAGCTCTGCGCTGGGTGATGGGCGAAAACCGTCCCAAATCCATGCGTGGCGGCGCGATGGAGGATGTGATATTCGCCGGTGCAGCCACGCGGCCCGCGCGCAATTTTGCCGAAGTGGTCCTGACCATGGACAACTCGGAACGTCTGGCGCCTTCGGGCTTCAATGACAGCGATCAGTTGGAGATCATTCGACGCATCACTCGCGATGTCGGCAGCGCCTACAAGACCAACGGCAAGGACGTGCGCGCCCGCGATGTGCAGATGCTGTTTGCCGATGCCTCGACCGGGGCGCACTCGCCGGCATTGGTGGGTCAGAACCGCATTGCCGAGCTGATCAACGCCAAGCCCCGCGCCCGACGCCGCATTCTGGAAGAGGCTGCCGGGATCTCGGGCCTCTACCAGCGGCGGCATGAGGCCGAGTTGAAGCTGAAAGGCACCGAGGCCAACCTGACCCGTGTCGATGACGTACTGGAACAGTTGGGTGGCCAGCTTGCGCAATTGGCGCGTCAGGCCCGTCAGGCGGCCCGCTACCGCGAGATTGGGGAACAGTTGCGGCAGGCCGAGGGGATGCTGCTCTATCGGCGCTGGAAAGAAGCCGATATCGCCCGCCAGGTTGCTGAAGACAAGCTGCGCGACCGGATCACCGAAGCTTCACGCGCCGAGGCCGCTGCCCGCGAAGCCGCCGCCAAACGCGCTAAGATCGAGGAATCCTTGCCGCCCCTGCGCGAGGAAGAGGCCATCGCCGCCGCCGTCCTGCAACGCCAGCAAGTGCAGCGCGATCAGCTCTCGGATCAGGAAACCCGCGCGCGCCAGACCATTGAAACGCTGACCAACCGCATTCAGCAACTCGGCAACGATATCGAACGCGAAACTGGCCTGAACCGCGATGCAGGCGAAATGATCGAGCGCTTGGAATGGGAAGCCCGCGAGCTGATCAAGGCTGCGGAAGGTCATGATGAGAAGGTCGCCGAAGCAGCTGAGGTGGCTCGCGAAGCGGCTTCGATCCTGCAGGAACGCGAAGACCACCTGTCTCAACAGACTGAGGATATGGCCCGCCTGGTCGCACGCCACCAGTCGGCGCAGCGCTTGGTTGAGGACAGCCGCAAGACCTTGGCCCGCTCTGAGGGCGAAGAAGAGAAAGCGCGGGTGGCGGTGGACGAAGCAAAGTCTGCCCTGACGCGCGCGGATGACGCTTTTGAGGCGGCGCAAGAGGGTGAAGAAGAGGCCCGCGAAGCTGCCGAAGCGGCCGAAGAAGCGCTGGCTGCCGCTGATGAGATGCGGACCGAGACGCAGGCGCGCGAGGCTGAGGCAAGGGCCCAACGGTCCGAGGCTGAGGGTGAGTTGGGGGCCATCCGGGCTGAAACCACCGCGTTGGCCAAGCTGGTCGAACGAGACACTGCCGAAGGCGGGCAGGTGCTGGACCTGTTGCGCGTCGCACCGGGCTTTGAAAAGGCGCTGGGGGCGGCTTTGGCTGATGACCTGCGCGCGCCGTTGGTTGAGGGCGACGGACCATCAGGTTGGGTTCAGGTCGCGGGGTATGACGCCGACCAGCCTCTGCCAGAAGGGGCCGAACCTTTGGCGCTGCATGTCTCGGGGCCGGATCGCCTCAGCCGCCGGATCGCGCAGATCGGCTTGGTGGATGGAGAGCTTGGCGCGCGGTTGCAGACGTCCTTGAAACCGGGTCAGCGGCTGGTGTCGCGATCCGGTGATCTGTGGCGCTGGGACGGGTTCCGCGCCTGGGCCGAAGATGCCCCAAGCGCTGCCGCCTTGCGGTTGGAGCAGCTGAACAAGCTGGAGGCCCTAAAGCAGGAACTCGCCCGCACCGAGGCGCAGGCCGAAGGGGCCCGCGCTGCGCATGAAGCCCTGTCGCAGCAATTGGCCGATGTTACCGAAGCCGACCGCCGCGCGCGTGAGGCTCGCCGCGCTGCCGATCAGCGCATGGCCGAAACTGCCCGCGCCTTGTCGCGCGCCGAAGCGGATCGCAATCTGGCGCAGGGCAAGCTGGAAACTCTGACCCTGTCTGTGGATCGCCACAAGGACGACGCCATGTCCGCCCGCGCGCAACTGCGTGAGGCCGAAGCCGCGCTGGCCGAACTGGGTGACCTGGACAGTGCCCGCGCGCAGGTCGAAGACATCAAGCAAACGGTCGAAGCCGCGCGCATCACCATGCTGACCCACCGCTCGACCCATGATGAGTTGCGCCGCGAAGGTGAGGCTCGGACACGTCGCAGCCAGGAGGTGACAAAAGACCTCAGCGGGTGGAAGCACCGGTTGGAGACCGCCGAAAAGCGGATTTCCGAACTGGCTGACCGCAAGGAGGGGTCCGAGGAGGAACTCTCCGAGGCCATGGCCGCGCCCGCCGAGATCGCCGAGGCACGGGAAGAGCTGAACGAGATGATCGAAGCCGCAGAAGCCCGCCGGGCTGAGGCCGCCGATAAGCTTGCCGAGGCCGAAACCCAGCAGCGAGACGTGGTTCTGGCCGAGCGAGACGCGGAACGCTTGGCCTCAGAAGCGCGCGAAACCCGTGCGGCCGCCGAGGCGCGCTGCGATGCGGCCAAGGAAGGCGTCGCGGCAGCGGCGGAACGGATTGCCGAAGATCAGCAGCTGACCCCGAACCAATTGCTGAACCAGTTGGACGTGAACCCGGATCAGATGCCTGCCGCCGATGCGCTCGAGGCAGAGGTCAACCGCCACAAACGCCAGCGCGACGCGATGGGCGCGGTGAACCTGCGGGCCGAAGAAGACAGCAAGGAAGTGCAGGAAGAGTTCGACACTCTGAACGGCGAAAAGGCTGATCTGGAAGAGGCAATCAAGGCTCTGCGCAGCGGCATTGCCAGCCTCAACCGCGAAGGGCGTGAGCGTCTGCTGACCGCGTTTGAACAGGTGAATTCGAACTTCGCCATGCTGTTCAAGCACCTGTTTGGCGGTGGTGAGGCCAATCTGGTCATGGTCGAAAGCGATGACCCGCTGGATGCGGGGCTTGAGATCATGTGCCAGCCGCCGGGCAAGAAGCTCTCGACCCTCAGCCTATTGTCGGGCGGTGAGCAGACTCTGACCGCGACCGCGCTGATCTTTGGCGTTTTCCTCGCCAATCCGGCCCCGATCTGCGTGCTGGACGAGGTCGACGCGCCGCTGGACGATGCCAACGTTACCCGGTTCTGCGACCTGCTGGACGAGATGTGCCGCCAGACCGACACGCGGTTCCTGATCATCACCCACCACGCCGTAACCATGGCACGGATGGATCGGCTGTTCGGCGTCACCATGCAGGAGCAGGGCGTCAGCCAGCTGGTCTCGGTTGATCTGAAAAAAGCCGAGCAGATGGTCGCCTGACCCCCTCACCGCAACGTTATGCCTGTTTCACGACGCTTCGGGCTAGGGTGGCGGCATGATACGTTTTCTGTTGCTCGCCCTGCTATCCGCCAGCCCGCTTTCTGCCGCCGAATGGGCCGTAAAGCCCGGAGACGTGCCTTTAACCTCTGAAGAGCTGAACGGCTTGGCGGGCCGGACTTTGACCTTCTTTGACGACGGTCAGTCCAAATACTCAGCCGGAGGAGCCTATTCCTACACCTACGCCAGCGGAGAATCCGCCTTTGGCACCTATTCCATTGCAGAGGATGGCAGCGTTTGTATCGCCTATCGCAACGGGTTCAGCCGGTGCGATCTCTATGTGCGAAGTGGTGAGCGGCTGATCCTGATAGATGAAAAGGGCAACCGCTATCCCGTGCGGCCCGAGTGATGTTTGGCATTGTGCTGCGGCGCTGGTCTTGCGTAACTGTTCTGAGACCGGCGGAATAGCTGGCCGGATAGTCGCCTCGTAAAGGAATTGATCAGTGACCCAGGACATCGACGCACGGCTGGCCCGCGGAAAGAAGCTCGGATCGCATGGCCGTCAGCAAGCGGAGGGTGTGCTGGTCATTCGCACCATTGCCATGCCTTCGGACACCAACCCGGCTGGTGATATCTTTGGCGGCTGGTTGATGTCGCAGATGGATCTGGCGGCGGGCAATATGGCCGGGCGCGTGGCGCAGGGGCGGGCGGCGACCGTCTCGGTCGAGGCGATGCAGTTTTTGCAGCCTGTCAAGGTTGGGGATGAAGTGACCCTCTATGCGACGCTGGTTCACGTCGGGCGCACCTCCATGCGTGTGCACGTGGATGTCTGGGCGCGCCCTCGGCAATCTCAGAATGGGCAAAAGGTCACGGATGCCGAGTTTGTCTTCGTCGCGTTGGACGAAAATGGCGCGCCACGCCCCGTATTCAAAGATGACTAAGGCAGGCTGAGCCTTACAGCCTGTTCAACAACTCCGCCGTCGGCCAAGCATCTGCAGGTAGGCCCAATCGTTTCTGCTCGGCCTGCACTGCCGCTCGGGTACCAGCCCCTAAAATCCCGTCGATTTTGCCCACGTCATAGTCACGCGCCTGCAGTTTGCTCTGCAATTGCTTCATCTGTGCGCCGTTCAGGCCCGCGGCCGGATTGCCCGCGTCATAGATCTGCGCGCCTTCCAGCCTTGTGCCGAAATAGGCGGCGGTCAGGACATAGGTAAAGCTTTGGTTCCATTCGAAATAGACGTCGAAATTCGGATAGGCCAGAAAGGCCGGCCCTTTGTGCCCCTGCGGCAGGATCAGCGAGGCAGGCAGGTTGGCCAGCGAGCCGCTACGGGCCTGCACACCCATCGCCTGCCAGTCAGAGACGGAACGCGGTTTGCCCGGCCCAGACAGAGACCAATCCATTTGCGCGGGCACCGTGACCTCTTGCAGCCAGGGTTGGCCCGGTTGCCAACCCAGATGGGATAGCATCTTACCCCCCGACATCAGCGCATCCGGGGCCGAGGTTTTTAGCGAGACCTTGCCGTCTCCATCCCCATCCACGCCGTTTTCCAGTATGTCGCGGGGCAGCATCTGAACCATGCCGATTTCTCCGGCCCAGGCGCCAGTCGTGCGGGCGGGGTCGAAATTGCCCTGACTGTACAGCTCCAGCGCGGCGAAGATTTGAGGCCGGAACAACTCGGGGCGGCGGCAGTCGTGGGCCAGCGTGACCAGTGCGTTGCGGGTGTTGAAATCGCCTTGAACCGCGCCGTAGTCGGTCTCAAAGGCCCAGAAGGCCAGCAGGACCCCGCGCGAGACACCATATTCGCGCTCGATCCGGTCGAAGACCGCGTCGTATTTCTGCGACATGGCCTTGCCTCGGTCGATCCGGTTTTGTGAGATCAAGCGGCGCGAAAAGTCGATGAACGGTTTTTGGAACACGCCCTGCGCGCGGTCGGCTCTCAGAACCGCATTGTCCTGCTGGACGCCCTTGAAGAAGGCGTCGACAGTCGGTTTGTCGAACCCCTGCTGGACGGCCTCGGCCTTCAGCCCTTTGACGAAGGAATTGAACCCTCCGCCACATTGCGCAAAGGCGGGCGAGGCGAACAGGGCGGCGGCGAAAAGGCCGGACAGAAAGCGCATGAGGCGTCCTTTAGAAGATCACGTTGATCCCAACCCACACTGAGACGAGGCCAAGCGCAAGCCCCCAGACACGCCAGAGCATGTCGCATGCGCGGAAAACCTCTGCCGCGCCGATCTGACGGCGCGCATCGCCATTGACCCAGGCCAGGTCGCGCAATTGTCCGTCATAGCTACGCGGCCCGGCCAGTGCGACGTCGAGCGCGCGGGCCACGGCGGCCTCGGGCCAGCCTGCATTGGGCGAGATATGGCGGTGGGCGTCCTGCAGGATATCGTTCCAACGTGCCCATTGACCTGACAGCGCCACGATCATCATGCAGGTCAGGCGCGCAGGGATCAGGTTCAGCAGATCGTCGAACCGGGCCGAGGCCCAGCCAAAATCGCGGTGTTTCTCGGTGCGGTAGCCGATCATGCTGTCAGCGGTATTCACTGCCTTGTAGACCAACAGCCCTGGTAGACCCGCCACCAGAAACCAGAAAGCGGGCGCGATAACGCCGTCGCTGAGGTTCTCTGCCGCGCTTTCGATCGCGGACCGGGCGACCTGTTCCTCGGTCATGTCGCGTGTGTCGCGCGAGACGATCATGGCCACCTGCGCGCGCCCGTCCGCAAGCGAGGCGTGTAGCCCTTCGCCGACGGCGCGGACATGGGTCACAAGCGACTTCTGCGCCAACAGGATCGCACAGACCAGAATCTCGATCACTCCGCCCAGCTGTGCCAGTACCCAGCCGACACCAAGGGCTGTCACGACCAGCAGGATCAGCGTGCAGACGCCTTTGGCGCGCCGCCCCGCCCCGTGGTTCAGCCGATTGTCCAGCCATCCAATGGCGTTGCCGATTACCACCGCAGGGTGCCGGATGCGGGACCAGAGCCAGTCCGGCTCACCCAACGCCGCGTCCAGACACATGGCGCAGACCAACAGAAAGGGGATGCTCACAGCGCGGCCTCCAGCCGATCCCATCCATGTGTGGGAGGCAAGCCGAGGCGCAGATAGCGTTGGGAGTAGGGGAAAATGCGGCTCCAGATATATGCCTGTGCCAATCGGTCTTGCCAGAGGGCCGCATCATCGACCTCGTAAAGGCGGAACAGGCTTGTGCCTCCGACCAGCCGCGCGCGTTTATCAGTAACCATGGCGTCCAGTCGGGTGGTCTCGGCCTCCAGACGCACGCGGGTCTCGCGCGCCCAATCCGTGTCCTGCAGGGCTTGTGTTCCGACCCGCAGCGCAGGGCCCGAGACAGCCCACGGGCCGGTCAGGTCGTTCAGTCTGGCAATCAGGTCCGGCGCGCCGATGGCAAAGCCCAGACGCATCCCGGCCAGCCCCCAGAACTTGCCAAAACTTTTCAGCACGATCACGCCGGGCTGTCCGGCCAGATGGATCAGTGAGGCACAGGGCATCACGTCGCAAAAGCTCTCGTCAATGATGGTCAAAGGCGCGGTGGCGTCGCTGACCTGCCACACCCGGCCATCCGGATTGTTCGGGTGTACAATCACGCGCGCATCAGCAGGGCCGGTTTCCTGCACCGACCAGCCTTGAGCCTGAAAGGCGGCGGCATGTTCGTTGTAGGTGGGCATCGTGATCTGCACCCGGCCTTGCGCTGCCAGTGCGGGAATGCGCGCGATCAGAGCCGAAGCTCCGGGCGCGGGCAGGATTGCCGCCTCAGCCGGGACATTCCAGAATTGGCGAGCCGCAGTGCTGAGCCGCTCGAACGCCCCATGATCGGGCAGTTCGGTCCAATCCGAGGGGTGCAGCCCTGCGATCGGGTAGGGATGCGGATTGATGCCGGTGGACAGGTCGATCCAATCGCTGCGTGCGCCGCCATATTGCGCGATGGCCCCATCCAGACCGCCACCATGGTCGCGTTTCGCACGAGGATTCAATTCGCTATCGTTCATCCCACCGCATATCCCAAATGACGTATTCGCCCCGCTTCAAGCGGATTTTCGCCGTTTTGACAAGCAAATCCGCGTGATCAGACCCGTCAGCAGGCAGAGTTAACACTTTGTTAAGGAAATGGCGTGATCACGGGTCTTGGGGGTCGGCACCACTCACCACACCAAGTGCCGAGGTTGTAGTATGAAAGTTTTGATTGTTGAGAGTAACCCCGATCTGGGTCGGGTCTGGAAAAGGCATCTTGAACGACAAGGTGCCGAGGTGACGCTTGTGGCCGGGCAAGAGGCCGCGATACTGGCGCTCTATGGCTCTGAGTTCGAGATTATCGTGCTGGATCTGGTTCTGGAAACCGGCAGCGCGCTGGCTGTGGCCGACTTCGCCAGCTACCGCCGCCCTGAGGCGCGGGTGATTTTTGTCACCAACACCACCTTCTTCTCGGACGGGTCGATCTTTGCCCACAGTCCCAATGCCTGCGCCTATGTGCAAAGCGGCACCCCGCCCGAGGATCTAGCGGCGATGGTGGAACACTACGCGGCGGGGCGCTGATCCCGTCCGTGCGGTTCAAGATAGTCGAGGGTCGGGTTCACCGGGATGATCCGGTGCGGATTGATGCTGTCGTGACTGTAGTGATAGTGCCGCACGATATGGTTCATGTTCACGGTCTGCGCGACGCCCGGCCATTGATATAGCTCACGCGTATAGGCCCAGAGGTTGGGGTAGTCGATCAACCGGCGTTTGTTGCACTTGAAGTGCAGGTGATAGACCGGATCGAACCGGATCAGCGTGGTGAACAAACGCCAGTCAGCCTCGGTCACGCGGTCGCCCATCAGGTAGCGGTTCCGGGCCAGCCGGTCCTCGAGCCAGTCTAACGTGTCGAACAGGGGGTGGATGGCGGCGTCATAGGCCTGCTGTGAGGTGGCAAAGCCGGATTTGTAGACACCATTATTGACGTCCGAATAGATCCGCGCGTTGACCTCTTCGATCGCATCCCGCATTGCCTCGGGCCAGTAGTCATCGCGGTTGCCCGTGATCTCGTTGAAGGCCGAGTTGAACATGCGGATGATTTCCGAGCTTTCGTTCGAGACGATCGTCTCCTGCTGTTTGTCCCACAGGATCGGCACCGTAACCCGACCGGAATAGGCGGGGTCGGCCTTGGTGTAGACCTGATGGGCGTAGTCCAGACTGTAAAGATCATCTCCGGTCGCGCCGTGATCGTCGGTTTCAAAACTCCAGCCCTTGTCCAGCATGTCCGGATGCACCACCGAGACTGAGATCAGATCGGTCAGCCCTTTGAGTTCCCGAAAGATCAGTGTGCGATGGGCCCAGGGACAGGCGTGACTGACATAGAGGTGATAGCGCCCGGGTTCAGCCTTAAAGCCACCTTTGCCGGAGGCGCCAGCGCTGCCATCAGCCGTCAGCCAATTGCGGAATTGAGCGGCGCTGCGCTTGAACGCGCCGCCAGTGGATTTGGTGTCATACCAGGTGTCGTGCCAGGTTCCGTCGACCAACAGGCCCATCTCGCGTCCTCCGTATCTGCGTTTCGGCAAAGATAGGGCGCAGAACCCGGCCTTCCTATCACAGCCCGCGCGCATGCAGCCTGCACCTGCGCACATCACCGGTCTGAGATGTGCGCGCAACATCTGCGAGCGCTTTGAAGTTATGTGGCCAGCTTCACTGGATTTTTACAGTTTTGCCTCCACAATAAGAGATATCGAAGGGGGGAAATTTGATGAGTACCTATGTTTCCAAGGAAATGAGCGCTGAGTTGGAGGCTGCGCGAATCGCCACTTTGAAAAAGACCAGCCGTTTGCGGGTGGAAATGGGCGACAATTACTTCAAAATTCTTAGATTGTGGAAGAATGGCTTTACAGTCGAGGCCGAGACCACGCCGCGTCTGCGCGGGCTAGTCGATATCCATGACGGCGCGAACCATTTGTATCAATGCCTGATCGTCGCGGACGAGGAAGAGGCAGGCGAAATGCGCTATGAGTTCAAGCGCAATACGGCTGCTTCCGACAAAGCTCCGCTGGATTTCTACCGCGCGCCGGATGCGCCGATTGCCCTGCTGGGGCACGAGGACTAAAGCGTTTTGCGTTTTACTTGAGGCAAGTCCATTGAAAGGCGCGTTCGACCGAAGGGAGAGGCAGCGTATGCCGCCTCAAATCAAACGCAAAACGATCTAGGGTCGAATTTCGACGGTCGTTCCGGTCGGAGTCAGGCTCCACAGCTGGGCCATCTCGTCATTGGACAAAGCGATACAGCCAAGCGTCCAGTCTCCGGGCAGGGTGAGGCCAACAACGCCGTTTGGTTGCCCGTGAATGAAGATATCTCCGCCGGGGTCTATGCCCTGTTGCTGGGCGCGGGCGATGTCATCGGGTTGAGGGTAGTCGATCCCAAGTGACAGGTGGAACGCACTGTTCGGATTGCGGCGGTCGATGGTGAACACTCCGACGGGCGTCTTACCGTCACCTTCCTGCTCCTTGTCCCCTTCCGGTGCGAACCCCAACGCAATCTCGCTCTGCAGTACGATGGCGCCGTCCAACGTTGCGGTCAGGCGACGGGCAGATTTTTCGATCAGAATGTGGTCGATCTGTGCAGCGTCAGGCGCCACGGCAGGCGCGGGAGGGCGCGGCCAGTATCTCTGCCAGCCGATCCAGCCTAGCGCTGCGATCAGAAAGACCAGCGTGATCCGAGCCAGCAGGCGCATCCGTTACTGCAGATCCCCGAACGCCTGCTTCAGCCGCGCGCAGGCCTCTTCGACGCGGGCGCGTTGGGTGGCAAGATTGAAGCGTTCGAAAGTCTCGCCGCCCGCACCAAACCCGGGGCCTGACGAGGTCGCGATGCGCGCATCCTTGCGTAGGCGTCGAACAAACTCATCATGGCTCATCCCGGTGCCCGAGAAATCGACCCAAGCCAGATAGGTTGCCTGTAGGGGCATCGACCAAAGGCCGGGAATCTCGGCGATCGTGGCGTCAAACAGCTGGCGGTTTCCATTCAGATGCGCGACCTGAGCATCCACCCACTCCGCCCCTTCGGGCGTGTAGGCGGCGGTGATCATGGCCACGCCAAGGGCGCTTGGTTCATAGTCCAACGTGTCCAGCCGGTGGCGCATCGCCGCGCGCAGTTTCGGATCGGGGATGATCATGTTGCCGGTGCGCTGTCCCGCAATGTTGAACGTCTTCGATGCCGCCGTAAGGGTCACGGTCCAAGGCCGTGCCTCAGGTGCTGCGACATCCATCGGGACGAACTTCGCCCCCGGGTAAACCAGATCATGATGGATCTCATCCGAAACCAGAATCAGCCCGTTGCGCCCGGCGAATTCAGCCACGGAGCGCAGCTCCTCAGTCGTCCAAACCCGGCCCGACGGGTTTTGCGGCGAACACCACAGCAGCAGCTTCTCCGACCCGTCCAAGCGCGACTGCGCGTCGTCCAGATCAATCGCGTAGCTGTCTCCCTCGCGCACCAACGGGCATTCCACCACGCGGCGTCCGGATTTGTTCACCTTATGGGCAAACTCATGGTAAACGGGCGTGAAGATCACAGCGCCATCGCCCGGTTCGCTCCAGACATCCAGACAGAGGGCGATTGCATTGCCCAAGCCCTGCGAGGTCAGCACCCAATCGGTGTCGATCTGCCAGTCATGGCGGGTTTGCATCCACCACTGAACCGAAGCCAGATATTCAGGGTGTTTCCACGAATAGCCGAAGACCCCATGCTCAGCTGCACAGCGCACCGCATCAATCACGCAAGGCGCGGTCTGATAGTCGGAATCTGCCGTCCACATCGCCAGCCCATCATCGGGGGATACGCCGTAGAGTTGCTCCATCTTGTCCCATTTTGAACTGTGGGTGCCGCGGCGGTCGGTTGGGGTATTGAAAGTCATGTCTGCTCCATCTGTCGAGGCGAAAGCTAACTACAAATCGGGCGGGTGCAAGGGGGGCGTTGCGGCGACGGGCGGGATGCCCTAAATCAGCCTCATGAAACGCCCTATTCTGATCCATCCCGATCCTCGCCTGAAAAAACTCTGCGCCCCGGTTGCCGATCTGTCAGATGATCTGCGCAAGCTGGCCGATGACATGCTTGAGACCATGTATGATGCGCCCGGCATTGGTCTGGCCGCGCCGCAGATCGGAGTGCTGGATCGCCTGATCGTTCTCGATTGCGTCAAGGAAGAAGGCGAGGCCCCCCGTCCGCTGGTCATGTTCAACCCCGAAATCATCGCCTCGTCGGACGAAACCAACGTCTACGAGGAAGGCTGCCTGTCGATTCCGGATCAATATGCCGAGGTCACGCGGCCTAAAACCGTCGAGGTGGCCTGGATGGACCAGAACGGCAACGCGCAGCAGGAAACCTTTGATGGGCTCTGGGCCACCTGCGTGCAGCATGAGATCGACCACTTGGATGGCAAGTTGTTCATCGACTACCTCAAGCCGCTGAAACGGCAGATGATCACCCGCAAAATGCAAAAGCTCAAGCGCGAGAAGGCCCGCACATGAGTGTCCGCACCTGCCTGCCGTGGCCGGACAAACGCTTGCGGACCAAGGCCGAGGATGTGTCTGAGATCACCGATGAGATCCGCGCCATCTGGGACGATATGATCGACACGATGGAGGCGATGCCCGGTGTTGGCCTCGCCGCGCCTCAGATCGGGGTGATGCTACGTCTGGCCGTTGTCGATGGCTCGGCTGAGCGAGGTCGGGTGATAAAACTGGCGAACCCGGAAATCCTGCACAGCTCGATCGAGTTACGCGAACATGATGAGGCCAGCCCGAACCTGCCGGGTGTGTCGGCCAAGGTGAAACGCCCTCGGGCCGTGACGGTCAAATTCCTGAACGAACAGGGCATCATTGACCGCCGCGATTTCGTGGGGATCGAGGCCACCAGCGTACAGCACCAGATCGACCATCTGAACGGCCGGATGTATTTCGACCGCCTCAGCAAAGTCAAACGCGACATGCTGCTGCGTAAAGCCAAGAAACAGGGGTAGGTCGGGCTTTAGCCCGGCACCCGGAAACTGACCGGAGCGGAACATGCGACTAATTTTCATGGGCACGCCCGATTTCTCGGTCCCGGTATTGGATGCTCTGGTCGATGCGGGGCATGAGATCGCCGCCGTCTATTGCCAGCCCCCGCGCCCCGCTGGTCGGGGTAAGAAGGACCGCCCGACGCCTGTCCATGCGCGGGCCGAGGCGTTGGGGCTAGAGGTCCGACATCCAGTCTCGCTGAAATCGCCCGAAGAACAGGCCGCGTTTGCCGCTTTGAACGCGGATGTGGCGGTGGTCGTCGCCTATGGCCTGCTTCTGCCTCAGGCCATTCTGGACGCACCTGCGCAGGGTTGCCTGAACATCCATGCGAGCCTGTTGCCACGCTGGCGCGGGGCCGCGCCGATCCATCGCGCGATCATGTCGGGCGACGCGGAAACCGGGATCTGCATCATGCAGATGGAGGCGGGTTTGGACACGGGCCCCGTTCTGATGCGTCAGGCCACGCCGATTGAACCTGAGGAAACCACCGCGCTGCTACACGACAGGCTCTCGACCATGGGAGCTGCGTTGATCACCGAAGCCTTGACCCAGCTGCCGGACCTCACCCCTCAGCCACAACCCGACGAGGGCGTCACCTACGCCTCAAAGATCGACAAGTCCGAGGCGCGGGTCGACTGGTCCCGACCCGCAGTTGAGGTCGACCGCCAGATCCGGGGTCTGTCGCCCTTTCCCGGCGCGTGGACCGAGATGGAGGGCGCGCGCCTCAAGCTGCTGGCTTCACGCGTGGCCGAGGGGCAGGGCGCCCCGGGAGAGGTCCTGACAGCCGAATTGCATATCGCCTGCGGGCAGGGCGCGGTTGAACTGTTGCGCTTGCAACGGGCAGGCAAAGGCGCGCAGGATAGGGAAACCTTTCTGCGGGGCTGGCCCATCCCGGTCGGCACCCGCCTGACATCGGAGTAGAGACAGATGTTCATGGTCCTGATGGGCACCGTCGTTATTGCCGGGATAGTCGGCTACCTGTCCGAGAAGACCGAATTCACCCATAACGGTTACCTGCAGTCCATCATCATCTGCGTTGGCGGCGCGTTCCTGTTCTACTTCGTCCGCATCATGTTCGGCATCAGCTTTGGCCCGCCTGGGCTGGACGCGGTTCTGTCCTCAATCGGTGCGCTGATCATCGTGCCGACCCATTGGAGGCGATGACATGCCTGTTGTCGCCCTGATCGTGATCGGAGCCGCCGCAGGGTTCCTCGCCACCCGCCTGATGCGGATCGAGGCCGATATTCCCACGACCATGCTGATCGGTATCGTCGGTGCCTTGGTCGGCGGATTCCTGTTGCGCACACTGATCACCGTTTCCGGCTGGTTGTCCGGTTTTGTAGGGGCCGTGCTGGGCGCGTTGCTGGTGATCTGGATCTGGCAGAGCTTAAAGCGCCGATAAGGCTTGACCTTTCCCTTGGGTCGCCGCCAGATCAAGCCGAGTTTTTAAGCAGGTGACCCATGCCTTGTGATCTGAACGCTGGTGATGTTGCCCTGATGGGCGTTCCACTGGATTTGCATTCCTCATTTCTGCAGGGTCCGGCCTTTGCGCCCGGTCGCATTCGCGAGGCTTTGCATTCCGGTGCGGCCAATCTGACGGCCGAGGATGGCACCGATCTGGGGGCCACGGATCGGTTCAAAGATACCGGTAATCTGGATGTGTTCGAGATGCGTGGGCAAGAGCCGATCGACCGGATCGAGGCCGGTGCCGCCGCGCGGATCGAAACCGGCGCGCGGCTGTTGTCTCTGGGCGGAGATCACTCGGTCGCTTTCCCGCTGATCAAGGCCCATGCCGAGCGGTATGAGGGGCTGAACATCCTGCATATCGACTCGCATCCCGACCTGTATGACACGCAGGATATCGGCCCTCTGGGTCATGGCTGCCCTTTCGCGCGGGTGATGGAGACCGGCAAGGTCAAACGTCTGGTGCAGGTCGGTATCCGCACCATGAACAAGCACCAACAGGAGCAGGCGGACAAGTTCGGGGTCGAGGTGATCGACATGCGCAATTGGCGTCCCGAGCTGGAGATCAGCTTTGACGGACCGGTCTACCTGTCGCTGGATCTGGATGCGTTGGACCCGGCCTTTGCGCCGGGCGTGTCACATCACGAACCTGGCGGGCTGAGCACGCGCGAGGTGATTAACCTGATCCATCGTTTTGAGGGGCAGTTGGTCGGTGCAGATATTGTCGAACTTAACCCCCATCGCGACCCGTATGGCATGACCGCAATGGTGGCCGCGAAATTCGTTAAAGAGATCGGCGCGCGGCTGTTATCGCGCTGAGATCAGCGCGCGTCGCAGGTCGCAGTTGACCCCAGCCGCGCCACGCGCGTGGTGGCCATGTCGTAGCTGTTGGCCTCGGCGGCTGTCATCCAGTGCATTTCGTCCTCAGAGGCGACTTCTAGCGTGTACCAATAGAAATCATCGGACACGCCGATATCGTCATAATAGTCCAGATATCGGTCGTGTTCGGGGTCGTCCTCGGGCAGTTCGGTGGCGATAATGCCCCCTCCGCCCCAGCTATGAACGCCGACGCATGCGCCCGGTTGCAAGATGCGCCTGTTGCCCGCCAGAAAAAGATCTGTCCCACCCGAGGCGACCATGCCATCGGACGGCACGACCGTGTCAAAACCCCGGTTGCGGACCTCGCGCGAGAAGATCACGTTTGCATCGTCATCCACCGATCCTTCGATGCTCTGCAGGACAAGCGTTTTGATTTGCGGGTTGTCGGCAGCCACCTCTCGGAAGGTATCCAAAGTGGTGTGATCGATGGCCCCAGTGACGACGATCTGATCGCCCTGGGCCACGAATTGCGTCGGGCTGTAGGGTTCCGCGCAAGCGACGAGGCAAAGCGCACTGGCGGCGAGCAAAGACAGGGCAGGTTTCACAAGCGGGCCTTCGGTTTGTTTCGGGCGGTATTCGCCCTATTGGCGCGGCGGGCGGGCTTTGTAGACGGGAAGCCTCCAGCCGAAGATAAGCGATCCGGCGCGCAAGGCCCAGCAGATCGCGGCACATAGCGCCAGCGCGGGCAAGCCTTCGAGCCCAAGCCGTGTCGCGACCACTGCCGTCAAGGCACCGGCAAACGCGCATGAGACGTAAAGCTCTCCCTGTTTCAGGACCAGGGGGACCTCATTGCAGACCACATCGCGCATCAACCCGCCCATGCATCCGGTGGTGACGCCCATCAGCACCACGATGATGCCGGATTGGTCCAAAGACAGTGCCGCCCCGGTCCCTGCAGCTACGGCAATGGACAGAGCGAAACTGTCCAGCCAGATCAGCCAGCTATAGCGGCTTTCGACCAGATGCGCGGTGAAGAACACCAGAACAGCGGCCCCGACTGCGATCAGGATGTAGTCCGGCTGGCCGACCCAGAAGACGGGATGGCGATCCAGCAGCAGGTCGCGCACGGTGCCGCCTCCGACCGCAGTCAGGCAGGCGATGAAGGCAAACCCGACCAGATCAAGCTGCGCCCGGCTGGCCACCAGCGCCCCGGTCAGCGCAAAGACCAGAACCGAGGCATAGTCCAGCAGGGCAAGCGCGCTCACTCCTGCGCCTTTGCGGGTTTGAAGGGAGCCATGCCCGCGCGGGCCAGCTCATCTGCTTTTTCGTTTTCGGGATGGCCCGCATGGCCTTTGACCCATTCCCATGTCACGTCATGACGACCCTGCGCCTCGTCCAACCGCTGCCACAGGTCGACATTCTTGACGGGTTTCTTGTTCGAGGTTTTCCAACCGTTCCGCTTCCACCCGAAAATCCACCCCGTCACGCCGTTTTTCACATAGGCGCTGTCGGTCACAACGGTGATCTTGGACGCGCGCTCCAGCGCCTCTAGCGCGTTGATTGCGGCAAGCAGTTCCATCCGGTTGTTGGTGGTCTCGGCCTCGCCGCCCTTGAGTTCTCGTTCTTTCAAGACCGAGTCGCCCTGCTTAGCGCGCAGCAGCACTCCCCAGCCACCGGGACCGGGATTGCCGGAACAGGCCCCATCGGTATAGGCAAAAAGCTCAGGCATGGGCGGCAAGCCCAATCCAGTCCGAGACCGAGCCATCCAGCCCGGTTCCGCTGCCAAGTCGTCGTGCGGTGACGGTAAAGCCCGCCTTTTGCATATAAGTTTTCAAGTCTTCCTCGGAATAATAGCTGTAGAAGCGCCCCAAACGATCCGGCCCTTCACCCTGTCCCAGCTTCATGGCGATATAGAAGACGCCCTTGGGTTTCAACGCCCGGTGAATGGCGGCCAGATGGTTCGGGAAATCCGCGCGTTTGGCGTGCAGAAGGCTGAAATTGGCCCAGATGCCGTCATAGATTCCCTCGGCCTTCAGGTCCGAAAACGCCGCTTGGCGGGCGGAAAATCCCGGGTGGGCCGAGGCCAGCCGGACCATCTCGGCAGAGGCATCCATGGCCTCAACCTCCAGCCCCGCCTGCGCCATGATCACTGATGAGGCACCGGGACCGCAGCCCAGATCCAGCACCTTGCCGCCTTTTGGAACGGCCTGGATGAACCGGGTAAGTTGCGGGTCTTCGGTGTTGGCTTCATCGGTCAGATCCGCGTAGCGCGCGGCCTGTTCGTCATAGACTGAGATCGTCTCACGATCGCTCATAGATACACTCCGACAGCCAGGCACAGCAGGACGATGGCCGTCAGCAGGATACGCAATCGCATCCACCAGCGTGGCGCGAGGCCCCAATACCAGAACAGGGCGTCCAGCACCAAAAGCCCGGCAAAGCCGATCATCAGATTGGTGCCGGCGCTGATCGGCCCGCCGCCTGTCATGAAGAAGGCCCAAAGGGCGGGAAGGACCGACAGGGTATAGCTGACGGTCGCCTTGCTGCCCGATGTCTTGGTGGCAAAGCCCCACAAGACACCTGACATGAAACTCAGGATAACCGAGCCATAGAACAGTTGGATGTAAGGCCCTACAAAACGAGAGCCCAACTCGCGCGTGCCCAGATCGTGGAGGTCCGAGTTCAGATAAGTCAGCGCCCCCCAAATGAACGGGATCAGCCCCGCCAACCCTAGATAGAGCGCGGATTTGGGGACGCCGTTCATGCCGGTTGCCTCAGCACGCGGGGGACTTTGAACTCGACGTTTTCGACGGCGGTTTCCACGAGGGCGACGGTGACGTCGTAGTGATCGCCGAACGCCTCGATGACCTCATTGACCAACACTTCGGGGGCTGAAGCCCCGGCAGTGATGGCAATGCTCGAAATTCCCTCAAGCGCGCGCCAGTCGATATCGGTGGCGCGTTGCACCAACTGCGCATAGTTGCATCCGGCGCGTGAGGCGACTTCGACCAATCGCCGCGAGTTGGACGAGTTCGGCGCGCCCACCACCAGCAGCGCATCCGCTTTCGGCGCGACGGCTTTCACGGCCTCTTGCCGGTTGGTGGTGGCGTAGCAGATGTCTTCCTTGTGCGGGCCGACGATCTTGGGGAACCGCTCTTCAAGCGCCGCGATTATATCCTTGGTGTCATCAACCGACAGGGTGGTCTGGGTGACAAAGGCCAGCTGATCGGGATTGCGAACCTGAACCGTGGCGACATCTTCTACGGTTTCGACCAGCAGCACCTCACCTTCGGGCAGTTGTCCCATGGTGCCGATGGTCTCGGGGTGGCCTTTGTGGCCGATCATGATCATCTGCAGGCCGTTGTCCGAGTGGCGCTGCGCCTCAACATGGACCTTCGATACCAGAGGGCAGGTGGCATCGACATAGATCATCTCACGCCGGGCAGCGTTGGCAGGGACGGATTTGGGGACCCCATGAGCCGAGAAGATCACCGGTCGGTCATCTGGGCATTCATCCAGTTCCTCGACAAACACGGCCCCCTTGGCGCGCAGCCCGTCGACCACGAATTTGTTGTGGACGATCTCGTGCCGGACATAGACCGGCGCGCCCCATTTCTGCAGTGCCATCTCGACGATCTTGATGGCGCGATCCACGCCCGCGCAGAACCCGCGCGGCGCGGCAAGGTGCAAAGTCAATGGCGGCTTGGTCATGTCGCTGTCTCCTTGCGCCACAGGTAGGTCTTTTCACGGCCTTGGTCCAGACAGGGCGGCGTCATTGATCTGACATGAATCACTGATAGCCGTTAGGTGTTTCAGTACCAAACCTTAGTTAAAGAAGCGCGGTCAGGGTTTCATACCCTGACCGCGCTAATCTCATCCCCAATTTTGTGACGCCGTGGGCTAGTGCCCGCCGGCGGCAGCAACACTGCGTGGTTCGGTCGGCATTTCCCGAGGCGGGCGGCCGATCACGTCGCGCAGGTCTTCCAGTTCGATGAAGTTGTCGGCCTGGCGGCGCAGCTCGTCCGAGATCATCGGCGGCTGGCTGCGGATGGTCGACACGACCGAAACCCGTACGCCCTGACGTTGCAGGCTGGCAATCAGCGGGCGGAAATCCCCATCGCCCGAGAACAGCACGATATGATCAACGCGTGGTGCCAGTTCCATGGCATCGACGGTCAGTTCGATATCCATGTTACCCTTGACCTTCCGACGCCCCATGCTGTCGGTGTATTCCTTGGCCGGTTTGGTGACCATGGTGAAGCCGTTATAGTGCAGCCAGTCAACCAATGGCCGGATCGGAGAATATTCGTCATTCTCCAAAAGCGCTGTGTAGTAGAAAGCACGCAGAAGCTTGCCACGGCGCATGAATTCCTGCCGCAGAAGCTTGTAGTCGATGTCGAAGCCCAGTGCTTTTGCGGCGGCATAAAGATTCGAGCCGTCGATGAACAGCGCTAGCCGTTCGTCTTTATAAAACATAAATAGGTCCTTCCGGTATAATCCAGCCCGCTGCGCGTTTAAGTGTGAGTGGTGTAAAATTAAGCGTGCTGGTGTGCCTATAATTAGGACTTTTAATGCGCATCGCAAGTATGCATTTGGCCGAATATGGGGGTAAAAATGAGCAAAACCACGTCAAATGCAGTTGTTGCGCTGGGCGCAAATCTCAATCTGAGCGGACTAGGGCCCAAGGTGACACTTCGCAACGCAATCACAGCACTTGCGGACCGTGGGGTGGTGATTCGCGCCGAAAGCCGGTTTTTTGAAACCCCCTGTTTCCCTCCGGGTGCGGGCCCCGACTACGTCAATGCCGCCCTTTTGATCGAGACCGACCTTTCGCCTGAGCAGCTGCTGGAGGTCTTGCACGAGGTCGAACGTAAGTTCGGTCGCGAACGGGTGCAGCGCTGGGGGATGCGGACGCTGGACCTGGATCTGGTGGCCTACGAGGATCAGGTATTGCCCGATCCTGCAACCTTCGATCGTTGGCTGACCCTGCCAGCAGATGCGCAGCGTCAAGAGGCCCCCGAGCAGCTGATTTTGCCCCATCCCCGACTGCAGGACCGGGCGTTTGTGCTTGTGCCCATGGTCGATGTGGCCCCGGACTGGAACCATCCGGTTCTGGGTCAGACCGTCCTGCAGATGCTCGAGGCGCTGCCAGCTGAAGACATAGCAGCGGTCACACCTTTGTAGATTGGTGGATTTGCGCTATTTCCTGCTTGTCAAGGCGTTCAATCGGTCTTAGATACAACGCTTCCTGATATGGACTCAGCAACGGAGTAGCGTTCCATGGCCCGCGTGACGGTTGAAGACTGCGTAGACAAGGTTCCCAACCGGTTTGAACTGGTGATGCTTGCCGCCCATCGTGCGCGTGAGATTTCCGCCGGTGGACCGATCACTGTGGACCGTGACAACGACAAGAACCCCGTTGTCTCGCTGCGTGAAATCGCCGACGAAACCCAGAGCGCGGATGAACTGCGTGAGCGTCTGATCGAGGCCAACCAGACCCAGATCGAGGTTGATGAGCCCGAAGAAGATCAGATGGCTCTGCTGATGGGTGCCGAATCGGACAAGCCTGCCGAAGATGACATGTCGGAAGAAAAACTCCTGCGCGCTCTGATGGAGGCTCAAGGGCAGGGGTAAGCCCTCAAAACGAAGGTGCGGACCGGATGATTTCTGCTGACGACCTGATTGCGCTGGTCCGCAATTATAACCCAAAGACAAACGCTGAACGCATCGCAAAGGCCTATGAATTCGGCCAGCAGATGCATGAAGGGCAGTTCCGTCATTCCGGCGAGCCCTATTTTACCCATCCCGTTGCCGTTGCCGCCATCTTGACCGAACAGCGTCTGGACGATGCGACCATTATCACGGCGCTGTTGCATGACACGATCGAAGACACCAAAGCCAGCTATGGCAAAGTGGCCGAGCTGTTCGGGGATGAGGTCGCCAAACTGGTCGACGGCGTCACCAAACTGACCAACCTGCAACTCTCCAGCCGCGAAACCAAACAGGCCGAGAACTTCCGCAAGCTGTTCATGGCCATGTCCAAGGACTTGCGGGTCATTCTGGTCAAGCTGGCGGACCGTCTGCACAATATGCGCACGATCAAGGCGATGCGCCCCGAAAAGCAGATCGTCAAAGCACGCGAGACCATGGATATCTACGCGCCGCTTGCGGGTCGGATGGGGATGCAGTGGATGCGCGAGGAGCTCGAAGACCTTGCCTTCCGAGTGTTGAACCCCGAAGGGCGTCAGTCGATCATCCGCCGCTTCATCACCCTGCAGCGCGAAACCGGAGACGTGATCCACCGGATCACTGGTGACATGCGCCATGAGCTGGAGAAAGCGCGCATCGAGGCAGAAGTCTTTGGCCGTGCCAAGAAACCCTATTCGATCTGGCGCAAGATGCAGGAAAAGGATCAGGGCTTCTCGCGCCTGTCCGATATTTACGGATTCCGCATCATTACCGAAACCGAGGAAGACTGCTACCGCACCCTCGGCGCAATCCACCAACGCTGGCGCGCGGTGCCCGGCAGATTCAAGGATTATATCTCTCAGCCGAAATCGAACGGCTACCGCTCGATCCACACCACTGTTTCGGGGCGTGACGGCAAACGGGTCGAAGTTCAGATCCGTACCCGCCAGATGCATGACGTGGCCGAAACCGGTGTGGCCGCGCATTGGTCTTATCGCGACGGTGTCCGGACCGAGAACCCATTTGCGGTCGACCCGGCCAAGTGGATTTCGAACCTGACCGAGCAATTCGACAATGAGGAAGATCACGAAGATTTCCTCGAGGCCGTCAAGCTTGAGATGTACTCGGACCAAGTGTTCTGCTTCACGCCGAAAGGCGATGTCGTAAAACTCCCACGCGGGGCGACGCCGATTGATTTTGCCTACGCCATCCACACCCGTATTGGGCACGCATGTGTCGGGGCAAAGGTCGACGCGATCCGCGTGCCGCTCTGGACCCGGCTGAAGAACGGGCAGTCGGTCGATATCATCACCGCTGACGGCCAGACCCCACAGGTCACCTGGCTTGAGATTGCGGTAACCGGAAAGGCTCGGACTGCGATCCGCCGCGCCCTGCGTGAAGTTGATCGCGAACGGTTCATCAAACTGGGCAAAGAGCTTGCGCGTTCCGGGTTTGAACATGTCGGCCGCAAATCCACAGACAAAGCGCTGGATACAGCCGCCAAACACCTGCGTCTGAAAGACCGGCATGAGCTTCTGGCACGATTGGGCAGTGCCGAACTGACAGCCCATGACGTGGTTAGCGCCGTCTATCCGGAACTGACACAGGATGACGGCGATGCGATTCCGTTGCGGCGCGCCGTGATTGGCCTTGAGCCGGGACAGAAATTCGACCGCGCCCCCTGCTGTCAGCCCCTTCCGGGCGAGCGGATTGTCGGCATCACGCATCGTGGCAAGGGTGTCGAGGTTCACGCCATCGACTGCAACCGACTCGGCGCATATGAGAATGAGCCCGAGCGTTGGGTCGATCTCCACTGGCATTCTGGTACCCACCCGGCGGTCTATGGCGCGACACTTGACCTCACCATCGGCAACGATGCGGGCGTCCTGGGGCGTATTTGCACATTGATCGGCGAGAAAAAGGCCAATATCTCGAACCTTGAGTTCGTCGACCGCAAACCGGATTTTTACCGACTGCTGATCAATGTCGAACTGCGAGACCTTGAACAATTGCATTCGCTGATGCTGATGCTCGAGGCAGAAAGTGATGTGGCCGCTGTCGAACGGTACCGAGAGCGTGAAAATGCCGCCCTGCCGGCTGGTTGAGATGAGGTGATCAGGAGTGGTTTTCAAGCGCCGAGATCGACGCTCTCCCATTCAGGTCGCATCTGAACTTGTCTATCCACGTGGCGGATGGACCCGCGCCTTTCACTATGTCAAACATCGCGTTCGCCGCTTGCCGGACTCGCCTGAACGGATCGCACGCGGTATCGGTGCAGGGGTGTTTGCGGCGTTTACCCCCTTCTACGGCCTGCATTTTCTGGTCGCCGCCATCGGCGCGCGCCTGCTCAACGGCAATATCGTGGCTGCCCTCAGCGGCACGTTCTTCGGCAATCCGCTGACCTATGTTCCGATTGGCGTCATCTGCTTGCAGACAGGGCATTTCCTTCTGGGAACCGAATTCGAAAAAAGCGAAACCCGCGGCCTAATGGGGAAATTCGCAGATGCGATGGGCGATCTGAAGAACAACTTTCTCGCCATGTTCACTGACCGCGTCGCAGATTGGCACGGCTTGGGCTTATTCTACCGCGAGGTGTTCTACCCCTATATGATCGGTGGCATTCTTCCCGGTTTGCTGGCGGGGGTGATCTGCTTTTACCTAAGCCTGCCGCTGATCCGCACTTACCAACAGCGCCGCCGCGCGCGGATCAAAGCCAAATTCGACGAAATCAAACGTCGGGCCGAAACCGAGGCTGACACTTCCGTGGAAAAGGTACTAGCTTCAGCTCAAACCGTGAAAAAGGAATCGCGCGATGTCTGACACTTATCTGCGACTTGGTGTGAATATCGACCACGTTGCCACCGTGCGCAATGCACGCGGTGGGGCTTACCCCGACCCGTTGCGTGCCGCCAAACTGGCCGAAGAGGCCGGGGCCGATGGCATTACGGCGCATCTGCGCGAAGACCGCCGTCACATCTCGGATGCGGATATCGATGGTCTGATGGACGTCCTCTCGGTCCCGCTGAACTTTGAGATGGCTGCCACCGACGAGATGCAGAAGATCGCCCTGCGGCACAAACCTCATGCAGTCTGTATCGTGCCGGAGAAGCGCGAGGAACGCACCACCGAAGGCGGGCTGGAAGTCGCGCGCGAGGAAAACAAACTGGCCCATTTCATCGCCCCTTTGCGCGATGTCGGCTGTCGTGTGTCGATCTTCATCGCCGCTGACCAACGCCAGATCGAGGCCGCCCACCGCATCGGCGCCGAGGTGATCGAGCTCCACACAGGCGCCTATTGCGACGCCTTCGCCGAAGGCCGCATGGAAGAGGCCGAGCGTGAGCTGGAAGGCCTGCGCCAGATGTCGACGTTTGCCCATTCGCTGGGCCTCGAAGTCCATGCAGGCCATGGGTTGACCTATGAGACGGTGAAACCCGTCGCGGCCTTCCCCGAGGTGCGTGAGTTGAACATCGGCCACTTCCTGATCGGCGAGTCGATCTTTTTGGGCCTCACCCCCGCCATTCAGGAAATGCGCCGCCTGATGGATGAGGCGCGGGCGTGATCACGCCAGCTTTCATAGCGATCTGGTTTGCCTGGCTGATGGCCGGTGGCTCGCCCGGTCCTGCCACCATGGGCATTGCCGGTACCGCCATGACTGAGGGTCGCCGCGCAGGGCTGGTCTTTGCACTTGGCATATGCGCAGGCTCTGCTGCTTGGGGGATCGCCGCCGCGCTGGGCCTGTCGGCGATCATGCTGGCCAATGTCTGGGTCTTCGAGGTGATCCGTTACTTTGGTGTCGCCTATCTTGGCTGGCTGGCCCTCAAGGCTCTGCGCCGCGCGGTGACCGCCGGTGAGGTACCATTGGGCAAACCAGTCACCGGGTCGATGCGCACAATCCTTGCGAAAGGTGCAGCCATTCACCTGACGAACCCCAAGGCGATCCTCAGCTGGGGATCGATCTATGCGATCGTGGCGCCAAATGACGCCAGCCTATGGGTCTTGTTGGGGTATTTCAGCCTACTCTATGCAGGGTCTTTGCTGATTTTCATTGGGTACGCCTTTCTGTTTTCCTCGGCGCGTATGGTCAGCGCCTATCGGCGTGCTCGACGTTGGTTCGATTTTGCCTTTGCGGGGTTCTTCGGCGTCGCCAGCTATAAGATTTTGACGGTGCGGTTGTCTTGATCCTTGGCGTTGGCACAGATCTCGCGAATATCGAGCGTATCCAGCGCACGCTCGACCGTTTTGGCGACCGTTTCCGCAATCGCGTTTTCACCGAGACCGAGAAGCGCAAGGCCGAACGTCGCCACGACACCGCAGGCACTTATGCCAAACGCTGGGCCGCGAAAGAGGCGTGTTCCAAGGCGCTGGGCACCGGCCTTCGCATGGGCATTGCCTGGAAGGACATGGCGGTCAGCAACCTGCACACGGGTCAGCCCGTGATGCATGTGACTGGCTGGGCCGCCGACCGGCTGCGCCAGATGACGCCAGAGGGTCATGAGGCGATCATCCACGTCACCCTGACTGATGACCACCCCTGGGCGCAGGCCTTTGTGGTGATCGAGGCGCGCCCGCTTCAAGAAGCCGGTACGCAGCCTTGACTTGCCCCCGCATGGCCCGCATGTAGCACCCAACACACCAAGGAGCGAAAGAGCAGTATGGCCGAGGACGTCAAAACCGGAAATCCCATCTGGGAGACGATCAAAACCATTGTCTACGCCCTGTTGATCGCAGGCGTTTTCCGCACCCTGTTCTTCCAGCCCTTCTGGATTCCCTCCGGCTCGATGAAGCAGACCCTACTGATCGGCGATTTCCTCTTCGTCAACAAGATGGCCTACGGTTACTCCTACGCCTCCTGCCCCAGCCTGATCATCCCCAGCGTCGGTCTGAATATCGACGCCGAGGATATCTGCGGCTGGCTTCCAGGTAACGACAATACCCGCATCTGGGGCGGAGAGCCCGAACGCGGCGACGTGATCGTCTTCCGCCACCCTGTTACGGGGCGTGACTATATCAAACGCCTCATCGGTCTGCCGGGCGATCGCGTTCAGGTTCGCCAAGGGCAGATCATCCTGAACGGCACACCCGTCCCACAACAAGCGGATGGCGTGTTCACCGAAGTGGCGGCTCCGCAAGGTCCGCAACGCCTGCGTCCGCGCTGCTCCAACGGTCCGGTCGGCATCGGTGGCGTTTGCGAGAAAGAGCGCTTTGTCGAAACCCTGCCCAATGGCGTGTCGTATGATGTGCTGAATATCGGCAATCAAGGGTCCGACAATACCGGCATCTACACGGTACCCGAAGGCCACTATTTCTTCATGGGTGACAACCGCGACAACTCCGCTGACAGCCGCCTGCCGCAATCTGCTGGCGGTGTAGGCTATGTGCCCTACGAAAACCTGATCGGCCGCGCCGACCGGATCATGTTCTCTTCGGCTGGCCGGTCTATGCTGTTCTTCTGGACCTGGCGTAGCGACCGGTTCTTCAAGGCGGTCAATTGAAGGTATCGGCCGATATAAAGGCGTTTCAGCATCGCTTGGGGTACGAATTCTCGAACCCCGAGCTGTTAGTGCGGGCATTGACCCACGGTTCGGTTTCGTCCGCCACTCGGCCCGATAACCAACGACTCGAATTCCTGGGCGACCGTGTTCTGGGCCTCGTAATGGCAACAGCCCTGCTGGAGGCGGACAAGAAAGCCTCCGAAGGCCAACTGGCCCCTCGCTTTAACGCGCTGGTGCGTAAAGAGGCCTGCGCCGATGTCGCCCGCCAGATTGATCTGGGCGCAGTGCTCAAGCTTGGCCGGTCCGAGATGCTGTCCGGTGGTCGCCGCAAACAGGCGCTTCTGGGCGACGCGATGGAGGCAGTGATCGCTGCCGTTTACCGCGACGCCGGTTTCGAGGCCGCTCGCGATGTAATCCTCGCCCTCTGGGGGGATCGCATCCACGCCGTCGAAGCTGACGCTCGCGACGCGAAGACCTCGCTCCAAGAATGGGCACAGGCCCGCGGCCAGAAACCGCCCAGCTATATCGAGGTCAAACGCAGCGGGCCCGACCACGCCCCGGTTTTCACCATCGCCGCCCGCCTGCAGGACGGGACCGAGGCACAGGCTACCGCTGGATCAAAGCGTCAGGCCGAACAGGCGGCGGCAAAAGCCCTTCTGGGTTCACTGCCAAAATAGCGCCCGTTCATCTTCCAAAACCCGATTCGCTCTTCATCTGGCTAAAAATATCCCGGGGGTGAGGCCGGATGAAATCCGGACGAGGGGGCTGGCCCCCTCCCGGTCGGATTGGCGCAGCCAATCCAATCCCTAGACCACCCGGATATACCCGGTCAGACCAGTTTTCTGATGCTCGATCACATGGCAATGAAAGGCCCAGTCACCGGGATTGTCGGCGACCAGAGCGATCTCAACGACCTCATCCTTCAGAAGCAGCATGGTATCGGTCAGCAAAGGCGGCAGTTTGCGTAGGTTCGACTTCAAAGGCGTAAATACAAGCCCATGCAAATGGATCGGGTGCAGGTTCGGCGATTCGTTTCGTAGCCGCAGAACATAGCTATTGCCCATCTCCAATACGGCCAGAGGGCCAACGCCCTCGGTGGCATCTCCCGCCCACGGGGTCCGGTTGATCGACCAGAAATTATACCCCAGAGAGCCACAGAACCCGTTATTCGGTTCACCACCTTCGGGCGTCCAGCCAAAGACGAACTCATGCAGCTCGGCCGTGGCCAGATCAGGCCGTGCAACCGGGTTCGGGGGCAGTTGTTTCAACTCCCGCAAGTCCCGCGCAACATCCGCGCCTACGGCCCGAAGACGTGCCATCGGGCGATGTGGCTGACCCGGCAGTTTCGCGACCAGATCCACCATCTGCCCCTCGCCTGAGGGCATCGCCACCGCGAAATCCACCCGTTGGCCCGGTCCGACCAGCAACGGGTCCTCGGCGTTTGGTAGGGGCACCTCGACATCCACCGGATGTCCGTCCCATGCGATGATGCGGGCCTCGGCGCCTTCAAGATGCAGCCGATAGATCCGGGTCGTGTCCGTGTTCACCACCCGCAGCCGCACCAACCCGCCCGAGATGTGGTCGTAGACCGGTGTATCCAGCCAGTTCGCGGTTTGCAGATTGCCGAATGTCCCGGCTCGCGCCGCGCCGCGCTGGGTGTAGGCGGGCAGGAACTGGTCCTCCTCATCCAGACGGAAATCACGTAGGTTGATAACCTGTTCGCTGTCAAATCCGGGGTCTTCGGCCTCGGAAATAACCATCACGCCGGTCAGGCCATGGGCCATCTGCTCCATCGTCATGCAATGAGGGTGGTACCAATAGGTTCCGGCGTCAGGGGGCGTGAACTCATAGTCGAACAGCTCATTCGGCCCCACTGGCATCTGGGTCAGATAGGGCACGCCGTCCATCGCATTGCGAATACGCAACCCGTGCCAATGCATCGCGGTGTAGTCCAGTGTCGAGTTGCGCACCGGCAGGCGCATCGCCTCACCCTGACGGCCCCGCAGCACCGGCGGAGGCGCATCCGGGGACAGGCTGACCATCCCGGTCGTCACCTGATCGCGCAGTGCAAAACTGGCCGATTGGATGACCAGTTCAGGCGCGGCCGAGGCCAGCCCGAACCCTCCCAATCCGATTGCCCCAGCGGCGGCGCTGCTGCCCAAAAGGAACTCGCGACGTTTCATGATTTGCCTCTTTGATGAAATCCTCGCCTGGCTGTCATCGGCGTGGCGTATGGCTACAGTTTCACTGCGCACGACGGATCGCAATGCGACAAAACCCTCTGGCCCGCGCGGGCATTCTGCTATAGGGGTGCGCACTTGCAAACAGGATCGCAACAGACATGACCACACGCGCCGGATTTATCGCCCTGATCGGAGAGCCAAACGCAGGCAAATCCACCCTTTTGAACCGCATGGTCGGGGCCAAGGTCTCGATCGTGACGCATAAGGTGCAGACCACCCGCGCGCGCATTCGTGGCGTGGCGATGGAGGGCGACGCGCAGCTGGTCTTTGTCGACACGCCCGGCCTGTTCAAACCGCGCCGCCGTTTGGACCGTGCGATGGTTGCCGCCGCCTGGGGCGGGGCGGCTGATGCGGATGTGGTTGTCCTGATGATCGAGGCCCATCGCGGCATCACCGAAGGCGTCGAGCGGATCCTCGAAGGTCTCGAAGAGATCGGGCAGGGCCGCACCATCGCGCTGGCCATCAACAAGATCGACAAGGTGCCGTCCGAGAAGCTGTTGGCGCTGGCAAGCGACTTGAACGCACGCTATCCTTTTGCCGAAACCTTCATGATCTCGGCCGAGAAAGGCCACGGCGTCGACGACCTGCGCAAATGGCTGGCCGGTGAGTTGCCCGAAGGCCCGTGGCTTTACCCCGAGGATCAGATCGCCGATCTGCCCCTGCGCATGATCGCCGCCGAGATGACGCGCGAGAAGCTGACCCTGCGTCTGCATCAGGAGCTGCCCTATCAGCTAACCGTCGAAACCGAGAGCTGGGAAGAGCGCAAAGACGGCTCGGCCCGGATTGATCAGATCATCTACGTCATGCGCGACGGCCACAAAGGCATCGTGCTGGGCAAAAAGGGCGAGACGATCAAGGCCGTCAGCCAGGCCGCGCGGGCGGAACTGGAAGAGTTCCTTGACCGCAAGATTCACCTGTTCCTGCAGGTCAAAGTCCGGCCCAACTGGCTGGAGGAATCCGAGCGTTACTCGGAAATGGGTCTGGATTTCAAAGACGGCAACGCATGACCCGTCTGACCGCAGACTTCTGGGTCCATGCTTATCTGGCGCGCCTACGGTTTCAGGAAATCCCGGCCTTTGTGGTGGCGCATGGCGATGACACGGCGGGTGCGGTTCTGGTCAAGCTCAACACGCTTGATGGGATGGCGGTGGCCTTTCAACGCAGCTTTGACCTGATGAGCGGCGCGCGCAAATGGGTGGAACTCTCCAGCGGCGCCGAGGGTAATGTGGACGAGGCCATCCAGCGCCAACGTAGCTTTGACCCTGATCTCTGGGTGATCGAGGTCGAAGACCGGCAGGGGCGGCATTTGCTGGATGAAGAGGGTCTGGAATAGCTCCACTTTCGGGGACTTGGACAGGCGGCTCAAACCGTCTAGTTTGAAGGGCAGATCGGCAAAGGCCGATCGTTTAGAAAACCGCAAAAAGGTCAGGTGTTGGCGTGGCTGAAACACTCGCTGAGAAACTTGAAAAATCGAACCTGGGTCATTGGATGCAGCGATTCGAAGGCTTCATGGTCTTCATTGGTGTCGTCGGCCCCTTTGCCACGCTGCCGCAGCTGATCAAGCTGTTTTTCACCCACTCGCAACACGCCACTGGCCAGTCGCTTTTGTCCTGGTCGCTTTATGCTGCGCTGTCATTTCTGTGGTTTGCTTATGGGTTGGTGGTCGGGAAGCTGCCGATTTACGTGGGCAATGGGATTTCGATGATCCTCAACCTGTTGATGGTGGTTGGTATCCTGATGCACGCGGGCCTGACGTTCTGAGCGGGCACTAGCCCAGCACCAGCGGCTCCAGCGACACCCGTAGCGATACTGCGGCGAAGAACAGAACACTGCCTGCCAGTACGAAGACATGCCATATCGTGTTGTGATAGGGCATCCAGTCGGACAGGTAGAAGATGACGCCTGCGGTGTAGACTACCCCTCCGGCAATCATCAGAGCGAGTACCGAAGGTGGCAGCTCGTCCAGCAAAGCGTGCCCGCTCCAGACGGCGGCCCAGCCCATTCCCAGATACAAGACCAGCCCGATCCAGCGAAAGCGGTGCGGGTCCACCATTTTCAGCACCGACCCCAGCGTGGCCGAGGACCAAAGACCGATCATCAGCCCTGGGGCTTGTGCTCCGGACAGCAGCAGGAACGGCGTGTAGGTGCCTGCGATCTTCACATAGATGCCCGAGTGATCCAGCCTGCGCAGAACTTCGGACCAGCGGTCGCTGACGACCATATTGTAGAGCGCAGAAAAGCTGAGCATCAGGATCAGCGTCACACCGTAGATCGACGCGCCCATGACTGCGTCCGGTTCGGCGCGATAGTACATCGTCATGACAATCAGAATGGGAACCGCGATGAGGGCCAGAAAAAGGCCCAGAACATGTACAACCCCGTCACTGATGCGCTCGGCCCGGCTATAGGCTGGCCGGATATGTGCAAAAGATCGCATAGTAAAAGGGTAGGGCCGCTGTCAACTTTGGGCAAGTCTGCCGGGCTGAACTTCTCGTGTGGGTGCCACAGCTTGCGGCGCTGGCGGGTGTTTTTCATCCCCTCTTTATCAAACCGCAATGCTCAAGTTGGATCATCGCCGGACTTTGGGTCTTTGTACCGGTTGAGGTCCAGAATGCCCGCCTGAATTGGTTTGTCCTTCAGAAAACGGGCGTGGATCTGATCGCTGATGGCCCAGAAGTCTTCGCTGGTCCGGCGCACGCCGAAATCGGCAATCAACTGCATCCAGTCCTCTTGCGTGGCGACACCTTTCACAGCCTGAACAAAGTCGGGCAATTGCGCCTCAGGCAGTTTGAAGAAGAAGTTTGGGTAGCTTCCGATCATCTCAGGTAAAATGGTCAGAACGTCTTCTTCGGGTTCTCGCCGGGCGGTCTCATCGAACAGGAAGGCTATATTGGTATGGGCCTTGTCGTGGATCAGGGTGAAAACTTCGGCTTTCTCGTCGCTTGTCTCGACCACCAACAAGGACAGATCGGGTAGAAACTTGACCCACGGCCCGGTCTGGCTAGTGAGGGAAGTCAGGGCATCCTGCGCGCAATCCCCACCATCGCATCGGTTGATCGGGTCTGAGCGCGACCATAGCCCGTTGCCGCGGGCCAAAAGCTGCAGAAAAAACTCCTGCTTGGGGGCGTCCGTTTCAAACGTAATCCCGGTGGGCATCGTGTCGTCGATGCGACGGGTGTGCCAGAAAGTGTGCAATCTGGCCAGAACGCCTCGGTACCAGTTTTCGTGCATCCCCGGCCGCAGATTGCGTGGCATGAAGGTCAGGAAGTTGTCCTCACTCTCCATACGCAATTCGTCCATGTAGATGCGGGTCGCCAGTTGGTGTTCGACACGTCCGAACACATCATATCCAGCGACCAGATTATAGTAGATCCGTTCAAACACCGGATAGTCGATGACCCAGGCGGTTTCAGGGATATCGCCATGAAACCCAGTCAGGGCCGAGGCGTTGTCGAAGTGTCGAAACACGGTGATCAGGGCGTTCGGGTTGGATCCCTCGCCATCCCAGATCGCGTCATAGCCCCAACCGGTTTGATGCGCAGGGCTGTTGCGATAGCGGGTATCGCGAAACTCAAGGTACTGGGCCTGATTCTGATGCGAGAACATGTGCAGGTCGCCCAAGCTTTGGCCTACCTGCGCGACGGGCAGCTCAAGAAGCGCAGCGCCTTCGGCCAGAAAACTTGGGTCGGTGATCGAGAGGTCGGCGTCAGGGTCAAGGAAACTGACCCAGAACCGGTCCTCGATGACGTCAACGGCAGTCTCTCCGTGACAGACGGGGCCGCGGATGAAACTGCGCACGAAGAACAGTGCGTCGTCCAACAGGAATTGATAGCGGCTACGCACGGGGATCGCCGCGAAGGTCGAGAACGGGTCTCCGCCCTCGGCATCGCCATAGGAGGGCAGGTCGGTCAGTGCCCAGTTGGGCTGCAGGAACAGCGCCTGAAACCGCGCCATGCGATCCGGGCTCAGCGTATAAACCAGGTGTTCTTTGTGGACGATGGTTTCATTGACCGGTTGTAGACGGTAGTAGAACGGGTTGGAGCCCGGATCATCAAACGGGCGGCGGGTGGCGATGATGTCGATCTTTTCTCCGCTGGGCGTTCTGGACCGGACCATTTGAAAGAACCGCCGTGGGTCGTCGCCTTCGAAATGTAGGCGGGCCAGAAACAGGTGTTCGAACAGATACCGGTTCATCAATTGCGCGCGCGGGTCGGGGGCGTTCAGAAATGCCTCCCACACGGTAACCTGCTCTTGGATATCGTCCGGCAATGGCGTGGTCGCCTCAGGCAAGGCTGCTCCGTTCTGCAACCAGTCCATCAACAGCGCATGCTCTGAGGCTGCCAGTGGAGCAGTCCCATAGGGCATTCCGGCCATGGGATGACTTTCGCGAAAGGCGTCGAACTCTTTATTTGTTGGGCAGACCAAGGGGCGGTCAAGTGCCAGCCCCAACGTTTCCGGCAGGGGCGCGTTTGTGGGCAGAGGGTTCTCGGCCCCCAGTGCCAGATAGCGCTCCAACAAGCTGGTCTCGCCTTGCGCCTGTGGAAGAACCGGATGGAATCCCAAGTCCCGCCACCCCTCAAGCGTTGTAGCATCCTGCCCTAAACGGGTTGGCTGGGCATCTTCCAGACGCTGCGAATGGTAAACCGCCAGCTTGCTGCCGCCGCGCAGCAGCCCCTCGGGCGAGGTCAGCTTGACCTGACAGGGCGCGTCGTAGCAGCCGTGGCAAACCACGCATCGCTTGTCGAGAACCGGCTTGACCTGTGACCAGTCTGCCTGACCAGAGGCGGGAAGAGGGCTAACGCCGATCAAGCTTGCAAATAGGGTAACCCAAATTCTGGCTGGCATCGTTGTCCCCCCAACTATCGCGCGCACAACCACAATCTTGGTCCAAGCGCCCGGTTTGTCGAGTCCCCCATCCCGCTTGCGCCCGGCGTGCAGTTGCGCTCTTGTGAGGCGACCGATTTCCAACCCCGACCGGAGCTTGCCTTGGACTGGCGCGATCACGGCATCTTACTGACCACGCGCCGCCACGGTGAAACGGCCGCGATTATTGAGGTCTTCACCGAGACTCATGGCCGTCATGCGGGCGTGGTGCGCGGTGGAACCAGCCGCAAGATTGCGCCGATCTTGCAGCCCGGCGCGCAGCTGGACGTGCTGTGGCGGGCGCGGCTTGAGGAACATATCGGCACCTTCCAGGTCGAACCCTTGCGTTCGCGCGCGGCGGCGGCGTTCTCCGGTCGGCTGGCGCTGGCGGGGTTGAACGCGGTGGTGTCTTTGTTGTCCTTCTGCCTGCCCGAGCGCGAGCCGCATCCCGCCATCTACACCCAGACCGAGCAGTTGATGGATCTGCTAGGGCAGGATGAGATTTGGCCGCTGGCCTATCTGCGTTGGGAACTTGCGCTGCTTGAGGAGCTGGGCTTTGGCCTCGATCTGTCCTCTTGCGCTGTAACCGGCGCGACCGAGGGGTTGGTCTATGTCTCACCCAAAACGGGTCGGGCCGTCAGTGTGGAAGGCGCCGGAGAGTGGGCCGACCGCCTGTTGCCCCTGCCGCCCTGTCTAAGAGGCGAAGGGACGGCACCGGATGCCGAGATCGTGCAGGGGCTGAACACGACGGGGTTTTTCTTGGAACACCGCGTTGCACCCGCGCTGGGCCATCACCCGTTGCCCGAGGCGCGGGCGCGGTTCATTGAGAGGCTTACTCGGCGGCTTTGAACACCATCTCGTGCCCGTCCTCATTGCGCAGAATAAGAACATCGCCCGAAACCTCGGATTGGGTCATCGCCAACAGGGCGGCGAAATACATTCCCTCGGCCTCAAGCGCGGCACAGGCGGCGCGGGTGGCGGCAAGGTCCTTGATCTCGAACCATGGATAGGGCGCGTTCAGCGTGCCATTGTAGCTGTTGCAGGGGGCGTTGCCCGCGATTTTGCCCTCCTCGGGGAATTGCAGCAGGGCGCTGGCTTCAAAGGGCTGTCCGTCAATCTCCTGCAGGACCCAGGACCGGTCAGATGCGCCATAGGCCGCCACGGTTTCATCGCGGTCGCATTGAAACAGGGCCATCAAGGGCAGAACGAGGGTCAGTCGGAGCATGGGCACAATCTAGCGTGTCTTCGGGTGCGGCTGAACCGGAATCTCAGCTGCCCGCGCTGGCCGAGATCAGCTCTTCGCGCACCTCCAGCCGGGGCCGCCAGTTGTAGCGGTCGTCTTCCGAGATCTCGCCCCAGAACAGGTCGCCGCTCTGCCGCCAGGGGTCAAGGATCACGCCGTCTTCCAAGCTATCTCCCCGCGCGCTGATCGCGGCCGAATGGTGGATGATGCGGAACGTGGTCGGAGGAGAGGTGGCCCAATGCACATCCAGCGTTTGAAAGTTCTCTTGCTGCAAGCGCCGGGTCATGGCCTGCGCCCAGTCATTGCACAGGCCGTAGTCGCGAAAGCCGTTGATGACCTTGGCGTTGTGAACGATCGGCGAATCCGTCACGTTCCAGTCCCGCTTCAACTGCTGCGAATAGCTGAACGAGATTTCCGCGGCGCGGCGGGCCTCGGCCGGATCGACATCGGGGCCAAGGTTGCGGATCTCAAGCGCCAGCCCATCGACATTCGCCCGTGTGACGGTCGAAGACGGAGCGCAAGCCCCAAGTGTCAGTATCACCAAGGCAGCCAGCAGCGCGGTCAGGCGTATCACGTTTGTCTCTCCGTCCGGGTTTCGAAAGGTCGTGTAAGTGATCTGCGCAGGATCGGGAAGGGGGAAGTTGCAGTGAGGAGTGTTCAGAATTGGTTATGTACGCGTGGTTAGCGCCGCGGACAAAATGTGCAGTTCAAGAAAAAAACCCGGCGCGAACGCCGGGTTCAGTTGGGGAAATGAAGTTGCCGAATTTCGGTCAGCCCAGCAGACGCCGTGCGATGACCTGTGCCTGAATTTCGGCAGCCCCTTCGAAAATGTTCAGGATACGCGCGTCGCACAGGACGCGGCTGATCTTGTATTCCAGCGCAAAGCCGTTGCCACCGTGGATCTGCAGCCCGTTATCCGCCGCGGCCCAGGCCACGCGAGCGCCCAGCAGCTTGGCCATACCGGCCTCAAGATCGCAGCGCTGGCCGTGATCTTTTTCCCAGGCCGAGAAATAGGTCAACTGCCGCGCGATCATGATCTCAACCGCCATCATCGCCAGCTTGCCGGACACGCGCGGGAAGTTGATCAGCGACTTGCCAAACTGCTTGCGGTCTTGCGCATATTGCATCGCGATATCCAGCGCACTTTGCGCCACGCCTATAGCGCGGGCGGCAGTTTGGATACGGGCGGACTCAAAAGTCTCCATCAATTGCTTGAAGCCTTTACCTTCTTCGCCACCCAGAAGGTTCTCACCCTTCACATGGAAGCCGTCGAAGCCCAGCTCGTATTCTTTCATGCCGCGATAGCCCAGCACCTCGATCTCACCGCCGGTCATGCCGGGGGTGGGGAAGGGGGCCTCATCTGTGCCCGGCGTCTTTTCGGCCAGGAACATCGACAGGCCGCGGTGGTCGGTGCTGTCAGGATTGGTACGTGCCAGCAGGGTCATCACATGGGTGCGGGCCGCGTGGGTGATCCACGTTTTGTTGCCAGTAATCTCATAGTCGCCATCGGCGTTTTTGACCGCGCGGGTGCGCAGGCTGCCAAGATCCGAGCCGGTGTTGGGTTCGGTGAACACAGCTGTCGGCAAGATTTCAGCGCTGGCCAGTTTCGGCAGCCAGTTTGCTTTTTGCTCATCCGTGCCGCCTGCGATGATCAACTCGGCCGCAATCTCGGAGCGCGTGCCTAGTGAGCCAACGCCGATATAGCCACGCGAAAGCTCCTCGGACACCACGCACATTGAGGCTTTGGAAAGGCCGAACCCGCCGAACTCTTCGGGAATGGTCAGGCCGAAAACGCCCATCTCGGCAAGTTCTTCGATGACCTCGATCGGGATTAGTTCGTCCTTGAGGTGCCAGTCATGGGCGTGCGGTTCGACCTTTTCGACGGCATAGCGACGGAACTGGTCGCGGATCATCTCAAGTTCTTCGTCCAGACCCGACGCGCCGAACATGGTGGCTCCGGCCTGGTCTTCCATGAGAGCGACAAGGCGCGACCGCGCGGCTTGCGTATTGGCCTGCGCCATCAGCGTCTGGATCTCAGAAGTCTGGAACCCGGACAGAGCGTCCCAGCCCAGCCCCAGATCCTGCAGGCGGACAACCTCGCCCTGGTTCATGGAGATGCCACCAGCGACCTGATGCAGATACTCACCAAAGGCGATCTGGTGCAACAGTTGCTCAATCTCGCCAAACTTGCCGTCCGCCTCAAGCGCTTCGGCCCAGCGTTGCATCTGTGCAAGGGACTGATGATAAGTTGCCAGCCATGCAAGCCCGTGGGCAGCTGTCTGGTTCGCCTCGATCAACGCACCCGAGATGCGACCGTCAGCCTCGACCATGGACCGTACCGAATCGCGTGCACGCTCAAATACAGCGTCGACCGCTGGTACAGCGGCCTTTGTCAGGGCCAGAAGGTCCGGCAAAATCGCAGCTGTCGTCATCTGGGTCATATCCTGTCCGTCATGGGCCATGAATCACGTCCTCTTTTGCGTCGTCTGGTCATATCATGCTGCGCGTGCAGCGCAACAAAAATACTTATTACGCTGCGAAAAAGTTCAAAAATTACCTTGGCGTTTTTGCAGTGCAGAGAGCGTGCAGGGTGATATCTAGACGGCATGACATTGTTTTCCACACTCTCTCCGACCGATCTTGCTCTTGCCGCTGCGATTGCGTGTCTTGCCGGATGGGTCAAAGGCATGGTCGGGTTTGCGATGCCGATGGTTCTGGTTTCTGGTCTGAGCATGTTTCTGTCGCCCGAGCTTGCTGTTGCCGGTCTGATCTTCTCGACCGTTGTGACCAACGGCGTTCAGGCGCTGCAGGAAGGGGGGAGAGCGGCTATTGCGTCGATCCGGCGGTTCCGGGTTTTTCTGAGCGTCGGTTTGATCTTTCTGCTGATCGGGGCCCAATTGGTGACGCTGGTTCCGGCCTCGACCTTCCTGATGTTGATCGGCATTCCGGTGACGGGTTTTGCATTGCTGCAGATCCTCGGGGTCACCTTTTCCCTCAAGACGGCATCAGCGCGTTTCGAAGCGATCTTCGGAGCAATCGCCGGATTTGTCGGTGGGATGTCGGGCGTGTGGGGGCCTCCGACCGTGGCGTATCTGACAGCCCTGAACACCCCAAAGCAAGAGCAGTTGAGAGTGCAGGGCGTGATCTATGGTTTGGGCGCTGTGGCTTTGACAGTGGCCCATATCGGATCAGGGATACTGAATCGAGAGACAGCACCGTTCTCAGCCGTTTTGGTCGTGCCGGCCCTTGCGGGGTTGTGGCTGGGGATGCGGTTGCAGGACCGCATTGATCAGGCCCTGTTTCGGAAAATAACCCTGTTGGTGCTTCTGGTTGCTGGGTTGAACCTTGTCCGCCGAGGCCTGTTCGGTTAGCGGATCACGCCCGCTTGTCTGCAAAGCGAAACGCGAAATAGAGGCCGAGCATTAGGAAGAACAGGCCCGAGACGTCTCCGATCAGAAAGGCAATGTACTCTGCGGTCGCACTGCCGAAGGCCAAATTCGTTAGACCTGAGACCAGGAACGAGGTCACAACTCCGACGCCCATGATGCAAATCCAGCAGGGTTTGCGGTCGGCGCGTGGAAACAGATCCCAGCCGAGCCATTTGCAGAGATAGAAGACCGCTGGAACCGTGGTTACGGCGATTGCCATTGCCATAATACGGCTTGGCAGGAACACATCGCTGCCGCCGAGCGCTGCGAAAACGATGAAAACACCGGGAAGAAGGGCAAAGATCGCCCTCCAGCCCAATAGCCACGCGGATAAAACGCGCACGCCATGTGGCAGAAACAGCAGACTTGCCCGGCTTGGATATTCGGGAAAGAACAAGTTCTGCAAAGGCATCAGGACCTCAAAAGTGAGGAAGGATGCGATCACATAGGCCAAAGAGGCAAAAAAAGTTTCCGAGGCCCACTTGCGCACGTCGATCAGCCGTTGATCTGCCGGGGCGCGGCGTCACCGTGGTGCATGTACGATATACCGTCCGCGATTGGCTGTGCCGCTTTGCGACAGATAACCCTTTTCCACCAGCGACTTCAGCGCACGGAAAAAGGTGGGCCGCGAAACGCTCTGAACCAGAGTGTGTTCGATCAAGCCGAATGTCCGGACTTCTTGGTCGGCTTTCGATAGCTCTTCGGCCGCGTAATAAATGTCGCGCTCGACCGGGGAAAGCTGTTCAAGGCCCAGTGTGCGCTCCATGCTTTGCATGAGCTTGCGAAGTTCGGTGAGTTTCGAGATTTCGGTCATATCTTACCTGTCATTTTCGTGCCAAATTGGCCAAAGCCGAAACCTGGAAATATGTCCAAACACCGTGGTGTCTGACTGGTTTCATATTGACACTTTACCCCATCTACATAGACTAGTGTTGTGATTAGGTTGCCCAATTCGCCGGTGTGAGTGTCCGCGCATGAGCTGCCCAAAGGTTATTTTAAGATTTGGCCCGGTGCAAAAGCCCCGGGCCAATTTAATGCACCGACTGTAGCGTATCGGAAACTTCGGAACAACGCATTTGTATACGCTGTTTCTGCTCGGTAACCGGAAGGTGAACGTTCAGGCACAGAAAAGGGCGCCGAAGCGCCCTTGAGACAGGTCAGCCGATGGCAACGGCCTTGATGTCTTCGTCGATGAACGGGATATACTGTTCAAAGTTTTCCGCAAACATCTGCACCAGTTTCTCGGCTTGCTTGTCGAACGCAACCTGATCATCCCAAGTGCGGCGCGGGTCCAGCAGAACCTCGGGCACGCCGGGAACCGAGACAGGCACGTCAAAGCCAAAATTGGCGTCCTTGCGGTACTCGGCATCGGCCAGCGAACCGTCCAGCGCGGCGGTCAGCAGGGCGCGGGTGGCCTTGATCGGCATCCGGCTGCCAACGCCATAGGCGCCACCGGTCCAGCCAGTGTTCACCAGCCAGCAAGTTGCGCCATGCTGGGCGATCTTGTCACGCAGCAGGTTGCCATAGGCCTCAGGGCGGCGCGGCATGAAGGGCGCGCCAAAGCAGGTCGAGAAGGTCGGCTGCGGCTCGGTCACGCCCCGCTCGGTGCCTGCGACCTTCGAGGTGAAGCCAGACAGGAAGTGATACATCGCTTGCGCCGGTGTCAGCCGCGCGATCGGAGGCAGCACGCCGAACGCATCACAGGTCAGCATGATAATGTTCTTGGGATGACCGCCCAGAGCGCTGCTGGATGCATTCGAGATATACTCAAGCGGGTACGCACAGCGCATGTTCGCGGTCAGCGAGTCATCGTCGAAATCCAGTTCTTTGGTTTCGGGATCGAAGACCATGTTCTCGATCACCGTTCCGAATTTCGAGGTTGTCGCGTAGATCTCGGGCTCGGCCTCGGCGTTCAGGTTGATGGTCTTGGCATAGCAGCCGCCTTCAAAGTTGAAGGTCCCGCGATCCGACCAGCCATGTTCGTCGTCACCGATCAGAATGCGTGCCGGATCGGCGGACAGCGTGGTCTTGCCGGTGCCCGACAGGCCAAAGAAAACGGCGGTGTCGACCGGGTTGCCAACGGCGTGGTTGGCCGAGCAGTGCATCGGCATCACGCCTTTTTCCGGTAGCATGTAGTTCAGCAGGGTAAAGACGGATTTCTTGTTCTCGCCCGCGTATTCGGTGCCGCCGATCAGGATCAGCTTGCGGTCGAAGTTCAGTGCAATCACAGTCTCGCTGCGGCAATTGTGCTTGGCGGGATCGGCCTGGAAGCTGGGGCAGTTGATGATGGTGAAGTCAGCCGTGAAGTCATCCAGATCTTCGCGATCCGGGCGGCGCAGTAGATGGCGGATGAACAGGTTGTGCCAGGCCAGCTCGGTGACCATGCGCACGTTGATCGAATAGGTCGGATCGGCCCCGCCAACGAGGTCCTGCACAAAATAGTCGCGGCCTTTCATATGGGCCAGCATGTCTTCGTACAACGCATCAAAGCCTTCGGGGCTCATGGCGGCGTTGTTTTCCCACCAGATGCTGTCGGCGACGCTGTCGGTTTTCACGACGTGTTTGTCCTTAGGCGAACGGCCAGTAAACTTGCCGGTGGTGACCAGAAAGGCCCCGCCATTGCCAAGAATGCCTTCGCCGCGCTTCAGCGCTTCTTCGATCAGCGCTGGTTCCATGAAGTTGTAATAGACATTGCCCAGACCCTCTATGCCCTGATCTTCGAGGCGGAATTGCGGGTTAACCCGTCCAGATGTCATGTGTGTCTTCTCCTGTGGCGGCGCAGAGGCAGTTCGGCCCGGTGCGCTCTTGGGGCAATCATGCCGGACGACTCCGGCGGACAGGCGTCCTCTTATCATGGTCATTTGGGGCATGAACAGGAGGCTTTGACGCAGTTAGCGCAACCAAGTTCAGGTTTAGCGCCATCACAAATTTCCTGTCGGAAAACCCGGCAGCATTTTGCGGTCAGCAAGGCATTTTTGCCGCAGAACTGCCGCAAGAATGGCTTGATTCGTGGTTACGGATTGATTCGGCGCCTTAAAACCGCCAACAATATCCTACAAAAAAGCGTATTATTGCGTATGTGAGCAGGAATAGGGGTGACCCCAATGTCAAAGATTGCACTGGTGGATGACGATAGAAACATTCTGACGTCGGTATCCATGACGCTCGAAGCTGAGGGTTTCGAGGTTGAAACGTATAACGACGGTCAGGCTGCGCTGGATGCTTTCAACAAAAAGCTGCCTGATATGGCTGTTCTGGATATCAAGATGCCGCGCATGGACGGGATGGACCTGCTGCAGCGGCTGCGCCAGAAAACCCAGATGCCTGTGATCTTCCTGACCTCCAAGGATGATGAGATCGATGAGGTTCTGGGTCTGCGCATGGGCGCGGATGACTATGTGAAGAAGCCGTTTTCGCAGCGCCTTCTGGTCGAACGTATTCGCGCCTTGCTGCGTCGTCAGGAAGCCACCGAGGGCGATAGCACCGCGGTCAGCACCGGTGATGCGAAGGTCATGGAACGTGGTGAGTTGCGGATGGACCCGCTGCGCCATGCGGTGACCTGGAAGGGTAATGATGTTTCACTGACTGTGACCGAGTTTCTGCTTCTGCAGGCCCTGGCGCAGCGCCCTGGCTTCGTCAAAAGCCGCGACCAGCTGATGGATGTGGCCTATGACGATCAGGTCTATGTCGACGACCGCACCATCGACAGCCATATCAAACGTCTTCGCAAGAAGATGCGCGCCGCTGATCCTGAGTTCTCGGCTATCGAGACGCTCTATGGTATCGGCTACCGCTACAACGAAGAATAGGCACGCGCCCCGTTTGAAGGTATTGTGGTCCCGTGCGTGACACTGACCAATCTGACGAGCTGCACGACGGTGATGTCGTCATCGGGGATGACTGGGTTATCCCGCAAGACCCCGAGTCTGCCGAACTGCGAGAAAAGCGGTCGCGGAGGAACCTGTTTTCTCTGCGCGGCTCGCCTTTGGCACGCAAGATCGTCACCTTCAACCTGATCGCCCTGGTCATTCTGGTAACCGGGCTTTTGTATCTGGACGATTCCCGGAAGGAACAGGTTCAGCAAACCGCGCGCAACCTCATGGGCGACGCGCAGCTGGTTAGCAACGTGTTCGAGGCTCAGATTCGTCAGAACGCAGCCGCGGGCGCTCAGAATCCGCGGGTGCTGGATGTGGGTGACACTCTGGCAGGGTTAAGCCTACCAGAAGGTGGCGAAGTTTTCGTCTACGATGCAAGCGGCACGTTGATCGGCTGGACGCGTGGTGCCTCAGTTGCTGTGGATCTGTCGACCATCCTGCAATCGGAGGCGGACATCCAAACCGGAAGCACCGTTATCAGTGACGCTTTGAATGCGGTATGGACCGGGGTGTCCAGGGTGTTCAACTGGTCAACGACTGACGAGGCCCCGACACTGGCCCAACGGGTGCAATCCATCATCCCCGATACGCTTGGCGGCAGAACGCAGGTGCAGGCCGTTCAAGACGAGATGGACGAGACGGTGATCGTTGCCGCCTCTCCCATCGTGTTCAACGACGCGACGGTCGGAGCTGTTGCCATAACCGGACCGGCAGGTGAGATTGACGCGCTGGCCCGGCGCGAGCAGGAGCGTATTCTGCAAATGTTTGTTGTCGCTCTGCTGGTCTCGGTTGGTCTTAGCCTTGTTCTGGCGTCGACCATTGCCAATCCTCTGGCCGACCTAGCCGCCGCCGCCGAGATGGGTAAGGACCGGGGTACAGGCGTCAATCCGGGCCGCATTCGCATCCCGGACCTCAGCGCACGCCCCGATGAGATTGGTCGTCTTAGCTTGGCGCTGCGGGGCATGGTCACGGCGCTTTACAACCGGATTGACGCGAATGAACAATTCGCAGCGGACGTGGCGCATGAGATCAAGAACCCGCTGGCCAGCCTCCAATCCGCTGTGGGAACGCTGCGGATGGTCAAGCGCGACGATCAGCGTGAAAAGCTCATGGGCGTCATCGAACATGACGTGCGGCGTCTGGACCGCCTTGTCAGCGACATCTCCAACGCCTCGCGGCTGGATGCGGAGCTTGTGAAAGAGGCCGAACAGCCCTTTGATCTGCTGAAATTGCTGGACAATCTGGGTCAGTTTCTGGGCGAAGATGCCAAGTCCAAGGGCATTGAATACGCCACAGACCTGCCCGCCGAACCGATCGTGATCAATGGGCTTGAGGCGCGCTTGGCGCAGGTTTTCGTCAACCTGATCACGAACGCAATTTCCTTCTGCGAAGACGGCGACGCAATCCGTGTCTGGGTACGTCAACGCGACCACCGCGTGCTTGTCGTTGTCGAGGACACAGGCCCCGGCATTCCGGAACAGGCCCTGACCAAGGTCTTCAAACGCTTCTACTCTGAGCGCCCCGAGGAGCATTTTGGCAATAACTCGGGCCTCGGGTTGGCGATCTCGAAACAGATTGTCGAGGCGCATGGCGGTGTGATCTGGGCCGAGAATATCCGACCGACCGAAGCCGATGTAACCTCGGAGCCGCTGGGAGCGCGTTTCGTCGTGGGGCTTCCTGTCTAGGACATGAGCAGTCAGACGCTTTCAGACATTGCGGACAAAGACAGCGCCTGTGTTCACGCGACCTGTGTCGCGGTTCAGGGGCGGGGGCTTCTGATCGTTGGGGCCTCGGGGTCGGGAAAGTCCTCACTCGCCCTTCGCATGATTGCCCTTGGGGCCGATCTGGTTGCCGACGACCGGGTCAATCTGCGGCGGGACGCGGGTGCGGTGATTGCCGACGCACAGCCACAGATTTCTGGCCTGATCGAGGCGCGCGGCATCGGACTGTTACGCGCTGCCCCTTGCGGCCCGGTGGCTTTGGATTATGTGCTGGACATGGACCAGAAGCAGCCCGCCCGCCTGCCAGAACCCGTTACTTTGCAGTTGCTGGGGCACTATGTAGCCTTGTTGTTTGGCGCCGGTGTGCCCAATTTGGCCGAAGCACTGATGCAATTGCTTAAAATGGGGCGCGTAGACCCGGAATGGACCAGCACATGACAGCGCAACGGCGGATCGTTCTGGTGACCGGGCCGTCCGGGGCAGGCCGATCGACAGCTATTCACGTGCTTGAGGATCTGGGGTTCGAGGCGATCGACAATCTGCCCATGGGTCTGCTGACACGCCTGCTGGAAGGCGCGGGGGACGATCGGCCCATGGCGTTGGGGATTGATGCGCGCAACCGGGATTTCTCGACCATCGGCTTCATCGAACTGGCCGCCAAGCTGGGCCGTATGGAACAGGTTGACCTGACCGTCCTCTATCTGGATTGCAGTGATGAGGTTCTTCTGCGCCGCTTCTCGGAAACCCGCAGACGTCACCCTGTGGCGAAGGACGCGGGCCCTGAAACCGGCGTGCGTCAGGAAAAAGAGCTGCTGGCCCCGATCCGTGAAATTGCCGATACCCTGATCGACACCAGCGCCCTGAATGTTCACCAGCTGCGTGAAGAGGTCGAACACTGGTTCGCCCCACAGGGTGGCCGCCATCTTGCGGTCTCGATCGAGTCTTTTTCCTATAAACGCGGCCTGCCGCGCGGCCTCGACATGGTGTTCGATTGCCGTTTTTTGGCCAATCCCTATTGGCGACCGGAATTGCGTGCCGCCGACGGTCGAAACGCTGACGTGGCGCGCTATGTCCAATCCGATAAGAACTACGCTCCGTTCTTTGACCGGGTGGTTGGAATGCTGGACCTTCTGCTGCCTGCCTTTCGCGCCGAGGGCAAAGCCCACCTGTCGGTTGCTTTCGGCTGTACCGGCGGCCAGCACAGATCTGTCGCATTGGCCGAGGCGGTTGCGATAGCCCTTGCAGACAGGGGGCAGCAGGTGGCAATTAGGCACCGCGAGATGGAACGACGCGCATTGAATGTGAGGCCGGATTGATCGGGATAGTGATCGTAGCGCATGGAGGGTTGGCCAAAGAGTATCTGGCCGCCATGCAGCATGTTGTCGGGCCTCAGCCCGGCCTCGTCGCGATTACGATCGAACCCGATCATGACCGCGATGAAAAGCAGGCCGAAATCTGCCGCGCCGCTAACGACGTTGATATGGGCGGCGGAGTGGTGATCGTTACGGACCTGTTCGGCGGCAGCCCGTCGAACCTCAGCCTCAAGGCATGCGCGCCGCAGGATCGGCGCATTTTGTATGGCGCAAATCTTCCCATGCTGATCAAACTGGCCAAAAGTCGCCACTTGCCCGTGGCTGACGCCGTGCGTCACGCGATGGAGGCTGGACGCAAGTACATCAATGCGCAAAATGTGACATTGGACTAGGACCGGACGTATTGAAATGACCAATCGAAGCTTGAAAATCATCAATGAAAAGGGCCTGCACGCCCGCGCCTCGGCCAAGCTGGTTGAGGTGGTGGAAGGTTTCGATGCCAGTGCCGAAGTCTCGAAGGACGGACTTTCTGCATCAGGCGACAGTATCATGGGCCTTTTGATGTTGGCAGCCTCGCGCGGAACCACTATTGACGTCGAGACCTCCGGGCCGGATGCTGAGGCATTGGCAGAAGCCTTGGAAACGCTTGTGAACGACAAGTTCGGCGAGGGGTTCTAAAGCCACCCCGCCGGGACAAGAAGAACGGGAAGACCAGGAATTGGCGGAAACAACGCACGACACCAAGACAGGCCCCGTTGTCGACGGGACAGATGATCAGGGCGAGATCTACGACCGTAGAACCCTGACCTACGCCAATTCATTCGACGATGCCTGGACAGCGACGGCAATCCGCGCCATCGAATGGTGTACCGGAAAGCTGACCATTCTGCGGATGGTCAATAAATTCGAAAAGAAAAACGAGCAGTATCGCGGCCAGCGGTTCTGGGGCGGTGCGCTCAAGACGATGGGGATCACCCTCACCACGCCCGAGGAACAGATCGCACGTATTCCCAAAACCGGCCCTGTCGTTGTTGTTGCCAACCACCCGCACGGCATGGTCGACGGTATGATTTTTGCCGAATTGATCGGACGTGTCCGTAGCGACTACCGTATCCTGACCCGCTCGGTTTTGACTGGTCTGGATGAGGCCGCGACCTCGTTCATGATCCCCGTTCCTTTCCCGCATGACCCCGAAGCGCAGGCCAAAATGCTTGAAATGCGGACCAAAGCGATGGACCACCTGAAAGAGGGTGGCGTGGTCGCCCTGTTCCCCTCGGGCGTTGTGATGTCCTCGGATGATTGGTTTGGGCCAGCGATTGAGCGCGAATGGAACGTCTTCACCGCCAAGATGATCCGACGCTCTGGTGCGACCGTGGTGCCGATCTACTTTCCCGGCCGCAACTCGCGCGCCTATCAGATTGCCAACAAACTCTCGCCGATCCTGCGGCAAGGCCTGTTGCTGCATGAGATCGTCCGCTCTTGCAACAAGCCCCAGTCCCCGGTGATTGGAGAGCCGATCTCGGGCGAAGACATGCAGCTGCTCGAACGCGACCCGCGCGGTTTCATGGCGTGGCTGCGAAACCACACGATGTCCTTGGGCGGTACGGCAAAGCGCTGACCCGCTCCTTCTTCTGGCGAAAAAAATTCTGGGGGTGAGACCGGATGAAATCCGGGCGAGGAGGCCTGCCCCCTCTTAGCGCGTCGGAACAGGCACTTCGCCACGATAGTCGTAGAATCCACGCTGGGTCTTGCGCCCCAGCCAACCGGCCTCGACATATTTCGTCAGCAGCGGACAGGGGCGATACTTGGTATCCGCCAGCCCATCATGCAACACGTTCATGATCGCCAGACAGGTGTCGAGCCCGATGAAATCGGCCAGTTCCAGTGGCCCCATAGGATGATTGGCGCCCAGCTTCATCGACTGGTCGATGGATTGAACACTCCCCACACCTTCATAGAGCGTATAGACCGCCTCGTTGATCATCGGCATCAGGATACGGTTCACGATGAAGGCCGGAAAATCCTCAGCGCTGGCAGCGGTTTTACCCAGTTTATCGACCACGGCCTTACAGGCGTTGTAGGTCTCTTCGTCCGTGGCAATTCCCCGGATCAGCTCGACAAGCTGCATGACGGGCACCGGGTTCATGAAGTGGAACCCCATGAACCGCTCGGGCCGGTCAGTCCGGCTTGCCAGACGTGTGATCGAGATCGAGGATGTGTTCGATGTCAGGATTGTATGGGGCAGCAAATGCGGTTGCAGATCCTCAAAGATCGCCTGTTTGATCGTCTCACGCTCGGTCGCGGCCTCGATCACCAGATCGGTCTGGCCCAGACGCGGCAGCTCCAGTGTCGCTGTGATCCGCCCCAAAGCGGCTTGCACAGCCTCGTCCGAGATCTTCCCGCGTGAGGCCTGACGCGCCAGATTGCCTTCTATCGTCTTTACGGCATTGTCCAGCGCGTCCTTGTTGACGTCATTGACCAACACGTCATAGCCCGCCAACGCCAGAACATGCGCGATCCCGTTGCCCATCTGGCCTGCGCCAATCACTCCGACCGATTTGATTTCCATGCTCTGGTGCCTCTGCTCTCAGCTTGCGGCGACATTACCGGCAGTTTGGGGCGGGCGGCAAGAGGCATCAGAGGTCCGCAGACCGGTCAAATTTGCCTCAAATCCGCGCATTAGCAATTTCGCAAGACTTGCGACGGCAAGATGGCAACCGGGTGAAAAATTGGGTGAGTGATATGAGCTATCATCAAACGGGCGCAGCTGTGCCCGAAGACAGTATCTGTCAGTATGGGGCGTCAAAACTGCGATTCCGGGGGCCGTCACGTGCGTTGGACGGGTCCTATTTGGCCTGCATCGGAGGGGACGAGACCTTTGGTCGCTTCGTCGAACGCCCCTATGTCGCGATTCTCGAAGGTCTACTGGACCGTAAATGCGTCAACTTCGGCAGTCTTCTTTGTGGGGTTGAGGCGCTGTGCGGCGATTCCACCTTGGTTAAACTGGCGAATGAGTCCGATCTTTGCGTGCTGCAATTGCCGGGGGCGCTGGGACAATCGAATCGCTTCTACCGGGTGCATCCGCGCCGCAATGACCGGTTTTTATCGCCAACGCCGGACCTGCTGACGCTCTACCCTGAGGTGGATTTTACGGACGTCCATTTCGTACGACACTTGATGGGGCTGTTGCATTCCTATTCGGACGCACGCTTCGAAATCGTCACACACGAACTTCGCAAAAAGTGGGTCGAGGCGCTTGGCGCTTTTCTACAGGGGATCCGGCCTCCGGTCGTTTTGCTGAACCTGCAGGTCGATGGCGAGATCGCCCATGAGGTTGCCGTGCCGCTGGGCTGTGAACCCGTCTTTGTTGATACCGAGATGATGGAAGCACTGAGGCCGTACAGTGCGGATGTCGTTTCGATGTCAGTCCGGATCTCCGGCGAATCGGATGAGTTGGAGGATATGCTGTTCGGGACCCTTCAGCAGCCTATGGCCGAACATATGATCGGCCCGGCGACCCATCGTCGGATCGCAGAAACTCTTTTCCGATCGATCCGTGATTTGCATTGAAAAAGGCCCGCCGAGGGGGCGGGCCTTACAATGGTTTTCCAAGCAACCGCTTGGTTCGATCAGCCGAGTTTCTCGGTCAGTTCCGGCACGGCCTGGAACAGGTCGGCAACCAGACCGAAGTCGGCAACCTGGAAGATCGGCGCTTCTTCGTCTTTGTTGATCGCAACGATGACCTTCGAGTCTTTCATACCCGCCAAGTGCTGGATCGCGCCCGAGATGCCGACAGCGACATACAGGTCCGGTGCAACGACCTTACCGGTCTGACCCACCTGCCAATCGTTCGGGGCATAGCCAGAGTCAACAGCAGCACGCGACGCGCCAACAGCAGCGCCCAGCCTGTCGGCCAGGGTTTCGATCAGTTTGAAGTCCTCTTCCGAGCCGACACCACGGCCACCCGAAACAACAACACCAGCCGAGGTCAACTCGGGACGGTCGCTCTCGGCAACCTTGTCCTCAACCCAGGACGACAGGCCGGGGTTTTCGCCAACCGAGATGGTCTCAACCGCAGCCGAACCGCCTTCGCCTGCCGCATCAAAGGAAGCGGTGCGGAAGGTGACGACTTTCTTGGCGTCGTTCGACTTGACGGTCTGGATCGCGTTGCCTGCATAGATCGGACGCTCGAAGGTCGAGCCGTCAACCACGCCGGACGCGTCCGAGATCACCATCACGTCCAGCAGCGCAGCAACGCGCGGCATGACGTTCTTGGCGTCGGTGGTGGCAGGGGCAACGATGTGCTCATAGCCATCGGCCAGACCTACGATCAGTGCTGCGGTCGATTCAGCCAGGCGGTGGCCCAGCGACTCGTCTTCAGCAACCAGAACCTTGGACACGCCGTCGATCTTGGCGGCAGCCTCACCGGCAGCAGCGGCAGAACCACCCGCGGTCAGAACGGTCACATCACCCAGCGATTTCGCAGCGGACACGGCCTTGGCGGTGGCGTCCAGCGACAGTTCGCCATTGTTGACTTCGGCAAGCAGAAGTACAGCCATTACACAGCCCCCGCTTCTTTGAGTTTCGAGACCAGCTCATCAACCGAGCCGACGACGATACCAGCGGCACGGGCCGGCGGCTCATCGGTTTTGACGATTTCCAGACGCGGAGTGACGTCGACGCCGTAATCGGCAGCGGTTTTCTCATCCAGCGGCTTTTTCTTCGCCTTCATGATGTTCGGCAGAGACGCATAACGCGGCTCGTTCAGGCGCAGGTCAACGGTCACGATGGTCGGCATCTTGACGTTGATGGTCTGCAGACCGCCGTCAACCTCACGGGTGATCTTGGCGGTGTCGCCTTCGATGTCCAGCTCGGACGCGAAGGTGCCTTGGCTCCAGCCCAGCAGGGCCGATAGCATCTGGCCGGTGGCGTTCATGTCGTTGTCGATCGCCTGCTTGCCCGCCAGAACGATGCCGGGCTGCTCTTCCTCGACCACTTTGGCCAGGATTTTCGCAACGGCCAGAGGCTCGATATCCGTGTGGACGTCATCCGCAGCCACAACCAGGATCGCGCGGTCGGCGCCCATGGCCAGAGCAGTCCGCAGTGTTTCCTGCGCCTGCTTCACGCCGATCGAAACAGCAACGACTTCGTCAGCCTTGCCTGCTTCTTTCAGGCGGATCGCCTCTTCAACTGCAATCTCGTCGAACGGGTTCATCGACATCTTTACATTGGCGAGATCAACACCGCTGCCATCCGCCTTAACACGGACCTTAACGTTGTAGTCAATCACGCGCTTGACAGGCACAAGTACCTTCATTTTTGCGTTCGCTCCTTACAAAAACGGCAAGCCGCGTCGCGACTCCACCAATGCTCTCGCGGGACTAGATAGCGCCTCAATCTCATCGACAACAGAGCAAAATCGTCACGTCATGGGCTTGAGACGTCGCGTTTTGTGTTTTTTGACGAATAGGGAGCAGAGTTTTTGACGGTTAGCCGTCGATGATGGGATTTGGTTGCCGGTGGCCAACACGCCCAGCTGAACCAAGACGACTGAATGTTTTGGTTAGCGGTGCGCCGAGTATACGACGCTTTGCGCCCACCCTTCGGGCTGGGGCTCCGCCCTTCTGGTCGCCGGGACGTCCACTTGACGTTCCGCTGCTTTCAGCGGTTCGCTCCCGCCCTGCGGGCCGGGACTTTGTCCTTCCGGTTGCCATAGCGTCCAGTGGACGTCCCGCCGCTTTCAGCGGTTCGCGCCCGGAACCCACAAGACATCATCCTTGCCGCTGTTGTTGGCGCAGCGGGCGGCGACGAAGAACCAATCACTCAGACGGTTCAGATATTTAACCGCGACCTCGTTGACAGGCTCCATATTGGTAAGCTCAACTGCCAGACGCTCAGCCCGGCGTGAGACGGTGCGGCAGACATGCAAATGCGCCGCCAAAGCCGAGCCGCCGGGCAGGATGAAGCTGCGCAGCGGTTCAAGATCAGCATTCATCGCGTCGATTTCAGCCTCGAGCCGATCGATCTGAGCAGGCGCGATGCGCAGCGGTGGGTAGTCGGCCTCGGCGTCCTTTTCCATGTCGGGGCGGCAAAAATCAGCCCCCAGATCGAACAGGTCGTTTTGAATGCGGGCCAGCGCGGCGTCAGTTTCGCCCTCGGCTTCGGTCCTGGCAACACCGACAAAGGCGTTCAGCTCATCTACCGTGCCATATGCGGCCACGCGGCCCGAGTATTTCGCAACCCGCTCGCCATTGCCCAAAGCGGTTTTTCCGTCATCGCCTGTGCGCGTGTAGATCTTGTTCAGAACGACCATCTTCAAACTCCTTGTCCGCGCAGGAAGACGTAAAGCACAATCAGTACTACGGCAATGAATTGAAAGAGGATGCGCAGGCGCATCATCTTGTTGCTTTTCTTGGCGGCATCCATGCCGCTTTTACCGAAATTTGCGATTCCAAGGGTCAGCACGACGACAACCGCCGCCATCGCCAAGAGCAAAACGACCATCAAAGGGTCCATCGTCAGTCACCGTCCGCTTTTTCTTTGTGTGCGCCTGATCTAGCGCCTGCAGTGCCAAAAGCGAACGGGAAATTTTGCCTCAGATGTCTGACAGGATTCGGTCGATGGCTTTTGTTGGCAGAATTCGCCGCAAATAGCCCGCAATATAGGTCGGAGTCGTCACGTAGTAGCGCGCCTTGGGCCGTTTCGCTTCGACCGCATAGGCTAGCTTGTCGGTCACCGCCGAGGCCGGCAGTTCGAACCTGTCAGGCCCCGAGCTTTCGTAGAGCCGTTTCAGCAACGATGCCTCATACCTGTCACGCAGGACCGAGTTCTCCCAATCCACGAACCGCTCGAACACCGGAATCGCCTTTTCGCGGATTTTCGACGTGATCGGACCGGGTTCGATCAGGATGACCTTGACGCCGCTGCCGCGCAGTTCCAGGCGCATCGTGTCGGTCAAGCCTTCGATCGCGTATTTGGTGGCGACATAAGCACCGCGCCAAGGAAACGCGACCAGCCCCAGAACTGAGGAGTTCTGGACAATGCGCCCATGACCCTGTTCGCGCATGACGGGAATGACCTGCCGCGTCAATTCATGCCAGCCGAAGACATTTGATTCGAAGATAAACCGCAAACCGTCGGTCGGCACATCTTCGACCGCGCCGGGCAACCCGTGCGCTCCGTTGTTGAACAGCGCGTCCAAGGTGCCTCCGTTGGCCTCAAGAACTTCGGCCAGTCCGGCGCTGATGCTGTCTGTGTCCTGATAGTCGATTCGCGGGCTTTCAAATCCCTGCGCGCGTAGCCTGTCGCAATCCTGTTGCTGGCGGCACGAGGCAAAGACGCGCCAACCGCGTGCGCGCATACCGTGTGCTGCATCCAGACCGATGCCGGACGAACAGCCGGTAATAAGAATTGATTTCTGCATGATGGCCCCGAACCTCAACGTCCCCAACACCTAGGGCGCGAGAGGAAACAGGGCAATGACGCCCGGACGTCAGTTTGCGGTTTTGCGGACCAGTGACGCCGAAATCCATCCGACCTGTTGCCCGGGAAACACGCGTGTGCGTAGCCAGCCGGTGCCGGAATCGCTCAGGACCTCGACCCGTTGTCCGATCGTGGCCTTGCCGATGATGGGATAGATCGTGCCCGGACCATCGCGCATGTTCACGCGGGTGCCAGAGATTTCGCGGATGTCCTTTTCGGGTTCCGCGACAGGGGCGACGGCGGGTTCTGCGTCGGTTGCGACTTGCTGCAACGCCGTCACGCCGCCTTCCAGCGAGGCCAGCGTCAGCGTGACATCCTGATCTTCGAACAGGGACGGATTCGCCTGCAATCCAGCTGCAACCTGAGACAGAAGCGCCTTGGTCTCTTCCTCTCCCAGAACAGGCTCGGGTTCTGCAATAGGCTCGATCACCGGGATGGGTTGAGCTGCGGCGCGGGTCACCAACTCCTCAACCGGTGCGGCAGCCGGAGGCGTCGCCTTGGGTGCAGGTTCGAACGTGGCCGCCATGCGCTGCGGATTGTCACTGCGCAGGCCGCGCGGCTCGAAATCGGGGCCTCCGCTCATGACGTAGAAGGCCCAGCCAAGGGCGGCAAAAGTAACAAGTATCAGGCGCGTCATGACGCTTCCCCCCGAAGAAATCGTAAATACAAGAATTGGCAGCAGTTTAATTCATGAAAGCATAGCATATTTCGAGGCGGGAGTCGAAAAATGGGGGAAATCCGTGGGTTGCCTCCCCCTGTTGCAAAAAGCGCGACTTGTCCCCAGTAAAATAAGTCTTGGTTGCTTTACCAAGCCGCGCTTGCGTCGTATCACATTATATATGAACGATACGATCGACGACCCCAACATGGAGGCCCCTGACAATGGGGGCGAGGTAGCCGAACCGCTACGCCGCGCAATTGGCGAGCGCTATCTGACCTATGCGCTGTCCACCATCATGCATCGGGCGCTGCCGGATGCGCGTGACGGTTTGAAACCGGTTCACAGGCGAATCCTCTATGCGATGAGGGAACTACGACTCAGTGCAACCGGAGGTTTCCGGAAGTCCGCGAAGATCTCGGGTGATGTGATGGGTAACTATCACCCTCATGGTGACGCCGCGATTTACGACGCGATGGCGCGTCTGGCGCAGGACTTCAACGTCCGCTACCCGCTGGTCGACGGGCAGGGGAATTTCGGCAATATCGATGGTGATAACCCGGCGGCTTCGCGATACACCGAAGCGCGGATGACCATCGTAGCCGAGGCGCTGCTTGAGGGTTTGAACGAAGACGCTGTTGATTTCCGCGACAATTATGATGGGACGCTGACCGAACCGGTCGTGCTGCCCGCGCAGTTTCCGAACCTATTGGCGAATGGTGCCAGCGGTATTGCCGTGGGCATGGCGACGAATATCCCGCCGCACAATATCTCGGAACTCTGCGACGCTTGTCTACATCTGATCAAAACGCCGGATGCGCGCGACGACACTCTGTTGAACTATGTGCCCGGCCCGGATTTCCCGACCGGTGGCGTGATCGTTGAGCCGCCCGAGAACATCGCGCAATCCTATCGCACCGGGCGCGGGTCCTTCCGCCTGCGCTGCAAGTTCGAGGTCGAGGATCTGGGCCGCGGCCAGTGGCAGATCGTCGTCACCGAGATCCCGTATCAGGTCCAGAAGTCCAAGCTGATCGAAAAGATCGCGGAACTGATCCAAACCAAGAAAATCCCTATCCTCGCAGATGTAAGGGACGAATCCGCTGATGACATTCGTCTGATCCTCGAGCCGCGTTCCAAAAACGTCGACCCCGAGGTGCTGATGGGCATGCTCTATCGCAACTCGGACCTAGAGGTGCGGTTCAGCCTGAACATGAACGTGCTGATCGACGGTGTGACGCCTAAAGTCTGCTCGATGAAGGAAGTGCTGCGCGCCTTCCTCGATCACCGGCAAGAGGTTCTGATCCGCCGCTCGCGTCACCGCATGGCGAAGATCGACCATCGGCTGGAGGTATTGGAGGGCTTTATCGTCGCCTTCCTCAATCTCGACCGTGTGATCGACATCATTCGCTACGACGACGACCCCAAAGCCGCGCTGATGCGCGAGGATTGGGGTATCGACCACGTCCGCGCCACAGATGAATCCGACTACATCACACCCAAACCGGGTGAGGGTGAGTTGTCTGAAGTTCAGGTCGACGCCATCCTCAATATGCGCCTACGCAGCCTGCGTCGTCTCGAAGAGATGGAACTGGTCCGCGAACGCGACGAGTTGATGCTGGAGCGCGCCAATCTCGAAGACCTACTGGCCGACCCCGCTCTGCAATGGGCCAAGATCGCCGAGCAGTTGAAAGAGACCAAGAAAACCTTCGGCAAAGACTATGAAGGCGGCGCGCGCCGTACCAGGTTCGCCGAGGCCGGACAGGTCGAGGAAGTGCCGCTTGAGGCGATGATCGACCGTGAACCGATCACGGTGGTCTGCTCTCAGATGGGCTGGATTCGGGCCATGACCGGTCACATCGACCTCAAGCGCGAATTGAAGTTCAAAGATGGCGATGGCCCTCGGTTCATCTTTCATTCGGAAACCACGGATCGGTTGCTGGTGTTCGCATCGAACGGGCGGTTCTACACCGTCAGCGCCTCCAACCTGCCCGGCGGGCGGGGTATGGGTGAGCCACTCCGCCTGATGGTCGATCTGCCGAACGAGGCACAGATCATCGACATCCTGATCCACAAGCCGGGGCGCAAGCTGCTTGTGGCCTCCGACGCAGGCAACGGCTTTATGGTGCCCGAGGATGACGTTCTGGCGCAGACACGCAACGGGAAACAGGTGCTGAACGTCAAAGGCGAAGAGACAGCGATGATCTGTAAACCCGTCGCGGGCGATCACGTCGCAGTTGTCTCACAAAACGGCAAGTTCCTGGTCTTCCCGACCGAAGAACTGCCAGAGATGACCCGAGGCAAAGGCGTGCGTTTGCAGAAATACAATATGGCGCGCGGCCGGCAGGGCACGTTGGAGCTGGATGGCGGACTGTCCGACATCACCACCTTTAACTGGGAGGAAGGGCTCAAGTGGTCCATGGGCGGCGACAAAACCCGGCATGAGGCGGATATGTCCCAATGGCTGGCCAAACGCGCCAGCGTCGGGAAAAAGCCCCCTTATGGTTTCCCGCGTGACTATAAATTCTCGTGATCTTACGAGGGTTTCGGGCGAAATCCGCCGATACGGCTTGGCACAGGCCGTATCGGTGCGCTAGATCAAAGAAAAACAGGCCTATCGAGACGAGATCATGCTGCGCATTTTGACCCTGATTACTGGACTTGCCCTGATGAGCGCCTGCACGCAGACGCAAGTTTATGAAGAACCCGAGTCATTGGGGGAATTCAAGTTGCGCGTAAACTATGCGTTTGCCGACAAAGCGGTGAAGGGACCTGTCTCTCGCGATGCGACGCCGGATGAATGGACCAAGGCAATCCAGAACGCGGTCGATATCCGCCTGGGCCGCTACGAGGGCGCACAGGAATATGATATCGGTATCAGCCTCGAAGGCTACATGCTGGCGCCTCCGGGAATTCCGGTGATCTACAATCCCAAAAGCACGGCGATTGTTCTGGTCAACGTCTATGATGTGAAAAAGAAAGAGTTCCTCGCCAAAGGCAAGCAGTTCCAGGTTCTGGAAGATACGACCGGCGAAAGTGCTTTGGCGGGGTCGGGTCACTCCCGCACCAAAGAAGAGCAGATGAGCGGTTTGGCCTTGAAGGTTGCGGACCGAGTCGAAGAGTGGTTGGCCGAAGAACATAGCGACAATGGTTGGTTTGACCGGCGCCCGGACCTGATCCAGCCGCTGGAAACGAGTGAGCTCACGCAAAATCCAGCGTGATCGGCGCATTTCCCTCAGGATGTGCTTGATTTTCCCCTTTGAACCAAATATCTCGCGCGCGCAGATGTAACCACGGGACCAAGGGTCCCCCAAATCGCAAAAGGGCGCCTGAGGAATGGCAAAGGAAAAGTTTGAGCGTACAAAACCGCACGTCAACATCGGCACGATTGGGCACGTTGACCATGGTAAGACGACGCTGACCGCAGCGATCACCAAGTATTTCGGTGACTTCAAAGCGTATGACCAGATTGACGGTGCGCCGGAAGAGAAAGCGCGCGGCATCACCATCTCGACCGCCCACGTGGAATACGAGACCGAGAACCGCCACTACGCGCACGTTGACTGCCCCGGTCACGCCGACTACGTCAAGAACATGATCACCGGTGCTGCCCAGA
>NZ_JAGHRB010000013.1 GCF_017743995.1 Ruegeria sp. R13_0 | reverse complement strand
ATGACCACGTAGAACACCACAAGCCCGGCGATTTCCCGGCAGAAACGACCAAACAGATACCGGACAGCGCCCCAGAGATCGCCCTCGGCCTCGGCTTCGGTCAGGACATGCCAGCGGCGGGTCAGAAACTCGAACAGTTTTTCGGCGATGAAGCCCACAACCAGAACGCTGGCAACCAGCCCCAGCAGAACCAGCGCACCATATGAGGTGAACGTGGTCACAAAATTCTTGATGGCTGTGGCTTGCGCACTGAAGAGGTTGGGGACGGTCGTTATGACATGCGTCCACGAGGCGACCATTTCGCTCCAGACCTCGTTCAGCTCGGTAATCGGATCCTCGCGATCCTCTGCAGCAGCTGCGTTTTTCTCGGCCACCGCATCCAGACGCTCCAACAGAATCGAGCGAACCTGATCATCCGACATCCGCGCAACCAGACCATCAACCTGCTCAGGCGTCAGATCGGAGGGGATGCTAACGGGGGCAGGCGTGCTGGAGCTTGAAGTACCCGCAACTTGCGCGTGCAATGGTCCAACCAGCAAGAAAAGAGAAAAAATCGCCGCCAAAAAGCGGAGGGGGCTTATCATGGTTCTGTCCTCGAACACGAATATTTGAACGTTTTTTTTCGGATCATAGGCAGGTGTGGGTGATTTTCCCAGAAATTTCATCGCTCTGGGCGGTGAGATTGGGCAAAACTAAAAAATGAATCTGAGTGGAGCCAAAAAAAAGGCCGAGCACTAAGCTCGGCCATAGTCCAACAGGGAGGTATGAAGATGATGAGCGTTTCAGCATCACCGCCTTCGAGTGCTCATTTAGGGGTCGGTTTGTGAACGTTCAAGAAGTTTTAATCTGATCGTTCAGCATTGCTGCTATGTTGCGAGTGCATAGCTAGAGTTTACCCATCATTTTCAGCTGCTTGCGTTGCGCGATGATCTCGTCCTGAACGAAGTCGCGGAACGCTCCGACCCGCTTGGAATGGCGCAATTCTTCCGGGTAGGCGAGGTAAACGGGAACGTCTGCGTTTTCGATTTCCGACAGGATCGGAACGAGGTATGGGAAGTCCTGTGTCACGTAGTCGGGCAGGACGCCAATTCCCAAATTGTGCAGCACGCCCTGAAGCACGCCGAAATAATTGTTCACTGTCAGCAGGGACCCCGGATTGAAGGTCATCAGATGACGCACCATCGCCGCACTTGCGCCCACCTGCGGGGCCGACGGTGTCTGGCTGATCAGGCGGTGTTCTTTGATCTCTTCCAGAGAGTTCAGCATCCCGCCATGAGATTCCAGATACTCCTGCGTGGCATAGAGCTTCATCTGGACGGTCATCAGGCGTTTGCGGATCAGATCGGCCTGGCTGGGCTCTTTCATGCGGATGGCGACATCGGCCTCACGCATGGGCAGGTCCAGAACACGCTCTTCCAGCATCAGGTCGATGTTCAGATCGGGGTACTGCTCGTACAGTTTGGGCAGGCGCGGGGCGAGCCATAGGGTGCCGAAGCCGAACGTGGTGGTCACGCGCAGGACGCCGAAGACTTCCTCTTCGCTGTCGCGGATGCGGGCGGCGGCGGCGTCCAAACGTTTGGACATGGCCGAGGTGGCATCAAACAGCAACTCACCCTGTTCGGTTAGAATCAGACCGCGTGCGTGGCGGTGAAACAGGGTTGCATCGAGCGATTCTTCCAGCGCGCGGATCTGACGGCTCACGGCGGATTGAGATAAATTGAGCCTGTCCCCCGCATGGGTCAGGCTGCCGGCGTCTGCCACCGCGTGAAATATTCTAAGCTTGTCCCAATCCATCGCCGCAACTTTCGTTATCCTCGTGAAGCCCTATATGAAATAGGTAACAAGTTCCACAATCAAACCATGAAATCCTTGGGATTCAGGGGATAATGGCTATACAGGTCAATATTTATGACCTAAAATGCGTGAATATAAAGCACACTGATCTGACGAGGGGAGACGTCTGATGAGTCAGCCACACATAACGCTGAACGACCGCTTCGATCTTGAGAAATCGCCCGTTCTTTTGAACGGAACACAGGCGCTTGTGCGTCTGATGCTGATGCAGAAGGCCCGAGATCAACAGGCCGGGTTGAACACCGCCGGACTGGTGACCGGCTATCGTGGCTCACCTTTGGGTGCGGTGGATCAGCAGATGATGCGCGCCCAGCGCTATCTGGCTGACAGCGACGTTACCTTTCAATACGGATTGAACGAGGATCTGGCTGCCACCGCGCTTTGGGGCAGCCAGCAGGCGGGCCTGCGCGGCGATGGCCGGTATGACGGCGTGTTTGGTCTTTGGTACGGCAAAGGGCCGGGGGTCGACCGGTCGGGCGATGTGATGCGCCACGCCAATATGGCGGGCACCGCGCAACATGGCGGTGTACTGATGGCAATGGGTGATGACCACACCGGCGAAAGCTCGACCGTTTTGCACCAATCGGAGTGGTCTCTGGTCGATATGTATATGCCCGTGGTCAGCCCCGCAGGCGTGCAGGAGATTCTGGACTATGGAATTTACGGATTTGCGCTCAGCCGGTTTGCGGGTGTCTGGGTTGGACTGAAAACGATGAAGGACACGATTGAGGTGACATCGGTCGTCGATGGCAGTCCGGACCGGATGGGCGTCGTGATCCCCGAGTTCGACATGCCCGAGGGTGGGTTGAACATCCGTCTTGGTGATACGCCGCATCTGCAAGAGGCCCGCGTGATCGACTACAAGCGTTTCGCGGCCGAGACGTTCTCGCATGCCAACAAGCTGGACAAACGTGTCTGGGGCAAGCCGGGGGCCAAGATCGGCTTCGTTGCGGCAGGCAAGAACTGGCTGGACCTGACTCATGCGCTGTCGTTGTTGAACATTGACGAGACCGAAGCAGAACGGCTGGGCATCACAACTTACAAGATCGGGCAGACGTTCCCGCTGGATATGGCCGGGTTCCATGATTGGGCTGAAGGTCTGGACCTGATCGTGATCGTTGAGGAAAAGCGCAAGCTGATCGAGGTTCAGGTCAAAGAGGCGATCTTTGACGACCGTCGGGGTCGCCGCGTTTATGGCTGGTACAAAGGCGGCGCCGGTACGCTGCATCGTGAAGAGTTGTTCCCCACACGCGGCGCATTGGACCCGATCATGATTGCCGAAAAGCTGGGTGACATCCTGATCGAAGAGGGGCGTGAAACGGATGGCGTCCGCGCAGGCCTCGCCAAACTGTCCGAGTCCCGGCGCGCAGACAACGCACAAGAAATCGCGACGCGTTTGCCCTATTTCTGCTCGGGCTGTCCGCATAACAGCTCAACCAAAGTGCCCGAGGGCAGCCGCGCCTATGCGGGTATCGGGTGCCACTACATGGTGCAGTGGATGGACCGTGAGACCACTGGCTTCACTCAAATGGGTGGCGAGGGTGCGAACTGGATAGGCGAGGCTCCGTTTTCGACCACCAAACATGTGTTCCAGAACCTGGGCGACGGGACGTATAACCACTCGGGCGTGCAGGCGATCCGGGCGGCGCTGTCGGCGGGCACAAACATCACCTTCAAGATCCTGTTCAATGACGCTGTTGCGATGACCGGCGGGCAAGGGAACGAAGGCGATTTGACGGCCGAAAGGATCGTGGCCGAGGTCAAAGCCATGGGCGTGCAGCACGTGGCGCTGGTCTATGATGAGAAGGAAGACGTGAACCTTGGGGCGCTGCCGTCGGGTGTAGAGAGCTTTGAACGTGCCGAGTTGATGAAAGTGCAGGATCGCTTCCGCGAGATCGAGGGCGTCTCGGTCATCGTCTATGTCCAGACTTGCGCGGCTGAGAAACGCCGTCGCCGCAAGCGCGGTGAGTTCCCGGACCCGGACAAGCGTGTCTTCATCAATACCGATATTTGCGAAGGTTGCGGCGATTGCGGGGTGCAGTCTAACTGTGTCTCGATCGTGCCCAAGGAGACTGAATTGGGCCGCAAACGCGCGATTGATCAATCCAGCTGCAACAAGGATTTCTCGTGCCTGAACGGGTTCTGTCCCTCCTTTGTCACTCTGGAAGGGGCAATGATCCGGAAAGAGGCGACCAAACAGCTTGATCTGCCCGATCTGCCCATGCCCGATCTGCCAAAGATCAACGGTACGCATAACGTGGTCATCACCGGGATTGGCGGCACAGGCGTCGTGACCCTCGGGGCGATTCTGGCGCAAGCGGCGCAGATTGACGGCAAAGGCGCGGGTATGATGGAGATGGCTGGCCTCGCCCAAAAAGGCGGTGCGGTTCACATCCATTGCCGTCTGGCGAACAAGCCGGAAGATATCAGCGCCATTCGTGTTGCAACCGGCGAGGCGCATGCGCTGATCGGCGGAGACCTTGTGGTTTCGGCCGGGGCAAAAACCCTGGGTCTGACACGGGCCGGACAGACCGGCGCGGTGGTCAACAACCACAGCACGGTGACCGGTGATTTCACCCGCGATACCGAATTCCGCATTCCGGGCGACCAGTTGGAACTGGCGCTGCAAGCGCGGCTGAAAGACGGGGTGAGCCTGTTCGATGCGACCGATCTGGCCAAGATCGTGATGGGCGATTCGATCTACTCCAACATGATGGTCTTTGGCGCGGCATGGCAGCGCGGTACCCTGCCTGTCAGTCATGAGGCGATCATGACCGCGATTGAGCTGAACGGAACCGCAGTCGAGCGCAACAAACGGGCTTTTGACGTGGGTCGTTGGGCGGTTCTGCACCCGGAGGAGGCGCAGGCGATGCTGGCCCCTTCCGTCTCGGAATTGCCCAAGACCCTGGATCAAATGATCGACTTCCGGGCGCAGCACCTGACCGACTACCAGTCGGCCCGATTGGCGAAACGCTACCGCAAGCTGGTGGACGGTATAGCAGATGAAACGCTGCGTGAGGTTGTGGCAAAAGGCTATCACAAGCTGTTGTCCTACAAGGATGAATACGAAGTCGCGCGCCTGCTGCTCACCAGCCGGGAAAAGGCCGCTGCCGAGTTCGACGGCGATTTCAACATGACCTTCCACCTGGCCCCACCGATATTTGGTGGGGAGGGTAGCAATGGCAGACCGCGCAAGCGTGCCTTTGGGGAATGGATGCATGGGCCTCTTAAGCTGTTGGCCAAGTTGAAGAGTTTGCGCGGCACGCCTTTGGATATCTTCGGCTACTCGGCCGAGCGGCGGATGGAACGCGCGCTGATCAAACAGTACGAACAGGATATGAAAGAGGTACTGCCTCTGATAACGGAAGATACTCGGGAAGTGATTGTTGCAATGGCGCGTTTGCCACTGGATATCCGCGGTTTTGGCCCTGTTTTGGTGCAAAACGAAGCCAAAGCTGCCAAGCGTCGCGAGGAGCTGCTGGCGACGATCCGCAGCGGAGGACCCGAGATGCGCGCTGCGGCGGAATGAGGCGTCACAAACCTGTCACCTTCGCTAGGCAAAATCTCCGCTTAACGTATAATACAGGCAGTTAGTTCCGGAGTCCTCAGATGCCCTCGCGCCGTCATGTCGTTCGAGACATTTCTTATGCCCATTCCGCCGAAACCAAGGGCGGTCGGATGGTCATCAAGTTGATGGAAAACACGACGGGCCGCATGCGACTGATCAAGCGTGCGGACGGGTATGAACAAGACGTCGCCAAGGGGCGCGATTTCTGGGATGTCATGGTCGAACGCTACGGTCTGACGCTGGATATTGCAGGTGGGGCGCTGTCGAATATCCCGAAGGACGGCCCTCTGATCCTGATTGCCAATCACCCTTACGGCATTCTGGACGGTTTGATGATGGGGCATATCCTGTCTGAAACGCGCGGCGATTTCCGGATTCTGGCCCATCGCGTGTTCCGTAAGGCAGAAGATCTGAACCGCATCATCCTGCCGATCTCGTTTGATGAGACGAAAGAGGCGATGAGGCTGAACCTTGAAACCCGCAAGACCGCCTTGAACTATCTTGGCGATGGTGGGGCGATTGGGATCTTCCCCGGTGGAACCGTCAGCACGGCCCTCACGCCGTTCGACCACCCGATGGACCCTGGTTGGCGGGGCTTTACCGCTCGGATGGTGGCCAAATCGAACGCGACCGTGGTGCCGGTTTTCTTCGACGGCCACACGTCTCGTTTGTTCCAGATCGCAAGCCATTTGCACAGCACCCTGCGGATGGGATTGCTGATCAAGGAGTTCAAGAAACGCGTTGATACCCCTGTTAAGGTGGTGATCGGCGAGCCTATTGGCCGTGATGTTCTGGACCCACTCAGCAAGGATACGCGCAAGATGATGGATTTCCTGCGCAAAGCCACGTATGAGCTGTCTCCGACACCGCTGAAGTCTTATGACTACGGCTATGAATTTGAGGAACGGCATCGCGCCTGAAGGGGCTAATGGCAGTAGGTATCTTTGATTCCGGTTTGGGCGGTCTGACCGTCCTGAACGCCGCGCAGCAACGGCTGCCCGACGTGGATTTCCTGTATTACGCGGACAGTGCGCATGCGCCGTATGGCGTGCGCGATGCCGAGGATATCTATCAGCTGACCCGCAAGGCGGTCTACGACCTGTGGGATCGCGGCTGCAATCTGGTGATTCTGGCCTGCAATACCGCCAGCGCCGCAGCCCTGCGGCGAATGCAGGAAGAGGGCGTGCCCGAGGGCAAGCGGGTTCTGGGCGTCTTTGTCCCCTTGATCGAGGCGCTGACCGAGCGGCAATGGGGCGATAACTCTCCGCCGCGCGAAGTGGCCGTCAAGCATGTGGCCTTGTTTGCAACGCCCGCCACTGTCTCCAGCCGCGCCTTCCAGCGGGAACTGGCGTTCCGCGCGATTGGTGTGGATGTCGAGGCACAGGCCTGCGGCGGCGTGGTCGATGCCATTGAAGACGGTGATTTGATTCTGGCCGAAGCATTGGTACGCAGCCATGTGGATGCGTTGAAGCGCAAGATGCCCGAACCTCAGGCGGCCATTCTGGGCTGCACGCATTACCCCTTGATGGCCGAGACGTTTCAGGCCGCTCTGGGCGCGGATGTTCAGGTGTTCAGCCAGGGCGATCTGGTAGCCGAAAGCCTGGCCGACTATCTGCAACGCCACCCGACCATGCTGGGTGAGGGAGAAGGCGGCTATCTGACCACCGGCAAGCCCGGCTTTGTCAGTGATCGGGCGACACAGTTCCTCCGACGACAAATCTCGTTTGAGGCGGCCTGATTTAGGTCAAGGACGCCACCCCTCCGATTTTCTAAATCCAAGACCGTCACAGTGGCGGTCATGATATGTGACACACGCAAAGAAGAGGTCTGACATGACCCATAAAATCGCAATTCTGGGCGCCTCGGGCTATACTGGCGCTGAACTGGTGCGGCTGATCGCCGAGCACCCGAACATGGAGATCGTTGCGCTGGCGGCGGAACGTAAGGCGGGCCTGTCGATGGCTCAGGTCTTCCCACATCTGCGCCATATGGACCTGCCAGATCTGTGCAAGATTTCTGAGATCGACTTTTCCCAGATCGACCTGTGTTTCTGTGCGTTGCCGCATAAAACCAGTCAGGAAGTGATCCGTGACCTGCCGAAGACTCTGAAAATCATCGACCTTTCTGCCGATTTCCGGCTGCAGGACGCGGATGAGTACGAAAAATGGTACGGTAACCCGCATAGCGCGTTGGAGCAGCAGGAAGAGGCGGTTTATGGTCTGACCGAGTTCTATCGTGACGACATCCGGAGCGCACGGCTTGTGGCCGGTACCGGCTGCAACGCGGCGACCGGACAATATGTGCTGCGGCCGTTGATTTCAGCCGGTGTGATTGATCTGGACGACATCATCCTCGATCTGAAATGCGCTGTGTCGGGCGCTGGCCGGTCGTTGAAAGAAAATCTGCTGCATGCCGAGCTGAGCGAAGGCGCGAATGCCTATTCCATCGGTGGCACGCACCGGCATTTGGGCGAATTCGATCAGGAGTTTTCAAAACTGGCCGGGCGCACGGTGCATATCCAATTCACGCCGCACTTGATCCCGGCGAACCGGGGTATTCTGGCAACCTCCTACGTGAAGGGCGACCCGCAGAGCGTTTATGAAACGCTGGCAAAAGCCTATGCTGACGAGCCTTTTATTGAGGTTCTGCCGATGGGCGAGGTGCCCTCGACCCACCATGTGCGGGGATCGAATTTTTGCCACATAGGTGTTGTTGCGGATCGGATTGAACGGCGTGCGATTGTGATCGCCGCTTTGGATAACCTGACAAAAGGTAGCAGCGGGCAGGCCTTGCAGAATGCCAACCTGATGTTAGGTGAGGATGAAACCCAAGGGCTGATGATGGCCCCTTTGTTTCCGTGAGGACGGTATGAAAACGCTCAAGAAACGTCGTCGAGTTCAGATCATTCTGGTGGCCGTAGCTGCCCTGGCGGTGTCGACGGCGTTGATTGGGTATGCGATGCGCGATGGCATCAACTTCTTCCGCTCGCCCAGCCAAGTGATCGCAGAGCCGCCCGCGCCGACCGAGGTGTTTCGAATTGGTGGTCTGGTCGAAGAGGGCTCGATCGTGCGGGGGCAGGGTGAAACGGTGCGCTTTGTGGTCACTGATGGCGGAGAGAGCGTTCCGGTGGCATTTACCGGGGTTCTGCCGGATCTCTTCTCGGAAAATGAGGGCATGGTCGGGACGGGTCGCTACGTCAACGGTGTGTTTGAAGCGACTGAAATCCTTGCAAAACACGATGAGACCTATATGCCGAAAGAGGTCATGGACGCCTTGAAGGAACAGGGCGTTTACAAGGATCCGGGCGAAAGCTGAACGCAGCTGCGCTGCGTGCCTCCGGCGGAGGTATTTTTGAACAGAAGAAGCGGGGGCGTTGCGTGCGGATGGCAGGCGGCGCTCTGTTTCGTTTGGGGTTGTTAAGGAGTTTGCAGGATCGTTCCCTCGACTGATGCAGGTGGGGGTCGTGATGCAGACGGTTCGACAGATTGCCGAAGAGATTGTGCGTCGGGAAGGCGGGTTTGTTGATGATCCGGATGACCCCGGAGGAGCCACCAATTTCGGCGTGACCATTCACACGATGCGCCGTTTGGGATTGGATTTGACGCGGGACGGGGTGGTTGATGTCGCTGATGTGCGGGCGCTCAGCCGCGTGCGCGCGGTTGATATCTTTGTGCAGCATTATTTTGAGAAACCGAGGATCGCCGCCTTGCCCGAGGCGCTGCAGGCCAGCGTGTTCGATATGTATGTGAATGCGGGCGCGCAGGCGGTGCGCATTTTGCAATCGCTTTTGGTGAAGATGGGTTTTGCTGTTGTAGTGGACGGGGTCATTGGCCCGCAAACCATCGGCGCCAGTCAGGACGCGGCGCGCCCGAACCCGGTTCAGTTGCGGGACGCGTATGGGGTGGCGCGGCGGAATTTTTACTTTCGGCTCGCAGATCGGCGGCCTGCATCGCGAAAATACGCGCGCACCCGTGCGGGTGGGAAAGGCGGTTGGATAAGGCGGGCGGAAGAGTTCCTGTCGGATCGCTATCACCTGAGCGACGAGGCGTTTCAGACGAGGGTTGCGGGATGGGTTTGATATCAGGCGTTTTGGGTTTCTTGTTCGGCGGCGGGCGCAACGTGGTGCGCGAAACCGCAGAGGTTTTTCGGGAAAACGCCGATGCGGGTGCCCAGCGCCGGATGGTGGCGCAAACTCAGGCCATGACGCAGTTCGGAGCCGAGTTTCAAAGGCCGCCCAAAGGCATGTTCGATCGGTTTATGGACGGGTTGAACCGTCTTCCGCGTCCGGCTTTGGCGCTGGGAACGTTGGGCTTGTTTGCCGCCGCCATGATCGATCCGATCTGGTTTTCGGCGCGAATGCAGGGGATTGCGCTCGTGCCCGAGCCTTTGTGGTGGTTGCTGGGCGTGATTGTCTCGTTCTATTTCGGGGCGCGGCATCAGGCGAAATCGCAGGATTTGCAACGCGAGATCTCGGCCGTGATGGCGCGGACACCGACAGTTCTGGCCAACCTTGATGCGCTTGGAAATATGCGCAGCGACCGACCCGGTGTGGCTGATACGGGGTCGGATGCGCGCTTGGCGCAAGAAAGCCTGCTGGCCGATGCGAACCCGGCGTTAGAGGATTGGCGACGCGAAAGGGGCTGAGTTGCGACACTATGTGCCCTGAAATGAAACGAAAGTGGTTGGCGATTACCGTGCCTCCGGCATATATCCTGCCCTATGGTTATAGAGCTAGGTCACTTCGCGCTAATCCTCGCCTTCTTCGTCGCTATCGTGCAAAGCGTGGTGCCCCTGATCGGGGCATCGAAACGCTGGGCTGGGTGGATGGCGTTTGCGGAACCGGCGGCAATCTCTCAATTCCTCCTTACGGCGTTTTCGTTCGGAGCGCTGGTTTGGGCGTTCACCACCTCTGATTTTTCGCTACGGATCGTGGTTGAGAACAGCCATTCCGCGAAACCGATGATCTACAAGATCAGCGGGACATGGGGGAACCACGAAGGCTCGATGCTGTTGTGGGTGCTGATCGTGACCCTGTTCGGCGCGATGGCCGCGTTTTTTGGCGCTGGTCTGCCGCCAACGTTGAAAGCACGCGTGTTGGCTGTGCAGTCGGCCGTGGCCGTGGCGTTCTTCGCCTTTATCCTGTTTACATCGAACCCGTTCGACCGGCTGGCGATTGCTCCGTTCGATGGTCGCGATTTGAATCCCCTGTTGCAGGACCCTGGTTTGGCATTCCATCCCCCGTTTCTGTATCTGGGCTATGTCGGTCTGAGCATGGCGTTCAGCTTTGCCGTGGCCGCGTTGATCGAGGGCCGTATTGATGCGGCCTGGGGCCGTTGGGTGCGGCCATGGACACTGGCCGCCTGGGTGTTTCTGACCATTGGGATCGCTCTGGGGTCGTGGTGGGCCTACTATGAGTTGGGCTGGGGCGGTTTCTGGTTCTGGGATCCGGTCGAGAATGCCTCGTTCATGCCATGGCTGCTGGCGGCGGCGCTGTTGCACTCGGCCATTGTCGTGGAGAAGCGCGAGGCGCTGAAGAGCTGGACAATCCTGCTGGCGATCATCGCCTTCGGGTTCTCGCTGATCGGGACATTCATTGTACGCTCGGGGCTTCTGACCTCGGTCCATGCCTTCGCGACAGATCCAGAGCGGGGCGTGTTCATTCTGTTGATCCTTGTGTTCTTTATCGGCGGTGCGCTAACCCTGTTTGCGGCGCGGGCGCAGGCGATGGAGGCGAAGGGCGTCTTTGGCATGGTCAGCCGGGAAAGCGCGCTGGTCGTGAATAACGTTCTGCTGGCCGTGAGCTGTTTCGTGGTGTTCGTAGGCACCATGTGGCCGATGGTGGCCGAGATGATGTTTGACCGGAAGCTCTCGGTCGGACCTCCGTTCTTTAACGCGGCCTTCACGCCGTTCATGGTGCTGTTGGGGCTGGTCCTGCCGGTTGGCGCAATGTTGCCGTGGAAGCGCGGAAAGCTGGGCAAGACAGCGTGGTCGCTGCGCTATGCGTTTGTGCTGGCCGTTGCTCTTGGCGTGCTGGTCTGGGCCATGCAGACAGGGCGTAGTGCTTTGGGGCCAATTGGTCTGTTTCTGGGTGCATGGATCACCTTCGGCGCCGTTCTCGATTTATGGAGCCGGACGGGACGCAACGGTAGTCTGAAACGCCTGTTCCGCCTGCCGGGGGCCGATTGGGGCAAGGCGGTTGCCCACACGGGTCTGGGTGTGACCATCTTCGCCATCGCCGGTCTGACCGCGTGGGAGGTTGAGGATATCCGCGTCGCCCAACCGGGGCAGCCTTTTGAGGTTGGTCAATTCACTCTGACGCTTGAGGATGTCAATCGCGTGCAAGGGCCGAATTATTTCTCGACCATGGCGGATGTGAAAGTGGAGACCAACGGGCGCATGATCGGGACGTTGCATCCCGAAAAACGTGACTATCCTGTTGCGCGTATGCCCACCACCGAGGCCGCGATTGACTACCGGATCATGCGCGATCTCTATGTGGTGATCGGGGACCAACAGGCGGATGGGGGCTGGGTCTTGCGCACCTACATTAAACCCTTCGCCAACTGGATCTGGGCTGGATGCCTGATGATGGCTTTGGGCGGCGTCCTCAGCCTTTGCGACCGACGATTCCGGGTGGCCGCTGGTGCACGCAAAGCCCCCTCTGCCGGAGTGCCCGCAGAATGAAACGTCTGATCCTGATCCTCATGCTGTTGGCGGCACCGGGATTTGCTGTGCAACCGGACGAAGTGCTGGACGATCCGGTGCTGGAGCAACGCGCCCGCGACCTCAGCACCGGGTTGCGCTGTCTGGTGTGCAGAAACGAGAGCATCGACGAAAGCAACGCAGACCTCGCGCGCGATTTGCGATTGCTGGTACGCGAAAGGCTGGTGGCCGGGGATACGGATGAAGAGGCGATCGCCTTCATCGTCGACCGCTACGGTGAATATGTGCTGCTGAAGCCCACGGTTACGGGCTCGAACCTGATGCTGTGGCTGGCCGGACCAATCATGTTGGTGATTGCCGCCAGTGTCGGCTTGATCTTTCTGCGCAACCGAGCCAAGGCGCAAGCGCTGGGTGAAAGCGATGGGCTGAGCGACGCCGAAAAAGAACGCCTGCGCCAAATTCTGAAAGACTGACGCATGGTTCCGCTTTTCCTCGGCCTGTGAATGCGGCAGTGTCCGCTCACGCACAGGCGCGAGGGAGAGCTTTAATGGACTACGAAACGATCCTGCTGGACATCACGGACGGGCTGGCGGTGCTGACGCTGAACCGCCCCGACAAGATGAACGCGCTGACCACGCAGATGCGGGCCGAGATCACCCACGCGATGAAACACGCGGCCCGAAACGCGCGGTGCATCGTCTTGACCGGGGCCGGACCGGCCTTTTGTTCCGGGCAGGATTTGGGTGATGCGTCGTCAACCGGAAAGATCGACCTGGAACGCTCGCTGCGCGATGAGTATGAGCCGATGCTCGAGACCATCCATGACAGCCCGGTGCCCACGATTGCCGCCGTCAACGGACCGGCAGCCGGGGCAGGGGCCAACCTTGCGCTCTGTGCCGATGTGGTGATCGCGACCGAGAGCGCCTATTTCCTTCAGGCCTTTTCCCGCATCGGCTTGCTGCCGGATGCTGGCGGTACGTGGTTCATGCCGCGTCAGATGGGGCTGGCCAAGGCCATGGGGGCCGCGTTGTTTGCTGACAAGATCACCGCGCGCCAGGCCGATGATTGGGGGCTGATCTGGGAAGCGGTCGCCGATGATGCGTTTGATGCTCATTGGCGCAGCAGGGCCGCACATTTGGCCCAAGGTCCGACGGCGGCCTATGGCGCGATCAAACAGGCGCTCCGCGGTACTTATGAGAAGACCTTGCCACAGCAATTGGCGACCGAGGCGCATTTACAAGGTGAATGTGGACGCTCGCGCGACTTTGCCGAAGGCGTGGTGGCCTTTATGGAAAAACGCCCCCCGAAATTCGAGGGGCGCTAACTCAGGCGCGGCGGCGGCGTCGGGTGCGCCGCTCGGGCGCGGCGTCGTCGCCGGTGCCATCCGAGGCGGATGAGAACGGTCCAAGCGCATCGGTGATCTGATCAAGAGTCGGGCGCGCGCCACGTTCTGTGCTGTCCAGCGCTGCACGCATTTTCTCAAGATGGGCAGGCATGGTGCCACAGCAACCACCGATGATCTTTGCGCCAGCATCGCGGGCCATCACGGCATAGTCGGCCATCAGATCGGGCGTGCCGTCATAGTGGATGTGACCGTCGACATATTTGGGAATCCCCGCATTGCCTTTCGAGATCAAGGGCCGCTCGGTTCCTTGCGCGGTGAACCCGAGTACAGTACGCAGGATATCCGACGCTCCGGTGCCGCAATTCGCGCCAAACGCAATCGGAGGGTTGGGCAGTGTTTCGACCAACAGAGCCAGATCAGCCGAGGTGACGCCCATCATGGTGCGCCCGGCAGTGTCAAAGCTCATGGTGCCGCACCAAGGCATGTCGGCCAGAGCGAAGGCCTCGGCCGCGGCGCGGAATTCTTCGGGGGCGCTGATTGTTTCGACCCACAGAACATCGACGCCGCCGTCTTTGAGGGCCTCGGCCTGTTCGTGGAACATCTCGACCGCCTCGGAATGCGACAGGCTGCCAACCGGCTCCATGATCTCACCGGTGGGACCAACCGAGCCGGCAACCACGATGGTGCGTCCGGATTTGTCCGCGACCTCACGGCCCAACTCGGCGCCAATGCGGTTCAGCTCACCTACGCGGTTCTGCGCGTCATGCAGCTTGAGCCGGGCCGAGGTGCCGCCGAAGGTGTTGGTCAGGAACAGATCGCTGCCCGCATCGACCGAGCCCTGATACAGCGCGCGGATCTTGTCCGGCGCATCCACATTCCACAGCTCGGGTGCGTCGCCGGATTGCAGACCCATGTTGAACAGATTGGTTCCGGTCGCACCATCGGCCAGAATGGCGTCATTGGTCTCGAGAAGCTGGGTCAGCGCGTTTGTCATGGGCTTGGTCCGACGTGTTTGGCGCAAAGCGCCCGTATGAATATGAGACGCCCCGTGTCTCATGACCGGGGCGTCAAATCAAATTCATATTACTCATGAAGATCATGAGGGGACCGGTGGCTTAGTCAGCCTCGCTCATGACCTGCGCTTTGGCTTCGGGCAGAAGCTCGGCCATTTTGGCGCGGATTTCGTCATCCGAGGACAGACCGCCCAGATCGGCCGAGACTTTGCGCACGACATCTTCGTGACCTGCCTCTTCCATATCGGCGATCACGACGGTTTTGGCATAGTCTTCCGCGTCAGAGCCGGTTTTCCCCAGCTTTGCCGCCGCCCAGAGGCCCAGCAATTTGTTGCAGCGGGCCTGGGCCTTGAACTGCATTTCTTCGTCATGGGCAAACTTGGCTTCAAAGGCGTTTTCGCGTTCGTCGAACGTGGTCATTTTAGTGGGACCTCATAGCGTGGACATTCCTCATCTAGATAGGAAACGAATGTCGGAATGTATAGCGAAAATGGCCCTTGCGCGACCAAATGCGCTGTGTTGCTGTACGCGGGCCATGTGGGCAGGTTCTGTGGGTGCTAAATACCTATGAGGAACCTTTCGAAAGCGGATGCTCTGATGGAATGCAACCAGACAACTTGCGGGTTGGGGCGGGCTGCTCTATGAGGGCCGCAGCCGCGCGATCTGCGCGTATTGCCGATATGGAAGGGGCCCCGATGGCGCGTCGCAAGAAAATCTACGAAGGCAAAGCCAAGATTCTGTATGAAGGCCCCGAGCCGGGCACCATCGTGCAGTATTTCAAGGATGACGCCACCGCGTTCAACGCGGAAAAGAAAGACGTGATCGACGGCAAAGGCGTTCTGAACAACCGCCTGTCCGAGTTCTTCATGAACGGCCTGACCCAGATCGGTGTTCCGAACCACTTCATCCGCCGCCTGAACATGCGCGAGCAGCTGGTACGGAATTGCGAGATCGTCCCTCTGGAAGTGATCGTGCGCAACTATGCAGCCGGTACGATGTCCAAACGTCTGGGCATTGCAGAGGGCACGCAGCTGCCGCGTCCGATTGTCGAGTACTGCTATAAGGACGACTCTCTAGGTGATCCGTTGGTCACCGAGGAACATATCGCGGCCTTTGGCTGGGCCAGTCAGCAGGACATGGATGATATCCTCAGCCTTGCGCTGCGCGTGAATGACTTCATGAGCGGTGTGATGCTCGCCGTGGGCATTCGATTGGTCGATTTCAAAATCGAGATCGGCCGCGTGTTCGACGGCGACTACCAGCGTCTGATCGTGGCTGATGAGATCAGCCCCGACAGCTGCCGCCTGTGGGATATCGAAACCGGCCAGAAGCTCGATAAGGATGTCTTCCGCCGTGATCTCGGCAACCTGACTGACGCCTATTCCGAGGTCGCGCGCCGCTTGGGTGTTCTGCCGCAAAGCAACGTGACCAAGCCGACGCTGATCAACTGATCTCGGCCTCTGCCTGACAGAAATGTAAAGCGTCGCCCCCGATTGGGCGGCGCTTTTCTTTTGAGGGCAGGGTATACCGTTCGACCCGAAACGCCCGCGCGGTCCGTTTTAAGACACGCCCCTTCATACCTTTTCAATCTTCGCCGCAAACAGGGTTGTCCCAAAGGCACAACCGCGCTATCCCCCGCGCAACGAAATGGGCCTGCGATCGTGGCCCTCAGGTGGAGTTGCGAAGATGAAGGCACGGGTGCATGTGATGCTCAAGAACGGGGTGCTGGACCCTCAGGGTGAGGCGGTCCGCCACGCATTGGGTGCCATGGGCTTTGATCAGGTCGAAGGTGTGCGCCAGGGCAAGGTCATTGATCTGGAGTTGGCCGAAGGCGCGACTGAGGCGGACGTGACCGAGATGTGCGAAAAGCTGTTGGCCAACACCGTCATCGAACGCTACGAGATCGAACTGGTCTGATTGGATGCGGGCAGCGCGTCTGATCACCTATCGCCAGCCGCTGGAGCTGACCACCATTCCCGACCCTGAACCGGCCGAGGATGGCGTTGTCGTCCGAGTGTTGGCCTGTGGGGTCTGCCGGTCAGACTGGCACGCTTGGTCGGGTTCGGACCCGGATGTGATCCTGCCAATGACTCCCGGCCACGAATATTGCGGCGAGGTGGTTGCGGTGGGCAGCCGTGTCCGCCGTTGGAAAACCGGTGATCGGGTGATTGCGCCTTTCATTCTGGCCTGCGGCCATTGCCGGGACTGCGCCCAGGGCAACCAAACCACCTGCGCCGACCAGGTCGTGCCGGGATTTACCTGTGATGGTGCTTTCGCCGAGTACATCGCGGTTGCGCATGCGGATGCCAATCTGACGGAACTGCCCGAGACACTCGCGCCCGAGATCGCCGCAGCACTTGGATGTCGGGTCACGACCGCGTGGCAGGCGTTGGTTGGACGCGCGCAGCTGCAGGGCGGCGAATGGTTGGCCGTGTTCGGCGGGGGCGGAGTAGGGATCTCGACCCTGTTGTTGGGCAAAGCGCTTGGGGCACGGGTGGTCGTCGTCGATATTTCAGACGACAAGCTGGGCTACGCCAAATCTCTGGGCGCGGATGCGGTTGTGAACGCGGCAACATGTGACGCGTCTGAGGCGGTGAAAGATATCACTGGCGGTGGTGCCCATGTGGCGATTGAGGCGCTGGGGATTGAAACCACGACCGTGGCGTCGATGCGATCCCTGCGCAAACTGGGCCGGATGGTACAGATCGGCATGCCTGCGGGCGATCATGCAGCTATGACGCTGCCGATGGATGTTCTCTATTCCGGTCAGCTCTCTGTATATGGAACACGAGGGATGCCCAGTTGGCGCTATCCATCGCTTCTGTCGTTGATCACGGGTTCGGATCTTGATCTCAGCCCGCTCGTGACGCGACACGTATCTCTGAACCAGGTGAGTGAACAACTTGCCGCTTTCGACGCTCCTGCACCTCCGGGTGTGGCGGTTGTCACTGATTTTACTTGCTAGGAGGGTCCGCCATGCGCGCAGCCGTCATCGTATTCCCCGGATCAAACTGCGACCGGGACCTTGCCGTAGCCTTTGAACAGGCCGGCTTCACCGTTGACATGGTCTGGCACAAGGATGCCACGCTGCCCGAGGGGGTCGACATTGTCGGCGTTCCCGGTGGCTTCTCTTATGGCGACTACCTGCGCTGCGGGGCCATCGCGGCGCAATCGCCGATCTGCAAGGCTGTGGTCGATCATACCGAGCGTGGCGGCTATGCCGTCGGCATCTGTAACGGGTTCCAGATCCTGACTGAGACCGGAATCCTGCCCGGCGCGCTGCTGCGCAATGCCGGTCTGAAATACATCTGCAAAACGGTTGGCCTGAAGGTCGAAACCAGCGACAGCGCCTTTACCCAAGGCTACAATGCAGGCGACGTGATCGGCATTCCGATTGCCCACCATGACGGAAACTATTTCGCCGATGACGCCACCCTGTCCGCACTGAAGGATCAGGATCGGATCGCGTTCACCTATACCGAGAATCCAAACGGCTCGGTCGGGGATATCGCGGGCATCCTGTCGGAAAACCGTCGCGTTCTTGGCATGATGCCACACCCCGAACGCGCAGCGGATGAGGGGCATGGCGGCACCGACGGGACGGCATTGTTCCGCGCATTGTCCGGCGTTCTGGCCCCGGCGTGACTTGAGGTCGCCGCTCAGCCCGCGTAACTTTCGGGAATGAGTTCAGGCCTTCACTCGATCAAGGACAAGATGACCCGCCCATTTCGCGGTGCCCCTTTGGGGTGGCGGCTGCGTGTGGCTGTTATTCTGGTCCTTCTGACCGCCGTCGCGACGATCTGGGTGACGAACCGGTTGCTGACCGACCGTTTCACCGAGTCGACCCGCAACCGTGCCGAGCTGCGCCTTGCCCTGTATTCTGGCAACCTCCTTAGCGAATTGCGACGCAACGCGATTGTGCCGCAGCTTTTGTCGCGGGACCCTACGCTGATCTCGGCGCTGCAATCCAGTGATTACCTGCTGTCCAGCCAGCGTCTGATCTCTTTCGTGGAAGAGATTGGGGCCGCGTCCTTGATGCTGATGGATGGGGATGGCGTGACGGTGGCGGCCACTGACCGCAATCGCCTGCTCGAAGGGCATCGCAATGCGCCATATTTTGTGGACGCTATCCGCTCGAACGCGACGATTTTCACGGTCAGCCCACGCGAAACTGGCGACTATAGCTTTATCTACTCCCGCAGGATCGAGGCGAATTCCGAGATCCTCGGCGTGATCGTGGTTGAGGTCGACCTGCAGAAATTCGAACGCGCCTGGGCCGGAATTTCCGACGCCGTGCTTGTCCGGGACAGCACCGGTAACATCATTCTGTCGACCGAGCCGCAATGGCGCGGGCTGGACGAAAGTTCGGCCATGCTGCGGCAGACGCCGGAAAGCGCGATCCAACGCGCGCTTCGTGCGACGGCCGACTGGTCTGCGTTGCCGCCGGATGGCTATCTGGAAGGTGAGGCCGTCATTCGGCTTGAAACACGCATACCGTTCCGCGGTTGGCAAATGGCCTCGTTCACCACCTATGACTCCATCCGCGAAAAGGTGAACAGCGTGCTGGCGCTGGAAATCATGGGCTTTGCGATTCTCCTGGCGGCGGCGTTCTATCTTCTCAGCCGTCGTGCGGCCTCGCGCGTAGTTCTGTTCCAGCGCGAGTCGGCAGAGCTTCGCGCATTGAACGCGAGACTGCAGCGGGAAATCGCTGAACGCGAACGGGTTGAAAAGACGTTGGATTTGGCGGAACAGACGCTTGCGCAAAGCTCGAAACTAGCCGCGTTGGGCGAGATGTCAGCGGCGGTAAGTCACGAGCTTAATCAACCTCTGGCTGCAATGAAAACCTACCTTGCCGGGGCGCGTCTGCTGCTGCGCAGAAATCGTCCGGAAGAGGCCCTCGCCAGCTTTGGCCGTATTGATGGTCTGATCGAGCGGATGGGCGCGATTACCCGGCAGCTGAAGTCTTACGCGCGCAAGGGGGCTGACGCGTTTTCGCCAGTAAACCTTGGCGAAGCACTAGCCTCATCGCTGTCGATGATGGAACCTCAGCTGCGGCAGCGCCATGTGAAGATTACTCAGATCCTGCCCGAAGACCCTGTCATTGTTATGGGGGACCGGATGCGGATCGAGCAGGTGATGGTCAACCTCTTGCGCAACGCGCTGGACGCCACCAAATCTGTAGCAGAACCGGATGTCGAGATCATCTTGGCGGCAGGTGATATGGCGGTACTGACCGTGCGCGACAACGGGTATGGTATTAAGGATATCGAGAACCTGTTTGAGCCCTTCTACACCACCAAGCAACCTGGTGACGGGGTCGGGCTGGGGCTTGCTATCTCGTCGGGGATCGTGAACGACCATGGCGGACGGCTAACCGCACGTAACGGCCAGAAGGGTGGCGCTGTCTTCGAGATGCAACTGCCACTGGGAAGCGACGGCCTCCAGGCCGCTGAATAACACGAGGGAATACTATGGCACAGGCCATGAAAATCGCCATTGTTGATGACGAACAGGACATGCGCCAGTCGATCAGCCAATGGCTGGCGCTGTCGGGATATGACACCGAAACCTTTGCCAGCGCCGAAGATGCGCTCAAGGTTCTGGGGCCGGATTACCCGGGGATCGTGATCTCGGACATCAAGATGCCGGGTATGGATGGCATTCAATTGCTGAAAAAGCTGATGGGGGCCGATAGCACGCTGCCTGTCATCATGATCACCGGTCACGGCGATGTGCCGATGGCGGTTGAGGCGATGCGCGTTGGCGCCTTTGATTTCCTTGAAAAGCCCTTCAACCCAGACCGCATGTCGGAACTGGCAAAACGCGCCAGCAACGCGCGGCGTCTGACGCTGGACAACCGGGCCCTGCGGCGCGAGTTGTCGGGTGGTACGCAGATCATGAACAAACTGATTGGCGCCAGCCCGGTGATGGAGCGTTTGCGCGAAGATATCCTCGATCTGGGGCAGGCGGACGGCCATGTGCTGATCGACGGAGAGACGGGTACCGGCAAGACGCTTGTCGCGCATGCTCTGCACGCGGTCGGCAGCCGCGCGGGTAAGAAATTCGTTCTGGTGTCCTGCGCGGCGCTGGAGGAAGAAGTGCTGTCGAAACGCCTGTTCGGCCCGATGATACCCGAGGATGCGCAGCTTCCCGCGATTGAAGAGGCGCGTGGCGGGACTCTGGTTCTGGAAGATGTCGAGGCGTTGAGCGACACGTTGCAGGCCCGCTTGCTGAGCGTGATGAACGAGCAGGGCACCCCTGCGGAAACGCGGATCGTTGCGATCTCAAACCTGCAAGAGGCGGGTAAAACCTCCGAGGACGTGCTGCGCCCGGACCTGTTCTACCGCCTGGCCGCACTGCGCATTACAATGCCGCCGCTGCGACAGCGCGGTGAGGATATCCTGACGCTGTTTACCCGCCTCAGTGAGCAGTTCGCCGAGGAATATGGCTGCGACGCCCCGCAAGTCAGCGCGCAGGAAGCGGCGCAGCTGTTGCAGGCGCCGTGGCCGGGCAATGTGCGACAGTTGATCAACATCGCCGAACGCGCGGTGCTGCAATCCCGGCGTGGTTCCGGGACGATTGCGTCCTTGCTGATGTCCGATCACGAGGAAATGCAGCCGGTCATGACCACCGAGGGCAAACCGCTGAAGGAATACGTGGAAGCGTTCGAGAGGATGCTGATCGACAACACCATGCGACGCCACAAGGGTTCGATCGCGTCGGTGATGGATGAGCTTTGCCTGCCGCGCCGGACGTTGAACGAGAAGATGGCCAAATACGGTCTGCAGCGGTCCGACTATCTTTAAGAACCATGCAGGCGCTTATTCAACGCTCCGATCACTCAGGTGGTCGGGGCGTTTTTTATGGTGAAAAGGCTCGCGCTGGGTTTTTGAACGTATCTTAAAGAGATTTTAACCCGTTATAGGGGAAATCTGTTATACTGCATTCACTTATCGTTGACGCAGATTTGAATTTAGCAGTGGCGTTCCTAGGTTAAACACTCAAATACGCGGGTGATTGGTCCGCAAAAAAACCGGCGATGCGCCTAATTTGGAGACGTGTATGAAGCCCCTCTCGGCCCTTATTGTCGCTGCGACGATGGCGATAACCAGCCCGGCCTCGGCTGAGGACTGGACGGGGGCCTATGCGGGGTTCAGCTTTGGCTACGCGGATGCGGACGGGTCTGGTGGCGCGGGTGGCAACGATACCGTTTTCGGACCTCATGTCGGGTATGACCGCGATTTCGGTGCCTTCGTTCTGGGCGGTGAGCTGGAGTATAACCGCCTGTCCCTCAACCTTGGTCAGGATCAGGGCAGCGTTGACAGTATAACCCGGCTGAAGTTTCGCGGCGGGTATGATTTTGGCGCGGCAATGGGGTATGTCGTGGTCGGCGCTGCGCGTGTTGAAACCTCGGAAGAGAATGACACAGCGGCGGTTTATGGAATCGGCATTGCCTATCCCATCGGCGACAACTTCGTCATCAGTGGCGAAGCGTTGCGGCAGGATTTTGACGATGTCACCCGCTCGGGCGGTGGGTTGGACACGAATATCTTCAATCTTCGCACAACGTTCCGGTTCTAAGCGCCCTTATTCGGCAGCTTGCTGACCTGCCAATTCGGATGCGAAGGCACAGATCGTCTTCAGAGCCGTTTCGAAACGATCGTCATCGACAGTCATTGCAACGCGGACGTGTCCTGCAGCGGCTGTACCGAAGCTCTCTCCGGGCATAACGGCAATCGCGTGTTTATCGAGAAGGGCATTTGCAAACCCCTCACCGGTCAGACCGGTCGCGCGGATATCCAACATCAGGTACATCGCGCCATCTGCGGGGACGAGGCCGATGGTATTCTGTTCGGCCAGCACCTCTAGCGCGCGGGCCCGGCGACGGCGGAAGGGGGCTGCAATTTCATCTTCGAGCGTTATGCCAACGCTCAGGGCAAAGCTCGCGGCATCCTGAATGAAGCCCGGAACGCCATAGGTGGTATGGGTGGCGAGATTGATGAGGTGGCTGATGACCTCTTCCGGGCCAATAATCCAGCCGCAACGTGATCCGGTCATGGCATGGGATTTCGACATGGACCCAACGACCAGAGTGCGATCGGCCATACCGGGCAGGGCACGCGGAGACAGATGCGCGCCATTCCATATCTGTGTGTCGTAAACCTCATCCGAGATCAGCCACAGGTCGCGCCTCTGGCACAGCTCAGCGATGTCCCTGAGTGTCTCGGGTGAATAAACCACTCCGGTTGGGTTGTTCGGCGTGTTGATCAGCAATGACACAGCGCCATCGACCTTGGCCTCGATTTGTTCGGCACGCGGTTGAAAGGCATCTTCAGCCGAGGTCTGAACCGCCCGCGCCACGGCGCCGGTTCCGCGAATGGTGCCGGGATAGGTGGCGTAGTAGGGGTCAAGGAACAGCCCGACATCGCCGGGGTTGCACACAGCCATATGAGCCGCAAACAACCCCGCCTGTCCGCCCGGAGTGATCAGGACATTGTTTCGGGTGGTTGATACTCCGGTCCGGGTCTGAACCCGCGCGGCGACCGTGTCGCGCAGCAGATCGGTGCCGGGCACCATGGCGTAACCGGTGTGACCATCGCGGGCTGAGCGGTTCATCGCATCCAGGATCGAGGCATCGGTGCCGATGTCATGTTCACCGATCGTCAGCTGCGTCACGGCGTGGCCTTCGGCGACCATACGGCGCGCGCGATAGAACACATCCCACCCGTCGCTACCGCCTCCGGTGATCTGCGTGATGCGATCTGACAGTTTCATGGTCTTGCCTCGGTTTGTCCTTGTGCCGACAGGGACAGAGCGATCTGGGATTGTCAATCAGCTTCGCTGGGGCAGGGTGGCCTGAACCTTTTTTGTTAGCGATGCTCGCACCAGATCGTAAGAGGCGACAAGGCGATACCGCATTTCGTCCTCATCCGCGTCAAAAGGCAGGCGAACCCAGCTGCGGTGGAAATATGGGGCTTTCACACCGACACCCGCATCGATCAGCATCTGTGCGGTTTCGATATCGGGTGTTTTGACCGAAACGCCATCATTTGCGGTCCCGATACAGGCGAACATCTTATCGCCGACCTTCCACGCATCATGCCCGCCGCCCCAGGGGTCCGACCATTCGGCCCCCGGCAGGTCGCGGCAGATTGAGTTGACGAAATCCCTGCTCATGCGCGCAGAGTGCTGGAGAAGACGCGCGAACTCAAGCCTTGGCTTGGCGCATGACGCATGATATGCCGAGCAAATGAACCGGATGATCTGCACCATTATTTGCTGCATTACCTGCTGAATTCTCACGCGGGCCGGTTTCTTTCGTTTTCATCCCTGAGACAAGTTGCTAAGCCCGCGCCAACGCGCAAGCTTTAGGAGCCCGAGTGATGACGACAATCAAGCTGCACAATACACGGACGCGGACGAAGGAAGATTTCGTTCCGATCGATTCCGACAACGTGCGGATGTATGTCTGTGGACCCACCGTCTATGATCGGGCCCATCTGGGCAATGCGCGGCCCGTGGTGGTTTTTGATGTGCTCTATCGGTTGCTGCGCCATGTCTATGGCACGGATCAGGTGACCTATGTGCGCAATTTCACCGACGTGGATGACAAGATCAACGCGACTGCTTTGGCCCGCAAACAGGCCGGGGCCCAGGGGCCGTTGGAGCAGTTGGTGCAGGAACGCTCCGATGAGACTATCGGCTGGTATCTGCATGACATGGGCAAGCTTGGTACGTTGAAACCATCTATACGCGGAGAAAATTGCGAAAAAGCAATGCCGCGCGCGACCGAGTATATCGCGCAGATGATCGAAATGATCAAAGGGTTGATCGCGAAGGGTCATGCCTATGCTGCCGAAGGGCATGTGCTGTTTGCTGTCGAGAGCTGGAAATCGGGGTATGGCAAGCTTTCCGGTCGCTCGGTCGATGACATGATTGCCGGCGCACGGGTTGAGGTTGCACCTTACAAAAAGAACCCGATGGATTTTGTGCTGTGGAAGCCCTCGACCGATGAACTCCCGGGGTGGGACTCGCCTTGGGGTCGGGGCCGTCCGGGGTGGCATATTGAATGCTCGGCCATGAGCTATGAGTTGCTGGGCGCGAGTTTTGATATTCACGGCGGTGGCAATGATCTGATGTTCCCGCATCATGAGAATGAGATCGCTCAAAGCTGCTGTGCCCATCCGGAGGGTGAGTTTGCACGCGTCTGGATGCACAACGAGATGCTGCAGGTCGAAGGCAAGAAGATGTCCAAATCGCTGGGCAACTTCTTCACTGTGCATGACTTGCTGGAACAGGGTGTCCCCGGTGAGGTGATCCGCTTTGTTTTCCTTCAGACCCACTATCGCAAGCCGATGGACTGGACCGAGAAGAAGGCACGTGAAGCTGAAGCCACCTTGCGCAAGTGGCGGGCGCTGACAGCGGGCATCGAGCCCGCCGCCACCGCGGCCCCCTCGGTCATCGAGGCGCTGGCGGATGACCTGAACACGGCGGGTGCCATCGCCGAACTGCACCGTTTGGCTGCGGATGGAGATGCGGCTGCTCTGCTGGCCAGCGGGCGGGTCCTCGGGCTTTTAACGCCTAAATTGGGGACTTGGTTTGATCATGAGGAAAGCTTGGACAAATCGTTCTTCGCCGATGAGATCGAAAATTGGATGATTCTGCGTTCTAAGTTCAGAGCAAAAGCAAAAGCTTGCATGAAAAGTGGGAACAAGGAATTGGGTAGTCTTTTGTTTCAATGGACAGATCAAATGCGGGACACAGACCTTCCCTATTTCGGCTTTACCGTCAATGATACACCGGATGGCTATGACTGGGAGTTACTCCCCAAACTCGCAAGAGTAAATGTCATTAGGACCAGTACTGGTTCGATTTCGAATGAAGTCACTTCCAAAACGAAAGCAGATCATTGGGTGTCAATACTGGAGCGTATGAAACTTCATCGTGCTGGACTAGAAAAACACTACGAAGAGATCGACGCTGAGACCTGAGAGACTTAAAGAGAGCGCCTGTTAACGGGAAGCGACGGGCGATCGCGATCAAGCCAAAGAGCCAGACTGATGACCAAGGAACGCCTCTATCTCTATGACACGACCCTGCGCGACGGGCAGCAGACGCAGGGTGTGCAGTTCTCGACGGCAGAGAAAGTGCAGATCGCACAGGCTTTGGATGCGCTGGGGGTGGACTATATCGAAGGCGGTTGGCCCGGTGCGAACCCCACGGACAGCGCGTTTTTCGAGGTTGCTCCGAAGACCTCGGCCCGGTTGACGGCTTTTGGGATGACCAAGCGCTCCGGAAGGTCGGCCGAGAATGACGATGTGCTGGCGGCCGTTATGAATGCCGGGACACAGGCCGTTTGTTTGGTGGGCAAATCGCATGACTACCACGTGACCCATGCGCTTGGCATTTCGCTTGAGGAGAATATCGAGAACGTCCGCGCCTCGGTCGCGCATCTTGTGGCGCAGGGGCGTGAGGCGCTGTTCGACGCGGAGCATTTCTTTGACGGCTACAAAGACAACCCGGCCTATGCGACCGAGGTCTGCCGGGCCGCTTTGGACGCGGGCGCGCGTTGGGTGGTGTTGTGTGACACGAATGGCGGTGCTTTGCCATCCGAGGTTGGGCGTATTGTGTCCGAGTTGATCGCCGCAGGCCTGCCGGGGGATCGGCTGGGTATTCACACCCATAACGACACTGAAAACGCGGTGGCCTGTTCACTGGCCGCAGTTGATGCGGGTGCGCGCCAGATTCAGGGAACTCTCAACGGGTTAGGAGAGCGCTGTGGCAATGCCAACCTGACCTCTCTGATTCCGACCTTGCTGTTGAAAAAGCCCTATGCCTCGGGGTTCGAGATTGGTGTCAATCCGCAGGCGCTGGCCGGTCTGACGCGGGTGAGCCGGATGTTGGACGATATCCTGAACCGGGTGCCCAGCAAGCAAGCGGCTTACGTTGGGGCCTCGGCCTTTGCGCACAAGGCGGGGCTGCATGCGAGTGCGATCCTCAAGGACCCATCGACCTACGAACATATCGACCCGGCGACGGTGGGGAACACGCGGATCATCCCGATGTCGAACCAGGCCGGACAATCGAACCTGCGCAAACGGCTGACCGACGCGGGCCTGATGGTTGAAAAGGGCGATCCCGCCCTTGGCCGTATCCTCGATCGGATCAAACAGCGCGAGGCTGAGGGGTATTCCTACGACACCGCTCAGGCGAGTTTCGAACTGCTGGCGCGTGATGAGTTGGGGCAGATGCCCGAGTTCTTTGAGGTCAAGCGCTACAAGGTCACTGTTGAACGCCGCAAGAACAAGTACAACAAGATGGTTAGCCTATCCGAGGCCGTGGTTGTAGTGAAAGTGGACGGTGAAAAGAAGCTCTCGGTCAGTGAATCGGTGGATGATCAAGGCAGCGACCGAGGGCCGGTGAACGCGCTCTCCAAGGCGCTGGCAAAGGACCTGGGGCAGTATTCGCAGGTGCTGTCGGATATGCGTCTGGTCGATTTCAAGGTGCGGATCACCCAAGGCGGGACCGAGGCAGTCACGCGCGTCATCATCGACAGCGAAGACGGGCAGGGGCGGCATTGGTCGACCGTAGGTGTAAGTGCCAACATAGTCGACGCCTCGTTCGAAGCGCTGCTGGAGGCGATCCAGTGGAAACTAGTCCGCGATAGTGGGCATCGGAAAGCGGCGGCCGAGTGACTGCCGTCTTTGACGACGACGTAAAGGCTTGCGCGGCCCTTGTACAAAAGGCCGATCCGGACCGGTTTCTTGCCACCATGGCGTCCCCCGTCGAAGCGCGGGCCGTTCTGTTTCCGATCTATGCGCTGAATGCCGAAATCGCGCGCGCGCCCTGGGTTACGCAAGAGGCGATGATTGCCGAAATGCGCCTGCAATGGTGGCGTGATGCGCTGCAGGAAATTGCCGAAGGGCAACAGGTGCGGCGGCATGAGGTGGTGACCCCTCTGTCCCGCGTGTTGTCGCCACATCTGGCCGGTTTGCTGGATGAATATGTGGCTGTCAGGCGGTGGGATATCTATCGAGATCCGTTTGAAGATACTGAGCATTTCGAGAACTACATCGACCAAAGCGCTGGCACATTGATGGTAGTTGCTGCGCAATCCCTCGGGGCTGCGGATGAGGGCGTTTTGCGAGATTTCGGCTATGCGGTCGGCGTCGCGAATTGGTTTCGGGCCATTCCGGAACTGGAGGCCCGAGGGCGGATTCCACTGCTCGACGGCACTGAAGACGGAGTACGCGCGTTGGCAGACACTGCGCTGAGGCGGTTGAAGTCCGCACGCAGCAGGCGATCTGAGGTTTCCCGCGCCGCTCGCCCAGCGCTCTATGCCGGATGGCAGGCTGAGTGGGTTTTGCGGAAGGTTCTGGCCAATCCCGCGCGGGTCGCGCGCGGGGATCTGGCGCAGGGGGAAATCGGGCGCAGGTTATCTCTGATGTGGACCGCCAGCACGGGCCGTTGGTGATCAGGCGGTGTCCGGCTCGGCCGGGCGCATGACCAGCCACAACAGTGCGCCTCCGGCCAGTGTGAGCAGGGGGACCATGGCAAGGTTCACAGCCGTCCACCCTTCGACCGGTGACCCACCCGAACAGTTCATCAACCCACCCGAGGCCAGCGAGGCAAAGGTCACTCCGCCAAACACCAGAAGGTCGTTCATGCCCTGCATCCGGCCACGCTCGCTGACGTCGTGAGACTCTGTCAACATGGTAGTTGCACCGATAAATCCGAAATTCCAACCGATCCCCAGCAGAATCAGGGCAAAGAAAAAGTTTTCAAGCTCAATGCCCTGCAGTGCGACCAAGCCTGCGCCACCCAGAATGAAAAGGCCGAGTGCCACGGTCTTTTCGACTCCGAAACGGGCAATCATATGACCGGTGAAGAAGCTAGGGACATACATGGCGAACACGTGGGCCATAACTACATTTGAAGCGTCTTCAATACCAAACCCACATCCCATGACGGCTAAAGGTGTCGAGGTCATCACGAGGTTCATCAAGGCGTAGGACACCATTGCGCAGATAACGGCGACGGCGATGCGTGGGGTTTTTAGCATTTCAAGTCGGGTCCGACCTTTGGGTGCATCTTCCTTGGGTTTTTCGGGTTTAGGAATGTTGAGAAAGAAAAACAGGGCTGAGCCAATGACGTTTAGCGCAATAACTGCAATGTACGTGCCAAGAAATGGTATGACGTACGCGGTTGAGGTCATAACTACGATCTGACGCCCCAAAAGTGCGGCAACCAAACCACCCGCCATCACATAGGAAATCGCTTTGGGCCGGAACGCGTCCGTTGCTGTGTCAGCCGCCGCAAAACGGTAAAATCCGTGCGCGCTCATGTAGATGCCGGTCAGCAGGCTACCGATCAGGAAAACCGGGAAAGAGCCCAGATACAGACCATATGCTCCGATCAAACCGCCAAGCGCACCGGCGGTTGTTCCGACCAGAAACCCGGCGCGGCGGCCCCAGCGTTGCATGATCGCAGAGATAGGCGTGGCCGCCAGCATCGATCCCAAAACGATGAGCGATATGGGCAGCGTCGCAAGGCAGGCGTTTGTCGCCAGCGATTGGCCGGCCAGCCCTCCGACAATGAACATCATCGGCATCTGTGCACCCAGAACAGCTTGCGCGGCCACAAGGACTGCAACGTTGCGCTTGGCCTGATGGTCGTTCGGTGTCTCTGAAATCACAGTCATGACGCCATGCGTATCGGCGATCTGCGGCTTGCACAAGCGGGTTGCATACGCGGCAAAGCGCCCTAACGTGCAAGTGACCCAAAACACCGGAGCGCACATGTCCGTCGGACGCATCATCGAAACCAACGCCTGTGTGTCCGAAGGGGCCGAGTGGCTGGCCCAATCCTGTCCGCGTATGGCCTATGCGATGGAACAGACGGGGCCGCTGCCTCTGCGTCGTAAACCGGATGGTTTTGCGCAATTGTTGAGCGCAATCGTCAGCCAGCAGGTCAGCGTGGCTTCAGCCAATGCGATCTGGAAACGGATGCAGGAGGCGAAACTGACCGGCCCGCGCAAGATCATGTGGGCGACTAATGAGGATTTGAGGGCCGTCGGGCTAAGCCGCCAGAAGATCCGCTATGCCCGTGCATTGGCCGAAGCACGCATTGATTACAAGGCGTTACGCGACGCGCCTGATGTAGAGGTCATCTCGACCCTGACCGAAGTGTCCGGCATCGGTGTCTGGACAGCCGAGATCTACGCCATGTTTTCACTGGGCCGCGCGGATGTGATCGCTCCGGGCGATCTGGCCCTGCAAGAGGCTGCGCGCGTTCTCTATGATCTACCCAAACGTCCAACGGACAAGGAACTCAGGCAGATGGCAGAGGCCTGGTCTCCGTGGCGGTCGGTTGCGGCGCGGGTTTTGTGGGCCTATTACCGGGTGGCCAAGCAAAGAGAAGGGATCAGATGACACGGGTTTTGAACGCGCTCAGGAAAGAGCCGGTTTCGGGCGACACACGCTCGGTCGTGGTGTTCGTACACGGCTATGGGGCGAACGGGGCCGATCTGTTGGGCCTTGCCGACCCGCTGGGCGAGCATTTGCCCGACACGCTGTTCGTAGCCCCCGATGCGCCGGAGCAGATTCCCGGAATGCCGAACGGGTTTCAGTGGTTCCCAATCCCGTGGATCGACGGCTCGTCCGAGGAAGAAGCGCGGCGCGGCATGGAGATGGCAAGCGACGACTTCAACGCCTTCCTCGACGCGCTGATGGTGGACGAAGACGTACTGCCCGAGCAGGTCGTACTGTTCGGGTTCAGCCAAGGCACGATGATGAGCCTGCACGTCGCCCCGCGCCGTGAGGACCCGGTCGCTGGGATCGTCGCCTTTTCGGGCCGTTTGCTGGAACCTGATTTGTTGCCGGATGAAACCGTCAGCCGGATGCCGATCCTGCTGGTCCATGGTGATGCCGATGACGTGGTGCCTCCGCAGTCTTTGCCTGAGGCGGCCGAGGCCCTGCAAGCGGCGGATTTCAAAGAGATCTACGCCCATGTCATGAACGGCACCGGCCACGGCATCGCGCCGGACGGCCTGAGCGTGGCGCTGGCCTTCATGCGCGACAAGCTGAGCCTGTAGCTGTGATTGCGGTTCGCCCCATGATGCCCGAGGATGTGGCCGACGCCTGCCGCATCCTCAACGATATCATCGCGGCGGGTGGGACAACCGCACATGAAATTCCGTTTTCGGAGGCGTTGTTTGCAGAAAGCTATCTGACCGGGGTCGATAAGATCTGCTGCCACGTCGCTTTGGACGACCAAGGCGCGGTGGCCGGATTTCAGTGGTTGGGCACCCATGATGCACTGCCCGAGGATTGCGCAGATGTAGCCACCTTCACCCGGCGCAATCCTCCGTTGCGCGGCGCAGGGCGTTCGTTGTTTCAAGAAACCTCGAAAACTGCGGCGGCCTTGGGGTTCAAGGCGATCAACGCCACCATACGCGCGGACAATGCGCCGGGCCTTGGCTACTACGGAAAAATGGGGTTCGAAGACTATTCTGTGGACTATGGCCGCCCACTGCGGGATGGCACACCGGTCAATCGAATTTCGAAACGCTTTGATCTTGGAAAGGGCAACGCATGTTGATTGTCACTGGAACCGTCGAAGTCTCGGCCGATCACGTGGACAAGGCGGCTGAGGCTGCAAGGGTGATGGTCGCGGAAACCGTGAAAGAACCAGGCTGCGTGATCTATGAGTTCAGCCGGGTTCTGGGCCATGCGAACCTTTTCCGAGTCTATGAGGAATGGCAGGATCAAGCGTCGCTAGAGGCGCATTTCGCCGCCCCGCATATGACGGCGTTCCAAGCCATATTGGCTGAGGTCGGTGTAGTCTCAAGCGAGATCTATCGCGTTGTGGGTGGGGAAAAGCAGCCTTTGCGCTGACGATTTCAGGCCCAAAGGTGCCCTTCGGCAAATTCGACTGAATTCCCGGCAGGATCGCGCACGTAAAGGGACCGCGCGCCGTTTGGCCAATCGAACTCGGCATCCAGGGGGACGTTCCAATCCAGCAGATGCTTTCGCATTGCAGCCATCTCATCCCGCGTCAGGACGAGGCACACATGCCCCGGCCCAAGCGCGCCGTGCGGAGGGACAGGCAGGTCTGCGTTCAGAGGTGACTGCTGGGTCTTTTCAGGATTGAATATCAGCAGAACAGAGGCTCCGACCCGAAAGAACACGTGGCGGTCCTCAATGCGCTGTATCTTTTCCAGCCCCAGAACCTCACCGTAGAACCGTTCGGCGGCGTCCAGATCATCGACATAAAGCGCCGCTTCCAAGATGGCAGAGGGGGCCGGTATCTCGGGTGTCACCTTCATGCAGTTCAGTTTAGCCCGGCCCGCTTGGTCTGTCACCGTCGGGGGCGTCGATCCCGTTTGCGCTGAGCCGTAGCCTGTATCTGCGGCGTCGGCAGGCTGTCCCACTGACCCGTCCTGAGCCCTTCAAGCGTCCAATCCCCGATGCGATAGCGGATCAAACGCAGGGTCGGCAAGCCAACAGCCGCTGTCATCCGGCGCACCTGCCTGTTCTTGCCCTCGCGAATCGTCAGCTCGATCCAACTGTCCGGCACGGTCTTGCGTTCTCGTATCGGAGGCGTACGGGGCCAGAGGTCTTCGGGCTCATCAATCTGGCGTACTTTGGCGGGGCGGGTCAGGCCTTCCTTCAACTCGACACCGTCGCGCAGGGCCTTGAGGGCCGCCATGTCCGGCTCGCCTTCGACCTGCACCCAATAGGTTTTCGCCATCTTGTGTTTTGGGTCTGATATCTGCGCCTGCAGCTTGCCATTGTCGGTCAGCAAGATCAGCCCTTCGCTGTCACGGTCCAACCGACCGGCGGGATAGACGCCGGGCAGATCGATGAAATCCGACAGGGTGCTGCGCGGCGACTCGGCGTTTGCGCGGTCGGTGAACTGTGGCAGCACGTCAAAGGGTTTGTTGAATCGAATGAACCAGCTCATACCTCCGCCATAGCCTGCAAAACACGCTGTGTGCAACCTGTGGATAACTGTCATCTGTCTGTTACGGATTCGGCTTACCCAGTCGGCGACATATTGTGGAAACTCAGGGCTTGTCAGAGTTTTAACACGATATATAGTTATCTTAAGGCCGGAGCGGGTGCTCTCCGCTCTGGTGTCACAAACGGGCAGCTGAGAGCGAGGAGCGATTCTGTGATGGACGGAGACTTCAGGACCGATTTTGTAAGAGAACCGGGTATGCTCAAACAGCATCCGGCCTTGGTTTTGAATGCCGATTACCGCCCTTTATCCTACTATCCCTTGTCTCTGTGGCCGTGGCAGGAGGCGGTCAAGGCGGCCTGGTTGGACAGGGTCGACATCGTGGCTGAATATGACGAAGTGGTCCGCAGCCCGAGCACCGAGATCCGAATACCGTCGGTGGTTGTCCTCAAAGACTATGTAAAACCCAGAAAGCGCGTGGCCTTCACGCGCTTTAATTTATTTCTGAGGGATGAATTCCGCTGCCAGTATTGCGGAAGCCGGGACAACCTGACCTTTGACCATGTGGTGCCGCGCGCCGCCGGAGGGGTAACGAGCTGGCAGAACGTGGTTGCCGCGTGCAGCCCATGTAACCTGCGCAAAGGTTCCAAGTCGCTGCGTCAGGCAGGCATGAACCTGCGCAAACCACCGCGTCAGCCCGATGCGGAGGCCTTGCGCAATATTGGACGGAAATTCCCGCCGAACCACCTGCATGACAGCTGGATCGACTTCCTCTATTGGGACGCGGAACTGGACGAGGCTTAAGCCTTCGCCCGCCACGCGGCCAGCCAGAGCAGAACCAGAACCGCAGATATGGCTGCGTTCCATCCGGCCATGGACAGACCAAACATTTCCCACGGAATCTCATCGCATCGCACCAGCGGGGCTGCCATGATCTGGTTCATCAGCTCTTCTGCCGACAACCCTCCGATGTCGCCGGAGGTGCAGGTTGAGGGGCCTTCCCACCATCCTTGCTCGACACCCGCGTGGAAAAAGCCAATTCCGGCTGTGATTATCGCGGCCAAGGCTCCGATCAGCGGCAGCGGGTTGAGTTTTGGTAGCATCAAGGCCAAAGCGCCGATTACGACTGCAACAACATGGGGATAGCGTTGCCAAATGCACATTTTGCAGGGGGCGAGACCGCCAATATGTTGAAACCCCCATGCACCCAACAACAGGGCCGCCGACCCTCCGGCTGCGAGGATCACGTAAGTCGATCGTTTTGTCATAGATATTTAACCGCTAGAAAGCCACCAAACAGCAGGATGATGAACAGGGTGAACATAAGCCCGAGGCGCTTTTCGATGAAGTCCCGGATCGGCTCACCGAACTTCCACAGCAGGCCTGCCACAAGGAAGAACCGCAACGCACGCGCCAGAATGGATGTTGCGATGAAGGTGCCCAGCGGCATGCCGGTCCAGCCGGACATGATGGTGATCACCTTGTAAGGGAAGGGGGTCACACCGGCAGCCAGCACCGCCCAGAAGCCGAAATCGTTAAAGCGGGTGTTGAACTCTTCCATTGCATCAGCCTTGCCCATGGATTCGAGAATGGGTTGTCCGATGCTTTCATATGCAAAAGCACCAATCGCATAGCCGAGCATGCCGCCCAGAACCGAAGCCACCAAGGCCACGCCTGCAATCAGCCACGCTTTCGAGGGGCGCGCCAGAATCATCGGGATCATCAGGACATCCGGCGGGATCGGAAAGAATGAGCTTTCGATAAAGGCCACGACGGCCAGCGCCCATAGGGCATGAGGGTGCTCGGCCAGCCGAATGGTCCAGTCATACAGGGATCGCAGCATCACACTCTCACAGTCGCGTCTTGGGTCGCGACAGGCAAACCACGGGTGTGCGGGAGGGTCAACTGCCGTGCGGCCAACAATCGACGGGGCAGTGTGTTTTTGCCTCTGGACCTTCCCAGTCAGGGGCGCTAATCCAGTGTCCGTGGCCCAAGTGGCGGAATGGTAGACGCAGGGGATTCAAAATCCCCCGGTAGTGATACCGTGCCGGTTCGAGTCCGGCCTTGGGTACCAAAGTAAAAACAGAGGGTTAGGGGAACCTGCTCTCTGTTTTTTCTTTTTCAGGTGATGTCTTGAGACGCATGTGCACCTTAGTCAGGCATTAAACTCGCGATCCTCTGAATAAAATGCGTTTTGTCGCGATGCGGGGCCAATGGCTCAGAAACTGCCGCGCGATGGGGAAAGATTTGAAAACAACCTCATATCTGACGCGAGAGGCGTTCTGTTGACGGGCTGGCCTTGACTTTCAGCGTATCTGAATGAAACCTCGGACCTGTTGGGAGATATCGGAAAATCTATACAGCTGGCCCTGTTGCAATGCGGATTGATCTGACCTATCGGCACAATCCTCAACGCGGGCCCCAATCCGGGTCCCGAAAGGGAGGCGTCAGCCTTTTCCCGCCCAAGTTAAAAAATAATGGGAGTTCTTAAATGAAAAACAGCAGCAAGCTTAGCCTCGGCGCGTTTGTGACCGCTGCAATGATGGCACCTGCCGCCTATGCGGAAGAGTTCATCACCATCGGTACAGGAGGCGTAACCGGCGTGTACTATCCCACCGGTGGCGCAATCTGCCGTCTGGTCAACAAAGGGCGCAAGGAACACGGCGTACGTTGCTCGGTCGAATCGACCGGCGGCTCGGTCTACAACATCAACACCATCCGCGAGGGTGAGCTGGAGTTTGGTGTGGCCCAGTCCGACTGGCAGTACCACGCGTATAACGGCACATCGAAGTTTGAAGACGCCGGTGCGTTCGAAAATCTGCGTGCAGTGTTCTCGGTCCACCCCGAGCCGTTCACCGTTGTGGCCCGTGCTGATTCCGGCATCGCCAGCTTTGAAGACCTCAAAGGCAAGCGCGTGAACATCGGCAACCCCGGTTCCGGTCAGCGCGGCACCATGGACGTTGTTCTGGAAGCCATGGGCTGGACTCTGGACGACTTCGAACTGGCGTCCGAGTTGAAAGCGGCCGAACAGTCGGCGGCTCTGTGCGACAACCAGATCGACGCGATGATCTACACTGTTGGTCACCCGTCGGGTTCGATCCAGGAAGCGACCACCGCGTGCGATTCCGTTCTGGTGAACGTCACTGGCGACGCGATTGACGGCCTGATCGACGGCAACTCGTACTACCGTACTGCGACCATTCCGGGTGGCATGTACCGTGGCTCGGACGGTGACACCACCACCTTCGGTGTTGGCGCGACTTTTGTCACCTCGGCAGATGTGTCGGACGACGCTGTGTATGCCGTTGTCAGCTCGGTCTTCGAGAACTTCGACGATTTCAAAAAGCTGCACCCCGCTTTTGCAAACCTGCAGCCCGAAGAGATGATCGCGGATGGCCTGTCGGCCCCGCTGCACCCGGGTGCCGAGAAGTACTACAAAGAAAAAGGCTGGATTCAGTAAACCAGACCTGACGCAGGGTGCCCACGGGCGCCCTGCAACCCAAGCCCGGATCCAACGGGCAAAAATAAGGCCAAAAAGGCCACATGACGGGGAGACATTTATATGAGTTCCGACACGCAATCCAACCGACCGCTATCCGAAGAAGAGCTGCAGGAGCTTGTTGCCTCCTCCGACGCGGGCGGTCGTAACCCGGTCGGTAGTGTCGGGATCTTTCTGGCGATTGTCGCCGCGCTTTGGTCGGTGTTTCAGGTCGTTTTGGCCTCGCCAATTTCAAACGTCGTTTTGCCTGGCAGCGTGGTCAACAACTCGCGCCAGATCCACCTGGCCTTTGCGATGTTCTTGGCTTTTGCTGCCTATCCGGCGCTGAAATCCAGCCCTCGGAACTATATCCCCGTGCAGGACTGGATTATGGGGCTGCTGGGCGCGTTTGTGGCGCTCTACGGCTACTTTTTCTACGACAAGATCGTGAATGCAGGCGGTCTGGCGGACGACACCGATAAATGGGTCGCGTTGGGTGGGTTGCTGTTGCTGTTCGAGGCCGCGCGTCGTGCGCTTGGCCCGGCCATGGCGATCATCGCGACGATCTTCCTTGCCTATGTCTTCTTCGGCTCGTCCGAATGGGTGCCTGAGGTGATCCGCTGGAAAGGCGCGAGTCTTAAAAAAGCTATGAGCCATATGTGGATCACGTCCGAGGGCGTGTTCGGCATCGCGCTTGGTGTCTCGACGAAATTCGTCTTCCTGTTCGTGCTATTTGGGGCGTTGCTCGATAAAGCCGGGGCAGGGAATTACTTTATCAAGATGGCCTTCGGCGCCCTCGGCCACCTGCGCGGTGGCCCAGCCAAGGCGGCCGTTGTAGGGTCTGCGGCGACCGGGCTTATCTCGGGTTCGTCGATTGCAAACGTGGTGACCACCGGTACTTTCACCATTCCGCTGATGAAGCGCGTCGGCTTCTCCAGTGAGCAGGCGGGCTCGGTCGAGGTTGCCTCATCCGTGAACGGCCAGATCATGCCACCCGTCATGGGGGCAGCGGCCTTCCTGATGGTGGAATATGTGGGTATTTCCTACGTTGAGGTCATCACTCATGCCTTCCTGCCGGCCGCGATCTCTTACATCGCGCTGGTCTATATCGTGCATCTGGAAGCCGTTAAGCGGAACATGCCGACACTGGGCAACCGTGAGGTTCACCTCGCGCGGACCGTGGTCGGGATGCTGTCCTTCTTCATCGTCTTTGCTGGCCTATGCTATGGCTCGCAATACCCGGTCGAAGCGGTCACCAGCATGGTGCCAACCGCCGCTGGCATGGTGCTGAGCCTGATCGTCTGTGCGGTCTATGTGGCGCTGCTTTATCTTGCTGCGCAGGTCCCGGATCTTGAGCCGGATGATCCCAACGCCAAAGAGGTCGAACTGCCCGTCATCGCGGACATCTACAAGGCCGGTCTGCACTATCTGCTGCCGATCATCGTGCTGGTTTACTTCCTGATGATCGAGCAGAAATCGCCGGGTCTCTCCGCCTTCTGGGCAACGGCGCTGCTGTTCGTGATCCTTCTGACGCAGAAGCCGCTCAAGGCGATCTTCCGGGGCGAGAGCGAGGTCTACAACCGTTTCATCGACGGTGTTGCCGACCTCTGGCAGGGCCTGATCGACGGCGCGCGCAACATGATCGGGATCGCCTTGGCCACGGCCACGGCGGGCGTGATCGTGGGCACCGTGACCCTGACCGGTGTGGGCCAGGTGATGGCCGATCTGGTCGAATTCCTGTCGGGCGGCAACCTGATCCTGATGCTGGTGATGGTTGGTATCCTCAGCCTGATCCTCGGTATGGGCCTGCCGACCACGGCGAACTACATCGTCGTCAGCTCTCTGATGGCTGGTGTGGTTGTTGAACTGGGCGCGCAGAGCGGGCTGATCGTGCCGCTGATCGCGGTACACCTGTTCGTGTTCTACTTCGGGATCATGGCGGACGTGACGCCTCCGGTCGGGTTGGCGAGCTTTGCGGCCGCCGCCGTGTCTGGTGGTGATGCGATCCGTACCGGCTTCACGGCCTTCTTCTACAGCCTGCGGACCGTCGCGCTGCCGTTTGTGTTCATCTTCAACACAGACCTGCTGCTGATCGATGTGACATGGGTCGAAGGGATCACCGTCGCCATATTCGCGACGATCGCGATTTTGGTCTTCACGGCGGGCACCATGGGTTTTTTCCTCACCCATAACCGCATCTACGAAAGCGTTGCTCTGATCGCGGTGGCCTTTGCGCTGTTCCGGCCAGACTTCTTCATGGACCGGATCTCGCCACCCTTTAGCTCGGTCGAGCCAGCCGCCTTCGTGGAAACCATCGGAGAAACGCCTCCGGGCACCGAGGTCCGCGTTGTTGTCAGCGGTCCTGACTTCGACACGCTCGAGATGACGGACACCACCGTTGTCGTGACTGTCGGCGACGAAGAGGGCGGTGCCGCGCGCGTTGACGCCATGGGCCTGCTGCTGTTGGAAGAGGACGGACTGGTCAAGCTCGAAGAGCCTCTATTCGGGTCGCCCGTCGCGGATGAGCTTGGCATATTCGACTACTACGGCGATGACGCGGTGCGTCTGAGCTCGGTCAGCCTGCCGTCCGGTCAGCCTCCGAAACAGCTGATCTATATTCCGGCGATGCTCTTGTTGGGCCTGATCGCCTTCCTGCAACGCGGCCGGGCCGCCAGACAAGAAGAGGTGGCGGCATGACACAATCGGTTCTCTGCGCCGTAGATATCAGTAACGGTGAACTGGACAGCCCTGTGCTTAAGAAAGCGGCTGCCCTTGCCGATATGGACGGCGCGCAATTGGATGTGGTGACCGTCCTGCCGGACTACGGTGAAAGCTGGGTCTCGGGGTTTTTCGAAGCCGACCATCACGAAAAGGCGTTGGAACAGGCGCAGGCTGAGTTGACCGAGTTATGCGTGGCGACCTTGGGCGCTGAGCGTAACGCGTCTGTTCGGCATGTCGTCGCCACCGGGACCGCCTATCAGGAGATCCTGAAAACCGCAGAAAGTGCGGGATCGGACCTGATCGTCATCGGGGCGCACAAGCCGGATTTGAAGGACTATCTTCTGGGGCCCAACGCCGCTCGCGTAGTGCGGCATGCAAATGTCTCGGTCTACGTCGTGCGGTAGATCAGTATCCGGTCATCTCCAGATAGCCGCGCCCTGCGTGGCTACCTGAGACGGTGACAGGGCCTTCCCAATACTCAAATCGCGTTCCCATCCACGCATCGGGGATCAAGGCTTCGACCTCAACGTCCAAGTCATATTCTGGGAGTGCGACGTTCCAGCGTATCGGCACGTCGCGCCCGGCAACCGGTGCGGTTTCAAGCGGCGTGAAGGAGGCCGACCCGTCGGGCAACGCCCGCGTGCTGCCATCTGCATTGATCCAAGTGGCTGCCGTATAGTCCTGACGATCGCCACGCAGGCGAAAACCCATCAGCTTCTCGCCGGTGTCAAAGCTGAGCGAGAACCAATCCCACCCGCTCTGATCCTCGGCCAATGGCTGCGAGGACCACTCGCGATCCAACCACGCCTGACCGGTGACCGTGACGTCCCGGTCCGGCAGATGCAATGTGCCTTCCACAGCGTAGAACGGTTGTGAGTAGTAGTAGCTTGCCTGTCCGTCGGCGGATTTCACCGAATAGCCAGCGTCCCCATGAAAGACCAACGGCCCTTGAGCGTTCAGCGCAAGGTCATAGCCAAAATCCAAGCCATGAGCCGTTAGGGACAGAGTATCAAAGTCAGGCCCACTCATCCGCCATTCGTCAATCCACGCCGCGAATGGTTCGGCGACGACACCGGCTTGACCCACGCCGCCGCGCGACAAGCGTTCCGCAAAGAAATGGCGTTCGGGCGTGGTGACGGCCGCATGGCCCATCCAGATCTGAGGGCTCTGCCAGCCTTCGGTTTCAAAGGGTTTCAGGGCTGATCGGAACAAGGTCCATTGAATGCCATAGTCTTTCCCGTCTTCGCCCTTCAGGTTGGCCGTCAAATACCACCATTCGATCCGATACGCAGGATGAGGGCCGTGATCTGCTGGGAAATCGAACGTATAGTCGCGCTGAGGGGTTTCGAATCCTTCAGCAGAACCCCCAAGCCCGGCATAGCCTTGGGCCAACGCGCCAAAGGGGAAGAGAAGCAGCAGGGCTATCAAAAGGGCCTTAACGTTCATTGGCAAATACTCTCAGCAAGTCGGCGGGTGGCAGCCGTAGCAGACGCAGGGCGGGCAGGGCGGCTGCAGCCAGCGCGGCAACGAGGGTCAGCAGGAAGAGAACCAGCCAGTCCCATGGGAAGACATACATGGGCAGCCGCCAGCCGAAGGCCTCGACATTGATAACCGCCAGCAGCACCCAGGCGAGGATCAGCCCGAGTGGCAGCGCAAGGCAAGCCGTCATCGCGGCCAGAATAGCGCTGCGCGACAGCTCCAACCGCGCCAATTGCGCGCGGTCTAGCCCAAGCGCCCAAACAGGAGCAATCTGGGGCAGTCGCTGCGTCCAGAGCGTCAGGAGGCTGGTGAGGATGGCAAATCCGGCGACCCCAAGTGTCAGGACATTCAGGGCGGACGTCACCACAAATGTCTTCTCAAAAATCGCGCGCGATTGCGCCTTCATCGCGGCCTGTTGAACGACGGCCTGAGGCGCAAGACCGAACCGCTCGCGCAGGGTCTGCGCCAACTCGGTCGCGCGGTTTGGGTCGAGCCGAATGCCGAACCGGCGCGCCTCTTGCCCCGGTGCGATCAGGTCCAGTTGCATCATCGAAACGATCGCCTGTCCGGTCGGGTTTCCGTAGTCTGAATAAACCCCTGCGACCGGCAGCTGGTGGTTTGGGCCAAGGCGCAGCACGTCACCGGGCCAGAGGTCGGCGCGGCGCGCAAGCTGTTCGTTTATCAAAACCGCATCCCCCGACATGACCTGATCCCAACTGTCATCGGTGCGCGCGATCAGTGGCCAATACTGGCGGTAGGTCGGGTCATCGACCACGCCATACAGGAACAACGGCCCGGTTTCATGCGCCAGTTCCACATTGCGGATGGGGAGGATTGCGGTGACTTGCGGCTCTAGCCATTGGGTGATCTCACGCCCTTGTTGGTCGCTCTCAGCGGTCAGGTACAGCTCGGAGGTCAGTCGTTGATCCAGCCAACCGACAAAGGTGAGGCGGAAGCTGGAGACCATGGTTCCCACGCCGATATTCGCCGCCAAGGCCAGCAGCAGCGCCATCAGGGCGAGAGACAGACCGGGAAGTTGCGCGCGCATGTCGGCCCAGACCCATTGCGTAACCGGGCCGCGGGCGCGACGGGCGCAGAGGTTTAGTGCGATGGACAGGCAAAGTGGTAACAGCAAGGCCGCCCCCGTCAACAGGCCGGCTAATAGTGCGAAACCGCCGAGGAGGCCTCCCACCGTGGTGTAGGCGAGACCCCCGAAGACAAGTAGTGCCAAGCCGCAGTAGGCCGCCAGCCTTTGACCTTGCCCGCTGCCGCGCCAGGCCTGCACGCTCGGACCTGCCAATAACGGCATGCGTGACAAACGCCAAAGGGCTTGTGCGCTGGCGATCAGGGTGCCTCCGAGCGCCATTCCTAGTCCGGCCAACGCCCATGCGGGTTGGAGGGTCAATTGCCCGGTAACAGGTGCGCCATAAAGACCGCGCAATGTGGCGGCCACATCTGGTAAAAGCGCTCCGGCGAGGAAGAAGCCCAGGATCAGGCCGATGATGCCTCCAATCAGGGCCAGCAGGGTAAGTTCAGCCAGGATCAACCAGACCAGCCGCCGCATCGAGACACCAAGCGCCCGCAACGTTCGGATCATGCCGCGACGCTGCGCAAAAGCCAAACCGACTGTGCCGTTGACGATGAATAGCCCCACGGCAAAGGACAGCATTCCAAACGCGGTCAGATTCAAGTGGAAGCTGTCGGTCAGCTGCGCAGTATCGACTTGTGAGGCGGGGCTGATCCGCTCCAAATCAGGTGCGATTTCCGACAGTGGAGGGACCGAGCGAGGTTGGTTCGGTAGAACCACAAGGCGAGAGATTTGGCCGGGTGCGTCCAGCAAGGTTTCAGCAACTCCAATGTCCGTCAGGATGACGTCGGGTGGAAGCTCGGTCGTGATCAGGACCGGCGGCAGATCGGCTTGCGCCTGCAGCAGGGTGGCCAACTCAGCCGAGGCGAGCAAGCGGCCCGGTGCCGTCAGGATATCAGCGGGATCCGTTTCGGCCTCAGCCTCGGTGATCGCAGGCAGGGCCGGATAGGCGACCATGTCGACGCCTAATACGCGCAGCGTTCGGCCTTGGATGCGATAGGGCCCCTCAAGCACCGCTGCGACCTGCCAACCGGCGCGGCGCAGGTCGGCATAGTGGGTCAGCGGGATCGCGCCCGAAGGGTCGCGCAGCTCATCGAATTGACCCAAGGCAAGCTGCGCATTGGCCCGGGCGTAGCTGGCGCGGGCCTCGGCGTTGATCGCCTGAACGGCCGACCAAAGCCCGGTTGCCAAAGCGATCCCAATTAGAAGCGTTGCAAGCTGCAACCAATGGCTTCGCCAATGAGACGTCAGCGCCTGTATTATGGCAGCCGTCATTGAATACGCCCGCCTGCCAGATGAACTCTGCGATCCAGTTGGCCTGCGATATCTTGCGAATGCGTCACCAATAGCAGCGCGGTACCTGACTCAGTCACGAGGGACAGCATCAGATCCAGAACGGCCGCACTGGCGGTTTCATCCAGATTGCCCGTCGGCTCATCCGCGAGCAGCAGCTTCGGCCTAACGGCCATTGCGCGCCCGATGGCGACGCGTTGTTGTTGACCGCCGGACACACGCTCGGGGAAGCGGGACAGAAGATCGCTGAGACCGAGGCGATCGGCCAGATGCGCCTCCCAATCTGGATCGTGGCACCCGGCCAACCGCGCGTGGAAGGACAGGTTCTGGGCGACCGTCAGCGATGGGATCAGGTTGAACTGCTGAAACACCAGTGAGACGTGTTTCCGCCGCAACCCGGCGCGCCCGGAATCATCCAGACCCGACAGAGCAATACCGTCCAACGTGATCTCTCCAGCGTCGAAATGATCCAACGCGGCCGAGAGGTTCAACAGGGTGGATTTGCCACTGCCGCTTTCACCGGTCAGCGCCAAGGTTTGGCCGTGGTCCAGCGACAGCGAAACATCCTGCAGCACAGGCCGTCCACCGGGATAGGTCTTGTGAACATGTTCAATCGACAACAGCATGATCCGCCTCGCTTTTTGTCCTAGATGTGCAACTGTTTGATCCGCTGTCCAGTGCCGACTGGGTATTCATGCGTGACATCAGCGTGTGCCCTTGTGCTTGCGGGCCGCAAAGGTCATGCTGAGACGACTGTACAGCAGCTTGATTCAGGACGTAAAAACATGACCTTGCTACATCAGATTGTCTGGGGAAGCACCTTTCTGGGCCTGTGTTTTCTGATCGAAATCCTGCTGTTGACCTGGTGTTCGGTGGTGATCATGAAAATGGAAACCAATCTGGAAAAAAGAGGTGTGTTTCTGGCCACCGCGACGCCAATTGCGGTGGCGCTTGGTTTCACGGTCGCGATCCACACCATTCAGGTCTGGATCTGGGCGATTGTCTGGGTGATGCTGAATGTGCTGCCCGACTGGAACACTGCGATCTACTTTTCCTTGGTGACCTTTACCACGCTGGGTTACGGCGACATCGTTCTGGGTGAGGCACTACGGATCTTCGGGTCTTTCGCGGCGGTGACGGGGCTGTTGGCCTTTGGCCTTTCGACCGCGTACATGGTTGCACTGATGACGCGGGTGTTTCAGGACCGGATTTTCTCTTAAAGAATAGGGGCGAAGAGCCGCGCCAGAGGGGCACCAAAGCGAATATGGGCCGGTTGCTGGGGCAGGGATCGCGTCAGCTCATAAGACTTCTCGAAATCGGCTGACAGCATCTCACTGACGGCGTCCGCCGCGCGTGGGTCGAAGAACAGCGCCATCGCCTCAAAATTCAGCCGGAATGAGCGGTTGTCCAAATTTGTCGTTCCAACCGCAGCCAGAGCATCATCCACCACAAACGCTTTTTGATGCATGAACCCGTCAGTATAGCGGAACACGCGCACGCCGCAGTCCCGGATTTCATCGAAATAGGCGAAGGCGGCCAGCCAGGGCAGGCGGTGGTCGATCACGTCTGGCAGCAGAATACGGACATCGACCCCACGCATGGCCGCATGCTGCAGGGCGGTCATGATGTCGATATCCGGCACGAAGTAGGGCGAGGCGATCCACAGCCTTTCCTTGGCCTCTGCGATGGCGGCAAAGAACAGCATTGCACCGGTTTCGGTGTCATCTCCCGGCCCGGTTGCCACCAATAGGGCGTTCATGTCCTGCTTGGCCTCGCTTCCTGCCCAATCAAGTTGGTCGATCAGATCCTCATCGCGCGCCCAGTGCCAGTCTTCGCAGAAAATCAGCTGTAGCTGCCGCACGATGTGGCCGGTCATTTTCAGGTGGGTGTCGCGCCAATGGCCAAAACGCTCACTTTGGCCAAGATACTCGACCCCCACATTGTGGCCGCCAATGAATCCGGTTTCGCCATCAATGATCACCGTTTTGCGGTGATTGCGATAGTTCAACTGAAACCGAAAGTTCGGGCCGCGTTGTTCTTTGGGGTCGGCTACATCTATCCCAGCCTCACGCATCGTTTCGAGATATGCGGTTGGAAGGCCATAGCTGCCAACGGCATCCGTCATGAACCGAACGTGTACCCCGCGCTTGGCCGCGGCGATCAGCTTTTGTTGTAGCTCTTGCCCAAGCGTATCATCCCGGACGATGTAGAACTGGATCAGGATGTAGTTTTTGGCGGCGTCAATGGCCTTGAAAATCGCGTCAAACGTGGTCTTTCCATCGACCAGCAACTCTGCCCCATTCCCGCGTGAGACGGGCAGGTGGGCCAGAACCTCGAACGGACGCGGGTTGAGTGTCATGGTCGAGGGATCGGGTTTCGAATAGTCGGCAAAGGTCTTGATGCCTTCGACGACGCGCTCGCTTTCCTGCCGCGCGATGCGGTAGCCGCGAAAGCGGTGGTGGCCCAGAAACAAATACATCGGCACCGCAAAGAACGGGGCCGAGATCAGGAAGACCACCCAGCCCACAGCCCCCTGAGGGGTACGCGCGGTTTGTGCCGCGCGTAGCGAGAACACGCCTGCTGTCACGTAGAGACAAAAAACGAGAGCAGAAACAAGCAATGTCCACATGGGCTTAGGGCCTCCGGCGCGGGTCAGTTGGCGCCAGTGTAGATGCGAGACCAGTCCTGCGCCATATCCACAATGACCCAACCCATGTCGGGGCCTTTATCCAGCCCGTCAACCAAGCGGCCAATTGGGCTCTCGCGGTCATAAGCCCATTCTCGTTCCGCATCCGTGTGGTGGACAAGGACCCCAAGACGCGGACCATCACCCGCCGTCGTCCACTCCATCATGGCGAAGTCGCCGTCCGAGTTCCCTCCGGCCAGTATAGGGCGTTTGCCGAGCGTGCGTTCGATGTTGATGGGCTTGCCCTCCTTGTCGTCGATAAAGGCGATGCCCGGTTCCTTGACGATGGTCGGAACGCCATCGACCTGCGCATAGCTGGTGGTGCCATACGTGCCGAGGACTTGCTCGGGCGGGATACCGTAGGCCTGTTCGGCAAAGACGCGCATGAAATGAAGACCGCCGCCTGAGACAATGTACGTCGTGAACCCCTCATCACGCAGATAACGCAGCAGTTCGACCATTGGTTGGTAGGTCATCTGGTCATAGGGCAAATCGGTATCGGGGTGCTGTGTCGAGGCAAGCCAGTCTGCTACGGCTGCCTGAAACGCCTCGACGCTGATGCCGGAATGTGAGGCATTGACGACCTCGATCAACGCGTCGTGACCGCCTTCCAGGATGGTCGCAAGATCACCTTCAGCGGCGGCTTTCAAGGTCGGAGTGGTCAGGATGCTTGGGTCCTGCTCAGCCAACTCGGCCAGCCGATCCATCGCAAAGATGAACTGGAAATAGACAGGCTGTTCTGCCCAAAGCGTGCCGTCATTGTCAAAGACCGCGATACGGTCTGCAGGGGAGACATAATCCGGGCCGTCAGGTTCGGTAACGGCCTCGACAAACGCGACAATCGCGGCTTTCGAGTCACTTTGCGTCCAGCTGGGCAGAGGGTCCGCCAACAGTGCAAAAGGGGCGACGGACAAAAGGGCGCTTAGAACAGCGTGTTTCATGAAATTCTCGGTGGTTTTGGAATGGAAAAGGGCCGCCCCATGACGGGCGGCCCGGTATATTTGAACGCCGATTTTAGTTGTTGGTCGGCGTTGTCAGCTTCTCCATAACCTGATCCAGGTTGAAGCTTGCCGCTTTCTGGCGCGGTGGGAATTCCTCAAACGTGCTCAGGAACGTACCGACATATTGCTGGGCGGGAACCAGGAAATAGGCCCGATCCAACAGCCAGTCATAGTAGGTGTTCGAGGTTCGGTAGGCGCGCTCGTACGGGTCGCGGCGCAGGTTAATGATCAACGGGATGCGCAGCTCGGTCCAGGGTTCGATCCAGGCGCGCAGGGTTGCCCATGCTTTCTGCTCCAGGAAGATCAGCTTCCAGTCCTCAAAACGGAGCGCTGTCAGGTCGCCATCATCCGAGAAGTAGAAGATCTCTTTCCGGGGGCTTTCGGTAGACTCACCGGTCAGCAAGGGCAGGATATTGTAGCCATCCAGATGCACCTTGTAGTCCCGGCCCATACCAGACGAGCTATAGCCCGCTTTCAGCTTTTCCTTGATGTCCGGATCGCCGGCAACCGCAAGGTAGGTGGGCAGCCAGTCCATATGGTGAACGATCTCGTTGGTGACAGAACCGGCCTCAATCTGGCCCGGCCAGCGCACCATCGAGGGCACACGCCATCCGCCTTCCCAGTTGGTATTCTTCTCACCCCAGAAAGGCGTCGCGGCGGCATCCGGCCACGTGTTCATGTGCGGGCCGTTGTCGGTGGAGTAGTGAACGATCGTGTTGTCAGCGATGCCAAGCTCGTCCAGCAAATCCAGCAGTTGCCCGACATGCATGTCATGTTCGATCATGCCTGCCGTGTACTCATCGGCCACACGACCCGAGATTTCGTTGGCCTTGGTGCGCATTTCGTCTTTGACGTGGGTCCGGAAGTGCATACGGGTCCCGTTCCACCAGACGTAGAAGGGCTGACCCTGCTCATGTGCGCGGGTGATGAAGTCGATGGCGGCGGCCACGGTCTCATCATCTACGGTTTCCATGCGCTTGCGGGTCAGAGGACCGGTGTCCTCGATCGTGCCATCTGATTTGGATTTGATCACACCACGTGGGCCATACGCCTCGCGGAAGGTGCGGCCATCGGCCAATACGCGATCACCGGGATAGTCTTCGTTTTCCGGCTCTTCTTCGGCATTCAGGTGGTAAAGATTGCCAAAAAACTCATCAAATCCATGGTTTGTTGGCAGATGCTCATCCTTGTCACCAAGGTGGTTCTTGCCGAACTGACCCGTCACATAGCCGTGGTCTTTCAACAGGCCGGGAATGGTCGGATCCTCAACCTGCATTCCCAGATCAGCACCGGGAAGGCCGACCTTGGACAGACCGGTCCGGAACACAGACTGACCCATGATGTAGGAGGACCGGCCCGCAGTACAGGACTGCTCACCGTAATAGTCGGTGAAGATCATGCCTTCTTTGGCGACGCGGTCGATGTTGGGTGTCTGATATCCCATCAGACCCATCGTGTAGGCCGAGATATTCGACTGACCAATGTCGTCGCCCCATATCACAAGAATATTGGGCTTTTGATCCTGCGCCCAAGCCGGCAGGGCCAGGGCAACGGCTACGGTCGCAACAGCGACCCTGCGCACTGCACTGCGCCAATTGTTAGCTATCATTCGTGGAGGTGACATGGAGAACTCCTCAGTAAACGGGAATTAATGGCCCGGTAATTTTATCGTTAATGGCAGCGGCCGACTTAAGGAAAAGACCGCGAGCAAGGTGTTGATTGTCGGACAAAAAACTATCTATTGGTCCGAGAATCGAACAGGACTAGATTAGGCTATGAAACGTATCGAAAACTTATCATATGATCGCTTTGGAAGATACTAATGTTTGATGTTGATGAGGATATCCGAACGCTGACCCAGTCGGATTGGTTTGGCGCGCGCGGTCACAAATTTCAGAGCGATCTTATGACCTGCGCCGTGCGAAAAACCTTTGATGCGGGGGAAACGCTTTATCTCTACGGCGATGAGGCAAATGGAATTCACGCGGTTCTCAGCGGCGCTGTTCAGATCACCGCCCCGGCCGATGACGGGCAGGAATTTGTCGTGCATCGCGATGGGCGCGGATTTTGGGTTGGAGATTTGGCGCTGTTCGCCGAAGCGCGACGCCTCATCAGTGTGGTGGCCACGCAAAAAACTCGGACATTGTTCTTTCCCACGTCGCGGGTCGAGAGGCTGGTCCAAGACAACCCGGAATACGTCCGCGATTTCTACGCCTTGACGCGCGAGAACATGAAAACCTCTCTGCGCATCATGGCCAATCTGGCCGTGACGGGAACCGAGAAACGCTTAGTTCTGCGTCTTTTGCATCTGGACGAGGGGGCCGCGAAGGCTGACGGGTGGATTACCGTGTCGCAAGAGGAACTGGCCGCGATGGTCGCGGTTTCTCAGCCGACCTTGCATCGCAACCTGCATCGTCTGGTGGATCTGGGTTTGGTCGAGCTTGGCTACGGGCGCCTGCGCTTGATCGACCGCAGCAAACTGATTGCCAATTGCCAGAGTTGATCTAGGGGTTGAGCGGCGGCAAAGCATCCTTGTCGCGCGCTGCCGCGTCTCGCAGGGAGGTTAGGCTTTCCAAGGCGGAACTCCAGTCTTCCGATTGATCACGACCTGAATACCGGGCGGCACCGATACGGGTCAGGCAGTCCTCCAGCTTTACTGCACTATTTGGGTTGCCACCACGCGATCTCCAAAGCTCGAACGCGGTATAAGTCGCATTTAAATCATTAGCTTGTACGGCGGTCTTCAAAGCGTCTTCAGCATATCTCCGCGACGCCAGATACCGATCACGGCGTGCCTCTCTCAGATCGCGGATGCGCGGGGAAAGAAAACGCCACAAAGCCCCAATCACAAAAAGGGCGATCGCGGCGAAGGCAGCGATCTTCAGAACTTCGTCCAGACTGGGCGGCTGCCATTTCTGCGGCGCAAGCGTCAGCTCTGTCGCGGGAACCGAGGCGGTTTCGACCTGGTTGGTCTGCAGGTTGAACCAGTCGATGGAAACCTCGGGCAACTGCGCGACACCTTCTTGCTGCGCGATATACACGACCTCTTCCTGACGTTGGCCGGACAACACGCCACGGTCCTCGGTTTCTGAAATCCGGGGCTCTTTGGGATAGGCGCGCAACAGCGGGCTTTGCTGTTGAGGTGTCAGAACCGGGATCAACAGCGGCGTTGTGCCAGAGATACGCGCAGTCAATTCGCGTGTGATGGCGTCACCGGCCTGCATGTCGGTAGGGCCTTCGAGTTTCTGTTCGAGGGTAAACCCGGTCGCGATGATCAACGGGTCGAGGCCTTCCGCGCCACCGGGTATTTCGGCTGAGATCATGACCGGAGGCAGATCGACCGTGGCTTGAACCGGGGCACTTGTGTTGGGATCGGCATAGGTCACCGTAACCGTCTGCGCATCGAAGGTGATGTCGCCGGCGATCAGAGGATACACCCTATAGCTGCGCTGAACACCCGACCATGTCTCTCCGTTCACGGTCTCACTGACCGGCCCCGAGGCGCGTTCGGGCAGGCGCACCAAGAGGTTCTGCTGCTCCAGAGACGGAAATTCCGGCGGTTGCGGCATGAAGGTCGGCACCAGAACCTTGATCCGAACAATCGCTGGCTGGCCGACGATGACGGGTTCTTCGGGAACTTCCACGGTGATCTGAGGTGCCGTTGTATCGCTGCCTTGCGCGAAGACGGAAACGGGGAAGAAGAGAATGAAGAGGAGCGCGTATCTCATTCTGTTCGCTCCTGATTTTCCAACAGGAATCGGTTGCGCAGGAAATCCTGCATGTCGGTATCAATCGTGCTGATCCATTGCTCCGCATTCAGCGTTTGCGGTCCATCCTGGGGCGCTTGGACCGTGGTTTCGCTACCGCGCGCGTCGTCATTGTCGAACACCGTATCGTCCGCGCCGATGCCAGCTTCCTCGCCCGTGTCAGACTGTTCCCGGGTCGTTTCGACATAGTCCAAGACAGCCTTGGAGACCTCAAGGTTATGTTGCGCCTCTGGCCAATCCGGTTGTCGTTCCAGAGCGGTTTCGAACGCCGCAATTGCCGGGCGGTATTCGCGATTTCGGATACGGGCCAGACCTTCGGCAAAAGCGGCCTCGGCCGTGTTCAAACCGGCGAAAATCTCAGAGGCCTGTTTATATTGTCCGTCTTTGAGATACGCATAGCCCTTGTGATATGGCTCCTCAAACAGCTCGGCCGCGTCTCCAAACCGGGTCTGGTTCATCGCAATTTGCCCCTGCTGATCCGGTGTCAGGAACCAATCCCGCCATCCCTCGGCACGCGCGCCCGAGGGCGGAAGGACGAACAACGCCAAAAGCGCCCAACGGATCACCCAACCCTTTCGGAACCACAAAAGCGACAGCAGCGCGGCGGGCCAGGCCAGCATCCAACCCTTGTCTTGCCAGTCCAGCCGATCATCATCGTCCAGGGCTGCGGTATAGGCGGTCTGAATTTGGCGTTGCAGCCGAGAGATATCCCGGTCGTCATCCGTGAACGAAACAGTCGAAGCACCTTGGACACTTCCCAGCTGCGCAATCCGGTCGCCATCGGGCAGCATGGTCAAGAAGAAAAGATCATGAGTTGAGGTTCTTAGAGCAGAAACCTGAGACGGGTCGAGATCGTCCAGAACAAACAAAACCGCGCCCGGGCTCTCGCTTTCGTCCAAAATGGATTGCGCCAGCGTCAGGGCATCAGCGGCGGCATCACCTTGCTTTGGCATTACGGCCGGTGTCAGCCCCTCAAGCAGTGGGCGCAGAATGTTGGCGTCTTCGGTCAGAGGCGCGACGCGGTGAGGGGTGCCGGCATAGGCGATCAGCGCGGTGCGCGATCCGGTGCGTTCGGTGATCAGGTCGGCGATTTTGAACTTGGCACGGTCAAGGCGCGAAGGCGCAAGATCGGTGGTCTCCATGCTTTCGGTGACTTTGAGAGCGATTACCAACGGCGCGGTATCCGCGATCAACGGGTTGGGCGCGCGCGACCACGTCGGCCCCGCCGCCGCGAGAGTGACCAGCGTGGCGATGATCATGGCGACGTCGATAGGGTGAATTCGACGGTTCTCCTCCGCGCCCAATTGCAGGGCGGCAGCAAGATGTGGTGCGATCCCGGTGGTCTGAGTTGCTTGACGGGTGGGCTTGGGTCTGATCCTCCACCACAGGAACGCCATTGGGATGAGGAGCAACAGGTAATACACTCGAATAAAATGGAAATCCGTAAGGTCCATGTTCAGCTCACTCCCTTTTTTCGGTGGGAGAAATGGAACCCGGCTGTGCTGACCAGAAGGACCATCAGCGCCAGCAGCAAAGGAATATGGGACAGGCTTTGACGGGGTCGATAGCTTTGGGTTTCAACGGTTCGCGGGTTCAATTCATCAATGCGGGCGTAGGTCTGCTCCAAAGCTGTTGTATCGTCGGCAAAGAAATACTCTCCGCCCGTCCGGTCGGCTATGTCCTGCAAGGTCTGGAGGTCCACGCGATCTTCGCCAGAGGCGTTCGGATCTCCGACCCCGATCGTGTAGATGACCACGTTTTTCTCGGCAGCAATGGCCGAGGCGTTCACTGGCGTCATGCGGCTTGAGGTATCCGCCCCATCGCTGAGAACGATCATCAGACGCTGGTCCACTTCGCTGGACTCGAACGTGCGAATTCCTAGACCAATCGCATCGCCAAGAGCCGTGTTTGGACCGGCCATGCCGACTTGTGTTTGATCCAGGAACCCATTCAAACTATTGAGATCTTCGGTGAAAGGGGCCTGAATGAATGCGCGTGTACCGAAGATGATCAACGCCATCCGGTCGCCATCTCGTTCGGCAATGAACTGTTTCAAAACGCCTTTGACTGCATCCAGCCTCTGCATCGGCGCGCCAGAGTCAGTCTGAAAGTCGCGCTGATCCATCGAGCCTGAGATATCCAAGGCAAGAACAACATCCCTCGCGGATTTCTCAATCACAATAGGCTCACCCAAACGCTCGGGTCTGGCGAGGGCCAGAACCAAAAGCACCCAGATAATGATGATACAGGCTGTTTGCAGTCTGGCGCGGCTTCGGATCACGGAGCCGGATTTTGGCTCAACACCAGCGGCTTGCGCGACGCGGCGAAAAAAGGGAATGCGGACCGAGGCCGTCTTCTCACGCCGAGGTGGGGCGAGGAAATACACGGCTGCGGGTAAAGGCAGCAGGAGAAAGACCCAAGGAGCAGCGAAGGAAAGCATCATGCGCTCCGATACGGTTTGTGAGACTTGACCCAATGCCGGGCCATTTGCCTGAGGTCTTCGTTCGAGGGTGTTGTCTTGTATGGCGCTTCGGTCAGCGCATGGCTTAATTCTTGATTTAATGACGGCATATCAGAGGATTGGTTTAGAAACTTAACCCACTCGTCACCATATAGACCTGCAACTTTATCCCTTGGGTATGCGGCCAAAGCCGTCCGCCGCAGCACCTCGGCGATTCTTGCTGTCGGGATATCCGGTGCCGAAAGCTCTTCCAGGGCAGCACGGCGATAGGCGTTGGCGCGCCTGTTTTTACGAAATACCGAGACCGCTGCGAATAAAACGACCAGCAGCAAGACCGCCAATGCAGCCCATCCCCATGTTTGGGGCATCATTGAAATGGGTGAAGGCTCGGGCGCGGGTTCGAGCATATTCAGCAAGTCGACCAGAGATTTCCCGGTGGTGTCTATGCTCATCGCCGTGCTCCGCCATGTCCGAACAGGCGCATCAACTGGTCCAGTGCCGGTTCCGAGGTCGTCAAGGGAACCACAGGGAACCCGTATCGGCGCGACCATTTGTGGAGCTGCTCAAGGCGATCCTCCATGGAGGCGCGGATTTTCGCGGAAAGCTCGGGATCGGAGCTGTCGATTTCGATCTGCGCGTCGCCATCCGAGACGGTCAATTTGAGGTCCAGCGCCAAGCTGTGCGATGTCGGATCGGCGACGTTGAACACGATCAGGTCGTTCGACGCCGCAAGACGGCGGAGCAGCGCCTCCGACCGGTCATCCAGGCCGTCGCAGTCGGAGAATAGGCAGATCAATCCGCTTGTTTGGCAGACACGTGCAGCCTCGGTCAGCATATCGTTCAAGTAAACGGTCGGTTCTGGCGTCAGGCCCGCATGCAGGGCGGAGTTGGCCGCCGCTATGGAAGACAACAATCGCGTCAGGGCCGTTGCGCGGCGCTGAGGGCGATGTTCGGCAACGCTCGTATCGCTGAAGACGAGGCCGCCTACACGGTCTCCCTGACCCAATACGCGATGCGCTGCAATCGCTGCGGCCTCGGCGGCAATGACGGATTTCATGTAAGCAACGGTTCCGAAGAACATCGAAACACGCTGATCGACCAGCAACAGAGCCGGGCGGTCGCGCTCTTCGGTATAGACCCTCACATGGGGGTCTCCGGTGCGGGCGGTAACCTTCCAGTCGATGGTCCGGATGTCGTCACCGGGCAGATAGCCGCGCAGTTCTTCAAAGTTTAGGCCACGGCCGCGCAGGCGCGAGGCATGGCGGCCATTCAGGATCGACCGCGCAGGTTGACGGGGCAAAAGGCTGAGCGCTCGGGCGCGGGGGCCAAGACGCACAAGCTGGTCCGCATCCACATGGATGCGCGGGTCTTTGGAATATGGCGCAGTCTGACTCATGCGGCCGGTATCCTTAAGGGTCAGGGCAATGCAACCAAACGCAACAGCTCGGCGATCACGTCATCTGCTGATTTGCCGGATCCTTGCGCCTCGAAGCTGAGGGTCACGCGGTGGCGCAGCACATCATGGGCAATGGCACGGATATCCGCGGGGTCGACATAGTCGCGTTCGTTCATCCACGCATGGGTGCGCCCGCATTTGTCCAACGCAAGCGAAGCACGGGGGCTGGCGCCGATCTCGATCCAACTGGCCAGTTCGGGGCTGAGTGCCTCGGGCGTGCGGGTGGCCTGCACGATATCGGCCATATAGCGGTCCATCGCATCTGAGACATGGATTTTTCCGATCTCAGAACGAGCGTCAAAGATGGCGTCTTGCGGGATCGCTGGCGGACGTTCTTTGGGGGCATCTTTGCCTGCGGCGATGTCCTCGCCACGCACGAGGCGGATGACCTCAACCTCATCCTCGACCGGAGGGTAGGTGATCTGCACATGCATCAGAAACCGGTCCATCTGCGCCTCGGGCAGAGGGTAGGTGCCCTCTTGCTCGATCGGGTTCTGAGTGGCCATGACGATGAATAGCGGCTCCATCTTGTGGGTGGTGCCGGACACGGTGACCTGGCGTTCTTCCATCGCCTCAAGCAAAGCGGCTTGAACCTTGGCGGGTGCACGGTTGATCTCGTCGGCGAGGACGATGTTGGCGAAGATCGGGCCGGGTTCGAATTTGAATTCGCTGCCTTTGTCCGTTTGCTGATAAATCTCGGTCCCGGTCACGTCTGAGGGCAGCAGGTCCGGCGTAAACTGAATGCGGCTGAATTGAGCATCCATGTTCTTCGCCATGGCCTTGACCGCGCGCGTTTTTGCCAGACCCGGGAGACCTTCGATCAGTAGATTGCCGTTGGCCAGAAGACCGATCAACAGGCGATCAATCACCTCGGTCTGTCCAATGATAGACTGCGCCATGCGGGATCTGAGATCCATGATCTGATTGAGTGCGCTCATAAAAATATCCCGTTCCGGCCCGAAAGGCAGGCCGCGCAGCCGAGTGCCTGCAGTGGCCCGGATTCGGGATTTTCAAGTAATGAGAACATGTTATCAGCGCGATACCACGCAGACCAACAGGAATTCCGACTTCCTTATATTTGATTGTTTTCGCGCGGCGGCGAAACTAGCCGGAAACCGCGCCGTTGCTGTCATCCCCAAGCCTGCCATCCAGAGACATCAGGATCGCAACAGGCCTCAGCGCCGGGATATGGCTGAAGACGATCAGGATACAGACAGTTAGGGGGACGCTCAGGAAGGCTCCGATCAGGCCCCATACGGTGGTCCAGAACATCAGGGCGAGGATGACCAGAAAGGTCGACATGTTCAGCGACCGGCCCAGCAACGCCGGATCGAGGAAATTGCCGATCACGAACTGGATGGTACCGCAGCCTAGAACCACCACCAGAAACGGAGCGATGCTTTCGAATTGTACCAGGGCGATCATCGCGGGGAAGATGACGGCAATGATCGACCCGATCGAGGGGATGAAGTTCAGTGCAAAGGTCAGCACGGCCCATGTCTCGGCATATTCAAGGCCCAGCAAGCGAAAAATGCTGTAGCTGATGCCTGCCGTGATCAGGCTGATCAGCGTTTTGACCCCGACATAACGTTGCAGACTGATCGAGATCGCATCCAGCATGGCCGCGAATTCTCGACCAGTCTGAGGGTTGCCGGCGGCCATCTGGATCTTCTTCCGAAACGCCAGACGCTCGGCCATCAGAAACGCAACATAGAGGCTGATCAGGAAGAACTGGTTCAGCAACGATGTCGCGCTGCCCAGTAGGATGCGGGCGACATAGGACATGTCGATGCTGACCAGATTATCCCGGATAAAACGCGTCACATCACTGCCGACCAATCCAGCGATGCGGTTCACGGCATTGTCGAATTGCTCCTCATAGGTGCCGACGGTGCGGGCAAACTGGGTGGCCTGACTGCCGAGGATATACATGATCATGAACAGGCCAGCCAGAACCACGGTGACGCCGGCTATGTTGGCGAGCCAGACGGGGACACGCGTCAGGGCAGCGATCCGGTCGCTAAGCGCGATGATCAGCACGTTGACTAGCAACGCCATGGTCAGCGGGATCAGGAAGGCAGCCCCTGCGTAGAGTCCCAATACCAGAAGGGTCGCGACAATACAGGTATCACGCACCACAGGCAGTGTGGCGCGGGGGACTTGCTTGGTGGTGTTCGGGTCCAGAGGCATGTGCAAACCTGATTGAGGCAAGGTGCTTGATACGATCCTGCACAGGGCAAAGAGTTTATGCAATGCGCTCAATTATTTATATGATTGTTTTTCCGCTTGGGTGGCTTCTACCCGTAGGGTGCGCAGGGTAGAGTTCCCTATGTCCAGTGCTGCGAATCCCATATCAAGCCGTTTGATAAAGGCGTTTTTCCTGGCCGTTCGGCGCTTTGGCGAGAAGAACGGCTTTGTCATGAGCAGCCATGTCGCCATGTCGATGATGATGGCGCTTTTTCCCTTTGTTCTGTTTACAGTGGCGCTGGCGGGCGCTTTGTCTCAGGGCTATGTGAATGACGAATTGATCGAGCTGATTTTCGGCGCATGGCCACAGGATGTAGCTGCACCGATCGTCTCCGAGTTGCGCGCGGTGCTGCAGAACTCCGGCTCGGGCGTGATTACCATCGGCGGTCTGCTGGCGGTCTATTTCGCCTCGAACGGGGTGGCTGCGGTGCGGGCAGCGATGAATCAGGCCTATCATGATCAGGACAGCTGGCCGTTCTGGAAAACGCGGTTGCTCTGCATTGGTCTTGTCATTCTGGGCGGCGCTGCGATCCTGATCATCGCCGCAGTCGAGGTTGTCTTGCCCGTCTACACGCAGCTCGTGTCCGAGCATACGGATGTGGATGTCTCGAACTGGTTGTCGGTGGACCGGCTGCGCTGGACCTTCACGATTGCGGTTCCGGCGGGTACGATCCTGCTGGCGCATCTGATCCTGCCAACCGGGCGCCATCGGGTGACGCAGATCTTGCCCGGCGTCGTTCTGACCCTTGTTCTGCTGGGGGCCGGAGGGTGGGGGTTTTCCATCTATATAGGCCAGTTCGCCAGCTACAGCGCCACCTATGCCGGGTTGGCGGGGGCGATGGCGGCGTTGATTTTCCTCTATCTGTGTGCGGCGATCCTGATCCTCGGCGCGGAGTATAACGGCGCTTTGATGGATATGCAGCGCGACGAACAAGGCGCACGGGCATGAGGTGGGCGTTGCTGTTTGTCGCCTTGGCCGGGGCCGCCAACGCGCAGTCCTATGTCGGTTCGGATCAATGCGCGGATTGTCACGTAGATGAGGCCGAGGCCTGGGCCAACTCTCACCACGCACTCGCCTGGACCGAGGTCGGCGCAGGTAGGATCGTTGCCGATTTTGATGGCACCCGCTTTGAGCATGACGGCATGTCGGTCCTGTTCGACCATAGCGGCGAGGTCCCAACCGCTCAGGTCACTGAAAAAGACGGTGTGATGACCGAATATGACGTCCACTCAGTCGTCGGCATAGAACCCTTGCAGCAATACCTGTTCGAAACCGATCCCGGTCGATTGCAGAGTTTCGACGTGGTTTGGGACACGGAAAACAAGCGCTGGTTCCACCTCTACCCGGATCAGGATTTGCCCCCGGATGACGGGCTGCACTGGACCGGACCCTACAAGAACTGGAACGCCCGCTGCGCTGAATGCCACGCAACGGGATTTGAAAAGAACTACGACGCGCAAACCCGCAGTTACCAGTCTCGCCAAGCTGAGATCGGCGTCGGGTGTGAGGCCTGCCACGGTCCCGGCTCGGCGCATATCGACTGGGTCAATGGCCGTGTACTGCCCGAAGGGGTGGGCGAGGCCGGGTTCGCGATGTCATGGGGCAAGGGCCAGACCGAGGCCGAAATTCAGCAATGCGCAGGGTGCCATTCCCGTCGCGAGGCGCATGAGCAGGGCAACCCTCTGCCCGGAACGCCCTATCACGACGCCTACAATCTGGCGCTGCTGCGACCGGGGGCCTATCACCCCGACGGTCAGATTTTGGATGAGGTCTATGTTTACGGGTCCTTCCTGCAATCCAAAATGTATGCGCAGGGCGTGGGCTGCATGAACTGCCACGAACCCCATAGCGCGACGCTGAGGGCCGATGGCAATGGGGTCTGCACGCAATGCCATTCTCCGGCAGGCAATCCGGATTTCCCAACTCTGGCCCACAAGGACTATGACACGCCCGAGCATCACCACCACCCCGAAGACAGCGCAGGCGCGCAATGCAAGACCTGCCACATGATCGAGCGTGTCTATATGGGCGTCGACGGTCGTCGGGATCACAGTTTCCGTGTGCCGCGCCCTGATCTGGGCCTTGGTCAGGACGCCTGTACTGATTGCCACACCGACAAAGACCAGCCATGGGCCGCGGCGCAAATCGAGGGCTGGTTTCCGGACTCAACCCATCGCGGTCTGCATTTCGGTTCGGTCTTTGCGCCAGCGATGGCGGGGCAGGCGGACAGTCCCGAAGGTCTGCTGGCGATTGCCAACGATCCGTCTCAGGCCGGGATCGTGCGCGCAACAGCGGCGTATCTGCTGCAACCCTTCGGCTCACGTCAGATGGCCGACGCCACGGCGGAGTTACTGACGGATGCCGACCCGCTGGTTCGGGCCAACGCTGTGACTTTGCAACGTCAGGCCTCTCCCCGCGATCAGGTGCAGCGGTTGGAACCATTGCTTTCCGACCCGCTGCGCAACGTTCGGATTTCGGCGGCGAAAGAGGTCCTGACAATCCCGTCCGAGGCGTTGACGCAGGAACAACGGATCTTGGCAGGGCAGGCCACTGCCGAGTGGCAAGGGGCAATCGCAAACCGTCTGGATTTCCCTGAAACCCATATGGTGCTAGGCGGAATGGCACTGACCTTCCGCAACGCTCCAGCAGCCGAGCGTGCCTTTCGCGAGGTTGTGACCCTCGACCCTCAGCGTTCGGAAGCCTGGCCGATGCTGGTGCAGCTGGCGCAGATCAATCGCGGGCCGCAGGCCGCGCGTGAGGTCGTGCAGGAGGGCTTGCAGCGCATTCCCAATGATCCGAACCTGCAAGAGTTTTCTCGGCAACTCGGGCCATAAGAACGGCCTTTGCACGCCCGTTTCGCGCCATCATCCCGGCAGATTTCACAGGTAGACCTATGTCTGAGGGTGTCAGGCCAACGGGTCGTATTAGGTGTCATATGTCGGAACATGTTTTGAAACAGCCAGCCTTAAGTGGCAGGCAGGTCTCAATGGATCAACGGATCGCGGAACTTCGAGACCGCAAGCCGATTGATCTGAACCATGGTGAGGGGCTGATGCTGCAAGGCATCGCCGCCGCGTCGCTACGCGAACAGCGGTTGGCCGGTCAGATCGTACTTGAGGACTAGGCGCCGCCTCGGAATCCGGTCGCAACCACGAACTTCTCGGAACTGTCCGAACGCGATGCAGGCGGTTTGACGTTTGCGACTTTCTCGAACTTCTGCTTGAGCAGCTTTTGCAAATCGCCCTCGGCGCCACCGGCCAGAACCTTGGCCACAAAGGTGCCGCCTTCTTCCAGCACATCAAAGGCAAAGTAAGCGGCGGTTTCGCACAGGGCCATGATCCGCAAATGGTCGGTCTGCTTGTGACCCGAAGACGCGGCAGCCATGTCCGACATCACAACGTCCGCCTTGCCGCCCAGCCACTCTTTGACCTTGAGGTCCGCGTCATCTTCCATGAAATCCAGCACATGGGCCGTCGCGCCTGCAACCGGTTCAACCTCTTGCAGGTCAACACCCAGAACGGTGCCGATACGCTTGCCGCTTTTCTCGCCGAGTGCATTCACCCGCTTGACGGCGACCTGCAGCCAGCCACCGGGGGCACAGCCCAAGTCAACAACGCGCGCGCCGGGGACCAGAAAGCGGAATTTCTCATCCAGCTCAAGGATCTTGAACGCAGCGCGCCCACGATAGCCTTCGGCATTCGCGCGCTTCACATAGGGGTCATTCAACTGCCGCTCGAGCCAGCGGGTCGAGCTGAGCTTGCGCCCACGCGCCGTCTTCACCTTGACCTTCAGGTCACGCTGTCCACGGCCTGAGGTGTTTTTTCCACTCGGTGTCTTCGCCATCAGAACGGTCCGTCTTCCAATACGCCGTCCGCGCTCATCTGCGCATAAAGCAGTCCTTCGCGCAGTCCCCGATCCGCAACAGACAGGCGGTCGGTGGGCCAGCAACGCAAAAGGGCCTGCAAAATGGCCGAGCCGGACATGATCAGGGCCTGCCGGTCATCCCCAATCCGAGGGTCTCGGCGTCGCCCGTGAGGGCCGAGTTCTAAATACCCGCGTATGACTTTGTCAATCTGATCGCTGGTCATGCGCAAACCGTCCACCTTGGTCCGGTCATAGCGCTTAAGGCCCAGATGCGAGGCGGCTACAGTTGTTACAGTGCCGCTGGTGCCGACGATCTGAAAACCCGCTCGGGTCTGTTCGTCCTTATAAGGGGCAAAATCGGCGAGGTTTTCCTCGAAAAACCAGCTCATGAGGGCAAACCGGGCCGAGTCATCCTCAACGTCATGAAACTGGTCGCGCAGGGTTGCGACGCCAAGAGGGACGCTGATCCAGTCCACGACCTTGGCGGCCGGAAAGGGGCTGTCAGCGGTATGAAAGCCGTTATGCAGACGCATGATTGCCGCAGGCCGGTCGCGGCGCGGAACCGATGAGATGTCGATCCACACCAGCTCGGTCGAGCCGCCGCCGATATCCACGACCAGCAACTGCTCGGTCTTGGTCGACACCAGAGGCGCGCAGGAGATAACGGCCAGACGGGCCTCTTCCTCGGGTTGGATGATCTCAAGGTTCAGGCCAGTTTCGCGCCGCACCTGCCGGATAAAATCGCGCGAGTTCTTCGCGCGCCGACAGGCCTCGGTTGCGACCAGGCGCATCCGTTTGACCTTGTTGCGCTTGAGCTTTTGCTGGCAGATTCGCAGCGCCTGAACGGTGCGCGACATGGACGCGCGGGACAGCCGTCCCGTGCGTTCCAGACCCGCGCCCAACTGCACGGATTTGGAGAAACTGTCGACCACATGGAACCCGCTCCCCTTGGGTTGGGCTATCAACATGCGGCAGCTATTTGTCCCCAGATCCAACGCCGCATAGAGTGCATCTGGATCGGGTCTTGCCGGCGCGGGGCTTTCGACCGCCTTCGGGAACGCGCCCGCACCTTTGGGACGCTTGGGCGCCATTCGTAACGCCCTCCGATTTTCGAGTTAAGTTGACCCTAGGCGGGGGATCGCCGACGCGCAAGTGATTTCAATTTTGAAATTAACGTGAGTGTCACACAGCGTTCATACTGAAATGCAATTCCCGTGCCGATCCCCATTTCGGGATTCTCTTCAAGCTTACAGCCAGATACGGAGACTGCCATGAAAGATGAGCGCACCCTGTCCTTCGATGAATTTGATGAAGTCGTAAATCCGCGCCCCGAAGAATGTGAATTCGACCGCGTGGTCGAACGCGCCTTGTCGCGACGTGGCTTTCTGGGGGGCGTTCTGGCCATGGGCAGCTTTACCGCAGTAGGCGGCTCGCTTCTGCCCACAGGTGCGCGCGCGTCAGCTGATCGGTTCTCGTTCGAGGCGATTCCGGTCTCAACTGCCGATGAGGTTGTCGTGCCCGCAGGCTACAAGGCCGAGGTTATGGTACGATGGGGCGATCCGCTGTGGTCTGACGCGCCCGAGTTCGATCACGCGACCCGCGGCACCGCCGCAAGTCAGGAACGCGCCTTTGGCGACAACACCGACGGTCAGGACGTGTTCTTCCATGACGGTCATGTTCTGCTGGTCGTGAACAACGAATACACCAATCGTGACATCCTGTGGGGCAACAACCCCGATGCCAAGGCGGCCTCGGACGACGATGTCGCCAAGGGTATGATGGCCCATGGTGTGACTGTGGTCGAGATTGCCAATACCGACGGCACATGGGGCATCGTCAAGGACAGCCCGTATAACCGCCGCATCACTCCGCAGACCGACATGACCCTCACCGGACCGGCTGCGGGCCATGACCTGATGAAAACTGCTGCTGACCCGACCGGCACAACCTCCAAGGGCACCTGGAACAACTGCGGCAACGGTATGACGCCGTGGGGCACCTATCTGGCCTGTGAAGAGAACTTTAACGGCTACTTCTCGGCGGAAGACGAAAACCACGAGGTCAGCCCGGAACTCAAGCGCTATGGCGTGTCGGCCAGCGACTGGGGCTATGGCTGGGCCAAGATCGATGACCGTTTCGACGTCTCGAAAAACCCCAACGAACCGAACCGCGCCGGTTATGTGGTTGAGATCGACCCGACCGACCCGACCTCGACCCCGCGCAAGCTGACCGCTTTAGGTCGTTTCAAGCATGAAAACGCCGAGTCCCTCGTGAACAATGACGGTCGCGTTGTCGTCTATATGGGCGATGATGAGCGCGGCGAGTTCCTATACCGCTTCGTGTCGGACGGTGTCTATGCGGCGGGTGTTGACACCAACGCGCTTCTGGAAAACGGCACGCTGTCGGTTGCCAAGTTCAACGATGACGGCACTGGTGAGTGGCTGGACCTGACGCCTGAAACAACCGGTTTGGCTTCGCAGGCTGAAATCAGCATCCACACCCGTCAGGGCGCGTCTGCTGTGGGCGCGACCACCATGGACCGCCCCGAATGGGTAGCGGCCAACCCGAACGTGGCCGAGGTCTACTGCTGTCTGACCAACAACAAGAACCGGGGCGTCAAGCCGAATGCCGGTGGGGATGACACCTCGGTCAACGGTCCGAACCCGCGCGAGGCCAACAACTATGGCCAGATCGTGCGCTGGCGTCCCGAAGGTGGCGATCATACCGCGCCCGGCTTTGGCTGGGATCTGTATGTGCTGGCAGGTAACCCGAATGTTCATCAGGACGCCTATGGCGGGTCGGACAATGTCAATGCCGAGAACATGTTCAACTCACCCGATGGTCTGAAATTCGACAGCAACGGCCTGCTGTGGATCCAGACCGACGGCAACTATGGCAACGAAGGTGATTTCGAAGGTCAGGGCAACAACCAGATGTTGGCAGGTGACCCGGTCACCGGCGAAATCCGTCGCTTCCTGGTCGGCCCGAATGAGTGCGAGATCACCGGCCTCAGCTGGTCGCCGGATCGCCGCACCATGTTTGTGGGCGTCCAACACCCCGGTGAGGACGGCAACAGCCACTGGCCCGAAGGCGGCGATGCCGTGCCACGCTCGGCCATCATCGCGGTCACGCGCGAAGATGGCGGTCTGGTCGGCTAAGGCCGAAAACGCCCTTAAAAACAAGCCCCGGACGGTGTTGCCGCCCGGGGTTTTTGCTTGAGTTGAGTCATCCTCATACAAGCGTTGAAAGTTTTGATATCTGGTTTTATGTGAAACCCGGCTAAAACGACTGTACACCGTCATAGGCAAAAAGGTCGCTTGGAAGGCGCTGGGTGTCGAAAACCGACCTCCTTAGCCCAATATAGACGTTTAGAACCGCCCCATTGGTTAGGAGGAATCACAGCTATGCCTGACGTCACCATCGTGTACTGGCGCGACATTCCCGCTCAGGTCATCGTCGGCAAAGGCCGTCGTGGCGCAAAGCGGCAGTTGGAAGAACGGTTTGAACAGGCCATCGACCGCGCCGCCATGAAGGTGAACGCCAAGGACAGTGACGCCTACCTCGCCGAATGGCGCAAGGCCGAGCCTTTCGCGGTCGAGGGCGACCCGTCCGAGATTGCCGAAGCGCAGGCTGTGCGTCTGGAAACGGAATACGATCAAGACCGCATCAAGGCACTGATCGCGAATGACGGTTGGGCATGAGCCCGAAATCTATATGGGAGGCCGCGATGGCTTTGCTGAACTTCAAGAAACGTGATGCCGCCGAAAACGGCCCTGTAAACCCGACCGTCGAAGCCTTTCTGCAGGGCTACTCGATCGAGGTCATGCCGCGCACCGCAGAAAAGGTCGAAGATTTCCGCGCGCTGCTGCCCGAAGGCACCCGTGTCTACATCGCCCATATCGAGGGCACTCCGATCGAAGACATGGTGAAAACCGCCAAGCGCATCGCCGCCGAAGGTTACCCGGTCATGCCGCACTTCCCGGCGCGCATCATCAAGGATGCCGCGACGCTTGAGAACTGGATCTCGATGTACCAGGGCGAGGCGGGCGTTGATCAGGCGCTGCTGCTGGCCGGTGGTGTGGCCAAGCCGCACGGTGATTTCGACAGCTCGATGCAACTGTTGGAGTCCGGCCTGTTCGACAAAGCCGGTTTCAAGCGCCTGCATGTTGCCGGTCACCCCGAAGGCAACAAGGACATTGACCCGGACGGCTCGACCAAGAATGTCGACGACGCGCTGCGCTGGAAACAGAAATTCAGCGAAACCACCGACGCCGAGATGGCGCTGGCCACGCAGTTCGCGTTCGAGGCAAAGCCGATTATCGCATGGGCCAACAGCCTGAAAGAGGCGGGGATCGACATCCCGGTTCATATCGGTATCGCAGGTCCTGCCAAGCTGCAGACCCTGATCAAGTTCGCCATCGCCTGTGGTGTTGGCCCGTCGCTGAAAGTTCTGCAAAAGCGCGCCATGGATGTCTCCAAGCTGCTGCTGCCATATGAGCCGAATGATGTGATCACCGAGCTGGCCGAATACAAAGCGGCGAACCCGGATTTCAACATCACCAACGTACACTTCTTCCCCCTTGGCGGTATCAAGACCAACGCCAACTGGGCCATCAACAACGGCGGCGCTTCGGCAAAGCCAGTCAACGCTTAAGGAACGGACATGACCCGTACAGTCGTAGAATCAAAAACAAAAACCGCCGTTCTGGGCTTTGACGAACCCTTCTGCGTGATTGGTGAGCGGATCAACCCAACGGGCCGCAAGAAACTGGCTGCTGAGCTGGAAGCAGGTGACTTTTCGACCGTTGAGAAAGACGCGCTGGCGCAGGTCGCTGCAGGCGCGACCGTTCTGGATATCAACGCAGGCGTTGTTTACAACTCGAACCCCAACCCGAACGAGACCGAGCCGCCGCTGATGACCAAGATCGTTGAGCTGGTTCAGGGCCTGGTCGACGTGCCGCTGTGCATCGACAGCTCGGTTCCGGGGGCTCTGGAGGCCGGTCTGGCCGCAGCCGAAGGTCGCCCGCTGCTGAACTCGGTCACCGGCGAGGAAGAGCGTCTGGAGATGGTTCTGCCGCTGGTCAAGAAATACAACGTTCCGGTTGTTGCGATCTCGAACGATGACACCGGCATCTCGGAAGACCCCGATGTGCGTTTTGCCGTTGCAAAGACGATCGTTGAGCGTGCCGCCGACTATGGCATCCCGGCGCATGACATCGTTGTCGACCCGCTGGTTATGCCGATCGGTGCGATGGCAACCGCGGGCCAGCAGGTCTTCGCTCTGGTCCGTCGTCTGCGTGAGGAACTGGGCGTGAACACCACCTGCGGTGCATCCAACATCTCGTTCGGTCTGCCGAACCGCCACGGCATCAACAACGCCTTCCTGCCGATGGCAATGGGTGCTGGCATGACGTCCGCGATCATGAACCCGGTTGCTCTGCCCACGACACAGAAGAAAATCGCCGAGAAGAAAGAGGCCGTTGCCGCAGCTGGTATCATCCTGCCCGAAGGCATGGATGATGAGGCCTTCGTTCAGATGTTCGGTCTGGGCTCGACCCTGCCGCGCGCAGGTAAGGAGATGGAGGCCATCCGCGCCGCCAACCTGCTGACCAACAACGACCCGCACGGTGGCGCATGGATCAAGTTCAACAAATCGCCTGAAGAAGCGGCTGCGGCCGGTGGAGCAGGCGGTCGTCGCGGCGGTGGCCGTCGCCGTCGCGCTTGATTTTCCGAGCTATCAGATCAAAGGCCGGGCCCTGCGCCCGGCCTTTTTCGTTTGACCCTGATCAATGCAGCAAACGTGATATCGTTGAGACTGGGGCGATCCTTTCCTCAACGATCAGGTGCTTTCATGTCCAAACATCACCCTCCAAAACTGGCCGACGCAGACCTGAGTGAGAAGTTGGGCAAGAAGGACTATTTCGACAAGCTGATCGATCTGCAGGCGAAACTGGCGCGTATTCAGCAAGCTTTTCTCTTCCATGGAACCAAAGGTGTGATCGTCTTTGAAGGCTGGGATGCTGCAGGCAAGGGAGGCACGATCCGCCGTATCAGCCAGGCACTTGATCCGCGCAGTTTCAAAGTCTGGCCGATCGGCGCGCCGCGCAACTACTATCTCAATCGCCACTATCTGCTGCGGTTTTGGGAACGTTTACCGCCAGAAGGTGCAATCTCGGCCTTTGACCGCAGTTGGTACGGGCGTGTTCTGGTGGAACGGATCGAGAAATTCACACCGGAGAAACGGTGGCGGGCGGGATATCGAGAGATCAACGATTTCGAGCGCATGCTCGTTGATGACGGCACCCGGATCGTAAAGCTGTTCTTTCACATCTCACAAGACGAACAGATGGCGCGTTTCACAGAACGCCTACGCAACCCATTGAAGCGTTGGAAGCTGACTTATGAAGATTTCCGCAATCGCGAGCGTTGGGACGAGGCCGAGATCGCTGTCGATGAAATGCTGGCGCGTACGTCAACCGACATTGCGCCGTGGCACGTTATTCCGGCCAATAACAAAAAATCTGCGAGAATCAAAGCAATGCAAACCATCGTTGATGCGTTCTCAAAAGAGATAGATCTAAACCCACAGCATTTGGACAAACGGACCTTGGACGCGGCGTGCGAGGCATTGGATGTTGACCAATCGCTGATCGACTCCCTGCGGGCACGGACAGAGTAATCCATAGACCTCACCGAAAGGCGCTTGCAGTTCCTCAGGTGGCGATGGTATCTCAAATCTCGCGGCGGGTATGATGTAATGGTAGCCTGTCAGCTTCCCAAGCTGAACGCGCGGGTTCGATTCCCGCTACCCGCTCCAAAACTCACCTGATTCTACAGCAAGTAAGCGACCTTTTGTGGCACAGGCTTGCTGCCTCGACCTGATGGTTGAAGCAGGTAGCGACTTAGGTTTGACGCTTCGTTACCCGCGGCGTCTACGACGGCGACCTCCGCCCGCTTCGGCTTCCCCGCCACCGGTGTTGAAGGACGGTGCGGGCAGGGTAACGACCTGTGCGAGTTCCGGGAATGGGTCGGTTTTGTGCGGGATCGCGTTGGCGGCGACGAAGTGATCTTGGAACTTCGGCTCGATGGCGGTTTCGATCTTGGTGATCTCGCGCACGACACGCTCGATCTCGGCGCGCGAGCCGATGTTGCACAGGGCAATCCGGGCGCCGGTACCAGCCGCGTTGCCCGCGCTGGAGACCTTGTCGAGCGGCGCATCCGGGATCATACCCAGAACCATCGCGTGTTTGGTCGAGATATGCGCGCCAAAAGCCCCGGCCAGAACCACGCGATCCACGCGGTCGACCTCCATCTCGTCCATCAACAAACGCGCACCGGCATAAAGCGCCGATTTCGCCAGCTGGATAGCCCGGATATCGCCTTGGGTGACGGTGATCCGAGGGCCACCTTCCGCGCTGGAATCATGGATCAGATAGGCGTGTGTACGCCCTTCGGGAACGCAGCGAGGGGTGCCGGTTTGCTCGGCCGAACCGATCAGACCGCTTTCGTCCAACAGGCCGGCGATTCGCATCTCGGCCACGGCCTCGATGATGCCCGAGCCGCAGATGCCAGAGATACCGGTGGTGGCAATGTCCTGATCGAACCCGTCCTCATCGGACCATTTCTCGGACCCGATCACACGGAAACGGGGCTCCTTGGTGACGGGATCAATCTCGATCCGCTCAATCGCGCCGGGGGCGGCGCGTTGGCCAGAACTGATCTGCGCGCCTTCAAAAGCAGGCCCCGTAGGAGACGAACAGGCCAGAACGCGGCTGGTGTTGCCGAGCAGAATTTCGGCATTGGTGCCCACGTCCACGATCAGTACGAGGTCCTCGGACTTGCCGGGTTCTTCCGACAGGGCAACGGCGGCACAGTCCGCACCCACGTGACCGGCGATACAGGGCAGGATGTAGATCTGCGCGCGCGGGTTCATCGTGGTCAGGTCCATCTCACGCGCGGGCAGGGACATCGCCTCTGACGTTGCCAGCGCGAACGGAGCTTGCCCCAGTTCGACCGGGTCCAGACCCAGCAGCAGATGGTGCATGACCGGGTTACAGACAAATACAGTCTCAACGATCAGACTGGCGTCAATGCCCGCTTCTTCAGCGATTGAGGTGGTCAGGTCATTGATCGCCTCACGCACGGCCTTGGTCATCTCCTGATCGCCCCCGGGGTTCATCATGGCGTAGGAAACGCGGCTCATGAGGTCCTCACCAAAGCGAATCTGAGGGTTCATCAGGCCCGAGGATGCCTTGACCTCTCCCGTCTCCAGATCGGTCAGATGCGCCGCAACCGTGGTCGAGCCGAGGTCGATGGCCAGACCATAAAGGCCCCCTTCGTGCAGGCCGGGCCAGATTTCGACGATGCGGGCTACCGGGTCTTTGTGGCCCTTGTAAACGGCGACTGTGACTTCCCATTTGCCTTTGCGCAGAACCGGTTGCAGCTTCGACATCAGGGACAGATCGGCGGTGACAGCCTCGATCTTCCACTGCTCGCGCAGGGCGCGTTCCAGACGCTCCAGATCGCCGGTGGGCGAGTGCATGTCGGGTTCCTCGACTACGACGAAATATAGCCGCGTGGCCGGGTCCATGGTGATGGCACGCGCCGCTGCGGCCTTGCGGACAACCTGACGGTGGACCTGGCTTTCGGGTGGCACGTCGATCACAACATCGCCCTGAACCGAGGCCTGACAGCCCAAACGACGGCCGGGTTTCAGACCTCGTTTGTCGTCATAGCGCTGCTCGACCGCATTCCATTCACTCAAAGCGTCTTCCGAGACGGTAACGCCGTGCTTGGGGAACTCGCCGTAGCTGGGCGTAATCTGACATTTCGAGCAGATGCCACGCCCTCCGCAAACCGAATCCAGATCGACGCCCAGCTGTCGGGCGGCGGTCAGAATCGGGGTGCCAACGGGAAAGTGCCCGCGTTTGCCCGAGGGGGTAAAGACGACAAGGGGGTCGGTGGTCATGGTCGGCCTGCCTTTAAAGTGTTCGCGCGTATGCCGGGGAAGATATGAGTTTATTCACAAAGGGAAAGCCCTGACAGCGGCACGTTTTGCACAACGAGCGTCGTTTTATGACGTGCTATCCCCACCCAAGGGCCAACAACTTGGGCTCTGGGGCTTTTCCTTCGGGTCAATCCATGCAATAGGGTCACCGCCAAACGGGCTTTTGCATGGGGTTTGATGATGCAGATTCGTGAGGCACTTACCTTTGACGACGTACTTCTTGTTCCGGGCGCATCTTCGGTGCTGCCTGCAACGGCGGATACAACAACGCGCGTAACGCGCCAGATTTCCATGAACATCCCGCTGCTCAGCTCGGCCATGGACACAGTGACCGAGGCGCGTATGGCTATCGCCATGGCACAGGCCGGTGGGATCGGTGTGATCCACAAGAACCTCTCGGCCGAAGAACAGGCCCGCGAGGTCCGCCGGGTGAAGCGGTTCGAATCGGGCATCGTCTACAACCCGGTGACGCTGCGCGCCGATCAGACGCTGGCAGACGCGCAGGCGTTGGTTCAGCGCTACAACTTCACCGGTTTCCCGGTTGTGGATGAGCAGGGCCGCGTTGTCGGCATCGTGACCAACCGGGACATGCGTTTTGCCACGTCAGACGACACGCCGATCAAGGCCATGATGACCTCGGAAAATCTGGCGATGCTGCAAGAGCCCGCCGATCGGGAAGAGGCCAAATCCTTGATGCGCGCCCGCCGGATCGAAAAACTGCTGGTCGTTGATGGTGAGGGCAAACTGACCGGTTTGCTTACCCTGAAAGACACGGAACAAGCCGTTTTGAACCCAACGGCCTGCAAGGACCACCTGGGCCGTCTGCGCGTTGCCGCCGCGACCTCGGTCGGGGATGCAGGGTTTGAGCGTTCGGAACTGCTGGTCGACTCGGGTGTCGATATCATCGTCGTCGATACCGCTCACGGCCATTCCGAAGGTGTTCTGGAGGCGGTCAAGCGCGCCAAAGCACTGTCGAACGAGGTCCAGATCATTGCGGGCAACGTTGCCACGGCTGACGCCACCAAAGCGCTGATTGATGCAGGTGCGGATGCGATCAAGGTGGGCATCGGGCCGGGCTCGATCTGTACCACTCGGATGGTGGCCGGTGTTGGTGTGCCTCAGCTGACGGCGATAATGGACTGCGCGTCTGCCGCAGGAGATGTGCCGGTGATTGCCGATGGTGGCATCAAGTTCTCGGGCGATTTCGCCAAGGCCATCGCGGCGGGTGCGTCCTGTGCCATGGTCGGTTCGATGATCGCAGGTACGGATGAAAGCCCGGGTGAGGTGATCCTGTACCAGGGCCGTTCGTTCAAATCCTATCGTGGCATGGGCAGCTTGGGCGCGATGGCGCGCGGCTCGGCGGATCGCTATTTCCAGAAGGATGCTGCCAATGACAAGCTGGTGCCGGAAGGGATCGAAGGACAGGTGCCTTACAAAGGCTCTGCCGGAGCGGTTGTTCACCAGCTGGTCGGCGGTCTGCGCGCGGCCATGGGCTATACCGGCTGTGCCACGGTCGAAGAGATGCGCAAGAACTGCAATTTCGTCAAAATCACCGGGGCGGGTCTGAAAGAAAGCCACGTGCATGACGTGCAGATCACGCGTGAAAGCCCGAACTACCGGATCATGTGATCTGGTGATCTGTTGCAGGCGGCGCCCCGACGCGGGCGCCGTTTTGCGTTCCCGGAAAACCCGACGGAGGGAAAAATGACCCCGGCAGCCCGCGTTCAGGCCTCAATCGAGATCCTTGACCAGATTCTGGACGGCGCGCCCGTTGAAAAAGCCCTGACTGGGTGGGCGCGGCGCAGCCGGTTCGCAGGTTCCAAGGATCGCGCAGCGGTGCGGGATCACGTTTTCACAGCCCTGCGCTGCAAACGGTCCTTTGCGGCGCTTGGAGGGGCTGAGACGGGCCGGGGCCTGATGATCGGAGCGCTGCGTGCTGCAGGGCAAGCGCCGGACACTCTGTTCACCGGCGAACGCCACGCGCCTGCGCCGATTGAAGCCTCTGAGGACGGTCGGGATTTCGTATCACTGGCCGAGCAGTTTGATATTCCAGACTGGCTCTGGCCCCGGTTTTCGGCGTCTTTGGGCGACGCAGCCACGGAGGCGGCAGCGGCGCTGCAAAACCGCGCTCCGGTGCATCTTCGGGTCAATTTGCGCAAAATAGACGTGGCGGGTGCGGCCCGTGCTTTGGCGGCTGACGGAGTGCAAACTGAACTCCATCCCGCCTGCGAGACAGCCCTGACCGTGGTTGAGGGCGCACGCAAGGTTGCGCAAAGCTGGGCTTATCTGGACGGTCTGGTCGAGCTACAGGATGCAGCCAGTCAGGCGGTTGTGGCGGCTTTGCCCCTTAAACCCGGTTTGCGCGTTCTTGACTATTGCGCTGGTGGTGGTGGAAAATCGCTGGCGCTCGCAGCCCATAAGGGCGTCGAGGTGTTTGCGCATGACATCAACCCGAAGCGCATGCAGGACCTGCCGAACCGCGCTGACCGCGCGGGCGTAAGAGTAACCTGCGTTGAGACCGCGAAACTTGCCGGTTTCGCGCCCTTTGACATCGTACTGGTCGATGCACCTTGCTCGGGCAGCGGCTCGTGGAGGCGCGCTCCGGCCGGAAGATGGGCTCTGACCGAAGAGCGTTTGATCGAATTGAGCAATCTGCAACGTGCGATTCTGGGTGAGGTCGCGGAACTGGTTCACCCCGAGGGTCTTCTTTCTTATGCAACCTGCTCGATGCTTCAGGACGAAAACGCACAAGTTGTCGAGAACTTTGTGTCTGAGAACCCCGAATGGACAGTGACGCTAGAGCGGAATTGGCGCGTCACCGACGGCGTTGATGGGTTTTTCACGGCGCATCTGACAAAATAGCAGCTCACCGCAAACAACTACAGGTAGTTTTCTTAACCCCTTAACTCTGTTAAGCGGGCATTAACCATTTTGGATCGTTATTGCTCTCAAAAAAGCTACCCGGGTCGTTCATGTCCGATTTTACATTTTCGTTCTCCGATCCCCGCTCGCGGAGAACGCCGTCTGCTGCACGTGTTTTGGCTCTGGTTGGACTAGCCGCACTTTTATACGTTGCGCCATATACAGGCCGGGTGCCTGCGGACTGGACGCAGGGTATGATCGTCGTAGGAGTATCGGTCCTTTTTGCGACACTCTGGATTCTGGTCAGGGGTCTCTTTGCCGACAAGGCTGCACAGCAAACTCTTGATATGCTGGCAACTTTTGTGGATCAGGACGATTGCGCAAGCATTATCGCCGATGCAGAGGGAACGGTTCTGGTCGCCAACCCAATTGCGCGCAAACAGCTGAATACCAGCCCGGAGGCTACGCTGCCCGAGGTTCTGCGCTCGGTCTTCGCCAACCCGTCGAGCTTGCTGCTGAGGTTACAAACGCTGGCCCAGGCAAAAGGTTCGGCGGATGAGGACATCATCACCGGTGGTGAGAGCGTTCCGGTTTCGGTGATCCGCTTGGGGAACCATCTGTTCTGTTGGCAATTCAAGCTTGGCCACCAAGGGCAGTGGGACAAGATTGTCCTTCCCGTGCTGACCATCGGTCGGGGTGGGTGCTTGCTGCACTGCAACACCGCGGCCAAGGTGTTTTTCGGCGCGGCACCGGGCTCGATCGAAAAGGTGTTTCCGGACGGATTGCCACAGGATGGTCAGATCTGCTCGGTCCTTGCGCATGAAGGGGAAACGCGCGTCGCGGTCACGGGTGTTTCAGCATCGGGGGCGGTGCGGCACCTCGTTTTGATGCCGGTTTCTCAGACTGTCCAACCCCAGCAAGCATCCTCACTTGCTGAACTGCCCGTCCCGATCCTTTGCATGACGCCTGAGGGGATCATACTGCGGGCAAACCAAATGGCGCGGGCGCTTTTGGGTGATCTTAGTCTGAACCAGACCAATATCGACCAGATTCTGCAGGGGCTGAGCCATCCGATTCTGGAGTGGCTGGCGCAAACGGCATCGGGTGAAGAAGTCGCTCGATCCGAATTCCAGCGACTGACCCGCGATGACAAAGAGTTGTTCGTTCAGGTCACTCTGGACCGGGTTCAGATCGACGGGAAAACCCACCTGATCGCAGTCTTGAACGACGCAACCGAGCTAAAAACACTTGAGGCGCAATTTGTTCAGGGTCAGAAGATGCAGGCTGTCGGCCAGTTGGCCGGTGGGGTTGCGCATGATTTCAATAACCTTTTAACCGCGATATCAGGTCATTGCGATCTGCTGTTGCTGCGCCATGATCAAAACGATCCCAACTATGGTGACCTCGTTCAAATCAATCAGAATGCCAATCGCGCGGCGGCTCTGGTCAGCCAGCTTCTGGCCTTTTCGCGCAAACAGACCTTGCGGCCTGAGGTTCTGGACGTGCGCGACACCATCTCGGACCTCATCCACCTATTGAATCGATTGGTCGGTGAGAAAGTTCAATTGACGCTCAGCCATGATCCTGTCCTCAAACCGGTGCGCGCGGACAAGCGCCAGTTGGAGCAGGTGTTGATGAACCTAGTCGTCAATGCGCGCGATGCAATGCCCGAGGGCGGTGAGATTCGCATCGAAACCGAGGTGCTGAGCCTGACGGAGCCTTTGCGCCGCGACCGAGCCACAGTACCGCCTGGTGACTACATGACCGTCAAGGTGATCGACGGCGGCGTCGGTATTCCCGCCGACAAACTGCAAAAAGTGTTCGAGCCGTTTTACACGACCAAGCGCACGGGCGAGGGCACGGGGCTTGGCCTTTCCACTGTTTACGGGATCGTCAAACAGACGGGTGGCTTCATCTTTGTCGACAGCGCCGTCGGTCGTGGCACCGAATTTTCACTGCTCTTGCCGGTTTGCGTCGAAGCGAAACCCGTCGAGGTGCAGCCCGAAGATGTTCCAGACTCCAAAACGGCGCGTCAGGGCGAGGGCGTGGTGCTACTGGTCGAGGACGAAGCACCCGTGCGCGCCTTCGCAACCCGCGCGTTGCGCCTGAAAGGCTATACGGTGCTTGAGGCCGAATCCGCCGAGGACGCCCTGACCTTGCTGGAAGATGTCGACCTGAACGTGGATGTGTTCGTGACCGATGTGGTCATGCCCGGAATGGATGGCCCGACCTGGGTTGCCAAGGCCATGGAGACGCGGCCGGATGTCCGGGTCGTGTTTGTCTCGGGCTATACCGAAGGCGCGTTTGGCGACTCGGGCCCGCAGGTTCCCAACTCGACCTTTCTGCCCAAGCCCTTCTCTTTGACGCAATTGACCGAGGCGGTTTTTCAGCAGATGAACTGACGCCTATTGCGCCGCCTCATAGACTGCAAAATCGGCCTTGGAATGCTTTCGGAGCGCGGCCTCGGTTGCAGAAGACAGAGTTGTTTCTGCGGGTGGTGAGACATTCTCGCGCTGCAATGAGAACTCGTAGTTCAACCTGTTTTGCAGGAAATCCACGATTCTGTCCTGATTGTCATATTTGAAAACATGGCTGGCCCCGACACCATTGTTGCGGGTGCGGAAGAACTCGCTCTGACTGCCGACATCCGCAAATTCGGGCCGAGGGGTCTGCATATAGGCCTGCACAAACGCATCAAAGCTGAGATCCCGCGTCGAATGCGGATGCCCGATGCGATCTTTGCGCCGACGAAACCTGTACCAACTGCCCAGCCAGTCGATGGGTTCGCGCACAACGGCCATGATCTCCATCTCGGTGTCGTACATTTTGCGGAACATGTTCTGAATAAATCGGTCATATCGGCGCACCGGTGCGTGTTTCAGCTCGGGCGGGTGGGTGATCACAAGGTCGGCTCGGTCACGCAATGCGGAGTGATATGCGGTGCTGCCGGTTTTGGGGACAGATAAAATCGCAAGGCGTTCCTTATAGAAAACAAGCATTTAGTGGCCCCATATCGATCGTCGTCAAGATGGCAGATTGGCGTAAACGGATCTTTAACACAATTGGCCAAGAGTAAGTTCTGTAAGTTTTAGTTGAAATGTTCTCTTTTTGGTCCCATAAGGAACAAGAGGCGAACAAAGCAGCGATTGCCGCCCGGCAAAGGGTGTGACAAAAGGGAAGGCGACAGGACAATGGCGGATCTTCTGACGATGAGCGACAAGAAAAACGCGGACAAGCAAAAGGCGCTCGATAGCGCGCTGGCCCAGATCGAACGGCAATTCGGTAAAGGCTCGATCATGAAGCTGGGCGAAGATGCCAAGCAGGATATCGAGGCGAGCTCGACCGGGTCTCTGGGTTTGGATATCGCGCTGGGAATCGGCGGTCTGCCGATGGGCCGGATTGTTGAGATTTACGGGCCCGAAAGCTCGGGTAAGACAACGCTGACCCTGCATTGTATTGCCGAACAGCAAAAACGCGGCGGTGTCTGTGCGTTTGTCGACGCGGAACATGCGCTGGACCCGCAATACGCCCGCAAGCTGGGCGTTGATCTGGATGAGTTGCTGATCTCGCAGCCTGACACCGGCGAACAGGCGCTGGAAATTACCGACACGCTGGTCCGGTCTGGCGCGGTGAATATGGTCGTGGTCGACTCGGTGGCGGCGCTGACGCCGAAATCCGAACTTGAGGGCGACATGGGCGACAGCAATGTCGGCGTTCAGGCCCGTCTGATGAGCCAGGCGATGCGCAAACTGACCGGCTCGATCAGCCGTTCGAACTGCATGGTGATCTTCATCAACCAGATTCGGATGAAGATCGGCGTGATGTTTGGCAGCCCTGAAACCACGACCGGTGGCAATGCGCTGAAATTCTACAGCTCGGTTCGTCTGGACATTCGCCGTATCGGCGCGATCAAGGATCGGGATGAGGTCGTCGGCAACCAGACCCGTGTCAAAGTCGTCAAGAACAAGGTGGCCCCTCCGTTCAAACAGGTCGAGTTCGACATCATGTATGGCGAAGGCATCTCGAAAATGGGTGAGCTGCTGGATCTGGGCGTCAAGGCCGGTGTGGTCGAGAAATCGGGGTCGTGGTTCAGCTACGGGGACGAACGGATCGGGCAGGGGCGTGAGAATGCCAAGCAATATCTGCGCGATCACTCACGGATCGCTTTGGATATCGAAGACAAGATCCGCGCGGCCCATGGTCTGGACTTCGACATGCCGCCCGGCGCGGCCGAGGATGACGATATCCTCGAGGCTTAACGAACGCTGACGGGAACAGCCTAAATCCCCCGGCACTCCGATGGTGCCGAGAATACCTGGAACAGGGCGGTCCATCGGGGCCGCCTTGTTTCGTTTGGAAGGTCAATGCTGTGGACACTCTGCGGGCACAGCGATAAACCTGCGCAGACCATTCTGATTGCGCGCTGAGAGAGCCCCATGCCCACGTTGAACGACATCCGATCGACCTTTCTGAACTACTTTGCCAAGCAGGGGCACGAAGTGGTGGCGTCCAGCCCTCTGGTGCCGCGCAATGATCCGACTTTGATGTTCGTGAACTCGGGCATGGTACAATTCAAGAACCTGTTCACCGGTGTTGAAACGCGCGACTATCAGCGCGCGACCACCGCGCAGAAATGCGTGCGCGCTGGCGGTAAGCATAATGACCTCGACAATGTGGGCTATACCGCGCGCCACCATACGTTCTTTGAGATGCTGGGGAACTTTTCCTTCGGTGACTATTTCAAGCACGACGCGATTCCCTTCGCGTGGGAGCTGATCACCAAGGAATTCGGCATCGACAAAAACCGTCTGCTGACCACGGTCTATCACACCGACGACGAAGCCTTTGAAATCTGGAAGAAAGTTGGCGTTCCCGAGGATCGCATCATCCGCATCGCGACCAGCGACAATTTCTGGCAGATGGGGCCAACCGGGCCCTGCGGGCCTTGTACCGAAATTTTCTTTGACCACGGTGATCACATCTGGGGCGGTCCTCCGGGATCGGCCGAGGAAGATGGCGACCGGTTCATCGAAATCTGGAACATCGTTTTCATGCAGAACGAGCAGTTCGAGGACGGCTCGATGGTTGAACTCGACATGCAGTCGATCGACACCGGCATGGGGCTGGAGCGGATCGGTGCGCTTTTGCAAGGCAGCCATGACAACTACGACACCGACCTGTTCAAAACGCTGATCGAGGCTTCGGCGGAGGCGACCGGCGTTGATCCTTATGGCGATCAGAACGTTCACCACCGCGTGATCGCGGACCACCTGCGCTCAACCTCGTTCCTGATTGCTGACGGCGTGATGCCCAGCAATGAAGGACGTGGCTATGTTCTGCGCCGGATCATGCGCCGCGCCATGCGTCACGCACACCTTTTGGGCGCCAAGGATCCGGTGATGCACCGGCTGGTGCCCTCGCTCGTACAACTGATGGGCGCGCAATACTCGGAACTGGGGCAGGCGCAGGCGTTGATCGAAGAGACCCTGCTGTTGGAAGAAACGCGGTTCAAGCAAACACTGGATCGCGGCCTGAAACTGCTGGACGACGAAGTCGCGGGCCTGCCCGAAGGCGCGGCCCTGTCCGGTGATGCGGCATTCAAGCTCTATGACACCTATGGGTTCCCACTCGATTTGACCCAGGATGCCCTGCGGGAAAAGGGCCGGACCGTCGATACCGACGGCTTCGATGCGGCCATGGCAGAACAGAAAGCCAAGGCTCGCGCGGCATGGGCCGGGTCGGGCGAGGCTGCGGATCAGGCGGTTTGGTTTGACGTGGCCGACAGCGCTGGTGCGACCGATTTCTTGGGCTATGACACCGAAAAGGCTGAGGCTCAGGTGGCAGCGCTGGTCGTTGATGGCGCCTTGGTCGACAAGATTGAACAAGGCGGCAGTGGCTGGGTCGTCGTGAACCAAACCCCGTTCTATGGCGAGGCTGGGGGTCAGGTCGGCGACAGTGGTGAGCTGCGCCGCCTCGATGCGCGTGAAGATGTTTCATGCGTTGAAGACACCAAGAAATTCGCTGATGGCAAAGTCTACGCACATAAGGTGACTGTGGATCATGGCACCCTATCCAAAGGTGACGCGGTTGAGCTGGAGGTGGATCACGCGCGCCGCTCGGCCATTCGCGCCAACCACTCAGCCACGCACCTTTTGCATGAAGCTCTACGTGAGACATTGGGCGATCACGTCGCGCAGCGGGGTTCTTTGAATGCTTCGGACCGTTTGCGGTTCGATTTCAGCCATTCCAAGGCCCTGACGCTGGAGGAAATCCAAAAGGTCGAGCGTGAGGTGAATGACTTCATCCGCCAAAACTCGAGCGTTGAAACCCGGATCATGACGCCGGATGACGCGCGTGAGCTGGGCGCTCAGGCTTTGTTTGGTGAGAAATATGGCGACGAGGTTCGCGTAGTTTCGATGGGCAAGGCGCCAACCGGCAAGGGCCAGGATGGCGAGACCTGGTCGATCGAGCTTTGCGGTGGCACGCATGTCCGTCAGACCGGCGATATCGGTACGTTTGTTGTGCTGGGAGATAGCGCAAGCAGTGCGGGTGTCCGGCGGATTGAGGCTCTGACGGGCGATGAAGCCTTCCGCTATCTGTCCGCGCAAGATCATCGCTTGGCACAGGTCGCGTTGGAGCTGAAGGCGCAGCCGGATGACGTGGTGGTCCGCGTGAAATCGCTGCTGGATGAGCGGAAAGCCTTGCAGAACGAAGTCGCGCAACTGCGCCGGGATCTCGCTATGGCAGGCGGATCCGGGCAGGGCGGCGGTGCGGAAGCGACCGAAGTCAACGGCGTCAAGTTTCTGGCCCAGGCACTCAGCGGTGTGTCCGGCAAGGATCTTCCGGCCTTGATTGACGAGCACAAAAGCCGACTGGGATCTGGCGCGGTTCTTCTGATCGCGGATACAGGCGGCAAAGCGGCTGTCGCGGCTGGGGTCACCGCGGACCTGACCGATAGGGTTTCTGCCGTTGATCTGGTCAAAGCTGCGGTGGTTGAACTGGGCGGCAAGGGCGGCGGTGGTCGCCCGGATATGGCCCAAGGTGGCGGCAAGGACGCGACCAACGCAGACGCGGCGATCAAAGCCGCCGAACAGGTATTGGAGGGGTAAATGGCTGCTCTGTGGATTGCACATGTCACGGTGACTGACACCGAAGCTTATGGAAAATACGCCGAGCTGGCGGGGCCTGCGATCGCTGCGCATGGCGGAGAATTCATTGCGCGTGCGGCGCGTTACGTTCAGCTCGAAGGGAAGGAGCGTCCGCGCAATGTGGTCGCACGTTTCCCCTCAGTCGAGGCCGCGGTCGAGTGCTATAATTCCGCCGCATACCAAGAAGCGCTCGATCACGCCCGCGGGGCAAGCGAGCGCGAATTGGTCGTTGTTGAAATCACCGACTGAGAATCGGCTGTTTCAGCCGGGTCGGTTTGACGGTCTCGGCGAAAATCAGCACATGAAACTCTGCGCGGCTTCCATCTCTTGTTCGGAAGCCGCCTTTCCACAAAAATAACATAAACACAGTGTGTTGCAGAACTATCGTATTCTGGCTTGGTCAAAAATGTGGCAGATCGCCCTCAATTCTTGCCCTAAATTGCCTCGGAATGTGACGAATTTCCGCCTTTTTTACCCCTGATCCTCAACATTGATTGCGTCAACAGAGCCAGTTGCGGTTAAAGTCGAAAAACTTCGACACCCTGATTGGCCGGATGTGCGCGGGCAAACATGGATTGAGGAACGGGCATGAAATATTCGGCAGTAGGTTTTTCGGCAGGTCTTCGGTCGGTCGCTCGATTTTCTGGGCGCTCCGTTGGGATTTGCGCTCTGGTCCTGACATCGTTCTTTACCACCTCTGTGGCGCAGGCGTCAGAGGGCGCGTTCATCACCGCGATTTCAGCCTCTCCGCCACCGTCTGGAGCGCAGCAGCTTTGCCGTCAGTACAGTTGGGCCTGTTCGAGCCAAAAAGCGGCCTCACTGACGAGCAAGCAGGAAATGCAGATCGTCAAAAAAGTCAATCTCCAGGTCAACGCGTCCACCCGTGAGATTACGGACCAATCGCAATACCGACAGCGCGAGTTTTGGGCCTTGCCAACGACAAGGGGCGGTGATTGCGAAGACTTTGCTTTGTTGAAAAAGCGGAATCTGATCAAAGCAGGCATTGATCCTAACAAGCTCTTGATTGCCACTGTCCTGGATAGGCGTCGGAACGCACACGCCGTGTTGGTCTATCGATCAGCTCAAGGTGATTTGGTTTTGGACAACTTGACGAACAGTATCAAACCTTGGAAGGCGACCCGGTACCTTTTTCTGAGAATGCAAGACCCAAAGCAGCCCCGCCGTTGGGTTGGGGTTTACGGGAACAGCTGACCAAATCTGCAACTTGACGTGCTAAGGGCGCCAACTTGGGCGCCCTTTTTTGACTCTCGTGGAAATTTGTTATCACGCCGTTTGTATTGTGTCCTAAGCAGGACTTTTGGTCTCAGAGCTATGTTATGTGGTGTCCCCACCCTTTTTACTGTCGTCGCCACCCTTTTTACTGTCGTCGCCGCCCTTTTTACTGTCGTCGCCGCCCTTTTTACTGTCGTCGCCGCCCTTTTTACTGTCGTCGCCGCCCTTTTTACTGTCGTCGCCGCCCTTTTTACTGTCGTCGCCGCCTTTTTTACCGTCGTCGCCGCCTTTTTTACCGTCGTCGCCGCCTTTGTCGTCTGGGCCACTGTCCCCACCGCCAGGACCATCAGATGGATCAGATGGACCACCCCCGTTTTCGGGATTTCCGTCTGGATTTCCATCACCCGACCTTTGTTCCGCTAACCCAGTCGATGCGGTCGGAATGTCGGACAGCAGCGCTGCCAATTGCGGGCATTCAGCACCCGTACGGGCCAGATAGTTTCCAAAATCCGCCCGACGCTGAATGTAGCGGATCATTCCGGATGTAACGGCGGAACATTCACACAGAACTTCAGGTGAGCTTGCAGCCTTACGCGCCGTTGAAACGGTACACGCGGCCTGTGCAGCTGTAACACCTACCAATTGAACGGCAACAGCTGCGGCGATTACTTTTAGTTTACTGGAATGGATGCCCATGATGGAACTCCTTGGTACTCGTTAATCTCTGCGTCGAACTTATGCACCAAAACCAAATGGGCTTGTATGAACGACGTCACACTTTGGACAAGATTACACCTTTTTAAGGTCGAACTTACAAGTTGCCGCCCACTTGGTGAGATTGCCAAAAGACCGGAAAGATCCCAAAAATCACGTAAAACCAATAAGAAAGGCCAGCCGAGGGCTGACCTTACCTTGAATGCCATTTTTCAGGTTTGAGGAAATAATGTCACAAAAATGGCATTGTTTCCCAATTGAGAACGACGATTTATCCGGCTTTTGCCATCCGTTTCCGCTCATGCGGGTCAAGGAATCGCTTGCGAAGACGGATCGCGTTGGGCGTCACCTCGACCAGTTCGTCGTCATCAATATAGGCGATGGCTTCTTCCAGCGAGAACTGGATGTGGGGTGTCAGACGCACCGCGTCGTCCGAGCCGCTGGCCCGCACGTTGGTCAGCTTCTTGCCTTTCAGCGGGTTCACTTCCAGATCGTTGTCGCGGGAATGCTCACCAATCACCATGCCCTGATAGACATCGGTCTGAGGGCCAACGAACATGCGGCCACGCTCTTCGAGGTTCCACAGGGCGTAAGCGACGGCCTGGCCATTCTCCATCGAGATCAGAACGCCTGCGCGGCGGCCTGGGATCTGACCTTTATGCGCGGCCCAGCCATGGAACACGCGGTTCAGGACACCGGTGCCGCGGGTGTCGGTCAGGAACTCTCCGTGATAGCCAATCAGGCCGCGCGACGGCACATGCGCAATGATCCGAGTTTTTCCGGCGCCGGCGGGGCGCATCTCGACCAACTCGCCCTTGCGGGCACCGGTGATCTTTTCGATGACAGCCCCCGAGTATTCATCATCCACGTCGATCGTGACTTCTTCGACAGGCTCCAACCGTTGACCGTCTTCCTCACGGAACAGAACCTGCGGGCGCGAGATGCTGAGTTCGAACCCTTCGCGGCGCATGTTCTCGATCAGAACGCCCATCTGAAGTTCGCCACGACCGGCCACTTCGAACGCCTCGCCGCCCGGCGTGTCGGTGATACGGATCGCAACGTTGGATTCCGCTTCCTTCATCAAGCGGTCGCGGATCACACGGGATTGCACTTTCTTGCCGTCACGACCCGCCAGAGGCGAGTCGTTGATGCCGAAGGTCACGGTGATGGTTGGCGGGTCGATGGGTTGCGCGGGCAGGGCCTCTTCAACCTGCGGTGCGACCAGTGAATCTGCTACGGTGGCTTTGCTCATACCGGCGATGGTCACGATGTCACCGGCCTCGGCCACATCGATCGGTTGTTGCGCCAAACCGCGAAAGGCCAGGATTTTCGATGCGCGGAAGTTCTCGATCAGCGAGCCATCCCGGCTGAGCGCCTTGAGGCTGTCGCCCGCTTTTAGCGTACCACTTTCCACACGGCCCGTAAGAATACGGCCGATGAACGGGTCGCTGCCCAAAGTGGTGGCGAGCATGCGGAACGGCTCGTCCTTCTTTTCCGCCTGCTTCGGCGCAGGCACGTGATCGACGACCAGATCGAACAGCGCGGTCAGGTCCTTGCGCGGCCCGTCTAGCTCCATATCCGCCCAGCCTGAACGGCCCGAGGCATACATGGCCGGGAAGTCCAGCTGATCGTCATCTGCGCCGAGGTTGGCGAAGAGGTCGAAACACTCATCCAAAGCACGGTCGGGTTCGGCATCGGGTTTGTCGACCTTGTTCAGGACGACGATGGGGCGCAGGCCCAGTGCCAGCGCTTTTGAAGTCACGAATTTGGTCTGAGGCATCGGGCCTTCAGCCGCGTCAACCAGCAGGACAACACCGTCCACCATGCTTAAGATACGCTCAACCTCGCCGCCGAAATCAGCGTGGCCGGGGGTGTCGACGATGTTTATGCGCGTGCCTTTCCATTCGACCGAGGTCGCCTTGGCCAGAATGGTAATGCCGCGCTCGCGTTCCAGATCGTTGCTGTCCATGGCGCGTTCCGCCACGGCCTGATTTTCCCGGAACGCGCCGGATTGTTTGAGCAGCTCATCCACCAGGGTCGTCTTGCCGTGGTCCACGTGAGCGATGATTGCGATATTGCGCAGGTCCATGAGAGGTCAGCCTTTGAACGGGAAGTTGCCCGGCGCATAGCGCGGCTTGACCCAATATACCAGCCCAAACCGGCGTTCAGTGACCTGCGGTCTTTGAAAACAGATGAATGATTAGGATTCCGGCCAATATCAGGGCCAGCCCCAGCACTGCCCACAGGTCGAGCTTTTGCCCGAACACCACAAAGCCGATGATTGCGATGAAAAAAATCCCAAGCCCGGACCAGATCGCATAGACGATGCCCACTGGCATGTATTTCAACGTCAGTCCCAACAGGTAGAACGCCACTCCGTAAGCAACTACGACCAGAACCGAAGGCCAGAAGCGCGAGAATTGCTGACTGGCCTGCAAGGCCGTTGTGCCTACGGTTTCGGCAAAGACGGCCATCAGCAGGATCAGGTAGGCTTTGGGCATGATCTCAACCTTTTGCATGCAAATCACGCGCGAATTCTCAACATGAAAAAGGCTGCCCCGGCAAGCACATTCGGTTGCTTGGATGCGTGACACCACAAGATAAAGGTCGGGTATACCTGACTACGATCTGATCACAATTTATGCAATTAACAGAACAGTATTTGTTGATTTGTTTTCGAGTTTTTCAATGACTGTGTTTATTAAATACGTCGTTTTTGCTTCGACTCTTATTGCGGCGCTAGGGTGGCTTGCAGACGGGGGGTCCGTCAGTTCTGATGCAGCCCAAATGTTAGTTGGTTTCTTTGTTTTGTAGTTTTGGCGTTAATCAAGATCCAAGCAGGGAAAAGGGCCTTATTGGCCCTTTTTCTTTTGCCTAGCCCCTCGCTGAAACAGTGAAGTAATCTGCCAAATACGGTTGCAACCAATCCCAAAGACCGGGCGCACCGCGTTCGATGGCGGGCCGTACCCGCGCTTCGATCTGAGGGTAGGTCACTTCATAGTCCACCCACGAGCCGCCGCCCGTTTCAAGATTGGCAATTGGAGTCTGAAACCGATCAACAGCCTTGGCGAACCGCGCATCTGCCGAGTTGGCGCTCTCAAACTCATGCCAGAGATCCGAAAACACCTGCGTTTGATCCTGGGGCAACAATCCGAAAAGGCGTCGCGCTGCGGCCTCTTCCTTTTCAGCTTGGGCGGCGTGATCGACCTGACCGTGGATCGGGTGATCTCCCGCGTCGATCTCGACAATATCGTGAAGCAGCAGCATGTGCAGGACGCGGTTCAACTGGACCTCAGCATCGGAATGTTCGGCCAGAACCCATGCGTACAGCATGATGTGCCACGAGTGCTCGGCCGAGTTTTCGAACCGATCGACCGCCATCAGGCGCGACGCGCGCATCACGGATTTCAACTGATCTGCCTCAACCAGAAACGTCAGCCGTTGGGTGAAGCTGTTTTCCTCGGTCGGTGCTTCCGACAATAACGCAACCGCGTGTTCATAGGCTTGAGGCAGCGCCTCACTCAGATAAGCCGCGCGCCCGGTCGCGAGGTTCTCACGGGCGATCTCCACATGGTCAGGCCGTTTAGGCGATGCATACAGCACCTGAAACAGGGGCTGACACCGGTCGAGCATCTTGGCGAACTTGGCGTCAGGCGTCTGGTCGGCTTCGAATTCCGTCCATAGGTCCAGAAAACCCTGGGTCTGGTCTAGCGGCAATAGCCCGAACAGATCCAAAGCCGCAGCGTGTTCGGCCTTGGCGACGCTCTGCCAGTCGGTCTCGAGATGGATTGGATGGTCGCCCACAATGATCTCGACCAGATCATGCAGCAACAACATGCGGATGACGCGATCAATTGACACATCCGGCCCGGCCAGAGGCCCCATGACCAGCGCCCAAAGCGCCAGATGCCAGCTATGTTCTGCAGAGTTTTCCGGGCGAGACTGATCCAGCAGGGTGTTTGCCCGATCCACCGTCTTCAACTTGTCCGCTTGTTTCAGAAACGCGATTTGCGCGGACAGTCGATCATTCATTGTTTTTCTATCGCTTTCAGTTTGGAGCGGTGATCTGTCAGGCGTTTGATCACGAATTGGCGGGCCTGGCGCTCGGACAAGCGCACGCGGATTTCGGTCAGAAAGGCCTCTTCCAGAGATTGGGAGGAGGCCGCCAGCAAATTGCCAACCTCCATGTAAAACCGATCGTCGCCGGTTTCATCCATGACCTTCAATGTATCCTCGGCCAGTTTTGCAGCGAGGGTATTGATGGTGTCTGTCATTAGCGCGTATTCTCGGTCAGGCGGCGCTTCACATAATCGCTGACATCGGTGATGAGCGTATCCATGTGCTGATCCTGGAAGAAGTGATCCGCGCCTTCAACCTCGTTGTGCGTGATGGTGATGCCCTTCTGCTCATGCAGCTTGTTGACCAGCGCGGTTGTATCCGCCGGAGGCGCCACGCGGTCGGACGAGCCGTTGATGATCAGGCCCGAAGACGGGCAGGGCGCGAGGAACGAGAAGTCGTACATATTCGCCGGGGGCGACACGCTGATGAAACCGGTGATTTCCGGGCGTCGCATCAGCAACTGCATCCCGATCCACGCACCGAACGAGAAGCCGGCTACCCAGCAATGCTTGGAGTTGTTGTTCATCGACTGCAGATAGTCGAGCGCCGAGGCGGCATCGCTCAACTCGCCCACACCCTGGTCATATTCGCCCTGGCTGCGGCCCACGCCGCGGAAGTTGAAGCGCAACACGGTGAAGCCCATGTTGTAGAACGCGTAGTGCAGATTATAGACCACCTTGTTGTTCATGGTCCCGCCGAACTGAGGATGCGGGTGAAGCACGATGGCGATCGGTGCGTCTTTTTCCTTTTGCGGGTGGTAGCGGCCTTCCAGGCGGCCTTCGGGTCCGGGAAAAATCACCTCGGGCATGTGTGCTTTGGTCCTGTCTTTATCTTGGGCGCCGGGAAATACTTGACTGTATTCGTTGGGCACCTTAGAACGGTTCTAAATGTGATATCCTGCGCAACGCGCTGTCAGTCGGAGATACGCACTGGCGGCGGCGGCGTCAATGATTTCGCGTCCAACTTGCCGAAGGGAAATGACAATGAAGCTGTCGACAAAGGGCCGGTATGCCATGGTGGCGCTGGCGGACATTGCGCTGCAGCCCTCGGACAAGATCGTGACACTGGGTGAAATCTCGGAACGGCAGGATATCTCGCTGCCGTATCTTGAGCAGCTGTTCGTCAAACTACGCCGGGCTGAGCTTGTGACCTCGACCCGAGGTCCGGGTGGTGGGTATCGCCTTGCCCGACAGCCATCGGAGATCCGCGTGGTCGAGATTCTGTCGGCCGTCGATGAAACGGTGGATGCAATGGCCAAGGGCGCCGGAGCTTCGGGCGCGTCCTCGGGCAGCCGCGCGCAATCCCTGACGAACCGGCTTTGGGAAAGCCTCAGCGCACATGTGTATGTGTTCCTGCATCAGACCAGATTGTCTGACGTGATCAAGAATGACCTCGCGCCCTGTCCGGCGGTTCCGAACCTGTTTGCCGTTGTGGATGAGTGATCCGTAGCCTCTGAGTACAAGTTTCAGAAATATATGGGAAAAGATGACTCCATGAATCGTGTTTATCTCGATCACAACGCCACAACGCCTTTGCGGCCCGAAGCGCGGGACGCGATGATCGCGGCGATGGATGTCCGCGGGAACCCCTCGTCGGTTCATGCCGAGGGGCGCGCGGCGAAGGCTTTGATCGAACGCGCGCGGGCACAGGTGGCATCGGCTTTTGGGGCGGATGGTGCGGATATCGTGTTTACCTCTGGTTCGACCGAAGGTGCTGCTTTGGCAATGGCGGGTCGGAACCTGCACGGCGCATCGATTGAGCATGACGCGGTAAGGTCATGGATTACAGAGGATATCTCGGTTTCTTCGGACGGGTCGGCCACTCTGAGCGAACCTGCGAATGCAACGCTCCAGGTTGCGAATTCGGAAACGGGTATTGTTCAGGCTCTGCCCAAGGGGCTGGCGGTAACCGATGCGACCCAGGCGTTTGGCAAGCTGCCGATTGCGTTCAACTGGATGGATGTTCAGATGGCGCTTGTGTCTGCACATAAACTGGGTGGCCCCAAAGGGATCGGAGCCGTCGTGATGAAGCGTGGCACGGATCTGCCTGCTCAGATAAAGGGCGGCGGGCAAGAGATGGGGCGGCGCTCTGGAACCGAAAATGTCATTGGAATCGCGGGGTTCGGGGCCGCTGCTGAAGCAGCTGCCAAGGATCTTGCCAATGGTGTTTGGGAGCAGGTCGAAGAATTTAGAAATATTCTAGAAAACGCCCTTGAGGCTGGTGAAAGATCACCTATTTTTGTCGGGAAAGACCAGACACGCCTGCCGAACACGTCATGTTTCGCGTCACCGGGTTGGAAGGGTGAAACGCAAGTCATGCAGATGGACCTGTCTGGTTTTGCGGTCAGTGCGGGCTCGGCCTGTTCAAGCGGAAAGGTCCGCGCCAGTGCTGTTCTGACTGCGATGGGATTTGATGAGGGGACAGCAGCCAGCGCAATCCGCGTGTCGCTGGGACCTCGGACTACCAGGGAAGATGTGCTGCGTTTCGCCGAAATGTGGCTTGAGAAAGAGAAAAAGCATCGCGCGCGGGCCGCGTGATCTGACGGAGGGTAAACAATGGCCGCTTTGGACCAGACCCAGGTAAAAGAGGGTGTCGATCAGGAAACCGTGGATGCGGTGCGCGAGGTCAGCACTTATAAATACGGCTGGGAAACCGAGATCGAGATGGAATACGCGCCCAAGGGCGTGAACCCGGATATCGTTCGGCTGATCTCGGAAAAGAACGAAGAGCCCGAATGGATGACCGAATGGCGTCTGTCGGCTTTCGAACGCTGGACCAAGATGGAAGAGCCGAAATGGGCCATGGTCAACTACCCTGAGATCGACTTTCAGGACCAGTATTACTATGCCCGTCCAAAATCCATGGAAGAGAAACCCAAATCTCTGGATGAGGTCGACCCCAAGCTTCTGGCCACTTACGAAAAGCTGGGTATCCCTCTGAAAGAACAGATGATTCTGGCAGGCGTTGAAGGCGCCGAGGATATGCCTGCAGAGGGTCGCAAAGTGGCCGTCGACGCCGTGTTTGACTCGGTTTCTGTCGGCACGACCTTCCAGGCCGAGTTGAAAAAGGCCGGCGTGATCTTCTGCTCGATCTCGGAAGCGATCAAAGAGCATCCTGAACTGGTGAAGAAGTATCTGGGCACCGTGGTTCCGGTGTCGGACAACTTCTATGCCACGCTGAACTCGGCTGTGTTCTCGGATGGCTCGTTCGTCTACATCCCACCGGGCGTACGCTGCCCGATGGAGCTCAGCACCTATTTCCGTATCAATGCGGAGAACACCGGCCAGTTCGAGCGTACCCTGATCATCGCCGATAAAGGCAGCTATGTCAGCTACTTGGAAGGCTGCACCGCACCTCAGCGCGACACCGCGCAGCTGCACGCGGCCGTGGTCGAGATCATCGTCGAAGAAGACGCTGAGGTGAAATACTCCACTGTTCAGAACTGGTTCCCCGGGGACGAGAACGGTAAGGGCGGTATCTACAACTTCGTGACCAAGCGTGCCGATTGCCGTGGGGATCGCTCCAAGGTGATGTGGACACAGGTCGAGACCGGCTCGGCCGTGACGTGGAAATACCCGTCCTGCATCCTGCGTGGTGAAGAAAGCCAGGGTGAGTTCTACTCGATCGCGATTGCCAACAACTACCAGCAGGCCGATACCGGCACCAAGATGGTTCACCTGGGCAAGAACACCAAGTCGCGCATCGTCTCCAAGGGTATCAGCGCAGGTAAGGCGCAGAACACCTATCGTGGGCTTGTCTCGATGCACCCGAAGGCAAAGGACAGCCGAAACTACACCCAGTGTGACAGCTTGCTGATCGGCGACAAATGCGGGGCGCATACTGTTCCCTATATCGAGGTCAAAAACAACTCGAGCCGCGTTGAGCATGAGGCGACGACCTCGAAAGTGGATGACGATCAGCTGTTCTACTGCCGTCAACGTGGCATGGACGAAGAAGAGGCCGTGGCGCTGGTTGTCAACGGGTTCTGCAAGGACGTGCTGCAGGCGCTGCCGATGGAATTTGCGATGGAGGCACAGCAGTTGGTGGCTATCTCGCTTGAAGGGTCTGTGGGTTAAACCCAAGCTTCTCTGAAATCAGAATTTACGCGGGGGCCGCGCGCCCTCTTGCGATACGCAAAAGGACAAAACATGCTGGAAATCAAGAACCTGCACGTACAGCTTGAAGAAGAAGACAAGCAAATTCTCAAAGGTGTCGACCTTAAGGTCGAAGCTGGCAAGGTGCATGCGATCATGGGGCCGAACGGCTCGGGCAAGTCGACGCTCAGCTATGTGCTTTCGGGGCGCGATGGCTATGAGGTCACCGAAGGCTCGGCCACTCTGGACGGCGAAGACCTGCTCGAGATGGAGCCGGAAGAGCGCGCCGCGGCTGGTGTGTTCCTCGCGTTCCAATACCCGGTTGAGATCCCAGGCGTCGGCAACATGACCTTCCTGCGAACCGCTGTGAACGCGCAACGCAAAGCACGTGGAGAAGAGGAACTGTCGGCCGCTGACTTCCTGAAACTCGTGCGCGAAAAGGCCAAATCGCTGAAGATCGACGCGGACATGCTGAAGCGTCCGGTCAATGTCGGATTCTCCGGCGGTGAGAAAAAGCGCAATGAAATCCTTCAGATGGCGATGCTGGAGCCCAAAATGTGCATTCTGGACGAGACCGACTCGGGCCTCGACGTGGATGCGATGAAGCTGGTCTCCGAAGGCGTGAACGCGCTGCGGGATGAGGGGCGTGGCTTCTTGGTCATCACCCACTACCAGCGCCTGCTGGACCACATCAAACCGGATGTCGTTCACATCATGGCCGATGGCCGCATCGTGAAATCGGGCGGTCCTGAGCTGGCGCTGGAAGTTGAAAACAATGGTTACTCCGACATTCTTGCCGAGGTGAACTGATGGCCTTACCGCAAGCAAAACAGACCGCAACCGAAGAGCGTCTGGCCTCGCTGACGATGCCTGATCCCGGATGCACCAAAGCCGCGCGCCAAGGGGCTTTGGCCCGAGTTCGTGAAATGGGGCTGCCAAGCCGACGCGACGAATACTGGAAATACACGCGTCCGGATACGTTGGTCTCGGCCGATGCGCCCAAGGCTGCGATTTTCGAGTCGGGCGAGCCGATGGTGTTCAACGATGTCGATCGGCTGCAGATCGTGTTCGTCGATGGTGTGTTCGATGCCGAAGCCTCGGATGACCTGAGCCTCGAAGGCGTCAAGATCGACCGGCTGGAGGATATTTGCTGCAAGGATATCCACTGGGCCAAGGATCTCTACGGCAAGCTCGAGGAGCGGGGCCAAACCCCGGTTCAGCGTCCTCTGGCCGCTTTGAACACCGCGTTTGCGACTGACGGCGTTGCCATCCATGTGACTGGCAAACCGTCGAAGCCGATCAATCTGGTGTACCGTCACGAGTCCGAGGATTCCGACGCGATCCTGCACCACGTGATCCGTGTTGAAAGCGATGCCGAGGCCACGATCCTCGAGGCCGGTCCCGCCGCGTCGCGCTTCAACAAGTGTATGGAGATCGACATCGCCGATAACGGGACCTTGCACCACGTCCGGGCGCAGGGCCGCGATCATGAACGCCGGGCTGTGACCCATATGTTCACGCGTCTTGGTCAGGAATCGACTTACAAGTCGTTCACTCTGACAGCCAATGGCGTGCTGACCCGTAACGAGCAGGTGGTAGAGCTGACCGGAGACGATGCCGTGGCCCATGTGGCTGGTGCTTGCGTCGGAGACGGTGATTTCCACCACGACGACACCGTTTTTGTCACCCATGACGCGGTAAATTGCGAAAGCCGTCAGGTGTTCAAGAAGGTCCTGCGCAACGGCGCGACAGGCGTGTTCCAAGGCAAGATCCTTGTGAAGGAAGGCGCGCAGAAAACCGATGGCTACCAAATCAGCCAGTCGCTTTTGCTGGACGATGACAGCCAGTTCCTCGCCAAGCCCGAGCTTGAAATCTACGCCGATGACGTCGCCTGTTCGCACGGGTCGACCTCGGGCGCGATTGATGAGACCGCCTTGTTTTACCTGCGCTCGCGCGGGGTTCCGACGAAGGACGCCACCAACATGCTGACGCTGGCTTTCCTTGCCGAGGCGGTGGATGAGATCGAGGACGAGACACTGGCCGAAGAGATCGTGACCCGTCTGGAAGGCTGGCTTTCGCGTCACAGCTGATATGCCGGTCTCATCAGATATCGTCGCTACATACCGGGGGCCGGGGCGCGTTGTGCGTCGGCTTCTGGACATGGGGCCGCGCGAAGACCGGGCGCTGATCTTCGTCATGGCCTTCTGCGTGGTGGCCTTCATCGCGCAAATGCCCAGCTTAGCCCGCCGCGCGCATCTTGAGCAGGTTGAGTTGAACATGCTCTTGGGCGGAGCGCTTTTGGGCTCGGTCTTCATCCTGCCACTGTTCTTCTACACGCTGGCCTTGGTGTCACATTGGGCCGCGCGCCTGGTGGGCGGGCAGGGCAGTGCCTATGGTGCCAGATTGGCATTATTCTGGGCGCTCTTGTCCTCAGCACCTTTGGTTTTGCTGAACGGACTGGTCGCCGGGTTCATAGGCCCCGGTCCGACACAAACTTTGGTCGGATTGATTTGGGTTGCCGTTTTTGTCTGGTTCTGGTTATCCGGATTGCGACAAGCACAAAGGTCGGCTGAATGACGATACCCCCTCTGGGCCCACTGGCGAGCCTGACGCTCAGAAAGCCTGCCGAAGCGGCGCGACAGATTTTGGCCCTCAACCCGGGGCGAGAGGTTTTGTGGCTGGCGTTCTTTCTGGCCGTTGTCCTCAATTGCATTGCGCAGATGGGCTTAGATTTGTCCATCGCCGCATCGGGTGGCCCAACCGTATCTCAATCGATTCCGGTTGTGCTGATCCGATCCGCAGGAACCATGTTGTTCAGCATTCTGGCCTTTCTCTATGTCGGGCGTTTTCTGGGCGGAACGGGGCGTTTTGAAGATCTGATGATCCTGACGATTTGGCTGCAGTTCCTGCAAATTGCAGCACTGGTCGCGACCCTCGCGCTGAGCTTGATCGCGGCAGCTTTTATGGCCCCTTTGATCCTGGCAACGGCGATCTACAGCCTCTACATAACGCTTCATTTTCTGAATGAGGCGCACAAGCTTGGATCTCTGGGCAAGTCCTTTGGCGTCATCTTATTGTCGGCATTGCTGGCGGTTCCCATTGTCCTAATTCTCAACCCGTTGGGTCCTGTCTAGAAAGATCTCTCATGTATGATGTGCAGAAAATCCGGTCTGATTTCCCGATCCTGTCGCGGCAGGTGAACGGCAAACCCCTGACATATCTGGACAATGGCGCGTCGGCGCAGAAACCTCAGGTCGTGATTGATGCCGTAACGCGTGCCTATGCCGAGGAATACTCTAACGTGCATCGCGGGTTGCACTACCTCTCGAACCTCGCGACCGAAAAATATGAATCCGTGCGCGGCACTGTTGCGCGCTTTCTAGGTGTTGCGGATGAGGATGAGATTGTTCTGAACTCCGGCACGACCGAGGGGATCAATCTGGTCGCCTATGGCTGGGCCATGCCACGGCTTGAAGCCGGGGATGAGATCGTCCTCAGCGTGATGGAGCATCACGCCAACATCGTGCCCTGGCATTTCCTCCGCGAGCGTCAGGGCGTGGTGCTGAAATGGGTCGATGTCGATGCGGATGGCGGGCTTGATCCGCAGGCCGTGATTGACGCGATCGGGCCAAAGACCAAGCTGGTCGCAGTCACGCAGTGTTCGAACGTTTTGGGCACCGTGGTCGACGTGAAGGCCATCACGGAGGGCGCGCATGCCAAGGGCGTGCCGGTTCTGGTCGATGGCAGCCAAGGTGCGGTTCACATGCCGGTCAACGTTCAGGATATCGGTTGCGATTTCTACGCCATCACCGGGCACAAGCTCTATGGGCCGTCCGGTTCCGGCGCTATCTATATCAAATCCGAGCGTATGGCCGAAATGCGCCCCTTCATCGGCGGCGGCGACATGATCAAAGAGGTCAGCAAGAATCAGGTCATCTACAATGATCCGCCAATGAAGTTTGAGGCTGGCACGCCGGGCATCGTCCAAACCATCGGACTGGGCGTTGCGTTGGACTACATGATGGATCTGGGGATGGCGAATATCGCCAGTCACGAAGCGGATCTGCGCGATTATGCCATGCAGCGTCTGACCGGTCTAAACTGGCTACAGGTTCAGGGCACACGGCCAGACAAGGCCGCGATCTTTAGCTTCACGTTGGATGGGGCGGGGCATGCGCATGATGTTTCGACGATTCTGGACAAGAAAGGCGTCGCGGTTCGCGCCGGTCACCATTGCGCCGGTCCTTTGATGGATCACCTTGGGGTGACGGCCACCTGTCGTGCCAGCTTTGGCCTCTATAACACCACGGATGAGGTCGACACCCTGATAGACGCGCTTGAACTGGCGCATGATCTCTTTGCCTAAATCTCAGTTGAGGCGGGCCGTTTTCCAGTTGCACCCAGCTCGGAACAAGGTTAGCTAACGGCCAAGGCACCTGTAGCTCAGCTGGATAGAGCGCTGCCCTCCGAAGGCAGAGGCCAGAGGTTCGAATCCTCTCAGGTGCGCCATAAATTCCTGAAAGATTTTAGAATACAGAAGTTTACGCAGCTTCTACGCATTGATGAGCGACAGATTGGTTGCTCCATGCTGTCTCAATATCGGTCAAAAAGTCTGAAGATTTTTCATTGCTTGGCGTCTTCTACAAGTTCACCGCGCGCAATTCTTTGTTGTAGCTCTTTGGTAAAAATAACATCGGCAGATTGCTCTTTACCATGCGCAAGTCCCAACCAATTTCCCATGAAATGTGAAAGAATATCTTCGACCAAAGTGAGCGCGAACTCTTGCTGTGTCGCGTTCGCAAACTGTTTTGCGTTGGTCATTTTAAAGGTTTGTGAAAGTGGTCTGGTCAGGACTTTGGCAAGGTTCTCATATTGCGCACCAATTTGCCCGAATTCCCAGTACCTTGACCCATCCTCGCGAACACTTGAAGTAAGCATGAACCTTTGCTCGGATGACTTGGAAAATGCGATTGAGCGCCCCTCAATGTGTAGAATGAACACAAACCCAGGTTCATCTCGGTCATAGGATTCGTGCTCATGTAAGAAAACGTCATCGCGATCTGTCCAAACAGTTCTGGTGTTCAAATCGAACCAGAAAGTCAGACCAGTACGGCTCACATAGCTTTTCTCCTTGCCGGTTATAAGTGGCTCGATCTCGTAGGCACTACCTACAAGATGCTCATTTCCGTCCCCATCGATGAACATCTTTTGCCCTCTGCGATCAGTGGAATCGTCGGTCTGTCACAATTAATCGGCTCAAAACCGACCCGTTCTTAACCTGCAATGACGGCTATTCGCAGCACAAGATAGGCTGATGGTTCAGGGCAAAAGACATGCGATCCAATTTACCAGAAACAGTTTAGCGACAGTTGAACAGCATGGCTATGCGTCTCAAAATAGCAGGAGTGGGCAGGGAATTGGGATTTTGCTAGATTTCGCGCTGAAAAAGGGATTGGGCAGACCAATCGGCCTGCCATACGCACTCACATTGGAATGGGTCGCGACTTAGCCGCGCCACGTGCGAACGACGCCGCAATCCATGTGGACGAAGTTCGAGCGGTAGTATTGTCCGACACCGCCTGCGCGACAGGACATGGCCGCTTTGGCCATCTGCGAGACCGAACGGGATGCGAGGCGCAGGTCAGCCGCCTGTCCCTGCATATGGAGCGAGTTCCGCGCCACCCGTCGCGATTTGGACCGCAGCATGGCGTTGGTTTGTGGCGAGCGATACCCCGAAAGGAGCATATACGGCTCATCAGCATCCAAAAGGTTGTGCGACGCGGCCATGATGTCGATTGTGCGCAGGTCCATCGCTTTCGACTGATCGGTACGCCAGTCGCGCATGAAGTGGTTCACCTCTTTCACGGCGTCTTTGATATATTTGCCATCGACCCAGTAAACCATATCAATCCGCTCACCCGTGCGACCGGAATACATGCGGATGCGGCGAATATCACCACCACCACGAAGGAAGCCTGCTGCGTTGGAATAGGTCGGTGCTGCCGCCACGGCCGTTGCCGCGAATGCGCCCAGAAGGGCACGACGGGTCATACCCGAAGTACTGCTCTTGGTCATTTTTGTATCGTCCCGTACTGTTCCTGCCTGCACACGATGTTACGCGCGCTATCTTAATTTTTTCCCATCCCAGATGGCGAATGTATGGCACAGTTGGAATCGTCGGCCAAGAAGTCTTTGGAATGCACCTTTGTTAGGGGGAATTTTCGGCAGTTTTTTGCGCAGGTGATGCAAATGAGTCATTTTATTAAGCAACTGAGGAGTTTCGGCATCGGGTAGATGCAAACGCGCATCAGGGTGCAAAAGAAGGAAACAAGTAAGGTATTTGTGAATAGACATGCCCGATGGCTGAAAACCATATATAAATAAAGCTCCGGCAGACATCGCATAAGTTATTGAAGAACCAAGGCCATCCCATGCTCTCAGTGTTACGGACCAGTACCAGTTTTGTTTTCACCGCCTGTTTTCTGGCGACGGCATCCATCGCGAACGCGTCATCAGGCGAGGGTTCAAACACGGCATTTCGGATGGCGGTTGCCGAAAATACCTCTGCCTCTGATCAGATTTCGGAATTTTACCGCAGCAATGGCTTTACCCCTCTGTGGGTCGGCGATACGCGGGAACACGCAAAACGCCGCGCAGCGTTGATCAAAGCCCTTTCCGAGACCGAGCGCCATGGATTGCCCGCCGCGTATGACGTGCAGGCCTTGGTCGATCAGATGGCTGAGGCACGTTCGGTTCGCGATTTGGGCACGGTCGAGGCGCAGTTGACGCGTATCTTCCTAAGCTATGCAGATGACATCTATTCCGGTGCCCTGCGGCCCGCCAGTATTGACGATGGCCTTGTGCGCAAGGTTGAACGCCGCGATGCAAACCAGCATCTTGAGGCGCTGAACACCCAGGGTGCGGCGTATTTTGAAACTCTGATCCCGCAAACCGCCCAATATCGCGCGTTGATGAAGCAAAAGATCGCGTTGGAGAACCTGATCCGTCAGGGCGGGTGGGGGCCGACAGTTCCGGTCACCAAACTGGAATACGGCGATACCGGTCCGAATGTGATCAAACTGCGCAACCGGCTTGTTGCGATGGGTTACCTTAAGCCCACCGCCAGCCCGGAATTTGACGACGCCCTGCTTGCGGCTGTTCAGGCATTCCAAACAGCGCACGGATTGGCCTCGGACGGGGTAGCCGGGCAAGGCACAATCACCGAGCTGAACCGACCTGCCTCGGATCGCTTGAAGGCCGTCTATGTCGCCTTGGAGCGGGAGCGTTGGCTGCCGCGTGAGCGGGGCGAGCGGCACATTCTGGTCAATCAGGCCGACTTCTCGGCAAAGATCGTGGATGACGGGCTGGTCACGTTCGAGACCCGCGCCGTGATCGGCAAAAACGTGCATGATCGCCGCAGCCCCGAATTCTCGGATGAAATGGAGCATATGGTGATCAATCCCAGCTGGTATGTGCCACGCTCGATCATCACCAAGGAATACCTGCCCAAACTGCAATCGAACCCGAACGCGGTGGGCCATATCCAGATCACGGATCGCAGTGGTCGTCAGGTCAATCGAGGGGCCGTCGACTTCACCCAGTTTACCGCACGCAACTTCCCGTTCGCGATGCGTCAGCCCCCCAGCAAAAGCAATGCACTGGGGCTGGTGAAGTTCATGTTCCCCAACAAGTACAACATCTATCTGCATGATACGCCTCAGAAATCTCTGTTTGCGCGTGAGGTGCGGGCGTTCTCGCACGGGTGCATCCGCCTGGCGCAACCTTTCGAGTTCGCCTATGCGCTGCTGGCCAAACAGGAGGAGGACCCCAAGGCGTTCTTCCATCGTGTATTGAATACCGGCAAGGAGACGACGGTGAAGTTGGACAAGAAAGTGCCCGTCCACCTGATCTACCGCACCGCCTATATCGGCCCGAAGGGTGAGGTTCAGTATCGCCGCGACGTCTATAACCGCGATGCCAAGATTTGGGACGCGCTGCAAAAGGCAGGGGTGGCCCTGCCGGACGTTCAGGGGTAAGCACTCAGGGTAAATCCTGCCCAAGAGGACGCCCGCCATGCAGTTCACCATCCAACAGATCGCAGATAGCCTTGGGGCCGAATGTCAGGGTGAAACGGACCTGACAATTCTGCGGGCCGCTGAACCGGGTGATGCCGGACCAACCGATCTGGCGATGGCAATGTCCCCCAAATATGCTGAAACGCTTTCGGGCGGTGAGGCCCGTGCAGCCGTGCTGTGGCAAGGCGCGGATTGGCAAGCAATGGGCCTGCGCGCTGCGATTTTTGTCACGCGTCCCCGCATGGCGATGGCGGGTATCACGACACTGCTGGACCGGGGGCAGGGTGTTGAACCGGGCGTTCATCCCTCGGCTGTCATCGATCCGACGGCCGAAATCGCTGAGGGTGTTTCGATCGGTCCGCTGGCGGTTATCGGCGCGCGGGCGAAGATTGGCGCGGGATCGGTGATCGGTCCGCATTGCACAATCGGAATGGACGTGGTGCTGGGCGCGCAAGCCCTGCTTCGTGAAATGGTCAGCATCGGTGCCAGCGCGCAAATCGGAGACCGCTTTGTCGCCCAACCCGGCGCGCGTATTGGCGGCGACGGGTTCAGCTTTGTCACGCCTGAGGTGTCAGGGGCCGAAAACGCTCGTAAAACCATGGGTGATCAGGGGGAAGCCAAAGCGCAAAGCTGGCTGCGCATTCATTCTCTGGGCGCGGTGGAAATCGGCGACGATGTCGAGGTCGGCTCGAACTGCACCGTCGACAATGGCACGATCAGAAACACGCGGATTGGCGATGGATCCAAGCTCGATAACCTTGTGCATGTAGGGCATAACACGCGTGTTGGGCGCGATTGTCTTCTATGTGGGCAGACCGGCGTGTCCGGCTCGGTCGAGATCGGCAATAACGTGGTGCTTGGCGGCCAGACCGGCGTGGTCGACAATATCTTCATCGGCGACGGCGTGATTGCAGGCGGCGGCACCAAAATTCTATCCAACGTACCCGCCGGCCGGGTGATCATGGGCTATCCGGGCGTCAAGATGGAAACCCATACCGAGATCTACAAGGCGCAGCGCCGCTTGCCGCGCATGGCCCGCGACGTTGAGGCATTGAAAAAGGCTGTTTCCAAACAGTCTCCGAGCGATTAAATCATCCTCAGATTGATAGCCAGGGGATCAACATGAGCATCAGCGACCGCGTCATCGCAATCATTGCAGAGCAGGCCGTTCTGGAGCCATCGGATGTCACACCCGACAGCACACTTGCGGATCTGGGCATCGACAGCCTGGGCCTGGTCGAAAGCATCTTCGCCATCGAGGAAGAGTTCGACATCTCGGTTCCCTTCAACGCCAATGAACCCGAGGCCAATGATTTCGATATCTCGAACGTGGCCGCGATCATTGCGGGCATCGAACAGCTTGTGTCGGAAAAGGTCTGACCCGAAACAATGAAACGGGTTGTCATTACCGGAGCGGGTACTATCAACTCGCTGGGTCATTCGGTCCCCGACACGCTCGAGGCCATGCGCGAAGGGCGTTGCGGTATCTCGGATCTGGAATTCCGCGATGTCGACCGTCTGGCGATCAAGATCGGAGGTCAGGTGCGGGGGTTCGAGGCCGAAGGGCGCTTTAACCGCCAGCAGATGTCTCTCTATGATCGGTTCACACAGTTCACCCTAACGGCCGCGAAAGAGGCGATCGACCAGTCGGGCATTCAGTTCCACGGCGAGCTCGCGGCACGATCCGGTGTGGTTCTGGGCACGGCGGGCGGAGGGGTCTCGACCTGGGATGACAATTACCGCTCGGTCTATGAGGACGGCAAGAACCGGGTACATCCCTTTGTTGTGCCCAAGCTGATGAACAACGCAGCGGCCAGCCATGTCTCGATGGAGCATAACCTTAAAGGCCCCAGCTTTACGGTTTCGACGGCCTGTGCATCCTCGAACCATGCAATGGCGCAGGCGTTTCAGATGGTGCGCAGCGGTGCCGCGCCTGCCATGATCACCGGTGGATCGGAATCCATGCTATGTTTCGGTGGTGTGAAGGCCTGGGAAGGTCTGCGCGTGATGTCCAAGGATGCCTGCCGCCCCTTCAGCGCCAACCGCAACGGGATGGTGCAGGGCGAGGGTGCCGGTGTCTTCGTGTTCGAAGAATACGAACATGCCCGAGCGCGCGGCGCAGATATCCTGTGCGAGGTTGTGGGATTCGCCATGTCTTCGGACGCGTCCGATATCGTGATGCCCAGCAAGCAGGGTGCCGCACGAGCTATGGCAGGCGCGTTGGCAGATGCCAAGCTGAACGCTAGCGATGTGTGCTACATCAATGCGCATGGCACAGGTACTGCGGCGAATGACAAAACGGAATGTGCCGCCGTGGCGGATGTGTTCGGGCCGCATGCGGATGATCTGATGATCTCATCGACGAAATCCATGCACGGCCACCTGATCGGAGGCACCGGAGCGGTGGAGCTTCTGGCCTGCATCATGGCGCTGCGGGACGGAGTGATCGCGCCCACCATCGGTTATGAAGAACCCGACCCGGAATGTGCGCTGGACGTGGTGCCAAACGTCGCGCGTGAAGCCAAGGTCGACGTAGCGCTCAGCAATGCGTTTGCGTTTGGCGGGTTGAATGCGGTCTTGGCGCTTAAAAGCGTCTGATCCGCAAAGAAAAACGCCGCCACAAAGCTGCGGCGGCGATCTCAATTTTTGACGGTCTTAGTTGACGTTGACGGTCAGCCCTTCATACGCCGAGGTAAAGCCCGACAGGGACATGTCCATGTTCAAAACCTGATCAGGAAAGCGCGCGGGAACAAGCGAGAAGGTCGCTTTGCTGCCTGCCTTCATCGCGTCAACGTCACCCTGGCTGAGGCCCAACTGCGCAACACAGCCAACGGGCAGACAGTGGTGGTAGTTGTAAAGCTTGCGCGGCGCGCCGTCGATCGACAGGGCCAGTTGCGCCTGCAGCAAGGTTTCCAACGGTACGATCACATTGGCCCATGCAACAGCCGCTCCGCCTTCGGGCAGCTTGCCGATGGACACTTCAGCTATTGGATCACCCTGAGCGCCGTTCAGAATCTGAACGATCGCACAGGGGTCTTCGCCTTGCTGCGCCTTGATGCAGGAGATATCCCAATCGCCGGATTCCTCTTTAACGTATTGCTCACCCACACGTGGGCCGGATTGGCCCAAATCGAGGCCTGCGCCCACATCGGCCCCTGTGCCTTCAGCGGTCGTGCCTTCGGAAGTCGTTTCCTGCGCGCTAACCGCTCCGCACATCAGAACGGCTGCCAGAGTATTAAACGAGAGGAGTTTCTTGAACATGAATGCCTCGGTTTGCTGTTTGTTTTGCCTCGTCTAGCATCCTTCGCCGCGGCTGTCAGTCGTTAACCGAATGACTGAGGTCAATGTGACCGTTTTCTTGAGCCAAACCTCGCTCAAAAACCCATACGGGCAAAAGAAAAGAGGGCTGGTGGAGCAGCCCTCTTTCCAAAATTTTTCTCCCCGTCGGACTGGCCGACTTAGTTATGCGCAGACGTTACGAAAGGGGGAAGCAAGGGTCAACCGCTAACAGAAAAATTTAATGCACTAATCAGCACAGTTCCAATCGCTCACTTCCTTGAAAAAAGCCGTGCCCGAAGGCACGGCCAGTCGACAGGGAGGAAGTGTCCCCTTCGCAACCCGGGGCCACAAAGGGAACGAATAGACTATGGCAGCCAAAGGTTAAGTTTGTATGCTGGTTGCGGATCAGTGAAAAAAGGCTGCAATTACATGGGTAAAGAGATTTTTCTGGGCGGTGCGGGCGAGGGATACGGAACGCCGCAGGGTCTGACGCTGAAATATGCGAACCGCCACGGCCTGATCGCAGGGGCTACGGGGACGGGCAAGACGGTCACTCTTCAGATCCTGGCCGAAGGTTTTTCGCAAGCGGGCGTTCCTGTTTTCCTGTCGGACGTCAAAGGCGACTTGTCTGGCCTGGCCTTGGCAGGCAGCGAAACCCATAAGTTGCATCAAGCGTTTACCGAGCGCGCCGAACGGATTGGCTTTACCGATTTCTCCTACGCCGCATGTCCGGTCACGTTCTGGGACCTGTTCGGCGAACAGGGGCACCCGGTCCGTACCACTGTGACCGAAATGGGACCTCTGCTGTTGTCGCGCCTTATGGAACTTAGCGAGGCGCAGGAGGGGATTCTCAACATCGCTTTCCGGGTCGCTGATGAAGAGGGAATGCCGCTTCTGGATCTCAAAGACCTTCAGGCGCTTCTGGTGTGGATTGGTGAGAATAGGGCGCAGCTGTCACTGCGTTATGGCAATGTCTCAACGGCCTCTATCGGAGCTATCCAGCGCCGTCTTCTGGTATTGGAAAACCAAGGCGGCACCAATTTGTTCGGGGAACCCGCTCTGGATCTGGCTGATCTGATGCGAACCGACGAAAACGGTCAGGGGATGGTGAACATACTGGCCTCGGACAAGTTGATGGGCGCGCCTCGGCTTTATGCCACGTTCCTTTTGTGGCTGCTGAGTGAGCTGTTCGAGGAACTGCCCGAAGTCGGCGATCCGGAAAAACCCAAGCTGGTGTTCTTTTTCGACGAAGCGCATCTTCTGTTTGATGATGCGCCCAAAGTTCTGGTCGACAAGGTCGAGCAAGTCGCACGCCTCATCCGCTCCAAGGGGGTTGGAGTTTACTTCATCACGCAGAACCCCGCCGACATTCCCGAAGACATTCTGGGACAGTTGGGCAACCGGGTACAACATGCCCTGCGCGCCTTCACCGCGCGGGACCGAAAGAACCTGCGTATGGCGGCGGAAACCTACCGCGAGAATCCCGCCTTCGATACCGAGGCCGCGATCCGCGAGGTCGGCGTCGGTGAGGCCGTAACCTCAATGCTGCAGAAGAAAGGCGTGCCGGGGATTGTCGAGCGGACTTTGATTCGCCCACCGGGATCGCAGCTTGGGCCAATTTCGGAACCTGAGCGTCAGCGTATTCTGCAAGCCTCACCGATGGCGGCGAAATATGACACACCGGTCGATCGCAAATCAGCCTTTGAAATCCTGCAAGCCCGTGCGGAGGCTGCCGCCAAAGAGGCCGAGGCCGCGGAGGCGGAAGAGATCATCGAACAACAGACCCCAATGGAGCGTGAATACAGCTCGGCCCGCCGGTATTCCGGCAGCCGGGTCGGGCGCTCAACCTCTCGCGTGGTGCGTAAGAAAGATACGTTTGCAACGGCTATGAGTGAGGCCGTCATCAAAGAGCTGAAGGGAACAACCGGCCGTCGCATCGTGCGGGGAATCCTGGGCGGGTTGTTCCGAAATCGCTGATCGGAGGCGCCCAGCACAGGGCGCCAACCGGCTTACTTCAGGCGGCGCTGGCCTTCCTGACGGCAATAGGCATCGGCCTGCTTGACCGACATCTTGGTGGCCGGGAAATCAATCGCACGGTCCCAGGTCACGCGATCTTGGCGATAAAGCTGACAGGTCACGACGCCATGCGGAGTGTTGACCTGAACAGGAGTGGTCTCAAGGTCTTCGGGCGACGGAATACAGGCCGTCAGCGCGGCCAGAACCGGCAGCATGACAACGGCTTTGGTGATCAGTGTTTTCTTGGTCAAGTCTGATACTCTCATAGTGCGAATGATCGCAAAGATCGGTCGGGTTTCTTCTGAGCATAGGCCGGACCCAAAAGGTCCGAACAACGAGCGGTAGTCTCGTGTACTCAGAAACCTCTTTAAAAATCAAGAAGCCGCGCCGGATGAGGGGCGCAGCTTCGGTATTGTGATCGCGATGCGACTATTTCTCGGGGATCAGCCCTCGGGGGCTGAATCTGAGGACAATCAGCAAGACCAGTCCCATCGTAAACAACCGCATATGCGCAGCACTTTCGATCAGATGCGCCTTCAGCGCACTGCCATCCGGCATGCCCGAGGTAATCAGGTTCATCAGCCAAAGGCCCATTGGTTCGACCTGGACCCACAGGAACCAGATCAGGAAGGCCCCCAGCACGGCACCGAAATTGTTGCCCGAGCCACCGACGATCACCATCACCCAGACAAGGAAGGTAAAGCGCAGGGGGTTGTAGGTACCCGGCGTCAGCTGACCGTCCAGCGTCGTCATCATCGCACCGGCGATACCGCAAATGGCAGAGCCAAGCACAAAGATCTGCAGGTGGCGGCGGGTGACATCTTTACCCATCGCCTCAGCCGCGACCTCATTGTCGCGAATGGCACGCATCATCCGGCCCCATGGGCTTTTCAGCGCCATCTGTGCCATCCACAGCAGCACCAGCAGAACGATCAGGAATAGTAGCGAATAGCCCAGCTTGACCGAAAGGGTCGAGGCGATCACCGGATCAAGCCCCAGCCAATCCGCCCGCGCAAGGAACGAGGGGTCTTGCTGCAGCTCAACTTCATAGCCCACCACGGGCGAGGGGCGCGGGATGCCATAGACATTCTTGACGCCACGGGCCAGCCAGTCCTCGTTCTTCATGACGGCAATGATGATCTCGGCAATACCAAGGGTCGCAATCGCCAGATAGTCCGAACGCAAACCCAGAGCCGTCTTGCCGATCAGCCACGCGGCCCCTGCGGCCAGCAACCCTCCGGCTGGCCAGGCGAGCAAGACCGGCAGGTTCAGACCACCGATATTGCCAGCAACGGCCGGATCAATCGCTTCAATTGCGGCGACGTTCGGATCAAAGATCGCGCGGTAAACAAAGAACCCGACGATTAGAATCCCGACAATAGCCAGCGTCCGCGCGCGCCCTTTAGGCATCTTCTGCGCGACCATGACGGTCGCAACAACGGTCGCGGCCCCCAACAGCAGCGCCAGAATGACGCCATATCCGCCCTCGGACCATGCCCCGGGCGTCGGCGGGGTCGAGATCAAGACGACCGCCAGTCCGCCCAAAGCCACAAAGCCCATGACGCCAACGTTGAAGAGGCCAGCAAATCCCCATTGCAGGTTCACACCGATCGACATGATGGCCGAGATCAGCCCCATGTTCAGGATCAGGATCGCTGCGTTCCAGCTTTGCGTGAACCCGGTCAAAAGGATCAGCGCGCCAACTGTGACGAAAAGCAGGGTGTTCTTGGTGACCTCGCTCATACCGATTTTCCTTTGAACAGGCCCGTGGGCTTAAACAGAAGCACAATCAGCAGGATGGCAAAGCTGACGGCGAATTTGTAATCGGTAGAGAGGAACTGAACCAATCCCGACGGTTCCAGATTTTCCGGAGCGAGATAGGTCAGCACCTTCTTCCAGGCGTATGTGATGGTCACCTCGGAAAACGCGATGATGAACCCACCCGCGATGGCGCCCAGAGGGTTCCCCAAACCTCCAACGATGGCCGAGGCAAAGATCGGCAGCAGAAGCTGGAAATAGACAAAAGGCTTAAAGCTCTTGTCGAGGCCATAAAGCACGCCCGCCGTAGTCGCCAGTGCAGCCACGATAATCCAGGTGATCATCACTACACGCTCGGGGTTGATGCCGGACAGCAGCGCCAGATCTTCATTGTCCGAATAGGCGCGCATCGACTTACCGGTGCGGGTCTTGTTCAAAAACCAGAACAGAGCGGCCACGGCGATCACCGCCACAACGACCGTAATGGCCTGAGAGGTCTTGATCGCAAGCCCTTCGTTCAACCCGGTCCATTCCTTGAAATCCCGCGCCTTGATCAGAAACCGCGCGCCGTCCGAGAACCGCTGGTCATCCGGTCCGATGATGAACCGTACCAGCCCGTTCATGATAAACATGACACCCATCGATACGATCACCAGAATGACCGGCTTGGCCTTTTGTTCGCGGTAGAACCTATAGACCAGCCGGTCGGTGATCAGCACCAGAACGATACAGCCCAAAATGGCGAAGGGCAGGGCCAGCAGAGCGGTCGGCAGCGGCCCGAAACTGACCCCTGCCGCTTGCAGGCCCCACGTGACCAGCACGGCGATCATCGCGCCAAAAGCCATCGTGTCGCCATGCGCAAAGTTCGAGAACCGCAGGATGCCATAGATCAACGTCACCCCCAAAGCCCCCAGCGCCAACTGGCTGCCATAGGCGATTGCGGGAACAAGGACGAAATTGGAGAGCGCCACAAGGGCGTTGAGGAAGTCCATTAGTTTTCTTCTCCGCAGAAGCCGTATACCACTTCAACAAAATGAGAATGAGGGAGCCTCTGTATGGTCAAAGCGATGCCACTTGGTTCGCCGTCGGTCCACAATTCAACGACCGCATTGGTCAGGGTGTTCTCAACAACACTGTTCGCCACAATCGCGCGATCGTTTGAGAGTCTACTGTCAGCCTGAAAATCTCCGAAATGAACTCTAGAGTCCTTGGTCGACGGAACCGCGTAAGCTTGTAGTTCACCGTCGTCCATTGAGATTTCCAGCCAAAAGCTTCCTTCTGAACAGTCCGTGGCAGGACAGTCGGCACCCATGCACATCGCTCTAACTTCACACATTCTCATTTCGCAGTAGGTCTTAGGAAACGAGGCGGCTTGCGTAGGGTTTTGCCACATCAGATTCAGCGAAAGAGCGAACGTGAGGAATAACTTGAAGGAGGTTAGTTTCATCCTCACCCCCCCAAGAAACTCTTACGAACCTCAGGATCGGCCAGCAGCTCTTTGCCCGTGCCGGTATAGGCGTTCCGCCCCTGAACCAGCACATATCCCTTGTCCGCGATCTCCAAGGCCTGACGGGCGTTCTGTTCAACCATCAGGATTGGCAACCCAGTGCGCGAGACCTCGATGATCCGGTCAAACAGCTCATCCATCACGATGGGCGAGACACCCGCGGTCGGCTCATCCAGCATCAGAACCTTAGGCTGAGTCATCAGCGCGCGGCCCACAGCGACCTGTTGGCGCTGACCGCCCGACAGCTCTCCGGCCGCCTGATCGCGTTTGTCGCGTAGGATTGGGAACAGCTCGTAGACCTGCTCCATCGTGTCCGAGAAATCATCCCGGCGGATAAAGGCACCCATCTCAAGGTTCTCTTCCACCGTCATCGAGGTGAAGATGTTCGAGGTCTGCGGCACAAAACCCATCCCACGCATCACCCGATCCTGTGGCGTGAGCGCGGTGATATCCTCGCCGTCCAACCGAACCGCGCCCGAACGCACATCCAGCATTCCGAAAACGGCCTTCATCGCAGTTGACTTGCCCGCGCCGTTGGGCCCGACGATGACTGCAATCTCGCCCCTGTCGACGGCGATGGTGCAGTCGTGCAGAATATCCGGCCCCTTGCCGTAACCACCTGTCATCGTGTCGCCGATCAGAAACGGCCCACCATCGACCTTTTGTGTTGCGCCGCTTTTGCGATGGGCCGGGGTCATGGTGCCGACGCCATGCGTGTTCGTGATCGACGCGTCTTTGTTGCCCTTGTCGTCGTGATAAGGATTGTCGCTCACGCCCCGGCCTCCAGCTTGTCTTTGTTTTTCAGGCCGGTGCCCAGATAGGCCTCGATCACGTGTTCATTGGCTTTGATCTCGTCCAATGTCCCCTCGGCCAGCACCTTGCCCTCGGCCATACAAATGACGGGGTCACAAATCTTGCCGATGAAATCCATGTCATGCTCGATAACGACGAAAGTATAGCCACGTTCTTTGTTCAGACGCAGGATCGTGTCGCCAATGGTCATCAGCAGGGTACGGTTCACACCCGCGCCGACCTCGTCCAAAAACACGATCTTGGCATCGACCATCATGGTGCGACCAAGCTCCAGCAGCTTCTTCTGCCCGCCCGAGACCTGACCCGCCTTGTGATCGGCCAGGTGTTCGATGGTCAGGAACTCCAGCACCTCATCAGCCTTGGCTCGCAGCGCGCGTTCCTCGTCAGCAATCCGTTTGCGACCGAACCATGTGTTCCAAAGCGATTCCCCGGATTGCGCACCGGGCACCATCATCAGGTTCTCGCGGCAGGTCATCGAGGAAAACTCATGCGCGATCTGGAAGGTACGCAGCAGGCCCTTGTGAAACAGCTCATGCGGGGGCAGGCCGGTGATATCCTCACCATCCATCACCACCTTGCCGCTGGTTGGAGGCAAGACGCCCGCGATCACATTGAACAAAGTGGTTTTTCCGGCCCCGTTCGGTCCGATCAGACCGGTGATCGAGCCCTTTTGGATTTCCAGCGATGCCCCGTCCACCGCATGAAACCCGCCGAAATGCTTATGCACGTCTTCGACGACGATCATCTTTTCCCCTAGCCGCCGTTTTCCGGCGTTGTTGCCACATCCCTGTGCGAATGGTGCGGGCTTTTGTCATTGAAACAGCCCGGACACAAGGCCCGGGCTGCTTGTTTTTATGACTGTTTACCTTGGATCAACGGAAGTTGACGGTTTTGTTCTCGCCGTCGGTGACTTCGATCTCACGGTAAGAACCCGCGCTTTCACCGGGGCCGATCAGCTCAACACCGGAGGCACCGACATAGTCGATCTCCTGACCAGCAGCGAGCAGTTCCAGACCCTTGGCCAGCTCACCCGGATAGATCTTCTCACCAGGTTCGTTGGCGACGTCCATGATCTTGGAGCCATAGTCCGCTGGGTTGGTCGAACCTGCGGCCTGCATGGCCAGCATGAACAAGGCAGCAGCGTCATAGGATTCAGGCGAGTAGGGCGAAGAGCCGTCGAAACCCGCCGCTTCGGCCATGGCAAAGTACTTCTCAGCACCTTCACCACCCGAACCAGCGATCTGACCGAACGAGCCGTTCAGGTCCGGACCGACATTGGCAGGCAGCGAGTCACCGATCATGCCGCCCGGTAGACCGAACGTGTCAAACGCGCCGCTGTCCAGAGCCGACTGGATGATGCCCAGGCCGCCTTGGTCCAGATAGCCCGCGACAACCAGAATGTCGCCACCGGCCGAGGCCAGAGCGCCAACTTCAGCCGAGTAGTCGGCCTTGCCGTCTTCGTGCGCTGCGACGATGGTCACTTCGCCACCCGAAGCCTCGAACGAGGACTGGATCGCATCCGCCAGACCCTTGCCGTAGTCGTTGTTGGTGTAGGTCAGAGCGATTGAGCTAATGCCACGGTCGTTCAGGATGTCGGCCATCACCTGACCTTCACGCGCATCAGACGGCGCGGTGCGGAAGAACAGGCCATTGTCTTCCATGGTCGACAGACCGGGCGAGGTGGCCGATGGCGAAATCATCACCATGCCATTCGGGATCGCGACGTTCTGCAGGATCGCGCCGGTGACGCCCGAGCAGTCACCGCCGATGATGCCAGCAACGCCGTCAGCGATCATGCGCTCGCCGTTCGACGTGGACAGGCCGTTGTCGATACAGCCGGTATCCGCGCGTGTTGCGGTCACGGTTGCGCCGTCTAGCAGCTTGCCGGATTCGGTGACTTCGGCCATCGCCATCTCGGCACCCGAACCCATGGCAGGTGCCAGCGATTCAATCGGGCCGGTGAAGCCGAACAGAACGCCCAGCTTGACGTCATCGGCCATTGCGGTACCCGCCAGCAGAGCGGAGGCTGCAGTTGCAGTCAGCAGCTTTTTCATATGGTTACTCCCTATTGTGAACGTATTCGTTCTGCGCATGACCCTAGGCAAGCAATCCGGAAAAGAAAAGTCCTAACGCAATCGTGTTTTTACGCTCCACAATCCTATTTGTTCTCATGGTGATAACGCTGTCAGTCCGAAAGGAAGTTCCATGACGCCCAGACCCTTTGCGATTCTTGCCTTGGTGTTCAGCGCGGGTCTCGTCTGCGCAGAAGAGCTTGAGACATCCCAAGGCCCGGTTCAGATCGACCCTATGATCGAAGGGCTGGATGCGCCATGGGCCGTTGGCATCCTGCCCGATGGATCGTTTTTGGTGACCGAACGGGATGGCGATCTGCTTTATGTGTCGGACGGGAAATCTCAAACCGTGAAGGGGGTTCCGAAAGTAGCCGCCAGAGGGCAGGGCGGTTTGCTGGATGTGACCATCCCGAGGGATTTCCCACAGACGCGCGAGGTCTTCCTGACCTTCTCGAAACCTCAGAGCACTGGGGCTGGCACCGCACTGGCCGTCGCGCGCCTGTCTGAGAACGGCGAACGCCTGACCAACACGCGCATCCTGTTCGAGGCCACGCCCGGAGGCTCGGGCGGGCGTCACTTTGGCTCCCGGGTGGTTGAGGCGGAAGACGGCAGCTTGTTTGTCACCATCGGGGATCGGGGGGATCGACCGCAGGCTCAGGACCGCTCAAACCCAATCGGGTCGATTATCCGCATCAACCGCGATGGCTCGGTTCCTGCAGACAACCCGTTTGTCGGACAGGCGGATATTCGGCCCGAGATCTGGTCCTACGGGCACCGCAACCCTCAGGGCGCCGATCTGGACGCGCAGGGGCGTCTTTGGACATCCGAGCATGGCGCGCGCGGAGGGGATGAGGTCAACCTCGTGCAACCGGGGCTGAACTACGGCTGGCCCGTCATTTCTTATGGCAAGCATTACTCGGGCAAAGCGATAGGCGAAGGCACTGCCAAAGAAGGGATGGAACAGCCGCGCCACTACTGGGACCCCTCCATCGCGCCCTCGGGCTTGATGGTCTATTCCGGTGCGCTCTGGCCGGAATGGAGGGGCGACATCTTCGTGGGATCGCTGAAGTTTGACTATATCTCCCGGCTTGACGGCAACCCACTGCGCGAGGTCGAACAGATCAAAGGCCCCGAAACTGAACGGGTCCGGGACATCGTTGAGGCCCCGGACGGGTCGATCTGGTTCATTTCCGTAGGCAATGGCGCGGTTTTCCGGCTTTCCCCGGATAGGTAGGTCAGTGCTCGCCCTCCTTGACTGTTGCCGCCTAACCGAGCTTGATCCTGTGTCAAGAAACCATCTGAGGGTACGATCCATTGTCCGACTTTTCGATTGAAATGTGTGACACGCTGCCGGATCAGGATGAGTTGAACGGCATCCTGTCCCAATACTATGCGTTGATCGTAGAGCGCATGACAGCCATGGGGTTTGACATCGACCAGGCTGCACCGCAAAGCGCGCTGGCCGAGTTTTGGGCGCACTCAAAAGACTATCTGCCGCCAAACGGGTGCCTGGTTCTGGCACGAGACAGCGCGGCTAAGATCATCGGCTGTGGCATGATGAAACGGCTGGATCAGGACACTGGCGAATTGAAACGCGTGTTCGTGACCGAAGCCGCGCGCGGCACGGGTGCGGGGCGAGCCATGATACAAGCCCGAGAGGAGGCGGCCCGCGCACTGGGGTTAAAGCGCCTTGTGGCCGATACGCTTACGCCAAATGTCGAAATGCGGGACCTCTATCCGAAACTGGGATTTGTCGAACTGTCCGAACCCATTGAGACGACGACTTATCTGGATCAGCCGATGCTGAGACCCCATCTGCACTATTTTGAAAAGACCCTTTAGTCCGCGTCAGACGGACAGCCGCCCCGACTGTGCCCCACGCTCTCGATAGGGCGTCGTGTTGTAGTGCGCGCGGTAGCATTTCGAAAAATGGCTGGGCGAGGCAAAACCGCAGGCCAGAGCCACGTTGATCACACTCATATCCGTCTGCATCAGCAGGTTGCGGGCTTTGTGCAGTCGCAACTCCATATAATAGCGCTTGGGTGAGCGGCTCAGGTAGCGGCGGAACAGACGCTCCAGCTGCCGGGTCGACATGCCGACATCCTTGGCCAGAATCGAAGGCGAGATCGGCTCTTCGATGTTCTTTTCCATCATCAGGATGACCTGGCTCAGCTTCGGATGTCGGACCCCAATCCGAGTGGGCGTCGACAAGCGCTGTGTGTCCTGATCCGTGCGGATTGAAGAATAGATCATCTGATCGGCTACGGCGCTGGCCAGACCCTCGCCATAGTCATTCGCGATCAGCTTCAGCATGAGATCAATGGATGAGGTGCCCCCCGCGGTGGTCATCCGGTTGCCGTCGACCTGAAACACGGATTTAGTCAGTTCCACATTGTCGAACTCTTCAATGAAGCTGTCCGAGTTTTCCCAGTGGATGGTCGCTCGCTTACCCTCCAGCAGCCCCGCCTTGGCAAGCGAATAGGCTGCCGTACACAAGCCACCGATCCGCAGCCCTTTGCGGGCCTCGCGCCGCATCCAGTTCAGGATCTTCTTGGTGGTTGCGGTCTTAACCTCGACCCCGCCACAGATCAGAACGATGTCATCACGCTGCAGCTCGATCAGGTCCTGGTCCAGCTTGAACTTCGTGCCCGCGGAACACGATATCATGTCACCACCTTCACCGATCAGGGACCATGTATAGACGGGCCTATCAGCCATACGATTGGCAATGCGCAGGCTGTCCAAAGCCGACGCAAAGGACAAAAGCGAAAATCCATCCAATAACACAAATACAAAATTGATCGGCTTGTCGACGTTACCGTCGACTTTGACAACTTGGCGTTGTTCTTGCATGGGTTTTTGTCCTTGATTCGGTGGCCGATGCGCCCTAGGCGCGCATGATTTGACAGATACCATGATCAAAGCTTGTTTACGACGTCAAGAGCCGCAAATCGGATATGGTCTCTCTTCCCGGCTTTTTGTATAGAGACCACCTGAATACTATCAGCGGAGATCAAGGCTATGACCGAATGGCAAAAATCGAACTGGCGCAACAAGCCCCGGGTTCAGATGCCAGACTATACCGACGCGGCAGCACTTGCCAAAGTCGAGGCGCAGCTTTCGCAGTATCCCCCGCTGGTCTTTGCCGGAGAGGCGCGGCGTCTCAAGCAACATCTGGGTGCCGCCGGTCGCGGCGAGGCTTTCCTGTTGCAGGGCGGGGATTGTGCTGAAAGCTTTGAACAATTCAGCGCGGATGCGATCCGTGACACGTTCAAAGTGATGCTGCAAATGGCGATGGTTTTGACCTATGGCGCCAAGGTGCCGGTGGTCAAAGTGGGCCGCATGGCCGGCCAGTTCGCCAAACCACGCAGCGCACCGACCGAGGTTGTAGATGGCGTTGAACTGCCCAGCTACCGCGGTGACATCATCAACGAGCTGGCCTTCACGCCCGAGGCGCGGATTCCGAATCCGTCCAAGATGCTGCAGGCCTACACGCAGGCAGCCGCCACGCTGAACCTGCTGCGTGCGTTCTCGACCGGTGGTTTCGCAGACATGAGCCGTGTGCATTCCTGGACGCTGGGCTTCACGGATGAACAGGACGTTCAGAAATACTCCGAGATTGCCGACCGCATTCAGGACACGATCGACTTCATGGGCGCGGCGGGCATCACCGCCGAGACGACGCATGAGTTCTCGACCGTTGAGTTCTACACCAGCCACGAAGGGCTGCTGCTGGAATATGAAGAGGCGCTGACCCGTTTGGATTCGACCTCGGGCAACTGGCTGGCAGGTTCCGGTCACATGATCTGGATCGGCGACCGCACCCGTCAGCCCGATGGCGCGCATGTGGAATTCTGCCGGGGCGTTCAGAACCCGATTGGTCTGAAATGTGGCCCGACCACAACGGCCGAGGACCTCAAGGTTCTGATGTCCAGACTGAACCCCGAAAACGAAGAGGGTCGTCTGACCCTGATCGCCCGCTTCGGTGCAGGCAAGGCGGGCGAGCATCTGCCGCGCCTGGTCAAAGCGGTCAAGGAAGAGGGCGCCAAGGTCACTTGGGTCTGCGACCCGATGCACGGCAACACGATCAAATCGGCCACCGGGTACAAAACCCGCCCGTTCGATTCGGTTCTGCGCGAAGTGCGCGACTTCTTTGGTGTGCATCAGGCCGAAGGCACCATCCCCGGCGGTGTGCATTTCGAGATGACTGGTCTGGACGTCACTGAATGCACCGGTGGCGTACGTGCCGTGACTGAAGAGGACCTCTCGGACCGGTACCACACTGCCTGCGACCCGCGTCTGAACGCGTCGCAATCGCTGGAGTTGGCCTTCCTGGTCGCCGAAGAACTGACCAACCTGCGCCGCGATCGTACCAAGCGCGAAGCAAGCTGAGGTCTATAAGATCAAAGAAAACGGCGGGTCCTTGGCCCGCCGTTTTTCTTTGGATCAATCGTCGCGCGATGCAACCAGCCTGAGGTGCCCTTTGGGGCGCTGGAACTCGGCCTTGTCTTCAGCAAAGCCCTCAGCGAAACCGTCTGTGACTTCCAGCTTTGGCTTGGCCGGGACCTGAACCTCGCTCACCGGTTTGATCCGGGTGTCTTGGATCGAGAATCGGCGCGGTGTCGCTCCGATCGCGCCGTCACTGACCATGACGCCCATAACGCGGCTGACATCCCCCAGATCGCTTTTCAGCGGCAAAAGCAACATCCGCGCCTGCATCCGGGCGCGCCCAAATGCACCGCTCGACACCATATCCAATTCGGCAATGGCGGGGTTGGCAAAGACCTGCTCCAGCGCATTCGTGGCTGCCTTACGCGCCTCGGGATCGAAAAACGCGGTCAGAGGCATGCCGCGCACCTCCATCCCGGCCAGCTTATTCAGGTGGCTACCCGCAAGGCGAAACCGGGCCAGACCGGGCGCAATCCGCTCAAGGATGAAGGTAAATTCCAGAATATTCTCAAGCCCGCGCGGATCAATCTGCGACCGCATAGGCACCCCATTTCCGTCAAGCAACGCGGTCCAGTAGGCCTCGGCCTGACGGATCGGTGAGAGGCTGCGCCCGCTGTCAAAGCGATCCATTGCGACAATCTTTCCAAGTTTGGACTTCGAGCCAGTCCCAAAAAAGGTTTTCATTTTCATCACCCTAGCGCCTAATCACCGTCATTTTCATAAAATGCAACATATCGGAGGCATTTTCGGCCAAACGACCGAGCTAGACACATGATTGACACGGGTTGAGTCAATTTTGGAGCAATTCTTTAACGAATGGTTAACTTCTGTCGGACAGAGGCGGTCTCAGCAAACTCTTGCTCTGCACCGGGCAATGGCATTAGGTGCGGCAGACACGAAGACAGACAGCGATGGAAAGGGCAGTGATGATCAAATCCATGACCGGGTTCGCCTCGGGCAAGGGAGAGTTCGGCCCCCATAGCTGGACATGGGAGCTGCGCAGCGTGAACGGCAAGGGGCTGGACATGCGCATCCGCGTGCCCGACTGGCTGACCGGGCTTGAGGCCGCGTTGCGGGCCGTTCTGTCCAAATCGCTGAGCCGGGGCAATGTGACCCTGTCATTGCGGATCAGCCGGGACGAATCCCAGCCGGATCTAGCCTTGAACACGGTTGCGATGTCGGCAGCCTTGGATGCCTTGCAACAGACACAGGCCATGGCCGCGGCAAAGGGGATAGCACTGGCCCCCTCCAAGGCGAGTGATCTGCTGACTCTCAAAGGCATGCTGGATGCGGGGGCCGAGGCAGACGATCCAGCCCCGCTGGTCGCGCAGATGACCACCGAATTCACGCCACTTCTGGCGGCGTTTCTCGACATGCGCCAGACCGAGGGCGAAGCTCTGGCCGCGATCCTGGCCTCTCAGCTGGATCAGGTCGCGGAATTGACCGCGAAGGCCGCCGAACTGGCGGAACAGCGCAAAGACAAGATGGCCGAGGCGCTGCGCGAAAACCTCGCCCGCGTGCTGGACAACGCCCAAGGGGTTGAGCCAGAGAGAGTGGCGCAGGAACTCGCCCTGATCGCCGTCAAGGCCGACATCACCGAAGAGATCGACCGTCTCAGCGCCCATGTCACCGCCGCGCGGGACCTTCTGGCGCAGGATGGCGCGGTTGGCCGCAAGCTGGATTTCCTGATGCAGGAGTTCAACCGCGAGGCAAACACCCTTTGCTCCAAGGCGCAAAGCGCCGATCTGACATCGGTCGGGTTGGAGTTGAAGGCGGTGATCGACCAGATGCGCGAGCAGGTACAAAACGTTGAATAACAGTAGGAAGAACTGACATGGCAGATCGCCGAGGCCTCCTTATCATCCTGTCATCCCCCTCGGGCGCGGGTAAGTCCACCTTGGCCCGCAGGCTGATGGCCTGGGATAGCGACCTCGAATTCTCGGTCTCGGCCACGACCCGTGCGCCGCGACCGGGTGAGGAACATGGCCGCGAATACTACTTCTTGTCGGAAGACGAATTCAAACAGCAGGTGGCCGATGGGCAAATGCTGGAACACGCGCATGTCTTCGGCAACTTCTATGGCTCTCCCGCCGGACCGGTGCGCGAGTCCATCGATTCCGGGAAGGATGTGCTGTTTGACGTGGACTGGCAGGGCGAGGTGCAGATCCGCAACTCGGACCTCGGCAAACACGCGCTGTCGATTTTCATCCTGCCGCCTTCGATCCCCGAACTGCGCCGCCGGTTGGAGAGCCGGGCTCAGGACAGCGCCGATGTGATCGGCAAGCGCATGCTGAAAAGCTGGGATGAGATCAGCCACTGGGGCTATTACGACTATGTGCTGGTGAATGACGATCTGGATTCGACAGAGGAAAAACTGAAAACCATCGTCAGCGCCGAACGGATGCGTCGTATTCAGCAACCGAAACTGCAAAACCACGTCCGCACCCTGCAGATGGAATTCGAGGAGCAGTCATGACCATCTACGCGCTGGGAAATCACACACCCCAAATCCACGAAGACACCTGGGTTGCGCCGGACGCCAATCTGATCGGCAGGGTGGTGCTGGAAAAGGGCGCATCGGTCTGGTTTGGCTGCACGATCCGGGCCGAACACGAAGAAATCCACGTCGGCGCGGGTAGCAATGTACAAGAACACTGCGTCATGCATGTCGACCCTGGTTTTCCGCTGACCATCGAGGCGAATTGCACAATCGGGCACAAGGTCATGCTGCATGGTTGCACGATCGGTGAGAACTCTCTCATCGGGATGGGGGCGATCATTCTGAACGGCGCGAAGATCGGCAAGAACTGCCTGATCGGGGCAGGGGCGCTGATCACGGAAAATAAAGAGATCCCCGACAACTCGCTGGTCATGGGATCTCCGGGAAAGGTGGTGCGGCAGTTGGATGAGGCCGCGGCCCAGCGGATCACACTCAGCGCGCTGCATTACCAGCAGAACATGCGCAAATTCAGGGATACCCTGAAACCGTTGGCTTAAGCGGCAGGAAACCAAACGAACATGGCTGAGAACCTTCTGGAAGAATATGTATCGGCCATTCCGATGCCCGCGCTTCTGGTCGACCAGACCGAGCGGATCATCGCCGCCAATACCGACGCCAAAACCCTGCTGAGCCAGAACATCACGGGCCGCCACTTTGCGACGATCCTCAGGCAGCCTCAGGTCATTGAAGCGATCGAACAAAGCCTGCGCAGCAAGGGTCCGGCCAAAACGCGGCACCTTTCGAACGATGGCGCGCAGGATATGACATTCGAGGTGATCTGCCGCTATATGAAGGGCATTGGCGCGGTGTCGGGCGGGGCGGTGCTGACGATCTTTCAGGACATCACGCATTTGGAACAAGCCAGCCAGATGCGCCGCGATTTCGTCGCCAATGTCAGTCATGAGCTGCGCACCCCTCTGACCGCTTTGATGGGTTTCATCGAAACCCTGCGCGGCCCGGCGCGAGATGACGCCGCCGCACGTGAGCGATTTCTGCAGATCATGACGGATGAGGCAAACCGCATGAACCGCCTTGTCGGCGATCTGCTGTCGCTCAACCGGGTCGAAAGCGAAGAACGCGTGCGCCCGAAAGAGGAAGTGGAACTGACCGGCCTGCTGCAATCCACCCTGAACTCTTTGCGCCCTCTGGCCGATGACGCCGAGGTTGTGCTGACGCTTGATGCGCCTGAGGATCCGGTGACCATGACCGGCGACAGCGATCAGCTGCGTCAGGTGTTTACCAACCTGGTCGAGAACGGGATCAAGTATGGTGGCAGCGGCGGCAGTGTCGAGTTGCGCGTGACAGCCTCAGAGAGGGACACGGCCATGCGTGGGCCTGCCGTACGGGTGCAGATCATCGACCATGGCCCCGGCATTGATTCCGTTCACCTGCCGCGACTCACCGAGCGGTTCTATCGCGCCGACAGTCACAGATCGCGCCAATTGGGCGGAACCGGGCTTGGACTCGCGATTGTGAAGCATATCGTTAACCGTCACCGTGGACGGCTTCGGGTGGAAAGCGATTTGGGTAAAGGTACTGTTTTTACGGTGATTTTACCGCGCTGAAGGGCGGGTATCCGTAAAGTCATCACGGCCGAGCCAAAAGAATTATGACGGCAGGACGCAAGAAAAACGCAGCTTGTCATAAAACTGTTACGTACCTGTCACAAAAGCCTTACGCACGGGGCCTAGTGGTTCGCGCAAGATCATCATGGGGGTGATCGAAAACCCAATCCTCAGGGAGACTGAAATGTCCTTTGTAAAACTGTCGGCTTCTGCGCTGGCTATCGCTGCTGTCTCGGCCACTGCTGCTGCTGCGCGTGACAACGTTCAGGTTGCCGGTTCGTCGACCGTTCTGCCTTATGCCTCGATCGTTGCGGAACTGTTTGGTGAAAACACCGACTTCCCGACACCTGTTGTTGAATCCGGCGGTTCGTCGGCTGGCCTGAAACGTTTCTGCGAAGGCGTTGGCGAGAACACCATCGACGTTGCAAACGCGTCGCGCGCTATCCGTGAGAAAGAAATCAAAGCCTGTGCCGAAAACGGCGTGACCGACATCATGGAAGTCCGTATCGGTTACGACGGCATCGTCTTTGCAAGCCAGCAGTCTGGCCCTGCCTTCAACGCGTTCGAGCCTTCGGACATCTTCAACGCTCTGGGCGCGAAGGTTTTGAAAGACGGCGAGATCGTCGACAACCCATACAACACTTGGGCCGAGTTCAACGGCGACCTGCCTGACGTTGAAATCGCGGGCTTCATCCCCGGCACCAAGCACGGCACCCGTGAAGTGTTCGAAGAAAAAGTTCTGCTGATCGGCTGTGAAGCAACTGGCGCGATGGAAGCAATGATTGCTGGCGGCATGAGCGAAGATGACGCAGAAGATGCATGTTTGGATGTGCGCACCGATGGTAAATCGGTCGATATCGACGGTGACTACACCGAGACCCTGGCCCGTATCGACACCAACCCGAACGGTATCGGTGTTTTCGGTCTGGCATTCTACGAGAACAACACAGACAAGCTGAAAGTTGCGACCATGTCCGGTATCGCACCGTCGACCGAGACCATCTCGACCGGTGAATACCCTGTATCGCGTCCGCTGTTCTTCTACGTGAAGAAAGCCCACATCGGCGTGATCCCTGGCCTGAAAGAATACGCTCAGTTCTTCGTCGCTGACGAAATCGCCGGTCCGACAAGCCCGCTGGCAAACTACGGCCTCGTTGCTGACCCTGAGCTGGCAAAAACTCAGGAAGCGATTGCCAACGAAGTTACCATGGGTTCGGGCAGCTAAGCCTGACATCGGTCTAAATGCCGGGGGCGGCCATTGTCGCCGCCCCCTTGCTACTTTTGAATTCCCAAGCGGACCAGTGGGGGTGATATGCCGATACTTTGGCTTTTCTTGATCGTTGTTGCGATCGCTTTGGTCGGTTATGTGCTGGGCCGATCTCGCGCGCTTCAAAGCGCTGGCGGCGACAGCCGAAACCTGCACTCCCTTCCTGCATTTTACGGCGCGAATGTAGCGCTTAAAGTAATTGTTCCAGCATTTGGTTTGCTGGTGATCTGGCTATTAGTTCAACCTATCTACGTGAACTCTCAGGTTTCTGGTATGATCCCCGACACCGCGATCAAAGAAGGATCGTCTCGGGGTCTGGTGCTGGCCGAAGTCCGCCGGACGGCGACGGGTCTGGACAACGCGGTCGCGCAGGGCGCGCTGACCGAGGATGTGGCCCGTAACGCGCGCGCAGATTTTACGGATATGACGCAGCGCCTAAAAGACGCGGGTCAAGTTGTAACATCGAATATCACACAAACGGTTCTCCGCGGGGCTCAAAGCTACCGGATCATGAATTCGAGCGGCTATCGGATCATGTCAATTGCCGTGATCCTTGTTGCTTTGGCGGGGGCCGCCATCAGCTTGGTGCAAACCAACGCTGATTATCGCGCACGCAATGTGGTCGAGCAGGGCATTCGCGTTCTGCTACTTGCGGCTGCATCTATCGCGATCCTGACAACGATCGGCATCGTCTTGTCTTTGGTCTTCAACACATGGGAATTCTTCCGGCTCTACCCAGCATCTGACTTTTTCTTCGGCACCACATGGGCTCCCAGTTTCTCGGGCCGGGGTGGGGCGTCAGATCTTGGTATCCTCCCGCTTCTCTGGGGCACGTTGTATATTTCGGTTGTCGCCTTGCTGGTGGCTGTACCAATCGGCCTGTTTGCTGCGATTTATCTCAGCGAGTATGCCTCACCCGCAGTGCGTGCCTTTGCCAAACCTTTGCTGGAGGTTCTGGCTGGTATCCCAACGATCGTTTACGGCCTGTTCGCCTTGTTGACTGTCGGCCCACTTCTGTTGGGTGTGTTCGGGGATGGTGGCCTAGGCTGGATGAAGGCTGGTACGGCCGTAATGACGGCCGGTCTGGTGATGGGCATCATGCTGATCCCGTTTGTCTCGTCGCTGTCAGACGACATCATCAACGCTGTACCACAAGCGATGCGTGACGGGTCCTACGGCCTGGGCGCTACGCAGTCCGAGACCATTCGTCAGGTGGTTCTGCCTGCCGCGCTACCGGGCATCGTGGGTGCGATCCTGCTGGCAGCCTCACGTGCTATTGGTGAGACCATGATCGTGGTTCTGGGGGCAGGGGCAGCCGCTCGGCTTAGCCTGAACCCGTTTGAGGCGATGACAACCGTAACCGCAAAAATCGTAAGCCAGCTGACCGGCGACGCAGACTTTGCCTCGCCAGAAGCGCTGGTTGCCTTTGCGCTTGGCATGACACTGTTCGTTGTCACGCTGGGCCTGAACGTCTTTGCCCTTTACATCGTGCGCAAGTACCGGGAGCAGTACGAATGACCGACACAAGCATGCAAACCCCAGAAACGGGTCGCCAAGCTGTTTCCCTGACTGCATATGATGCGCGGACCCGAAAACGCGCAAAGGCAGAAAAACGCTTCCGTGCCTATGGTATCGTTGCCATCGCGACCGGTCTGTTCTTCCTGATCGTCCTGTTCGCATCGATCCTGTCCGAGGGTATTCCTGCCTTCACCCGGACTGTTGTCAGCGTTGACTTCACCTTGACCCAGCAAGAGCAGGAAGAGGCCGAAAGCACGCTGTTCAAGACCAAAGCCTATTCGGACCTGTTCATTGCTGCTCTGAACAAGGAGCTTGATGAAAGCGGTCTCCAAGTCGATTTCGACGAAGCGGCAATTGAGCGTCTACTGGGTAAAGTTGGCGGAACCATCCGAACCTTCTATGCGGATAACCCGGACAAACTGGGCGAACCTATCGAGTTTGATCTAGCAGCCTCAAGCCGCGTCGATGGATACTTTAAGGGCCGGGTGTCGCGCGACACCATTCAGGATAGTCGCTTCCTCCAAAAAAGCGATCTGGATTTGGTCGATGCACTTAAGGAAGCGGGTATCATCAAACAGGTATTCAACTGGCCGTTCATCACCGGGGCAGACTCGGGCGTGGACAACCCTGGCGGCGCCGGCATCGGTGCTTCGGTTGTCGGATCGTTCTTCATGATGCTGGTGGTTCTGGCGCTTTCGCTGCCAATTGGCGTGGCCGCGTCGATCTATCTGGAAGAATTCGCGCCGCAAAACAAGTTTACCGATCTGATTGAGGTGAATATCTCGAACCTCGCTGCGGTTCCTTCCATCGTGTTTGGTATCCTTGGTCTGGCTGTCTTCATTCAATTCATGCACCTGCCGCAATCGGCACCGCTGGTCGGTGGTCTGGTACTGACCTTGATGACCTTGCCGACGATCATCATCTCGACCCGGGCGTCGCTGAAGGCGGTTCCGCCGTCGATCCGTGATGCCGCACTTGGGGTAGGGGCTTCCAAAATGCAGGCGGTGTTCCATCACGTTCTGCCGCTGGCCGCGCCCGGTATCCTGACCGGTACCATTATCGGACTGGCGCAGGCGCTGGGGGAAACCGCTCCGCTGTTGCTTATCGGAATGGTGGGCTTTGTTGCCCGTGGCTACCCAGACGGATTTCTTGCCGGGTTCACCGAACCAAACTCAGCCATGCCCGCCCAGATTTACACTTGGGCCGCGCGCGCAGACGTTGGGTTCTACGAAAAAGCTTGGGGCGGGATCATCATCCTTTTGATTTTCCTGCTGACAATGAACATCATCGCAATCATTCTGCGCCGCCGCTTTGAACGCCGCTGGTAAGAAGGGCAGACCCATGAACGACATGTCACGAGTGGAGAGACAAGTGGATACCAATGAAATCAAGCTGGAGTGCCGGGACTGCCAAGTCTTTTACGGTGACACTCACGCCATCAAAGATGTGAATGTCGATATCGAAGACAAGACTGTCACAGCCTTCATCGGTCCGTCGGGCTGCGGTAAATCCACGTTCCTGCGCTGTCTGAACCGGATGAACGACACAATCGATGTTGCTCGGGTACAGGGCAGCTTCAAACTTGACGGCGAAGACATCTACGACAAACGCGTTGATCCGGTTCAACTGCGCGCCAAGGTCGGGATGGTGTTCCAGAAACCCAACCCCTTCCCGAAGTCAATCTATGACAATGTCGCCTATGGCCCGCGCATTCACGGTCTCGCCAAGAACAAAGCAGAACTGGATGAGATCGTCGAGAAATCCCTGCGTCGCGGTGCGATCTGGGAAGAGGTTAAGGATCGTCTGGACGCTCCGGGCACCGGCCTGTCTGGCGGTCAGCAGCAGCGCCTGTGCATTGCCCGTGCCGTGGCGACAGAACCCGAAGTTCTTCTGATGGACGAGCCTTGCTCGGCGCTGGACCCGATTGCGACTGCCCAGGTCGAAGAGTTGATTGACGAACTTCGCGCTCAGTATTCGGTGGTCATCGTGACTCACTCAATGCAGCAGGCCGCGCGTGTCAGCCAGAAAACAGCCTTTTTCCACTTAGGTAACCTGGTCGAGTTCGGCGAAACAGGACAGATTTTTACCAACCCGGTGGACCCGCGCACCGAAAGCTACATCACCGGCCGGATCGGCTGAGCACAGGTATTCCGACATGAACGATTCAGAACAACATATTGCCTCTGTCTTCGACCGCGATCTCGAAGCGATCCAGGCACATATCATGAAGATGGGCGGTCTGGTCGAAGCCGCGATCATGGGCGCCGCCCGCTCGCTAGAAACGCGGGACGAGGAACTCGCCCAGCAGGTGCGTCAGGGCGACAAAGCCATCGACGCGCTCGAGGATATCATCAACGAGGAAACCGCCCGCCTGATCGCTCTGCGCGCACCGACGGCAAGCGACCTGCGGCTGGTGCTGTCGGTACTGAAGGTATCGGCCAACCTGGAACGGATTGGCGACTATTCCAAGAACATCGCCAAGCGGACCACGGTGCTGGTGAACTCGGGCGAGATCAACGGGAGTGCCTCGGCGCTGCGCCGGATGGCGCGCGAGGTTGAGGTCATGCTGCGCGACGCGCTGGATGCCTATATTCAACGGGACGCCGAACTGGCCGCCGATGTCATCGACCGCGATGAGGAGGTGGACCAGATGTATAACGGCCTGTTCCGCGAATTCCTGACCTTCATGGCCGAGGATCCGCGTAGCATTTCGTCCTGCATGCACCTGCATTTCATCGCAAAGAACATCGAGCGCATGGGCGACCATGTAACCGCGATTGCCGAACAGGTGGTGTATCTGGTCACCGGCGAGCGCCCGACCGAGTCGCGCCCCAAGGCCGACATAACGTCGCAAACCGCCTAGGAGACGCCTCCCATGTCTGTAGATCAACCAACGGTTCTGGTGGTCGAAGATGAGCTCGCCCAGCGTGAAGTGCTGGCCTACAACCTCGAGGCCGAAGGCTTTCGGGTCTCAAAGGCGGCCAGCGGTGACGAGGCGCTGTTGCTGGTAGACGAGGACAGCCCGGACATCATCGTTCTGGACTGGATGATGCCCAACCTCAGCGGGATCGAGGTCTGCCGACGTCTGAAAACGCGGCCCGACACCCGTTCTATTCCGATCATCATGCTCTCAGCGCGGTCGGAAGAGGTCGACAAGGTGCGTGGGCTTGAGACCGGCGCGGATGATTATGTGGTCAAGCCATACTCAGTCGTGGAACTCATGGCTCGGGTGCGGACCCAATTGCGCCGTGTACGCCCAGCGACGGTGGGTATTCGCCTGGAATTCGACGATATCATACTGGATTCCGAGACCCACAAGGTCAGCCGTGGCAGCCATTCGCTGAAACTGGGACCGACCGAATTCCGCCTTCTAAGCACCTTTATGGAAAAACCCGGCCGGGTCTGGAGCCGCGAGCAATTGCTGGACCGGGTCTGGGGCCGCGACATCTATGTCGACACCCGTACGGTCGATGTGCATATCGGCCGTTTGCGCAAAGCGCTGACCCAGCATGGCGGCAATGATCCTGTGCGGACTGTGCGCGGGGCAGGGTACGCCTTGGGATAAAAAGGGAAGGGGGTGCCGGCCCCTGACCCATGACATTTACTCATAATCGGGTGTCAAACTCTTGCTGTTTTTCCGTGAAGTGCCACGTTACTGTGCGAGCGACTTCAGACAAACCGGAGACACCCGATGAACGCCCCTGCCACCAAACCGACTTTGCGCGCAAAAGATGCGCCGGATCTGGGTAAGTTTTCCTGGGACGATCCGTTCCGTCTGTCCGACCAGCTGTCAGAAGATGAACGCATGATCGCTGATAGCGCACGCGCCTATGCGCAGGAAAAGCTGCAACCGCGCGCCACCGCCGCGTTTCAGAACGAAGAAACCGACCCCGAGATCTTCCGTGAAATGGGCGAGATGGGCCTTCTGGGCACCACGATCCCCGAGGAATATGGCGGTCTCGGCAGCGGCTACGTGTCCTACGGCCTGGTCGCGCGCGAGGTTGAGCGCGTGGACTCCGGCTATCGCTCGATGATGTCGGTCCAAAGCTCGCTGGTGATGTACCCGATCTATGCCTACGGGTCCGAGGAGCAGCGCCGCAAATACCTGCCGAAACTGGCTTCGGGCGAATGGATCGGCTGTTTCGGCCTGACCGAAGCTGACGCCGGGTCTGACCCCGCAGGCATGAAAACACGGGCCGAAAAGATCGACGGCGGATACCGCCTGACCGGCACCAAGATGTGGATCTCGAACGCGCCAATTGCGGATGTCTTCGTGGTCTGGGCCAAATCGGACGCGCATGACGGCAAGATCCGCGGGTTCGTTTTGGACAAGGGTCAGCCCGGTCTTTCTGCGCCGAAGATTGAAAACAAACTCAGCCTGCGAGCCTCGATCACCGGAGAAATCGTGCTGGATGGCGTCGAGGTGGGCGAGGGCGCTTTGCTACCTCATGTGCAAGGGCTGAAGGGTCCGTTCGGCTGTCTGAACCGCGCGCGCTATGGCATTAGCTGGGGCGTGATGGGTGCAGCCGAACATTGCTGGCATGCAGCGCTGCAATACGGTTTGGACCGAAAGCAGTTCAACAAACCGCTTGCGCAAACACAGCTGTACCAGCGCAAACTGGCCGACATGCAGACCGAAATCGCCTTGGCTCTGCAAGCAAGCCTGCGCGTCGGTCGCCTGATGGATCAGGCTGAAGCGGCGCCCGAGATGGTCTCAATCGTGAAACGCAACAACTGCGGTAAAGCGCTGGACATCGCGCGCATGGCCCGTGACATGCACGGCGGCAATGGGATCTCGCTGGAATTCCAGGTCATCCGCCACATGGTCAATCTGGAGACTGTGAACACCTATGAGGGCACTCATGACGTTCACGCTCTTATCCTTGGACGTGCGCAAACCGGGCTGCAGGCTTTTTTCTAGGTCTTAAAGGCGGTTAGGTGTAGGGTTTGATCTAGGGCAACACTAATACGTGTTGCAACCAAGTAGAAATGTCACCCGGTCTGCAAATTAGAAATGTCACTTATACTGCGCTGAGGAGAGCAAAGCCTGGCAGGGCGGAGACCTCATATATCGCAGCCCTGGCTGGCTTTGCGGG
>NZ_JAGHRB010000012.1 GCF_017743995.1 Ruegeria sp. R13_0 | reverse complement strand
CTGGGGGGCGGGTCGGGCGGGATCCGGGGCTGCCGCCCCGGGAAACGGGTGAAGACCTCGCATCCGAACTGCCGGACGCCCGCCTTTCGTGGCCGCTGCAAGACTATCTGACCGCTTTGGCGGAATTGCCCGAGCAACTGCGCACCGATCTGCAAACCGTTTGGGGTAAGCCCGAAGACGACCCGGTTTTTACTGAAGGCGCGTTCCACTTCACCGCCTTGCGTCGCGGCAACGCGCTAGTTGCACTCCAACCCGAACGCGGTACGCCCGAGCTGCGCGATGACGACTATCACGACCTGTCTCGCACCCCGCGTCACAGCTATGTCGCCTTCTATCTGTGGCTCCGCAAAGGGCTGGGCGCAGACGCTTTGATCCATATCGGCGCGCATGGCACTCTGGAATGGCTTCCGGGCAAATCCGTTGCCTTGTCGGCGAATTGCTGGCCCGAGGCGCTGATCCGCGACCTGCCAGTGATCTACCCTTTCATCGTCAACGACCCGGGTGAGGCCGCACAAGCCAAGCGCCGGATCGGAGCCGTAACGCTGGGCCATATCCCGCCTCCGATGAAGGAAAGCGGTACCCCGGATCGCATGGTTCGGCTGGAATCGCTGTTGGATGAGTTCTCGAATGCGGATGGCCTCGACCCCAAACGCCGCGACCGCCTGCAGGAAGATATCCGCGACGAGGCACAGGCCATCGGGTTGGAGAGCGATCTAGGCCTCGATCAGGCCACTTGCACTGCAGAGGCGATCACCCGCATCGACCGCTTTGTCTGCGATATCAAAGAAAGCCAGTTCGGCGACGGGCTGCATATCTTTGGCCGCGCGCCTGAGGTATCCGGTACTTTCGACCCTGCGCCCTCTGCCCATGCAGAACGCAGCGCTCTGATCGACGCGCTGGCCGGGAAGCGGATCGAGGCCGGGCCGTCCGGTTCCCCCTATCGCGGTCGCTCGGATGTTCTGCCGACCGGGCGGAACCTCTATACCACCGACCCCCGCTCGGTGCCGACGAGGGCGGCCTATACCCAAGGCGTCAAACTGGCCGAGGAACTGGTCCGCCGCCACCTTCAGGAAGAAGGCGACTATCCCAAGGGGCTGATCGTCGATCTGTGGGGCTCGGCCACCATGCGCACTGCAGGCGAGGAATTTGCCATGGCGCTGCACCTGCTGGGCGTGAAACCGGCCTGGGACAAAGGCTCCGAAAGGGTCTCGGGGATCGAGGTGCTGCCGATCACCGACCTCAGCCGCCCACGCTTGGACGTGACGCTGCGCGTCTCGGGCCTGTTCCGGGACGTCTTCCCAACCCTCTCGGCGCTTTACGGTCAGGCGATCCGCGCGTTAGCGGCGCGGGATGAGGCGACCGACTGGAACCCTTATGCCGGTCAAGCCCCGTCGGCCCGCGTGTTCGGCCCCGCGCCTGGCAGCTATGGCGTCAACATGACCCAACTGTCCGAGGTCTATACCGACGAGGCCCGCGCGCAGGCAGGTGAGGCATGGCTTGAGGCCAGCTCCTTCGCGCTGGAGGGCGAAAATATCGTTCAAGACAAGGCGGGCATCACCGAACGCGTGGCGCATGCCGACAGTTTTGTTCACCTGCAGGACCTGACCGAAACAGACTTGTTGCTAGCCAACGACTACGCCACGCATGAGGCCGGTTTTGCCGCCGCCAAGAAGGCCACGGGTGGCACCGCGCAGCTGTATCATCTGGACAATACCAACCCCGAAAACCCACGCGCGCGCACTTTGCCGGAAGAGATCAGCCGCGTCGTCCACGCCCGCGCTGCCAATCCGGACTGGATCGCCGGGATGCAGCGGCACGGCTTCCGGGGCGCGGCCGAGATCGCGGCGACTTTGGATCACATGGCCTCATTCGCGCATCTCTCGGGTACCGTTGCGCCTCATCTGTTCGACCTCTACCACGATGCCACGCTGGGCGATGAAGATGTGGATGCCTTCTTGCAGCAGACCAATCCGCAGGCCCATCAGGCCATGCAGAACCGGTTCCGCGCGCTGCTGGATGCAGGGTTGTGGAACACAAGGCGCAACTCGATCCGGGCGGATCTGGAGGGGCTGGGATGAGCGCACCCGCCCCAAAACCAGTCGTCCAAGGTTGGTGCCCCGGCGCCCACCGACCGATGATGTCAGGGGATGGGCTGGTGGTGCGCGTGCGCCCTCGGCTGGCGCGGCTAACTGCACCACAAGCGCTTGGCCTGTGTGAACTGGCCCAGCAGTTTGGCAACGGCACAATCGACCTGACCAACCGTGCGAATCTGCAGTTGCGCGGTGTGCGGGAAGCCGATCATCAATCTTTGCTGTCCGAGCTGTCCGCGCTTGAACTGCTGGACGCGGAGCCAGGTATCGAAGCCCGGCGTAACATTCTGGTCTCACCGCTCTACCAGCCGGGCGATTTGACCGCGCGGCTGACTCAGGAATTGATCGACCGTCTGAGTGAGCTGCCCGCGCTACCGGCCAAGTTCGGCTTTGCCATCGACACGGGACCGGAGCGCTTGCTGGCGGCGGACTCGGCCGATATCCGGGTGGAGCGTTCCGCCGATGGGCTGATCCTGCGCGCAGATGGGGCTCAGACAGGACGTGTCGTCTCGGAGGCAGAGGCTATTAATCACCTGATTGCTCTGGCCACATGGTTTGCCGAGCTCTTCACACCAGACACCCGCCGCATGGCCCGGGCCGTGGCGGCTTTTGGTCTGCCTGCGGAATGGCAGGGCCGCGACCCCGGACCAATTGGCGCGTCGTTGCAACCGAGGGCTTGCGATCTGGGCAGCCTCTACGGTGCAGCCTTTGGGCAATTGCCCGCAAATGAGCTCCACGCGCTGATCCGCAACAGCGGTGCCTCTGCCCTGCGTGTCACCCCTTGGCGACTGATCCTGCTGGAAGGCGGGGCGGCGATACCTGCACCGGGTTTTGTCAGGGACGGCACCGACCCGCTTATGACCACTGACGCCTGCCCCGGCGCGCCGTTCTGCCCGCAGGCGCAAGCGGAAACCCGCGATATCGCGCGCGAATTGGCCCCACTTGTACCCGGCACCCTTCATGTCTCTGGGTGTTCCAAAGGGTGCGCTCGGATGGGCCCCGCGGATGTGACTTTAGTCGGCCAGAACGGACGATTTGATCTTGTCAAACAGGGCCGCGCGGGGGATGAGCCAATCCTGCGCGGGCTACGCCCCGAAACACTGATGACGATGGACTTCACCTGATGCCCTACACATACGAAACCGACGGCGCGGCGATCTACAAGGAGAGCTTTGCCACCATCCGGTCCGAGGCCGAACTGGCCCGGTTCGACGCCGATGAAGAGCAGGTCGCCGTTCGGATGATCCACGCGGCTGGCATGGTCGGGCTGGAAGAGTTCGTCCATTTCTCGCCGGGTTTTGTATCCTCCGCGCGTACCGCGCTGGAAAACGGCGCGCCGATCCTGTGTGACGCGCGCATGGTCAGCGAAGGCGTGACCCGGTTCCGCCTACCCGCCGAGAATGAGGTGATCTGCACGCTGCACGACGAGCGCGTGCGCCCTCTGGCCGCTGAAATGAGCAACACACGCTCTGCTGCGGCGCTTGAGCTGTGGCGCCCGCATCTTGAGGGCGCTGTGGTCGCTATCGGCAATGCGCCGACGGCTCTGTTTCACCTGCTGAACATGCTGGAAGACCCCAACTGCCCGCGCCCCGCCGCCATCATCGGTTGCCCTGTTGGCTTTGTCGGCGCGGTCGAATCCAAGGACGCCCTGTGGGAGGCACAGCCGGTGCCGTCCTGCATCGTCAAAGGCCGTCTGGGCGGCAGCGCCATCACCGTCGCCGCCATCAACGCCATCGCGAGCCGCGCCGAATGAGCGTCGGCAAGATATATGGCGTTGGCCTCGGCCCCGGTGACCCCGACCTGATGAGCGTGCGGGCCGATCGCCTGCTGCGCAATGCCCGCCACGTTGCGTTTTTCCGCAAGCCCGGCCGTAGCGGTCAGGCACGTAACATCGTCAACGGTATGATCCCGGAAGGCGCGGTGGAATTCCCGATGGAATACCCTGTCACAACCGAGATCCCTCTGAACGATCCGCGCTACAATGAGTTGTTGGCGGCGTTCTACGAGGACTGCGCGCACCATCTGAAAGCCCTTGCTGAGAAGGGCGAAGACGTCGTTGTTCTCTGCGAGGGTGACCCGTTTTTCTACGGCTCGTTCATGCATCTCTATACCCGCCTTCGCGATATCGCCCCGGTCGAAGTCGTCCCGGCCATTACCGGCATGTCCGGCGCTTGGACTGCAACAGGCGATCCGATCACATGGGGCGATGATATCCTGACCGTTCTTGCCGCGACCCTGCCCGAGGAGGTTCTGGCCGAGCGTATGGCGCAGACCGACGCACTGGTCGTGATGAAGATCGGGCGCAATATCGACAAGGTGAAGCGCGCGCTCAAGACCGCTGGGATGTATGATCGCGCGTGGATCGTGGAATACGCGCAAATGCCGAACCAGCGCGTCTGCAAATTGTCCGAAAACTGCGAAGGGATCACCCCCTATTTCTCGATCATCCTGGTGCACGGTCAGGGGCGGCGGCCATGAGCGGCTGGGTCAAGATCGCAGGACTCGGGCCGGGAAACGAAGCCTTGGTCACGCCCGAGGTCTCCGCTGCACTGGCCGAGGCGAGTGATGTGGTCGGCTACATCCCCTATGTCGCGCGCGTGGCCGAACGCCCCGGCTTGACGCTGCACGCCAGTGACAACCGGGTTGAGATCGATCGCTCGCAACACGCGCTGCAGATGGCGGCTGAGGGGAAACGCGTGGTCGTTGTGTCCTCGGGTGACCCGGGTGTCTTTGCGATGGCCGCTGCGGTGTTCGAAGCGCTGGAGAACGGCCCTGAAGAATGGCGCAACATTCAGATTGATGTACTGCCGGGGATCACTGCAATGCTGGCCGCGTCTGCCCGTGCAGGCGCGCCTATGGGGCATGATTTCTGCGCCATCAACCTGAGTGACAACCTCAAGCCCTGGTCGCTGATCGAAAAGCGGCTGCGTCTGGCGGCGCAGGCGGATTTCTCGATGGCTTTTTACAATCCGCGTTCGAAGACGCGGCCAGAAGGGTTTGTAAAGACGCTGGAAATCCTACGTGAGGAATGTGAGCCTGAACGTCTGATCCTGTTCGCGCGTGCCGTGTCGCGCGAGGACGAGGCGATCCGGATTTCCACTCTGGCCGAGGCCACGCCTGACATGGCAGATATGCAGACCGTGGTGATCGTCGGATCATCCCGCACCCGCGTGATCGAACGCGACGGCGCGCCGATCGTCTACACCCCGAGGTTCACCCCGGAATGAGCCAGCCAGTCCAGAACCTGTGCAATCGTCGACAGCTCGGTCCGCTCTGGCAGGACCGGTCGGTCGATCATCAGCACTGGCAGGCCCAGCGCCCGCGCCGCGTCCAGCTTGGCCCGCGCGCCGGTGCCGCCTGCGTTCTTGGACACAACCAACTGCGTCTCGTACCTCTGCATCAACGCGCGGTCGTCAGCCTCGGCAAACGGCCCGCGAGCGACGACCACTTCGGCATTCGGCAAGGGCAGCTCTTCGGGCGCATCCACCAGTCGCAGCAAATAGCGATGCTGGGGCTGGGTCGAGAAGTCCTCAAGATGCATCCGACCAACCGCAAGGAACACGCGCTTCGCCTCGACGTTCAACGCATCAACTGCCGCGGGGATATCGGGAACGTGTCGCCAGTCGTCATCGGACTGCGCGCGCCAAGCGGGTCGCGTCAGCGCGGCCAATGGCGTTTGCGCCTCACGGCAGGCCTCAATCGCGTTTCGGCTCATCTGCGAGGCGAAAGGATGGGTCGCGTCAATCACGTGGCTGATCCCGTTGTCGCGGATGTAAGTAACCAGACCCTGCACGCCGCCAAACCCGCCGACCCGAACCGGCAAAGGCTGCGGGCGCGGTTTCTCGACCCGTCCTGCGTAGGAGTATATCGCCGCAAGCCCCTGTTCGGAAACGGCTTTAGCCAACGCGTTCGCCTCGGTCGTGCCGCCCAGAATAAGCACATTGGGTCTCAGGAGGTTCGTCATGTCTGATGCTCCGTGGCTAACCGTTCTGGGCCTGGGTGAAGATGGGCTTGATGGCCTGTCGCCCGCAAACCGTCAAGTGCTGGATCGGGCCGAGGTCATCATGGGCCCGCCTCGCCATCTGTCTCTGGTGCCCGAAACTGGGGCCGAACGGATCGAATGGCCGGTGCCATTCTCCGACGGTCTGCCGATCCTGACCGGGCTTAGGGGCCGTGCGACGGTGGTTCTGGCCTCGGGCGATCCCTTCTGGTTCGGCGCGGGTTCGGTGATTGCACGCAATTTCGAGGCCGCCGAGTGGACAGCGCGACCCGGCCAATCGACCTTTTCGCTGGCCGCCGCGCGTTTGGGGTGGCCGTTGGAAGGCACCCAGACCTTTGGCCTGCACGCCGCTCCTCTGACGCGTTTGCGACCGCACCTGTCTCCGGGGCTGCGGGCGATCATCCTGTTGCGCAATGGTGCAGCTGTTGCTGAGCTTGCGACCTATTTAACCGAGACGGGATTCGCCGATACCCAACTGCACGTGATGGAGGCATTGGGCGGCCCGCGTGAACGCGCGCGCTCGGTCTCGTTGACCGAGGCGCTTCTGGGCACGTTCGATCACCCGGTCTGCGTCGGGCTGGAGGTTGCGGGCGAAGGGCGCGTTTTCCCCAAGGCCTCGGGCAAACCCGACGAGATTTTCGAGACCGACGGCCAGATTACCAAACGCCCCATCCGCGCGTTGACCCTGTCGGCGTTGGCCCCACAACGCGGTGAGCATCTGTGGGATATTGGTGGCGGCACCGGGTCGATCAGCATTGAATGGCTGATGTGTGATCCGGCCTTGACAGCCACAACCATAGAACCGCGTGCCGATCGTGCCGAACGCATTCGACGCAATGCCGATGCTTTGGGGCAAGATCGGTTGAACGTTATTCATGGCACGGCGCCGGATGTGCTGTCGGATCTGCCTCTGCCCGATGTTGTGTTCATCGGAGGCGGTCTCAGCGCCGATCTCTTGGCGTGGCTCCGCGATGCCCTTCCCGCGGGCACACGTTTGGTCGCCAATGCCGTTACACTGGAAAGCGAGGCGCTGTTGGCCCGCTGGCACGAAGAATTGGGCGGAGATCTTTTGCGGATTGAGCTTGCGCACTCGGCACCGCTCGGCCCTCGGCGCGGATGGAAATCGGCCTATCCGGTCGTGCAATGGAGTGTGACGCTATGATCGTCGCAGGCCTTGGTTTTTCATCGAGCGCAACAGTGGACAGCCTGCGCGCGGCTTATAACGCCGCCGCCGCTGATCATGACGTTCAAGCCTTGGCAACCGTCGCCGACAAAGAGGGTCACCTGGCTCTGGCCAGTTTCGCAGAAGGCCTTGCGCTACCCTTGCTTTTCGTTGCCGCAGCCGATCTGGCCGGGCAACGCACCCTGACATGCTCGAACCGCAGCCGCGCCACCTATGGCACTGGCAGCGTGGCAGAAGCATCCGCATTGGCCGCCGCCGGGAATGGCGCGCGGCTTCTTTCACCCAGACATATCTCGGACGACCGGCTGGCGACATGCGCCATTGCCATCGGAGGACATACATGACCGTTCATTTCATTGGCGCCGGACCGGGCGCTGCCGATCTGCTGACCCTGCGCGGGCGCGATATCATCGCGTCATGCCCCGTTTGCCTTTATGCGGGATCTTTGGTGCCCGAAGAGATTCTTGGCTACTGCCCCGAAGGCGCGAAGATCATCAACACCGCGCCTATGGATTTGGATCAGATCATGGCCGAGATCAATGCGGCGCATCAGGCCGGCCTGGACGTCGCGCGTCTGCATTCGGGTGATCTGTCGGTCTGGTCGGCGATGGGTGAACAAATCCGCCGTCTGAAAGAGATGGGCATCCCCGTCAGCGTTACCCCGGGCGTGCCCTCCTTCGCGGCGGCTGCGGCGTCTTTGGGCACAGAATTGACCTTGCCCGGCCTGGCGCAATCGGTGGTTTTGACGCGGACCCCGGGCCGTGCGTCCTCTATGCCCGAAGGCGAAACGTTGGAGAACTTCGCCCGCACCGGCGCGACATTGGCCATTCATTTGTCGATCGGCAACCTGGACAAGGTGATTGCCGATCTGAGCCCTGCCTATGGCGCGGACTGCCCCGTAGCGGTCGTCTACCGGGCTAGCTGGCCGGATGAGCGGATCATCCGCGCGACACTTGCCACCCTCAAAGACGCGTTGGATGAGAGCATTTCGCGCACCGCGCTGATCATGGTCGGGCCTGCGCTGGCGGGTGAAGGGTTCGACGAGAGCTGTCTGTATTCAAAAGACTACGACCGCCGCTACCGCCCACAGAGCGCGGACAGCCCATGGTCAAGCTGGAGCCCCGAGGATGAATGACTCGATGACAAACCCTCCGGGCATTCTGATCTCCGCGCCCTCTTCGGGGACCGGCAAAACCACCGTGATGCTGGGCCTGTTGCGGGCGCTGGCCGAGGATGGCCTAATCGTACAGCCATTCAAGAGCGGCCCCGACTATATCGACCCGGCGTTTCACCGCGCGGCTGCAGGGCGAGCCTCGTTCAATCTGGACAGCTGGGCGATGGGCGACGGGCTGCTTAGCGCGATCTCGGATCAGGCCGAAGGGGCGGATATCGTGGTGGCCGAAGGCTCGATGGGTCTGTTCGATGGCGTCGCCAAACCCGGCGAGCTGGGCCACGGATCGAGCGCCGAAACCGCGCAACGCATGGGCTGGCCAGTTGTATTGGTGTTGGACGTGGGCGGTCAGGCCCAATCGGCAGCGGCGACTGCTCTAGGGTTCAAGATGTACAACCCTGACCTGCCTTTTGCCGGAGTGATCCTGAACCGCTGCGCCAGCCCTCGACATGAGCGGTTAACACGCTTGGGTATGGAACGTGCAGGCCTGCCGGTTCTGGGCGTATTGCCCCGTCGCGGAGACCTGACCCTGCCGGAACGTCATCTGGGACTGATCCAAGCGATTGAGCATCCCGATCTGGAAAGTGCCATTGTCGGCTATGCCGCATTCCTGCGGGAGCATGTGGACCTTGAGGCAATCAAGCTGGCGGCTTCCTCAGGCCCCAAAGGGCCATCGTCAGCCGCGCTGCCGCAGCCTCCGGCGCAACGAATCGCGCTGGCCCGGGATGCGGCGTTTTCGTTCACCTACCCGCATCTGTTGGAAGGCTGGCGTGCGGCGGGGGCTGAGATCCTGCCGTTTTCGCCATTGGCCAATGAAGCCCCGTCTGATGATGCCCATCTGGTTTGGTTGCCGGGTGGGTATCCGGAGCTGCACGCAGGTACTCTGGCCGCGGCTGATACGTTCCTGACCGGTTTGCGGAAACACGCGGAGACCAAGCCAGTGCATGGGGAATGCGGTGGTTACATGGCCCTTGGTGAGGTTTTGATCGACAAAGAAGGCGTGCCGCACAAGATGGCCGGATTGCTGGGACTGCAGACCTCGTACCAGAAGCGCAAATTCAATCTCGGGTATCGCCGGGCTGAACTGCTGGCACCGATGCCGGGGTTTGCGCAAGGTGCATCGCTGCGGGGGCATGAGTTCCACTATTCCTCGATCATCGAACAACCTGATGCACCGCTGGCGCGTGTGTTCGATGCCGAAGGGGATGAAGGCCCGCAGACCGGATCGCGCCGTGGCAACGTCACCGGTACGTTCTTTCACCTGATCGCCGAGGCCTCGGCATGAGTGGGTTTGTTTCATTCATTGGGTCCGGTCCAGGAGACCCGGAATTGCTGACCCTGAAGGCCGTGGACCGGATGCAGAAGGCCGACGCCGTGCTGTTCGACGATCTGAGCAGCGGGCCCATTCTGAGCCACGCGCAACCGGATGCCGATCTTGTGGGCGTCGGCAAACGGGCCGGGCGGCCCTCGCCCAAACAGGATCATGTCAGCCGGCTGCTGGTGGAATACGCACAGACCGGACAGCGTGTCGTGCGGTTGAAATCCGGCGATGGCGGCATGTTCGGACGGCTTGAGGAAGAGATCGTCGCCCTGCGTGCTGCCGGGATCGACTATGAGATCATCCCCGGCATCCCCTCAGCCATCGCAGCCGCTGCCGCTGCCGGTATTCCACTTACCCGCAGGCTGACGGCCCGGCGGGTGCAGTTCGTCACTGGCCATGATGTCAGCGGGCAGCTGCCCCCCGATCTGAACCTGACCGCTTTGGCGGATGCGGCGGCGACCACCGTTGTGTTCATGGGCAAACGGACGTTTCCGCTGCTGGTCGAGGCCCTACACGCCAACGGCCTGCCGCTGGATACGCCTGCACTGATGGCCGAATCCGTTTCCACGCCGGATCAGAAGCTGCACCGTTCGACCATTGGCGCGCTGGCCGAAACGCTGAAATCCGAGATCGGAACGGCCCCTGCCCTGATCCTCTACGGTCCCTTGGCGGAGTTCGAGGATGTATGAGCTGTCCCTGATCGGCATAGGCACCGGCAATCCCGATCACGTGACCCTGCAAGGCGCGCAGGCACTCCGCGAGGCGGATCTGATCCTGATCCCGCGCAAGGGTGAAAACAAAGCCGATCTGGCCGGGCTTCGGGAGGAGATCATCGCCAAGGTCACTGAGACCCCTCCGCAGATCGCATATTTTGACATCCCCAAGCGCCGATCGGACGACGGATATCTGCAAGGTGTCGACGAGTGGCATGATGCTATTGCCCTGCGCTGGCAAGAGGCGATGGCGGCGCATCCTGAGGCCTCGAAGATCGCCCTATTGATCTGGGGGGATCCCTCGCTTTACGACAGCTCCCTGCGGATTGCCTCTCGACTGGACCCACAACCGCGTAAACGCGTGCTGCCGGGGATCACCGCGCTACAGGCGCTGACAGCAGCCCATGCCATTCCCATCAACGATATCGGCGCGCCCTATGTGGTAACCACTGGCCGACGCATCCGCGACGAAGGCTGGCCCTCGGACGCCACCAAGGTTGCCGTGATGCTGGACGGCGAGTGTTCGTTTCAAGCTCTGGATATGGAGGCGTTCGATATCTGGTGGGGCGCCTATGTCGGCATGAAGGAAGAAATCCTGATCCACGGCCCGCTGGATGAGGTGGCCGAGACCATTTTGACCACCCGTGCGCAGGCCCGGGCGGATCATGGTTGGATCATGGATATCTACCTGCTGCAAAAGCGCTCGACCTGAAGACGCATACGCAAATGTGAATGTACACACAGGCAAAACCTGCTCTAGTTGGACACCAACAAGACGGAGACCCTGTGATGAGAGCCATTTGCGCTGCAATCTACTTGCTGGCCTCGCCTGCCCTTGCGGATCAGGCGCTGCCGGGATGGGCGGTTCATGACACGGGGAAATCCTATGACGCGCTGGTGGCCGACACCAAGGCCGCCGTCAAGGAGCACGGGCTGATCGTGGTCACTCAGGCCGGGCCGACCAAAGCGGCGGCGGCCCGTGGGATCACCATTCCGGGCAATCGTGTGATCGGCGTGTTCAACAACGACTATGCGGTGCGGGTACTCGAAACCTCGACCGCAGCGATGATCGAGGCTCCGATTCGCCTGTATGTCACCGAAAATGACGACGGCACCGCGCGTTTGTCCTACAAAACCCCCAGCTTTGTGTTTGAACCTTACGCGGATCAGGGCGGTCAGGCCCTGTCCGATATTGCCGCAGAACTAGACCAAAAGTTTCAATCCATCGCAGAAACAGCCGTCAAATAGTCACACTGATGTGAACCCGCTTGCCTCTTGCCGGTGTGTCAGACATTTGCTGTCACATATCTTTTTCTCGGAGCATGACTGATGCAGGACCTCTCTCCCCGCGCGGCGGATCTACTGGCTCAACGATTGTATGAGGCAGGGTGCCGCCATGCGTTCGGCATGCCGGGCGGCGAGGTTCTGACGCTGGTGGACGCCCTCGAACGGGCCGGCATCACCTTTCATCTGACCAAACACGAGAACGCAGCCGGGTTCATGGCCGAAGCCGTCCATCACCGCGACGGCGCGCCTGCGATACTGGTTGCAACTCTTGGTCCCGGCGCGATGAACGGGATCAACGTGGTTGCCAACGCGCTGCAAGACCGGGTGCCCATGGTCGTGCTGACCGGCTGTGTCGACGCGGATGAGGCGCTGACCTACACCCATCAGGTCATGGACCACAGCCAAGTCTATCGCTCCATCACCAAAGGGACCTTTACCCTCACCGCCGAGGGCGCGGACATCATCGCCGACAAGGCGGTGTCGCTGGCCAATCAACCCCGCCCGGGCCCGGTGCATATCGACGTGCCGATCTCGGTCGCGGATACCCGCGTCTCATCGACGAAACGCCGCCGTCTGGCAAAAGTGGCCGCAGTAGCCCCCGAAGGCGATTGCCTGTCCAAAGCCCGTCGCTGGGTGGCCGAGGCCGAGCGTCCGATTGCGATCATCGGGCTGGATGTCCTCTATGACGATTCACGCAGCGTGGTTCAGGCGTTTCTGGAGCATTTCAGCATCCCCTTCGTCACGACCTACAAAGCAAAGGGCGTGGTGCCCGAAGATCATCCTTTGTGTCTGGGCGGCGCTGGCTTGTCCCCTCTGGCAGACAAACACCTTATCCCGCTGGTAGAACAGGCCGATCTGGTTCTCTGTCTGGGCTATGACCCTATCGAAATGCGCCCCGGCTGGCGTGAGATCTGGGATCCCGAGGAAACGCGCGTGATCGACATCTCGGCCGTGGTCAATGATCACTACATGCATCAGGCCGGTCTAAACCTTGTCGCCGATACTGGCCAGACCCTCGAAGCCATCGCCAAAGGCAACCCCGCCCGCGCCACCTGGCCAGCCGGAGAACCCGCGAAGGTCAAAGCCGCTTTGGCGGACGCCTTCCCACAGAATGACGATTGGGGGCCAGCTGGCGTGATCGCCGAAACCCGTGCCGCCCTACCCGCGAATACTTTGGCAACCGCGGATAGCGGCGCGCACCGCATTCTCCTCAGCCAGATGTGGGAGTGTTCGGAGCCACGCGGGCTGATCCAGTCCTCAGCCCTTTGCACCATGGGCTGCGCTGTTCCAATGGCGATCGGGCTGAAACTGGCAGAACCGAACCGACCGGTGATCAGCTTTTCGGGCGATGCCGGGTTCCTGATGGTAGCCGGAGAGTTGTCGACCGCCGCCGAAATGGGCGGCAACCCGATCTTTCTCGTCTTTGTCGACGCCTCCCTCGCCCTGATCGAGTTGAAACAACGCCAACGGCAGATGGGTAACAACGGGGTCGATTTCGACCGCCACGATTTCGCTGCCATGGGCCGCGCGTTCGGAGGCTATGGACACACGGTCCGCAACCGCGCAGAACTGCGTGCAGCACTGGTTGAGGCGGTCAAAGCCGACCGCTTTACCGTCATCGCTGCCGAGATCGAGCGTGGAGGATATGATGGCCGAATCTAATGGGCCGCTGAAAGGCGTAAAGGTTCTGGACCTGTCGCGCATTCTGGCCGGACCGACCTGCACCCAACTGCTGGGCGATCTGGGCGCGAGTGTTATCAAGATCGAAAACCCCTCGACCGGTGGAGATGATACGCGGCAATGGGGTCCTCCGTATGTTGAGGATGAAGCGGGCAACCGTTCCGACCTGAGCGCCTATTTTATGTCGGCCAACCGGAACAAGAAATCCGTTGCCATCGACATTGCAACGCCTGAAGGACAAGCAGAGATCAAGCGGCTGGCCTCGCATGCTGATATCCTGATCGAGAATTTCAAACCCGGCGGGCTGGCGAAATACGGGCTGGATTACAATAGCTTGTCGCAGGATCTTCCCGGCCTCGTCTATTGCTCGATTTCCGGCTACGGGCAGACAGGCCCCAACTCCAGCAAACCTGGTTATGACCTGATGGCGCAAGGGTATGGTGGGATCATGTCCCTGACAGGCGACCCCGAGGGCGCGCCAATGAAGGTGGGCGTGGGCATCGCCGATGTGATGTGCGGCATGTACGCAACCGTCGGCATTTTGGCCGCGCTGCGCCACCGCGACCTAACTGGTGAAGGGCAACAGATCGACCTTGCGTTGGTGGATGCCCAGATCTCATGGTTGATCAATGAGGGCACAAACTACCTGACCTCGGGCCAGGCACCTCAGCGACGCGGCAACGGACATCCCAATATTGTCCCATATGAGGTGTATGAGACAGCAGATGGCCACGTGATTTTGGCCGTTGGGAATGACAGCCAGTTCCGCAGGTTCTGCGAATTCATCGGCCACACCGATCTTGCCGACGACGACCGTTTTGCCACCAATCCGGCGCGACTGGAGCACCGTGACGCACTGAACGCGATCCTGCGCCCGGCGATGAAACAGCATCCGACGACGACTGTGATTTCCGAGCTTGAGGCCCTTAAGGTGCCCGTCGGCCCGGTGCAAACGGTGGATCAGGTGTTTGACACCGATCAGGTCGCCGCGCGGCAGATGAAGATCGCCATGCAGGCCCAACCGGGAGAGGTGAATCTGATCGGCAATCCGCTCAACCTGTCGCGCACGCCTGTAACATATCGGCATGCACCTCCGGTCTTCGGCGCCGATACTGATGATATTTTAAGCGCTGAAAACCCGTTCGAAGATTGAAACACTTGCATGTTTCGGCGGCAACTTGCTGAAACATGCCCTTGAATCGGCGGTTTTTTTCATTTTTTTCACACACGCGATTTCACCAATTCGAGAGCAGGGTCGATACTGATACGACGCCGTCGCAGACTCTGGTAAATCGAACAGTGTCAAATACCGCAACCAGATTGGACCCAAGTATGAAACAAGACGTTTTTGGACAGATGAACACTCTGACCCACCCGGCGGCCGTCGAGGCATGGGACGGTGTTCTGCTTGGGTTCATGGCGCATGCGGCGATTACCCCTCAGCATTTGGGAAAAGTGTTGGAGCTAGAGCCCGACTTCGCTCTGGGCCACGCGGTCAAGGGCCTGTTCATGGTTCTTCTGGGCCGGCGCGAGATGCTGCCCGTCGCCGTCGACGCGCTGAGCGCCGCTACTGAGGCGATGAAACGCCAGCCCGTCTCGCCACGCGAGCAGCTATTTGTTGAGGCCCTGTCCCTCTATCTGGCGGACCTGCCCTCGCAGGCCGTGCAGAAATTCGAAGAGGTGCTGCGCGCCCATCCGACCGACTCGCTGGCAATGAAGCTCAGCCATGCGACCCGGTTTGTGCTTGGCGATGCAGAGGGCATGCGGCGCTCGATCGAACGCGTCATGCCTGCCTATGAGCCGGATCATGCGGGCCGTGGCTATCTGCTGGGCTGTCATTCTTTCGCGCTGGAAGAGACCGGATCCTACGAAAAGGCCGAGATTGCTGGTCGTCAGGCCCTGTGGATGGTGTCCGACGATGCCTGGGGTCTGCACGCGGTCGCCCATGTTCACGAGATGACGGGCAATGCGCAGCTAGGCCTGGATTGGCTGGCGGGCCGCGAGGACGCCTGGGCCCATTGCAACAACTTCCGCTATCACGTCTGGTGGCACAAGGCGCTGATGCATCTGGATCTGGGTCAGGTCGATCAGGTCATTGACCTCTATGACCAGCATATTCGCAAGGACAAGACCGACGATTATCGCGATATCTCGAACGCAACCTCGCTGCTGTCCCGGATGGAGCTTGAAGGCATTGATGTCGGCAACCGGTGGGAGGAGCTGGCCGATCTCAGCGCCGCCCGGACCGAAGATGGCTGCCTGATTTTCGCCGACCTGCACTATCTGCTGGCGCTGACCGGCGACAACCGCTCGGACGCCACGGCCAAGATGCTGCAGCGCATCCAGAAAGACGCCCAGCGCAACCAAGGCGACACGCCGATCCGCATGTCCGACCCCGGCATTGCTGCCGCCAAGGGGCTTGAGGCCTTTGGGGACGGTCTCTACGGCGCGGCGTTTGATTTCCTCTCAACCGCCCGCGCTGGCATGCAGTTGGCCGGTGGCAGTCACGCCCAACGTGATGTATTCGAGCGCATCACAATTGATTCCGGCCTGCGCGCCGGGCGCCTGGATGCAGTCGAGCGCATTCTGGATGACCGCCGTGCCAAACGCGCCGGAGGCGAGGACAATTACGCACTCGCGCGCCGCGCCCTGATCAGCGCGGCCCGCGACAACGGCGACGCTCAAAGCGTTCCGGCTGAATAACAAAAAGACCAAGAAGGACAGAAAACGTATGGCGACTGTTTCGCCCGCTTCTGATTTTGCGCCTGTTGCGGCCTCGGCCGCAGCGCCCGCTGCCCGTGTGCGCGACCCGCGATTGGATTTCTATCGCGGTATCGCGATGTTCATCATCCTGATCGCCCATATTCCGAACGATCCATGGGCCAAATGGATCCCGGCCCGTTTCGGGTTCTCGGACGCGACCGAGATATTTGTGTTCTGCTCGGGCATGGCCTCGGCCATTGCATTCGGCGGTGCCTTCCTGCGCAAGGGCTGGTGGATGGGGACGGCCCGCGTGGCGTTCCGCATCTGGCAGGTCTATTGGGCGCATATCTGTCTGTTCTTCTTTGTCGCCATGAGCATGGCTGCGCTGGACAATTCCGGCCTGTTCGAAAAAAGCTATGTCTCATCGCTGAACCTGCAGCATTTCTTCAATGATCCGCTGCCGCAAATGGTCGGGATTTTCACCCTGACCTATGTGCCCAACTACTTCGACATCCTGCCGATGTATCTGGTCGTTCTGGCGATGATGCCGCTCTACATGGCCCTCTACCGCGTCAGCTTTTGGCTGATGGCGGCTGTGTCGGTCGCAATCTGGCTTGTGGCACAGACCGGCGCGCTGGCCCTTCCGGCTGAGCCTTGGTCGGACCGTCAATGGTTCTTCAACCCGTTCGGTTGGCAGCTGCTGTTCTTCACCGGGTTCGCCTTTATGCGCGGCTGGCTTCCGGCGCCTCCGGTATCAAAAGCACTGATCTGGGCGGCCATTGCATTTCTGGTTCTGTCCGCGCCCTTCGGGTCGTGGAAGGTTTTCCTGTGGGTTCAATCCGCAGCCCCCGGTCTGGCCGAACAAATCCGCGAGATTTGGCCTCTGACCAAAGAACTGCGTGGAAAAACCGAATTCGGCCTGTTCCGCTACATCCACTTCCTGTCACTGGCCTATCTGGGCTGGGTCGTTGCCGGTGAGCATGGTCACCGTCTGATCGCCACCGGGCATTCTGTCGGCGCGCGCATCTGGCAGGTGGTACTGAAACTGATCACCAAAGTGGGACAGCAATCCCTGGCGGTCTTTGTCTTTTCAATGGCCGCGGCCCGCCTGATCGGGGTCGCGCTGGATCAGACCGAGCGGGATGTTGCCAGTGTCTTTCTCGCCAACATGATTGGCTTTGCCATGATCATCGGGGTGGCCTATCTGGCCGCCTGGTTCAAATCCCAACCATGGAAATCAAAGAAATGAATCTGACTCGCCGCGCATTTCTGGCCTCGACCTCTGCGCTGTTTCTCGCGCCGGCCACCTTTGCCTCGGGGTCAGAGGTTCCGTTCGACCGCAACGACGTGGTCGAACTGGCCCGAGAACTGGCCAGCCGCCCCTTTGCCGAGCGAGAGATGGTGCCGCAGGAATGGCAGGACCTGACTTATACGCAATACCGCTCGATCCGGTTCCGGCTGGACCGCGCGCTTTGGTACGAGACCGAGACCCCCTTCAACGTCGATTTCTTCACCCCCGGCCTGTATTTCCCGCGCACGGTCAAGGTCACGACTGTCGAGAACGGGATGGCCAAGCCGGTCGCTTTCGACCTTGAGATGTTCGACAAGGCCGAAGAGGTTCCGACCCTTCCAATCAACGAAACGCTTGGGTTCTCGGGCCTGCGGCTGCGCACGGAAATGCACCGCCCCGGCAAAACCGATGAGTTCTGCGTCTGGCAGGGTGCCAGCTATTTCCGCGCCATTGGTCTGCACGAGGTCTACGGCCTGTCCGCGCGCGGTCTGGCCTTGAAAACCGGCGACCCGGATGGCGAGGAGTTCCCCGAGTTCATCCGCTTCTGGCTGGAACGTCCCGAACCCGGTCAGCGCAATATGGTTGTTCACGCCCTGATGGACAGCCCTAGCGTGACCGGTGCCTACCGCTTCAACGTCACCGCCGGCGCAGATTGCATTATGGATATCGAGGCCACCCTCTTCCCTCGCGAAGAACTGCCGCATGTGGGTATCGCGCCCGGCACCTCGATGTTCCTGTTCGATCAGACCAATCACAGCCAGTTTGACGATTTCCGCCCCGCTGTCCATGACAGCGACGGGCTGCTGATCCGCAACGGCGCGGGTGAGGTGATCTGGCGTCCCTTGGCGAACCCGACCCGTTTGCAAATCTCGTCTTTCGTGGACATGAACCCGCAGGGCTTTGGCCTGATGCAGCGCAAGCGCGAGTTCTCGGACTATGCGGATCTTGAGGCGAACTATCATAAGCGTCCCAGCTTGTGGGTCGAGCCCGGCTCCGATTGGGGCAAGGGCACGGTGACGCTGGTCGAGATCCCTGCCGATCAGGAGATCTATGACAATATCGTAGCCTACTGGCGACCCGCCGAACCCTATGCCGCAGGCAGCCAGGTTGACCTGAGCTATCGCCTGATCTGGGGCGAGGAACCTCAGCGTACGCCGATGCCACGGGTCATCAACACGGCGATGGGTGAGAACACCTTTGGCGAAGGCCGTCTGGCCGTGATCGACTTTGAGCCCAGCCCTCTGTTTGACGATCTGGAGGCGGTCAGCATTTTCGCGAATTCACCTCATGCGGAAACCTCGGACGGTGTGTTGCAGCGTAACCCGGATACCGGTGGTCTGCGTCTGGCGTTTTCGTTCCAGCCGGGGGACCGCGACCATGTCGAGCTGCGCGCGCAGCTTCTGGTCGGCAAGCAACCCGCCTCCGAAGTCTGGCTATACCGTTGGACCGCATGAGCCGCGACCTGCATATCATGCCACCCGAGGCACCGCTGGCAATGCCCGCGCAGGATTTCCGCAATGGTTTCCGTGATGCGCAGGTACCTGCGGGTGCCCGCCCATCGGCCGGATTCTGGCGCGCACTGGCGTTTTCGCCCGCAATGGCGGCAACGCTGGGTTTGCTATGGGTCATGAGCGACTGGTTCGGGTCCGAAGGCATCAACCTTGTCGAAGCCATCCTGCTGGCCCTGATCTCGTTCAACTTCTTCTGGATCTCCTTCACGGTCTGCACCGTGCTGCTGGGTATGATCTCTTTGTCCCGACAAGAGCGCCCGATCCGACAAGACCGAGCGCAACCGCTGCGGGTTGCCCTGCTGATGCCGACCTACAATGAGGTGCCGTGGTTCGTGTTGGGCAACGCCCGCACCATGCTGGAAGAACTGCGCGCCCGAGGTGGGCAGCATGAATATGCAATGTTCATCCTCTCTGACACCCGCGACCCGGACATTGCCGCGCAAGAACAAGCCAGTATCGAGGCACTGCGCACCACGCTAGCCCCCGACCTGAAGCTCTACTACCGCCGTCGCGAACAGAATACTGACCGCAAGGTTGGCAATATCGCCGATTGGGTTAGCCGCTGGGGCGCGGATTGGGACGCGATGCTGGTGCTGGATGCTGACAGTCTGATGACAGGCCGCGCGATTGCTCGGCTGACGGATTCTCTGGCGCGTGATCCCGGCGCGGGCTTGATTCAAAGCTACCCGCAACTCATTGGTGCTCAGTCGGTCTTTGCCCGGATGCAGCAATTCGCCAATGGCGTCTACGGTATCGCCTTCGCCGAAGGTCTGGCCCGCTGGTGTGGGCAAGAGGGCAACTATTGGGGCCACAACGCGATCATCCGCACCAAGGCTTTTGCTACCTGTGCCGGACTGCCCAAGCTGCGCACGTTCAACGGGCAGGAAAAGCTGATCATGAGTCACGACTTTGTCGAGGCCGGTCTGCTGCGCCGTGCCGGGTGGGCCGTTCGGTTCCTGCCGCGCATTCGGGGTTCATACGAGGAAACGCCCCCCACCCTCATTGACCACGCCATGCGGGACCGTCGCTGGTGTCAGGGGAACCTGCAACATCTGAAACTGCTGGGCTCGCGCGGGTTCCGGTCCGTGTCGCGGTTTCATATGTTCCATGGGGCGGTCGGATACCTGATGTCGCCCTTGTGGTTTGCGCTGTTGCTGATGTGGGCGTTGATTGGTCAGGGTGAGGACGCCTCGGTCCTACACTATTTCAGCCCCGACAACCCCCTGTTCCCGCAATGGCCAGAGATGTCTGAGACACGCCATGTGCTGATCATTCTGGTCATGTATGCGATGCTGCTTGCCCCCAAGGTTCTGGGTGTGGCCGCCCTCCCCCTCAGCGGAGTGCGCTATTCCGATTTCGGCGGCTGGCGGCGGTTCTTCACCTCGTTCCTGTTCGAGGTCATCCTTTCGATCCTCTACGCGCCGATCCTTATGGTGCAGCAGATGATCGCTGTGTTCCGCACTGCATTGGGCATCCAGAAAGGCTGGTCCCCGCAGGCGCGTGACGGGGGCAGCTATTCCTTGCGGACGCTGGTCCTGTGCCACGCGCTGGAAACCGTCAGTGGCATAGCACTTAGCGTTGGTATTTTGGCCGGGCTAGTCTCAGTCTGGCTGGCCCCGATTGCGATCAGCCTTGCACTGGCGATACCGCTGTCGGCGCTCAGCGGTGTGTCGGCTGGTACCGCCCGCCGCATGGTCGGTATGCGCGAGGATTTTGCTGAGCCCGCCATCACCCGCTCGGCCCGTCGTCATCGGAATGAGTTGAAGCGCCTGATCGAAGGCAAGGGCAGCATGACTCCGGCGGAATAATCAACCGCCGGGCAACCCTTCGTACCAGTCCAGCATCATATCCGCCCAACCGCTGGGCACGGTATGACCGCCAGGGAACAGCGCGAACTCCAGCGCGCTGCCCTCGGCACATCCCATCCAGTTGCGCCGCATGAACTGGCCCGTGGTCGAGAACCCGCTGGGCTTGGTATCAACACAGCCATTTGCCTCGCGCCAGATCTCAAGCCCGGCAAAGATATCGCCTTGATGGAAACGGCCACCGCCCAGCAAACGCCCCTCGAGCGGAACGACATTGTCGATCCAGCCATGGGTGTGAAACATGCGAATCGGTCCGGCGCAGGATTCGGGATGCGGACGCCAGAAGCCACCTGAGACGGGGACATAGGCCGAGAAGGTCTCGGGCGCATCGCAGGCGAGGTAGTTCACCATGAAGCCGCCGGCGGAAAACCCTCCTAGAACAACGCGTTCGCCGTCAATGCCAAACCGTTCCGCAGCATCATCCACCGCTTCGCTGAGAAAGGCCGTTTCGTCACGTTCACCAAAGCCGGGATAGAAGTTCCAGCTTTGAATGCCGCCCCGGTCCGGCCGCTCCAACCCCTCCGGTGCCATCACCGCATAGCCGCGCGCCAGAAGAGGCTCGACCATGCTGCGATTGTTCATGGTTCCTGAGCCGCTGCCTCCGTAGCCATGCAGAAACACGACCAGAGGCGGGTTGTCAGCTTCGGGCAGCTCGATGTGATACGCGCCCGAGGCGATCTCGCAGGTACCTTCATCCGGGCCACAATCGGCCAAGGTTGGTTGCGCCGCAGCAGTCAGACAGAAAGATAGCCAGTATTTGTGTTTCATCACTCGCCCTCGACAAAGGTCTCAACCGGCAGACCGGCCCGCACCCAGCCCGGCCCGGCGGCCGAGCCCAACATACCCTCCGGCACGTCAATGATATTGGTAAACCCGGCTGCGGTCAGTTGATTGCTCAACCGTGCCGAACGGACACCACGCGCGCAGATCAGCGCCACAGGGGCGGACTTGTCACCGCCAGCCATTTGCACAAGGGCCGGAATGAAATCCTCGCGCCGCATGTCCAGAGGCTGCGCCCCTTGTCCGACGCCTGTGGCCCTCCATTCCCGAGGTGTGCGGATGTCCACCAGCAACACATCTCCGGCGACGGCTTTCTGATGCGCCTGCGTCACTTCCAGTTGGCCGCCCGCGTAATCCTGCGGGATCAAACGGTATTCACGAACGGCAAATCCTGCGGCAATTGCGCCTGCCCCGCCCATCAATACCCACCGTCGCGTTCGGCTTTTCCCGTCTGCCATATGGCGTTCTCCTGCGCTCATGGCTTGGTTCTATCACAAGGCTTGCAACCGCGCGCCGGGGAATTCCGGCAGCGGGATCAAGTTCGCGTCATTATCACGCATAAAGATAGGATCGATATACACCTTTTAACATCTGTCAAAACCTTGCAATTTTTGGACAATCATTAAATTATCCTAGAAAATCTGTCATATTGACCGCCCAGACCGGAGTATCGCACTTGTCCCTATTCCTCATCGCGGCCCTTCCCTTCCTCGGAGCTGTTTTCCCAGCCCTCCTGATACGGGCGGGACGAAATGCAGCCGCCTCGGCCGCAGGGTTGACCACTTTCCTCGCCCTGATGGGGTTGCTGATCCATATCCCAAGCGTGATGCGTGGCGATGTCGTGACAGCGCGGTTCGACTGGATACCGGGGCTGGGCTTGAACGCGAATTTCATGTTGGACGGGCTGGGTTTTCTGTTTGCCCTTCTGATCCTCGGTATCGGCCTGCTAATCATCCTTTATGCGCGGTTCTACCTGTCGCGTGAAGATCCGATGGGGCAGTTCTACACCTATCTGTTGCTGTTCCAGGGCGCGATGGTTGGGATTGTTCTGTCCGATAATATCCTGCTTTTGCTCATTTTCTGGGAGCTGACCTCGCTCAGCTCATTCCTCCTGATCGGCTATTGGAAACACCTGCCCGAAGGCCGACAAGGCGCGCGCATGGCACTGGCTGTCACCGGAGGCGGTGGCTTGGCGATGATTGCCGGGATGCTGATTTTGGGAAATATCGTCGGATCCTATGACCTCAGCGTGATTTTGCAGAACAAAGAGCTGATCCAGGCCTCGCCCTACTATCTGCCCGCGCTGATCCTGATCCTGCTGGGCTGTTTCACCAAATCGGCGCAGTTCCCGTTCCATTTCTGGCTGCCTCACGCCATGGCCGCCCCGACGCCGGTTTCCGCCTATCTGCACTCGGCCACCATGGTGAAGGCCGGGCTGTTCCTGATGGCGCGAATGTGGCCGGTTTTGGCGGGGACGGAGGCATGGTTCTATATCGTCGCAACAACCGGTTTGGTGACCATGCTACTCGGCGCCGTGATCGCCCTGTTCAAGGACGATCTGAAGGCTCTACTAGCGTTCTCAACCGTGTCACATCTGGGCCTGATCACGATGCTGCTGGGCTTTGGCACCAAGTTTGCAGCCGTGGCCGCCGTGTTCCACATCATCAACCACGCGACGTTCAAAGCCGCGCTGTTCATGACCGCAGGCATTGTAGACCACGAAACCGGAACGCGCGATGTTAAACGGCTGGGCGGCTTGCGTCATCTGATGCCGATCACCTTCACCATCGGCACCATCGCAGCTTTGTCCATGGCTGGCCTGCCTCCGCTGAACGGGTTCCTGTCAAAAGAGATGATGCTGGAAGAGACCGTTCACACCCAATGGCTGCATCTATATGGCATTGTCCCGATACTGGCACTTGTGGCGGCCGTCTTCTCAGCGGCGTATTCGTTCCGTTTTGTAGGCCATGTCTTTTTGGGCCGCCAGCGCTATGACTATCCAGCCAAACCACATGATCCGCCTGTCGGACTTTGGCTCGCGCCAGCGTTTCTTGTCGTTCTGGTTATATTGATTGGCCTAAACTCTGCCGCGATCGTCGGTCCGTTGGTCGCCATCGTCTCCAGCGCTGTAATCGGCGGAGAAAAACTGCCCTACTATTCCCTGAAACTGTGGCACGGCTTTACGCCAGCCCTGTTCATGTCAGTAGTTGCAACTTTGGGCGGGCTTTTTCTAGTCAGCCGATACAGCCGTGGCGAACAGATCTGGAACAGCCGAAAACGCCCCGAGGCCAAGGTGATTTTCGAGGCCGTGATCCACGCCTTCACCCGCCTCAGTCAGTGGATAACAGATGAGCTGCACAACGGTGTCCTCAGCCGGTATGCGATCGTCTTTGTCGCCTTTACTGTCGGGCTTGGCTATTACGCCTATTCCACCGGGACGATCGGAGTTGAAACCCGCGTGCCGCTGCCTGCGCAGATCATTCCGATCGTCGGCTGGATCTGTCTGGTGGGCGCAACGCTGGGCATCATGTGGTTCCACCGTAACCGTTTGCTATCGTTGGTTCTGATCGGTGTAGTCGGGCTGATCGTTTCGGTTGCGTTCAACTACCTCTCGGCTCCGGATCTGGCACTGACCCAGATCTCGGTCGAGGTGGTGACGATGATCCTGTTGCTGCTGTCGCTGAACTTCCTGCCGACCGAGACCCCATGGGACAGCACCGCTGCGCGGCGCTGGCGGGATGCTGCTATCTCGGTTGTGGCCGGGCTTGGGACCGGTGCTCTGGTCTACGCCATCATGCTGCGTGATTTTGCCTTCCCGACGATTTCCGAATTCCACCTTGCCAACTCGTACAAAGGCGGCGGCGGCACCAACGTGGTGAACGTCATCCTCGTGGATTTCAGGGGCTTTGATACTTTTGGCGAGATCATCGTTCTGGGCATCGCGGCGCTAATCATCTTTGCCCTGACCGAAGCAGTCCTGAGCAGCAATGTCCGGGGCTACCTGTTGAATCGCAAGCCGCATTGGCCGCAATCGGGCGACTCCCATCCGTTGATGATGGTCGTCGTGACCCGCGTGATGATGCCGATTGCCCTGATGGTTGGTGCCTACATCTTCTTCCGTGGCCACAATCAGCCCGGAGGAGGCTTCATCGCAGGCTTGATCGTCGCCATCGCCTATCTGATGCAATACATGGCCAGTGGCTATACTTGGGCGATCGAACGGCAGAGGTTCTACTATCACGGCACCATCGGATGGGGCGTGCTGATCGCCGCCGCTACCGGTCTGGGCGCTTGGTTCAATGAACGCCCCTTCCTGACCAGCGATTTCGGCTACATCAACTGGCCCCCCCTGGAAGAGTTCGAATGGGCCACCGCAATGTTGTTCGACACCGGTGTCTTCCTCGCTGTTCTGGGCGCGGTGATGCTGGCGCTGGATAGCCTGTCCCGCTTTGCATGGCAGCCGGGCATGGCGCAGGAGTTCCCGATGGATATCAACCCGCTGCGGGATGCTCCGCCGGAAGAAGAACAAGAGAAGGAGCAGGCCTGATGGAAGCGCTCGTTGCCTCTGCCGTAGGTATTCTGACCGCCGCCGGGATTTTCCTGATCCTGCGCCGCCGAACATTCCCGGTCATTCTTGGCCTGTCGCTGATCACCTACGCGGTGAACGTGTTCCTGTTCGCAACCGGACGTCTGGCGCTGAATTCGCCTGCCGTTCTGAACAAATACGAAGACGTTCCCTATACCGATCCGCTGCCGCAGGCGCTGGTGCTGACGGCCATCGTGATCTCGTTCGGGATGACGGCGGTGATCGTGATGATCTCGCTCTCGGCCTATCTGTCCTCGAAGGATGACCATATCGATATGAGCCCGCATGACAGCGTGGACGCGCCGGGAGAAGACGCATGAACCATTGGATCGTTGCGCCGATCGTCCTTCCTGCGATCCTGGCCCCATTCATCATCATGGTCCTGCGCTATCACCTCGACCTGCAGCGCATCTTCTCGGTCGCGGGGGTTGTTGCCCTTCTGGGCATTGCCCTGACCATCACCGCGCAGGCCGCGGGAGGCGACATTCAGGTCTATGAACTGGGCAACTGGCCCGCCCCCTTCGGGATTGTCATGGTACTGGACCGGCTTTCAGCCATGATGGTTCTGCTGACCGCCCTACTGGCCCTGCCCATTGTGCTCTACGCCATCGGTTCGGGTTGGGATGAGCGTGGCAAGCATTTTCACGCCCTGTTCCACTTCCAGCTTATGGGCGTGTGCGGGGCCTTCCTGACCGGCGACGCCTTCAACCTGTTTGTGTTCTTCGAGGTCCTGCTGATCGCCTCCTACGGTCTGATGACCCATGGCGGTGGAGCGGTCAGGCTGAAGGCTGGCGTGCAATACGTGGCCTATAATCTGTTGGGGTCGACCCTGTTCCTGTTCGCCCTGGGCACGCTCTACGGTGTGACCGGCACGCTCAACATGGCCGATATCGCTCTGCGTGTGGCCGAGATACCGCCTGAGGATACCGCGCTGCTGCGGGTTGGCGCCGTGTTGCTGTTGTTGGTGTTCTGTATCAAGGCCGCCGTTCTGCCGTTGCATTTCTGGCTACCGGCCAGCTACGCCAACGCGCCCCTCCCCGTAGCGGCCTTGTTCGCGATCATGACCAAGGTTGGGGCGTATTCGATCATCCGCATGTACACTCTGGCCTTCGGGCCTGAGGTCGAGGCAACTCAAGGGCTGGTTGGCAATTGGCTGCAACCTGCTGCGCTGGTCACCCTTGCCGTCGGGGCCATCGGCATCCTCGGTTCGCAACATATCGCGCGGATGGTGGCCTTCTGTGCCATCGCCTCAATGGGGACGCTGCTGATTGCCATTTCGCTGTTCACGCCGGATGCCAGTGCAGCCGCGCTTTACTATGTGTTCCACTCGACGCTTGCGACGGCCCTGTTGTTCCTTGTCGCCGATCTGGTGATGGAACGCCGCGGTGGCGCCATCGCACCCACGAAGCCAATGGCGCAGACCGGATTGATCTCAGCGCTGTTCTTTGTGGGGGCGATTGCCATGGCCGGGATGCCTCCGCTGTCCGGCTTTATCGGCAAGCTGCTGGTTCTGGATGCGGCCCGGGATGCACCCGACGCAACCTCTGTCTGGGCGGTCATCCTGATCGGGTCCTTTGTCACAATCGTGGGTCTCGCACGGGCCGGGACGTTGATCTTCTGGAAAAGCCACGACGCGGACCATAACCCTCAGCCCGAGGGGGAAGACGCCGAGCCTCAACCCTCCCCGGAACCGCACCCAGGACTGGCATTTACAGCGGTCTTCGGTCTGGTCGGCGGTCTGATCCTGCTGACCTTGTTTGCAGGGCCCGCTCTCGAATACACCAGCAAAACCGCCGAGCAACTGTTCACGCCCGAAGACTACATCTCGGCCGTATTGGGAGAGGCAGAATGATCAAGCTGCTACATCGTATATTCCCGCACCCTCACCTGAGCTTTCTGCTGACACTGGTCTGGGTTCTGCTTGCCAATAACGGGTCGTTGAACTCGCTCGTTTTTGGTTTGATTCTGGGGATCATCATTCCCTTTATCACCCAACCCTACTGGCCTGACCGCCCCAAACTGCGCAATTGGCCCATGGTGGCCGAGTACATGCTGGTGGTCCTTTGGGATATCGTTGTCGCCAATATCACCGTCGCCCGGATCATCCTGTTCAAACGCGACGACGCTCGCCAACCAAACTGGATCTGCGTCCCGCTTGAACTGCGCACGCCCGAGGCAATAACCGTACTGGCCGGGACAATCACCATGACGCCGGGTACCGTCAGCTGCGATCTGTCGGCGCAAGGGCACAACCTGCTGGTCCATTGCCTCGACGCGCCCGACCCGGAGGCGGTGCGAGATCAGATCAAACAGCGCTACGAACGCCGCCTGAAGGAGATTTTCGAATGATTGATTATGCGATCTACTTCGCCTTCGCCTGCTTCGGAGCCGCAATCATGATGTGCCTCTGGCGGATCATCACCGCCGATGGTGTCGGCACCCGCGTTCTGGCGCTGGACACGATGGTGATCAACACCATCGCACTTATGATCCTGTACGGGCTGGATCAAGGCACCGAGATCTTCTTTGAGGCTGCCATGATCATCGCCATGCTGGGTTTTGTTTCAACCGTAGCCTATGCGCGCTTCATGCTGCGCGGCAACATTATCGAGTGAGGGCGACATGACATTTCTCGTCGAATTGCTGATTGCCGCCTTCCTGATCATGTCGGGTATCTTCGGCTTCGTTGGGTCGTTTGGAATGATCAAGCTGAAAGACCCCATGTCGCGCCTGCACGCGCCGACCAAAGCGACAACGCTGGGTGTGGGCGGCGTGCTACTGGCCTCGATTGCACATTCCGTGTTGCTTGAGGGCAAACTGTCGATGCATGAGCTGCTGATCACGCTGTTTTTGTTCCTGACGGCCCCGATCACGGCCCTGTTCATTGCCAAATGGCACATTCATCGTCATGAAAAGCCACAGGATCTGCCGGATGCGGGCGAGGATGAGCTTTGGGCCACCCACGCGGTCGAGCAGGTCGAAGACGTCCCTGATCACAGCACGAACTGACCCTGATGCATAACCCTCCGCTGCCCCTGACCCGTGATCTGGTTTTGATTGGCGGAGGTCATACCCACGCTTTACTGCTGCGCAAATGGGGCATGAACCCTCTGCCCGGCGCGCGCGTAACGGTGATCAACCCCGGCCCGACTGCGCCCTATTCCGGGATGCTGCCCGGCTTTGTCGCCGGTCACTACTCCCGCTCTGATCTGGACATTGATTTGGTCCGTCTGGCCCGTTTCGCGGGCGCGCGGGTCATTCTGGGCGCGGTTGAGGGGATCGACACCGCCCAGCGCCGTGTGCATGTGCCGGGGCGGCCTCCGGTGGCATTCGATGTCGCTTCGGTCAATGTCGGGATCACCTCGGACATGCCCGCCCTGCCCGGTTTCGCGGACCATGCCGTACCGGCCAAACCTCTGGGGCCTTTCGCAGCGCGTTGGTCTGCATATTTGGACAACACCGGCCCTGCCTCGGTGGCCGTGATCGGCGGTGGCGTTGCTGGTGTCGAACTGGCGATGGCCATGGCCCATGCGCTGAAAACCAAAGGCAGGCCCGCGCAAGTCACACTGATCGACAATGCCTCGGCCCTGACAGCGACCGGTCCCAAGGCCGCAGCGACGATCCGCAAGGCTATGGCCGATCTTGGCATCGACGTGCTCGAAGGAGTCTCGATCAAAGAGATCACCGCAGATCATGTCGCACTGGACGATGGCCGCCAGATCCCTGCCGAGTTTGTGACCGGCGCAGCGGGGGCGAGACCCTATAGCTGGATCCAGCACACCGGGCTGGACCTGTACGAAGGTTTCATCCGCGTGAACGGCCACCTGCAATCCAGCGACCCCGCTATCTTTGCCGCCGGAGACTGCGCGCACCTGACCGAGAACCCGCGCCCCAAAGCAGGCGTCTACGCGGTGCGCGAGGCCCCGGTGTTGTTCAACAACCTGCGCGCGGCGCTGGGGGCTGGGACTATGCAGCGCTATGTCCCGCAGAAGGATTACCTGAAGCTGATCTCATTGGGCGACCAGTCTGCATTGGCCGAGCGTCTGGGCACGTCGTTCAGCGGTGCCCTGATGTGGCGTTGGAAGGACCATATTGACCAGAGCTTCATGAACAAGTTCTGCGATCTGCCTGCCATGGCGACCCCACCCCTCCCGCGCGCCCGTGCCGCCGGTATGGCCGAAACCCTTGGTGACAAACCCATGTGCGGCGGCTGTGGGGCGAAACTCGGGCGTGGCGCGCTGCGCGGCGCGCTGTCCGCGCTGCCTGGGCCATTGCGTCAAGACGTGACGGCGCTGCCGGGCGATGACGCCGCGCTGCTGACAACCGGGACTGCGCGGCAGGTCATGACCACGGACCACCTGCGCAGTGTCACCGATGACCCGGTCCTGATGACCCGTATCGCTGCCGTGCACGCGTTGGGGGACATTTGGGCTATGGGGGCCGCGCCGCAGGCAGCAACGGCCACTCTCATTCTGCCCCGCATGTCTTCTGACTTACAGGAACGGACACTTTCCGAGATCATGCACACGGCCAGCGACGTCATGCGAGACGCCGGGGCCGAGATCGTCGGCGGCCACAGCTCAATGGGCGATGAGATGACGATTGGCTTCACGGTGACAGGGCTTTGCGACAAAGACCCGATCACTCTGGCCGGTGGCAGGCCCGGCGATGTGTTGATCCTAACCAAAACCATCGGCAGCGGCGTTGTGATGGCTGCCGAAATGTCCGGACGAGCCGAGGGCGCAACGGTCGCGCAAGCCTATGAGATGATGACCCAACCGCAAGGCGCAGCGTCGCGCATTCTAGGTGAGGCCCACGCGATGACCGACGTCACCGGGTTCGGCTTGGCCGCGCACTTGAACGGGTTGTGCAAGGCATCAGATTGCGGTGCGGTGCTTGATCTTGAGGCCGTCCCCGTGATGCCCGGAGCCATCGATCTGAGCGACGCCGGCATCCAATCGACCCTATTTGCAGATAACCGCTCAATCGCGCCTGAGCTGCCCATTGACGGCAAAGCGGCGCTGTTGTTCGACCCGCAAACAGCGGGTGGGCTGCTGGCTGCGGTAGCACCCGAGATCGCCGACAAATTGCTAGAGGATCTGCGCGCGGCGGGTTACCCGGCTGCGCGGATCGGGCATTTGACCGACACTCCGGGGTTGAACCTTCAAAGCTGATCCAGCGTGTTTTTGATGCGATCCGCCGCGCCCTTCAGGCCATTGCCATCCAACCGTGCGATCTCAATCCGCGCCAAAGTCTTGGCCGGGTGTTGTCGCTGGGATTTGGCGTAGGCCGGATCATAGTGCTGCTCCATCAACGCACGCGTCAAAGCCTGTTTGTCGCCCGACGACATGAGGTTCAACCACCCGTCCACGACCTCATGCCCGCGATGAGATCGCAGTGGAGACAGGCGATCCCGAAGGCGCTCGGTATCCGACAGGATGTCGTCATACGCCCGCGTCAGGTAAGCCGACCGGGCAGACAAAGGCGCGTCGATATGAATACGCGGCGCGGCGCACATCGCGGTCCAGACGCTGGGCGGCAGGATACGATCGCCTATTTTCGACGACTCCGCCTCGACCACCACGGGGCGAGATGGGTCCAGGGCGCAAAAGGCGGCTGACAGGGCGGATTCAAAAGCCTTCTGACTGGGCTGCCCACCTGGCCTTTCCCCCAGCAGTGAGCCGCGATGGTTGGCAAGCCCCTCCAGATCAACCACTTGCACGCCACGGCGATCCAGATGGTGCAACAACTCGGTTTTGGCGGTGCCGGTGAAGCCGTCCAGCGCGATCAGTTGGAAGGGCAGCGGCTGGTCGTACAGGTACTCCTTCACCAGCCGGCGATAGGTCCGATACCCTCCATCGACGACATCCGCCTGCCAGCCGATCTGCTGCAACGTCCATGTAAACGAGCCCGAGCGTTGCCCGCCGCGCCAGCAATAGACCAAGGGCCGCCAGTTCCCCTTATGATGGCTGAGGCGATGCTCGATATGGTTGGCCGCATTGCGAAACACCAGCGCCGCCCCTAGCTTTCGCGCGAGAAAAGGGCTTTGCTGTTTGTAGATCGTACCGACCCGCGCGCGTTCTTCATTGTCCAGAACCGGCAGATTGATCGCCCCCGGCAGGTGGTCTTCGGCGAACTCTGCCGGGCTGCGGACGTCGATGACCGTATCAAACCCATGCGCGTAGAGCTGCGGTAAATCTTTAAATTTCAGTGCCATACCAAGCACCCGTCTTTTAGTCGCAAGCAAGGGGAACGCATTCGCAGCTAGTCCTCGATGACTTCGATCAGGTCCGGGCCAGACGCCCGGTTGGAGTTCACGGCGGGGTCGACACGATGAAACTCCAGCACGTCTTCGGCACCCGGTTGCATCAACCGCGCCGCACCTTTGCCCGCCTCTCCCAACCAAAGGGACCAACCGTCGGGCTCTAAAATCAAAGGCATCCGGTGATGAATGGCCGACAGGTTCTGGTTCGTCTGAGTCGTCACGATTGCACAGGTGGATTGCCGCGCCTCTTCCGGCCCCCAATCCTGCCAGACACCCGCAAAGGCGATGGGCGCGCCGTCCTTACGGTGGATGTACCACGGCAGGCGCGTGCCCTGCTGGGACTTGGTCCATTCATAGAACCCTGTCGCCACGATCAGGCAGCGCCGCGATCGGCAGGCGTCGCGAAAAGCGGGTTTTTCGGCCAGAGTCTCGGCCCGTGCGTTGATCAACAAGGGGCCTGCATTTTCGGCCTTGTACCAATGGGGCAGAAAGCCCCAACGCAACGCATCCAGCCGACGACCAGAGTCTCCTGCACGAACGACATGCACCGGATTGGTCGGGCAGACGTTATAGTTGGGTACCTCAGGCAAGGCATTGGCAGGGCGCGCGGCAAACAGCTGCGCCATCGCGTCATTGGGCAAAGTGATTGCAAACCGTCCGCACATCAGTCCGTTGTCCAATCCCGGATCGTTGCGGGATGCGATTTCAGCCAAAAGAAAAAGCCGCACCCAAACGTGTACGGCTTTTCAGATCTTACTTCTGCTTGATACGACCATCCAGATAAGGCTGGTACGGCGCGTTTTCTGCCAGATATTCGGCCGTCACATCCGCCAGATCCGGGCCGAAGTCATAGGCATTCTTGTCGTCTCCTTCGAAGACGCTGTAGCCGTCACCGCCGTTGCGCACGTAGTTATTGGTCACCACCAGATACGTGGCCGAGGGATCAATCGGCACGAAACCGTCACCATCGGCGACCATCACCTCGGTGATGCGCCCTTCATTCGGGGCGGCTGAGGGGTCCCAGGTAAAGGTCAGGCCTGCGACCTGCGGGAACCGGCCCTTGACCTCTTCAACCTGGCTTACGCCATTTTCCAGCGCGTCGATCACGCCCTGCCCGTTGATCTCAAAGGTCGACAGGGTGTTCTGGAACGGCAGGACCGTCAGGACTTCGCCCATGGTGACCTCGCCTTCGTCGATCGAGGCACGCAGACCGCCCGCATTCGCAATCGCGATCTGAGCGCCTTGATCCGCAACGCGGTCCAGCATGGCATCTGCAACCAGATTGCCCATCTCGCATTCCTGCACACGGCAGACATCACGCGAGCCTTCGATTGTTGCAGCTGAGCTGGCTACGACGCGGCCTTTCATCTCTTCAATCGGGGCGCCCATTTCTGCGACGCGTGCCGCGATGCCCTCGTCCGGTGCGACGGAGGCATCCAACAGAATCGGCTCACCCTCTGCCGAAATCAGATTGCCGTCATCATCAAAGGTCAGGGTGATCTCGCCCAGATATTTCGAATAGGCGTAGGCCTGGACCACCGGAACATCGCCCACCATCACCGGGTATGCACCAGCCGCGTCCTCGTCCGTGTTGGACAGCAGGGTGTGCGAGTGCCCCCCAACAACCAGATCAAGGCCGGGCACCTGTTCGGCGATCTTGATATCCTGAGCCAGACCCACGTGGTTCAGCGCGATGATGATATCCACACCTTCGGCTTCCAAAGCGGCCACATCCGCCTTCAGGCTTTCAACCTCATCCTGAAAAACGACGTCCTTGCCCGGGCTGGACGTGTCCACCGTATCCGTGGCAAGGGCCGAGATGATGCCGATCTTCTGGCCACCCACCTCAAGCACTACGTGGTTTTGCACCTTGTCCTTCAGCTCGGCCGAAGACGACAGGTCCAGATTGCCCGAGATGACGGGAAAGCTAACCGCGTCGATGAAGGCTGCCAGACCTTCGGGGCCGTCATCGAATTCGTGGTTGCCGACGGCCATCACGTCATAACCGATCGCTTCCATGAACTCAGCCTCGGCAGCACCTTTGTAGGTCGTGTAGAACAGTGAGCCCTGAAACGGATCGCCTGCGTCCAGCAACAGTACATTCTCATCCGCCAGTTCAGCGCGCTTGGCGTCAACGGCTGTTTTCAGGCGCGCCACGCCGCCAAAGCACTTCCCTTCGGCTTCATCTTCGGCATCGCAAGTGGAGTCGTATTTGTTGATCGACTCGATCCGGCTGTGAATGTCGTTGGTGTGCAGAATGGTCAGCTTGTAGTCGGCGGCGGCGATGCCTGCGCTCAGGCCGAGGATCGCGACCGACGTCAATAGACGGCTTACCATGTTGAAACTCCCTGTCTTTGTTTTTCGGGATCGTGCGCTGATGCGGCGGAAGAGTCAAAGGGGGAAATCCGGCTTGATTCCGCGGGCCATGCGGGGCATCAGACCCTCATGCTGATCTACAAGATATTCCGGGCCGAGGAATGGGCCGCGTTGCAGGCAAATGGCGCAACTGATGGCGCGCCAATTGATATCGTTGACGGGTTCGTCCACTTTTCGACAGCCGAACAGGCGGCTGAAACCGCAGCCAAACACTTTGCTGGGGTTGAAGGTCTGACACTGCTTGGCTGCAACGCTGACGCCATGGGCGACGACTTGAAATGGGAAGTGTCGCGCGGTGGGGCCTTGTTTCCGCATCTCTACCGCCAAATCCGGCTCAGCGATGTGGTTTGGTCCCGCCCCCTGCCCTTCGATGGCCAAACCCACCAATTCCCGAGCGAGATGGTATGACCGCCTATATTGATCCCGATCGTGAACAGTTCGAAGCCTTCAAGGCATTGGATCGGGATCAACCTATCGAGATGCTGAACCTTGTCAGGTTTCGCGCCAAGGCCGACTACCCGGTTGGCCATGCTTTGGCAGATAAAGATCTGACGGGCGCTGAAGCCTATCGCCAGTATGGGGCTGAAACCGCCCCGATCATCGCCAGGATCGGCGCGTCGATCCTGTGGCGTGGGGCGTTTCAGACCACATTGATCGGACCGCAGGACGAGGCTTGGGATGAAGTGTTCATTGCCCGCTATCCTACTGCCCACGCGTTTCTTGAAATGGTAACAGACCCGGTTTACCGGTCTGCGGTGGTCCACCGTCAGGCCGCCGTCGCAACCTCCCGCCTGATCCGCTGCGGCACCGCGCAAGGAGGCGCGTCTTTCGGATGAAATTGACCGAGAAACTGGGCCTCGCCGCCCTACACCGTTTGGACCCTGAAACAGCCCATGGTCTGTCGATCAAGGCCCTGAAGGCCGGTCTTGCCCCGACGCGCGGACCGGTGACGTCACCGCGGCTTCGGACCGAGCTGGCCGGGTTGCGCCTGCCCAACCCCGTGGGCCTCGCCGCCGGGTACGATAAGAACGGAGAGGTTCTGGCCCCTCTGTCCCGCTCAGGGTTTGGTTTCATCGAGGTCGGAGCAGTGACCCCGCGCCCTCAACCCGGCAACCCAAAACCCCGCCTGTTCCGCCTGACCGAACACAAAGCCGCCATCAACCGTTTCGGCTTCAACAATGATGGTATGGAGGTAATGGCTAAACGGCTGGCCAACCGTCCCAAGGATGCGGTGATCGGCCTGAACCTCGGGGCCAACAAAGACAGCGATGACCGGCCCGGCGACTTTGCCAAAGTGCTGGCCCATTGCGCCGCGCATCTAGATTTCGCGACGGTCAATGTCTCCTCCCCAAACACCGAAAAACTGCGCGATCTTCAGGGCAAGGCGGCCCTTGGCGCTTTGTTGAGTGGTGTGATCGAGACGCGCGATGCACTGCCGCGCCCTCTGCCCATTTTCCTGAAAATCGCGCCTGACTTGACCGAGGATGAATTGCAGGACATCGCCGAAGTGGCCTCGGAAACGGGCGTGGATGCGGTCATCGCCACCAACACGACCCTGTCGCGCGACGGGCTGCGCAGCCCGCACAAGGACGAAAAAGGCGGCCTGTCCGGTGCGCCACTGTTTGAGAAATCCACCCGCGTTCTGGCCCGCTTGAGCAAGCTGACCGATGGGAAAATCCCTCTGATCGGTGTGGGCGGCGTCAGCTCGGCAGAACAGGCCTATGCCAAGATCTGCGCAGGCGCTTCGGCCGTGCAATTTTACACCGCGATGGTTTATGGCGGCCTGTCCTTGGCCGCCGATATCGCAAAGGGTCTTGATGACTTATTGACCCGCGATGGGTTTGACACCGTTGCACAGGCTGTGGGCAGCAAACGAGAGGATTGGCTGTGATCGAATATTGGCACAACCCGCGTTGTTCAAAATCCCGCATGGGATTGGCTTTGCTAGAGGAGCGCGGCGCTGAAATCGAGGTTCGGAAATACCTTGAGAACGCCCCCTCGGTCGAAGAGTTGCAGGCTGCGCAATCCCTGCTGGACCTGCCAGCCATCAAGATGATGCGCACGGGCGAGAAGCGGTTCAAGGAGCTGGGCCTTTCAAAGGACGCGCCGGACATGGAGTTGATCCAAGCCATGGCGGCCAACCCGATCCTGATCGAACGCCCTCTGGCTATCTCGGACGGTAAAGCAGCAATTGGCCGCCCACCTGAAAATCTACTCGCGCTTCTCTAGGCCACCTGAGCTTCAAGCTTCGGATAACGCCAACCCATCGTCACGCCGCGCGCAAGGTTCAGAACCATCAGCGCGGCCCACAGGCCATGGTTGCCGAACGCGGGCACCAGAATGAACAAAGCGACCACATAGATTGCCACTGATTGCAGCATCGCATTGCGCATGTCGCGGGTCCATGTGGCTCCGATATAGATACCGTCGAACATCCAGCTTGCGACCCCGATGATCGGGGCCAAGGCCGCCCAGAACAGGAATGTGCGGCCCGCTTCGCGTACTTCGGGAGAGGTGGACATCAGATCAATCAGCGCGGGACCTGCAAAGAAGAAAACGGCGCTGAGAAGCACCGCGCCACCAACGCCCCACTGAGACGCCATGACCGAGGCGCGCCGTACTTGGTATCGGTCCCGCGCACCAACCGCGCCTCCAACCAGCGCCTCGGCGGAAAAGGCGAATCCGTCCAGCGCAAAAGCGGTGATTTCCAGGAATTGCAACAGCACCTGATTGGCCGCCAGATTGACGTCTCCTAAATCGGACCCGACGAACAGGAAGGTGGTGAACGAGCCAGTCAGCAGAACCGAGCGGATCATTATGTCTCCGTTCACCTGCACCATCCGACGCAGCCGGGTGGGGTCAAATATACGCGGCCAGTCGCGCCATATTTGCCCGGCAAACCCGTCCCGGCACAGCCACAGACCCAGCGCCAACCCTGTCCACTCCGCGATCAGGGTCGCAATCGCCACGCCTTCGACGCCCCAGCCCAGCCCCAGAACGAACCACAGGTCCAGCACGATGTTCAGACCGTTCATCCAGATCTGTAGAAGGAACACACCCCGTGTCCGCTCGACCGCGATCAGCCAGCCGGTGATCGCATAGAGGGCAATGGTCGCGGGTGCGCCCCAGATCCGAATCTCAAGGTACGAGCGCGCGAGTGTTTCAACCTCGGGGCTAGCAGGAGATAACCAGAACGCGCCACTGAAGATCGCGACCTGGGCAAGAACAAACACGAGGCCCGCCGCCCCGCCGAGCATCAACCCACGAATGAGCAAGGCGCGCATCTCGGAGCTCTCTCCGGCCCCGCGTGCCTGCGCGGCAAGGCCCGTTGTGCCCATGCGAAGAAAACCGAAAATCCAGTAGATCGCGGACAGGATCACCGCGCCCATGCCCACCGCGCCAATCGGAGCAGCCGCCCCCATCTGCCCCACAACGCCCGTATCCACCGCGCCAAGGATCGGCACTGTCGCATTCGACAATACAATGGGAACCGCGATCTTCAGCACCCGTTTGTGAGTTATGGGTGCCGAGGCATCCTGCATGCTCAGCCCTTGTCGCGGGGCTGTTGCGGCATCAGGAAATGCCCGGTCGCCTGCGCAAACAGCTTGGCATGGTTGTCTTGCCACGCCTCAACCCGAACGGAAGCGTAACGCCGTCCAGCCCGGTTCACAAAGGCGCGCGCATAGGCGTCTCGCGGCAGGCCCGAGCGCAAATAGTCGACCGTAAAGTCGATGGTTTTGGGAAAGCGGATCGATTCATCCGTGACAATGGCCTCGGCATCAATTTCACCACTTTCGATGTCCGAGAACATGTGCTCCCAGCTCAGCGTGATGACGGCTGTGACCTCAAGAAACGCCGCGGTCACGCCGCCATGAAGGGCTGGAAGAAACGGGTTGCCGATCAGTTTCTCGTCAAAGTTCAGCACGCCAGTCAGTTCATCCCCGCGCCGATCGAAGCTGATATTGAGGAACCGGATATAGGGCACACCATCGACCAAGGCGCGCAAGGCGGCGTCGCGCCGGTGTTTGACCACTTGCATGGGTTCGGGACGGGAGCGGGCCATGTTTACTTCCCATCAACCGTGAAGGACCCTGTGGCGGTTGCCACTGGAAGGTCAAGATCGTCATCCATCGCCGTTGCCCGCACGAAGGCGACGTTTCGGGTGATATGATAGCAATTGGCCCGCGCGGTGATGCTCTGCCCCGGTGTGGCGGCGCGCATATAGTCAATGCGCAGATCAATCGTCGCCGTCCCGCCCGGCGAAGACGGGTGGCTCATGACTGCGGCCCCGCAGCAGGTATCCAGGATGGTCGAAATCGCGCCGCCATGGATCACGCCCGTGCGCGGGTCTCCGATCAGATCCTCGTTGTAAGGCATGGTCAACTCGGCCTCACCTTCCCCGATCTGGCTAAGATGAAGGCCCATGGCGCGCGCATGCGGAATGGCTTCGATAAACTGGCGGGCTAGCTTTGCTTTGTCGACCATGATCATATCCTGTTGTCTTGCCCCTTTATGAGCCGCCATCCGATCAAAGGGCAAGCCCACCTGTTGCGCTTGTTCGAATGACGTCCTAGGTTGCTGCCAAGGAGACCCCGAATGTCCGACAACCGTTTGTCATTCAAAGAGATGTGCGCCGAGTTCGACGTGACTCCGCGCACTCTGCGTTACTACGAATATATCGAGCTGTTGCAGCCCGATCGTGAAGGGCGATCCCGGTACTATGGCCCGAGAGAATGCGCCCGCATGACGCTGATCATGCGCGGTAGGAAATTCGGGTTTCCTTTGGAAGAGATTCGCCAGTGGCTGTTGATCTATGAAGATCAAGGCAACGAAGCGCAGATGGCAACCTTCGTGGAAATGGCAGATCGCCAGATGGACGAACTGCGCCAGCAGCGCGCGCAGCTGGACGAGGCGATGGATGCCCTCAAGCAGTTGCGGGACCAGACGGCCAAGTCCATAAAGTAGAATACCCTGCCCGTTTGGGGTCTGGTGCCTCCAAGAAATACACCTTGGACTCGCGTCCTAAGGCCAATCCGAGGGTGAATTTCGCTTGCCCCTAGGGAAAGAAAATTTCGCAAAACCCGTCATTACGCGACTGGAAGTTACGTCAACTTAGAAATGACGCAGCGTCTGGATTACGTAAACGTCACCTACATGTTGTAAAGCGTCCAGCAACTGCGCAACTCTATTCGGACGACGCCAGTGACGAGAGTATGACGAATGACCGAAGATCTGATGACCATACGTGAAATGTGCGAGACCTATGATGTCACGCCCCGCACCTTGCGGTTCTACGAGGCGAAGGAACTTCTGTTTCCGATCCGCGAGGGTCAGAAGCGTCTGTTCACCAAACGCGACCGCGCGCGGCTGAAGCTGATTCTGCGCGGCAAGCGGTTTGGCTTCAGCCTTGAGGAAATTCGCCAGCTTCTGGACCTGTATCACGTGGGCGACCAGCAGGTGACCCAGATGGCGCGCACCTATGAAATCGCGTGCGAACGTCTGGCCGATATGGAATCGCGCCGTGAAGAGCTGACACAGGCTATCGACGATCTGAAAGAGCAGTTGCGCTGGGGCGAGAAAGTTATCGCCTCGATGAAACAGGAAAAGAAGGCGGCCGAATAACTTCGCCCTGCCTTCCGGACATATGAATTAAGGGAGCTTCACATGCCCGTCTACAACGCGCCAACCAAAGATATGCAGTTCATCCTGCATGATGTCCTGAAAATCTCGGAGTCTGACATTCCGGGCTACACCGAACTAGAGACCGAATTCACCGGTGCCGTTCTGGAAGAAGCTGGCAAGGTTGCCAGCAATGTTCTTCACCCGCTGAATGTTGTCGGCGACACCGAAGGATGCCGTTTGGAAAACGGTATCGTTTACACACCCACAGGCTTCAAGGATGCCTTTGAGCAGATGAAAGAAGGCGGCTGGACTGGCCTCGACATGCCGGAAGAGTATGGCGGCCAGAACATGCCCTACGTGATTGGAACGGCCGTGGGCGAGATGTTCTCGGGCGCGAACCAGGCGTTTACGATGTATCAGGGCCTGACCCACGGCGCGGCCTCGGCCATTCTGGCGCACGGCTCGGACGAGCAGAAGAACAAATACCTGCCGAACATGATCAGCTGCGAATGGACTGGCACCATGAATCTGACCGAACCGCATTGCGGTACCGATCTGGGTCTGATGCGTACCAAGGCGGAACCTCAGGGCGACGGCAGCTATAAAATCTCGGGCCAGAAGATCTTTATATCGGCCGGTGATCACGACATGGCCGACAATATCATCCATCTGGTTCTGGCCAAAATCCCCAGTGGCCCCGAGGGCATCAAGGGCGTGTCACTGTTCATCGTACCCAAGTTCATGGTCAACGAAGACGGCTCGCTGGGCGAACGCAACGGCGTCTCGGTCGGCAAGGTCGAAGAGAAAATGGGCATCCACGGCAACTCGACCTGCGTCATGAACTATGATGAGGCGACCGGCTATCTGCTAGGCGACCTGCATAAAGGTATGCGCGCCATGTTCACCATGATGAACGAAGCGCGTCTGGGTGTGGGCATGCAGGGTCTGGCGCAGGCCGAGGCCGCGTATCAGAACGCTGTTGAATACGCGAAGGACCGTCTGCAAGGTCGCGATGTGACCGGCGCGAAGAACCCGGATGGCCCCGCCGATCCGCTGATCGTTCACCCCGACATCCGCCGCAACCTGATGGATCAGAAAAGCTTCACCGAGGGCGCGCGCGCGTTCATCTTGTGGGGCGCGACCATGATCGACAAAGCGCACCGCTCGAGTGACAAGGACGCCGATGGGCTGATCTCCTTGCTGACACCGGTCATCAAGGGCTTCCTGACGGACGAAGGTTACGACATGACCGTTCAGGCGCAGCAGGTCTATGGCGGCCATGGCTACATCGAAGAATGGGGTATGTCGCAATACACCCGCGATGCCCGTATCGCGATGATCTACGAAGGCGCTAACGGCGTTCAGGCGCTGGACCTTGTGGGCCGTAAACTGGCGCAGGATGGCGGCAAGCACGTCATGGCGTTCTTCGAGATGGTCAAAACCTTCTGCAAGGAAAACGCAGGCCAGAACGAAGCCTATGACAAAGCCTTCATCGAACCACTGAAAGCAGCGTCCAAAGATCTGCAGGCCGCTGGCATGTACTTCATGCAAGAAGGCATGAAGAACCCCAACAACGCTCTGTCCGGGTCTTATGACTTCATGCACATGTTCGGTCATGTCTGCCTGGGCCTGATGTGGGCGCAGATGGCGAAGGCCGCGCAAGACGCGCTGGACGGTGGAGCCTCGGACAAAGAGTTCTACGAGACCAAGATCAACACCGGCCGGTTCTACATGGCCCGCCGCCTGCCCGCGACAGCGATGCATCTGGCGCGCATTCAGACCGGCGCTGACACGGTGATGGCTTTGGACGCGGCGAGCTTCTGATCATAGTCTGGGCTCGGGCTGTACAGCTCGGGCCCGACTATTCGGAGGAGACAGAATGCCAAAACGCTTTCGCTTGACCCGCCGTTTCCCGGTCGCCATGACCGAGGACGGCTATCGCAAACTCCGCGGCTTCGCCCGCGAGGCCGGGTTGGATGAAGGCGAAGCGCTGTCTTTTCTGTTTGAGAACTTCAACAGCGTCATTGACGAGGAAAACATGACCCATCGGTTGCGTCTCTTCAATTCCGAGTTGGAAGCACGCAAGCGCTAGGCACCAAGGCCGAAAAGCTTGGGCGGACGATGCAAGAAAACGCCACGGGAGGGGCGACCGCATGACCATAAAACTGCACTGCTTCGGTGAAAGCGGCAATTCGTACAAGGCCGCCTTGGCTCTGGAAATGTCCGGCCTTGAGTGGGAGCCGGTCTTTGTCGATTTCTTCAAAGGCGTCACCCGCAGCCCCGAGTTCCGCTCGGACGTCAACGTAATGGGCGAAGCGCCTTTTCTGATCGACGGTGATTTCAAAACCTCCCAATCTGGTGCGATTCAGGCTTATGTCACCGAAAAATCGGGCAAGTTCGGCGGCAAGACGCGGGAAGAGAATTACGAGATCTTTCGCTGGGTGCTGTGGGATAACCACAAACTCAGCTCGATGGCCGGTATGACGCGGTTTCTGATGAACTTCCTGCCCGAAGAACACCGCAATGCCGATGTGATTGCCTTCAACCAAGGCCGTCTAAAAGCGGCCTACGATGTTCTGAACAACCACCTTGAGGGCCGCGGCTGGATTGTTGGGGACAGCGTGACCAACGCTGATCTCAGCTGCTGCGGCTACCTTTACTATCCCGAACCATTCGGCTTTGACCGTGCCGACTGGCCCAATATCGACGCCTGGCTGACTCGCCTCTCCGAGCAGCCCGGCTGGAAACACCCCTATGACCTGATGCCCGGCAACCCGTCGGATCGAGCTTAAGGAGAAGACCCATGACCGAAGCTTATATTTATGACGCCCTGCGCACCCCGCGCGGCAAGGGCCGCAAGGATGGCAGCCTGCACGAGGTAACCTCGGTGCGCCTGTCGGCTGTGGCCCTGAACGCACTGAAAGAGCGTAATAACCTGGAAGGTCACGCCGTCGAAGACGTGATCTGGGGCAACGCCACGCAGGTGATGGAGCAAGGCGGCTGTCTGGCCCGGACTGCGGTTCTCGCCTCGGATCTGGATGAGCGTATCCCCGGCCTGTCGATCAACCGCTTCTGCGCCTCGGGCATGGAGGCCGTGAACCTGGCCGCCAACCAGGTCAAAGGCGGAGCTGGCGATGGCTATATCGCTGGTGGTGTCGAGATGATGGGTCGCGTGGCCATGGGCTCGGACGGAGCGGCGATTGCCGTTGATCCCTCGGTGGCAATGGACACCTATTTTGTTCCGCAGGGGATTTCTTCGGACATCATCGCGACCGAATATGGCTTCAGCCGTGATCAGGCCGACCAGCTGGCGATGGAGTCGCAGCGCCGCGCAGCGCAGGCATGGGAAGAGAACCGGTTCGAGAAATCGGTGATCTCGGTCAAGGATCAGAACGGCCTGACCATTCTGGACCGCGATGAATACATGCGCCCCGGCACCGACATGCAGAGCCTGGGTAGCCTGAACCCTGCTTTCCAGATGATGGGCGAACAGATGCCCGGCTTCGACAAGGTTGCGATACTGAAGTACCCGCATCTGGAAAAGATCAACCACATCCACCACGCGGGCAACAGCTCAGGCATCGTGGACGGCGCGGCCGCTGTTCTGATCGGCAACAAAGAGTTCGGCGAAAAGCACGGCCTGAAACCGCGCGCCCGTATCAAAGGCACCGCCAAGATCGGTCTGGACCCGACCATCATGCTGACCGGCCCCGTGCCAGTGACGCAGAAAATCCTGGCCGACACAGGTATGGCGATTTCCGACTTTGATTTGTTCGAAGTGAACGAAGCCTTCGCCTCGGTCGTGCTGCGGTTCCAGCAGGCGTTTGATGTCGACCCCGAGCTGGTCAACGTCAACGGCGGCTCGATCGCGATGGGCCACCCGCTGGGTGCCACCGGTGCAATCATCATCGGCACTCTGCTGGATGAGCTGGAACGTCAGGACAAGGAAACCGGTCTGGCGACCCTGTGTGTGGCATCCGGCATGGGCGCGGCAACCATTATCGAGCGGGTCTGATGCCCAAGCTGGATCTCTCTCAGATCCCGTTTCAGGGGGGATCGTCTTATCCCGGCAAGCTGGCCGAGGCGACTGCAGGTCGTTTCGTTCAGCGGATCGGGGATGCGGGCGGTCTGACCCAATACGGGGTCAACATCGTGCGGTTGGAACCTTCGGGGATGTCCTCGTTGCGCCACTATCACATGCAGCAGGATGAGTTTGCCATCATGCTGTCCGGCACATGCGTGCTGATCGACGACGATGGTGAGCATGAGATGCTGCCCGGTGACTGCGCCGCTTGGCCTGCAGGTGAGGCCAACGGCCACCACCTTGTAAACAAAACCGATGCGCCCGCGACCTTTCTGGTGGTGGGCACGCGGACCCCGACCGAGACCGGCTATTACAGCGACATAGACATGATGGTGAAGGATGATGAGAACGGGTTCTCTTTCACCCGGAAAGACGGCAGCCCGCTGACGGCTGACCAGATTGGAGATGACAATGACTGATTTCACTCTGACCAAAGACGCAGACGGCGTCGCCTTTGTGACCTGGGATGCCCAGGGGAAATCCATGAACGTTCTGACCCGCGAGGCCTTTCAGGAGGTCAGCCAGCTGATCGATCAGGCCCTGAGCGATGATGAGATCAAAGGGATCGTAATCACCTCGGGCAAAGAGGGCTCCTTCGCGGGTGGCATGGATCTGAATACCCTCGCCACCATCCGTCAGGAGGCCGGTGATGAACCGGCGCAGGCGCTGTTCGACTTCGTCATGGGCGGCCACCACATCCTGCGCAAGATGGAATTGGCGGGCATGGACCCCAAGACCAAGAAGGGCGGCAAACCGATCGCCTGTGCGATCAACGGCACATGCGCCGGCATCGGGACCGAGATCGCGCTGGCCTGTCATCACCGCGTCATGACCTCGAACGCCAAGGCCAAGATCGGCCTGCCCGAGATTCTGCTGGGCATCTTCCCCGGTGGTGGTGGCACCATGCGCTTTAGCCGTATGGTTGGTGCGATGGCTGCCGCTCCGGTCCTGCTGGAAGGCAAGATGATGGACCCCAAGAAAGCCAAAGGCGCACAGCTGATCGACGATGTTTCAGACGATCCGGTCGCCGCGGCCAAGGAATGGGTTCTGAACGCCAAGGACGCCGATCTGGTCAAGCCTTGGGACGCGAAGGGCTACAAAATGCCCGGCGGCGCGCCCTACCACCCTGCTGGCTTCATGACCTTTGTCGGCGCCAACGCGATGGTGCACGGCAAGACCCAGGGTGCTTTCCCGGCGGCCAAGGCTCTGCTGAGTTCGATCTACGAAGGTGCGCTAGTCGACTTTGACACCGCCCTGAAGATTGAAGCGCGTTGGTTCACCAACGTCCTGATGAACCCGTCGTCGTCGGCCATGATCCGCTCGCTATTCCTGAACAAGGAAGCGTTGGAGAAAGGCGCGGTCCGCCCCAAAGATGTGGCCGATCAACGCGTTAAAAAGGTCGGCGTTCTGGGCGCTGGCATGATGGGCGCTGGTATCGCTCTGGTCTCGGCGCAGGCCGGGATGGAGGTTGTTCTGGTCGACCGTGATCAGGCTGCCGCCGACAAAGGCAAGGCTTACTCCGAAAGCTACATGGACAAAGGCATCAAGCGCGGCAAAGCCACGGCCGAAAAGAAGGACGCCCTACTAGCCCGCATCACAGCCACCCCTGATCTGGAGCATCTGAAAGGCTGCGATCTGATCATCGAGGCCGTTTTCGAAGACCCCGGCGTCAAAGCCGATATGACCAAGAAGGTCGAGGCGATCATCCCCGAGGATTGCATCTTTGCCTCGAACACCTCGACCCTCCCGATCACCGATCTGGCAAAAGCCTCCGTCCGGCCCGAGCAGTTCATTGGCATCCACTTCTTCTCACCCGTTGAGAAGATGTTCCTGGTCGAGATCATCAAAGGCAAGGAAACTGGTGATCGCGCCGTCGCCAAGGCTCTGGACTATGTGCGCCAGATCCGCAAGACGCCGATCGTGGTCAACGATGCGCGCTTCTTCTACGCCAACCGCTGCATCATCCCCTACATCAACGAAGGCGCGCGCATGATCACCGAGGGCGTCAGCCCGATCCTGATCGACAACGCGGCGCGTCAGCTGGGCTTCCCGGTGGGACCGATCCAGTTGACCGACGAAACTTCGATTGATCTGGGTGCCAAGATTGCGCGCGCGACCAAGGCGGCGATGGGCGATGCCTATCCCGAAAGCCCCTCGGACGATCTGATCTTCTGGATGGAGGAACAGGGCCGTCTGGGTCGCAAGGCCAATGCTGGTTTCTTCGACTATGACGAGAAAGGCAAGCGCGTCGAGTACTGGAAGGGTCTGCAGGACAAATACCCTCTGGCCGCTGAGCAGCCTGACCTGATCGAAGTGCAGGAACGTCTGATGTTCGCACAGGTTCTGGAAGCGGTCCGTGCTCTGGAAGAAGGCGTTCTGGAAGATATCCGTGAAGGCGACGTGGGTGCGATCCTGGGTTGGGGCTTTGCGCCTTGGTCCGGTGGTCCGCTTAGCTGGCTGGACATCATCGGCACGCCCTACGCAGCCGAGCGTTGCGATCAGTTGGCCGAGGCCTATGGCGAGCGTTTCGCCTGCCCGCCCCTGCTGCGTGAAATGGCTGAAAAAGGTCAGAGCTTCTACGGCCGGTTCAACCCGGACGCCAAAGCCGCTTAAAACAACGACGCAGGCGCAACTCCCCTTGCGCCTGCGTCTTCCTTACTGAACAGCCGGAGCGGTTTGCCATTCAGGCCGGAGAAACAGAACCGGCGCATTTGGTCGACCCGGCCGCCCGGGCCTGCGAATACCCGCCGCTGGGCGGATCGGGAAAATCGGATCCGTCGGGATCGGAGCAGGCAAAGCGCCCAATGGGTTCGCCAAAGCCGAAATCTCACCACTTGCAGCAAGCGCACCGACCAACGCAGTCGCAGCGTCTTCGTCGGCCATCGCATACTCTTTTGCCTGACCAGATGTGCGACTAAAGCGTCCCGAAGGGCAATAGGCCTGCAAGCCACCCTCGATATAGATCACCTCGTCCTGATCGAAAAACAGTGTCGTGACCTCGAACGACGATCCCGGAGATTGCGAGGTCAACCGACAGGCCCCGTCCAATACCCGCGCAGGCAACACTGTTACACCTTGATCCGTCAGGTCCAGTTTGCCGCGATCCAGCGCGACGCCCTGTTCCGGCATCAACCAAACCGCGCGCCCGTTATAGGCCGCCCGCGCAGGCACAAAGATGGGTAGATGGGCCGACCGCCTCTCACCTGCCGGGATATTGACCCAACTGGTCGAGACCCTGCGGACCTCCTTGAAACCGTGATCCAGCGTTCGAACCAAATCGCCAGCGGCGATACGTTCGATCAGCTTCCATCCACTGGTGGTCGCGATTTTGGTTCCGTGCAGGAACCCTCCTCTGCGCGATGACACTGCGTCCAGCGCAACTGGCAAATCCGCATCGTCATGATACTCGGAAACATCCGAAAAACTCACTACTTCCAACACGTGCCGAACCCCCTTTTGGCACAAATACTCACATCTCAAGAGATAGCAGAAGTAGCGGTTTTCCGTCTTAGTTTGGCCGTATTTACGCCAAATTTGGGTTAAAATGAGGGGCTTTTCGCGACAGAAAGCAGTGCAGGAGTGGGTTTATCGACCAACCGGAAACTATAAGCCGGACGTTGCGTCAAATGCGTAGCCGAATCTCTCGATGTCTTCTGCGCAGGCTTCTGCCACGGATTGGGCGGACCTGTCGGAATAGTATGCCCGATAGTCTGCTTGTCGGTCCGAGGGGTTGATATGGGGCAATTCCACCTCAAACCCCAGATGGCGAAACAGTGGCTGCGCGTCCTGTTCGAACTGTTCCAACCGTATGAACAGCTGGCACTGCTCAACCCCATCCGCGCGGGTCATGTAGCGCCGCGCCGGATGGTCCTGAAACGAACGACGAATGGTTGGGTGCAGGACAAAAGGCTCGAACGCCAATTGCTGCGACAGGGTGACGGCCTCATGCGCGAAGCTCTGAGAGCGTAGCCAATGGTAATAGCTGACCATGCGATTCCAAGGGTTGCGAACCAGCGTGAAGGCAAACATCCCCTCAAGCTCACCATCCGGCAACACCCCGTCTATATCCGCAAGCGTCGCGTGTTTGTGCAGCCTCCCCCGCGCGGTCAGTTCCTTGGCGCGGCGCCGCCGTTTCAGGGCCTTAGGCGTGTCTCCCAACAGGATGTCATTCTTCATGGCCCGCTGCTCCAGCGCCAAGGCCAGTGAGGTTCCCCCCGTCTTGGGCATATGCACAAACACATAGCGGCGACCGCGAGAAATGATCATGCGACCTCCTGCTCGGGGGCCGCGCGCCCGGCTCGCCAGCCCAGAACCGCGCCGGCTGTTGCGATCAGTCCGATGCCAAAGATCTGCATCACTCCGATCGTCTGTCCAAGTGCGACCCAGGCGAATAGAGGGCCGAAGATCATGATCGAATATTCGAACACTGCAACGAATGAGGGCTCACCGACCTGATAGGCTTTGATCATCATGAAGACAGCCACGGTCGATCCGACTGCCTGTACTGCGACCCATGGCAAGGCAGCGCGCATATCGAGGACCAGACCACGGGTCACAAAGCCTTCGGGACCGTCGGGTCCAGATGCGGGAAAGGCCGTGAAAACGACTAAACCGATGGCCCCGGCAACACCCAAAACCAGCATGTTGTTTGCCAGAAGGGCGACCGTGCTTTCATCCGAGCAATAGGTCCGCGTGACGATCACGCTCAGCGCGTAGAAGAACCCTCCGACAACCGGCAGAAAGGTCCTGACATCAAACTCGTTCGGGTTGGGTTGCAACACGCACAGGATGCCCACGAACCCCAACAGGACCGCGCCGATGCGCCATGGCCCGATGACTTGCTTTAGACCCAATGCAGAAATCAACAGCACGAACATCGGTGAGGTGAACAAACCCGCCAAAGCCTGCGCAATCGGCATCAACGCCAGCGAGGCGAAATAGAACAGCATGCCCGTCGCGATCAGAACACTGCGCAGCAAGACAAACCGCAGCCGTTTTGGCCGCAGACTTCCCAAACCCAACAGGGACAGCCCGATGATCAGAGGCAACATCAAAACGGCACGGCTGAGATGGAACTGCCACAGCCCGATGGTTTCAGCCAGCAGGATCACCACATTGTCGATCACGCCAAGAATGGCCATTGCCGAGACCATCAGCACCGAGGCCAAAAAGGGGAGTGTTTCTTTGCCTGGCTGCATGTCCTGCCTCGGGTTGGATGCGCGCAACAGCGCTTGTGCCATCCAGCATATTTCTGAAAGCCTGCGCAACAGGTTTGCGCCCCGTGATTTCCACATGCTATGCTTTGGCAAAGAAAAACACGAGCAGCCCAATCCAGATGACGGCCCTGAAACAGTACCAGCGGATCGAAGCCACCGGTCTGTGGCGCTCCTCGCCCGATGAACAGCGGCGCGAGGTTGTGGTCTCAATCGGTGAGGCGACCCTGACGATCTCGGATTTCAACGACCGGGCGCTGACGCACTGGTCTCTGGCCGCGTTGGAGCGGCAGAATCCGGGCAGTTTCCCTGCGATTTTCAACCCTGACGGCGACCCGGATGAAACGCTGGAACTGGCCGAAAGCGAAAAGACCATGCTCGAGGCTATCGACCGGCTGCAACGCGCCATCGACCGCTCGCGCCCGCATCCCGGTCGGTTGCGCTGGTTTAGCGTTGCAGGCGTCGTCGCCGCTGTTCTGGCGGTGTTGCTGCTTTGGTTGCCCGGAGCCCTGCAAAACCACGTGGTCTCGGTCGTGCCCGAGGTCAAACGACAGGACATCGGTGACGAGATTCTGAAACGAATCGAGCGGGTTTCGGGACGCGCCTGTACCTCACGCGATGCGCAGACCTCCTTGGATCGGCTGGCCAAGCGCACGGGCGTGCGGCAGATCATCATCCTGCCCGCCGGGGTGCAGGACAGCCTCAGCCTGCCGGGCGGGACGGTCTTGTTGAACCGGGCCTTGGTCGAGGATCATGAAGACCCAGCTGTGGCCGCCGGCTATGTCATCGCCGAGCGCGCACGTATCGCGGCGCAAGACCCGTTGGATGATGTTCTGGACCGAACCGGAGCCTCCTCGGCCTTTCGCCTGCTGACGACCGGAGGCCTGACGCCCGAGATCGTCGACAGCTATACCGAGCAAGTCCTGTCGGAACCCCGCCCGTCTCTGACAGATGAGGCACTGCTGGCAGTTTTTGCACAGGCCGCCCTGCCCTCAACCCCATATGCCTATGCGCGGGATGTGACAGGGGAAACGGTTCTTGGCCTGATCGAGGCCGACCCAATGGCAGGACGCACACTGGAACGGGTATTGCCGGACCGCGATTGGGTCCAGCTTCAAAACATCTGCAGCGAGTGATCGGGCTTATTTGGTGCCGAACATACGGTCTCCGGCATCGCCGAGGCCGGGCATGATATAGCCTTTCGAGTTCAGCTCACGGTCCAGCGCGGCAGTGACGATATGCACGTCCGGATGGGCCTCTTTCATGCGGGCAACCCCTTCTGGTGCTGCCAGCAGGCAGAGGAACAGGATCTCGGTCGCGCCCGCCTCTTTCAGCAGATCAATCGCTGCGGCCGAGCTGTTGCCCGTGGCCAACATCGGGTCTACGGCGATGACCAGCCGGTCTTTCAGGCCCTCGGGTGCTTTAAAATAATACTGAACCGGTTTCAGCGTTTCTTCGTCGCGGTAAAGTCCCACAAACCCCACGCGGGCCGATGGGATCAGCTCCAGCACCCCGTCCAGCATCCCGTTCCCGGCACGCAGGATCGAGACCAGTGCCAGCTTCTTGCCAGCCAGAATGGGTGCGTCCATCTCCTCCATCGGGGTTTCGATATGGCGGGTGGTCAGCTTAAGCTCGCGGGTCACCTCATAAGCCAGCAACAGCGTGATTTCCCGCAGCAGCTGGCGGAATTCGGCGGTCGAGGTCCCCTTGTCCCGCATGAGCGTCAGTTTGTGCTGCACCAGCGGGTGGTCAACGACGGTCAGGTGTTCGCTCATGTGTTCTCCAGTCTTTTCTTGACCCGCGCGCGGGTGTCTTCATCGCAAAAGGCGGCGTTCAGGGCCGTTTCATTCAGGGCTGCGAAGTCTTCAGCGCCCCAATCAAAGGCTGCCTGCAACATCTCATATTCACGCCGCATAGTGGTATGGAAAAATGGTGGGTCATCCGTGGAAACGGTGACTTTCGCCCCGGCGTCTCGCAACCGCGCAATCGGATGCGCGGCGAAATCGGGGTAAAGCCCCAGAACCACGTTTGATCCCGGACAGACCTCGAGCGTGACATCCCGGTCGATCAGTTCATGCACCAGATCGGGGTCTTCAATGGCGCGGACACCGTGGCCGAGACGTTCAACACCCAAGTCACGGACCGCGTCGCGCACGCTGTCGGGGCCGCCGAACTCACCCGCATGGGTGGTCAGGCGCAAACCGGCCTCGCGGGCGCAATCGAAGGCCCATTTGAAGTCGCCCTGGGTGCCGATGGACTCATTGCCTCCCATGCCAAAACCCGTAATCCAATCGCCTGCGGTTTCCGCAGCGCACCGGGCGCTGATCTTGGCCTTTTCCGGGCCGAAATGGCGGACACAGGTGACCACACCGCGCAGAGTGATGTCGAACTTGCGCTCGGCCTCATCGGCGGCGTCCTGAATGGCGTTCAGATAGTCGCGCCACGCGTGCAGATCGCCACCTCCGCAGAAATCGGGGCTGAGGAAGGTCTCGGAGTACACCACCCCATTGGCGGCGCTTTCCTCAAGGATCGCCAGGGTCAGACGGCGGAAATCCTCCGGCGATTTGAGGACCTCACACGCGGCCTCATAGACGCTGAGGAAATGGGCGAAGTCACGGAAGTCGTAGCTGCCATCGGGCTTGAAGATACCGCTCAGATCGATGCGTTTTTCATGCGCCAGCTGCCGGATGAATGCGGGCGGTGCGGCGCCCTCATGGTGCAGGTGCAATTCGATTTTCGGAAGGTCTGCGACACTCATAGAAAGCTCTTTCCCGGTCCTTGCGCCGGTACGTTCAGGTGATGGGCAATGCTGGCGGCAACATCTGCGAAATGGATTTGACCGAGCTGGCCTGAACCTTGCCCGGCCACCAAAACCGGCACCTGTTCACGGGTGTGGTCGGTGCCGATCCAACTGGGGTCGTTGCCGTGATCCGCCGTCAATACCAGCATGTCATCCGGGCGCAGCTTAGGCAGGATGGCTCCGATTTTCCGATCAAACCATTCCAGCGCACGGGCATAGCCGCTGATATCGCGACGATGACCGTAGAGGCTGTCGAATTCGACGAAATTGGCAAAACTCAGGCTGCCATCCTCGGCCTGACCCACCAGATCGGACAGGTGCCCCATCAATTCGGCATCGGAGCCTTTACGCAGCGTGTCGATGCCCTGCATCGAAAAGATGTCTCCGATTTTTCCAACGGCATGGACGCGGCGGCCTGCGTCCTGAACCCAGTTCGTCAGCACCGGCGCGGGCGGCAAGATGGCAAAATCCTTGCGGTTCGTTGTGCGGGTGAACCCCTCTTCTGGCGAACCGACGAAAGGGCGCGCGATGACACGGCCTACCTTCATCTCATGCAAACGCGGCGCGAGTGTCCGGCACATCGCAAGCAGGTTATCGAGGCCAAAGCTTTCCTCATGCGCAGCGATCTGGAACACGCTGTCGGCGGACGTGTAGCAGATCGGCCAGCCGGTGCGTATATGCTCGGCCCCCAGCTCGGCAATGATGGCCGTTCCAGATGCGTGGCAATTGCCCAGAATACCTTCGGTTCCTGCAGCTTGCGTTGCTGCTTGGCTCAGATCGGTCGGAAATGCGGGCTGCGTGTCAGGAAAATAGTGCCAGTCCCACGGCACGGGCAGCCCCGCCAGTTCCCAATGGCCCGAGGGCGTATCCTTGCCCGGCGACAGTTCGCGCGCGCATCCCCACAGGCCAGTCGGTTGAGCCTCCAGCCCCGGCGTTGCGTCGCCCGAGGCCAAACGCGTCGCAGCACCCAGACCCAGCGCATCCAGATGGGGCAGCACAAGTGGGCCGCTGCGACCGTCCTCAGCCCGCCCCTCGGCGCAGGCTTGCGCGATGTGGGCCAGGGTGTTGGCCCCCGTGTCAGGCACATCCCCGTTGAAGAACGCGCCTGCATCCGGTGCCCTTCCAATACCGACCGAGTCCATCACGACGAGAAAGGCGCGGCTCATGCCGTGATCCTTTCATGCACCAGATCGGGCGGGGCAACCGGAGCATCACCGATCGTGATCGCCGCCAATACGCTCTGAGCCGCCTGAGCTGCCGCGTCCTCGCGCGCTGCGTGAACAGCGGCCAAAGGCGCACCTTTGGCGACCCGCTCGCCCAAGCGCACCATGTTTGACAGGCCCACAGCCGGGTCGATTACATCGCTTTCCACCTGACGCCCACCGCCCAGAGCGACCACGGCCAGCCCCAAAGCCTCACCGTCGATGGCGGTGATGTATCCATCACGCGGAGCTGCCACCTCGGTGATCACGCTGGCTTCGGGCAGGAACCGCGACCACGTCTCAACAAATTGCACAGGGCCTCCAACGGCGGCCATCATGCGACCAAACCGTTCTGCGGCGCGGCCATCCCGAATGATCTCGGCAATTGTGGCACGGCCCTGATCTACTGTTTCAGAGATACCCGCATCCACCAGCAACACCCCGCCCAATTCGGCAGAGATTTCGGCCAGAGGAGACGCTCCCCCTTCGGTCAGGACCTTCATGACCTCGGCCACCTCCAACGCGTTGCCCAGTGCCGAGGCCAGAGGTTGGTTCATATCGGTGATGACGGCGGAGGTTCGGCAGCCGGCAGCGTTAGCAGTTGCGGTCAGCGCCTGAGCTAGCTCGCGCGCGTCTTCAATGGTTTTCATGAACGCGCCACTGCCGGTTTTGACATCCAGCACCAGCGCATCAGGACTTGCCGCGAGTTTCTTGGACAGGATCGAGGCCGTGATCAGATCGAGGCTCTCCACCGTCGCCGTCACATCCCGCACCGCATAAAGCCGTTTGTCTGCAGGCGCGATCTGCCCTGTCGCGCCGACAATCGCAGCCCCGGTGTCGCGCAATACCTGCGTCAGACGCTCCTGCCCGATCTGAGTGGTGACGCCCGGAATCGCCTCAAGCTTGTCCAGCGTACCGCCCGTGTGGCCCAGCCCACGGCCCGAGATCATGGGCACATAAGCCCCACATTCGGCAAGGGCCGGAGCCAGAATCAGGCTGACGCAATCGCCGACACCGCCCGTGGAGTGTTTGTCGATCACCGGACCATCCAGATCCCAGCGCAGCACATCGCCGCTGTCTCGCATTGCAACGGTCAGGTCGGCACGACCCTTCGCGCCCAGCCCGCCCATACAGACGGCCATCGCAAAGGCCCCAGCCTGCGCGTCACTGACGCTGCCATCGGCCAGACCTTGGGCAAACCACGTAAGCTCTGGCCCGGTGGGCACTTCGCTGCGACGCAGTTTAGCGATGATCGAACGTGCATCCATGCGGTCAGCTGTCCTGCATGTGCGAGGCGTCAAATGCGCCGGGCAAAAGCTGTCCGATCGTGGTTTCCAGCTCGGCGCCGTCGGTTGTCGCCAAGGTGACCTTTACATCCCGCGTGCCAAACTCGGCCAGTTTCTGACGGCAGCCACCACAAGGCGGCACTGGCTGCGGGCTTTGGGCAACGACATAGACCTCGGCCAGCTCGGTCTCGCCCGAGGCGACCATGGCGGCAATTGCGCCCGCCTCGGCACAAGTGCCTTCGGGATAGGCCACGTTCTCAACGTTGCATCCAACATAGAGCGTCCCTGATCCCGACAGAATCGCCGCGCCCACCTTGAAGTTCGAATAAGGCGCATGGGCGTTTTCGCGGACCTTCAAGGCGGCATCTTTAAGCGACATGGCGGTTCCCCATTTTTTGATCAGTTGGTCAGAAATTCAAACCCTACCGGAAAACGAGGGGCGAATAGAAGCCCCACCGTGCATTTATTCCAGCACCGTTTTGAACACCCCCGGCAAGGTCACCTCGAGCAGTTCCACATCGTCAGAGGGCTGCGACAAGCGTGTGCGCATACCCGGTGGTATCACAAAGGCATCCCCTTGCTCCAGTTGATAGGGGTCACGGCCTTCGCCCTCCAGAGTGACCTCTCCGTTCATGACGAAGGTGAAATGGATGTCGGTGTCGTGGCTGGCCCAGACCGGCTCGCCCTGCCCGCGCCGGACGACCTGAACACCAGCAACGCCCTTGGTGTTCTCGGCAATCGTAGTGTCGCGGCAGATGTATCCCGGCAGCCGGAACGGCACCCAATCCGCATCTTTCGCCTGATTGTAAACAAAGCGTTGCCCCTGCCATTCCCGGTCGGGGCGCAGATGCGGCGTCGGCAAAGTCATCTCGTGATCAATTTCGGTGACATGTTCGGCCGGAACGCCGATCTCGATCACCTGCACATTGTCCGAGGCTTCCAGCACGCGGTGGCGGATTTCCGGCGGTTGGATAAAGCAATCCCCGGCGGTCAGGCGCAATTTGTCGCCCTGATCTTCGTAAACGACATCAACCCAGCCGTGGATGCAGAAGATCAGCTGAAACCCGACCTTATGGAAATGCACCATATCCGGCACAGGGCCGCCATCGGGGATGCGAATATGGCTGGCAATGATCGACCCGCCCAAACGATCCGGCACCAGATCGCGATAGTGCATCCCGGCCCTCCCGATGATCCACGGCGCCTGATCCTTTAGCCTGCGCACCACAAAGGAATGCACCGTTTCAGGCATCACCAGAGGGGGATCGAGGTCCTCGATTTCGATACGCGTGCCATTCGGAGCTACCAGAACCCGGTCGCCATTTGCAAAGCCATCGGGGTTTTCAGTCAGAATGCGTAAGGTGCCGGGGGTTTCGGGCGCATCCTTCTCGATCCGCACCCGTAGGCCATGGCCGGAAAACACGGCAGTTCGAGGATCGTCAGCAGGATAGATCATATCCATCTGCATCCCCAACACCTTGGTGTAGAACGGAATATCGTCGCGCAACTCCTGCGTCGGCAAACGGATTTCAGCGCGGGTGTTCGCCGCGTGCGCTGTCTGGGTCATGCAAGCTCTCGTCAGTCGGTTCTTTCGGCCATCCGATCAGAACCGACGCCAGAATGCCAATCGAAAAATACATCTCGAGCGTTTCTTCCAGAACAAACAGACGCGTCTTCATGACCGAAGACATCGTGGCCTGATACAGGCCCGAGATTTCCTCGAGCCCCTGCGCCACAACGGCGGCCAGCCCGGCCAGCACAAAGATCGCAAGGAAGGGCGCCTGAACCCTGACCGCCCGCCACGCGTTGGGAATGCCATGCCACAGCACGCCCCCCAGCACGACGACCGCCAGGGCGACACGCACCAGCGTCATGTCCAGCAGACCGTCCAAGCCGCTTAGCAGGGCAAATGGCACAGAGCCTTCCGCGTAAATATCCGCCTCAAGCTCACGCTCGGCCAGAAGCAGGCACCCCACGCCGATGTAAAGCCGCGCGAGGCCTCGGTATTTGACCAAGGCCACAACCCCAGCCGTGAACAAGCCAGCCGCCGAGATCGTCTCGATCAATCCGCCTTCCTGGTTGAATACCTCAGCCCGCAACGGGAACAAGGCAATACACCCGAGGATCAGAGTCGCAACGCCGAGCGCAGCCCAGAACCAGAACCGGTCCACCCCAAAGCGGAAACGGGATGGCGGGAACACCTCGGAAGGTGCCATTTTGAAGTCGTTGGGCATTTTTGGGTCTCAGAGCAGATGGCAGGAATTTGCAGTTCTTAGAAATTTTGCGACAATTAATCAAGGAAAGGGGCAGGTTTTGCCAAGCTTGAGACGCGGCGTAGCCAAGCCCAGAAAAATAGTTTAAGGCTAAATCAAATTTCAAAGGGAGCTTTACCGCCGATGTCTGACACACCCAGCTTGCGGCAGGCCGCGCTTGACTACCACGCTCATCCCAAGCCCGGAAAGCTTGAAATCAAGGCTACAAAGCCGATGGCAAACGGCCGTGATCTTGCGCGCGCCTATTCGCCGGGCGTGGCCGAGGCCAGTCTTGAGATCAAGGCCGACCCCTCGAACGCGGAACACTATACGGCGCGCGGCAATCTTGTGGCCGTGGTATCGAATGGGACAGCCGTTCTGGGGCTGGGCAATATCGGTGCCCTCGCCTCGAAACCGGTGATGGAGGGCAAGGCCGTCCTGTTCAAGAAATTCGCTGGTATCGACTGCTTCGACATCGAGGTCGACCAGCCGGACCCCGAAAAACTGGCCGATGTCGTCTGCGCGTTGGAGCCGACCTTCGGTGCAATTAACCTTGAAGACATCAAGGCCCCCGATTGCTTCATCGTCGAAAAGCTGTGTCGCGAGCGAATGAACATCCCCGTTTTTCACGACGACCAGCACGGAACCGCCATTGTTGTCGGGGCCGCCGCCCGAAATGCGCTGCACGTCGCTGGCAAGAAGTTCGAAGACATAAAAATCGTCTCGACCGGTGGTGGAGCGGCCGGGATCGCCTGCCTCAATATGCTGGTCAAACTTGGCGTCAAGCGCGAGAATATCTGGCTGTGCGACATTCACGGGCTGGTCTATGAGGGCCGCGCCGAGGATATGAATCCGCACAAAGATCAGTTCGCCCAGAAATCCGACCTGCGCACCTTGGATGACGTGATCGGCGGGGCCGATCTGTTCCTGGGTTTGAGCGGCCCGAATGTTTTGAAACCCGAGATGGTCGAGAAGATGGCCGATCGCCCGATCATTTTCGCTCTGGCCAACCCGACGCCCGAAATCCTGCCCGAAGCCGCGCGTGAGGTCGCACCGGATGCGATCATCGCGACCGGACGCAGCGATTTTCCAAATCAAGTCAACAACGTGCTGTGTTTCCCCTTCATCTTTCGCGGCGCGCTGGATGTCGGCGCGACCGAGATCAATGACGAGATGCAGGTTGCCTGCGTTGAAGGCATTGCCGAATTGGCCCGCGCCACCACAAGCGCCGAGGCCGCCGCGGCCTATAAAGGCGAACAGCTGACTTTTGGCCCGGACTACCTTATCCCTAAACCCTTTGATCCGCGCCTCGTGGGGATCGTATCGTCTGCGGTTGCGAAGGCCGCAATGGACAGCGGCGTTGCCAAACGTCCGATCGACGACCTTGAGGCTTACAAGGAAAAGCTGAACCAGACCGTCTTCAAATCTGCCCTTCTTATGCGCCCCGTGTTCGAGGCCGCTGCAGCCTCAAGCCGTCGGATCGTTTTTGCCGAGGGTGAAGACGAACGCGTTTTGCGCGCCGCGCAGGCCATCCTTGAAGAAACGACCGAAACTCCGATCCTGATTGGCCGCCCCGAAGTGATCGAGGCCCGCTGTGAGCGTCTGGGTCTGGTCGTCCGTCCCGGCAAAGATCTGCAGATCGTGAACCCGGAAAACGACCCGCGCTACTACGACTATTGGAACTCTTACCACCAAATCATGCAGCGCCGCGGCGTCACCCCCGATCTGGCCAAGGCGATCATGCGCACAAATTCCACCGCGATTGGCGCAATCATGGTTCAGCGCGGCGAAGCCGACAGCATGATCTGCGGCACGTTCGGCGAATACCGCTGGCATTTGAATTACGTCGAGCAGGTTCTGGGCACCCCAGACCTGCGTCCACATGGGGCTTTGTCGCTGATGATTCTCGAGGACGGCCCGCTATTCATCGCCGACACCCACGTACGGCAATTGCCGAATCCGGCAGAACTGGCCGAGATCACGCTGGGCGCTGCCCGCCACGTGCGGCGTTTCGGGCTGGAGCCCAAGATTGCCTTCTGCTCGCAGTCGCAATTTGGCAACCAGGCCGAAGGCTCGGGCAAGCGACTGCGTGAGGCAATTGGCATTCTGGACAGCGAACCGCGCGACTTCACTTATGAAGGCGAGATGAACCTAGACACGGCCCTCAACCCCGAACTGCGCGAGCGTATTTTCCCCGCCTCACGCCTTGAGGGTGCTGCGAATGTCCTGATCTTCGCGCATGCGGATGCCGCAAGTGGCGTGCGCAACGTTCTGAAGATGAAAGCCGACGGAATCGAAGTTGGTCCGATCCTGATGGGCATGGGCAACAAGGCACATATCGTGACCCCTTCGATCACCTCACGGGGGTTGCTGAATATGGCTGCAATCGCCGGCACGCCCGTAACCCACTACGGCTAGAGCGGCTAGATCAACGCCAGACATCCTGCGGGTGTCTGGCTGTCCGACTCAGCCAAAACCCTTTGCACTCAAAAATTTGCAGGTTTGCAAAATCCTATTCTGAACCTGCTAAATTCCATAAAATCTTGAGGTTTGCAAAAATTTGCAGGCTGTTTTTGGCCATCCTGCAAATATTTTGCGATAAACTGACGCGCCGTCACTCGCGCCGCTTGCCCACTGCCCTATCGCTGCCTAACAACAGTTGCAGTGATTTTGGGAGGAGGGCCTGATGGCATATCAAGACGTTTACGATGGCTGGAAAAACGACCCCGAGGCGTTCTGGATGGATGCCGCCAAAGGCATTGATTGGGTCTCGGCCCCCAGCAAAGCCTTGTTTGCCGACAACGCCCCTCTGTACGAATGGTTCAGCGACGCGCAGGTTAATACCTGCTGGAATGCCGTCGACCGCCATGTGGAAAACGGGCGCGGCGAACAGACAGCCATCATATATGACAGCCCGATCACCCATACCAAGCGCGAGATCTCGTATGTCGAGCTGCGGAACCGAGTGGCAACGCTTGCCGGTGCGCTGCGTGCCAAGGGCGTTGAAAAAGGCGACCGTGTCATCATCTACATGCCGATGATCCCCGAAGCGCTCGAGGCGATGCTGGCCTGTGCCCGTCTGGGTGCCGTGCATTCTGTGGTGTTCGGCGGCTTTGCCAGCAACGAACTGGCTGTACGGATCGACGATGCCAAGCCCAAAGCCATCATCGCCGCCTCATGCGGGTTGGAGCCGGGCCGCGTGGTTCACTACAAACCTCTGCTGGACGGCGCCATCGACCTGGCCAGCCACAAGCCCGAGTTCTGCGTCATCTTCCAGCGCGAACAGGAAGTGGCCCAGCTGATCGAGGGGCGCGACTTCAACTGGCATGGCTTCCAATACGGCGTCGAGCCTGCCGAGTGTGTGCCGGTCGCCGGCAATGATCCGGCCTATATCCTCTATACCTCGGGCACCACGGGCGCGCCCAAAGGCGTTGTGCGCCCGACCGCCGGGCATCTGGTTGCGTTGAACTGGTCGATGAAGAATATCTACAATGTCGATCCGGGTGATGTGTTCTGGGCCGCATCGGATGTAGGTTGGGTCGTTGGCCACTCGTACATCTGCTACGCCCCGCTGATCCACGGCAACACCACCATCGTGTTCGAGGGCAAACCCGTCGGCACCCCCGACGCGGGCACCTTCTGGCGGGTGATCTCCGAGCACAACGTGCGCAGTTTCTTCACCGCCCCCACCGCGATCCGCGCCGTCAAGCGTGAAGACCCCAAGGGTGAGTTGATTGGCAAATACGACCTGTCCGGTCTGCGCGCCATGTATCTTGCGGGCGAGCGCGCCGACCCCGATACGATCACCTGGGCGCAGGACGCGCTGAACGTTCCGATCATTGACCACTGGTGGCAGACCGAGACCGGCTGGGCAATCGCAGGCAACCCGCTGGGGATCGAGGAGCTTCCGGTCAAGTTGGGATCTCCGGCCAAGCCGATGCCAGGCTATGACGTTCAGATCCTCGACGAAGGCGGCCATCCGCTGAAACCGGGTGAGCTAGGCGCGATCGCGGTCAAGCTGCCGCTGCCTCCGGGCACTTTGCCGACGCTGTGGAACGCCGAAGAGCGGTTCAAAAGCTCGTACCTGAACCACTTCCCCGGCTACTATGAGACCGGCGATGCGGGCATGATCGACGAGGATGGTTACCTATATATCATGGCGCGCACCGATGACGTGATCAACGTCGCGGGCCACCGCCTGTCGACCGGCGGCATGGAAGAGGTACTGGCCGCCCACCCCGATGTGGCCGAATGCGCGGTGATCGGAGTGTCAGACCAGTTGAAAGGCCAGATGCCAGTGGGTTTCCTTTGTCTGAATACCGGTGCCGACCGTGACCATGCCGAGGTTTCGAACGAAGTCGTCAAGATGGTCCGAGACAAAATCGGCCCTGTGGCTGCCTTTAAACTGGCCGTGGTGGTGGACCGCCTGCCCAAGACCCGCTCGGGCAAGATCCTGCGGGGCACCATGGTGTCGATTGCCGATGGCAAAGACTACAAGATGCCCGCGACCATCGACGATCCCGCCATCCTGGACGAGATCAAGGACGCGTTGCAGACGATTGGTTACGCTCAGTAGCGCGGCCCCCCTCTTGCAACCTGAAACAGGCCCCTTACTGTCTTGCTAAGACAGTGAGGGCCCATGACTCAAAGCAAAATCTGGCAACTCAGCGCCACTGAGCTGACCACCCTGACCCGCAACGGTGACCTGAGTGCTGAGGACGCCGTTGCCTCCTCCATCTCACGTATGAATGCCGTCAATCCCGACCTGAACGCCGTGGTCGAGGATCTGAGCCAGCAGGCCTTAGAACGCGCGCGCGCCTTGGATCACGCGCGGGCAGCTGGGGCACCGACCGGGCCGCTGCAAGGGGTGCCGGTGACCATCAAGATAAATGTCGACCAGAAGGGCCACGCCACCACAAACGGGGTCGTGGCGCTGAAAGATGTCATCGCCCCTGATGACGCGCCTGTTGTATCAAACCTTCAGAATGCCGGTGCCATCGTTATTGGCCGGACCAACACGCCCGAGTTTTCCTTCCGCGCCGACACCGATAATCCGCTTTATGGGCGCACGCATAATCCGTGGGGGCGGCATATCTCGACCGGAGGGTCGTCGGGCGGTGCCGGGGCTGCCGTCATGGCCGGGATTGGCGCTTTGGCGCATGGAAACGACATTGGCGGAAGCCTCAGGTTTCCGGCTGCCGCCAACGGGGCGGTGACAGTCAAACCCGGCCTTGGTCGCGTCCCTGCCTGGAACCCCAGCCAAACGGCCGAGCGCGGAATACTCGCCCAATCCATGTCCGTTCAGGGCCTGATCACCCGGTCCGCAGCCGACCTGTCCCTGTCGATGCCCAGCCTGATCGCCCCAGACCGTCGAGACCCGTTTCATGTACCCCTGCCATGGCGGGGTGAGGCTTTGGACACCCCGATCAAAGTGGCCTTTACCAAGAACACATTCGGATACGCCCTTCATACAGAGGTTGAAAAGGCGCTGGAAACCGCGCGCGACGCGCTGGTCGATGCGGGCTATCAGGTCGACGAGGTCGATCCCCCTGATGTCTTCGAATGCGGTCGCATCGGATACCGCACCTTGATGGGTGAGGTTCTGACCCTTCTGAAATCCGATATCCAGGCGGCCGGTTCGCAAACCATCCAAGATATCTTCGAGGTCTATTTTCAGGAATTCCCGCCTATCGTCGAGACTGAACTGCTGCGAATGCTCGCCAAACGCAGCCACTATGCCCGTGAATGGTCCCTCTTCCTTGAAGATTACCCTCTGGTCCTGTCGCCATTCCTGCCTCAACCCTTTTTCAAGCCGGACCGAGACACCGAAGGGGCCGAGGGCGTGCATGAGGTTCTGGGCTGCGCGGTCTATTCTTATGCGATGAACTTCCTTGGCCTGCCTGCCGCCTGCGTTCCGGCAAGACTGGCAGAATTGCCCAACGGCCCGCAGCCAATCAATGTTCAGATCGCTGCGCGTCGTTGGCGTGAAGATCTGGCGGTCGATGCGGCGGCGGCGATCGAGGCGCGGGTCGGGCAGATGTGCAAGCCTCTTTGGGAACAAATGTCACCCTCCGGCTGATCCCAAAGAAATCGACCCCGGGTTTTTGTGCCCGGGGTCCGCTTGCTTAAATATGCCTGGATTTCAGATAACGAGCGTGGCACCACCCACCCTCGCCAGCGCAAAAAATGCGCAAGTATGTCGAAAACGCTGTTTGGTGGCCACTCACTCCCACCTAAGCGTGTTCTCCAGGCAAGATCACAATATCTGTCCTACGCTCACCCGCATGTGAACTTGTTCACACAAGGCAAAATTAATTTCCAAAACTGACGAAATTCTAAGTGAATTGTTCGGAAATCAGACGTTCTTCAAGGCCATGTCCGGGGTCGAACAGAATACGATGGGTGATTTCGGATTCCGAGCAGATTTCGACCCAATCAATGTCAGGAAAGGAAATAGAATCGGCATCGGCCATCACCGGGCGCTTGTCTGCATCCAGAACATCTAGGCGAACTTTCGCGGTTTTGGGCAGCAAGGCTCCGCGCCACCGACGGGGTCGAAATGCAGCAATCGCGGTGAGGGCCAACACATCCGCCCCGATCGGCAAAATCGGACCATGGGCCGAGTAGTTATACGCTGTCGATCCCGCAGGCGTAGACAGAAGCGCGCCGTCACAGACAAGCTCTCCCATCCTTTCGCGGCCATCGACGCTGATCTTCAGACGCGCCGCTTGCGGACCTGCGCGCAACAGTGACACTTCGTTAATCGCCAGCGCTTCATGCAGTTTCCCGGATTGATCCATGGCGCGCATGGCCAGAGGATTGATGACCTCAACCTCGGCATCATCGAGACGTTCCAAGAGATCGGTATCAGAATAGGTGTTCATCAGGAACCCGATGGTTCCCCGGTTCATCCCGTATACCGGCGCATCGAGGTGCTGCATATTCTTGAGCGTGCGCAGCATGAACCCATCGCCACCCAGCGCCACCACCACATCCGCATCGCGTGGCGCGGCGTTTCCGTATTTGGCAACCAGGACCTCGCGGGCTGATTGCGCGACATCAGCCTCGCTTGCGAGAAAAGCGATTCTCTTTTTCATTTTTTCCGGTTTCCGGTGCTGCACATTTGGTTCCGAAACAAACATACCTTTCCCCAATAGGCCAGAGTTGACGCCCACGCGGTGCAATTCGTCGCTTTAAAGCTGTTGCCTCGGCAGGGTTTCCGATAGGAAATCCGCAAGCAATACCCCAGACATGTGGAGCTATCATGAACGCCAATCTCCGTGACACCGGTTTTTTCACCCAGTCTTTGTCGGACCGTGATCCTGAGCTATTTGGCTCGATCACGTCCGAGCTGGGCCGTCAGCGCGACGAGATCGAGCTGATCGCGTCGGAAAACATCGTCTCTGCCGCCGTGATGGAGGCGCAGGGCTCGGTGATGACCAACAAATACGCCGAAGGCTATCCCGGCCGTCGCTACTATGGCGGCTGCCAGTTCGTCGACATTGCCGAGAATCTGGCCATCGACCGCGCGAAAGAGCTGTTTGGTTGCGGCTTTGCCAATGTGCAGCCGAACTCGGGCAGCCAGGCCAACCAAGGCGTGTTCCAGGCGCTGATCCAGCCAGGCGACACCATTCTGGGCATGAGCCTCGACGCCGGTGGTCACCTGACCCACGGCGCGCGCCCGAACCAGTCGGGCAAGTGGTTCAACGCCGTGCAATACGGCGTCCGCAAAGAAGACAACATGCTCGACTACGATCAGGTCGAGGCGCTGGCGAAAGAACACCAGCCCAAGCTGATCATCGCAGGCGGCTCGGCCATCCCGCGTCAGATCGACTTTGCCCGCATGCGCGAGATCGCCGACATGGTCGGCGCCTACCTGCACGTGGACATGGCGCATTTCGCCGGTCTGGTGGCCGCAGGCGAGCATCCCAGCCCCTTCCCGCACGCGCATGTGGCGACCACGACAACCCACAAGACCCTGCGCGGTCCTCGTGGGGGTATGATCCTGACCAATGATGAAGATATCGCTAAGAAAGTGAATTCGGCGATCTTCCCCGGCATTCAGGGTGGCCCGCTGATGCATGTCATCGCAGGCAAGGCGGTTGCCTTCGGCGAGGCTCTGCGTCCCGAATTCAAGACCTATATCAGCCAAGTCATCACCAACGCACAGGCGCTGTCGGATCAGCTGATCAAGGGCGGTTTGGACACGGTGACCCATGGCACCGACACCCATGTGGTGCTGGTCGACCTGCGTCCCAAAGGCGTGAAGGGCAACGCGACCGAGAAGGCCTTGGGCCGCGCGCATATCACCTGCAACAAGAACGGCGTGCCGTTTGACCCTGAGAAGCCGACCATCACCTCGGGCATCCGTCTGGGCTCGCCCGCCGGCACTACGCGCGGCTTTGGCGAGGTCGAGTTCCGCCAGATCGCGGATTGGATCATCGAAGTGGTCGACGGCCTCGCCGCCAATGGCGAGGACGGCAATGCCGAGGTCGAGGCCAAGGTCAAAGCCGAAGTCGCCGACCTCTGCGCCCGTTTCCCTATCTATCCGAACCTCTGATTTTTCTCGGAAACCCAAAAAGAAAACGGCGCCAGAGATGGCGCCGTTTTTCGTTGAAGTCACGTTTGGGTCAGATGAACCCGCGCCAGCGCAACACAATCATCGCCACTGCTGCCAAAGCGATCAGGCCCAACGCGACTGAGCCCAGAAAGCTCAGAAACCATCCCAATCGACGGTCCGCCAAATTGATAGCGTTCAGATGGCTCTGCACCTCATCCGAGGCTTTCTCAAGCTTTGGCCCGTCCAGAACCAGACGCAGTTTCGGATGTTCTGCCATCGGTTCGGCTTGCGCCAACACCATGGCCTGCTTGTAGACATTGCGCGGCAAGCGTCGCTTGGCGCGGCGCACCGAGGCGATCAGCGTCTTGTCCTTGACCCCCAGTTTCTTGCGCAGCAACTGAATGGTCTGCGCGATCTGGGTCTGGATATCTGTTTCCTGAGTCATCTGCGCCTCCTGACGGGACAACTTAACCGCCCTGCGAAGGGGCGACAATGGGGCTGGTTGTTCGGTGCAGTCGCGCGTATCACAAGACTATGCTGAATACGATCATCCATGGCGACCCGACGGACACCCCTCCCCTGTTGATTGCGCACGGGCTTTATGGCTCGGCTCGCAACTGGGGCGTCATCGCGCGGCGACTTTCCGACGAGCGGCAGGTGATTGCCGTCGACATGCGCAACCACTCGCAGAGCCTGTGGAGTGAGGAGCACGACTATCCCGATCTCGCGTCCGATCTGGCGGAAGTGATCGAGGGCCTTGGCGGATCAGCCGATGTGGTGGGGCATTCGATGGGGGGCAAGGCGGCCATGATGCTGGCTTTGCAGCATGGAGGTCTGGTCCGCAAACTGGCGGTCGCCGATATTGCGCCGGTGACCTACGGCCATAGCCAGATCCAGTTCATCGAGGCGATGCGCGCGGTCGATTTTTCGCGGGTCACGCGCCGGTCGGACGCGGCGGAGCAGCTGGCAGAGCAAGGGGTTGACCCGGCTTTGCAGAGCTTCTTTACCCAATCGTTGGATATCGAGGGGAAACGCTGGCTTTTAAACCTTGATGCTCTGGCGTCCGAGATGCCCAAGATCATGGGGTTCCCAGAAATAGACGCCCATTGGGGTGGCCCAGCGCTGTTTCTGGCCGGCGCCAATTCCGACTATGTTCTGCCCGAACACCGCGACAAGATCAAAACCCTCTTTCCCGCCGCGCGCTTTGCCAAAATCCCCGGGGCCGGGCATTGGCTGCATGCCGAAAAACCCCGAGAATTTGAAGCCGCCGTCCGGGCCTTCCTGAACGCATAACCTGCGCCTTTAGGCGGGCGTAGTCTCGCCGCCGCCATTGACCCAATCCGCGAGGCCGCCAAGGTTGTAGACCTCGTCATAGCCCATATCCTTGAGGAGCTTCCCTGCCAGCCCCGCGCGCCCTCCGGCGGCGCAATAGAGGATAATGGCCCGGTCTTTCCGCAGCTCGGGGTCATGGGATTTCAGCGTTTCATCGGCACGGAACTCAAGCATGCCGCGTGGGATGTGATGCGCGCCGGTTGCGCGACCCGACTGCTGAAGCTCGACCATGTCGCGGACATCCAGCAGAAGCGCTCCGCCCTCGATCAGCGCCTTGGCCTGATCCACTTCGATGCGCGCGACCACCGCATTGGCCGCCTCCATCATGTCCTTCACTGTTAGTGGCATTTACACCGCCCCCCATTTTGCCTACACATGCGAGGATTAGCATGCGACGACGGGTTGGTGTAGCCAAATCAAACTATTGCTCGCGAAATGCCCGAGACATGCTGTCTGAGACTGGTTTGGCGATATAGGCGGCAAAAGTGCGTTCTTCGGTCTGGATCATGATCTCGGCCGGCATGCCCGGAGTGGGTACAAACCCCCTGACACGTTTTAGCTCTTCAGGTGTTAGAGAGATGCGCGCCAAATAGACCTCTTGCGGGACGCCCTGGGAGTCCTCGACCAGCGCGTCGGCTGAGACATAGAAGACCTGCCCGCTCAGAACCGGGGTTGTGCGCTGATTGAGCGCAATCAGGCGCACGGTCGCGTCCTGTCCGGTGACGACGCTGTCGATCTCGGTGCGGGGTATCTGGGCCTCGATGATCAGTGGGGCGTCTGCGGGCAGGATCTCGGCTATGGGTTCGCCGGTTTCGATCACGCCGCCGGGTGTGTGGTAGTGCAGGCGAACAACGGTTCCGGTGACGGGCGCACGCACGACCGCGCGAGCCAGAACGCTGCGGGCCTGTCGGGATTTCTCGCGCACACTTTCAAGGTCGGCTTCGATCACACCCAACTCATCCAACGCGGCCTCGCGATAGGCTGAACGGGTGCGGGATATCTGTTCTTCGTATTTCAACAGCATCTGGTTGATCTCGGCGGCTTCGGCCTGCAAACGCGCCTGCTGACCATCGGCTTCGGCCTGAACGCGGCGGATCGTGTTGAGATCGCCTTTGCGCACCAACCCTTTTTCGAACAAGGCTTCCTTTGTCTCGAACTCTTCTTGCAAGATCTCCGAGCGTCTCTGCATGCTTTTCAACTGAGCCTCAAACCCGCTGGCGCGGATTTTCAGGGCCTCCATGTTGCGGGCCAGAAGCGCGACATCGTTCAGCAGCGTTTTGCGCGAGACATCAAAGCTGAGCCGTTGGCCATCGAGGATCGTCATCACCTCAACATCATTTGACGCCTCGATCAGGTCGGGGGAGAAGTTGAGCTTTTCGCGCTCGCCATATTCTGCCAGCAACCGCTCGGTCATGGCTTGCAGGCGGATCTTGCGAATGAACAGCTCTCTCTCATTGGCCTCGGCCGAGGTCTGATCCAGCGTCATCAGTACCTGACCGGCCTGCACGGCCTCACCTTCCGAGACTTTGATATCCTCGATAATCCCCCCCTCAAGGTGCTGAACGATCTTGTTGCGGCCGGTGGCAACAAAGCTGCCCTGCGCGATGACGGCTGCCGCCAGTGGCGCGCTGAAAGCCCAGACGCCGAAGCCGCCGAAGCATACGACAAGCATCACGAACCCCACCACGATCAGACGGTTGATCGAGCGCGGAACCTCGGCATACCAGACGGTCGGCTCGGACGGAGACGTGTTGACGGGTACGATATCGTTCATGATCAGCCCCCCTGCTGGCCTTCAATGCCGGGTTGTTTGCGTGGCGCATTCAGTTGCTGCAGCACCTGTTCACGCTGGCCGAACAAGGCGACGCGCCCATCGGTCAGCAGCATGATCTTGTCCACCACATTCAGAAGTGTCGGCTTTTGCGTAATCACAACGACTGTGATCTTGCTGTCCTTGGCCTGCGCTATCGCCCGCGCCAGCGCCTGATCCCCCGCCACGTCGAGGTTCGAGTTCGGCTCATCCAACACCACCAGACGTGGGTTACCAAAGAAGGCGCGCGCCAGCGCAATACGCTGTTTCTGCCCACCCGACAGGGGCGATCCGTCAGCGGCGACAACGGTTTCATAGCCCTGCGGCAAGGTTGCGATCATGTTGTGGACATCGGCCAGAACGGCAGCGTCGTGGATTTGTTCGTCGGTCGCGTCCTCTCGCATCCGGCCGATATTGTCCTTGATGGTGCCGGGGAACAGCTGCACGTCCTGCGGCAGGTAGCCGATGCTTTCACCAAACTGGCGCGGGTCCCAGTTGCGGATATCCATCAGGTCCAGCCGCACACTGCCCGAGGTCGGCAGGATCGAGCCCACAAGCGTCTTACCAAGCGTCGTCTTGCCCGCGCCGGAATTGCCGATGATCGCCAGCGTCTCACCCGGATTGAGCGCAAAGGTGATCCCGTTCAGCACGACGCGTTTGGTCCCTCCGGGCACATAGAGAAGACGTTCGACATCCAGCCTGCCTTCGGGACGCGGCAGGCGCAGTTTTTCGAACTGAAGCGCGGAATTGGACAGGAGCGCATTGATCCGCCCATAGGCTCCGCGGGTCAGAAGGAAGCCGTTCCACCCCTCAATCGAGCCTTCAATCGGTGCAAAGGCACGCCCGGCGATGATCGAGGCTGCGATGACCATGCCGCCGGTGATCTCACCTTGCAGGGCCAGAAACGCCCCCCACCCCAAGATGGCGATCTGGGTCAGCAGACGCACGGCCCGCGAAATAGCCGCGAAGATCACATTGCGATCCTGCGCACGCACCTGCCATGTCAGCGATTGCGCGGTGTCGCGGCCCCAGATCCGCACCGCCTCGGTGATCATCGCCAGCGCGTTGATGATCTGGCTGTTGCGCGACATCGAATCCAGATGCTGGTTCGCCATGGACTGGGCCTTATTCGCTTCGGCAAACGGTTTCGCGGTCGTTTTCTGGTTGATCAGGGCAATTGTCATCAGCAACAGGGCCGTCACGACCACGATCATTCCAAGCTGCGGATGCACCAGAAAGATCATCAGGATGAAAAGCGGAGCAAAGGGCACATCCAGGAACGAGATCAGCGTACCCGAGACCAAGAAACCGCGCACCTGCTGCAGATCCCCAAGGGTCTGATACTCGCGACCATTACCGTGCAATGAGGCATGGGCCGCAGCGCTCAGCACCGGAGCGCCCAGCCGCGCCGCCACTTCGACCGCCGTGCGCATCAGCATGAACCGACGGACCGCATCAAATGCCGCCTGAAAGATAACCGCTCCGGCAACGATCGTGGTCAGCATGATCAGCGTGTCCAGAGACCGGCTGGTCAGGACCCGGTCGCTGATCTGAAAAAGGTAGATCGGAATAGCTAGGATCAAAATATTGGTGGCACAAGTCAGCACCAGAACGAACACCAGATTACGGTAGATCGCGCGCATCGAAACCCGCAACGTGCGCCGGAAATCCTCGGGCGGGGTTCGCTTGTGAAAGGTGTGGGGTGGCCCATTGCCGTCACCACCGCCGGACTTGGTCGGCGGCAACGGCTCGTTTGCCTTGGCCTCAATCGTAGTGCCTATGCGATCCCCACCATCTGTGCGCGCAGAGGGGGTCTTACGCGCTTTGGGTATGTTGGTGTCAACAGGATCAGAGGCCTCGGCTTTGGCCACCCCAGCGCCGCCACCTTCAGGAGTCGTATCTTGCGAAGGGTACGGCTGTTCGCGCCGAAGGGGAGGATCGGCGCGGTGAGTGTTCTTCGGTTCTGCAGAACTAGGCTTAGCTGCCATTTGCTCCTTGCCCCGCGACGCGTCAGGCGTATCGACGCGCAGCGCATCATGCAGCAGAAGCAGGGCTGACTTTTTGGGTTCTTGCGGCGCATTCGATCCCTTTTCGGTACGCGGCGCCTCGGACACGGCAACGCCGCCATTTCGATCCAAAGGGCTGGAACAGATGGTGCGGCGCGACGAAAACACAATCGACATAAACTAACCTTCCGGTCACTCGCTATAATTACAGGAAATCAGGCCAGCATGGTCTGCAGGCCGTCGTCAGCGCCCGCCATCTCGGTCGGGGCTGTTTGTTTGGCGACGGTTTCGTGGATCTTGGCCAGCTCGCTGTTGGCCTCTTCCATCAACACGGCGATGGCATCATTCGTCAGCTCAGAAATGTCGCCCTGATCAGGTACATCATACAGGCTCGCCTGATGCAGAAGCAGATCCGAATAGGTCTCCTCAGCCGCCATCACCACCGAGTCGATCCCGGCCTTGGCAACATTTGCCGCATTCAGCAGGGCATTGCTACCCGCGATGATCTCCGTCTCGGCGGCCTTGGGCCCAGACACGTGCACATCATCCTGATCCAGCAGCATGGTGACCTGTTCCATGATGTTGACCTGCAGCAGATCGCCTTCGATTTTCAGGGCACGGATCTGCTCCATCCCTGCGAACATGGGATCGTTAAGCAGGGCGTCCTCAAGCGCGTCCATATCCGCTTCACCCAGCGCCATGGCATTGGCCATATCCTGGTGCAGCTCCTTGTGGCTGTCCTCGCCCGTTTTCGAAACCGAGGCCTCGTTCATGACAAGGTTTTCATCACCCTGCGCCGAGATCGAGCCGCCCGATACGATATCGTCATCCATCAACACGTTGGTTTGGAACAGCATATCGACGGATATCATGTTGCCGCCGATCATGATCACATCATAGTAGCTGCCCAGCTGGATAATCTCGGTGACGTTGACCATCTGGTTGTCACCCATCGCATAAAGCGTCGTGCTGGCCGAGATTTCGGCCTGGATGTGGTCGATATCCGTGGCGTCGATCTCTTGCTTGATGAAATTCGCAACGACCAGATCGCCACTGATCCAATCGACCGAGGCAAAGGCGGGTTGTCCTTCGGCCCCCTCAGCCTGGTTCAGCCAATAGGCGGCTTTCGCCTCAACGCCGACCGAGGCTGACTGCACCACCTTGGTTCCGCTGCTCCCGCCTTGTTCGATCTGGTCCCAGTCGGAAATCACAGCGACCTGGCTGATCACGGTCAAATCCATCGCCTTGCCGCCTACGGCTATGTAGGGCGCATCAATCCATGCAATCGTTGCCGCCACTTCGTTGACCGCAAGATTGCCGCCCGCGATGACCATATGGCCGTCGGCAAAGTCTTCATCATCCGAGCGGTCCCATTCTGTGGGCAGCATATCTGGGGTGTCGGCTTCCTCATCTGGTTGGTGATAGGCCGGAAGCAGGTCGTCCCATTCCAGGGCCTCTTCAACCTTTTCGCCGTTTATGATCACACCAACGGCGTCTTCGCCGTGGAACTGGTGAACCGTGACACCTTCGATGTCGGAGTTCATCGGGTTCACGATCTGCTCGGCAATCTCAGAGAGCAGTTCAAGCGAAGCATAGTCGGCCAACGCAAAGGACGGCGCAGCGACTGCATGGAAAGTCAGCGCGGCCTCGAGCATGTCTTGCCCTGCACTGATCAGGGCGTCGACATCGCGGAATTCCCCTTCTCCGACGACGTCATTGTCGCGCAGGAACAGGGTCTGGAAGGTGTAGGTGACTGCTGATCCAATCAGTTCGTTCTGAAACTGGAACAGCATCAAAGGCGGTGCTTCCGACGGACCCAATGCCGCCTCGCGTACCGCCTCAGAAGGACCCTCTGGTGGGTCGAGGAAAATGCTTGTCTCATAGATCGGGCCGTTTGCCGGGGGTGGCGGCGGCAGCTCGGCCGGGGGTGTGTTGAATTTGAAAGGGATTGGGGCATAGTTGCCCGGATCGGCCTTCAACGTGGCCTTGACCTCAATTCTCGTGGGGTCTGACAGATCTTCAAGTTCGACTTTCCGCCGTAGCGCGGTGAACTCTTCATACTGGTCTCTCAATCGTCCTTGTTCGATTGTCAGCTCAAAAGTTCCAACAAAATGTGCAATCGTTTCAGTAATACTGTCGAGGGACATATTAAGGTTCCTTGTCACCCGCGACGGCCGAAAATTTCCGCTTTGGGTTTGCTAAGCCGGGGCCACGTGGCGCGCCCCCGGCGGTTTTGAAAAAAGCTCGGGCTCTGAAAATGGCAGAGCCCGAAACGGGTCTTAGACCTCGGTATCGTCGCTGGCATAGGACGACGTCATCGAGCCGCCCACCATGGTCGTATCGACCGAGTTACCAAGGACGTTTGCGCCCATGACGATCGACTGGTTGAACGCCGCCGTATCGACAACAGCCGCAGCCGAGGCATAGGATTCGCCGTTCACGATGCCATCGCCACCGTTGTCAGAGCCCCAGGTACCGGCGTTTCCGCCTGCACCACCTGCGCCAGAATTGGCGCCCGAGGCTTCGCCACCGGTGTTGGTTGCACCGTTTGTCATGCCGCCGGTCGAGCTTCCCATGACCGCGCCGCTGGTGCCGCCAGCCGCTGTGGCCGCGCCACCATAGCCGCCGTCACCGGACATTGCCGATCCCGTCGCGCTGCCGGTTCCAGTCGAGGTCGCATCGTTGTCAGCAGACCCCGCGCCGCCATAACCGGCAATCGCTTCGGCCAGACTGTCAGCGGTTCCATCGGTGTCAGCTTCTGCAAACACCTCGTTGTCACCACCATCGCCAGCTGTGTTGGTCGCATCCGCAGATCCAGCACCACTACCGGTCGATGTCGACGTCGGCGAGGTCATACCACCTGCGCCACCAGTCCCTTCGGCAGTCGATTCACCGGTTCCGGTTGCTTCGGCCGTGCCATCGGTCGCATTGCTGCCACCGGCTCCGCCCGAACCATCGGGGGTTTGCAGGTTGTTGGTCGCACCTGTCACGTCACCCGGGCTTTGCGAGATGTCAGGACCTGTCGCGGACTGGTCGCCAACGCCTTGTGCGTCCGAGCTTGTGTCAACGCGGCCACCGCCTGCGCCACCGGCACCTGCGCCGCCGGGACCATTCCCGCCTGAGCCCATGCCACCGGTGCCTGCACCGCCAGGACCATTACCGCCCGAACCGGCTCCACCAGGACCATTGCCACCAGCACCCGTGCCGCCTGGGCCGTTACCGCCCGAGCCTGCGCCGCCGGGGCCATTGCCACCAGAGCCTGCGCCGCCCGTTCCGGCACCACCGGTTCCGGTTGCGTCGCCGGCTGTGCCGCCGCCGCCCGTTGTCGGATCGGGATCGGCGAGATTCAGGCCAAGACCCAGATTTTGCTGGTTCAGCGCAGACAATGCGCCTTCCGCTGTGCCAGAAGCTCCGCCAGAGCCTGTGCCGCCTGGGCCAGCTCCACCCGGACCATTACCGCCGGTACCCGTACCGCCTAGTCCGTTACCACCGGTGCCCGAACCACCCGGTCCGTTACCGCCAGTGCCAGCTCCGCCCGGACCATTGCCGCCAGTCCCGGCACCGCCCGGACCATTGCCGCCGGTCCCAGCACCACCAGAGCCTGCACCGCCCGGACCATTGCCGCCATCTGCGTCATTGGCACCCAGAGCGCCAGAACCCGCGATACCCGCAGCATTGTTGCTGCCTGCGGTCGCGCCATTAGCTTGGTTGCTGCCAGAGCTTGTGTTGTCAGCGGTACCATTGGACTGCGCATTGCCGCTGCCAGCGTTCGAGCCTTGTGCGGACGCATCCGTGCCCGCCAGACCAAGACCGGTTCCTAGCGAGCCAGACGTATTGTCGCCGCCGTTGGCATTGCCGTCAGCGTTCGAACCAGACAGGCCAAGACCCAGGCCAAGACCAAGAGATCCGGCCGCGCCACCTTCGCCGCCATTGCCGGAACCACTTGCACTGGAGGACCCGGTATTGTTCGCGGTCGAGTTGCTGTTGGCATTGCCGCCTGCTGCGCCAGTACCGGTGCCATCCGCATGCGCACCGGATAGGCCAAGACCGAGGCTGGCATTGTGCGCCTCGCCTGAGCTTGCGCCCGCACCACCGGTTGCCGCGCCGTTGGCGTCTCCGGAGTGACCACCAAGGGCCATAGACGTGCTGCCATAGGTGTCACCCCAGGCTTCGCCGCCATGGCTGGTGCCACCGCTGCCGGACGCTCCACCATCAGACGAGGAATCAATGCCCTCTTCCGCGGTTGCGTTGCCTCCGGTCGCATGGCCGTTCTGTTCGAATGTGCCGGTGTTGGACACCGTCGCTCCGTTCAGCGTGTCATTGTCCGTCAGGCTGGCATACTGGTTGTTGAACGAGGCCATGTCGTTGCCTTCGCCGTTCAACGAGAAGTCTAGGTTCAGATCGTCGCCCGGATCATAGTTCACGTCATCACCTGCCGTGATGACATCACCAGTGGAGGCGGAATCAGCGATATCCACGTCGACTTTATCATCGTCACGCGGGATCCACTCACCTTCACCAAAGTCGATATCGACCCGGTTCACGTTGTCATTGGTGCTGTTGCCATTGTCGCGAACGGTATTGCTGTCATTGCCGCCATTGGTGTTGCTGTCATTGCCACCGTTCGTATTGCTGTCATTGCCGCCATTGGTGTTGCTGTCGTTGCCACCATTGGTGTTGGTGTCATCACCACCGGTGGTGTTGTCAACGGACTGCTGTTGTTGCTGTTGTTGCTGCTGGGCGTTTGCAGCCATCTCCATTTCGGGATCTTCAACAACCGGTTCATCAACGACCGGGTCCATGTCTTCGACATCAATTTCTTCGACGGTTGTGACTGGGGATAGAATTCTACGGTCAGACATATTGATTTCCACTCTATTGGCGCACCTGACCACCATTCATCTCAAAGGTGGTTACCTGTGCGGTTGAAACAAAAATCCGCACGGTATGCCTAAGCGCATATCCCTGCGGTCTACTGGTTCCGAGCTTTCTGCACCTCCTTTCCCGGCTAAGCCGACGATCCCGCCAAAAGAGATTCGCGAAATTGCGCGAGGGGCGGGCGTTAAAGGAAAAATCTTCGCAATCTGAAGTAGAAGAAGCGTCGCAGCCTTTAACAAAGCTGCCAAGCTATCGAAAAGCTCTAGAACGGATAGCCCATTGAAATCTGAAGATATTGCGGGAGTGGTCGGAGTTTTCTCTAAAAAATCCGACCTAAAACCCTACCGATTGGGCTTAGACGAAAGAAGCCGTTGAATTCCCTCTACTTACCCGAAATACCCGCACTACGACCCTAATCAATGGTTCTAGGACCTATTATCAAATCCGAATATCAGGTTGCTGATACCCCATATTTCGTCTACAATATGTCTATATTTTGTAGACTTTTTTGACTTTCGAATTGCCTGAATTTCTTGTGCAGAACTGCGAAAAGCGGTTCGGTTTTTTTAGTGGGGGGGGACAGTAATGATTGACCCGTCTGAACGTGACTACGCCTACCAGAATACCAAGACCGAAGACCTTTCAATTCACTTTATTGGTCGAGAGCTTTTTCTCTCCAATCAAACCCTGAGAAGCGTACAGAACGAATTCGATGTTCGTGCGTCGCGTTTCGATTCACTGGACGACTTGACCTCGGCCAAAGCGCAGGCCAGCCGCGTTCTGGTCGTGGATCAGGTCATGCTTGAGGACCTGCTGGAACGGCCAAGCGAATATGCGGCACAAGTTCCGTTCGGGTGCCTCGCCTTTTCCTACCGCAAGGACGCCGCAGCCCGGTATTTGTTTGAACGCTGGGATCGCACCAAATTTGGCGAGATCGGCTTTCTGCCTATGAACGTCGCCCCTGATGTGTGGCGATCGATCCTGCGGCTCCTTATGCATGAGCAGCTTCATCTGCCCAGTTTCCTCGCCGATTGTGTCGCGGGCCCTCAGGCGACCCCCTGCAAGTCACCTGCATCCTCTGTTACGCCCAAGCCCGTCAACACTCAGCAGGTTGAGCTTTTCGGCAAGCTGACGAAACGGGAAAAAGAGGTCCTCAGGCTGGTGTCTCAAGGGCAGAGCAACAAGGTCATCGCGGCCGGGTTGGGGATCACGGAACACACCGTCAAATTACATATGCACAATGTGGTCGGCAAGATCGGGGTCAGCAACCGCACCGCCGCCGCACATTTCTATTTCGAGGTTGCGCCTTTTGACGCGCAAAGCCCCCGTGTTGGCTGATCTCGTGGAAGAACGGTTTGACCGGCTGATCCTGCTGGTGGGGCGGTTGAACTATATGTGGACCAACACCGAAAGCCTGCTGATCCACCTAATTGCGGGTCTGGCAGGCACCAGCAAAGATGCCGCCGTTATCATCTTTCTGACCCTGAACACGACCCGCGCCCGGATTGATCTGGTTGAGCGGCTTGCAAAAATGGATGGCCGCGCCGAGGGCATTCGGGACCCGATCCTGGAGCACACAAGACGGCTTGGAAAACTGTCCGGCATCCGCAACCGGTTCAATCACTGCATCTATTCCTTTGATCCCGAAAGCGGCAACCCCAAGACCATTCTGATGCGCATTGCGGATCGGAAAACAGACATCAAAATGGGTCGTTCAGATACTCTGGATGGTGAGGCCCTGCGCGAGATTGAACAGGTTGTCGAAGACCTGTCCACCCTGAACCGAGATATCTGGCAGCTGATCACAAGGCTCGACTATCCGGTATAAGGAGCTGTGTGTGGTACCCGCGGCCGGACTCGAACCGGCACGGCCTTCCGGCCCAGAGATTTTAAGTCTCTTGTGTCTACCATTCCACCACGCGGGCAACCTGTGTCGACCCGTGGTCGGCACGCGTTGAGACCTACGCCCATAGCTTTGCGAATTCAATGCGCTTCGCGGTGAAAAACGGCTGAAAAATCGCACAAGTATCGCAGTGTTATCGGAGTCAATTCGGCAAGCAGGGCCATTCCGCGATCACCTGCCCCTCTCGCAACGCTAAAACCGTTCCGAACAGGTTCAGAACAGCCTCGCTTTGGCTCGGGCGGATCAACGCGATGTCACCGGGTTTGACGGCATGACTAGAGCGGCCAGTCCAAACCTCCTGATTGCTCGACCGCCCGAAGACCGAGGAATAGGTGAACCCGCCGGGGTGCACGGGTTGGCCGAGGAAATGCCCTCCGAAGATCGCGATATGGGTTTTGCGCCGGGGCAGGAATTCCAATCCGGGCAGAGGGTTTGACGGCATGGTCTTGAGAACAGGGGTGGCCAGAAACGCAGCTGGTTGAAAGCCCGTCGTGGTCGCGTGGTCAAAATCGGATGGCTTCACGAGGATCGAGCCAAACGCAACCTCGGTGGCTGGCCCGGGCGTGCGGTAGCTCTGAAATGTCAGGCTGCCGCCGGTGTTCAAGCAATACCCCGCGCCTTCAGGCAGTGCAGCCACGGCATGTTCAAACGCTTTGGCGCTGGCCTTCGTCGCCCGCGCCTTCAGGACACCGGGCAGTTTCGCCAGATGCGCCTCATACCCCATAAGCCCGCTGAGACGCGCGTTTGGATGCGCTGAGGTCACTTGCGCGAGTTCGGAAACCTGATCTACCCTCAGCCCGCCGCGATGCAGACCAATATCCACCTCAAGCGACAAACGCAGGGACGTTTGGCTTGTCTCCGCCAAGGTCAGATACGCGCGCAGGCGTTCGGGGGTGTCAATCAGCCATTGCACCCGGTATGCGGCGCCCGCGCAGGTCTGCAACACACGCGCGGCAGAAGAAACAGGCAACGGTTTTCCGATGAGATGGTCCGTGTTTTGTTCCGCTTGCAGTAACTCCATTAGCATCGGTTCGGAAAAGCTCATCAGGCCTGAACTTGGGATCAGCCCGCGGATATGATCCAGCAACGGCAGGCAAGGCAGAGATTTTGCGACCAAGCGCCGGTCCAGTCCGGGGTCAGCTGAGGCCTGTGCTGCCCGACAATTTGCCTCGACACGATCCAGATCTATCGCGACGACAGGCTGGTCGACCCCGTGGGTGCGCAGGGTCTCTGATAGTTGGGTGAAGTAGGGATCGCTCATGGCCGGAACAACCGGGCCAAGGCGGGCGTCATGAATTTGCCCTTTGGGTCCAATTCCTCACGCAGGGCGCAGAACCGGTCGAAATCCGGATACAGGCCGGACAAGTCTTTGTACGAAAGACTATGCATCTTGCCCCAATGCGGGCGCCCTCCGGCCTCAAGAAACAGCGGTTCCAGCGCGTTGAAATAGCGACTGTGGTCTTCACCCGCATCCGTGTGCAGCGCGATCGAGATCCGTGGGCCGCCCTGAAACGGTGACAGGCAGGCCGTGTCACCTGCTGTCTGGCGCACTTCGATTGGGAAATAGATGTCCTTGTGGTCACGCTCCAGTCGGAGAAAGACCTCGGCCAACACATCACCAGCGATATCGGCGGGCAGATGATACTCCATCTCCTTGAACCGAATATGTCTGTCGCTGCACAGCACCCGCCAGCTTTCGCCGACGTAGTCCTCATCCGATTGAGCCAGCGTGAGCAGGTTTAGCAAAAGATTGCGCAGACCGGGGCTGAAGCGCCCAGCGTTTCGGGCGAGCTTCAGTACCTTGACCGCCAGCATATCCAGATCGCGCGGGGCCTTGCTTTCGGGGGCATCGGAGACGGCATGGCGCAGCTCGACCGCTTTGCCGGTGAAGGGGATGTAGAAGAACTCGAAATTCCGGTTCTCGGCCCAGTTCTGATGCATGTTGGACAAGACATCCGACAGATCGGTCAGCGTGACCTGACGGCGCAGATTGTATTTCGGCACGACATTGATCCGCGCCTCCGTCAAAATGCCCAGCAAGCCCAACGTCACCTGCGCCATCTCCAGAGGGATCTGCGAGGTGGTCAGCATGTCACCGGTCGCCCCTATGAACTTGGCATCCGTGATCTCGGCCGCAAGGCAGGGCAGAGTGCGTCCGGTGCCGTGGGTGGCCGTGGATGCAGCCCCGGCCAGAGACTGCGTGTTGATGTCACCCAAATTGCGAAACGCCAAGCCCTGCTCGGCCAAAGCGGGCGAAAGATCTCGCAAACGCGCATTGGCATTGACCCAGACCTGCCCATCTTTGACTGGTCCAACCGTAGGCAAATGCAACTGTGACAGATCCAATATCCGCTCGGCGCCGCCTACGATTGGGGTAAAGGAATGCCCTGCCCCGACGACCCGCAGGTTTTCAGGTTCCGCCACCGTCGCCCGCAGCTGTTCCAACCCCAAAGGGCGCGCAATCGGAACGGTGGCGGTTTCGTTCCTGGCCCAGTTTGTCCACATGCCTATCATCCTCCCTGAACGAGGATTGCAGCCAAGGCACCGCCAAACAAGTCAGGATATCAGCGCATTACGCTACGTGAGGCTGCCTTCAGGCGGCATCCGCCCGCTGTGCTGAGACCTTTTCGAACCAGCTGACAATCGCCTCAAGATCCGGGGATAGCTGTTCTGCCGCCCCGCCCGTGAAGGCCTGAAACTTCTCATCATTCAACCCGTTGACGCCCAGCAAAACGGGGATGTCCTGTGCCAGAGCCTCGGCGATGACGGGGCGGAAACCACGTCCGTCGGCCTCGTGCTTGCCGAACTTGTTGATGATCATCAACTGCGGATCATCGGCAAGCGTGGCCATGACCTGTCCTACAGCCTGCTCGAGCGCTGCAGGGTCCAGACGGCAGCCGCGCGCATGCTCGCCCAGGGATTGCGAGATACGGATGGTCTCGCCATCGGGCAAAACCTGCACATCCATATCGCATTTGCTGCTATCGGTGCATTCCGTGTTGGTCTGCACGACCCCCGCCAGTTTCGCCCCACGCGCCAGCAGGTGTGCGGCGACGGCGCTTAGCAAGCGGTCGGTCGCGCCGCGATCGGTGGTGGTAACATAGGCCAGATGCATTTTTGGACCTCGTAGTTCAGATTTCGGCATACCAGATAGCACGGGATATGCGGGTCGACCACTCCTTGCTTCAGGGAAGTGGCGAGACGCCGATCACAGCACCGTGCAAGCCGATCAGAACCGCAAAGACGGCAAGCGAGGCAAGCCATACGTGAATGGGCGGCCACGGTGAGGGCGCGCGTAGCGAAAACCGTGCGGTATTGCGCGACAGGCGAGGCCAGTCCTTGCCTAATGACCGGGCCGTCCGGCGGTCGATCAACGTCATGCCCAGCGCGGCAAAAACGGCGAAAAGGCCAAACAGGATCACATGAGACAAACTGCCATTCGCCAGAAGATGCGCCCCGGCCCACAGCGACAGAGCCGCCAGAAGCGGATGGCGGGTTGTGCGCAGAATACCGGGGCGTTCCGGATCAAAAGCCGTCTTTCCCAACCCACCAAACGAAAACGGGTTGCGGATGGTCAGTCCGGCCATCGCGAGCCAGCACACCACCGGCATCACGACCAACGGCACCCAACGCAGCACAGGCCACGGAGGGATGACCTCGACATAGGGCGCATTCGCCGCGGCCACGATCAGCCATGCAAGGACAATGACGGACAATGACGAATACGCCAGAAGATACCCCCTTTGCCCCAGAACCGTGACCAATCCGGCCCGCACCGGAGCCCGCGCGGGAATGGCGTGGCTGAGGAAAAACGCCGTCAAAGCCGATATGAATGGCACCCAACTGGACATGGACTCTCCGATAGATATTTCGACCCGTGTAGCGGTATCGTGCCGATTTGGTCTTGCGCTGAATCAAGCACCGGCTGCGGCCCGGCCACGTCTACGTGAAATCGCCTTGCGCAACTCTAGTGACGCACTAGGGTTGATCACATGGCCTTGCGCACTCTGTTTATGCTCCTTTTGCTTCTGTCCTCCTGCGGGCGTCCCCTGACCGAGCAGGAGCGTGGCTTTGCAAGCGCGGTGCAAGGCACGACGCTGGATCTGGATAGCGTCCGGCTGGTCAAAGGGGCCCCTGTCGTACCGGTCACCTATTTCCGCGAAGCGCGCCCGCGTGAGGCCTGTCGGGAACGCATCCTGCCTCCGGTCGAGGCAGGCGTGGTCACCGGAAAACCGGCCGCCGTTGCCCTGTTCAACAAGGTCTATTTCGCACGCGATTGGTATCTTGAGGACTACATGTCCGACTACCCCGAAGAGATGAACCTGATCGCCGCCATGCTGCTGGCGCACGAACTGACCCATATCTGGCAATGGCAGAACCGCGAGACCACAGGCTATCACCCTCTGCGCGCCGCGGCGGAACATGGAGGGCGCAAGGATCCGTATCTGTTCGATCTGGAAACCTCGCCGGATTTCCTGTCCTACGGGTTCGAACAGCAGGGCGCGATTGTCGAGGAATATGTCTGCTGCCGCGCGCTGGACCCTCAGGCGGAGCGCACCAAAAGGTTGCACGATATGCTAGGTATACACTTTGATCTGTCCCCGCTGCCACAGACCGGCCGCGAGCGTGACATCGCAATCCCGTGGAGCGAGGCAAAGATCGAAGGCATCTGCAGCTGAGCGTTTAGCTGCCCTGCAAGGTTTTCAGATATTCCACCAGATCGACAATGGGCTGGCTGGTCAGGATCGGTTGCCCCTCGGGCGTTTTGATCGCGGCGTCCTGCCCTTGGAAATACGGGCCATAAACTGGCATTGGACTGCCGTGGCTCACCAACGGATCACGCCCGTCAATCCGCGCCACCACACGGGCCGTTGGGAAGGCACCGTCCGCGTTTGCCAGTGTCTTCAGGTTGGTTGGCTGAATGACCAGCACACCCGCCATCGGCCCATGGCCGGTTGCATCAATCCCGTGACAGGTGGCGCAATAGTGCTGGTAAAGCTCAGCGCCTTTCTCCGCATCCTGCGCCCATAGCGGGACAGACATGGCAATCAGAGCTGACGCCGTTGCAAAACAAAGCTTTGTGATCATCGCATCCTCCTACCACATTTGCTCTCAACAGGCTTGCCCGCTGCGCGGCTTGGCGCAATGATCCAGATCAACGAATACGGGTAAAGAGGGTTCGGGCCATGACACACTACGCAGCCATCATGTTGGCCGCCGGGATCGGAGTCCCAATCCTGGCCGCTTTGAACGCGGCGCTTGGCAAACTCATCGGCTCGCCGACCACTGCGGCTGTGATCCTGTTTGCCATCGCCTTCGGGTCTTCCGCGCTGGTGATGGTCGTCTTTCCCGGTTTTGAGGCGCTGTCAAAAGTGGCGCAGGCCCCAAAACACCTGTTGCTGGCGGGCGTTCTGATCGCTTTCTACGTCCTGTCGATCACCCATGTCGCGCCGCATTTCGGCGTCGGCAATGCCGTGTTCTTTGTCCTTCTGGGACAATTGATCAGCACGGCCGCCATCGACCATTTCGGCCTTTTCGGCGCGCAGGTCACGCCACTTACCCTGATGCGCGCAGGCGGGATTGCGGTGATGGCAATCGGAGTGGCGATCACTCAACTGGCTTGAGCACTCCGCCTTCCAACCTGACGATGCGGTCCATCCGCGCGGCCAGGTCCAGATTATGCGTGGCGATCAGAGCAGACAGACCTTGGTCGCGAACCAAAGTCATCAGGGCCTCGAACACCTGATCCGATGTATCCGGATCAAGGTTGCCCGTTGGTTCATCCGCCAGCAAAACGCGCGGCGCGTTGGCCAGAGCACGACAGAACGCGACCCGTTGCTGTTCACCCCCGGACAGCGCCGCCGGACGGTGATCGGCGCGTTGGGCGACACCGACGCGATCCAACAGGGACATCGCCCTGTCCTGCGCATCCCGCTCGGACACACCGTTGGCGAGTTGTGGCAGGGTGATGTTCTCGAGCGCTGTGAACTCGGGCAGCAGATGGTGGAACTGGTAGACAAACCCGACACCCTGACGCCGCATAGCCGTGCGCGTGCGGTCGCCTTTTCCTGCAAGATCCTGACCCGCAATCTCAACGTTACCGCTGTCGGGCGTGTCCAGCAGCCCGGCGATATGCAAAAGGGTCGACTTGCCCGCGCCAGACGGCGCAACAAGCGCGACGGCCTCACCCGCCTGCAACTCTAGATCAATCCCGCGCAAAACCTGCACCTCACCGGGGGTGCCTTGCAGGTAGGTTTTCGTCAGGCCGTTCAGCCGCAAGCTCACATCATTCATAGCGCAGCGCCTCAACCGGATTCAGCCGCGCGGCGCGGCGGGCAGGGAAATAGGTGACAAAGAAAGACAGGCCCAGAGACAGGCCTATCGCCTTCAGAACGTCGCTGAGGTGAAGCTCGGCGGGCAAGGCGTAGATCCCTCGGATCGAAGGATCCCAGACACCACCGCCCATCGCGTAGTTCACAAACGAGAAGATCGGGTCGATATAGAGCGCGAACAGGCAACCCAGGATCACACCCATGACCGTGCCGATGATGCCCGTGAACGCGCCGCAGATGAAAAACACCCGCAGGACCGAACCCTCGCTGAGACCAATGGTGCGCAGGATGCCAATATCTCGGCCCTTGTTTTTGACCAGCATGATCAGGCCCGAGACGATGTTCATCGCCGCAATGAGGACAAGGATCGACAGGATGATGAACATCACGTTGTCCTCGACCTCCAGTGCCCTCAGGAACCCGCCCGAGGCATCCTGCCACGTCCAGATCTGGCTGCGCTCGCCTGCGGCTTCAAGGATAGGGATCAGGATCGGATTGAGGTCTTCGGGGCGCTCGACCATGACTTCGATCTCGTCGGCGACGCCCTCACGGTTGAAAAAACTCTGCGCCTGCGAGAACGGCATATAGACCCGCGTGCGGTCGATATCGTAGCGCCCGGCCGAGAACACGTAGACAACGCGATATGCATTCACCCGTGGCGACGTTCCAAAGGCGGTTTTGACCCCGTTGGGCGAAGTGAGCTTAACGGTGTCGCCAACCGTGGCACCAATGCTGCGCGCTACGCCGGAGCCGATGGCGATGACGTCTTCGCCCGTCTGAAACTCGGACAGATCGCCAACCGCTTCCTCGCTTTCCGCAATCCCCGGCAAATCACGCAGATCGTCGGGGCGCATCCCGAACACCTGAACGCCACTGCTGCGGTCGCGGTTGGTGATCAGCACCTGCCCTTTGACCAAGGGCGCGACCCGTTCAACCCCGGGCACTTGCGCCAGACGCGCCGTGCGCTCCTCAAAATCTGCAATGGTCCGATCAACCCGCCCCTGCGCGTCGATCTCACCCGAGGAATAGACCGTCACATGTGCGTTAGCCCCTAGAATGGTGCCAACGAATTCGGCCCGAAATCCCGAGCGCACCGCTAAAGTGGCAATCAGGGCAAAAACAGCCAATGTGATCCCGATAAGCGAGATCCAGGTCATCACGCTGACGCCACCCTCGGCCCGACGCGCGCGTAGGTAGCGCCAGGCGATCTTCCATTCAAAAGGGGCGAAAGGCTGGGGTGTTTTGGCCATGCCTGCTCCGGGTTATTTTCTGGTTTGGCGCGACCCTTTCGGCATTTCGCCCGAGGGTCAAGCCGCTTGTCCTTATAGGTCAGCTCGAAAGCGCGGAAGTTTGCTGCAGAACCTCTTCGGTCACCTGGCGATCGCATATGCCACGCGTTTCAAGGGCCGCATAGACTTGCCCGCGCAAATCCTCCGGCAGATTCGCGACCGCCCTGTTGTGCAGCCCGAGGGTCAGCGACCTGTCGTCCTGCAGCCGCGCGACCAGCTTAGCCAGTTCATCCGTGGAATACGTCGGCCACATCCCAATATGCGCAGGGTCAGTGGGTTCGAACCACGGCGCATAGCCATCACGTGACTTCAGACAGAACGCGTTCATCAACATGAACTCCGATGGCCGCCGTTTAGACGCAAACAGCGCCTGAACCGAGCCGTAGCGTGTATTGATCTCATCAAGCAGCGAAAGGATCAGCGTCCGGCGCACCGGAAAGGGCGTCGAAAACGTCGTGGTACGCAGGTCGTCCGTCAGCGTTTGTTCAACACCCAAAGCCTCTAGACTCTGGAGCAACCAATTGCGGTGATAGTCGCTTTGAACTGGCATGAACTGAATGCGGGCTGGTCCTTGGGGTGAGAAGAACTCGCCTTCTTCGAACGACCGCAAGAACAGGTTCTTGGTGTCGAGAATGACGATATTCTCGGTCTCTGCCACCCGCGCCGCGCCCAGTTTCAGCACCTGTTGCATACGGTAGCCATTGTTGCCCCTCCATCCGCCTTTGCGGATCAGGGGAAGGCGATAGCGGTTTTCGATCAGGATTCGATCTTTCAGCGGCCGCTTGGCAGTGTGCCCTTCGCCCAGCAACACCTCTTCGCCTTTCAGAATCCGCACCTTAGGGCGCAGCGGGCCGTAGTGCTGCAGGATCGGTTCGATCTCCGCGGCTAGCCCGGCCTCATCTACATCGTTCAGAATAACATGGATCGAGGCCACCTGATCCGGCGCAACAAACCTGGCCATAGACATCGCCTGAAGCCTGAGCAGCGGATAATCCTTGGAATAGACAATAGTGGCGAAACTCAGCACGAACCTGCGGCCTTTCTCTGGGGCGTGCCCTCGTCTATCAGCAAATCTGCCGAGGTCAAATTGCACTGCCTCCAGATCGAAACGAATCACTTGCCGGCACTTTGGCAGGGTAAAAGTAGTCTTGCCCGCCAATTGGTTACACCAGAGGTTGTGACGACCTTCACAGACAGGCCGCTATTGTTTCAGCTATGAAGTCAATATCGGCATTGCGTGAGGCACTGAACTCAAAATGCCACAACAATTAAGCAATTTTATTTCGCTTTTTGCTTAATATCAGAAACTTTGTCACCCTGACTTTGGGGGAACACATTTGAAAGAGCGGGGGTCGCTCATGAATATTCAAAATACAACACTTGGGACGGGCCCGATTTTGGCCCACAAACCTTCATCAGATTTGGATTGTGAAACTGCGGCACTGCTTCGTGCTGCGATCCGTCCGATCTTTGCAAGCGCAGTTAGCTGGAACAATTTGGCCGAGGTCCTGAGGGACAAAGGCTATCGCCTTGCCTTTCGCGAAGGGCGTCTTTGCGTAACCGACCGCGACACCGGCGCACGCGTCTGTGGGATCCGGTTTCTGGGCTTTGAGCTTCGGGAGCTGGTGCGCCGCATGGGGCGTCCGATCGTTGTGGCCCGCGGGAACGACGCAGACGGCGACATTCTGACTGCGCGTCCGGTGGTACAGGCCTAGTAGCTGCGCCAAAACTGAACGGATCGGCGCAGGGTTTTTGCCAGACTGTGGCGCGCGGCGATCTTGATCGGCTCGGGTGTGTCGGGTCGCCGTAAGAGCTCCCAGATCAGACGAGCCGGCATGTGGCCACGTCGATAGAACCCGGCGAAATCATCCAGACTGAGGGCTTTCGCGGATTTGAATCCCGCGTAGTAGTTCATCCAGACCCGAGCGTAATCCTTGCCGGTCGCATCCTGATCACTGGTCGCGCCACGATCCCAGAACAGTGAGATCGGCTCATCCATACGCTCACCCTGATAGCCCGAACCAATCAGGCGCAGCATCAGGTCATAGTCGGCAGCAATACGGAACTGGCGATCGTGCCCCCCCAGCGCCTGAAATACATCACGACGAATGAAGACCGAGTTATGGCAGAACGGCATGCGCTGCAGGATGGCTTTCAGCGACATCCGCTTTTCCATCGTCTCGCCACCATCCTCATAACGGCGCAGCGTTGAGCCATATAGGAAGTCAGGCTTGGTCGCCTCCAGCCGATCTGCGGCTTGGTTAAGAATATCATCCGAGGCCAGCGAGTCGTCTGAGTTCAGGAACAAAAGGTATTCACCCTTTGCCGCCTGCGCGCCCTTGTTCATCGCGTCATACAAACCGCCATCCGGTTCACTGATCACAGTCGTGCGCGGCATCCCTTCGGTCAACTCGTGCAGCAGAGCGACGGTGCCGTCGGTTGAGGCACCGTCTTGAATTATGTGCTCGGCCCGCGCGCAATTCTGACGCTTCATGCAATCGACAACGCCTTTGAAACTGTCCTGCCGCCCTTGGGACAGCAGGTTGTAGGTCGCGGTGATGACCGAGATCAGCGGATCAGGCGATCTGCTCATAAATCCCGGCAATTTTGGTGACGGCGGCTTCGGGGCTCAGCTCTTCGCTTTCGCCCGTGCGACGGCAGGTCAACTCGACCACACCGTTTTTCAACCCGCGCGGCCCGACGGTGATACGCCATGGCAGACCGATCAGGTCCATGGTGGCGAACTTGCCCCCTGCCCGCTCATTACGGTCGTCATAGAGCGGCTCAAGACCCAGAGCGGTTAGAGCGCCATAGAGCTTGTCACAGGCCGCGTCTGCTTCTTCATCACCCTGTTTCAGGTTGACGATGCCACAATGGAACGGTGTCACGCCTTCGGGCCAGATGATGCCTTTGTCATCGTGGCTGGCCTCGATGATCGCGCCGATCAGGCGGCTGACGCCGATGCCATGGCTGCCCATGTGAACCGGAACCGGCTTGCCATCGGGGCCTTGAACGGTCGCGCCCATAGCCTCGGAATATTTGGTGCCGAAGTAGAAGATCTGACCAACCTCGATCCCGCGCGCCACGCGGCGGCGCTCTTCAGGGATCTGGTTGAACAGCGCCTCATCATGGGTTTCGTCCGTGCGCGCGTATTTCGAGGTGAACTCCTCCAAAATCGCCTGACATTGCGCGCGGTCATCATAGTCGATCTGACGGTCGCCAAAGGTCAGATCAGTGACGGCGCTGTCATAGAACACCTCGGATTCACCGGTTTCGGCCAGAACCAGGAATTCGTGCGTGTCATCGCCGCCAATCGGGCCGGAATCGGCGCGCATCGGGATCGCCTGCAGGCCCATGCGTTCGTAAGTGCGCAGGTAGCTCACCAGATGGCGGTTATAGGCGTGCAGCGCGTCTTCTTTGGTCAGGTCGAAGTTATAGCCATCCTTCATGTAGAATTCGCGCCCCCGCATCACGCCGAAACGCGGGCGGATTTCATCGCGGAATTTCCACTGGATTTGGTAGAGGGTCAGCGGAAGGTCCTTGTAGCTGCTGACATGGCCACGGAAGATATCGGTCACCAGTTCCTCAGCGGTCGGCGTATACAGCATGTCGCGACCGTGACGGTCCTGCATGCGCAGCATTTCCTGACCGTAGTCGTCATAGCGACCGGATTCGCGCCACAGATCCGCCGATTGCAGGATCGGCATCTGGATCGCGATATGGCCTGCCCGCGCCTGTTCCTCATGTACAATGTTCTCCAGCTTGCGCAGGACCTTGAAGCCCAACGGCAGCCAGGAATAGATCCCGGCCGAGGCCTGCTTGATCATCCCGGCGCGCAACATCAGCCGGTGGCTGACGATCTGGGCCTCGGAGGGGTTTTCCTTGAGAACGGGCAGAAAGTAACGGCTAAGGCGCATTGGGTGACCTTCAAAGGTGGATTTGAGCTTTTCAAGGTGATTATGCCAAACCCCCGCCGGGGGCAATCGGCCATTGGTGATTTTGCGACCTCAGGTCAGTCGGATTTTTGATTGACCCGCCGATCAGGGTTTTCAAATGTGACAGAAATGTAAAACCATGAGGCCCCGATGCAGACAATCTCGGAACCCGCCCGTCAAATCCCTATTGTTCACCAAACGGATGTTCTGGTCGTCGGCTCCGGCCCCGCCGGGCTGGCCGCCGCGTTGGCCGCCGCGCGCGCCGGGGCCGAAGTGTCGCTGGTCGACCGTTTCGGCTGCATGGGCGGCAATATCACCGCCGTGGGGGTCGAAGGATTCGCCGGGTATCGCCACGAACAAACGGTCGAGGCTGGCGGCATCGGCATGGAGTTCGAAACCCGCGCCAAAGACATGGGCGCCGCAGTGCCGGAAAGCCAGTCGCTCAGCTATGAGCTGGACAGCGAAGGGTTCAAGCTAGTGGCCGACAAACTGGTCGAAGAGGCGGGTGTGCATCCGATGCTGCACCGTCAGTTCGTCGCCCCCATCATGGAGGGGGACCGGATCACCGGCATCATCACCGAATCCAAAGCCGGTCGCGAGGCGATTCTGGCCAATGTCGTGATCGACGCGACTGGCGACGCCGATGTCGCCCATCGCGCCGGTGCGCCCACACACAAAACCGCGCGCGAGGATATGATGGCCGCCTCGGTCATGTTCCACTTGGCCGGTGTCGACAAACGCGCCTTTATGGAAGGCGTCAAGGCTGACCCCCAGACCTATAAAGACTGGGGTGGCGGTGGCGAATGGAATATTGAGACCTCGGGCAAAGAGGACGACATGTTCTCGCCCTTCGTTCACAAGCCTTTCCAGCAGGCGATTGATGAGGGGTTGATCCCGCCTCATCTGAACACCATCGCAGGCACCTGGGGCGCGATGCACGACACGGGTGAGCTGACCTATATGAACCTCATCCATCTGGCTGAAATCGACGGCACCGACCCCGACAGCCTCACAAAGGGTGAGATCGAAGGCCGTCGTCAGTCGATGCTGGCCATCGAGGCGCTGCGTCGCTTCATGCCCGGTTGCGAGAACGCGCGGCTGCGAAATTTTGGGATGACCATCGGCATCCGCGACACGCGCAAGATCGACGCGGTCTACAACATGACCGAAAATGACGCGCGCCATCAGGGCCGGTTTGAGGATACGATTGGTATCTATCCCGAGTTTATCGACGGCTACGGCATCCTGATCCTGCCGACCACTGGCCGCTATATGCAGGTGCCCTATCGGTCGATGCTGCCCAAAGGGGTCAAAGGGCTTTTGGTTGCAGGACGCTCGCACGGGGCCGACAAAGTGGCCCATGCGGCCACGCGCAACATGGCGTGCTGCGCGGTCATGGGACAAGGGGCCGGAATCGCGGCTGCCCTATCGCTGAAAAGCAATCAGGAGCTGCACAGCATGAACCTTGCCCCTGTTCACGCTGAACTGGACCGGCAAGGCGTCAGGATTCACTGATGGACTACATTCCAACAATCGACCTCAGCCCTCTGCGCGACGCCACACATCCCGACCGGGACCAAACCGTGCAGCAGATCATGGAAGCCTGCACTGAGATCGGTTTTCTGTCCATCACAGGCACTGGCATTCCGCAGGCAACTGTTGATGAGGTGCGCGAAATGGCGCGCGCGATCTTTGCGGTTGAAGAGGCCTCTAAATGGCAACAAGCCATCACCCGCGAGAACTACCGCGGGTTTATCCCGATGGGGTTCTTCACGCCAAATGACGGCTCGGGCAAAGCCGACAAATACGAAGGCTACAAGCTGCATCACGAAGTCGACGCCGATGCTGCAATCCGTGAAAATTGCGGGCTGTATGGCCCAAACATCTGGCCAGTCGAAGTGCCGGGGTCGCGCGATGTCATCCTGACCTACTGGACGATGCTGGATGACGTGGCAGACCTTCTGCTCGCAGCGCTCGAAACCGGGCTGGGTTTGTCGGAACGCCAATTGCGCGACGCATTCCAAGACCCGATGACCAACATGACCCTGCTGCACTACCCTCCGCAGGCGCCGGATGAGGGCGGCTATGGCATTCACCCACACAAGGATACCGACGCGCTGACCATCATCGCCCCAGATCCCGTCGGAGGGCTGGAGGTACAAACCCGCACCGGTGATTGGATCACACCCGACTGCCCGCCCGGTGGCTTCGTCGTCAATATCGGCGACATGTTGGAACTGTGGTCGGGCGGTCGATTGAAATCCACGCCGCACCGCGTCGTCAACCGATCAGGGCGCGAGCGGTACTCGTTCCCCTATTTCGCCGTTCCGCGCCATGATGTGGTTGTTGAGCCTCTGCTACCCGCCCTGCCCGGCTTTGACCGCCCCGCCGTGCATTGCGGCCATTGGTCCGCTGAAATCTGGCGTACCAACTGGCCGGACGAGACCGCGACAGGGGCTACTCCGGAACTTGGCACGCTGACCGACTGACCCTCGGAAACCAAGGCCCATGAACCGCTTGCATCGCCGCGCGTCATGGGCCAAGAACATGGCAACGCTGTGCAACAAAGGGATGCGCCATGGCTTTGCCGGTTAAGGATCAGCTGAGATACTGGGGCATCGCCGCCGTCGTCTTTGTCGTGATCCTGTGGGCCTTGGGCGATGTGCTTCTGCCCTTCGTGATCGGCGGCGCAATCGCCTATTTCCTCGACCCCGTCGCGGATCGGCTGGAAAAGCTGGGGTTGTCGCGGATGGCTGCCACCGGGATCATCACCGTGGTTGGCGTCCTTGGATTTGTACTTGCGATTCTGATGGTTGTGCCGGCTTTGGTCACGCAGTTGATCGACCTGATCGACGTGTTGCCCAGCCTGTTCCAGGAACTACGCGCGTTCATCGAAAAGCAATTCCCGTCGATTCTGGACCGCGAATCCAGCTCGCACCAATTCCTTGTGGGCCTGGGCGACACCCTGAAATCCAAAACCGGGGATGTGCTGCAATCCGTTGTGGCCTCGCTGGGTTCGGCAATCAACGTGGTGGTGCTGCTGGTCATCGTGCCTGTCGTCTCGGTCTACCTGCTGCTGGATTGGGACCGCATGGTCGCCCGGATCGGAGAGCTGCTGCCCCGCGACCACGCCCCCACGATCAAACGTCTCGCCGGTGAGATCGACAACGTGCTGGCCTCATTCGTGCGGGGCATGGGCACCGTCTGTCTGATCCTTGGCACTTACTATGCGGTTGCCCTGATGCTGGTCGGGCTGCAATTCGGCCTGATCGTCGGCTTCATTGCTGGGCTGGTGACCTTTATCCCCTATCTGGGCGCGTTGATCGGCGGCACTTTGGCCATCGGGCTGGCGCTGTTCCAGTTCTGGGGGGATTGGGCGCATATCGGGCTGGTCGCAGGCATTTTTGCGCTGGGACAGGTGACCGAGGGCAACTTCCTGACGCCCAAACTGGTCGGCAGCTCGGTCGGCTTGCACCCGGTCTGGCTGTTGCTGGCCCTGTCCGTCTTTGGCGCGCTTTTCGGCTTTGTCGGGATGCTGGTCGCCGTTCCGGTTGCCGCAGCTTTGGGTGTGCTGGCTCGGTTCGGCACGTCGGTTTACCTGGATAGCCGCCTTTATACCGGTCTCGAAAGCCAGGATCAGGACAACGCGTAAATGGCCCGACAATTAAGCTTCGATTTGCCCGCCAAGACCGCGCTGGGGCGGGAGGATTTCTTTGTCTCTCCGGCGAACGCGCTTGCGGTTGCGATGATTTCAGCCAGCTCATGGCCCGGCAACAAACTGGTGCTGAGCGGCCCGGCGGGCGCAGGCAAGACCCACCTGGCCCATGTCTGGGCGGCTGAAACCGGTGGGCGCATCATCAAAGCCGAAGCGCTGCGGTACGAGGACGTACCCGATCTGGCGCGCAGCCCGATTGCGGTCGAAGACGTTCCGATGATCGCCGGTGATATCGAGCAGCAAAAAGTGCTGTTTCACCTGCACAACCTCGTTCTGGCCGAGGGTCACGCCCTGCTGATGACGGGTCGTTTGGCGCCGAAATTCTGGCAATTGCCGCTGGCGGATCTGCAAAGCCGGGTCGAAGGCGCGCATCACGTGGCACTTGATCCCCCGGATGACGCGTTGCTCTGCGCGGTGCTTGCGAAACTGTTTGTCGACCGGCAGCTGAACCCCGGCCCCGAGGTGATTGCCTATCTGGTCAAGCACATGGATCGCCGCTTTGAGACCGCCGCCGATGTGGTCGCACAGCTGGACGACTTCGCGCTATCCGAGAAACGGGATATCACGCGCGCCCTGGCTATCCGCGTCTTGAAAATGGACCCGGATGAAGGCGAACCGAATGATTGACCCAAGCGCGCCAATTGCGCATTCTGACACCGAAATTTCCGGGTAAGACATGGACCAGACCGTCGAAACCGACATTCCTGATTGGGGGCCTTTCGGAAGACCTCTGTTCGACGACCCCGGCACAAGGGCGCTGTCCCGGGTGGGCGTGGTCGATGTCGGGTCGAACTCGGTCCGGATGGTGGTCTTTGATGGCGCGGCGCGGTCACCAGCCTATTTCTACAACGAAAAGGTTATGTGCGAGCTGGGCGCGGGCCTGTCCGAGACCGGCCACCTGAATCCCCGAGGGCGTGAGAGGGCGATGGCCGCCCTGCAGCGCTTTCAGCGGATCGCAGAGGACCTCGGCCTGCCGGGGCTGCATGTCGTAGCCACCGCCGCCGTACGTGAGGCGAAAGACGGGCCCGAATTCTGTCAGGACGTGAAATCCAAAACCGGGCTGCATGTGGCTGTGATCGACGGTCAGGAAGAGGCACGCCTGTCGGCCCAGGGTGTTATGCTGGGCTGGCCCGGAGCGTATGGCCTGATCTGCGACATAGGCGGCTCGTCCATGGAACTGGCCGAGATCGGAGGCGGCGATGTGGGTCGCCGCGTGACCTCGGCCCTTGGTCCGCTGAAGCTGCGCGATATCAAGGGCGGGCGCCGCGCGCGCAAGGCCCATATCAAATCCACCATGGAAGAGCTGCACAGTCAGATGGGCCAGCAGCGCGACCGGCTGTTTCTGGTGGGCGGTAGCTGGCGTGCCTTTGCACGACTGGACATGCTGCGGCGGGGCTATCCGCTGAACGTCCTGCACGAATACCGCATGACCACCAAGCAAGTGCGCGAAACGATCAAGTTCATCGATGCGAACGATCATGACAAACTGCGCAGTCAGGCCGGAGTTTCAAGCTCTCGCATGGCGCTGATCCCTTATGCGATGGACGTGCTTGCGCGGCTGATCCGCACGTTCAAACCCAAGGATATCGCGATCTCGAGCTATGGTATCCGCGAAGGCCTGCTGTACGAGCAGATGTCGCAGGAACAGCGCGACCGCGACCCCTTGGTCGAGGCCAGTCGTTTTTCCGAGGCGAAGGATGCCCGCCTGCCGGGCATGGGCCGCACGCTGTTCGATTTTGTGATGCCTCTGTTCAAATCTGCACCTGCGACGCAGGTCCGTCTGATCAAGGCCGCCTGCCTTTTGCATGATGTCAGCTGGCGCGCGCATCCTGATTACCGGGCCGAAGTCTGTTTCGACTACGTCACCCGCGCCAATCTCGGGGGGCTGAAACACTCCGAACGCGTTTTCATCGGCCTTGCGCTGCAACATCGCTATCGCAACAAGCGCGAGGGCAACCGTTTTGCGCCTCTCTACGAGTTGCTGGATGAAAAAAGCCAAAAACAGGCCGAGATTCTGGGCAAGGCGATGCGGTTCGGGGCCATGTTGTGCATGGACAGCGACGCGCATGTGGGCAAGCTGCGCTTCTATCCCAAAAAGCGCGAACTTGATCTGGTGCTGCCCGAATCCGTACGGCCCCTTTTCAACGAAGTGGCCGAGTCCCGCCTGAATTCACTGGCAAATGCCCTGAAATCCGAGGTGCGTGTGGTCATCAAGGGCTGAGCTGCCCCTATAGCGTTTCGGGTTTATGTTGGATCGCTTTTTCACTGCCTCTCCCTTCGGTCGAACGCGAAAAGCGATGCAGGCGCTTTAACGAAAACTCGAAACGCTTTAGATGTCCGTGGCGCCGTCCGGGGCCTCTGGCAGAGATTCGGGTATTTCAGGCGCATCTTCGGTCTGTTTCTTGCGGATGATGATATCGCCATTGGGCAGGATTTCGGGCATCTCGTAGACGCTCCAATCCTTCACCTCGGATGCGAGTTCTGCTAACGCAGGCCCCATTTCCTGCATGAAAGACTGCATCGCCGGGCCGAACTGATCGGCAAGGCCAAGCAATTCATCCAAAGCCGGCTCCATCTCGCGTCGCAGGCCCTCGAAAAACAACTCTGCCCCCTGCTCCATCAGCGTTGGGGTATCTTCTTCCTCGGCCGTTGCAGGCAGCGCAAAAGCGGCTGTCATCGCGCCGATCATCAGAATATGTTTCATATGCTCAATGTAAGCCTTTCCGCGCCCGGTTGAAAGGTCACAGCTCAAAATCCAGCGTGACAGGGAAGTGATCTGATGCGGTCAAAAGGGCCTCGCGCAGGTCAGGTTTGGCCCAGCAGGCCGCATCCCGAAACGGATGCCAAATGCGCCAGACAGGTCGCCTGGACTGCAAATCCGAGCTGATCATGATGTAGTCCAGCAACGCCTCAAGGAACGTGCCGTTCTCGGGTCGCGCAAACCGTGCGGTCGAGGACACCGAACCGGGGTGCGGCCCGTGCGCTGTCACCGCATGCGGGTCGAACAGACCGGCTTGAAGCACAATCTCGACCGAGGAGCGCCCGAACAGATGTTCAAACTCATCCAGACCGGGGCCGTCATTTAAGTCACCCAACAGAATCACTGGATCATCCTCAGCCAAGTGATGCGCGACCCGACGGGACAACCAGATCGCCTGAGCCAACTGCTTGCGGCGGTTGGCGATCGAGATACGGATCGCCTCATCCCGTGACCCCGCCCCATGCGGAGCTTTGGATTTCAGATGCGCGCCGATCAGGCGAAACTGAAACCCCGCTTTGGTCTGGACCGACAGCTCCATAGGTGGCTTGGAAAACTGCACCACGTCCTGCGTCGCATCCACGTCCAGATCTATACGAAATTCCGAGTCAAAACGCGGGGCGTCATCTGCCGCCCTTGGGTCATGGCGAACCGACAGAACCTCCGGGTCGTAGAGAAGCGCCAGTTCCTGATGCGTATCATTGGGAAATCCCATGATCGCCTGCGAGGTGCGCAGGTCAAAAACCTCGGCAAACGCCTGCAAGGCGCGCACCGTGTTCTGCCGCTTGCCCGTATTCGGCGCTTCGACGACCAGAACCGCATCCGCGTCAATCGCGGTGAGGACTTTGGCGATGGCTTCGACCTGCTGAGCCTTAGTCACGTCATGCCGACCCGACCAGCTGTCATCGACGATCAGTCTGTCATTGCGATCAAACAGGTTGGCAAACCATTCGATATTGTAGGTCGCCAGACGCATCGCCTAAACCGTCGCGCCGTTGATCTCATCCCAGGCGCGGTTGATGTCGATCATCTTCTTTTCGGCCAGGCGGATCGCCTCTTCCGGGACACCACGCGACATCATCGCATCGGGGTGGGTTTCCCGCACGAGCTTGCGCCAGACCTTCCTGATCTCGGCAACGGGCATATCGCGCGAGACCCCAAGAACCACGTAGGGGTCATTCGGCGCATCCGGCACAAACCGCGCACGCAGGGCCAGAAACTGCGCATCCGTCTGCCCGAAGATTTGGCTGACCTCTTCCAGAAACTCGTTCTCGTTCGGGTGATAGAACCCGTCGGCCATGGCGATATGGAACAGCCCCTCCATCAGGTCGCACAGGGTGGTGCTGTCCTCCGAGAACATCCGAGCGATCTTGCGGGCATAGTCCTGATAGCCCGCCACGTCCGTGCGGGCCATGTTGAAGACACGGGCCGCGCCCTCTTCATCTTCGCGCGCAATCTGGAACACGTCGCGGAAGGCCGTCACCTCATCCCGCGTCACCTGCCCATCGGCCTTGGCCATCTTGGCCCCCAGCGCGATCACCGCAATGGTGAACGCGACCGAGCGTTCGGGTGGCGAGCGCAGTTTTTCGAAAACAGCCGTCAGGCTCTCACCTTGGGCAAGAGCGCTCAGCGCGTCGGATATGCGGGTCCAGATCGACATGGGCGTACACTAGCGTCCCATTGCAGGACTGTCAGGTGCGATAGATCCTTCGGGAGAAAGAATTTTCTGCATCAGCACAAGGTCCAGATACTGACCCCATTTGTGCCCAACCTCGGGCATGTGCCCCACCTCCGAAAACCCCAGCGTTGAATGAAAGGCGATCGCCCCCGGATTGGCCGAAGAAATCCCGGCGACCAGAACATGCACCCCTTCGCTGCGGGCCACTTGCTGCAACTGCTCCATAAGGGCGCGCCCAACGCCACGGCCCCGCGAATAGTCTGCCAGCTGGATCGAATGCTCGCGGCTCTTGGCATAGCCCGGCCCGGATCGGAACGGGGCATAGGTTGCGAAACCAATGACCTGGCCCTGATCCTCAGCCACAAGAAACGCTGCGCCCCTCGCCCGGATATCATTGGCAATCGACTCTGCGCTGCGTTCGTCGGTCGTGAAGGTCACCAATGTGTCGCGAATAATCGCGTTGGTGATCAAAGCAATCTCTGCTGCATCCGCTGGTTGGGCCTGACGGACCCTCATCGCAAAATACGTACCCCATGAGGCGTTTCGATCTCGGCCTGCATTGACGCCGGTCCTGTGTCAAAAACAACCGGATCAAGCGGACCCAGCTGCTCTGCCAAGAGCAACGCATCCGGGTGATAGACAATCAGACGTTTCAGGCGGCACCCATGATCCTCCAACATACGCGCGGGGTGAAGATCCCCCTGCCACTGGATCAGCGCCGGAAACAAGTTGTCAAAAGGCAAACGCCCATTTGGCGGAACTGCCATCCGCCACCGCAAGGCCCCTCTGGCCAAATCAATCGGCGTCCCAACACCATCGGGAAACACGGAAAGTGAGGCCTCAATATCGGGTACGCGGCAAATCCAGTTGGTCAAACGTGGCGCACCCTCGAACCGGTCCAGATCGAACCATCGCGCCCTGTCCGGCCGAGGCGCATCCGGGTCGATGGCAATCGCCTCCAGATACAGCCCATCCTTCAGGCCAAGCAGCCGATTATGCGTGCCGAATGCCTCATGCTTGCCACCGGCCTGAAGACTGACACCCAGCGCATCTTCCACATGCGCCGTGGCCTCTTCCAACGTGGCACCCGCCACCGCAATATGATCCAACTCCATCGCGCCCTCCACGATGACACCCTAGATCGCTTTCCGTTTGTTTTGAATCAAAATACGCTGCCTCTCCCTCCGGTCGAACGCGCATTTCGATGCTTTTATCCCAAGTAAAACGCAAAACGCTTTAAGCACACAACAAAAGGGCGCAAGCCAAACCCGCGCCCTTCTTCTGTTTGAAAATACCTTCGGGGGTGAATTTGCCGTCAGGCAAAGAGGGGGCAGACAGCCCCCCTGCCCCGCCTCAGTCCCGCGCGTCGCGGATCAGGCGCAAGATGTCCTGTGCGGCATCGGGAATATTCGTCCCCGGCCCAAAGATCGCCTTGACCCCGTTGTCATACAGAAACTGATAATCCTGCTGCGGGATCACGCCACCGCAAATTACGATGATGTCCTCAGCCCCGGCTTTCTTGAGTTCCTCAACAAGCTGCGGTGCCAGCGTCTTGTGGCCTGCCGCCTGAGACGAGATACCCACCACATGCACGTCATTGTCCACGGCATCCTGCGCGGCCTCGGCCGGGGTCTGGAACAGAGGGCCAACGTCCACGTCAAACCCGATATCGGCAAAGGCCGTCGCGATTACCTTGGCACCCCGATCATGACCATCCTGCCCCATCTTGACCACCAACAGACGGGGGCGACGTCCCTCGATCTCGGCAAAATCTTCAATGGATTTCTGGATGGCGGCAAAGCCCTCGTCACCCTCGTAGGCCGCGCCATAAACGCCCGCCAGGGTCTTCACCTCGGCGCGGTGGCGGCCGAACTCTTTCTCCATTGCCATACTGATCTCTCCTACCGATGCGCGGGCGCGGGCGGCCTCAACCGCAGCAGCCAGCAGGTTTCCGCCTTCTTGTGCGGCCTTGGTCAGCGCGTCCAACGCGGCCTGACAGGCGGCCTCGTCGCGGGTGGCGCGGATCTCTTCCAGCCGCGCGACCTGAGATTCGCGCACGGCCACGTTGTCGACGTCCAGAATGTCGATCGGGTCTTCCTGTTCCTTGCGGTATTTGTTGACCCCAACGATCACCTCATCGCCCCGGTCGATCATCGCCTGACGCCGCGCGGCGCTTTCCTCGATCCGCAGCTTGGGCATGCCCGAGGCGACGGCTTTGGTCATGCCGCCCATCTCCTCGACCTCTTCCATCAGGGCCCAGGCTTTCTCGATCAGATCATTGGTCAGGCTTTCCACGTAGTAAGAGCCCGCCAGCGGATCGACCACATCGGTCACACCCGTCTCTTCCTGCAAGACCAACTGCGTGTTCCGCGCAATGCGGGCCGAGAAATCGGTGGGCAGGGCAATCGCCTCGTCCAGAGCGTTGGTGTGCAGCGACTGGGTGCCGCCCAGAACCGCGCTCATCGCCTCATAGGCGGTGCGGATCACATTGTTATAGGGGTCCTGCTCCTGCAGCGACACGCCCGAGGTCTGGCAGTGTGTCCGCAGCATCTTGGAGCGTTCAGACTTCGCCCCGAACTCGGTCATCACGCGATGCCATAGGGTCCGTGCGGCGCGCAGTTTCGCAATCTCCATGAAGAAATTCATGCCGATGGCGAAGAAGAACGACAAACGACCTGCGAACTTGTCCACATCCATGCCCGCATCCAGCGCAGCCCGCACATATTCGCGCCCGTCCGCGATGGTATAGGCCAGCTCCTGCACAAGGTTCGCGCCAGCCTCTTGCATGTGATAGCCCGAGATCGAGATCGAATTGAACTTGGGCATCTCGTTCGACGTGTACTCGATAATGTCCGAGATGATCTTCATCGACGGCTCAGGCGGGTAGATATAGGTGTTGCGCACCATGAACTCTTTCAGAATGTCATTCTGAATGGTGCCGGACAGGACCGATTTGTCGTGCCCTTGCTCTTCGCCCGCAACGATGAAGCTGGCCAGAACCGGGATCACCGCGCCGTTCATGGTCATCGAGACCGAGACTTTGTCGAGCGGGATGCCGTCAAACAGGATTTTCATATCCTCAACGCTGTCAATCGCCACACCGGCCTTGCCGACATCGCCGACAACACGCGGGTGGTCGCTGTCATAACCGCGGTGCGTCGCCAGATCGAACGCGACGGAGACACCCTGCTGACCCGCAGCCAGATTGCGCCGGTAAAAGGCGTTTGATTCCTCGGCGGTAGAGAACCCGGCATATTGGCGAATGGTCCACGGACGCCCGGCATACATCGTCGCCTTCACACCGCGCGTGAACGGGCCAAACCCCGGCAGAGAGCCCATATGCGGCAAATCTGCGGTGTCGTCCTGCGTATAAAGCGGTTTGACGCTGATGCCCTCCAGCGTTTCCTTGGTCAGATCGTCCAGTGGCCGTCCGCGCAATTCTTTCTCGGCCAGCGCGCGCCAGTCATTCTTATCGGTCATCGAGGTGTCCTCTTGTCAGTTCGGCCTGCAGCAGCCTGCAATCCGTGCGTATCGTGGTTCAGCAGATGCCGGGCATGGCCCACGCGCGACAAATTGAGCGTCTTGTGCAAATCGCCGGTCGCATTCGCGCGCGCAGAGGCTATATTCAACGGGACAGGAGGCCCCATGAACAAAACGCTTGCCCTTGTTTTCTCGGCACTTATCCCGCTGGCTGCCATGGCCGCCGACGGAACAGCACCTGCTGATGATGAATATGTTCGCCCTGTTGGCGACAGTGAGTTGAGCGATTTCATGTGGACCCACCGGCCCATTGTCGTCTTCGCCGACACGCCCGCCGATCCCCGGTTCCAGCAGCAGATCGACATGTTGCTGGAAGGTGAGGACGCGATGCGGGATCGGGATGTCGTGGTGCTAACGGATACCGATCCGTCCGCACGATCCGCGATCCGGTCCAAGCTGCGCCCGCGCGGGTTCCAGATGGTTTTTGTCGACAAGGACGGCGTGGTCAAACTGCGCAAACCGTCCCCGTGGAGCGTGCGCGAGATCGGCCGCTCGATCGACAAAACCCCCCTGCGCGAACGCGAAATCCGCGAACGGCGCGAGGGTGGCTGAACGCTTTTGCCACGCCTCAAGCCACAGGCGCAGAACGCCGGTGAGACCTGAAGATATGCCAAAAGCGCGGTCATGATCATTCGAACTCGATGATCACTTCGTCTACGGCAAGGCTGTCGCCCGGACCTGCGTTGATCTTGGCAACGGTGCCCTTCTTCTCGGCGCGCAGGATGTTTTCCATCTTCATCGCCTCGATGGTGCACAGCGCCTGACCTTCCTGGACCTCCTGACCGACTTCCACGTCGATCTTCACGACCAGACCCGGCATCGGGCAGAGCAGCATTTTCGACGTATCCGGCGGCAGTTTTTCCGGCATCAGCTTGGCCAGCTCGGCCTGACGCGGACGGCGCACATGGACCTTCAGATCGGCACCCCGGTTGCGAATGCGGAACCCGCCCGAAACCTTGCCAACTTTCAGAACCAGAGGGCTTCCATCTACATCCAGCACCGCCAGCTGGTCGCCCGGTGTCCAGTCTGATGCGACGCGAACGGTCGAGCCGTCCTCGAACTTAACGGTCGCGCCTTCCTTGTCTGCGTTGACCTGAACGGCAAAATCATGACCCTCCAGCGAAACGACCCAGCGCTTGCCGACCTTGCGTTCGTGGTTGTCCATCCGGCCCGAAACTCGCGTCCGGCGAATCTCACCCACCCGGTGCATCGCCGCGCATGAGGCCGCGATCCGGCGCAGGTCGTCTTCGGGCAGCGTCACGCCTTCGAACCCGTCCGGGTATTCTTCAGCGATAAAGGCGGTGGTCATGTCACCGCTGACGAATTTCGGGTGATCCATCACCGCCGACAGGAACGGCAGGTTGTGGCCAATCCCCTCAACCTCGAAACTGTCCAGCGCCACGCGCATCGCCTCAATCGCGGCTTCGCGGGTTGGGGCCCATGTGCAAAGCTTGGCGATCATCGGGTCGTAGTACATGCTGATCTCGCCGCCCTCATAGACGCCGGTATCATTGCGCACAGCAGCCTCACCCTCGGGCGCGTCGCCTTGCCATTTGCCATTGACCAGCATCGGACCGGCAGCGGTTTCCTGCGGCGGGCGATAGCGGGTCAAACGGCCGATCGAGGGCAGGAAGTTGCGATAGGGATCTTCGGCGTACAAACGGTTCTCGATCGCCCAGCCCGTCAGCGTTACGTCATCCTGCGTGATGGTCAGCTTTTCGCCATTCGCAACGCGGATCATCTGTTCCACCAGATCGACACCGGTGATCAGTTCGGTCACCGGGTGTTCCACCTGAAGACGGGTGTTCATCTCAAGGAAGTAGAAGTTCTTTTCGCCATCGACAATGAATTCCACCGTACCCGCGCTGGAATAGCCCACGGCCTTGGCCAGTGCGACGGCCTGTTCGCCCATGGCTTTGCGGGTCTCGGAATCCAGAAAGGGCGACGGAGCCTCTTCCACGACTTTCTGGTTGCGACGCTGGATCGAGCATTCCCGTTCACCCAGATAGATGCCGTTGCCATGGCTGTCGCACAGAACCTGAATTTCGATGTGGCGCGGTTGGGTCACGAATTTCTCGATAAAGATCCGGTCGTCACCGAACGAGTTCGCAGCCTCGTTCTTCGAGGACTGAAACCCCTCGCGGGCCTCTTCGTCATTCCACGCGATCCGCATGCCCTTGCCGCCGCCCCCGGCGCTGGCCTTGATCATGACGGGGTAGCCGATGTCGTTCGAGATTTTGACCGCCTCGTCGGCGTCTTCGATCAAGCCCATATAGCCGGGAACCGTGGAAACACCGGCCTCCTTCGCGATCTTTTTCGAGGTGATCTTGTCCCCCATGCTTTCAATCGCGCCGACTGGGGGGCCGACAAAGGCCACGCCTTCAGCGTCCAGCGCCTCGGCGAATTTGGCGTTCTCAGACAGGAAGCCATAGCCGGGGTGGACAGCCTGTGCGCCACTCTGCCGGATGGCATCCATGACCTTGTCGATCACGATATACGACTGGTTGGCAGGCGGCGGGCCGATATGGACAGCCTCATCCGCCATCGACACGTGCAGAGCGTTCTTGTCCGCGTCCGAATAGATGGCGACGGTGCCGATACCCATTTTACGGGCGGTCTTGATAACCCGGCAGGCGATCTCGCCCCGGTTGGCGATCAGGATCTTATTGAACATGGAACGTCCTTTGGCTTGGTGTTCTGGAAACGCAAAGAGCCGCCGCAGGGAGGGCTTCCCCACGTCGGCGCAAAGCGTGACGACGGACGGGGCGGCTTGCGCCCCGAAAATTCGCGTTAGTTACAGGTGTTCTGCGTCTTACAGTACAGCACGTTGCCTGCGGCCCCGACGGCCGCACCGACCAACGGATCGGCACTGAGAACGGCTGCCCCGACAGCGCCCGCGCCGCCGCCCAGGATGGCCTGTTCGCCGAGAGTATCTCCGCAGGCCGCGAGGCCTGCACAGGTTGCCAGTGCAAGGAACAGTTTTGAGATACGCATGATGTCTGCCTCGTGGTTTTTTGTATTGCTCTTAGAGGCAGATGCAGGAACTCAGCACCGTTATTCAATAACAACGGGGTAAAATCTGCATTTTGCGCAGGTTTATGCCCATTCAGGCCAGTTTTTTGTGCAAAGAAAAACGCGGACAGGACGATGTGGGGAACACAAGCCTGCCCGCGCAAGGAAGGGGTACGGAATAGTAGGTGCATGTGCGACGCAGGCAAAGTAGAGCCGCACGGCTGGGTCAAGATGCACTGCACAATCCCGTCTGCAAACAAAGTATTGTTTCCACCCAAGATTCCGGCCAGAATCTGCCCAACAGGCAAAACTCCGCGCAAATTCATGCCGACAAGACCCGCACGGCTTTGCGGGGCGGGACCCACCAAAATCGTCACAGTTTCGTTACATTTCCCTGCTGCCGCACTGATTGCTGCACCCGCAACATCACGGGCAATCACACCCGCTCGCAGAATTTTTTCGAACATATGCTGAGGGTTGACCGATCTGTTCACCCAGCCGTGAACCACAGCCGGATTTTTCGCACAAATGCTTGAGCAAAAGCGCGTTTCCCGTCCCTTTTTCGTGATTTCCCTGATCGCCGGGCGCGTGGAACTTTGGCCACGCACACTCGCATACAAGGAAACACCCACATGTTTACAAAGAGAAAAAAGGCAATCCTGCTTGCTGCCACTGCGTTTAGTGTGACCAGCACGCTTGCCTTTGCTCAGGACGCCCAGACCCAGGCCGAGCTTGACGCTCTGCGCGCTCGGGTCGAAGCGCTCGAGGCCTCCAGCGCCGGTCCCGCCAATGGCGATTTTCGCATTGGGAATACCAGTCTGGACGTCTACGGCTACATCAAGGCCGACTTCTTCTATGACTTCGACTTCGACCAGGGCGACACCGCGTTCGTGAACGTCATCGGCGAGCCGTCGACCGCAACGAGCGGCACCTTCGGCAGCACCGTACGCCAGTCGCGCATCGGGCTGCGCACCAGCACGCCCAGCGCGCTGGGTGATATCGGCGGTCAGTTGGAACTCGACCTGTTCGCGTCCGACGACGCAGCCGAGCTGCGCTTGCGCCACGCCAACATCACCATCGGTGACAATTGGCTGATCGGTCAGTACTGGACCAACTTCCAGCCACTCGACACCTACCCCACATCGGTTGAATTCAACGGCCCGGTCGGCATCGCCTTCGCCCGTCAACCGCAGATCCGCTATACCAACAGCTTCGGCGCAAACACTGAGTTCAGCGTTTCGCTTGAGGAAAACGTCAGCGGCTCGAACTCGAACGACCCGGTTCTGACCGCGGCGGCCGAATATAACGACGGTACATACGTCGCGCGCATATCGGGCCTCTACGGCAAAGCCGAATCCAGCGATGGCGCTACCGAAGTAGACCAGTGGGGCGTGACCCTGTCGGGATCGGTTCGCCCATGGGAGGGCGGTCTGTTCCAGGTCAATTACGTGACTGGTCAGGCGATTGGCCCTTACCTGATCGGTCTTGGCAACGCCATCGTCAACGGTGAGGCCAATGACGTCGACGGCTACACGATCGAGTTCCGCCAGGATTTGGGTGAGAAATGGAATGTCGGCATCGCCTACGGTAAAGAGGACTATGATCTGGCGACCAACAGCTTCTCGGACGGCACTGGAGCCCTCAATTTCACCGAGTTGGAGACGATCCACGTCAACGCGTTCTATCAGGCGACCGACAGCCTGACGCTGAGCGCCGAGTACATCTATGGAGAGCGGAACGATGCCACGACCGGTGACACCTTCGACGGCAACCGCGTTCAACTTGCAGCACAGCTGAACTTCTGACGCCACATATCCGCCCTGCCCGTCTTCGGGCAGGGTTTTACCCATGCGGGCAAGGATATGAGGCACAGGGTGGATCACCGCTCAGCCCGCTCCGAAGATTTCGGGAAAAGACGCACGTGCGGCGTCCAGATCAATAACCAACAACGCGTCGTAGCTCGCCGGGTCGAACGGATCTTCGGCTGGCACGACCTCACGCTCAAATAGCCAGCTCAGACGTCCTGCATCCAGATTGCCGCGCTCAAAGGGCTGATCCCCGAAATTTTGCCAAAGCGCCTCCATAAAGGCGACATCTGCGCGACGGTCCGCAGGTTTGCGGTCACGGAACCGCTCTCGCCGGGTGATCGGCGTCACGCCCTTGGGGTTGGCACGGCGGATGGTGAATTGAAAATCCGTACCCGGCAGACGGCCCGGAAAGCCCCGATGTTTCAACATCCTGGCACCTCGTTAACTGCTGTCATCGGGAACAACAATTCGCACCCGTAAGGGGTAAAAGTCATAGCGCGCACCTCCAAAGCCGCATCCGTTGTCTGAGACACTCTGAATTCATGACGACAGATCATGGTCAGAGCCCCTCCCAGATACACCGGGACTGCTCCAGCCGGTAGGCTTCGAAAAACTGAGTTGCATCGGGGGCGGCATCGCCGAACTGGATCGGACGGTCGGACAGGGAAATCACCACCAAGGCCGGATCCAAATCATGCTGGGCGACATAAGCGACCGCCAGCGTCTGGCACAGATGCTCCATATCGTTCGAGGCCACGTCATAGCCAATCCGCCCCACCGTCGCGCCGATCTTCGGGGCGATGAACCGGAACCGCAGCCACAGCTCACCGGGGTTGTTGTCCAACAGAACGTCGCTCAGATGCACGGGTTGGCCCGAGGGTACGGGCAGAGACGCCTCGGCAATAGTAATGCTTGGCAGTGACAAGATGCTGATCATCAGACCTAAGGCGCGATCCCGGACCCGCCAAAGGCAGGCTCCTCCTTCCGGGATCGCGCGCGCAGTGCTATGTGCCCGCGCGGTTCTATGTCTGATGGATCGGATCATTCGACGATTTTTCGCTCTTTGTCAATTCTGCCTTGAATTCGGGCAAATTGCGGCGGAGTACCGCAATTTTTCAGCGGGTCGGGGGTGGGTCGCCCCACCCCGCACGCTCAGAGAGGGATGTTGTCGTGCTTTTTCCACGGGTTTTTCAACTGCTTGCCGCGCAAGCTGGCAAAGGCCCGTGAGACACGACGGCGCGTTGATTGCGGCATGATCACCTCATCCACAAAGCCGCGTTCAGCCGCCACGAATGGGTTGGCGAAACGGTCTTCGTAGTCGGCAACATGCTGCGCGGTCTTCTCAGCATCGCCGAGGTCAGCACGGTGAATGATCTCGGTCGCGCCTTTCGCACCCATCACCGCGATCTCGGCCGTAGGCCACGCATAGTTGAAATCGCCACGCAGATGTTTCGAGGCCATAACAACATAAGCACCACCGTAAGCCTTACGGGTGATAACCGTAACTTTCGGCACAGTCGCCTCACCGTATGCATAAAGCAGCTTGGCACCATGCTTGATCACGCCGCTATATTCTTGCTGCGTCCCGGGCAGGAAGCCGGGCACATCCACCAGCGTCAAAATCGGGATCTCAAAACAGTCGCAGAAGCGCACGAACCGCGCCGCCTTGCGAGAGCTATCGATATCCAGACATCCGGCCAGAACCATGGGCTGGTTGGCCACGACACCAACAGTCTGACCTTCAAGACGGATGAAGCCGGTGACGATGTTCTTGGCGAAGTCTTCCTGAATCTCGTAGAAATCGCCTTCATCCGCGATCTTCGTTATCAGTTCCTTCATGTCATACGGAGTGTTTGGATTGTCCGGAACCAATGTATCCAATGAGGTTTCGACACGGTTGGGATCGTCAAAGAAAGGCCGAACCGGAGGTTTTTCCTGGTTGTTGAGCGGCAGGAAGTCGACCAGTCGGCGCACCTCGGCCAAAGCTTCGACATCGTTTTCAAAAGCGCCATCCGCGACCGAGGACTTCTTGGTATGCGTAGAAGCCCCACCCAGTTCCTCAGCTGTGACGACCTCATTCGTGACGGTCTTCACCACGTCCGGACCGGTGACGAACATATAGGACGAGTCCTTCACCATGAAGATAAAGTCGGTCATCGCCGGGCTGTACACCGCGCCACCCGCACAGGGGCCCATGATCACGCTGATCTGAGGCACCACGCCTGATGCGGTGACGTTGCGCTGAAACACTTCGGCATAACCAGCAAGCGAGGCGACGCCTTCCTGGATTCGCGCGCCGCCCGAATCGTTGATCCCGATGATCGGCGCACCATTCTGCACGGCCATATCCATGATCTTGCAGATCTTCTGCGCGTGCGTTTCGGACAGAGAGCCTCCAAACACGGTGAAATCCTGGCTGAACACATAGACCATGCGGCCATTGATCGTGCCCCAGCCCGTCACCACACCGTCCCCGGCAGGCTGCTGTTTTTCCATCCCGAATTCGGTGCAACGGTGGCTGACAAACATGTCGAATTCTTCAAAACTGCCTTCGTCCAGCAGCAACTCGACCCGCTCGCGCGCGGTCAGTTTGCCCCGCCCATGCTGCGCGTCGATCCGTTTTTGCCCACCACCCAGACGGGCCGCGCTGCGGCGTTCTTCAAGCTCGGAAAGGATGTCTTTCATGGCGATAGTCCCCTGTGAAATCTGACCGGACCCTACAGCGAGCGATCCTTCAGCCAAAGAAATATTCGGCAAATTTGCAAAGTTTTGTAAATCTTATTTGCTCAAACTGTAAATTTGCGAATTTTAACCAGTTGCATCAAGCGTCTGGCCTTTGCCTACTCAACAGCTATACAAGCGAACCATGCAGTTCAGAACGTCGTCGGCTTATCGCACACCACCCACAATCGGCACTTTAGTTCTTCTCTCGGGACTGTCGGCGCTGAGCATGAATCTATTTCTGCCAAGCCTGCCGAACATGGCCCTGCATTTCGACACGGACTACAAGGTCATGCAACTGTCGATCGCCCTTTACCTGCTGGTAAACGCAGTCCTGCAGATCATCATCGGACCGTTTGCAGACAAGGCGGGACGACGCCCCGTTCTGCTTTGGGGCCTCGCACTCTTTCTGCTAGCAACACTTGGCTGCATCTACGCACCAACAGCCGAAGTTTTCCTGCTTTTCCGCATGTGTCAGGCAGTCGTGGTGGTCGGGATGGTCCTCAGCCGGGCCGCGGTGCGGGACATGTATGATCAGGATCAGGCCGCCTCTATGATCGGTTATGTCACCATGGGAATGGCCGTTGTCCCGATGATTGGCCCGGCCATAGGCGGGTTGCTGGAAGAGAGCTTTGGCTGGAAAGCGAATTTCTGGCTGCCCTTCGCTTTGGGCGCCCTAACCCTTGCCCTGACCTATTTCGATTTCGGGGAAACCTCAGCCAAAAGCGGCAAAACCCTGCTACAGCAATTTCGGGAATACCCCGAGCTGCTGATGTCTCCCAGGTTCTGGGGCTATTCGCTCTCCTCGGCCTGCTCATCAGGCGCGTTCTTTGCCTATCTGGGCGGAGCGCCCTTCATCGGAACCGAAGTCTTCGGGATGAGCGCCGCCGAAGTCGGGATCTATTTTGGCGCGCCTGCATTGGGCTATTTTCTGGGCAACTTCTTCAGCGGGCGGTATTCGGTCAGGTTCGGTATCAACCGCATGGTACTTTGGGGAACCTGGCTGAACGCCGCCGGCGTCGCCCTGTCTGCCGCTTTGTTCCTGACGGGCCTCGGAACAGCGCTCAGCTTTTTCGGTTTCATGACGTTCGTCGGACTGGGCAATGGCATGACGATTCCAAATGCAACATCTGGCGCCTTGTCTGTGCGGCCACATCTGGCCGCCACCGCCTCAGGCCTCAGCGGAGCAATCATGCTGGGCGGAGGAGCAGGCCTGAGCGCATTGGCAGGAGCCCTGCTAACCGTTGAAACGGGCGCAATGCCCCTGCTCTGGCTTATGTTGGTCACGGCGATCCTTGCTATCGCCGCCATTGCTTCAGTTATTTGGCGCGAACGACAATTGGGCCTCTAAGCCGCCTTGCCCCCGGGGGGTTTGCAAAGCTAACATGTCAAAATAGAAAATTTGCAAAGGCACGCCCATGGCCACCCAAAAACTCTATGCCGGCGCTAAATTGCGCGAAATGCGCACGCGCCTAACACTGACCCAGAAGGAATTTGCCACAAAACTGGGTGTTTCCCTGCCCTACCTGAACCAGATGGAGAACAACAACCGGCCGATTTCGACCACGGTTGTTTTGGCTTTGGCGCAGGAGTTCGGCATGGACGTGACCGAACTGAGTACGGGCGATAGCGAACGACTGGTCTCGGATATGCGTGAGGCGCTGGCCGATCCGGTCTTTGCCGACGATATCCCCCCACTAGCTGATCTGCGCCTAACCGCGTCGAACGCCCCTGCCCTTGCCCGTGCTTTTATCGAGTTGCACCGAAGCTATCGCCAAACCCACGAACGCCTCGCCTCACTAGACGAAGCGCTAGGCCGCGAAGACTCCCGCACCCAAGCCAGCCCATGGGAGGAAGTTCGCGACTTCTTCCACTATTGCGACAACTATATCGACGCGGTTGACCGCGCAGCCGAACTGTTCGCCAAACGCGCCGACGGCCCGGGCGGTATCCGTCAGGCCGCCCTGCAAAGCCTGGAAGAACGCGGCATTCAAGTGATCTTCTCAGACATCAACCCATTGCGCAGCTACGACAAGGAAAGCAGAACCCTGCGCCTGTCCTCGCGCGCTGCGCCGCAAACACAGGTCTTTCAGCTGCTGCTTCAGGTTGCCCTGATCAGTCAGGATAAACTATTAGAGGCCACGCTCGATTTCGCAAAATTCCAGAGCGAAGAAGCCCGCGCCATCGCCAAAATCGGCCTTGCCAACTACTTTGCCGGCGCGTCCCTGATGCCCTACAGCGCGTTTCTGGCCGCCGCGCAAGAGGACCGGCATGATCTGGAAATGCTCAGCAACCGGTTTGGAGCATCAATCGAACAAGTCGCGCACCGCCTGTCCACATTGCAGCGCCCCGGCGCAAAAGGCATCCCGTTCTTCTTCGTCCGCGTAGATCAGGCCGGAACGATTACCAAGCGCCACTCGGCCACGCGGCTGCAGTTTGCCCGCTTTGGCGGTGCCTGCCCGTTGTGGAACGTCCACCGCGCCTTTGAAACACCGGGGCATTTCCTGCGGCAACTGGCGGAAACACCGGACGGCGTCCGCTACATTTCACTGGCAAGGGATGTCTCAAAACCGGGTGGCTCATTCGGTGCGCCGGTGCGCCGCTATGCCATCGCACTAGGCTGCGAAACCCGCCACGCCGAAGCATTGGTTTACGCCGACAATCTGGATATCAACAACGCCAGCGCCTACGAACCGATCGGCATTTCCTGCCGCATCTGCGAGCGCGCCAACTGCCACCAACGCTCGGTTCCGCCACTGGAACGGCGCTTGGCCATCGACACTCATACACGAGGCACACTGCCCTACGAGGTCACTTGATCTTCATCTGGCTAAAAATATCCCGGGGGTGCGGGGGCAGAGCCCCCGCTGTTGGCATTAAGCCTTGGACACGATAGCCCAGATCTCGTCCTTGAGCGCGGCGCGTTTCTTGCGCATCTCGCCCTCGGCCAGCTCTTCCACCGGCTCGATATTGGTTTCGGCGCGGTGAACGCGGCGGTTGATTTCGTGATACTCATCAGCCAGCCGCGCAAAATGAGCGTCCGTCTGCTTGAGCTGGCTCATCACCTCAACTTTGTCCGGAAACTCTTCGGCCAGTTCATGCGGGGTGTGGGACATTCCTGTTCGCTCCTGAATAAATGTCGTTGCGATTCAGGTTTATCGGATGTCGTCCCACCCCACTTTGACGCGGATCAAATCAGCGCTGCGCCACCTCCCATTGCGGGTGAATCCACGGGCGGTCATTGGTCTTTGGCAGCGCATCCTTGCCCAATATGTGGTCCGACATCTTCTCACCCACCATGATCGACGGCGCGTTGAGGTTGCCATTGGTGATCTGCGGGAAGATCGAGCTGTCAGCCACGCGCAAGCCATCCACACCGATGACACGGCCTTCGGGGTCGACCACGGCGTTCTTGTCATCCGCGCGCCCCATCCGGCAGGTACCACAGGGGTGATAGGCGCTCTCGGCATGCTCTGCGATGAAGGCATTCAGTTCCTCATCCGTCTGCACCGAGGCACCGGGCTGGATCTCCTTGCCCGCATAGGGTTTGAAGGCGTCCTGACCAAAGATCTCACGGGTGAGGCGGATACATTTGCGGAAGTCTTCCCAGTCTTTTTCATGGCTCATGTAGTTGAACCGGATCACCGGCGCGTCCTCAGCCTTATTCGACCGCAAAGTCACAGCCCCACGCGACGGAGACCGCATCGGCCCCACATGCGCCTGGAACCCATGCCCCTCGGCCGCAGCCTGCCCGTCATAGCGCACTGCGATCGGCAGGAAGTGGTACTGGATGTCGGGGTATTCAACACCCGGGTTCGACCGGATGAAGGCCGCGCTCTCGAACTGGTTCGACGCTCCAAGACCGGTTTTGGTGAACAGCCACTGCGCGCCGATCAGACCTTTGCTAAACAGGTTCCAGTGTTTGTACAGCGTGATCGGCTGCAACGAGGCTTGCTGGATATACAGCTCCAGATGGTCCTGCAGGTTTGCGCCCACGCCGGGGCGATCAGCGATCACGTCAATGCCATGCTCCGCCAGATGCGACGCCGACCCGATCCCCGAGAGCATCAGAAGTTTGGGCGAGTTGATCGACGAGGCCGCCAGAATAACCTCACGCCGGGCACGAATGACCTCTTTCTTGCCGCCACGCACCAGTTCGACGCCGACCGCGCGACCCTCTTCCATCACAACGCGCGACGCCAAACCTTTGACGAGGTCGCAGTTGGGACGTTTCAGAGCAGGTCGCAGATAGGCATTTGCCGCCGACCAGCGCCGTCCTTTCCAGACGGTCTGTTCCATCGGGCCGAAGCCTTCCTGCTTTTCGCCGTTATAGTCGCCCGTGACCTCATAGCCCGCTTGCTGACCGGCATCGACAAAGGCTTGGAACAGAGGGTTTTTGCGCGGACCGCGGGACACATGCAGCGGGCCATCCTTGCCGCGCCATTCGGGGTCACCGCCATGGCCGCCATCATGCCAGGTTTCCATGCGTTTGTAGTAGGGCAGCACATCCGCATAGGACCAGCCATCCGCCCCCATTTCGGCCCATGTATCAAAGTCGCGCGCATGGCCGCGCACATAGACCATCCCGTTGATCGAGGACGATCCACCGAGCACCTTACCGCGCGGACAGGCCATCCGGCGGTTGTTCATGTTGGGTTCGGGTTCCGAGCTGTATCCCCAGTCATAGCGCGACATGTTCATCGGGTAGCTCAGCGCCGCAGGCATCTGAATGAAGGGCCCGGCATCGGTGCCCCCATGTTCGATCACCAGGACCGAGGCCCCGGCCTCGCTCAGGCGATAGGCCATCGCACAGCCGGCGGAGCCAGCACCCACAATGACAAAATCTGCTTCCATTTCACGTCTCCATAGATCCGCCGCGGCAGGTTTCGAAACCTGCTCTGCCTCCGGCGGGAGTATTTTCAAAAAGATGAAGAGGTCACTCGCCGCGCGGGAACCGCTGGCTTTCCTCGACGATATTCAGGTCCATGTGGTTGCGCATGTAGCGCTCGGATGCCTTTTGCAGCGGCTGGTAGTCCCACGGGTAATACCCACCCTGCCGCAACGCCTCGTAGACAACCCAGCGGCGCGCCTGACTGGCGCGGACATCCGCATCGAAGCGATCCAGGTCCCAGCGCGCCTCGGACTTGGCGCGCAGGGTTTGCAAGGTTCCGGCATGCGCGGGATCATCGGCGAGGTTGTTCTGTTCATGCGGGTCGGCCTCAAGATCAAACAGCTGATCGGGGTCCAGAGCGCAACGATTGTATTTCCACTTGCCATAGCGCAACGAAACCAGCGGCGCATAGGAGGCCTCGGCCGCGTACTCCATCGCCACCGGGGCTGTCCGCTCCTGCCCTTTGGCCAGAGGTACGAGGTCCTCGCCATCCGTCCACGGGGCAATCTCGGCCATGTCAACACCGGCCAGAGCGCCCAGCGTCGGGGTCACGTCGATGGTGGACACAGGCGTTTCGATCAGGCCTGCAGGTAAATCCGGAGCGGAGATCATAAGTGGCACGCGCGAGGAGCCCTCGAAGAACGTCATCTTGAACCACAACCCGCGTTCGCCCAGCATGTCGCCATGGTCCGAGACAAACAGGATGATCGCCTCTTGGCGCGTCGCCTCAAGCACTTCGAGGATCTCACCGATCTTGTCATCCAGATATGAAATATTGGCGAAATACGCGCGGCGCGACTTGCGGATATCTTCCTCGGTGATGTCGAAGCTGCGCCAGTCGTTGGCATCAAAAATACGCTTGGAATGCGGGTCCTGATTGTCATAGCCGAGATCAGAGATCTCGGGCAGCAGATGCTCGCAATCCTCATAAAGATCCCAATACTTGCGGCGCGCAACATAGGGGTCATGAGGATGCGTGAAGCTGACCGTCATAGCCCATGGACGATCGTCCTTGCCGCGCGCCAGATCATAGAGCTTGGCCTTGGCATGGTAAGCGACCTCGTCGTCATATTCCATCTGGTTCGAGATTTCGGCCACACCCGCGCCTGTGACGGACCCCATGTTGTGATACCACCAGTCGATCCGCTCACCCGGTTTGCGGTAATCCGGGGTCCAGCCAAAGTCGGCGGGGTAGATATCGGTGGTCAGGCGGTCTTCGAACCCATGTAGCTGGTCTGGCCCGACAAAATGCATCTTGCCCGACAGACAGGTGTAGTACCCCGCGCGGCGCAGGTGGTGTGCATAGGTCGGGATATCGCTGCGGAACTCGGCCGCATTGTCGTAAACGCCCGTGCGTGAGGGCAACTGACCCGACATGAAACTCGCCCGCCCCGGCGCGCAAAGCGGTGAGGCCGTGTAGGCATTGGCAAAACGGGTCGAGCGTTCGGCCAGTTTCTTCAGGTTCGGCGCGTGCAACCAGTCGGCCGGACCGTCAGGAAATAAGGTGCCGTTCAGCTGATCCACCATCAGGATCAGAATGTTAGGTTTTGTCATTTTTCGCCCTCGAGCAGAGTATTCAGGACGCGCAAGGCGTGATTGGCAGCCAGCTGAGGCTCTTCCGGGGCGCTCAGCGCCGAATGGATATACAGCCCGTCGATCAAGGCAATCATGGTCTCGGCCGCGTTGACCGGTTCGGCAATTTGCGGGCGCAGCGCGTGGATCAGGTTCGAGCGGATGCGCGCCTGATAGACCTTCCACAGCCGCAGCGCATCGTCATTGGTCTGCGCAAGGACATAGAATGTCATCCAGGCCGCAATCACGTCCGGGGTAAAACACGAATGGGCAAAACAGGCACGGATGATGGCTTGCGCCCGTTGGTCGGGGGCCGCGGCGGCCAGCTCGGTCCGGGCTTCCTTGCCGAAATCTGTCAGGATTTGCCGCATGGCGGCCAGAAAGATCTGATCCTTACCGCCAAAATAATGATGCGCCAGCGCGCTGGACATGCCCGCGCGTTTGGCGATCTGGCTGACGGTCACGTCCAGAGATTTCTGCACGCCCAATTCGGCAATCGTCGCACGTACGATCGCATCACGGCGTATAGGCTCCATTCCGACTTTTGGCATCGCGTCCCCCTGGGCAACAGGATTTCCCGACGACGCTAGGCGCTTTTTATTGACTCGTCAATCAATCTCGTTTTCGGACGGGTGTTTTCATGCTTTGGGCGCAAAAGCCGATGGTGTCACATCGCGCTTGTTCAGCATGGCTTCGCGCCAGGAAATAAAGCTGACGGCGGTCAGGATCAGCGTACCGCCAGCCACGACCCAGATGTCAACGCTTTCGTGAAACACCAAGGCACCGACAATCGTCGCCCAGATAAGCTGCAAGAAGGTGACCGGCTGCGTCACCGCAACCGGGGCGGCCTGCAGCGCCAATGTCATGAAATAGTGCCCTGCTGTTGCAAAGCTTGCGACCAGAAACAGCACCCCGATGTCCCGCAGAGTAGGCGGCGACCAGACCGCGATTGCAAAGGGGATCAAGGCCAGCGTTACCCAGATCGACAGATGAGCCACCACGACCGAGGGCGGGATATCCCGCACCAGCAGTTTGGCCAGCAGGTAGGACCCACCCAGTGTCAGCGCCGTTCCCAGCATAGCCAGATGCCCGCTGGAGACCTCGCGAAAGCCGGGGCGCAGAATGATCAGCACGCCGATCAGGGCGACCAGAATGGCGGCCAATCGGCGAAAGGCCAGCTTCTCGCCCAGAAACAGGGCCGCCCCCAGCGTGACATAGACCGGGGTCATGTAGTTCATGGCCGTCACCTCGGCCAAAGGAATGCGTGTCATCGCGTAGAACCACAGCATGACCGCCACCCCGTGGATGACCCCTCTTAGCCCGAATAGTGAGAGATCGCGCTTGCTCAACCGTGTTGCCAGGATCGACCGCAGAGCAGGCAACAGAAACACCAACCCAAGAACGTAACGCAAAAACGCGGCCTGAATCGGGTCCATGGTCGAGCCGAGTGATTTCACCAGCGCCGTCATGACTACAAAGGCCAGACCCGCGGCGAACATCCAGAACATTCCTACTACGGGGCGCGAAGGGGCGGAAGCTGTTGTCATGTTCCCGGTTGAACACCGAATTCACCGGCAGAACAACCCTTCACATGACAAGTAACTTCCACGCAATTCCCAGCATCACAATCCCGATCAAAGCGTCCAGCACCTGCCATGCGCGTGGGCGTGCAAAAAACGGCGATAGTATCCTGGCCCCGTAGCCCAGCGTGAAGAAGAAAACAAAGCTTGAGGTCACAGCCCCAATGGCAAAGCTGAACCGGTCCTCATACTGGGCCGAGATCGAGCCGATCAGCACCACGGTATCCAGATAAACATGCGGGTTCAGCCAGGTGAAGGCCAGCACGGTCAGCATCGCGGACCGCTGGCTTGTGCGTTGGCTCTCGCCCAATTCCATCGCCGCGCCACCCTGCCAGGCCGACCACAGGCTGCGCAGCCCGTACCATGTCAGAAACGCGGCGCCGCCAAAGCGCATCACCGTCTCGAACCATGGCGCGGCCTGTGCCAGCGTGCCAAACCCGGCGATCCCGGCGGTAATTAGGATCGCATCGGATACAGCGCAGGTCAGGCAAAGGATAAACACATGCTCGCGCCGCAGACCCTGCCGTAGGATGAACGCATTCTGCGCACCAATGGCCAGAATCAGACTGAAGCTAAGGACAAAGCCAGCGATGAGGGGGGCGGACATGAAACCTCCTGTCGTTTGAGGGTTTGACTAGCGGCTTCGCCTCGGCCTATCAAATTAAAGATACTGAACAGAATTAAGCCTGGCTAATGCTGATAGATCCACATCACCTGAATGCGCTGGCCGCGATTCTGCGGTACGGGAGCTTTGACGCGGCTGCGTCCGAGCTGTCCGTCACCCCCTCGGCAATATCCCAACGGATCAAAGCGTTGGAGGATCGCATCGGCACCAGCCTGATCAATCGCGGCCCTCCCTGCACCGCCACGCCTGCCGGGCTGCGGATTGCCAAACATGCCGAGGATATCGGGCTGCTAGAGTCCCAACTTGCACGCGACCTGACCCTAGAGAGCGGCCCCGGTCCGGCGCGCGTGCGCATCGCCCTTCCGGCCGATGTTCTGGCCGCGTGGTTCATCGATGTGATGACGCAGGTGCCGGACCTGCTGTTCGATCTCGTGATCGACGATCAGGAGCATTCAGCAGACTGGCTGCGCCGGGGCGAGGTCAGCGCCGCGATCACCGTCGGAGGGCAACCAGTCACTGGATGTGATACCCATGCCCTTGGCGCGATGCGGTATCTCGCGACGGCCAGCCCGGAGTTTACCAAGCGCTGGTTCAGTGAGGGATTGACCGCGCGGTCGCTGGCACAAGCGCCCTGCCTTGTATTCAACCGCAAGGACAGCCTTCAGCGGGTCTGGATATCGGCCCAAACCGGGCAGCGACTGTCGCCGCCTTCGCATTTCGTCCCGTCCTCCCACGGGTTTGTCGACGCAGCTGTTGCAGGATTGGGCTGGGGCATGAACCCCGAGCCCCTGGTGCGCGACGCTTTGCAGGACGGCAGACTATGTGAAATCGCGCCCAACGCGCCTTTGGACGTACCGCTCAATTGGCAGGTTGGTCGCGTGTTGGCCTCGGCCCTGACCCCACTGACCAAGGCCGTAAAACACTCGGCGGCGAAAGCCTTGATATAGCCCTCCTGCCCACCCGGTTTGAGCTGGTCGCTCGGTTTTCCGAAGCAACCAAGGACGATATCAGCCGCCCTGCAAATCAGGTGTCGCGGGTTTGGGCAGAACGACCAGATAGCAGGCCGCAGCTGCAACCAGACTGCACAGCACAATGAACGCGACCGCCAAGGACACCTCATGCATATGCGCGACCGCTGCCAAAGCGGCTGACATGGCAACTGCCGTCAGGCGCGCAATGCTCTTGATCGCGGCAGAGGCCTGAATCCGCTGCTCTTTCGGGGCGACGTCAAGAAAGTAGAGCTTGCGCGCGCTGCTGATCCCCGTGACGGCAACCGTTGCGATGAACAGAGCAATTGCGTGCAGATGAACCTCGTGGTCGATGCCCAGATAGTGAAACGCCAAAAGGACGATCCCTGTGATCGCCACCATCAAAGTCCCTGCGACCATGACGGTCCGATGGGATTTCATGTTTAACAGCTGCCACAGCGGGGCCGAGACCAGATAGCCGGACGCCGAAGACACGATCATCGCGGTCAGCCCCTTGGCCGAGCTATGATGCGCCTCGGCCGCAATCAGGGCAAAGAAAGGCACCGACAAGGACACCACGACAAGCGGCATGCGCATGACCAGGTAGCGGCGAAACCAGGCATGTTCGAACATGCTGAAAATGGACTTGATATTGGCTTTCAGAGACAGGCCCAAGTGTTTCGTTTTATTGGCTTCTGAACTGTTGGCTTTGCGGATCTCAAACATCGCAAGGATTGACAGGGCAGACAGTAAAAAGAACGTGGCGGACACCGCGATGACAACCGAATGGCGCGAAAACGGCGGATTGTCCTTGGTCAACTCATGCAACAAAAGCGCCAACCCTATGGCGCCCAGCCCACCGGCCCCCAATTGCAAATACTGCATCATCATTCGCGATTTCGAATGCACATGATCGCCCAGTAGATCGGTTAACATGAGGTTCTGCACCTCATCGATAAGCCCGATCAGGAAAAAGACTGCGATGAAGACAATGGCGATCAGCGGCACGATGCCTGTGGCGGCTACCCCCATGGCGACCAAAAGGCAGGTTCCAATTGCGATTTCGGTCATCGCAATCCCTCGTTTTTTCTCGGGCCGCGCGGCAATCGAACGGGCAAGAAAGAAATCCGCGATCATGCTGCCGACCATGCGTACCGAGACCAACGCCCCGGCGATGAACATCGGCAACTCGAATGAGACCGCCAGAAACGGCAAAACCACCGAGGGGCTGCCTAAGGTCCACGCGACCTGAGACAGAATGCTCTGCCCGGCGAGAACCGGGACATTGCGTTTTGCCAAATCTGACGGGTCGCGCGCCATAAATCACTCTGGCTTCAAAGCCAGCCCTTTTGTTTTCTCGCCCACATTTCAAAGCGTAATCGCTTGAGCCGGATCAGCCAAGCAACACTTCGGAAGCAAAAAAACAAAAGCCCGACCAAACGGGCCGGGCTTTCAGGTACCAGTTTTCGAGTGCAATCAGAGCTGCGCCATGACCTCATCAGTCGCTTCAAAGTTGGTTGTCACGCGCTGAACGTCATCGTCATCTTCCAGCGCATCGACCAGCTTCATCAGCTTCTGCATGTCTTCCAGACCCAGCTCAGTGGTCGTGGTGGGTTTCCAGACCAGCTTGGTGGATTCGGATTCGCCTAACGCCTCTTCTAGCGCATTCGATACGTCGTTCAGGTCGGTATCGGCGCACCAGATGATGTGACCATCTTCCGAACTTTCGACATCCTCGGCCCCTGCCTCGATCGCGGCTTCAAAGATGGTATCCGCATCGCCTGCATCCGCCTGATAAACCACCTCACCCTTGCGGTCGAACATGAACCCGACCGAGCCGGTTTCGCCCAGGTTTCCACCGTTCTTGGAAAAAGTCGAGCGCACGGTCGAGGCCGTTCGGTTGCGGTTATCCGTCATGGTCTCGACGATCACGGCAACACCGTTGGGGCCGTAGCCCTCGTACCGGATTTCTTCGTATTCGTCGCCTTCGCCCGCAACCGATTTCTTGATCGCGCGGTCAATCACGTCCTTGGGGACCGAGTTCGACTTGGCCTCTTTCACCGCCAGACGCAGGCGCGGGTTCTTGTCGGGATCAGGGTCGCCCATCTTGGCGGCAACGGTGATCTCTTTCGACAGTTTGGAAAACAGTTTGGACCGCGCGGCGTCCTGACGTCCCTTGCGGTGCTGGATATTGGCCCATTTGGAGTGGCCTGCCATGGTGCGTCCTCGTCATCATGTTAGCGTATTCGGCGCTCATATAGACGTTTGCGGGGCAAAGGATCAAGAGAGCGGCTTGCGGGACGCCCATCTGAGGGTAAGGTGGCCGCATGACGACCGATCAAATCATTCTGTTTGCGCTTTTCATTACAGTCTTTGGAATGCTCCTTTGGGGACGTTTCCGGTATGACCTTGTGGCTTTCACCGCCCTGATGATCGGGGTCACGCTGGGCGTTGTGCCAGTCGAAAACGCCTTTGCCGGGTTCGGGCACCCCGCAACGATCATCGTCGCCTTGGTGCTGGTGGTCTCAGCTGGGCTGGTCCGATCCGGGGCCGTGTTCCTGATCACGCGCACCCTCGTGGATGCCTCGCGCGGTCTTGGCGCCCATATCGCACTGATGGGCGGGATCGGCGCGGTTCTGTCGGCGTTTATGAACAACGTCGCTGCACTAGCCCTACTGATGCCGGTCGACATACAGACCGCGCGCAAGGCGGGGCGCGCTGTAGGGCTGACGCTCATGCCGCTCAGCTTTGCGACGATACTGGGTGGCATGGCGACCCTGATCGGGACACCGCCCAATATCATCATCGCATCGATCCGAGCCGAGACCTTGGGCGAGCCGTTCAAGATGTTTGACTTCGCGCCCGTTGGCGGGATTGCGGCCATCGCCGGTTTGGCGTTCGTGTCGCTGATTGGCTGGAGGTTGATCCCAAACCGAGGCGCACAGGAGGAAGCTTCTGAATCGCTGGCGGAATACATCGCTGAACTCACCCTCCCCCCCGAGTCGCCCCATATAGGCAAGCGCGTGAGCGAGCTGTACGAGGATGCCGAGAAGTCCGACGTGGCAATCATTGGCCTGATCCGCGACGGCCAACGGCGCTATGGCCGGTCCGCCCACGCCACCCTGAAAGAAGGCGACGCGCTGGTGCTGGAGGCGCAACCCGAAGCGCTGGATGAGTTCCGCGCGGCGCTCAAGCTGGATTTCTCGGACACCCGCCGGCAAGAGGTGCTGACGGCGGACGGCGACGGGCTTGAGGTGATCGAAGTTGTCGCCACCGAGGGCGCACGCATCACCGGCCGTACCGCGCAAGGGCTGGGTCTTGCTTGGCGCCAAAGTACGGTTCTGATGGGTATTTCGCGTCAGGGCCGCCGCATCACCGAACAGGTCCGCAAGACCGAGGTCGAGGCCGGCGACATCCTGCTTCTGCTCTGCCCCCGCGACCGGGGTGCCGACGTGACAGAATGGCTGGGCTGCCTTCCACTGGCGCAGCGGGGCCTGAACGTAACGGCAAACGAAAAAGCGTGGCTCGCCATCGGTCTGTTCGCAACTGCGGTTCTGGCAGCCAGCATTGGGTTGATCTACCTGCCCATCGCGTTGGGTTTTGTTGTCGTGACCTACGTTCTGACCAAGATTATGCCGATCAGTGACATCTATAACCACATCGAATGGCCCGTTGTGGTGCTGCTTGGGTCGATGATCCCACTGGGCAGCGCGTTAGAGACCTCAGGCGGCACCGAATTGATCGCCAATGCCCTGATCCAACTGACAAATGGCCTACCCGCCTGGGCGATCCTCACCGTGCTGATGGTCGTGACGATGACGCTGTCGGACGTACTGAACAACACGGCCACGGCCATTGTCGCCGCCCCCGTCGGCATTCAGATGGCCCGCACGCTCGAGGTCTCTCCCGATCCGTTCCTGATGACAGTGGCGGTTGCGGCCTCGGCCGCGTTCCTCACGCCGATCGGGCACAAAAACAACACACTGGTTCTGGGCCCCGGAGGCTATCGGTTTGGTGACTATTGGCGCATGGGTCTGCCGCTTGAGATCCTGATCATCGCGGTCTCAATCCCCGCGATCCTTGTCTTCTGGCCGCTTTGACAGGTAAAGCCTTCTCATGAAACGCTTTCTGATCCTACAATTGCGCCCCGAAGCTGATGCATCGGATGCCGAATATGCCTCGATCCTCGACAAAACCGGCCTGACGCCCGAGCAAACCCACCGCATCCGGCTGGATTGCGAAGACCTGCCCAAAGGCTTGAATGTCACCGACTACGCGGGTGTCATCGTCGGCGGAGGTCCGGGTTGCGTCAGCGACGATCCAGCAACGAAATCCGAGTTGGACACAAAGATCGAAAACGCGGTCATGGGGCTGATGCCTCAGATCACGGCACAGGATCACCCCTTTATGGGTTGCTGCTATGGGTTAGGCGTTCTGGCCGCGCATCTGGGTGGCGACGTCAGCAAGGCCAAGTTCGGCGAACCGGTTGGCCCCTCGGCATGCCATCTGACAGAGGACGGCGCCGCTGATCCCTTGACTGCGGGCCTTTCGCCCAAGTTCGACGCCTTCGTCGGCCACAAAGAGGCCGTCCAGACCCTGCCTGATGGATGCGTGCATCTTGTCGCCTCAGACCCCTGCCCGTTTCAGATGATCCGTTGGGGGCAGAACGTCTATGCGACTCAGTTCCATCCGGAAGCTGACGCCAAAGACTTTGAGCAGCGCATCAACATCTACAAACACCACGGATATTTCCCGCCCGAGGACGCCCAGCGCCTGATCGATATCTGCAACGCCGCCGACGTCACACAGCCGGGCGAAATCCTGCGCCGGTTTGTAGAACGTTATAGATGACCTAACGACGCGGTTGCCTGACGGTTTCCCCCTCGCTTAGTCTGCATTGAAACGACTTTGGGAGGAGTTGTTCTTGGATTTTCTAATCAATGTCGGCCTGCCTGTTTCGCTGGCCATCATCATGCTGTCGTTGGGTATCGGGCTTGAGATCGCCGATTTTCGACGCGTCCTGACCCGCAAGTACCCGTTTGCAATCGGAGCGCTGTGTCAGGTCGTGCTGCTGCCAATCGCCGCGTTTGCAACCGTCAAACTGCTAGGTCTGCCGCCGGAGATTGCCGTCGGCTTCATGCTGCTCAGTTTTTGCCCGGGTGGTGTAACCAGCAACATCCTGACGAAATTTGCCAAGGGCGATGTGGCGCTTTCGGTCAGCCTGACGGCGGTGATCAGTATCCTGTCGATCCTGACTGTGCCAATCCTGGCCGCCTGGACAATCGCGCATTTCATGGGCGAGGACGCGCCCGAAGTGTCGATCACCGGGCTGGCGATTGCCATGTTCCTGATCACGACCCTGCCCGTCGCCATCGGCATCTCAGTTCGCAGATTTGCAACGGGGTTTGCAAACCGGATCGAGGGCGGGTTGTCCAAACTGGCTGGCGCTCTGTTCCTGCTGATCGTCATCGCCGCCGTGGCTGGGAACTGGCAGCTCTTCATTGAGAACCTTGGCATCATGGGCACCGGGTTGGTGTCTTTGAATATCGCCCTGCTTCTGATCGGTCTGGGTGTCTCGCGCGCCGCGAACCTGTCCTGGGCCGAGTGCAAAAGCATCTCGATTGACACCGGCATCCAGAACTCGACCCTTGGGCTGACCTTGGCGGCGCTGATCACGGGGACCGAGACCGGGTTCAGCACTCTGGCTTTGCCCTCGGCGGTTTATGGCGTCACTATGTATGTCGTTGTGTTCCCCTTCCTCCTTTGGTTTCGCAAACGCTGAAAGGACCTGACATGGCCAATAACACGGCAGATGCGATCGTTGTCGGAGGCGGATTGGCCGGGCTGGCAGCTGCGGCTGAGCTGGGCGACCGGGGCAAGTCGGTGATCGTTGTGGATCAGGAACCCGAGAGCTTCCTGGGAGGGCAAGCGTTCTGGAGCCTCGGCGGCCTGTTCATGGTCGACACGCCCGAGCAGCGCCGGATGGGCATTAAGGACAGCCACGACCTGGCCCTGCGGGATTGGATGGGCAGCGCGCAATTTGATCGCGACGACGATCTGTGGCCCCGGAAATGGGCCGAAGCCTATGTTGAATTCGCCGCAGGGGAAATGCGTCCTTGGCTGCATGACATGGGTCTGCGCTGGTTCCCGGTGGTCGGTTGGGCCGAGCGTGGAGGCTCCTATGCGGACGGGCATGGCAACTCGGTCCCGCGGTTTCACATCACCTGGGGCACCGGCCCAGGCGTGCTGGAGCATTTCATCCGCCGCGTGAAAGAACATGTCAGCGCCGGGCTGATCCAGCTGAAGTTCCGCCATCAGGTCAGCCACATCATCATGCAAAACGGCTGCGCCAAAGGTGTCTCGGGCGAAGTTCTGGCCGAGGATACAGCCCAGCGCGGCGCCAAAACCAACCGCGAAGAGCTGGGCGAGTTCGAATATTACGCCCCTTCGGTCATCGTCACCTCGGGCGGGATCGGCGGGAATTTTGAGATGGTCCGCAAGAACTGGCCCCGCGACCGACTGGGCGAACCTCCGCAAGACATGGTCGCAGGTGTCCCGTTCCACGTCGATGGGCGCATGATCCCGATCAGCGAAAAGGCAGGCGGCCATGTAATCAACGGCGACCGCATGTGGCACTATACGGAAGGCGTGCGAAACTGGGATCCGATCTGGCCCTCGCACGGGATTCGTATCCTGCCCGGTCCAAGCTCGATGTGGTTCGATGCCAAGGGCAACCGCTTGCAACCGCCCTGCTTGCCTGGGTTCGACACGCTAGGGACGCTGCGCGAAATTCTGAAAACAGGACACGAGTACAGCTGGTTCGTTCTAACTCAGAAGATCATCAAAAAGGAATTTGCCCTGTCGGGGTCGGAACAGAACCCCGATTTCACCTCGGGCAGTTGGAAAGAGGTGATCCGCCAACGAATCCTGTCAGGCAGCAAAGCCACGGCCCCCGTTGAGGCGTTCAAGGAAAAGGGCGAGGATTTCATCGTCGCGAACACTCTGACCGAGCTGGTCAGTGGGATGAACCAGTTGGGCGGAGGTCTGATTGATGAGGCCCATCTGAGGGCGCAGATCGAGGCGCGGGATTCCCAGGTCGACAATCCGTTCTCGAAAGACGCTCAGATGATGGCGATTCTGGCGGCGCGCAATTATCGCGGTGACAAGCTGATACGGACGGCCAAGCCGCACAAGTTCCTCGATCCCTCAAACGGCCCGTTGATTGCGGTCAAGCTGCACGTGCTCACCCGTAAGACGCTTGGCGGGCTGCAGACCAATCTGGATAGTCAGATGATCGGAGAGGACGGACAAGTGGTGCCCGGCCTGTTTGCCGCCGGCGAGGTCGCCGGTTTCGGCGGCGGAGGCTATCATGGCTACAACGCGCTTGAAGGCACCTTCCTTGGCGGCTGCATCTTCTCAGGCCGCAACGCAGGGCGATCCCGCGCTGTGGCCTGACGCGTCACTGCTTGCGGACCAGTTTGATGACGGGTTCGCCCGCCTCATCCAATAGGGCCAACGCGTCGCCCTGTATGGCGAAGGTGGTGACGCTCTGCATTGTTTTTAGGAAGGCGCGTTCGATCTCATCCAAAGGTGGCGGGCAAGCCATGAGGGTCGCCGCCATATTGTCGGGAAACTCGATCCGGTTGCCTGAGATCTCGGCCTGACCGGTGAACCGATTGCATCCGCCGGTGCCCGAGAACACGCCGCCTTGGCCAAAGATCAGCTCCGGCCGTCTCTCCGTTTCAATGGGCTCACCGTTTAGCGATGCCGCGATCCAGTCCGAATTCTCCAGCATTGTCGCCCCCTGCGCCTGAACTTGCACGAGCAGCAAATCGACGGAGTTCCCGGCCTCATCTGAAATTACCGGATAGGCCGTGTCCGTAGTGAACAGCAGCTTTTGCCCCTGAGTAATCGTCGCCCTCACGGAGTACCGGTGCCCGTCCTTGATCAGAGCGTCGTCATAGCTCAGCTTGAAGGGCGCGGGAACGGCAGACAGAGCGTAGCGCTGTGCCGCCAGCGTCACGGCTGGCGCATCGGCAAGCGAGACATCCTGAAGCTCAACAAACAGGGTTGCATCGGTCGGAACGGCGATCCTTTCGCGATAGCTGGCCGAGCCTTCGACTGTTCCGGCAAAGCCGGTGCTCGCCATCATCGCGCAGGCGATCGCGGCCACTGCGGTTCCTTTTGCAGGCATGGTCCAATCCTCTTGTCATAAACACATTCATAAAGCTTTGTGTATCGGCCAAGATTTGCAAGAGGCACCGCAAAATGACGGCGGGTCAGTGCCGATCTTACAGAGGCCAGAACAGCGGAATGAGAAGCGATGCCAACAGTCCAACGGTCAGGTTCAGTGGAATACCGACCTTCATGAAATCCGTGAACCGATAGCCGCCGGGACCATATACCATCATGTTGGTCTGATACCCGATCGGCGTCGCGAAAGAAGCCGAAGCCGCGACCATGACAGCAACCACAAGTGGACGCGGGTCCATCCCAACGGCTTGCGCCAGACCAATTGCAATCGGCGTGACAACCACGGCGACCGCGTTGTTTGAAACCAGCTCGGTCAGAACCGAGGTCAGCAGGTACACTGCCCAGATGATCAGGAACGGCGGCAAAACACTCAGCGACGGTGCAATCGCTTCGACAATCAGGGACACTGCGCCCGACGCGTCCAAGGCGGCCCCGATGGCCAGCATGGCAAAGATCAGCGCTAGCAGGCGGCCCTCGACAAACGAAAATGCCTCATCCGCGTCGATGCAGCGCGTCAGAAGAACGGCAGCGACGGCTAGGATGGACAGAAGCAGGATCGGTGCAACACCCAGCGCCGCCAGAACCACGATCCCGATCAGAGAACCAATCGCAATCGGCGCATGGCTTCGACGGAAGGCCCGCGCCGAGGGTTGGGTGACATCGACCATGTCCATATCGGCGGCCAGCTTCTGGATGTCAGCCGGAGACCCTTCGAGCAACAGAGTATCCCCCACCCGCACAACAAGTTCATCGAGCTGCAATCCGATATTCTGGTTCCGCCGATGCACCGCCAACACATAGACACCATAGCGGCGGCGCAGACGCATCGTACCCAGCGCACGCCCCACCATACGACAACCCGGAGTGATCAGAACCTCGACCGTTTTGGTTTCAACTGCCGAGACCTGATCGACTCGCTTGAGCTCCTTGTTGCTCTGCAGGCTCAAAAGCTCGGTCATTTCGGTGCGCAGAACCACCCGGTCGCCGACATTCAACGTCACCCCTTTGAGGTTGCGCCGCAACGAGTCATCGCCGCGCAGTACGTCGATCAGGCGCACACCGGGGCGCTTGAACAGCTGCACGCCGGTGACCTCACGCCCGATCAGGTTACTTTCCGGAGGAATGACGGCCTCGGTAAAGAACTTCATTTTGGACCGGTCGCTCAGCATCGAGGCCATGCTGTCCCGGTCCGGCAACAGGCGCGGCGCGATGAAGCGCAGGTAGACCATGCCATAGATCACCAGCACGATCCCCAGCGGCGTGACTTCGAAAATCGTAAACGCCTGCATGCCCTGCGCCCGGGCCACACCGTCCACCAACAGGTTGGTCGAGGTCCCGATCAGGGTCAGCGTACCGCCCAGAATGGCGGCATAGCTGAGCGGGATCAGTAGCTTCGAGGCAGGCACATTCAGCGTGCGGGCGATCTGAACAAAGACCGGAATCATTACAACAACCACCGGCGTATTCGACACCACCGCGGACGCCACCACCACAAACCCCATCAGCAAGGCAATCGCTATGCGCGGGTTTACTTGCGCCTGCTTCTGGGCCGTTGAGGTGAACGCATCCAGCGCTCCGGTCCGCACCAAGGCCCCCATGATAATGAACATCGCGGCAATCGTCCAAGGCGCGGGGTTGGACAGCACGGCCAGCGCGCTTTGATAGGGCAGAATGCCCGTCACCAGCATCAGTGCGACGCCGCCAATGGCCACGACCTCGGTCGGGTAGACCTCGCGCAGGAACATGACGAACATGCCCGCGACAACCAAAAGCGCCAGTATCGCGCTGCCCGTGTCTGTCAATGAGAGGAATTGCATTCGTGGTTTTCAGTCCGAACCTTAGGCCCAAGCGCCTGACATCCAGTTTCCCGCATTGCGCGGGTCAGGGCAAGCATTTACGGCCCGGCCTGCTCCAGCCGACCGCCCACGCGGACCATGCGCACTGATTTTGCGCTGCCATCCTGATCATTGGTCTCGACGAACACTCCGCTGAGGGTTGCCTCACCGTTGGCCGGAGAAAAGCGCGCCTTGGGCATACCGGTGATGAACCGACGCATCGGTTCGACCTTGTCCATACCAATGACCGAGTCATAGTCACCGCACATCCCCGCATCCGTCAGATAAGCGGTGCCGCCGGGCAGGATCTGCGAATCCGCCGTCGGTACGTGCGTGTGCGTGCCCACCACAAGGCTGGCGCGCTTGTCGCAATAGTGGCCCATCGCCATTTTCTCAGAGGTCGCCTCACAATGCATATCGACGATGATGGCGTTGGCCTGCCCGCCGCGTGGGTGGGACTTCAGGATCGGCTCGACCGCCGAGAACGGATCATCAAAGGGCCGCTTCATGAAAACCTGGCCCAGAACCTGAACCACCAGAACCTTGCGCCCTCCGGGTGCGTTGAACAGGCGATGACCCCGCCCCGGTGCGCCTTTGGCAAAGTTCACCGGGCGCACGATGCGCGACTCTTTCTCGATGTGTTGCAGCATGTCTTTCTGGTCGAAAGCATGATCGCCCAGCGTCACGCAATCCGCGCCCGCATCAAGCAGCAGTTTGGCATGATCCCCCGACAGCCCCATCCCGTTCGAGGCGTTTTCGCCATTGACCACAACAAAATCCAACCGCCATTCGTCGCGCAGACGCGGCAGATGCTGTTGGATGGCCGTGCGTCCCGCGCGGCCCATGACGTCACCCAGAAAAAGTATCCTCATCCCAACGGTCGTAAGTCTGGTCAACGCGAAGCACAAGTGGTTATGCTGCCGTAATAAACCGTCAAAGCCCTTTAGAGCGGAGAAACTTTATGTCGCGTATCCTATTGTCTGTCCTTGGCCTCACTGCGCTTGCCGCTTGCGATCAAGCGGCCACGAGCGATTCCAACACGCAGATTGCCAACCCTGCGGCCACATTCTGCGTGGAAAGCGGTGGCAAGTATGAAATCCGCGACGGTGCCGACGGGCAAACCGGCGTTTGCATATTGGCTAGTGGCCGCGAGGTAGACGCTTGGGAATACTTCCGCGAAAACCACTCGATCTAACAAGGCAGCCTTAGAACGTCAGAACACGGCTTTCCGTGACAACCATATCCAGTGGCTGATCGGTGGACTCCAACGGCAGCCCTTCGGCCTCTTGCCCATCGAAGGCAAAGCCGATCGCCAGGGTTGGGCGTTTGGCGCGTAGCCCTTCCAAGGTGCGGTCGTAGAACCCGCCACCGTAGCCAAGGCGGCCGCCCTTGGCGTCAAAAGCCACCAACGGGACAATCAGGATTTCGGGGTCGAAGTAGTCATCGATCTCGGGCACTTTCGCCCCGAACGGTCCGTCCTTCAAAGCGCCCTCAGGCGTCCAACGCGAGAATTTCAGCGGCTGCCCCGCGGCCTGAATCACCGGCACACCAACGGGACCGTAGGCTGTGGCCTCAGCCATTGCAGGCAGCGGGTCGATCTCTGTCCGGATTGGCATATAGCCTGACATGGGCACGCCCCGGTGACCTGCCAGTATCTCGGACAAACGGCCCGCAGAGCCCGGCACAGAGGCATCAAACGCCGCTTTGCGACGGGCAAACGCAGCCTTGCGCGCCATCGCTTTGATTTCAGTCAGATCGGTCACAGAAGCACCACGCTGGCAAGTCCCAAGAAGATGAAGAAGCCCATGACATCCGTTGTGGTTGTCACAAACGTCCCCGATGCCAGCGCCGGGTCAATGCCCATTCGGTCCAGCAAGACCGGTACTACCGTACCTGCAAAGCCCGCGATGATCATGTTCACGACCAAAGCTGACCCAATCACGACCCCAAGCAGAGGCGAATCGAACCAGAGCATTCCAACCGTGCCCAGAACGATCGCAAAGCACAGGCCGTTCAGCATGCCGACCAACAGCTCTCGCCGGATCACGCGCATGACGTTCGAGGCGGTCAGGTCGCGCGTGGCCAAGGCCCGCACCGCAACCGTCAGTGATTGTGTCCCCGCATTGCCCCCCATCGAGGCGACAATCGGCATCAGGATCGCAAGCGCCACCAGCTGATCAATCGCGGCCTCGAATTGCGAAATCACCAGTGACGCACAGATCGCCGTACACAGGTTCACCGCAAGCCACGGCAAACGCCGACGGCTGGTCGCGGCGACACTGTCCGAGATCGAGCTTTCGTCGCTCACACCCGCCAGACGCAGAATGTCTTCCTCGTGTTCTTCGTCCAGAACCACCATGGCGTCATCGATGGTGATAACACCGACCAGACGGCCATCGGCATCGACAACGGGGGCCGAGATCAGGTGGTACTGGTTGAAAGCATAGGCCACATCCTCTTCGTCCTGATCGACGGGGATGATGTGGAATTCCTCTTCCGCCAGGTCCCTCAGCGGCACCTCGCGCCGCGCGGCCATCAGTTTGCCCAAGGTGATCTGCGCAACCGGTTTCAGGCGCGGATCAACCAGCACGACGTGATAGAACTGTTCCGGTAGATCATCATTGGCGCGCATGAAATCAATGGCCTGCCCCACCGTCCAATGCTCGGGCGCCATGACGACCTCGCGCTGCATCAAACGACCAGCCGAGTTTTCGGGGTATGAGAGCGCCTGCTCTGCCGCGACCCGCTCGGAATCCTCGAGCGCGTCCAGAATCGTCTCCTGTTGTGGCTCTTCCAGATCCTCTAACAAGTCGACGACATCGTCGCTTTCCATGTCCCGTACGGCTTCGGCCAGAACATCAGGCTTTAGAACTCCTATGACCTCTTCCCGGACGGCCTCATCCAGTTCCGACAGGATGTCGCCATCGAACTCTTTGTCATAGAGACGGATCAGGCGGGCACGGTCGTAGGGATTGATCTGTTCCAGAAGGTCGGCGATGTCGGCTGCGTGCAGCGGTTCCATCAACGCGACCAGCTTGTCGCGATCATCCACGTCAACGGCAAACAGGATCGCCGCAACGGTGCGGCGGTCCAGCGCATAGACATTTTCGTCAGCAGCCTCGGTTACGGGATCATCAATGCCTGTGGTCATGTGCTGCTCCCGTTCTTTGTCACGCCATTGGCCCCTAATTAGAAGAAGCAGCTACCGGAAAACAATGACAATGCGCCGATTTACCCTCATCTTTCGCACGCATATGCTGATGAACGGGCTCAAACAGCTAAGGAACAAGGCGAATGGCGCAAAAGACGCTTTTGAAAGGGCGCGTTCTGAGTTTTGACGGCTCCCCTTTTGAGGGAGAGCCAACGGACTGCACCAAACTCGACGAAGCGGTCGTGATCGAGGATGGGCGCGTCCAGGCCGTCGGTGCGCTGAATCGCTTGCGTGCCGCGCATCCGGATGCCGAGGTTACGGACTACGGATCTCACTTGATCATGGCCGGGTTTGTCGACCCGCATGTGCATTTCCCGCAGACCGCCATGATCGCGAGTTGGGGCAAGCGGCTGATCGACTGGCTGAACACCTATACCTTCCCCGAAGAGATGAAGTTCGGCGATATCGATTACGCCACCGAAATCGCCAACCGGTACCTCGATCTAACAGCCGCGCATGGAACGACGACCATGTGCAGTTTCTGCACGATTCACCCTGAAAGCGTCGATGCCTTTTTCTCGGTCGCCCAACAGCGCGGGCAACGGGTTGTTGCAGGCAAGACCTGCATGGACCGCAACGCGCCAGAAGGGCTGCAGGATACAGCGCAAACGGCCTATGATCAGTCTCAGGCCCTGTTGGAGAAATGGCACCACGTGGATCGTCTGTCCTATGCGATCACGCCGCGGTTCTCGCCCACCTCGACACCCGAACAGCTTGAGGCTTTGGGCGCGCTCTGGGCAGAGCATCCGCATTGCCTGATGCAAACCCATCTGAGCGAGCAAACCGATGAGATCGAATGGGTCCGGTCCCTGTTCCCGGATGCGCGCGACTATCTGGATACCTATGAGAAGTTCGGCTTGCTGGGACAGAATGGTCTCTATGGTCACGTCATCCATTTGGAAGATCGCGAGCGGGATCGGCTGCGCGAGGTGGACGCTGGTTTGGTGCATTGCCCGACCTCGAACACCTTTATCGGGTCGGGTCTGTTCGATATGAACGGGCTGATCCGGGACGGCCACCGCGTTGGACTGGCCACCGATACTGGTGGCGGATCCAGCTTTTCGATGCTGCGCACCATGGCCGCAGCTTATGAGATCGGCCAGCTGCGTGGCCGCCCCCTGCACCCGGCGCAATTGCTCTGGCTGGGTACAGTCGGGTCGGCGCGAACACTGCGGATGGACGACAGCATTGGGAATGTCGTCCCGGGGATGGAGGCCGATCTGGTGGTGATCGACCTCGCCTCGACCCCGGCTATCGCCCAGCGCGAGGTACATGCCGATGATATGTGGGAGGCCGTGTTCCCCACCATCATGATGGGAGACGACCGCGCTATTGCCGATGTCTGGATCGGAGGGGTGCGGGTCGCCAATTGAATGTGCCTTCGGCGGGGATATTATTAGCCAGATGAAGGGCGGATCCCGCTATTCGGCAAGCGCGCGAGCCAGACGGTTTTGGGTCTCGATGACGCGCGGGAGGTCAATCGTCGTGATCTGACCGCCGCGCACGATCTGGCGGCCTTCGGCGAACAGATGTTTGACCTGCATTGGTCCCGCCAGAAGGAGGGCCGCCGGGTCCCAGCTGCCCGCGCTTTCGAGGCTTGTGCGGGTATCCCAGACAGCAATATCGGCCCGTTTACCTGGCATCAGCCGCCCGCAATCAGGACGTCCTAGCACGTCGGCTCCTCCCCGTGTCGCGATCTCAAGCGCTTCGCGGGCGGACATTGCGTCTGCGCCATTCACCACGCGCTGCAGCAACATAGCTTGCCGCGCCTCGAGCATCAGGTTTCCGTTGTCATTGCTGGCCGAGCCGTCCGCGCCCAGTCCTACTTTTACGCCCTGATCCCGCATTGTCCTTACTGGCGCGATGCCGGACCCGAGGCGGCAGTTCGAGCAGGGGCAATGGGCCACTCCGGTTCCCGTTCTTGCGAACAGGTCGATCTCGACCCCATCCAGTTTGACGCAATGGGCATGCCAGACATCTGCGCCGGTCCAGCCCAGCTCTTCGGCGTATTGGCCGGGACGACAGCCGAATTGGGCTTTGGAATAGGCGATATCTTCGTCATTCTCGGCCAGATGGGTATGCAGCATCACCCCCTTGTCACGTGCCAGCAGTACTGCGTCTCGCATCAAGTCGCGGCTGACGGAAAAGGGCGAGCAGGGCGCCAAGCCTACACGGCACATAGACCCTTCCGAAGGATCGTGAAACGCATCCACCACGCGGATCATGTCGTTGAGAATATCCTGTTCACGCTCGACAAGACTGTCGGGCGGCAAGCCTCCGTCGCTTTCACCGATACTCATCGCCCCGCGCGTGGGGTGAAAGCGCATCCCCAATTCCGAGGCGGCGGCAATCGTGTCCTCGAGCCGTGCTCCGTTCGGGTAGAGGTACAGGTGATCGGAACTGAGTGTGCAGCCCGACAAGGCAAGTTCGGCCAGACCGATCTGCGCCGAAGTGAACATCTCATCCGGTCCGAACCGCGCCCAGATCGGGTAGAGCGTCTGCAGCCAGCCGAACAGCAACGCATCCTGCCCGCCGGGAACCGCCCGTGTCAGCGTTTGGTAGAGGTGGTGATGCGTATTCACCAACCCGGGTGTGATGACGCAGCCCGAGGCATCGTGGACCTCTCCATTTGTTGTCAGACCCTGGCCGATTTCGGCGATCTGGCCGCCCCGGATCAGGATATCCGCGCCGTGCAACTCTTGGCGATCATCATCCATTGTCAGGATGGTGTCGGCGTTTTTGATCAGTATTTCGGGCATTTAACGCTCCTGCTTCTGCCCGTCTCAAGCAAGGAGTGCATTAGCCAGCGGAAAACGGGCGCAAGAACCGGCTCAGTCCAGTTTACTCACGCGCGACCATTGCGGCAATGACATTCAATAGTTACGCAGGATTTCCAACGCCGCGGCGTGAATTTCAGCGTTGGCGGCTGCCAATGCCCTTCCGCCATTGTGGGCCGGGCCACCCTGCCAATTGGTGACAATACCGCCTGCGGCCTCGATCACTGCAATCGGTGCCTGAATGTCATAGGCGTTCAACCCGGCCTCGATCACCAGATCTGCCTGACCGGCAGAAAGCAGGGCGTAGGCATAGCAGTCCATGCCATAGCGGGTGAGCTGAACTTGCCCAGCGACGGCTTGAAAACCCGCACGATCCTCGGGTGTGCCGACCTCAGGGAATGTCGTGAACAGGGTTGCCTGCTCCAACGCCTGTGTGCCACGCGTTTTTAACGGAGTTGTGCCCAAAGGCCCAGTCAGTTGAGCTATGCCCGCACCGCCCACAAACCGTTCACCGATGTAAGGCTGATCCACCACGCCCATGATTGGGCCGTCCTGCGTTGACAGAGCGATGAGAACGCCCCAGGTCGGTGTACCGCTGACGAACCCTCGGGTGCCGTCGATCGGATCAAGCACCCAGATCCGGCCCGAAGACCCCTCAACCTGACCGAACTCTTCACCCAGAATGCCATCTTCTGGCCGACGCTGCGCCAGAACCGCCCGCATGGCTTGTTCCGCTGCACGATCAGCCACAGTTACGGGGTCATACCCGCCAGCCAGCTTGTTGTCGGTTTCGAGGTCAGTTTGTCTGAAATACGGAAGAATGGCTGCGCGCGCGGCGTCAGCCATTTCTTCGGCAACTTCAAGGTCGGTCAGGTCGGTCTGGCTCATGCAGCACTGGTGCTGCGAACAAAGTCCAGTGTCAAGCCGTGGTGATCAGGCAACGTCGCTGAGAACGCGTGCCAGTTCAAACAGGCGGCGACGCTGGTTTTCCGGAATCGCGTAGTAAGAGCGCACCAGATCCAAGGCTTCCTTGTCACCCATCAGGTCAGCAGGAAGCGCGTTTTTGTCGGATTTCTCCTTCTGGCCGTCTTCAAGACCCTCAAAGAAAAAACTGACCGGTACGTCCAGCGCGTCGGCAATGTCCCATAGGCGGGAGGCACTGATTCGGTTCGCGCCGGTTTCATATTTCTGGATTTGCTGAAACTTGATACCAACTTGCTGCGCCAATTGCTGTTGGGTCATGCCAATCAGCCAGCGGCGATGCCGGACACGCTTGCCCACATGGACATCCACGTGATGAGTCATTGGTATTCTCCTCTACTACACACACTTCTGTCGCGGGATTTCGCGCTGTTCACATAAACAGAAGTTAGAAGAGCCCCCTTAAGCTTCCCCTAACCAGACATGTGCGATCCCCCGATACAGCACTGCCGCCCAATATTGCCGCTTTTGACTTTTTTTTCAAGTTGGTTGAATTGGAAACTCTGTACATTGGTTTATGGTTGTGCATGTCTGAAGTTTTGGCGGCTTGGTCAAGCCAAACTGTCTTTGTTAGCGCGCACAATCAACTGAATGCATTGACAATTTCACTGATACCGCGACCTATTCCCTGAAAACCGAGATGAACCACCATGCTTGCATATCGCATAGAATCCAAAGGCGCCGACGCGCGAATTGTCGAAGTGCCCACGCCGACACCTGCCGAGGGACAGGTCAGAATCGCCATCAAAGCATGTGGCCTGAACTTTGCCGATTTACTGATGCAGAAGGGCACATACCAGGATACACCTAATCCTCCGTTCACTTTAGGCATGGAAATCGCCGGCGTTATTGACGAACTGGGGCCAGAAGTCTCTGGCTTGAAGGTTGGTGACCGCGTCGCCGTGTACTCGGGCCAGGACGGGTTGGCCGAGTACGGCGTGTTCGACGCGGATCGGGCCATCCCCATCCCGGAAGAGACCCGTTTTGAAGAGGCCGCCGCCATTCAGATCGCCTACGGGACCAGTCACCTTGCCCTGGACCATCGCGCCCGGTTGCAGCCGGGTGAGACCCTTCTCGTGACCGGAGCAGCCGGTGGCGTCGGGCTAACCGCGGTGGAGATCGGCAAACTGATGGGCGCGACCGTGATCGCGCAGGCGCGCGGTGCGGATAAGCTAGCGGTTGCACAGGCCGCCGGGGCAGATCACCTGATCGACGCCTCCGAAGACCTGCGCGCCCGCGTCAAAGAGTTGGGAGGCGCTGATGTGGTCTATGACGCGATTGGCGGCGACGTGTTCAAAGCCGCCTTCCGCGCCACCAACCCCGAAGGTCGTCTGCTGCCCATCGGCTTCGCCGGTGGCGATGTCCCTCAAATCCCGGCCAATCACCTGCTGGTCAAGAACCTGACGGTGATCGGCTTCTATATCGGCGGTTATTTGAGGTTCCGCCCTGACATCGTGCGCAACAGTTTTCAAACCTTGTTCCAATGGCATACCGAAGGGAAGATTACCCCTCATATCAGCCATACCCTGCCGTTGAACCAAGTCGAACACGGCCTGCGCCTGCTGAAGGAGCGCAAATCCACCGGCAAGATCGTGATTACGCCCTAGCCCACCACGGCCCGCAAAGGCGTGCTGCCCAGCATGCGGAAATTCTGGCGCACCAGTTGCGCCAACGCTTCGATGACTGCATCGCGCCCCGGCTCTCCTCCGTAGAGGTTGATCATATGCGCAGGCAGCTCGGGCAACGCTCCTCCTGAGTCGATCTTTTCAAGATGCGCGGCCTCGGTGCCGTCCAGCATCGCGTGAATCGCCAGATCAGCACTGACGGTCGCTTCGATGGTGCGGTCATTCTCGGTTTCGACCGAAAGCTCCCACGGGATACCTGCGGCATCCAGCGCCGCGATAACCTGTGGGCGGAACATACAGCGCCGCCCCAGCGCAATCGGCAACGGATTCTTGCGCCAGGCGGACCCACCCGGTGCCCCGATCCAGCGCAGGGGCAACTCGGCAATGGTCTCAGAGCCGTCGGATGACGAGGGTTCGGTCGTCAGGATCAGGTCACATTCCCCGCGCTTGAACATATCCTTAAGCTGCAGCGAATAGGACGAGATCAACTGCACGCGCACACGTGGGAAATCGGCGTTGAACCGCTGAAGAACACGCGGGATCGCAGGGTAGACAATGTCATGAGGGACACCCAGAACCACCTCACCCTCAAAGGCCTGATCCGTGAGTTTCGAGACTACCTCATCGTTCAAAGCGATCATCCGACGGGCATAGGCCAGCAACTGCTCGCCCGAGGCGGTCAGTGCGATGGTCCGCCCGCTGCGATCCAGAAGCTCTAGATCCAAAAGCTCTTCCAGGCGTTTCAACTGCATGGAGACCGCCGATTGCGTCAGATGCAGAAACCCCGCCGCCCGCGTAACGCCGCCTTGATCGGCCACAGCCACAAAGGATCGCAATGTGGTGATGTCCAGATTTCTCATGTTCACGAATCCTTATGCATCCAATCAAAAATATTCGTTTTTAAAATGTGCCCCATCCCGCCATATAAATCAAGGAAGTTGATGAGACTAATTTAAACCATCTGAAAAACGAAAGGATAGACCATGAACTCGATCGCACTGAACCGCCCCTGCCCCCAACACAAACAATCCCTGTCTGCGCGGATACGGTCCGTCCTGTCCGTACGACGTCAACGCCAACAACTGGCTCGGCTGGATGCCCGCGCCCTGAACGACATCGGCATCACCCGTGCCGAGGCCGACGCCGAGGCCCGCCGCCCCATCTGGGATGCCCCGCAGTTCTGGAAAAGCTGTCTTTAATACTCATGTTTTTTCAGCGATAGGCGATCTGCGGCAGCAGGTCGCCGTTTTTGTTGCGTATTTTAGGCGGAAATACTGCAGAAACTCTTGAAACACAGCCTGCAGTTGCCGATATTCAGCAGGAAAGTGGCCAATACTCATGGGCCGCACGCAGATACGTTTAGGGAGACCTTTGTAAATGGCACAATTCGATACGATTCGGACGGCCGCAGGCGCACGCGCCGCCGAGATTGATGAGGGCCTTCGCGCCCATATGAACAAAGTCTACGGCACGATGTCCGTGGGCATGTTCATCACCTTCCTCGCAGCCTGGGCGATCTCGGGTCTGTCGATCACCACCGATCCGTCGGCAGCCGTGGCGCAACTGAACGCGAACACTTACCTGACCGCGCTAGGTCATTCGATCTATGTCTCGCCGCTGAAATGGGTGATCATGTTCGCACCCCTGGCCTTTGTGTTCGGCTTCAGCGCCATGATCAACCGCATGTCGGCTGCGGCTGCACAGCTGGTGTTCTACTCGTTCGCCGCCGTGATGGGCCTGTCGATCAGCTGGATTTTCATCGCCTTCACCGGTCAGTCGATCATTCAGGTCTTCCTGATCACCTCGATCGCCTTCGCGGGACTGTCGCTTTACGGCTACACGACCAAGAAAGACCTTTCGGGCATGGGCACCTTCCTGATCATGGGCGTTATCGGCCTGATCGTCGCGATGGTGGTCAACATCTTCCTGGCCTCGTCGGCAATGGCCTTCGCGATCTCGGTCATCGGCGTTCTGATCTTCGCCGGCCTGACCGCCTATGACACGCAGCAGATCAAGAACACCTATCTGCAGATGGCACATGCCGGTGATCAGGAATGGCTGGGCAAAGCCGCCATCATGGGCGCGCTGAGCCTGTACCTGGACTTCATCAACATGTTCATGTTCCTGCTGCAACTGCTGGGGAACCGAGAGTAAACCTCTCCCCCACTGCAGAAACCATTCAAACCTGCCAGGACCCGATCTTGGCAGGTTTTTTTGTTTCCGGAATATGCGTGACGCCCCCTGCAACTCGCAAGCGATGGTCGGGCGTCACCCCTCCAGCTTGCGCGCCACCAGATACGAGGCCGGAAAGGCCGCCACAAACCCCACTGCTGCCGCTAGCACGATTGGAAGGACTGCGGTGTATCCCATCACCAGAACAGCAATCACGGCTGTGCCTGCGAGGGTAGAGCCAAGGAAGATATGAACGATCAACATCAGGGGGAGCATTGCGACCTCATTCAGATATTCAACAGTGCGGAAACACTAGCGCGTTGATCGAATTCGGTCCTTGATCTGGGTCAGAGGTTTGGGGTCACAAATCACTCGCATCGGTCGGTGGGTATCTGTTCGAGGAAACGTGCGGAGCGGTTGAATGGAGGATGGAAGTGCCGCGAACGACCCGAGGGGATGAGCGGCTCGTCCAGTATACGAACTCAACCGCAAACGCGCGGAGCCCCGGAGCGCAAACGCGTTCGCAACCGTCGATCAACAGAACGGAGGGCAGCGCCGGCCCGAGGGGTGGCGCAAACGCGCCGCCCGTTTTGCCGGAGGCAAACCTTCGGTTTGAAGGGGGCGGGTCGGCGCGGCCCGGCGGTGCCGCCGGGCGGGTGGGTTGATTGTAATGGAGAGTTCGATGGGGTGATGGATGTGAACACCCACTCCAAGCTCGCTACTGCAGGGTTGCGGAACCCCCTTCCCAAGCATAGATTCTTCAGAGTTATGCGCAGGCAAGATTTTGAAATATGAGCGAAAACAATCTAATTAACTTAGGCGACGTATCCAAACCTGCCGAGATATTGGTGGAAAGATTTTGCGATGGAGTAGGCGGTGTTTTCAAACCTTGGCAAATCAGGAGGATTGCCAAGGCAGAAGCAGACGCGGAAATCACAAAGGCCAAAGGTGAACTCGAAAAGCAAAAGCTAGCCCAAGCATCAGAGATGGCACAAACCGAGATAGGTCAAAGAGCGATCTCCAGGCTAGTGGATCAGGAAATTCGAAACCAAATAAACATGGAGTCAATTCTCAGTATTGCGATTGAATCAGTGTCGAAAAGCTCCGATCCGGGAAATATCTCAAATCAATTTGTATCCAAAGTATTCGAAAACTGCAAAACCGTCGAAGAGGAGGAGCTTCAAGAGTTGTGGGGTAAGTTAATTGCCAGCGAAGCTAACTCCCCAAAATCCATCTCACAAAAAACGATAGATATACTCTCTAGTCTAGACACCGAAGACGCACGGCTTTTTAACAGCTACCTGAGCTTTTGTTTTGGAATAAAGACACCGGGCGGGATGGCCATTTATCCCTTTCTGACTCCTAGCGTTAAGCCCATTCTTGAAGGAACCGGTTTAAAATTCGAAGAGTTGCAACACCTATCTTCACTGGGTCTAATTAATTTTAACACTATGGGATATCACTTCACTTTTGGCGACAATCAAAAAGGTGATCAGGTTCTGAGAATTGTGGGGGTGGAAGGAGAACTCATTGTCATTTTTCACGATGACGCTCCCCGCCAGGTACAGGTTGGTGATACCCTTCTCACTCGAGCAGGCGAGCAACTGGCTCGCTCGGCTAGACCCAAGGTCGTAGATGGTGTTTTTGAAGCACTTTCATCGGATCTCATTGCCGACAAAAGGTCGGTCGTCTCTCCATGGCCACGTAGGCAATACGAAGATGCGGAAAGCTAACCTCTTGTAGAAGTCGCTTTTGCCCACTGTCACTAAAAATGGACAGCCTTAGCTGTCCATTTTTAATGCTGAAATAAACGCCTCCTGCGGGATATCGACCTTCCCGAACTGACGCATCTTCTTCTTACCCGCCTTCTGCTTGTCCAGCAGTTTGCGTTTCCGCGTGGCGTCGCCTCCGTAGCATTTCGCGGTCACGTCCTTGCGCAGGGCCGAGAGGGTCTCGCGGGCGATGACCTTGCCTCCGATGGCGGCCTGGATCGGGATTTTGAACATGTGGCGCGGGATCAGGTCCTTGAGCTTTTCGCACATCGCCCGGCCCCGCATCTCGGCCCGGTCGCGATGCACCATGGTCGACAGCGCATCGACCGGCTCATCATTCACCAGCACCGACATCTTGACCAGATTGTCCTCGGTATAACCGGTCATCTGGTAGTCGAACGAGGCATAGCCCTTGGTCACCGATTTCAGCCGGTCGTAGAAGTCAAAGACAACCTCGTTCAGCGGCAGGTCATAGACGACCATGGCGCGGCTGCCCGCATAGGTCAGGTCCAGCTGGATACCGCGGCGGTCCTGGCAGAGTTTCAGCACGTCGCCCAGGTATTCGTCCGGCACCAGAATGGTCGCCTTGATGCGCGGCTCCTCGATATGGTCGACCTTCGACGGATCGGGCATGTCGGCGGGGTTGTGCAGCTCGATCATCTCGCCGTCTTTCATGTAGACGTGATAGATCACCGACGGCGCGGTGGTGATCAGCTCGATATCATATTCGCGTTCGATGCGGTCGCGGATGACTTCAAGGTGCAGCAGGCCAAGGAAGCCGCAGCGGAAACCAAAGCCCAGCGCGGCCGAGGTTTCCATTTCGAACGAGAATGAGGCGTCGTTCAGCGCCAGTTTGTCGATCGCCTCGCGCAGGTCTTCGAATTCGGAGCTGTCTACGGGGAAGAGGCCACAGAACACCACCGGCTGCGCGGGTTTGAAGCCGTCCAGCGCGTCTTCTGTCCCGTTGCGGTCATTGGTGATGGTGTCACCGACGCGAGTGTCGCGGACCTGTTTGATCGAGGCGGTGAGAAAGCCGATCTCACCGGGGCCGAGGCTGTCGACCATCTCCATCTCGGGCCGGAAGACACCGACGCGGTCGACATGGTGCAGGGTATTGTTCGACATGAACTTGACCCGCATCCCTTTTTTCAGCGTGCCGTCCATGATACGGACCAGAACGATGACGCCGAGATAAGCGTCGTACCACGAATCCACCAGCATCGCCTTGAGCGGCGCATCCAGAGTGCCTTGTGGCGCGGGCAGTTGCTGCACGATGGCTTCGAGCGTCTCATGGATGCCCTGCCCCGTCTTGGCGCTGACCTGAATGGCATCAGTCGCGTCGATACCGATCACATCCTCGATCTGTTCAGCCACGCGGTCACAATCGGAGGCGGGCAGGTCGATCTTGTTCAGCACCGGCACGATCTCATGATCGGCGTCGATGGCCTGATACACATTCGCCAGCGTCTGCGCCTCGACCCCTTGGGTCGAGTCCACAACCAGCAAAGAGCCCTCAACCGCCCGCATGGAGCGGCTGACCTCATAAGCAAAGTCCACGTGGCCGGGGGTGTCGATCAGGTTCAGCACATATTGCTCGCCATCATCGGCAGTATAGTCGATGCGGACCGTGTTAGCCTTGATAGTGATGCCGCGCTCACGCTCGATATCCATACTGTCGAGCAGCTGTTCCTTCATGTCGCGATCCTTGACCGTTCCAGTCTCTTGGATGAGCCGGTCAGCAAGGGTGGATTTGCCATGGTCGATATGCGCGACGATGGAGAAATTGCGGATATGAGCGAGGTCTGTCATGGGTTGGGGATATGCGTCGGAAATGGGCTGCGGTCAAGGTGGGACGAGACCGCAGCGAAGCCCTTTTATTGCGAGGTCTCTGACCGTTCAGAGCAACCTGTTTTTGACCAGCTCCGCGTTCATCCAATGCGTCTCACTTTGCACGTGACCCTCGCGCACGTATTTCGCCAGGTGAGTGGACATGTCTTCTTGGTTGAACCCAGCAGTTGTGCGAACGACAAAACCCTCCTGCGCATCCAAATTCAGGTCTGCAATCACATCCGCAACAACCTTGGCAGAGAACCGTCCGCGATAGAGTTCAGGAACGGCGGTGATCCCCAATTCGAGAAAGCGTGAAAGCGTCGCGTCCCAAGATTGCACGCGCTTTGCCTTTATCCAAGCGAAACCCAGGAAGTAAGTCGGCAACGCCGAGTACGCTATGGAGTGGCGCGCAAACAGATACTCACCGACAATGCGCTCGTCTTCAGCAAGCCGTGGCGCAATTCCGGCAGCGAAAGCCTTCATCCAATCTCGAGACGGGTGGTATCGCGCGTCGATACTGCGGGGGTGACAGCCTTGGCTATGGATCGTTGTATTCTCACCGTCCATTTTTTCGGTGAATACCACCTCATCGGCCGAAGCCAATGCATCTACGCTGGACATGATCTTGTCATCGCTGGTGGCCCCGGGAGAGTCCGGCAGGTGGAACGTGCGCCCGTATTTCTTTAGCATTTTGGCCTCACGAAAGAGATCGAAACAGTGCCGCCTAAAAAAACGCGACATCTCAGCTGCGTGCAATCACTTTTTCGAACCACCCGATTGATCCCGAATCCACTTTGATTCATACTCCCGCGCAGACTGAGAGGGGCAGAAGACTCCTCCAAGCAGGCAAAAACGAGGCATGAGCATGAAAAAGTTCCTCCTTATCGCATTTTGTGCGGCGTCGCTGACGACAGTGGCTCCAGTTGCGGATGCATCGCAGATCAAGCGGGCGTGTTTGGCGTCGGATCGTCAGGCGGCAACGCGGTCGCGGTGTTCTTGCATCCAGCGCGTGGCAGATCAGGCGTTGACGCGAAGTGATCAGAAGACCGTCTCGAAATGGTTCAAAGACCCACATCAGGCGCAGCAATTGAAGATGTCTCAGACGGCGCGAGATGACGCGCTGTGGGATCGGTATCAGAACTTTGGTCAGATGGCGCAGGCGATCTGCAGCTAAGCCGTTCTGAAACCTTGACCTGATGCCTGCTGCGCCCCAGAAAAGGCGCAGCGAAAGGTGTATCTTATGGTGATGAAAGGGCTGACCCTGCGGGGCCTTGAGGTATTTGAGGCGCTGGCCCGGACAGGATCGGTGGCGCAAGCGGCCGAGATTACTGGGCTGAGCCAGCCCTCGGTTTCTCAGCAATTGCGCAATCTGGAAAAAGCCCTCGGCACCGATCTGGTGGATCACGGGCGCAGGCCCATGCGGCTGACGCAGGCCGGGCGCAGCTTTCTGACCCGCGCGCAGGCGGTTCTGTCCGAGCTGCAGATGGCCCAGAGCGAGTTGACCGTGATGGATCTGGGGCATCTCTCGACCCTGTCCATCGGATTGATCGACGATTTCGACAACGACCTGACGCCGCGGCTTGCGACCCTATTGGCCGACAGCCTGACTCGCTCGAAATTCAAACTGATCACCCTGCCCAGCCTTGACCTGTTTACCGAGCTTGAAGCACAGCGCCTGCATATGGCCGTCTCGGCCCATAGCGGCGAGGTGCTGGAGGGTGTGGTAGAGTATCCTCTGGTGCAGGACCCCTTCATTCTGGTCGCGCCGAGCAGCGTCAGCAATGGAACCGAGGCCATCGAGAAACTGCCTTTCCTGCGATATGCGCGCGAGCAGCTGATCAGCCGTCAGATTGAGAGCCATATCGCCAGACAACAGATCGAGTTTGAAGAGCGGTTCGAGATCGGCTCACATCTGGCCCTGATGGCGATGGTGGCGCGGGGCTTGGGCTGGGCGATCACTACACCGCTGGGATATATGCGCGCGGCCCGGTTCCACGAGGCCCTGCAGGCCCATCCCTGCCCGCTTGGCGCGTTTTCGCGCACGATATCGCTGTTCACCCGCACCGACTGGTCCGATCAGGTCCCGCAAGAGGTCTCGGGCATGATGCGACGGCTGATGCAAAGCCAGATGATCGACCCGGCCATTGCCAAGCTGCCCTGGCTCGGCGGGCAGTTGAAGGTGATGGACAGCTAGCCCTCAAGATGCGTGGCAAGCCCTTCAACTGCGGTTTCGATCAGATCCAGCGCGCCGTCGAAATCCCGAGTATAGTACGGGTCGGGTACGTGATCCGCGCCGGCATTAGGCGCGAAATCGGTCAATAGACGCACAGGGGTCTGATTGCCGATCGGGCGCAGGGCCTCAATATTCGCGATGTTCTCGGCGTCCATTCCCAAAATCAGGTCGAACCGCTCGAAATCCTCAACGACGAATTGCCGAGCCCGCAGATCGTCCAGCTTGATATCCCGCGCTTTGGCTGCGGATTGCATCGGACCATAAGGCGGCTTGCCGATATGCCAGCCTGCCGTCCCGGCGCTGTCGGTTGCGTGATGGGGTGCTCGGGCGCGAAATACTCCCTCGGCCGCAGGAGACCGACAGATATTGCCCAGGCAAACAAAGAGGATACGATGTGTCATGGGCCAATCTGTAGCGCGTGAGGGGCATATGGAAAAGATCGTCATTCTGACCGGGGCCGGGATTTCCGCCGAAAGCGGCCTCAGCACCTTTCGCGATGAGGGCGGCCTATGGGCGCAACACCGGATCGAGGATGTGGCAACGCCCGAGGGTTTCGCCCGCGACCCTGCCTTGGTTCAGGGGTTCTACAACGCCCGTCGCGTGCAGGCCGCCAAGGTGGTACCCAACCCGGCGCATAGGGCGCTGGCCCGGCTGCAACGGGACTTTCCGGGCGAGGTTGTGATCGTCACACAGAATGTCGACGGGCTGCACGAGGCCGGCGGCGCACAGGATGTGATCCACATGCACGGAATACTGTCCGGTGCGCTCTGCGCATCCTGCGGTCACCGCTGGACAGCTCCGCCTGAGATGGAGGTGGACGAACCCTGCCCGGCCTGCAACGCCCCAACCGCACGCCCTGACGTGGTCTGGTTTGGCGAAATGCCCTATCATATGGAGGAGATTTTCGATCACCTCGCCTCCGCCACGATCTTCGCTGCGATCGGCACATCAGGCCAAGTCTATCCAGCGGCAGCTTTCGTCCACGAAGCCCACGCGGTTGGGGCGCACACAATTGAGATCAATCTGGAGCCGACAGGCGGAGGATTCGACGACCATCTTCTGGGCAAAGCGTCCGAAACTGTGCCAAAATGGGTTGATCGCTTACTACAGATTTAAACCTAGTGCGAACGACAAGGCAGGACGACCCCGCTCTATTTCAACAAGTTTTTCAAGAGGCCGCAATATGACCGACCAAAACCCCCAATCCGGCGAGATTCTGGACGATGGCAGCATGACCGAGCGAGACAGGCTGAGCGCGCAGCTCTCAAGCCTGTGGTGGACGTTCCTGATACGTGGGGCGCTGGCGGGTGCGGTTGGTATCGCCGCGCTGTTCTGGCCCTCGGGCAGCATCGCGCTGTTGCTACGGCTGGTTGGGGCACTGTTGATCATCGACGGCGGGTTGACTCTATTGGGGGTTGGTCGTCGCGGGCTGTTGGGCGGGGCGGCCATTGGCGCTGTTCTGATCGGCCTCGTTCTGCTGATCTGGCCGGAAGGCACCGTCAAGCTGGCCTTCTTCCTGCTGGGCGCCTGGGCATTGATCATTGGCATCGGCTCACTGGCCGCTTCACAACAAATGAATGAGCGCGACCCTCAGCGCGGCTCGATGCGTGGGTCAGGGATCGCAGCTTTGATCATCGGCCTGGTCCTGATGATATGGCCAGCCGTTGCATTGATCGCACTGGGATGGGCCATCGCCTTTTCGGCCCTTGCGATTGCAGCCGTGATGTTCTGGCTGGCTACCCGTCTGCGCAGCGCCAGCGACCGGGTCGGCATGAAAACCATCAACCGTTAAAGCGCCAACACCAGCCCAGGGACACAAAAGGCCGGGCTCTGTGCCCGGCCTTACGCATGGATGACGACCGCAACGCGGCCCGAAGACAGGCGTTCACCTAGTTCGAATGCGACCCGTGGTTATCGTGACCATGCCCATGGCCATGCTTGTCCTGACGCTCCAGATCAACCGGAATCTCAACCACGACCTCACCTGCATTTTCAAAAACCAGCGTGACCGGCAGCATCTCGCCTTGCTCAAACGGGTCCTTCAGACCCATGAACATCACATGGGCACCCCCGCGCTTGAGCGCAAAGCTCTCGCCCGCTGGAATCACAAAGCCTTCCTCGACATGCACCATCTTGGCCACGCCCGCATCGTCGATCATATGGGTGTGAAGCTCGACCCGAGCCGATACGTCCGAAGTCGCACGGATCAGGCGATCGTCGGTATCACTGGTGTTCTGTATCACCATAAAGGCCGCGCCCGCCTTGGCCGCCTTGCCAGACGACCTCGCATAAGCGTCGTCTACAACGATGATATCGGCAGCGAGGGCTGGAACGGCCAATACGCAACCGGCCAGTGTTGCGAACAGAGTGGATTTGAGGGACATCGCGCCTCTCCTATTTCAATTGGTCTGATTTGTATCGAAAGAAAATCAGACCGTTGTCGGAGGGGCCCGCGCCGGTTTCCGCGGCAACGGCAGCGCGATCAGGTTTTCATCGCGGCCAAGCGGCTGAACACCACCCATCGGCGGCGCATCAGGCATGACCGGAGGATGCGGATGAACCGCCCCAAGCAGAGCCAAAGCATAGTCCGGACAATAGTGCGGAGGCGCTGTCGGCTGACCGTCCTCATCCATATAGACGACAACGGGTCCAGTGCCCGTACACAGCACCATCTGGCCTACGGCGCGGTCAACTCCGCGCGAAACGGCCACTCCCTGCCCTGTCAGAACAACCAACAGGCACATCACAACGGGCAGGATTCGAGGCACGAAACGTATCATTCGGCCTCGATATAGGCCGCTGAGCCAACGGGCTTCAAGCGCCAAACCGTCGCGCCCGAAATCGCTTCAGTATTCCAGGCCGCGCCGCTTTACGGTTCCCTTTGTGAGACTGGTATGGGACCGGTTCACCCGGCGCTGCATCCGGGAACATGCAGATATCGTCTTACTTGCCAACTTACTCAGCAAGAGAAAGAAATAGAAACTCTTAAATGACATTGGACAACACTCGTTGTTGATAAACCAATAATGTCAAAAATAGGGCGGCATGGTCTGTGAACAAGATCACTCAAGAAGAATTTGTTTCCGAAGCCCCCACAGTTCCCGCCAATCGTTTCCACACAAAAAAGCCCCGAACCGGCTAGGTTCGAGGCTTTGGAATTCTAATGAGTGAAGGAATTTAGGCCGCGGCTTGAGCCTTGGCGATTTCCTTTTTCACTTTCAGAGCGTTTGCCGACAGCTCTTCGTCCTTGGCTTTCGCCAGGAACGCGTCCAGACCACCACGGTGGTCGACCGAGCGCAGGGCAGCTGCCGAGATGCGCAGCTTAACGCCACGACCCAGGGTCTCGGACTGCAGGGTAACGTCGTTCAGGTTAGGCAGAAAACGACGACGAGTTCTGTTTTTGGCGTGGCTGACATTGTTGCCAGTCATCGGGCCTTTTCCGGTCAGTTCGCAACGGCGCGACATGGTTTCTTCCTTTGTTTCTGGAGGCCCGGCAAAACGCCTGCGGCCAAATCACAAGGGGCACAACCCGAAGTCGCGCCCGAAAACTGGTTGGATGCGTGTAGTGGGAATCGCTGGGAGGGTCAAGACACGGCGGACGGATTCTTTTCCGAAACCTCTTGCAACGGAACGGCCCGTCGGGCCGTGCCTACGGCGTGAGTATTTTTGAAAAGATGAAAGTATCATCAGACCAGGCTCGCCAGCATTTTCTCGGCCGCGGCGGCAGGGCTGAGGCGACCTTGGGATACCTCGGCATCAAGCTGTGCCATTTGCGCTTTGGCCTGCGCCGTTTCGAGGCGTGCAAGCAGCGCATGCCGCACCTCCTGATCGAACCAATAGCGGGCTTGTGCGGCGCGGTTGGATTGCCAGTGCCCTGCTTCGCGCCGCCAATCGGTCAGACTCTGGATTTCCGTCCATGCTTTGTCCAGCCCATGTTCCTCAACCGCGGAGACGGCCATGGCCTTCGGGAAGCCTTCAGGATCTTGCGGTCTTTTGCGCAACAGGCGCAGAGCACCGGCGTAGTCAGCGCAGGTGCGGGTTGCGGTGGCCTTGAGGTCTCCGTCGGCCTTGTTGATCAGGATGATGTCGGCCATCTCCATGATACCGCGCTTCACGCCTTGCAACTCATCTCCGCCTGCCGGGGCCAGCAGCAGCAGGAACAGGTCCGACAGTTCTGATACCACAGTTTCGGACTGACCGACCCCTACGGTTTCGATCAAGACGACATCGTAGCCCGCTGCCTCGCACAGGGCGATGGCCTCGCGGGTGCGGCGGGCGACCCCGCCAAGGTGGCTCTGGCTGGGAGAGGGGCGGATAAAGGCGTTTTTCTCGCGGCTCAGACGCTCCATCCGGGTTTTGTCACCTAGAATGGACCCACCCGAGCGGGCCGAGCTTGGGTCAACAGCCAGAACCGCCACGCGCAGCCCCTGCCCGATCAGCATCATACCAAAGCTTTCGATGAATGTAGACTTGCCGACACCCGGCGTACCGGACAGACCAATCCGCAGGGATTGCCGTCCGGACTGCGCCAGATGGGACAGCAACTCAGTCGCTTGCGCCCGGTGATCTTCGCGCTGGCTTTCGACCAAGGTAATCGCACGCGCCAAAGCCCGACGCTCACCCCGCAAAATCCTGTCGCCCAAGTCAGCTATGTCCATCCGTCCGGTCCCTTTAGAATCCGCCCTAGATGAATGTGCGGCGCGGGGTTTGTCCAGAGGCCCTGCGGGATTAACTGCGCGGCTTCTGGACGTCGGGTCCCGCTTTGGCGATAAGGCCGCATGAGCCGTTTGCCGATAGATGACGCCCTTCCGGAACTCCTGGAGGCCCTGAGAACCCATGGCCGTGCCGTGCTGCAGGCCCCGCCGGGTGCGGGCAAGACGACGCGGGTGCCTCTGGCGATGCTAGAGACCGGAATATGCGCCGGTCGGATTGTGATGTTGGAGCCCCGGCGGCTGGCTGCCCGCGCCGCGGCCGAGCGGATGGCCGAAACGCTGGGCGAACGCGCCGGGCAAACGGTCGGCTACCGCGTCCGGGGCGATGCGAAAGTGTCGAAAGCCACCCGGATCGAGGTGGTCACCGAAGGCATCCTGACCCGCATGTTGCAATCCGAGCCGGACCTGCCCGGCGTCGGTGCAGTGATTTTCGATGAGTTCCACGAACGCTCGCTGAACGCCGATCTGGGGCTGGCCCTGTGTCTTGAGGTCACCGGAGCCCTGCGCGATGATCTAATCCTGCTGGCCATGTCGGCGACGCTGGATGCAGACCCCGTGGGGAGGTTGATGGAGGCCCCGCTGGTGACCTCGGAAGGTCGCAGCTATCCGGTTGAAACGCGATGGTTGGAGAAACCATTGGGTACGCAGGCCCGGCGGTTGGATGCGTTGATTGATCTGGTCGTTAAAGCCCAGCGGGACAGCCGCGCTATCGGTGGCGGTATCCTCGTGTTTCTTCCTGGCGAGGGTGAGATTCGCCGCGCCGAAACTGCGCTGATTGAGCGATTGCCAAAAGATTGCGTTGTGCGCCCTCTCTTTGGGGCCATGCCCTTTGCCGCCCAGCGCGCGGCAATTGCACCGGTTGAGAGCGGACGTAAGGTGGTGCTGGCAACCTCGATTGCCGAAACCTCGCTGACGATCCCCGATATCCGCGTCGTGGTTGATATGGGACAGGCACGGCGGGCGCGGTTCGATCCCGGCTCGGGCATGTCGCGGCTGGTGACGGAACGAGTCACGCGCGCCGAAGCAACCCAGCGCGCAGGCCGGGCGGGCCGGGTTTCAGACGGGCTGTGCTATCGGCTATGGTCGAAAGGCGAAGAGGGGGCATTGGCCGCCTACCCGCCTGCCGAGATTGAGGCCGCCGATCTGACCGGGCTTGCGCTGGAACTGGCACTCTGGGGGGCCGAAGCCGGTGATCTGGCATTTCTGACAGCTCCGCCCGAGGGCGCTCTGGCTGAGGCGCAGGCGCTGCTGACCTTACTGGGCGCTTTGGATGGCAAGGGACGGATCACGGATCATGGACGCGCGCTGGCTGCCCTGCCCCTACATCCCCGCTTGGGTCATATGCTGGTTACGGCGGGGGCGCAGGCAGCCCCTCTGGCCGCACTGATGGCGGAACGTGACCCACTAAAGGGCGCTCCGGTTGACCTGTCCTTGCGGCTTGAAGCTCTGCGCGACGCCCGTGCGTTTCAGCGCAACCGGGTCTGGCAGGTCAATATGGGCGTGTTGGACCGGGTCAAGGCCGAGGCCAAACGGCTGCGAACGCAGGCCGGATCTGTGGCTGAAAACCTCAGCACCGCCTCCATGGCCGCGCTGGCCTATCCCGACCGCATTGGCCAAAGGCGTAAGGGCGAAGCACCGCGCTATGTGCTGTCCGGCGGCAAGGGCGTTGTGCTGGACAGTGGCGATACGCTGGCAGGCGCGCCCTATTTGGTGGTCATAGATACCGACGGCAACCCGCGCGAGGCGAAGGCGCGCATGGCCGTTCAGATCAGCGAAAGTGAAATTCGCGCCCTGTTCGCAGATCAGATCGGATGGGAGACTAGCTGTGTCTGGTCAAAACGCGACCGACGGGTCATTGCACGGCGGCAAGAACGCCTCGGCGCAATCGCGCTCGAGGACCGGATCTGGAAAGACGTCCCCGAGGACGCGATCGCCCGTGCCATGTTGGACGGCGTGCGCGATCTAGGGCTGCGGTTGGAGGGCGCAGCCGCCCGGCTGGCCGCACGGGTTGAACTGGTGCGCGCTGATGGGGTGGACCTGCCCGACTTCTCGGACCAAGGGCTGATCGACACGCGGGAAGATTGGCTGTTTCCCATGCTCTCGGGCGTGCGCAGTGCGGAGGACTGGAAGCGCTTTGACCTGCTGCCCGCACTGCGGGCCCGTCTGGACTGGGCGCAGACGCAAGAGCTGGACCGCCGTGCTCCGGGATCCTTCGTTACCCCACTGGGCCGCAAGGTTCCCATCGACTACGGGGGCGACGCGCCTGAAATCTCGGTGCGTCTGCAAGAACTGTTCGGTGTCACGCGCCATCCGGTGGTCGGAGGCACACCGTTGAAGATCACCTTGCTGTCTCCCGCACAACGCCCGATCCAGATCACCCGCGACCTGCCGGGGTTCTGGGCTGGCTCTTACGCGGATGTCCGCAAAGACATGCGCGCGCAATACCCCAAACATCCCTGGCCCGAAGATCCAACGCAGGCCGATCCGACGTTGCGGGCCAAACGAAGGCCCGGCTGAGGCATCACCAAGCGCTAAGTTCTGTCGAATTTCCCCAAAATCGCGACAAAATTGCCGCCAAACCCCCAAGAAAAGCCATTTTTCCGGGGTTACGTTGCATTAAACAATCTCGGCCACTATTTGAACATACATTGAGGTAAAATGCTTCCCGAGCGGCAGAACAATGAAAGCGCAGTTGCAGAGAATCTGGGATGAGGTCGGACGACCTATGATACAGCGACCCAAGCGCGTGCAGGTGGCCGCCCTCTGTACGCGTCAGACCAAATCGGGCCACGAGGTTCTTTTGGTGACCAGCCGCGACACTGGGCGCTGGATCATTCCCAAAGGTTGGCCGATCGACGGGCTGGACGGCGCCGGAACTGCCCTGCAAGAGGCCTGGGAAGAGGCCGGCGTTCGCGAGGCCAAAGCCAAAAAAGAGCCGGTGGGTCACTTCACCTATGACAAGGTTCTCAAAGACGGCTCGGTCGAGGCAGTGTTGACCAGCGTCTACCATCTGCGCGTGACGAAACTGCTGGATGACTTCCCCGAAGTTGATCAGCGGCAGCGGAACTGGGTGACGCCGAAGATAGCAGCTGAACGTGTGGATGAGCCTGAACTCAAGGCCCTACTCAGGCATCTGTAAAGGTCAAGTGGCGTCACGGTTGCCCTCAGGTCGTGAAACCTGTAGGAACCGGCGTCAATCTTTTTGGACCTTATCACACCCATGTCGAACACGAACTCCAAACCGCGCTGGAAGGCGCTGGACAGCGACCTGCATCGCATCTCGCGGGTCGAGACGGCAAATGCGCATGTCGCCCGCCCCTTGCTGGCGCCGGGCATCGCGCTGGCCTTCATGGCATTGGCCGGGCTGACGGCGGCGGTTCTGTTTGGGCAGGCGGATGGTGGCGTGATCGTCGTCGCAGCGGCTGCGTTCGGGGCTTATATGGCAATCAATATCGGCGCCAATGACGTGGCCAACAACATGGGCCCGGCCGTGGGTGCAAATGCCCTGACTATGGGCGGCGCGATTGCCATCGCGGCCATCGCCGAAAGCGCAGGCGCGTTGCTGGCGGGTGGGGATGTGGTCTCAACCATCTCCAAGGGGATCATTGATCCGGCCTCGGTCCAGAACAGCAATGTGTTCATATGGGCGATGATGGCGGCGCTGATCTCCTCGGCCATGTGGGTCAACCTTGCGACTTGGCTGGGCGCGCCTGTTTCGACCACTCATTCTGTCGTGGGCGGGGTCATGGGTGCTGGCATCGCTGCGGCAGGGCTGAGCGCGGTCAGCTGGGGCACCATGGGGGCGATCGCGGCCAGCTGGGTGATCTCTCCGGTTCTGGGTGGCGTGATTGCAGCTGTATTTCTGGCGCTGATCAAGGCCAAAATCCAGTATCAGGACGACAAGATTGCAGCCGCGCAGCGCTGGGTGCCCATCCTCGTGGGGCTAATGGCTGGTGCCTTCGCCACCTATCTGGCGGTGAAGGGGCTGAAGAAAATCGTTGCGATTGATCTGAACACGGCCGTTCTGATCGGTCTCGGCGCTGGTCTGCTTGCATGGGCCGTGACGGTGCCATGGGTGCGACGCCGCTCGCAAGGGCTAGAGAACCGAACGCGGTCGCTGAAAACCCTGTTCGGGTTGCCTTTGGTGATTTCAGCGACCTTCCTCAGCTTTGCGCATGGAGCCAATGACGTGGCAAATGCGGTCGGCCCTCTGGCCGCTATCGTGCACGCAGCCGAGTTCGGAGATTTTGCCGCCAAAGTCACCATTCCCACATGGGTCATGGTGATCGGAGCCTTTGGGATTTCCTTTGGTCTGTTCTTGTTTGGGCCGAAACTGATCAGAATGGTGGGCAGTCAGATCACCAAGTTGAACCCGATGCGCGCCTTTTGCGTCGCGCTGTCTGCCGCCATCACCGTGATCCTGGCCAGCTGGTTGGGCCTGCCAGTAAGTTCGACCCACATCACCGTGGGCGCCGTTTTTGGTGTGGGTTTCTATCGTGAATGGCATTCTGACCGACGCTGGGCACACTCCAACCGCCAACGCCCGCCCGAGCAGCGACTGGCGCGGGAAGAGCATCAGCGGCGCAAGCTGGTTCGCCGCTCGCATTTCATGACGATCGTGGCCGCTTGGGTGGTGACCGTTCCGGCAGCGGCTGTGTTGTCCGCTGTGATTTTCTGGATGCTGACTGCATTTGGGTAAGCTGGGGATTTGCGAGGCTCTGCCTCGCGCTCCGGGATATTTTTAGCCAGATGAAGAGCGGATCAGGGTCTGATCTGGGCCGGGCGCATAGGTTCTGCGGGGGTTTCGCGGATCAATTCGGCGACCCGGCTGTTGATTGGAGTTGGTTTGTTCAGGGACTGGCCAAGACGGATGATCTCGCCTTGCAGACTGTCGATTTCCGTAGGGCGACCAGCGCTGAGATCATAGGCCATCGAGGTTCGCGCACTGGGGTCGATGGTCAGCATTTTAGCGGCGATGCGCTTGAACAAAGGTGTCGGAAGGCGCAGGATATGCGGCGTCATCCACGCGGGCAGCGGTGTGGTCGAGGCGACCGGGTGACCGGCAGCTTTCAGAACCGAATGTGCTTCGGCCATCTGATCAGCCATCAGGCGACGCCAATCTCGATCCGTCAGTTGTTCGACCAGCGTAAGGCCAGATAGCGCATTCAGCGCGTTGTTGAGGTTGATGACAAGCTTGCCCCATTGAACAGCCTCGATCTGGTCGCTCTCGGTGATTGGAAGATGGGCACTGGTCAGGTGTTCGGCCAAAGACCCGGGGCCCGCTTGAATGACGATATCCCCGGAAGTGGCGCGGTGATAGGCGGCTGGGCGGGTTGGAACCACGTTGAAAGGTACCATGCCTGCGCGGACGTCGTGGTTGGGCAATGCGGCGCGCAGGGTTCGGGTGTTTCCCATCCCGTTTTGCCAGGAAAGGACCGGGGTCGACTGCGGCGCATGCGACGCGATCAGCGCCGCCATTTCTTCGGTCGCGCCAGATTTCACAGTGACGATGATCAGATCGGCTTCGGCCAGACAGTTAGGATCTGTGCTGAGCGTTAGCGATGTGGCCGGAACCGTGAGATTGAGACCTGAGAAATCGGTGACCGTCAGCCCCTGCTGTCGGATCGGGTCCAAAACGCGGGCGCGGCCGAGTAGAGTGACCATATGCCCGGCATCAGCCAACAGCGCGCCGCAATAGCAGCCGATACTACCCGCACCTGCAATGACGATCTTCATAGTGATCCCTCCGTTGCGGGAAGGATCACCGGGTTAGCGTGTCGGGGCAAGCCCAGCGCGAGGTAACGTGGCGTTCAGCGGGCCAGTCTGGGTTTCGTGCGTTCCAGTTCCGGCGAGATCGGAATAAACTCCTGATCATCGCCGGGGGGCAGGTGGAAGGCTCCGTTCGCCCAGTCGGCGTTCTTCCATTCCCGCGTTGCGTGTTCGATCTTTTCCTTCGACGAAGACACGAAATTCCACCAGATATACCGCTCTTCGTTGAGGGTCGCGCCGCCGAGCAACATAAGCCGCGCCCCCATTGGCCCGGCCGTGACCGAAAGCTTGTCGCCCGGACGGAAGACCATCATGCGCCCGGCCTCGAATTTATCGCCCGCAATCTCGACCGAGCCTTCGGTGACATAGACGCCCCGATCCTCATGATCGTCCGGCAGCGGGAACGAGGCACCAGGATCCAGTTCGACATCCAGATAGAAAGTCTCGGACAGCATGGTAACCGGGCTTGTCTCACCATAAGCCGAGCCGAGGATCAGGCGGGCGCTCACGCCCTTGTCCTGAATATGGGGCAGCGCGCCTTGTTTGTGATGTTCGAAATCCGGTGCCATATCCTCATGCGCTTCGGGCAAAGCGATCCAGGTCTGGATACCAAAAAGCTTATTTTCGCGGGCGCGTGTCTCAGCACTTGTGCGTTCAGAGTGGGTCACGCCGCGACCGGCGACCATCCAGTTGACCTCACCGGGGTAGATCATTTGGTGGGTGCCCAGACTGTCTCGATGTTCAAACTCGCCCTGATACAGATAGGTCACGGTCCCCAACCCGATGTGAGGATGCGGGCGGACATCTATGCCGCCTTCGGTGATGAACTCGGCTGGACCCATCTGATCGAAGAAGATGAACGGCCCGACCAGTTGGCGTTCGACCGATGGCAGCGCCCGACGCACTTCGAACCCGCCCAGATCGCGGGCACGCGGGATGATCAACGTCTCAAGCGCCGGGTTTTCCGTGACGCAGTCGGGGGTGTGAGTCGGGTTCCAGCTCATGCCTGATCTCCTTTGGTCGGACGGGCTAACTTTCTAACGTTCCTGGATGCACTGTAGCGCAGAGTTCGCTACATGTATCGCGCACCTGCGCACATATTTGGTGCGGCGTCTGGTTCGGTAAAGCTCGGTGGGCCATGCACCCTCACATAGCAGTGAACATTAAATCGTCCACGCTTGGACGGCGCGCGCTCGGTTTTCCAATCAAGCGTGCTATATTTTGTGGTAGGCGAACCCGGCTAGTCAGGTCGGGCTAGAATGTGGGCCAGATGACAGGAGAGTTTCCATGACGCGCCTTCAGATAACCCGCCGGTCTTTAATTGTTGCCGGCATTGGCACCCTCGCGACGGGTCTATCGGGCGGAACGCATGCCAGCGGGCTTGCTGCGACCCCGTCTATGCGCGGTGGATCCAACAATTATCGCCCCGGCGCGCCGATCGTCGACCGGATCGGTGGCGGAGGGTTCTGGATGACAGGCACCGTGCGGCGCGCCGGGGACGGAGCGCCCCTGCCCGGTCAACGCATCCAGATCTGGGCACACACGACCGAAGGGCACGAGCGCGATCCTCACAGTCACGGAGCGACCTTGACCGACGCCAATGGCGAGTTTCGGCTGGAGATGCCGCAGATCGTGCCTGCCTTCGGGCAACCGCATGGGCATCTGGCCTATGACAGCGGTGAGTTCCAGACGGTGTTCCTGCGGCCCGTGATGTCTAGCGCGAAAGACAAAACGCTGGCCGCACATTTCGTGCTGCAACCTGCCTGAGCCACGTGATCCGCAGCGCTCTGATTTGGCTGGGGATTGGGGCGGCGTTGCTTGTTCCGTTGATCGCGGCTGCAACCAGCCCGTATCTCGCTTGGCGTGACCCCATCTACATTCTGGCAGGGTTTGCCGGGGTTCTGAGCCTTGGGTTGCTTTTGCTGCAACCTCTGCTGGCGGCCAGAATTTTGCCGGGACTTACCCCGATGACCAGCCGTCGCCTGCACAGATGGGTCGGGACTACGTTGATTGCGGCGATCTGCATCCATGTTGGCGGCCTCTGGATTACCAGCCCTCCGGATGTGGTGGATGCGTTGCTCTTCGTCTCGGCGACCCCGTTTTCCGCGTGGGGAGTGATCGCGATGTGGGCGGCTTTTTTCGCGGCGTTTCTGGGTATCTATCGACAACGCATGGCCTTGCGGTTTCGTGTCTGGCGGCTAACGCATACGACGCTGGCTTCTGTGACAATCGTCGGAAGCGTTGTGCACGCTGTGCTGATCGAGGGCACGATGGAGATCATGACCAAGACAGCCCTCTGCGTTTTGGTGCTATTGGCGAGCGGGCGGGCGCTCGCCAAACTGCGTGTTTGGGACGTGAGGAGACGCGCTTAGACGCCCAGACACCACCGCATCACTGCTTTTTGCGCATGAAGGCGGTTTTCTGCCTCATCAAAGATCACGGAGTTCGGGCCGTCCATGACCTCAGAGGTCGCCTCTTCCTCGCGGTGGGCGGGCAGACAGTGCATGAACAGCGCGTCGGGCTTGGCATGGGACATCAGCTCAGTATTGACCTGATATGGGCGCAGCATGTTATGACGACGCTCTTTCGCAGATTGGCTGTCATGCATCGAGACCCAGGTGTCGGCAACCACCAGATCTGCGCCCTCAACGGCCTTGTAGGGATCACGCTCGACAACGATTTGAGAACCTTTCTGACGGGCAAAACCCATGAATTCTTCCTCGGGGTCAAACTGTGCCGGGCCGGTGAATGTCAGGTCAAAGCCAAACTGCCCTGCCGCGTGAAGGAACGAGGCGCATACATTGTTGCCGTCGCCGGTCCAGGCCACTTTTTTGCCCGCAATCGGGCCGCGGTGTTCCTCGTAGGTCAGGATATCGGCCATGATCTGACAGGGATGGGTGCGATCTGTCAGGCCGTTGATCACAGGTACGTCCGAGTATTCGGCCATCTCGGTCAGGACGGTTTCGTCAAAAGTGCGGATCATGATCATGTCCACATAGCGTGACAGGACACGGGCCGTGTCCGCGATGGTTTCACCATGGCCCAGTTGCATGTCCTTGCCGGACAAGACCATGGTCTGACCGCCCATCTGACGCACACCGACATCAAACGACACGCGCGTCCGGGTCGAGGGTTTTTCGAAGATCAACGCGACCATGTGGTCTTTGAGCGGCTGTTCATCATCCAGCGCGGCTTTTGGCCGTCCAAGGCGGGCGTGTTTCATCGCGCCCGCTTGATCAATCATGTTGCGGAGGTCGGCTGCGCCGGTTTTGTGGATATCAAGGAAATGGTTCATATCGTTTCGCTTTTGGCTGTGGTGCGTGGGGGCCAGCCCCCACACCCCCGAGGTATTTGTGAACAGAAGAAGAATCAGGCGGTGGCCAGATTGGCTTCGATTTGCGTCGCGGCCTTGTCGAGGCGGATCATCGCCTGGGCAATATCGTCCTCGGTCAGGGTCAGTGGCGGCAAGAGGCGGATGACGTTGTCGGCGGCGGGAACTGTGATGACCTCGTTGTCATAGCCCGCGTTGACGACGTCGATATTGGTCGCTTTGCACTTCAGGCCCAGCATCAGGCCGGCGCCGCGCACCTCTTCGAAAACCTCGGGATGGTCGGCGACTAGGCCTTCGAGTTTCTGGCGCAACAGGCCTGCCTTACGGTTGACACCTTCGAGGAAGGCGGGCGTGGCAACTTGGTCGATCACGGCGCAGCCAACGGCGCAGCCTAGCGGGTTCCCCCCGTAGGTGGAGCCATGGGTGCCTGCGGTCATGCCGCTGGCGGCCTCTTCGGTGGCCAGCACCGCGCCCAGAGGGAAGCCTCCGCCGATGCCTTTGGCGACCATCATGATATCTGGCGTGATACCCGCCCATTCATGGGCAAAAAGCTTACCAGTCCGGCCCACGCCGCACTGGACCTCGTCCAGGATCAGCAGGAGGCCATTTTCATCACAGATTTGACGCAGGGCTTTGAGTTCGGCGTCGGGAACGGGGCGGATGCCGCCTTCGCCCTGCACCGGCTCGATCATTATTGCCGCTGTTTTTTCGGTAATCGCATCGGTGACTCCGTCCAAATCTCCGAAAGTGAGATGCACGAAGCCGGGCAACAAGGGGCCGAAACCTTTAGTCATCTTCTCGGACCCGGCGGCGGCGATACCAGCCGAAGACCGTCCGTGGAACGAGCCATCGAAGGTGATGATCTCGACCTTCTCGGGCTGGCCTTTGTCATAGAAATACTTGCGGGCCATTTTCACGGCCAGTTCGCAGGACTCGGTGCCCGAGTTGGTAAAGAACACCGTGTCCGCAAAAGTATGTTCCACCAGCTTGTCGGCCAGCGCCTGCTGCTGCGGAATGTGGTAAAGGTTCGAGACATGCCACAGCGCGTGCGCCTGCTCGGTCAGCGCGTTCACAAGCGCTGGATGCGCGTGGCCCAGCGCGTTCACCGCGATGCCCGCTCCGAGGTCCAGAAAACGTCGGCCATCCGCCTCGGTCAGCCAGGCGCCTTCGCCCTTCACGAAAGTCAGGGGCGCACGGTTATAGGTCGGCAGAACGGACGGGATCATCGGATCATCCTTTTAAGATAGCTTAAGCCCTGTGAGTGATACACCCGGGCCATGGTCGTCAACTGATTTGGTGGAGAATGCGCGGATTTGGACAGCGCAAATAGATCAAACGGGCCGGTTACGCGGTCAGGCGTCGGCGTCGGAGGCGCAGGATATGTGCGGTTTTGATCATGTCGGCTCGTATAGCGAGGTTCGATCTGTCTGGGAAGACCAATAATTGGAAAGCCCTGAATTCTCATAATGAGATGAGAAGCCGCCATTTCACGCTTGCTATTTCAACTCCTGTGGCGCACCGCTTGGCCATGACGCCTACACCTCAGAATCCGCCCCTTGCGGCCCTTTTGATCTTTGCCGCCAGCGCCCTGCTGGCAGGGACAACATTGCTGGCCAAAGCGTTGGGGACAGATACGCTTGGCCCTGCGTTGCATCCGATGCAGATCAGCCACGGGCGGTTTCTGTTTGCTTTTGTGGTGATCGTGACCGCCACGGCCGTTCTGCGCCCGGTACTAAGGCGTCCTCATTGGGGGTTGCATATTGGCCGAACAAGTTTTGGATGGCTGGGGATCACGCTGATGTTTGCATCCGTTGCTTATATCCCGATCGCGGACGCCACGGCGATTTCCTTCCTGAACCCGGTTTTTGCGATGGTTCTGGCCATCCCGCTGCTCAAAGAAGGTGTCGGCCCTTGGCGTTGGCTGGCCGCAGCGGTGGCTTTGACCGGGGCACTGATTCTGTTGCGCCCAACGCCTGCCAGTTTCCAACCAGCCGCCCTATTGGCCCTGACGGCGGCCGCGGTGATCGGGATGGAGCTGATTTTCATCAAAAAACTCTCAGGCCGCGAGATTCCGATCCAGATTCTTTTGGTGAACAACGGATTGGGTCTATCCATCGCGTCGGTCGCGGTGATTGCAGTATGGCAGGCGCCGACCCCTGCACAATGGGCAGCTTTGGCCGGAATCGGGGGGCTGATGGCCTGCGCACAGGCCTGTTTCGTCAACGGAATGGCCCGCGCCGATGCCTCATTCGTTGCACCCATCAGCTATGCCACATTGATCTTCGCGGCATTCTACGACTTTGCGATCTTTAGCGTGATCCCGGATCGGATCAGCATCATCGGCTCATCCATCATCCTGACAGGCGCGCTGATACTGGTCTGGCGCGAGACCCTGCACCGTCAGGCCTTGAGCCGATAGCCCGTCCGCAACATCTGCCAGGTCACGGCACCGACGAACAGCGTCGCCCCGGTGCAAACTGCCATTCCCAGCCACGGAGAGCTGTCGGACATTCCGATCATCCCATAGCGCAGACCGTCAATCAGATAGAAAACTGGGTTCAAGTGGCTGAGTTTGTTCAGCACCGGCGGCAGCGCCTCGACCGAGTAGAAGGTCCCCGACAGGAAGGCCAAAGGCGTGACGATGAAGTTGGTGATCGCGGCCATCTGGTCGAATTTATTGGCAAAAATACCGGCGAATAGGCCCAAGGCGCCCATGAAAGCACCGCCCAAGATGACGAATATCAGGGTGATGAACAGGTTCTGCGGCGCAATCGACAGAAACACCAGAAACGCGAGGGCCACAACACAAGCGATCAGAACCCCGCGCGCGATGCCTCCTGCCAAATAGCCAAGCAGGATCTCCAGAGGGGAAAGCGGCGGCATCAGGGTATCCACGATGTTCCCCTGAACTTTCGAGATCACCATTGAGGACGAGGTATTGGCGAAGGCATTCTGGATCACCGTCATCATCATGATGCCAGGTGCCAGAAAGATCAGAAACGGCACACCCATCACATCAGGCCGACTTGGGCCGATGGCTATGGTGAAGATCAACAGGAACAATCCAGCCGTCACAAGCGGGGCCAGCAAGGTCTGGGTCCACACCGCCATAAAGCGCAGGGTTTCGCGTTTGGCCAGCGTGTAGAGGCCCATCCAATTGACCGCGCCAAACCGGCGCGCGTCCTGATCCATAAGATTCTGCATGAGAGCCTCTTAACTGATTCGAAGACCGCTTGTAACTCGGCCCGCAGTGATTAGAATAGGGCGCTGAGACGAATTCCCAAGGCGGCCCGAATCCGGGGCCGCTTTCCGCTTTTGAAAGGCAACCGATGTCCTGGACTGACGAGCGCGTAGAACTGCTGAAGAAAATGTGGGGCGAGGGCCAGTCGGCCAGCCAGATCGCCAAGGAACTGGGCGGCGTGACCCGCAACGCGGTGATCGGCAAGGTCCACCGTCTGGGCCTGTCCAACCGTGCAACCGGAGCAACGCCCGCCAAGGCCGAGCCCAAGGAAAAACCAGCCCCCCCGCCCAAGGCCGAGGCGAAACCAAAGCCCGCCCCCAAGACCGAACCCGCGCGTCCCGCCCCTGCCCCGGCAGCGGAGACGAAGCCCGCGGTTCCCGCCCGTCGTCAGATTATCCCGGCGGGTCAACCTCTGCCGCCGCAGCCTTCGGCGAATGAGATCAGCCCCGAGGCGTTGGCCAAGGTCAATGAGGTTGAGAAGAAAGCCAAAAAGCTGACGCTGATGGAGCTGACCGAAAAGACCTGCAAATGGCCCGTCGGCGACCCCGCAACCGAGGATTTCTGGTTCTGCGGCCTGCCGGTTGAAGCGGGCAAGCCCTATTGCGAGGCGCATGTCGGAGTGGCGTTTCAGCCGATGAGTTCTCGCCGCGACCGCCGTCGGTGATTTGGAACGCCAGAACCATATTTCTATTCTGGAATGTGGGAAGGGTACGGGGTTTCTCCGAGCCTCTTATCGGAAGTTTTGCGAAGTCAAAACAACGCTTGGCGTAACGGACACTTACGAGAAAAACACCCTCGCAGCTTTTTGCAAGGGTGTTTTAGATCAGAGCGTCGGATGTGCGGAAGGAGCGTCAATTCGCGGCGATTGCGCGAATGGCCACTAACTCAAATAGACCAGTTTCTTGGGTAACGGACGGAGGAACCTTGGTTCGGTTATCGAAAGACTATCTCGGTCAATCATGAATTGTTTGTTTTGACTTGCGAGCCACTGCGTCTTGCTGTTGAGCGGCGGATTTGAAGGGGTGCGCGCTAGCTCACTCCAACTCGCTACATCCAACAAACTGGTAGCGTCAGCAAAGCCTACAACAACGACTT
>NZ_JAGHRB010000011.1 GCF_017743995.1 Ruegeria sp. R13_0 | reverse complement strand
GTATAGGGATGCGCGGGGGCGGTGAGGATGGGGGCGGCGGGGCCCGCCTCCATCACGCGACCCTTGTGCATAACGACGACCTGCTCGGCCATATTCGCAACTACGCCCAGATCGTGCGTAACAAGGATCAGCGCCATCCCGGTTTCGCGCTGAAGTTCCTTGATCAGCCCCAAAACCTGAGCCTGTGTGGTTACATCCAGCGCAGTAGTAGGCTCGTCGGCAATCAGCAGTTCGGGTTTGGACACCATCGCCATGGCGATCATGGCGCGCTGGCGCATACCACCCGACAGCTCGAACGGATAGGAGTCATAGGCTCGCTGCGGGTCCGGAAAGCCCACGCGTTCAAATTGGGTCAGGACTTCTTTGCGGGCCTGCGCCTCGGACGCGCCGCGATGCAGCCAGAGGACCTCGCTGACCTGATTGCCGATCTTGTGCAGTGGCGATAAAGATCGCATCGGCTCCTGAAAGATCATCGAGACGCGGTTACCGCGAATGCTGCGCATCTCCCGCTCGTTGATTCGCGCCAGGTCGGCCTTGCCCTTGGAATCGTTCAGAATAATCGAGCCGCTGCGAATCTGCGCCACGCGCGGTAGGATACGCAACACGGCCCGGCAGGAGATTGTTTTGCCCGAGCCCGACTCACCCACCAAAGCAAGTGTCTGTCCGGCCTCCACATCGAAATTCACGTCTCGCACGACTGAATCTGCCGTGCCGAAACCGATGCTGAGATCCCTGACGGACAACAACGCAGTCATTCGGGTTTTCCACCCGTTTGGCCGTAGATGAGCATCGGCTTTTCATTCTCCCCGTTTTTTGACTTACTGTCGCGCGGTTTCACCCGACTCGTCAAACCCGTTCTTAGGCTGAAATGTCGCGGGAATGTGAAACTTTCGCCTCTACAACTACACAAACAGTTGAGTTTTTGCCATCAAGTTCGTGACCAGCACCAATTAAGCTGGCGTTGAGTATCAAAGAGAGAATCCCCTGTGCCCAAAAACCAAAGCCGACTGGATCTGTTTATTGACCGTATGGTGTCGCAACGCGCCTGCCTAGATTTCGCAATCGAGCAGACAAAAGGCATGTCCGGCCCGGTGTTCGAGCTGGGCTTGGGCAACGGTCGTACCTATCACCACATGATCCAGTACATCCAGAACCGCCCGCTTTTTGTGTTCGAACGCGCGGTGGCTTCACATCCCGACTCTACCCCGCCCGAGGGTCGGGTGATTTTGGGCGATGTGCGGGACACTTTGCCAGCCTCGGTGGATCGGTTTGGCGCAACGGCCAGCCTGATTCATGCGGACCTAGGTGGGCACAATCGCGAAAAGAACGACGCCTTCGCGCGGTTTGTTTCGCCTTTGATTGAACCGCTTCTGGCGCCGGGTGGCCTGATGGTTTCCAGTGATCGGATGTATTTCGATGCGCTGACAGAATTGCCCTTGCCCGAGGGCGCGGTCGAGGGGCGCTGTTTCATCTACCGGCGGTGACGCCTTAGGCGCGTCCGGGTCCACCAAAAGGCTAAACAAACCGGAGGAACGCAATGCAGGCCATCCTGACGCTGAACGCGGGAAGTTCGACCATCAAATTCGGAGTTTACCGCGCCGAAGCCGAACCCGAGTTGCTTTGGCACGGGCAGGTGGACAATCTGGGGCCGGTCGCCCAGTTGCAAATCAACGGCGACGGGTTTCATGAGACGCGGGAGATCGGGCCTGCCGACCACGCAGCCGGGGTCACGGCGATCTTGTTGGCCCTTGAGCCTCTGCTTCAGTCGGATCTAATCGTCGGTGTAGGCCACCGCATTGTCCACGGCGGACAGAGTTTCGAAGGGCCCACGGTTCTGGATGATCACGTGCTGGCCCAACTTGAAACGCTCTCGTCACTGGCCCCGTTGCATCAGCCCCACAATCTGGCGGCTGTCCGCGCTGCACGAACGGCTTTCCCGGGTGCGCAACAGATTGGGTGTTTTGACACCTCCTTTCACGTCGGCCATCCGTTTGTAAACGATGCCTTCGCTATCCCGCGCCGCTTTTATGAAAAAGGCGTTCGGCGCTATGGGTTCCACGGACTGTCCTACGACTACATTACCGGCAAGATGGCCGAGGATTTCCCGGATCTGGCCGCGGGCCGGGTGGTGATCGCGCATCTGGGCAACGGGGCGTCGATGTGCGCTGTGGCCAATGGAAAGAGTATCGGCTCAACCATGGGTTTTTCCGCGCTTGATGGGCTGCCGATGGGGACCCGTTGCGGTCAGCTTGATCCCGGCGTGTTGCTCTATCTGATGGAGCAAGGTCACTCTACTGAGGCGATCACGCATATCCTCTACAAGAAAAGTGGCCTGCTAGGCCTCAGCGAGATCAGCCACGATATGCGCACATTGCTGGAAAGCGATGATCCCCGCGCGCGTGAGGCGATAGACTATTATGTCTTCCGGATCAGGCGGGAGCTGGGTGCGATGGCGGCTGTTTTGGGTGGCGTGGATGCGGTGGTGTTCTGCGGCGGCATTGGTGAGAACGCTGCGCCTATTCGCCAGAGCGTGCTGGATGGGATGGGATTTCTCAACATCCATCTGGATGCCGAGGCCAACGCCCAAAACGCGACGGTGATATCAGATGGCGGTATACCCGTGCTCGTGATCCCGACCGACGAAGAACGGGTGATCGCGCGGGCGGTCGGCAAGGCTTTGAGCTAAACACGACAGAGGGAAAACGGATGATCTTTTACGACTGTGCCACCGCTCCGAACCCGCGCCGCGCGCGCATGTTCATTGCCGAAAAAGGCTTGGAGATCGAAACCCGGCAAATCTCGATCGCGGAGGGAGAGCAGTTGAGCGATGCGTTTCGCGCTGTTAACCCTCGGGCCACGATCCCTGTTCTGGTGACCGATGAAGGCACGGTTCTGACTGAGAACCTTGGGATTGCTGCCTATCTTGAGGCGCAGAGCCCGGAACCCCCGTTGATGGGCAAGACGCCGGATGAAAAGGGCCGTGTTCTGATGTGGAACGCAATCGCCGAGCAGCAAGGCGGCATGCCGATTGCTGAGGCCCTACGCAACGGTCACCCAGCCTTCAAGGACCGCCCCATTCCGGGACCAGAGAACTATCCGCAGATCCCCGAGCTAGCGCAGCGGGGCCGCGACAGGGTGGCGTCGTTCTTCGATTTGCTCGAGGACCATTTGCAAGACAGTCCGTTTTTAGCGGGCGAGGATTTTTCCCTCGCCGATATCACCGGGTTCGTCTTTATCGATTTCGCCCGCGTGATCAAAATGCGTATCCCGGAAGCAAATGCCGCGACCCAAGCCTGGTTCGACGCGATCAAATCTCGGCCCAGCGCCAGCCTTTAAAAGTTACCTGAATAGGCTGCGGCCAGCTTGTGCTCGACACTGTACAGAAATGTCTAGACAGAAGTGAACAGTGCCTCTAGCGTTTCACCCGAGTCGTGCAGCGGAGGGCAGGATGAAATCTCAGTATCGCGTTGTGGTCATCGGGGGCGGGGTCGTTGGGGCCTCGGTCTTGTATCATCTGGCCAAGTTTGGCTGGTCGGACGTCGTCATGTTGGAGCGGCGGAGGCTGGCCTCGGGGTCATCCTGGCACGCGGCGGGTGGTATTCACGCGCTGAACGCGGATCCGAATATGGCGTCCTTGCAGGCCTATACCATTGACTTGCTGAGCGAGATCGAAAAGGAATCGGGCCAGAATATCGGCTTGCACATGACTGGCGGTTTGACGCTGGCGGGCACCCCGGAACGCTGGGAATGGCTGCAGGCAAACTACCGCATCTTCCAATCCATCGGCATTGATGATTGCGAGCTTCTGACCCCGGAAGAGGCGCAGAGACGTTGTCCGATCATGTCCACCGATGGCGTTTTGGGCGCGATGTGGGCGGATCGCGAAGGCTATATCGACACAACCGGCACTGTGCAGGCCTACGCGACGGCGGCAAAGAAGCGTGGCGCGGAGTATTATGAGGAAACCAAGGTCGAAAGCCTGACGCAAACCGCCGATGGCTGGCAAGTCGTAACCGACAAGGGCACGATCACCTGCGAGCATGTGGTGAATGCGGCGGGTCTTTGGGCCAAGCAAGTGGGCCGGATGGCGGGGGTGGAACTGCCGGTCTCTCCGCTCAAACACCACTATCTGATCACCGACACGGTCCCCGAGGTTGCCGAGGCAGAGTTTGAGATGCCGATGACCGTCGACCTCGAAGGCTTCACCTATATGCGGCAGGACCAGAAGGGCGTTCTGGTTGGCATCTACGAGGTCGACCACGAACACTGGGCCATGGACGGCGCGCCCTGGAACTATGGTGAGGAGCTGTTTCAGGAACAGCTCGACCGCATCGAGAATGAGCTGACGCTGGGCTTTGAGCGGTATCCTTCGATCCAGAATGTCGGCATAAAAACATGGGTCAATGGCGCGTTTACCTTCTCGCCCGACGGCAACCCTCTGGTCGGGCCGGTTCCGGGCAAGCGCGGCTACTGGTCGGCCTGCGCTGTGATGGCCGGGTTCCTGCAGGGCGGCGGCGTTGGCAAAACGCTGGCCGAGTGGATGATCCATGGCGAGCCCGAGGCCGACGCGTGGCCTATGGACGTCGCCCGCTATGGCGATTTCGCGCAGAACAAACGCTATATCCGCGAAACAACCGGTCAGTTCTACTCGCGCCGTTTCGTGATGACCTACCCGAATGAGCAATTGCCCGCTGGACGTCCGCTGAAGATGGCCCCGGCGCATGATGCGATGACCGAGGCCGGGTGCAAGTGGGGTGTCAGCTGGGATCTGGAAGTACCACTGTACTTTGCGCCGAAGGGGTTTGAAGAAACGCCGACGCTGAAGCGCTCGAACGCCCATGACATCGTGGCCGAGGAATGCAAGGCGATCCGCGAAGGTGTGGGCCTGCTGGATATCTCGGGCTTCTCGCGGTTCGAGGTCAGCGGGCCAAATGCCGAAGCATGGCTGGACAAGGTCATGGCCTCGAAACTGCCGGGACCGGGGCGCGCGAAGCTGGCACCAATGCTGGGTGAGACGGGGCGGCTCAAAGGCGACCTGACCGTGCTGAACTGGGGTGACGGAACATGGTGGATCATGGGCAGCTACTACCTTCGTGCGTGGCACATGCGCTGGTTCGACGATCACATGATGGAGGGTGTGACAGTCCGTGATCTGGGCGAGGAATATTGCGGTTTCGCCGTGGTCGGCCCGAAATCGCAGGCTGTGATCGAGAAGTTGGCGGAACAGGATATCTCGGACCTGAAATTCATGGGTTGTGGAGATTTCGATATCGGTTTGGTCCGCGCCCGCGTCGCCCGCATGTCGGTGACTGGTGAAAAGGGGTATGAGATCAACTGCCGGTACGGCGATCACATCAAGCTGCGACGGATGCTGTTGGACGCCGGGGCTGACGAAGGCATCCGCGAATGCGGGTTCAATGCGATGCTCTCAACCCGGTTGGAGAAAAGTTTCGGCATCTGGTCCGCTGAATTCACCCAAGCCTATACGCCGGGCATGACCGGAATGGATCGCTGGATCGACTGGGACAAGGATTTCGTCGGGAAAGACGCCGCCTTGGCCGAGCGTGACGGCAATGGCCCGGCACAGCTTCAGGTGACGCTTGAGGTCGATGCCGTGGACGCCGACGCCAGCGGGTATGAGCCGATCTGGTCCAATGGCGAACGCGTGGGCTTTGTCACCTCGGGTGGCTACGGCCACTACACGGGCAAGTCTCTGGCGATGGCACTGATCAATCGCGACAAGGCCGAACCGGGGACGGAGCTGACCGTGCATGTGGTTGGTGTGGAACGGCCTGCGCGGGTGGTGACACCCTCTCCTTACGATCCGCAGGGCAAGGCGATGAGGGGCTGATGGTGATCTCACAAACATCCGAGCGTGGTCGGCGACGGCGCGGGCGGGGTGCAGAAGCGGCCCCACCGCCCTCACGCGATGTGAATTACCGCCAGCTGCGCAATCCCTTCCCGCAGATGGAGGTGTTCCCCGAAGATCAGATCGCGGACATGCACGAGACGGCGCTGCGCGTCTTGCAGGAACTTGGGGTGAAAGTCCTGCTGCCCGAAGCCCGCCGCATCTTTGCCACGGCAGGTGCGCGTGTGGACGAAGACACTGAGATGGTCTTTATAGGGCGCGATCTGGTTGAGGCCGCCGTGGCCTCGGCCCCCAAATCTATCGCGTGTCGCGCCGGGGCGCGGGACCGCGATTTTATCCTCGAACTGGGTTCGCTCGTGTTTCAACCGGGTGCAGGTGCCCCGAACGCAACCGATCTGGAACGGGGCAGGCGGCCAGCGTCGGGTCAGGATTACATTGAATTCCTGAAGCTGACGCATCACTTCGACGTCTTCCAGATGATTTCGCCTCAGGTCGAGCCGCAGGATGTGCCGACCCATCTTCGCCACTATTTCACAACGCAGGCGCAGATGGAGTTGACGGATAAGTTCCCCTTCTTCTTCTCGCGCGGCACCCCACAGGTGTTGGACAGTTTTGAGATGCTGTCTATCGCACGAGGGCTTTCGGATGATGAATTCCGGGGCAACGCGCATTGCTATACGATCATTAACACCAACAGCCCGCGCACGCTTGATATCCCGATGGCGCAAGGGCTGATCGACTTTGCGCGACATGGTCAGATGTCGATCGTAACGCCGTTCACCCTAATGGGAGCGATGGCTCCGATCACGGTCGCGGGTGCCATCACGCTGTCCCATGCGGAGGCTCTGGCGGCCGTGACCCTGACGCAATTGACGAACCCGGGCGCGCCGGTCTGCTATGGAACCTTCACCAGCAACGTCGACATGAAATCCGGCGCTCCGGCCTTTGGGACGCCCTCGCATTTTCAGGCGTCTTTGGCGGCAGGCCAACTGGCACGGTTCCTGGGCCTGCCATGGCGGTCGGCGGCCGGGTCGGCTTCGAACATCAACGACGTGCAGGCGGCGAACGAAAACCAGTTTGGCCTCTGGGGCTGTTTGATGGCCGGGGCGACGGTGATCATCCACTCGGCAGGCTGGCTCGAAGGCGGGCTGAGCGTGTCGTTTGAGAAGATGATCTGCGACGCCGAAGTACTGAACATGGTGGCCGAGCTCTGTGCTGGTGCGCAGGCCGGACAGGCCGAGATCGGCTTTGACACCGCCCTGAGTGAGGTTGACCCCAGCGGGCATTTCTTTGCCTCGACCCAGACGATGGAGCGCTACAATACCGAATTCTACCAGCCGCATGTCCACGACTACGCCAATTTCGGCACCTGGACCGAGCGTGGATCTGTCGATGCCAATCAACGTGCAACAGATGTCTGGAAAGGTATCCTGAACGATTTCAAACCACCCGCAGGTGATAGTGATCGTCTGGGCGCCTTGCGCGATTTCATCGCGAAGCGAACCGCAGAAGGCGGCGCTCCGCCGGAGAGTTGAATGAATACCAAACCGATACTGCACCGCGATGACCCCAAAGCCGAGCCTCTGGTCGGCAATGTCAAAGTCACGCGGGATGACTGGCTGAATGTGGCGATGGACGTGCTGATCTCGGACGGGGTGGATCAGATCAAGGTCATGAACCTGGCCGAGCGTATGGCTGTGTCCCGCTCGTCTTTCTATTGGTATTTCAAATCGCGACAGGAGCTTCTGGATGCTTTGCTGGCGCGGTGGCAGGCGACCAATACGGCGGCGTTGATCGCGCAGGCCGAGGTCCCGGCCGAGACAATTACCAGCGCGGTCTGCAACGTGCAGAGATGCGTGGTGAACACGGATCTGTTCGACACGGCACTGGATTTTGCCATCCGGGACTGGGCTCGCAAATCGGGAAAGGTGCGCAATGCGCTGGATCAGTCCGACGCGCGACGCCTCAAGGCGCTGCATGCGATGTTCGCGCGGTTTGGCTATTCGGACATTGAGGCCGAAACCCGGGCGCGCGTCCTTTATTACATGCAGATCGGGTATGATCTGGCACAGCTGAATGAGCCGATGGAAACGCGGCTTTCGTTGGTGCCCCACTACCTGCATGCTTTCACAGGGGTTCAGCCTCGGGCCGAGGAAATTGAAGAATTTCGCGCTTATTCCAAGCGCTTTTGGGAAGGAAAGACAGAATGAGCCAACCAGATGCAATCATAATCGGGACAGGCGTCATTGGCGCGGCCATCGCGTTCGAGATGGCCAAGGCCGGATGGAAAACCCTTTCGCTGGACCGCAATACGCAGGTTGGCCATGGCTCGACCGCAGGGTCCTGCGCGATTATCCGCATGCACTATTCGACGTTCGATGGCACGGCTTTCGCGTGGGAGGGCTACCATTATTGGCGCGATTGGGCCGCGTATCTGGGCTTGCCTGCAGATGCCAATCTGGCGCAGTTCCGCGAGACTGGGTGTCTGGTGATGAAAACAGACGCCAACGGGATGCTGGAAAAGCATATGCAAAACAGTGCGGATCTGGACTGCCCGTTCGAGGAATGGTCGCCCGCGACGGTCACGGAACGCCTGCCGGTCTATTCTTTGGAAAGCTTCGCCCCCGCCCGCCGGATGGACGACCCGGAGTTCGGGCAACCGAACGGGCGTAAGATGCAGGGCGGCGTGTTCTGGCCTCAGGCAGGCTATGTCACTGACCCGGCACTTTCGGCGCAGAACCTGATGGATGCGGCAATCCAAAACGGGGCCGAGTTGCGCACTGGGGCCGAGGTTGTTGAGATCCTGATTGAGGACGGGCGCGTGGCGGGCGTCAAACTGGCTACGGGCGAAGAAATTCGTGCCAAGGTCGTGGTAAACGTGGCCGGGCCGGGATCGGCCATTGTCAACGGCATGGCGGGCGTTCTGGACGATATGACCATCGAAACCCGCCCGCTGCGGCAGGAAGTGGTCCATGTTCCCGCGCCTGAAGGGTTCGATTTCGAAAACAACGGGACCATCGTTTCGGATAGTGACATCGCCTGCTATTGCCGCCCCGAGCATGGCAACCACATCCTGGTGGGGTCCGAGGATCCCGAATGCGATCCGCATCAATGGTGCGAGGATGACAAGACCTATAACCGCGATTTCACCGATCAGTGGACGACGCAGGCGATGCGCTACGCGCAGCGGGTGCCGAGCTTAGGTATTCCGTCCAAAACGCGGGGTGTGGTTGACCTTTACGATGCGTCGACCGATTGGATTCCGATCTACGATAAGTCCAGCCTGCCGGGGTTCTACATGGCCTGCGGCACCAGCGGGAACCAATACAAGAACGCGCCGATTGCGGGCAAGATGATGACTGCTCTGATCGACTATTGCGAGGGCGGTGCAGACCACGATGCCGAACCGCTGCAGTTCGAACTGCCTTACATCAAGCGCGTGATTGATGTTGGGTTCTATTCGCGCAACCGCCCGATCAACGAAGAAAGCAGTTTTTCGGTCCTGGGGTAGTCAGCCCGACAATTGGCCCTAACATCACGTAGACGCGAAAAGGAGCGGATGCGTGATGCCTCAGACGCCAAACAAAGTCCTGATCCTTGGCAGTGCGCCGTCAGCAGTAGTTGCCCGGGATTGGGACCGGACACCGTTCACGCATATCGTGGCCATCAACAACGCATGGCGTATTCGTCCGGATTGGGACATCCTGATCCACCCTGAGGATTTTCCGCCGGAAAACCGACCCGCAACCCTGTCGAAAAACCAAAGGATCGTGACAGCCGAAGACTACGTGCCTCGGCAAAACGCTTATGGCGGTTTTGTCTATGCGGGCGGCACCATGGCGTTTACCGCAGGTTATTGGGCGCTGTCCGCCCTTACGCCGTCGGTGATTGCCTATTTCGGCTGCGATATGGTCTATCCCGGATCGGGGAAGACGCATTTTTATGGCAATGGAACCGCTGATCCGCTGCGTGCCGACATCTCATTGCGGTCGCTTGAGGCGAAATCTGCCAGATTGGGCGTGTTCGCTGCCGCGCAGGGCTGTCGTATGGCGCGCTTGTCCGAGGGTGAAAGCAGGCTGCTCTATCCCTCGCTGCACGTGTCACGAATGGAAGACGCGCCAATGCCGTCGACCGGTGTAGCGCATGACGCGTTGGAGGCCGAAGCGCGCCTCGGCTATTATGTGCCATCCGGGCGGTATTGGGAGTCCGAGCAGCAGTTTGATCCGGAGGAACTGGATTCAGTGGACCGTCTTTGGATGTCCGCCTACCAGATCGCACCAATGGACCGCGTCGCCTAAGGCCTCAGGCGGCGAAAGCGATCCAGGCCCAAACCATCGCAATATAGGTCAGGCTATGCATCAGCTGGTCTAACCCGGTTGCCCGCCAGAACGCTGCCTGATTTGGCTGTAGCTTCTTCTTGTCGGAATAGCTGGCCTTGGCGAAATCAATATTGAAATGGATGATCCATTCTAGGGCCGAGATGATCAGGATAAAGCTGATTGGTGCGCCAAACAGCAAAAAAATAAGGGCCGAGCCCACAACATGCACCCCTGCATGTTGCGCGCGTCCCAAATGAAAATACTCGCCACGCCCGGTCAGCATCTTGGGCGTCTGTAGATAGAAGTCCGCGAACATATGTTTGATCTGCAACAAGCAGAGCAACAGCAACACGGCACCATAGCTTTCGGGCAAACGTATCCTCCCGATATCGTCCTAGAGGGAACTCTAGGCGCTAAAATGCGTGTAGGCAAATGAACTAGTTCACACATGCGCAAAGATTGGCACTTTGTCGGAAACTATTTGCCTAGCAAAGCAAGATTACTGTAAATTCAGACTGTTAATTTTCCGTGCATCGTTTCGAAACCGGATCATTGATCAAAAGCAGGGACAGGTTCCATAGAACGCACGATTTTCCGCTTCATCTGGAAATATTCCAAGCGCGACCAGTTGATCCTGCTGGCCGTGACCTCGACGTTGTTTCCGCTGCTCTATCTCACGCTTGAGCTGCCCAAGCGCATTATCAATGACGCGATTGGTGCCTCGAGCAGCGTGGTTCAGGTTTGGGGCTATAGCCTGCAGCAGACGAATTTCCTGATTATTCTGTGCTTTGCCTTTCTGGCGGCGGTGCTGGCACACGGCCTGATGAAAATGCGTATCAACACCATGAAAGGTGTCCTGAGCGAGCGTATGTTGCGCCGCTTTCGCTATCAGTTGATCAGCCGCGCCCTGCGCTTTCCCCAGCCCTATTTCGAGCGTGTCAGCCAGGGTGAGATGGTCTCGATGATCACCGCCGAAAGCGAGCCGATGGGCGGGTTGATGGGGGATGCGATCAGCCAGCCGGTTCTGCAAGCGGGGCAGATGATCACCATCCTGTCGTTTCTGTTCTTGCAAAGCGTCTGGTTTGGTCTGGCTGCGGTGGCGCTGATCCCCGTGCAGGCCTGGCTGATTCCCAAGTTGCAACGCCAGATCAACCTTCTCAACAAAAAGCGCATCCAGGAGGTGCGTATCCTTGCCGCTCAGATCGGCGAGAACGCGGCCGGCGCCTCGACCCTGCGCGCAAATGGGGGCTGGCGGTATCGCAGGGCGATGATTTCCGATCAGCTGGGGCGGCTCTTCGGGATCCGGTTCGAGATCTACCAGAAGAAGTTCTTTATGAAGTTTATAAACAACTTCATCTCACAGTTGACGCCGTTCATGTTTTATCTGGTGGGTGGTCTGCTGGTCCTGCAGGGTTCGGTCTCGTTGGGCGCGCTGGTGGCGGCGTTGGCGGCGTATAAGGATCTCAGCTCTCCGTGGAAGGAACTGCTGACCTATTACAACCAGACGCAGGACATGTCGTTGCGTTGGGATGTGGTGATCGAACGGTTTGCGCCGGCTGGAATGCAGGATGAGGCGCTATTTGAGGGTGAGCCTAAGACCCGCCCGCATCTTGATGGCGACATCGCACTGGATCGGGTGTCGGTGCGCGATATGGACGGAAACCAGATTCTGGACGATCTGAACCTGACCTTCCCGCATGGGAAAACAATCGGCATCGCTGCGCCCAGCGAAGAAGACCGCCGCGCCATTGCCGAGCTGCTGACCCGTGAAATCCTGCCGAGCGCTGGGCGTGTCCGCATTGGCGAGCAGAATCTGGCCGAACTGCATCAGGGCGTCGTCGCCGCGCGGATCGGCTATGCGTCATCGCGACCGGTGATGTTTCAGGGATCGTTGGGCGACAACGTGATGATGCCGATGCGCTACAAGCCCCTGTCGGAGGGGGGCGACGATCCCGGATTTACTGAGACATTGCGGGCGGGCAACAGTACCGACCCTTTCAAGGCCGAGTGGCTGGACCCGTCTTTGGCAGGGCTGGATTCGGCGGATGCACTGCGGGATTGGTGGCTGCAACTGATTGATGGAATGGGGTCAGGCGCAGCCTTGTTCCAGCGCGGGGCCGAGCAGGTTTTCGACGCGGCACTGCATCCGGATCTGGCGCAGAAACTGGTCAAGCTGCGACCGTTGGTGCAGCAGGCGGTGAAGAAGGCAGGGCTTGAGCAGCAGGCGCTGATCTTCGACAAGTCCACCTACAACACGGCCTTGCCTGTGGCTGAGAACCTGCTATTTGCCACGCCCCGCGTGCCGGTCACGCAAGCGCTGTTGGCACAGCAGAGGGTCTTTCTGGGTCAGTTGCGCGAACTGGGGTTGGACGAGACTCTGATTGCCCTGACCCGTGATGTGATCGATATGCTGCGCCAGATCTTCGGTCTGGACGGAACGGATCACCCGCTGTTCCGCAAGCTGGGACTTGAGGCGCAGACCTATGAAACAGCCGTCGAACTGGTCGAGCGCACCCGTAAGGAAGGCGCCGAGGGGCTGGATGACGAACAACTGGCCACCTTGCTGGCGGTGCCTCTGGTCGTCTCGGCTGAACAGATCGGCCCGGCCTTTTCGGATGAGTTGAAGGATCGTATTCTGGAGCTGCGCCACAGCCACTCGGAAAAGCTCATGCGGCCGTTGATGGACGTGTTCGTGCCTCTGGACCCCGAAGCCGTCGCGCCCGGCCTGACCGTGATGGAGAACGCTCTGTTCGGCAAGGTCAGTGAGATCGGCGGCGCGCGCTCGGACGAGGTGCGCAAGCTGATCGTTGATGTTCTGGCCGAACACGGCGCGCGTCCGTTGGTCGTTGAACTGATCTATGATGTACCCGTGGCACTCGGCGGTCAGAACCTGCCCGCGGTCTTCGCCGAACCCCTGGCGTTTACCCGTGCGACGATCAAGAAACCCGACATTCTGATTTTGGAAAATGCGCTGGCCAGTTATGACATGCAGACGCAGGTCGCGGTCTACAAAAACCTGCGCGCGCTGTTGCCCGAGACCACGGTCATCTATCTGAACGACCAGTTCCAAAACCCCGATGTCTTCGACATGTATGTCGAGATCCGGCAAGGTCGTGTCGTCACGGACGAAGGACCGGGGGATGTGGAAGAGGATAGTGCCGCCTCGGCCGACTTGGCCCGCAAGCTGCGCGCCCTAGAGCAGACGCCGCTGTTTTCGGGTCTTGATCGGCGGCAGTTGCGCCTGCTGGCCTTTGGTGCGCGTTGGTTTGATGCCTCTGCCGGGCAGGTGATCTTCCTCAAGGATGACCAACCGACGGATGGTGCCTACGTTGTTCTCGAAGGTGAGGCGGGGTTGTATCTGCCCAAATCAGGCACGCCGGATGAACTGATCCTACGCGTCGGGCCGGGGGCATTGGTAGGAGAGTTGGGCTTGATCCGTAAGGAGCCCCGCGCGTTGAGCATGGTGGCCGAAACCGACCTGTCTTGCCTTCGCATCGGAGAAGAGGAATTCCTGGCCGTGGTCGAAAACGACGCGGCGACGGCGTTCAAGTTGTTGCAGGTGGTTGCGGGATATGTCTCGAACTAGGGCCGTTTCGGGATAAGCCTGAAACGCTATACTTTTCAGTCTTTCGGCTGACAAAACTGTTGATAGAGCAACTCGATCACCTGTTTCGTGTTGCCATCCTCAAGCGAATAAAACACCGTTTTCCCAGCGCGCCGGGTCGAGACCAAACCATCCTCACGCAGGCGGGCCAGCATCTGACTAACGGCGGCTTGCCGGATTTGCAAAAGCGCCTCCAGCTCGCCCACCGACTTTTCTCCGTCTTCAAGATGGCACAGGATCATCAGACGGCCCTCATGCGCCAGCGTTTTCAGAAACGCGGCGGCACGGGCTGCGTTGTCTTTCATTTCCGCCAATCCGTCCGATGCCGGGGCTTGAGTGGTGCTGTCTTTCAGTGTCACCGGTCAACCGTTCTTCAACTAAGTCTTCTGACACTATGCCCTGAGAAACGTTATAATGTCACCCCTCAGATGCGGGAGCCCCACCCTGAAAGGCGTTACCATTGGCATAATCGCACGGCTCTTCCTGCATCTGAAGGTGAAGCCCGTCGCCTTTGTAGGGATGCGCGCGAGCCAGATTTTCGTCCACTTCAATCCCAAGTCCGGCGGTGGTTGAAGGGATCACGAACCCGTCCTCAACCCGGATTGAGCCCTTGATCAACTGGTCATGGAATGGCGTTTCAATGGTTTCTAGCAGCAACAGGTTCGGGATAGAGGCCGCCAGATGGATATTCGCAGCCCACTCCACCGGCCCGGCATAAAGATGCGGGGCCATCTGCGCGTTGAACACTTCGGCCATTGCGGCGACTTTCTTCATTTCCCAAATGCCGCCTGCACGCCCCAAAGCCGGTTGCAAAATCTCCGCCGCGCCCGCGCGTAGAACCGCGCCAAATTCGGCTTTGGTGGTCATGCGTTCTCCGGTCGCGACAGGTATGCGGACGTTGCGGGCGACGCGGGCCATGTCCTCGATATTGTCGGGCGGAGTGGGTTCTTCGAACCAAAGCGGAGAGTATGGTTCCAGCGCCTGACCCAAGCGGATAGCGCCTGCGGTGTTGAACTGGCCATGGGTGCCAAACAGCAAATCAGCCTTGTCGCCCACCGCCTCGCGGATCGCTTTGCAAAACGCAACGGACAGAGAGATATCGGACATTGCAGGCATGTGTCCGCCCCGCATCGTATAGGGCCCGGCGGGGTCGAACTTGACGGCGGTATAACCGCGACGGACCGCATCTGCCGCAGCCTCAGCCGCCTGTTCGGGCGAGGTCCAGAAGTCGGTCAGGTTATGCTGGGGCAGGGGGTAGAGGTAGGTATAGGCGCGAATACGGTCATTCATCTTACCGCCCAATAGCGCATAGACCGGGCGGTCGCGGTCTTTTCCCAGAATGTCCCAGCACGCGATCTCAAGCCCCGAGAACGCTCCCATGACAGTCAGGTCTGGGCGCTGCGTAAAGCCCGAGGAATAGGCGCGGCGGAACATCAACTCGATGTTTTCCGGATTCTCGCCCTGCATGTGGCGTTCAAAAACGTCGCGGATCACGTGGCGCATAGCGTCTGGTCCAACCGAGGAGGCGTAGCACTCGCCCCAGCCTGTGATGCCGGTATCCGTAGTCAGCTTGACCAAAATCCAATAGCGACCGCCCCAACCGGGGGCGGGCGGGGCCGTGACGATAATATCGAGGTCTTGCAGTTTCATCCTAGCCCTCTCGTGCTTGGTCAAAGGCAATGAGTTCGCGATCAATCTCGGCCACCACCTCGGCGCTGCCAAAGAACGCCATGTCCGGGGCGTCGACGTCGTCCATGAAGGCCTGAATTTCGATCAGCGCTGGTTTGCCGTCGAAACTGCCCTCGATCTGCCAGCGGCTGCTTTGGTCCACGGGCAAATCCGACAGGTTCTCCGCGATCTGGGTGACCAGAGCTCCGGGCAGCCCAAAACGGGGATTGTTGGCGAGACCTGTCAGGAAAGGCGGTACCTCAGCCAAATCGAAATTCATCGACGTTTCCGAAGTGGAAGGCGCAGGTTTCGCCGCCTCGGGTTTGAAGAGATCGGTCAGGAAACGCAGCATCGGCTTACCTGTCGAACAGGATCACGTTGCGCTTGGCGGATCCGGTCTTGGTATCGGCAATCGCCTCATTGATCTGATCCAGAGACCAGCGTCCCGAGACCAATTCATCCAGCTTCAGCCGCCCTTGCTCATAGAGGTCGATCATCCACGGGATGTCGCGTTGGATGACCACGTCGCCCATCTTTGACCCCACCAGACCCTGTCCTAGCGCGGCGAGGATCACCGGCTCATAGCTGGCTTCGTCCCCGGAATGTGGCATGCCAATCATCACGGCTTTGCCGCCCAAACCCAGATACCGTGGGGCCTGATCATAGGCGGGGATCGCGCCGACAGTGATCAAAACTGCATCCGCGCCGCGCCCGCCCAATGCTTTGTAGGCTGCTTTCCAAGGTTCTTTCAGACTGGCGAGGACGCTGTGGGTGGCACCGAACTCCTTGGCGATTTCAAGCTTCTCTTCGGTCATGTCGACGGCAACGATACGGCGCGCGCCAGCGATCCGAGCGCCTTGGATGGCGTTAAGGCCCACTCCGCCCGCGCCGATCACCACCACATCCTGACCGGGGCGCAAACCTGCGGCGTTGACTGCCGCGCCGACCCCGGTGATCACACCACAGGACAACAGGCTGGCGAGGTCTTTGGGCAGGCTCTCGGGTATCCGAACGATTTGCCGGTGGCTGACGACCACTTTCTCGGCGAAGGCACCGCAGGCCATCGCCTGTTCCAAAGGCCCCCCGTCACTTGTGCGCAAAGGCCCTTTGACCGTGTCATAGGGGGTTTCGCAGATCGTAGGTTTTCCACCTGCACAGGACGGGCAGGAGCCGCAGGCCCGGATCAGTGTCACGACCACCGGGTCGCCCAGTTTGAAATCCCCCGCGGCCTCGCCCACTGCGCTGACAACTCCGGCGGCCTCATGCCCGTAGACAGCGGGCAGGAATCCGCCCCATGCGCCATCGGCATATGAGATGTCCGAATGGCAGATGGCCACCGCGTCCAGTGTAACCTCGACTTCGCCGGTGCCGGGGGCGGCCAGTTGGACCTCTTCTATGGTCAAAGGTTCCCCGAACGCCCGGCATACGGCGGCTTTGATGGTTTGCATGTCGTCCCTCGCTTCGTTTGGTTTACGGTGGCGCGGGAATTGGCATCTCGCAAGACGGAAACCGTCACGGGTATGTCGGTATTACGCCACGGCAGGTCGCGCGCGCAGAAACAGCAAGAACCCTGCGGCCATAAGGACCAGTGCCAGGAGGAAAGGCGCTCCGGGCAGGTAGAGTGACGTGTCAGGCCGGATGAACCACGCAAACACGCTGGTCATCAACAGAGGCGAGATCACCATGGACAAGGCGTGCAGAGACGTCAGGACGCCCTGAAGTTCACCCTGTTGCGAGTCCGGCGTCGCGCGCGAGGTCAGCGCCTGCAGCGCGGGCGTGATCACGGCGCCCAAGGCGGTGATTGGGATCAACATTAGGGCGATGGTACCATTGGTCAGGAAGGCTAGCAGAGCGAAGCTGATGACCTCAAAACCCATACCGCAAATAATGGTCATGCGTTCCCCAAGATGTCGCGTGGCCGGTCGGATCAAACCGCCCTGAACGGCGGCCATGCCAATGCCATAGACGCCAAGAGACAGCCCGATCATCTGCGGTGACCACCCGAAACGCTCGGTCGTGAAATAGGACCAGATCGCGGGGTAGACGTAAATTGACACCGAATAGAGAAAATAGACCCACAACAGCGGGCGAACTCCGGGCAGGGCGGCGATGGCCCTTAACGCGTTGACAGGGTTGGCGCGTCGCAAGCAGAAGGCTCGGCGAGTTTTGTCTGTGACCGTTTCAGGCATGACCATTAGTCCGAGGCCGAATGAGAGGGCTGAAAGGGCCGCGGCCGCCCAGAACGGCGCGCGCGTCCCGTATTCGGCAAGCAGGCCGCCGATTACGGGACCCAGAACAAATCCCATGCCGAAGGCCGCGCCCAGCAGGCCGAAATTGGCGGCCTTGTCTTCGGGTTTCGAGACATCGGCCATGAAGGCAGCCGCTGTCGCGTGGGTTGCGGCTGTGATCCCGCCGACCAGACGGCCGATCAAAAGCAACCAGATGCTGCCCGCGATGGCCATGACCACATAGTCCAAAGCCATCACAAACAACGAAACCAGCAGGACGCGCCTGCGGCCATAGGCGTCTGACAGATTGCCAAGAATAGGCCCGAACACGAATTGCATGGCGGCAAAGGCCGTGCTGAGGACGCCTCCCCAAAGTGCGGCGTCGGCAAGCGTTCCGCCCTGCACTTCGACGATCAGTTGCGGCATGATCGGCATCACAAGGCCGATACCCATCGCGTCAATCATGACGGTCAGAAGAACAAAGACAAATGGCAGACGCATGGAACCCGGCTATATGACCCGGTGCTTACCCTAGAGGGGCCAGCGGGATGAGGGAAGGGCGCAGTGTAGCCAAGCCGGATGACGTCTGGTCAGTCAGTTACAGCTTGTCCGACAGCTCATCCAGTATCTGCGCCAGATGGCGCGGGTGCGAGAAGAACGGAGAGTGGGAGCTGTCGATATGCCGCCGCAGATGTGCTGGAATTCGCTCGCTCATGTCTTTCTGATAGGCCGGAGGGATAGTGTGGTCTTCGGTGGTGCGGATATAGGCCTTTTGGACCTGGTCAAAGTGATCCCCTATAGAAAGCGGTGTGTCCTGCGGCTTGATGGCCTGCGGGCAGAGCCGGGCAAAGGCATAGGGCAGAATCTCAGGCTTACAATCATGATAAAACAGGTCATGAACGCGGTCGGGATGCACGGTGTAGGCCAGCCCATCGGCGGATTTGTCGACCGCATCACCAATGGTTTGCTCAGGCCCACGTTTGCGCATGTCGACCAGAGACAACCCGTCCTGAGGGACATAGGCGCAAAGATAGATCAGCGCGCGCATGGCGTGCGGGTCGGCCTCGGCTGCGGCGCTGATCGGGTAGCCGCCCCAGGAATGTCCGACGAGAATCGCGTCTGGTGTTGAGGCCGCGAGCACGGCGTCTCGGCAGCTTTCCAGCGTGACATCGCAGATCGGCGTCGGGTCCGAGCCGTGGCTGGGCATGTCGATGGCACGAGCGATGTGCCCGAACGCTTCAAGCTCGGGTATCAGGTCGCGCCAGCACCAGGCGCCGTGACAGGATCCATGGACCAACAGAAATTCGGCCAAGGGACGCTCCTTCAGATGTGACCGATCTCGGTCAGGAATTGCCGCAACAGGGCAGCGTATTCAGCGGGTTTTTCGACGCAGGGCAGGTGGCCCACCCGGCGCATCAATTCGAACCGCGAGCCGGGGATCAGGTCCACCGTTTCGCGAACCAGATCAGGCGGGGTCGAGCCGTCCTCATTGCCCGCGATCCCAAGGGTAGGCAGGCGCAGGCCGCTGGTCGGCGTGTAAAAATCGGTGCCTGCAATGGCGGCACAACAGCCCAGATACCCTTCGGCCGGCTGGCTGACCATCATCTCGCGCCATGCGAGGTGCCGGTTGGCGGCCCGGAAATCGCGCGAGAACCAGCGCTCCATCGTCGCATCGGCCAGCGCTTCGATCCCGCCGCTGCGGACGGCCTCCATCCGATCCTGCCAGATTTTCGGCATCCCGATCTTGGCAGCGGTGTTCGACAGGACCAGCGCGCGGACCTGATCCATCCGTTTCACCGCCAGCCCTTGGCCAATCATACCACCAATCGACAAGCCGACGAAGACGCAATCCCGGATTTCGAGATGATCCAGCAGCGCCTCGGCATCGCGGATCAGCGCGCCCATGGCGTAAGGCGCAGGCGGGACCGAGGATAGTCCGTGCCCTCGCTTGTCATAGCGAATGATCCGCAACCCGTCGGGCAGGTGTGTCAGCACATCGTCCCACAGGTGCAGATTGGTGCCCAGCGAGTTTGCAAACACGATGGGCGCACCGTCTGGCGCGCCATCAATCCGGTAGTTTAGCTGAACGCCACCCAGATCAGCGATCGTCATGCTTTGGTTCCTTGCTCGGGCTTTGCGTGCAGATTGCACAAACCCGATATGGGTGTCAGGTCAGGAATTCCAACGCACGCGCAAAGATGCCGGGATCAACATTTCCGCCCGAGGCGACAACGATCACGTCATCCCCTACGATCTGACCCTTTCGGAACAGGGCCGAGGCCAGCGACACCGCACCGCCCGGCTCCAGCACGATCTTGAGGCGCAAAAAGGCCAGCGCCATGGCGTGGAGCGCCTCATCCTCGGTCACGGATAGGCCGGGGCCGCAGAGGCGGTTGAGGATCGGAAAGGTAATGTCACCCGGTTGTGGGGTCAGGATTGCGTCGCAGATGTTGCCTGCAGTTGCAGGGTTGCTTCGGATCTGCCCCTCTTCGAGCGAGCGTTTGACATCGTCGAACCCGTCCGGTTCGCACGGGCGGGCCCGCAGGCCAGGGGCGTGGGCCTCAAGCGCAAGGGCGATGCCCGAGGTCAGCCCGCCGCCGCCGCAACAGATCAGAACGTCGGCATTGCTCACGCCTGCGGCTTTGGCTTGGCGCGCGATCTCGAGCCCGGCGGTGCCTTGTCCTGCGATGACTTGGGGTTCGTCGAAGGGGCGGATCAGGGTCAGGCCGCGTTCTGAGGCCAGCGCATTGCCAATCTCTTCGCGGCTTTCCTTGGCTCGGTCGTACAGAACAACTTCACCGCCCAAGGCACGCGTGTTGTCGATCTTCAGTTGCGGCGCGTCCGAAGGCATGATGATGACCGAGGAGATCCCGTGCTTCGCCGCCGCCAAGGCCACCCCCTGCGCATGATTGCCCGAGGAATAGGCGATCACGCCGCGTTGTCTTTCCGCCTCGCTCAGCGCCGAGATGGCCGACCATGCGCCGCGGAATTTGAAGCTGCCGGTGTGTTGCAGGCATTCGGGTTTGACCCACACCCGCCGCCCGGCGATTTCGTCCAGAAAGGGTGAGGTCAGAAGGGGCGTCTCGCGAACATGCCCTTTCAGCCGATGGGCGGCGGCTTCGATCAGGTCGATTGTACTCATGCTTGGTCCAGAATCTTGCGAATAACGGTGAGGGATTGCGGCTCGTCCAGAAAGGGCGCATGGCCGCGATCCGGGATTTCAGCCGTGATCAGGCCAGGGTGGTGGGCCTGCATCTGTTTCAGTGTTTCCTGGCTGAGGATGTCCGAGTTTGCGCCGCGCAGAACGCCCGTTGGAATGCCCTGTAGCGCCTCGAAAAAGGGCCATAAGTCCGGCACGGGGCCAGCTGCGGCCTGCTCCACTAGGGCCGTGCGCAGGGCCGGGTCATAGCGCAAGGCCAGCCCCTCCGGCGTCTCTCTATACTGGTTCTCGGCCTGTATGCGCCAAATGTCCAACGGGACGCTCGGGAAGTGAGGCTCCATCACCGCCTTCAGTACGGCGGCGGCTTCATTATAGGTCTTTGAGTCGGGTGCTACGCCCACGTAGTCCATGATCCGGGCGATACCTGAGGGTTCGATCACCGGACCCACGTCATTCAGGATCACGCCTGCCAGCCGTTCCGGTTGCATGGTCGCGAGCGTCATCGCAATCATCCCGCCGCGCGACGTGCCCAGAACCACCACTCGTTCAAGGGCCAAATGGTCCAGCAGTTCGACAACATCCTGAGTTTCGCGCAGGACGTTGTAGTTCGTGTGGTTCGGGTCATGCTCCGACTGCCCACGCCCCCGCGCATCCATTGTGATCAGGCGGGCATCGGCCACATGCGGAGCAAGCAGCGAGAAATCGCGCCGGTTGCGCGTCAACCCTGCCAAGCACAGAAGCGGAATTCCTGCGCCACTCTCCTCATAATGCAGCCGAATCCCGTCGGACGTCGTGAATTCAGCCATTAGAGCCCGGCCAGTTCGGGGATCGAGGTTAGGTCTGACAGAACATGCGCTGGTTTCCACGGTAGTCGATCCATCGGTTCGCCCGCGCGATTGACCCATGCGGTGACAAAGCCGTAACCGCTGGCCCCTGCAGCGTCCCAACCGTTGGAGCTGACGAACAGAACCTCATCTCGGGCACATCCGAACCTGTCTTGAACCAGATCATAGACCTTGGCGTGGGGCTTGAAGATACCGACGCTTTCGACCGACAGTACATCGTCCAAAACATCGCCAATACCGGCCGACTGCACCGCGCCATCCAACATGGGAGGCGACCCGTTCGACAGAATCGCCGTTTGCAACCCTCCTTGTTTCAGCGTCTGCAGCATCTGGGGCACCTCGGGATAGGCGCGTAGCTCCCAGTAAAGATCCAGCAGCCGTTGGCGCAGCTTGGCATCCCCGTGCAGCCCCGTCGCCTCGAGCGCCCAGTCCAGCCCGTCTTGCGTGACATCCCAGAAATCGCAATGAGCATCCGCAACGGCGCGCAGCCATGTGTATTGCAATTGCTTGAGCCGCCAGTGATTTGCCAGGTCCGGCCATGTATCGCGGAGCGCCTCAAAGCCGGGCTCGGCAGCAGCCTGACGTGCCGCAGCGGCCACATCGAACAATGTGCCATAGGCGTCAAAAACACAGGTCGTGATTGCCATCTGCTCTCTCCCCTTTTTCTGGCGCAAGGTGGCACAAGAGGGCGGTGCAGGAAAGAGCCAAGGTTCAACAACCCTTGTCAGGCGAGGGATAGTCCATAGCGGCGCCTACTGCAGTGGTTTCAGCGTAGCAAGACTTCCACCGTTTGCCTTACCAAGGAGCAATGTCAAAATTGCAAGGAATTTGATGAAGCCTAGGGGAAGCGCCGCGAGGCACCTAGTGCTCTGATAATAAAAACTATTGGGGTGTTTTGGTTTGTCGTGTTTTTCTATATGTGTCACACTTTGAAGGGTGCAACCTGCTACGTCGAACTGCACATTCCCAAAACCTACACCGGACTACTGCTTACTACTGGTGCGGCAGGTTGCGGCTAGCCTGCATCTGCTGAACATCGTCGGGCCAAGTGGAACGTATGTAGGCCAGCACGTCCCATATGTCCTCGTCAGTCATGGTGCTTTCAAAGCCGGGCATGCCACTGTTGAAGTCTTTGATGCCGCGTGCTGCCAAGGCGTCTGCCCCACCCAGTTTGGTATATTCAAACAGTAGCTGGTTATCATGGTGCCATGTGTGTCCCGTCACGTCATGTGGTGGTGCAGGTAACACTCCGTCATCACCGGGTGTCTGCCAGTTGGGTTGGCCTTCCAGATTAACTCCATGGCATGAGGCACAGTGCTCTGCGTAGAGTTCCTGCCCATTCGTTAGGTCTCTGTCAATAAACTCATGATCCGCAGCGACGCTAGTACCGATACTGCATATGGCGAGTGCGCAAAGGTGTTTGTTCATCTCTGCCTACCTTAACTCGGAAGCGTTAGTACGCTCGTGAGTGTGGCTGTTGTCGCCAAAACCACCAATACGACTATTGCCTCAACCTCGATAGATCGGGCGAGGTGTCGCGCTGCTTTAGCCTCTCCATTTTGCATCGCCGGAACAAATCGGAGCTTGTTCGCTGCGCCGAGGGTCAACAACAACCCCACAAGGAACACTTTAAACAACAGTGCCTGCCCGTAGCCGGTGAACAAGAGCCCTTGGAGATTGCCGATAAGTAACCAAGCCATCCATAGGCCAGCACCGATCAAAGCCGGTACAACCAACGCGGCAGTTCGCCCAAACCTATGACCTAGTTCAGCAGCATCTGTCAGGTGTTCAGGCATGAGGGCCATACTCCGCAGCGGGTTAAAGATGCCCACCCAGAAGGCGACACATAGCAGGTGCAACAGGAGCAAGAGTTGGACACCAACACTCTCTAGTTCGGGCACGTGGCCGATCTGAGCAAAGGACCACAAAGCCACCGTGCCGCCCAACAATGCGATCCATAGACCAAAGTGAGGAAAAGAAAGCCCCACGAGGATCATCACCGCGCCTATAACGCGGTAAACAAGGACGTCACCTACGGATGTCTGCCAAAGTAGGCCAAGCATCTCTGGATCGACCATGCCGTCAACTCCGCCTGTCAAGGCGGCGCCGCGAAGCATGAAGCCAATTGCCGTTGCGGCGAGAGCAAGGCACGCTAAGGCCCTAGCTTGGCGCTGCATCACTCGGTGTACCGGTGCGACAATGCCGGAATAGAGGCAGCTAACAATCACAAGCCCGGTGGAGCCCGCAAAGCCGATGTAGAGCCCTAGCTTTGCAAAGACTGCGGCAATACCCCAAATGTCAGGCATGCTCACTCCACGGAAAAGGAAAACTCGCCCTGCATCGCATGGCCGTCTTCACCTAAGCCTCGCCATTCAATGACATAGGTGCCCGTTCCATTGCTCGGCAGTGGGATCGTGAACTCTTGACCAAAACTTGTCTGGTCCCCCAAGTCGAGGCTTACTGCCGAGTGCTCTTCATGAGCCATCTCTATCCGTGTCAGCCGGATGTCCTTAGAGAAGTTGAGGCCAATTTCAGCGGGTACAGTGGTTATTGTGGCGCCGTCGGCAGGGGTTGTTTCTTCGACCTTGGAATGCGCCAATGCGCCGCTGGGAAGAGCAGCCATGAGTGCGAGCGTTACGATCTTTTTCATGGTTCCGTCCTCAATTTATCCCGTTGGCGCGTTGAATTTCACGAATGTACGCGATCACCATAGCAACGTCACCTCGCGTCAGACCATCCACGGGCGGCATGTCGCCAAACTGCCAATGGTGGCTACTTACACCTTGCGAAACCGCCGTGCCAGAGCACCAGCCTCTTTTGGGCATCTCGTACGCAATGACACCCGAAGGGCCTTACGTGTAGTGCTTGGTCTAGTCCGGGGTTTTGAGGTTGTGTCGGGCAGAGGCCAACGGAAGTAGTAGATGCCGTGTCTGGACAGTGAAAGATACGCATGCAGCTTCATTTTGTGTCACACCTGTGTGTCACACCGCTCTAATGCTTGCTATCTAGTTGTATTGTTGGGTTTTGGTGGAGCCTAGGGGAGTCGAACCCCTGACCTCTTGCATGCCATGCAAGCGCTCTCCCAACTGAGCTAAGGCCCCTTCCGGGTACTGCCGAAGCAGTGGGCGGACGTTTATGAGACAGCGCGCACGAGTGCAAGAGCAAAATTTGAAATCTGCGAAAAACTATGCACCGCCCCGCACAATGAAAAAGGGCGACCACTGGCCGCCCCCGTATCGGATCAGTTTTCGTCTTCCGACGACATGTCCTTGATGTCGTCCAGCGAAACATCATCATTGCTGTCGTCGTCATCATCCAGCAGATCGTCATCCAGATCGACGTCGACATTGTCGTCATCATCCAGAACCAGATCATCCTCGGATGCGTTTTCGCGCGCTTTCTTGGTTGCCGCATCTTCGGCATCGGCGGCGATCATCCGGCTCTTGCCGGTTTCAAGTTCCACGATCTCGCCCGTGTAGGGGCTGACGATCGGGTCTTTGTTCAGGTCATAAAACCGCTTACCGGTGGTCGGACAAACGCGCTTTACGCCCCATTCTTCCTTGGGCATGTCAAATCCCCTTGATATCAGGTGAGTCGTCTAAAAGATTCAGTTCACCTGCCACAGGCGGCGGGTGCTGTCAAAGCCTTTGCGCGGAAGAGGACGGGATATGGGGGAACACGCTTTGCCGGGCAGGCCGCCAGTGCCGCTGACGCTGCGCAAATCCGCGCGGGCGCGGCGGATCAGTCTGCGGATTTCCCAATTGGACGGGCGGGTTACCCTGACTTATCCAAACGGCGTGCCCGAGATCGAGGCGTTGAACTTCGCGCGCAGCAAGGAGGACTGGATCCGCCAGCATCTGGCGGGTCAGCCCGAGAGGGAAGACGTTCGCGTCGGTGGTCTGATCCCGGTCGAAGGCGTTGAACGCCGAATCGTCCCGGCAACCGGTCGGCGCGTTCAGTTGGGCGCGGACACGGTGGCCGTCCCCGCAGGGGCTGAGGGGCGTCGATTGGCCCGTTTCCTCAAAGAACTTGCGCGGGATCGCCTGAGCGGGGCCTGTGATGACTACGCAGCAATTCTGGGCCGGTCCTACACGACCCTGTCGCTGCGGGACACGCGGTCGCGTTGGGGGTCGTGCAGTTCCCACGGCGGGCTGATGTTCTCATGGCGCTTGATTCTCGCCCCGCCAGAGGTTCTGCACTATGTCGCTGCCCATGAGGTGGCGCATCTGGCCGAGATGAACCACTCGCCGGCCTTCTGGGCGCAGGTGGAGCGTATATTCGGCCCCTACGATGCCCCGCGTCGCTGGCTGAGAGACAACGGAGCCGCGTTGCATCGTTTCCGATTTGAAGGGCCAGCGAGTTGACGTCACCGAATTTTGTGATCACATGAGGGCATGATAACCACACGGCCCACGGACTCGAGCATTGCAACGCATGATCGGGTCTATCGCACCCTGAGATCGCGCATTCTGCACGGAGAGATTGCGCCGGGCGAGGCTTTGACCCTCAGGGGAATCGGCAAGGAATTCGGTGTCTCGATGACGCCTGCGCGCGAAGCGGTGCGCCGGTTGGCGGCTGAGGGGGCTTTATTTTTGTCGTCATCGGGGCGCGTCTCGACGCCTGAGCTGACAAATGACCGGATAGAAGAGCTGGCGGCCCTGAGGGCGCTGTTGGAGGTTGAGCTGGCCAGCCGTGCTTTGCCCCGGGCGCACATCGCGCTGATCGACCGGTTGCAGAGCATAAATATGAATGTCGCCGAGATGGTGACCAAGCGTGACGCGGTGGGCTATATCCGGACGAACCTGGAATTTCACCGAACGCTCTACCTGCGTGCGCAAGCGCCTGCGATGCTGGCCATGGCGGAAACCGTTTGGCTACAACTTGGCCCGACCATGCGCGCGCTTTATGGCCGTTTGCGGCGAACAGAACCGCCGCATTACCACAAACTGATCATCGCTGCGCTGAAAGCGGGGGACGAGCCGGGCCTGCGCCTCGCGGTCCGGTCAGATGTGACGCAGGGCTTGCGGTTGCTGGTGAGCTGAGCAACCAACCGCCGAGCGTCTCGATCAAGTCCAATCGTGGCTTGTCGTTCTGGTTTGCGCGCACGGACTGCGCTACGCTAAGGCAAATCACAAACCAGAGCAGATTTCAGCCATGATCAATAGACGCAGTTTTTCACTCGGCCTCGGTGCGGCATTTTTGGCGGCGTGCAGTGATGCGACCACTCCGACGCGCGCGCCTGCATCCAGAATGCAGCCTGTTTCCAATGCGGGCTATGATGCCTGGGTGGCAGGTTTCAAATCCCGCGCTTCCTCGCAAGGTATCTCACAATCCACGTTGAACCGCGCCTTTCAGGGGGCAGGCTATCTGCCCGGCGTGATCGAACGGGACCGCAATCAGGTCGAGTTCAAACGCTCGCTTGAGGATTATCTGGCCATCGCCGCCTCGGATGAGCGGATCAGTACCGGCAAACAGATGCTGCAACGCCATAACGGTGTTCTGTCGCAGATTGAGGCGCAATATGGCGTCGACAAAGAGGTCGTCGTGGCCGTTTGGGGTCTGGAAAGCCGCTATGGCGCGCGTCGCGGTGATGTGCCGGTGATCTCGGCAACCTCGACCCTGGCCTATGACGGGCGGCGCGGTGCGTTTTTCGAAAAGCAACTGATCGCGGCCTTGCAGATCATTCAGGCGGGCGACACCTCGGCGGACAACATGACCGGCAGCTGGGCGGGCGCGATGGGGCATACGCAGTTCATTCCGACCTCGTATCTGGCCTATGCGGTCGATTTCACCGGTGATGGGCGACGCGATATCTGGTCCGAGGATCCGTCGGACTCGCTGGCCTCAACCGCTGCCTACCTGTCTCGGGCCGGTTGGGTGCGTGGTCAGCCCTGGGGCGGAGAGGTCGGCACCGTTTCCGGCACGCCCGTCGCGGTCTTGCAGCCGCAGGTTCCCGGCCCAAAGATCGCCGTGTTCCGCAATTTCAACGTTATCAAGCGCTATAACAACTCGGACAGCTACGCGATCGGCGTGGGCCATCTTTCCGACAGGATCGCCGGCGGCGCGCCGTTCAAGGCGTCGTTCGGACCGGATGAAACAGGGCTCACACTGGAAGATCGCAAAGAGTTGCAACGCCGCCTGACTTCGGCCGGGTTCGATACAGAAGGCGCGGACGGGGTGATTGGCAAGAAATCCGAAGCGGCTATCAGCGGTTACCAGCGCGCCAATGGTCTGCCGGTCACCGGCAAGCCTTCGGTTGAGCTGTTGCGCCAGTTGGGCAGCTGACGGTTTACGCCGCCAGCCCTTTTGAGCCGATGTCCAAGAACTTTTGACGGCGGTCCTTGATCAGGGCCGCAGCATCCTTACCGTCCAATTCTTTCAGCATGGCGGCGATGGCGGCACGGACCGACTCAATCGCGGCCGGACGATCCCGATGTGCCCCGCCTTTGGGCTCGGTGATGATGCGATCGCAGACGCCCAGCTTGTACAGGTCCTGCGCGGTCAGCCGCAGCGCCTCGGCGGCCTCGCGCATCTTCTCGGCGTCTTTCCACAGGATCGAGGCGCAGCCTTCGGGAGAAATCACCGAATAGACCGAATGCTCCAGCATCGCGACGCGGTTCGCGGTGGCAAAGGCCACAGCCCCGCCAGAGCCACCTTCGCCGATGATGACCGAAACCAGAGGCACTCCAATTTTAAGGCACATCTCGGTCGACCGGGCAATCGCTTCGGATTGACCGCGTTCTTCCGCGCCCTTGCCGGGATAGGCCCCGGCGGTGTCAATCAGGGTCACGACCGGCAGACCAAACCGCCCGGCCATCTCCATCAGGCGGACGGCTTTGCGGTATCCTTCGGGGCGGGCCATGCCGAAATTCCGCTCGATCCGCGACTTGGTATCTGAACCTTTCTCATGCCCGATCACCATCACCGGCTGATCGTTGAACCGGGCCAACCCGCCGATCACAGCCAGATCGTCGGCAAAGTTGCGATCTCCGGCCAGCGGCGTGAACTCGGTAAAAAGCTCTTTGACATAATCCTGACAATGGGGGCGCTCGGGGTGACGTGCGACCTGACATTTCCGCCAGGGGGTCAGATCGGCATAGAGCTCATCCAGCAGCTTGGCGGCCTTGGCATCCAGAGCTGAGGCTTCTTCGGCCACATCCATCTCTTCATTGGCGCGGGCTAGGGCGCGCAGCTCTTCTGCTTTGCCTTCGATCTCGGCCAGCGGTTTTTCGAAATCCAGATACTGGGTCATGACGCCTCTCAACGCGGAAGTTCCCTGCTATATGACGCGTGGTCGCTTGGGATGCAACTCAGCAAGATTTGTGAGAGGCGATTATGCGACCACGATTGGGCAGAGAGAAGGAAGGGATGCCAGATGGCAACCAGTTACGAGGACCGCATCCTGCGGGTGTTGACCTATATCCACGATCACCCCGATGGGGATCTGTCGCTGGATGCGCTGGCCGATGTCGCCGCGATGTCGCGGTTCCACTGGCACCGCGTGTTCCGCGCTTTGACAGGTGAGACCTGTGCCCAGGCAGTGCGTCGGATCAGGTTGCACCGTGCGGCGGTCCAACTGGTCAGGTCAGACAGCTCGGTTTCGCAGGTTGCGCATTCCGTTGGCTACCCCAACCCGAACTCTTTCATCCGGGCCTTTACCGAGGCCTATGGCAGCAGCCCCGCGGCCTTTCGCAAAGCCGGTCAGTTTCTGCCAGCACATCCAAACTTCAAAACCGGAGGATATCCGATGCATGCCGTGACCACCCGAACCGAACCCGCCCGCCGCGTGATCGCCTTGCCGCACAAAGGCGCATATTCCGAAATTGGCAAGAGCTTTGAAGCGTTCGGCGCACTGTGCGAATCCCGTCAGCTTTGGCCGCAAGTTGGCCCTGTAGTTGGTATCTACTTTGACAGCCCCGATGAGGTGCCAGAGGATCAGTTGCGCAGCTATGCCGGGGCCGAATTCCGTGGGGGCGGCACCCCCGATGGGATGGAAGACGTGCAGATCGCGGGGGGAAAGACGGCGGTGTTAACCTACAAAGGGCCCTATTCTGGCCTAGAGGCCGCCTACCACAGTCTTTTCGGAAATTGGCTGCCCGAGTCAGGGGAAGAGCCAGCAGATCAACCCTGCTATGAGATCTACCTCAACGACCCGCGCGACACTGCGCCCGAAGATCTGTTGACCGAGATCTGCCTGCCGCTGAAGTGATCAGCTCGGCCACAATACCGGATAGAGCGAGGCCACGAGCAGGGCTGCCATTGTCCAGTTGAACACCACCAACCGGCGCGGATTCGTAAGGACCCGCGCCATTTGTTGCCCCAGAACCGTCCAGGTACTGACTGAGGGCAAGTTGACTGCTCCGAACACAAGCGCAACGATGATGATGACATTGAGCGTTTGACCCGGCGCATAGGCCGTTGTCGCGGTCAGCGCCATCGCCCAGGCCTTTGGGTTGACCCATTGAAAGGCGGCGGCCTGTAGAAAGCTCATCGGCGTACCCACGTCAGCGCCTTTCTCGGCCGGTGCGGCATGCGCGATCTTCCATGCCAGATACAACAGATACCCGACCGAGGCCGCCTTCAGCACCGTGTAGCTGACCGGGTATTGGTTGAACACCTGCACCAGACCCGCGCCAACCAGCAGCACCATGAAGGTAAAACCAAGCCCGATTCCCAGCATATGCGGAATCGTGCGCCGAAAGCCGAAATTGGCGCCAGATGCCATCAGCATCAGGTTGTTCGGTCCCGGCGTAATGGACGAGACGAAGGCAAAGGCGATCAGGGCCAGAAGGATATCGTAGGTCATGCGAGGGATGTTTACCGCAAATGGCACAAATGAAATTGCGTTATTGTGCGCAAATGATCTAGTTTGACAACTAATGACTAAAATGGATCGAATAAACCGCGAAATATTGCGCGAACTCTCAACAGATGGGCGCATCAGCAACCTTGAGCTTGCGGATCGTGTCGGGCTGTCCCCCTCGGCCTGTTTGCGCCGCGTACAAGAGTTGGAGAAGGCCGGGGTCATCACCGGATACCGCGCCGTGCTGGACCCGAACGCGCTGGGCAAGGGGTTTGTCGCCTATATCGGCGTTGGTCTGGGAGAGCATACAAAAGCCGCTCAGGAAGGGTTTGAACGGGCCTTGCAGCGCGCGCCCGAGGTGGTTGAATGCCACAATATCACCGGTACGATCGAATATCTATTGCGCGTGGAATGCGCGGACCTTCCTTCGTACAAGATTTTTCACACCGATGTGCTGGGAACATTGCCTCATGTCACGTCGATCACGTCTTACGTGGTCATGGGGTCGCCCAAGGATTTGCGGGCCTAGCTTTCCTCTCGCGCTGGCATCACACCCTTGCGGGGTAAAAGCTCAGGTCTTAGGGTCGTCATCAAAGACGCCCAAAACAAAAAGGGCGCGTTTACTGGGAGACCAACATGAACCAACTTCAAATTGGGTTGATCGCGGCCGCGCTCACCATTCTTGCTGGGCACGTCGGAGCGGCCCCGCTCAAGCTGGAACCGGCTGACCCGCAACCTGGAAATGTGCAATCCGGCCTAAACGTAAAATACGCTTGGAACGGAAATAGCCGCAAAATTCGCGACTTGAGCCACGCCAAATCCTTGCTGCCTAAGGCCGAGGCCGGGACACCTCTGCTTGGATTGGACTACCGTGACACCAACAAGGGTGAACCTGTTCTGACCTTTGCGGAAGCCTTCAACGTCGCGGCCGACATAAACGGCTACATTCGCTTTGATTCCCCTGGCATTTATGAGCTTGAAACCTGGTCCAATGATGGGATTGAGGCATTTGTTGGGGGGCAACAAATCGGGTACGTAAGGGGCATTCAGGGTTGCGAGGCCAACCAAAGAACCGAAGTCGAGGTTCCAAAAGCCGGATGGTACCCACTTCACATCGTCTACTTTCAGAAGCTCGGCACCTCTTGTTTGATGATGAAATGGGGCAAGCAGGGCGAAGACTTTACTTGGACACCTGATAGCGCATTCGGCCGCTGAAAGCAGGAACCGCAGTAAAAAGAGCGCCTAATAGGCGCTCTTTCATTTTTTGGCTTTGCCGTTCGCTGCGATCAGTTCAGATTGCGCCACGATGACCTCGGCTTGTTTGATCGAAGCGATGTCGACCAGGCGGCCTTTATAAACAGTGGCTCCTTCACCATTGGCCTTGGCCTGTTCCATCGCGGCCAGGATTTCGCGGGCCTCAGAGACTGCCTCGTCCGACGGGGTGAAAACCTGATTGGCCAACGCGATCTGTTTAGGGTGGATCGCCCATTTGCCGACCATACCCAAAGTGGCCGAGCGTTTGGCCTGTGCGATATAGCCCTCATCGTCGCTAAAGTCCCCAAACGGCCCATCGACTGGCAGAACGCCATGGGTGCGGCACGCGGCGACGATGGCGGCTTGCGCCCAATGCCACGGGTCTGACCAATGCTTCTCGCCTTCGCGCAGCATGTAGTAATTCTCTTGCGTGCCGCCGATCCCGGTGGTTTGCATGCCCATGGAGGCCGCGAAGTCTGCAGCACCAAGGCTCATCGCTTGCATTCGGGGCGATGAGGCTGCAATTTCCTCGACATGGGCAATACCGGCCGCGGATTCGATGATCACCTCGAACGAGATCGGCTTGCTCCGGCCCTTGGCGCGCTCGATCGCGGTGACCAGAGCGTCGACGGCATAGACATCCGCCGCGCAGCCGACCTTGGGGATCATGATCTGGTCTAGGCGGCCTCCGGCCTGTTCCAGTAGGTCCACCACATCGCGGTACCAATAGGGCGTATCCAACCCGTTGATCCGCACGGACATGTATTTGTTGCCCCAATCGACAGTGTTCAGCGCCTCGATGACATTGGCGCGGGCGACGTCCTTGTCTGAGGGTGCAACCGAGTCCTCAAGGTCCAGATTGATCACATCCGCAGCAGAGGCCGCCATTTTCGGGAACAGCTTTGTGTTCGAGCCGGGGCCGAACAACTGGCAACGGTTTGGCCGCGCCGGAGCGGCGGGTTGGATGCGGAAACTCATCGGGACCTCGCAAGAGTAATGAAGTTACGTTTTGGTTCTCGTTCGGGATATTAAATTGCGCAATGCGGCGCAAGGGTCATTGTGCAGATGCGGCAATGCGTGCGCAGCATTTCTTGTGCAAGGTACAGTTTGCGAGTGCTTAAAGATTGTTCAGTTTAAAAACTTCGAAGAATTTTGCGATCACGCGTCAAAATGCGCGAAAAAATATCGGTGAGGGGATGTATGTAGTGAAAATTCGCGAAACGCTCGTTCACGTGGTTCTTTAGTTTGGCGCGGAATCAAAGGAGTGCGACGCAATGATCGAGACACCGTATCTGTTGTTTTTGGGCGATGCGCCTGACCAGTTGGCCGCCAAAGTTGCTATCGGCATCCGTGATTGGCGTCCGGAAAACGCTGTAGGCCAGTACCGTATGGAGGGCTGCAAGGCCGATCTGGGTATGACCGACATGACTTTGGCCGAGGCCAAAGAGGCCGGTGCAAAGACGCTGGTGATCGGTGTTGCCAACCGCGGCGGCGTGATCAGCGAGGCCTGGAAAACCGTTCTGATCGAGGCGCTCGAAATGGGCTATGACATCGCGTCGGGCCTGCACAACCTTTTGCGGGACGAAGGCGATCTGGTCGCGGCCGCCCAGACCCACGGCTGCACCCTCCACGATGTGCGCGTGCCGACCGTTGGATACCCCATCGCAAACGGCAAAAAACGCAGCGGCAAGCGTTGCCTGGCTGTTGGCACCGATTGCTCGGCGGGCAAGATGTATACGGCGATGTCGATGGATGCCGAGATGCGCAAGCGCGGCTTGAAGTCCACTTTCCGCGCCACCGGTCAGACCGGTATTCTGATCACCGGCCAAGGTGTTCCGCTCGACGCGGTTGTTGCGGATTTCATGGCGGGTGCGGTCGAGTACTTGACGCCTGACAATGACGATGATCACTGGGATCACATTGAGGGGCAGGGCTCTTTGTATCACGTGTCCTATTCGGGCGTCACCATGGCGCTGGTCCATGGCGGTCAGCCCGATGCGCTGATCCTGTGCCATGAGCCGACACGGACCCATATGCGCGGCCTGCCCGAGTATTCGCTGCCGACGCTGCAGCAGCTGCGCGACACGGCTCTGCCTCTGGCACGGGTTGGTAATCCGGCCTGTCAGGTTGCCGGCATCTCGGTCAACACTCAGCACCTGAGCGAGGACGAGGCCAAGGCCTATCTGGCCAAGGTCGAGGAAGAGATGGGCCTGCCCACTACCGACCCTTACCGCTTTGGTGCTGGAAAACTGGTGGATGCTCTGTCCGCTCTGTGATCAAAGAAACCCGCCGGAGGATCGCCTCCGGCGGGCGTATTTTTGAAAAGATGAAGGAGCAGGCGCGTGCAGGTTGAGGTCTCTCGTGATGTGTTTCGGCTGGCGCAGGTGTTTACCATCTCGCGCGGGTCGCGGACCGAAGCAAAGGTTCTGACGGTTCGACTCTCGGATGGAGCCCATCAGGGTTGGGGCGAATGCGTGCCTTATGCGCGTTATGATGAGACGCTTGAGTCGGTCGAGGCTGAAATCGCGGCGCTGCCTGCCGAGTTCACGCGGCAATCGCTGATGGAGTTGCTGCCCGCCGGGGCCGCGCGGAACGCTGTGGACTGCGCTCTTTGGGATTTGGAGTGCAAACGTGCGGGCAAGCGCGCTTGGGACGTGGCCGGTTTGCCGCTTCCGGAGCCTGAAATCACCGCCTATACCCTGTCTTTGGCGACGCCCGAGGCGATGCAAAAGCAAGCAGCAGAAAACGCGCATCGCCCGCTATTGAAGATCAAACTGGGCACCCCGGACGACATGCCCCGGTTGGAGGCCGTGCGCGCGGGCGCGCCGAAATCCAAGATCATTGTCGATGCCAACGAAGGTTGGTCGGCTGAGGTCTATGCGAATCTGGCACCTCATCTGGTGCGGCTGGGTGTAGAACTGGTCGAACAACCGCTGCCCGCAGGTGAGGATGACGCGCTGATTGGCATGGAACGTCCGGTGCCTGTCTGCGCGGACGAATCCTGCCATGACCGGACCAGCCTGCCCAAACTAAAGGGCAAGTATGATGTGGTGAACATCAAGCTCGACAAGACCGGCGGTCTGACTGAGGCTTTGCTGCTGCGTGAGGCGGCGTTGGCTGAGGGCTACAAAGTCATGGTCGGCTGTATGGTCGGCAGCTCTCTGGCCATGGCCCCTGCGACATTGCTGGCGCAGGGTGCGATGGTGACAGACCTTGACGGCCCGCTTCTGTTGGCCGAAGACCGCACCAACCCGCTGATTTTTGACGACGCCGGAGTGCATCCGCCTAGCGTGGACCTCTGGGGCTGAGGAGAGTGACATGACCCGCACCGTTTACGTGAATGGCGAATACCTGCCTGAGGCCGAGGCCAAGGTATCTATCTTTGACCGTGGTTTCCTGATGGCAGATGCCGTCTATGAGGTGACCAGCGTTCTGGATGGCAAGCTGATCGACTTTGAAGGCCACGCGGTGCGCCTGAAACGTTCATTGGACGAGCTGCAGATGGCCGAGCCCTGCACCAAGGATGAACTGCTGGAGATCCACCGCAAGCTGGTCGAGGTGAACGAGATTGACGAAGGTTTGGTCTATCTGCAGGTCTCGCGCGGCAGCGATGGGGACCGGGATTTTGTGTTCCCCTCTGCCGAAACCAAGCCGACGCTGGTTCTGTTCACGCAGAACAAGCCGGGTCTGGCGGATAGCCCTGCGGCGCAAAAGGGCGCCAAGATCATCTCGATCGAGGATATCCGCTGGGGGCGTCGCGACATCAAGACCACGCAATTGCTCTACCCGTCGATGGGCAAGATGATGGCCAAGGCGGCCGGGTGTGACGATGCGTGGATGATCGAAGACGGTCATGTCACCGAGGGCACCAGCAACAACGCCTATTTCGTGAAGAACGGCAAGATCGTCACCCGCCCGCTGTCGAATGAGATCCTGCACGGTATCACCCGCAAGGCAGTTCTGCGCATGGCTGCCGAGGCGCAGATGGAGGTCGAGGAACGTCTGTTCACCATCGACGAAGCGAAAGAGGCGGACGAGGCCTTTACCACCTCGGCCAGCGCCTTTGTTATGCCGGTGGTGGAGATTGATGGTGTAGCGCTGGGCGATGGCACCCCCGGCCCAATCGCCAAACGTCTGCGCGAGATCTATCTGGACGAAAGCCGCAAGGCAGCCATTTAAGCGCGCTGGATCAGGGCCTTTTGGGTAAGGCTCTGAATAATACACATTGGTTGGCCGTAGGTCGGGCCAACCAATCATTGCATGAGTTTTAATTGCTCTGAGCTCTGACCCGATCCGCGATTTTCCTCCATTCTGCAGCTATCCTGCGCGCATGAAGTGTCCAGCGGTCATGTAAGCCTGCGCAAATTGCATGGTCAGCAAGGTCAGCTGGTCAATGCAGGGGGTTTTCTCCGATCACCTTCAAATCAGTGTTGGATATGTCCGCCTTGCATAGCGGCTAGACCGTAACTGGCGTTGTCGGCCACGCGGCCCTTTCCTATCTGCTCGCTGTATCCAAAAGGAACACAAAATTTGCCGGGGAATACGCCTCGGTCTGAAAGGAAAGAAAATGGCACATACTGCAACACTCACCCCCTCGACCTTCAATTTCGGCGCACGCGTTTCCGCACTTATTGAACGCATCAAAGTTGCGCGGGCTCGGGCTGCCGAATACCAGCGGACCTACTCCGAACTGCAGCGGCTCAGCAATCGCGAGCTGGACGATATCGGAGTCCGTCGCTGCGATATCGCTGATATTGCGCACAAGCACGCGTACTGCGCCTGAACACCCCCACCACTCACACGCGAAGAGGCGTCCTTCTGGGCGTCTCTTTTGCGTTTGGCGGGCCACGCATCCACGCGCCACTTGCAACGCGGGCCACAAAGCTGTAGAGCGCCCCGGTGGCATTGCGTCCACGAGAATCAAAACCAAGAAACGCCGTGTTTGGCCCATCACGCTTCGGGGGTCACATCCGGCTTAGGAGAAGCGATATGAAACTGAACGAATTGCGCGATAACCCAGGCGCTGCACCGAAACGGACCCGCGTTGGCCGTGGTCCCGGCTCCGGCAAAGGTAAAATGGGTGGCCGTGGTATCAAAGGTCAGAAATCCCGTTCGGGTGTGGCCATCAATGGCTACGAAGGCGGCCAGATGCCGCTGTACCAGCGTCTTCCCAAGCGTGGCTTCAACAAGCCGAACCGCAAGGAATTCGCCGTTATCAATCTGGGTCTGATCCAGAAATTCGTTGACGCCGGCAAGCTGGACGCATCGGCTGCGATCACCGAGGATGCTCTGGTTGCCTCGGGTCTGGTTCGTCGCAAGCTGGACGGTATCCGCGTTCTGGCCAAAGGCGAGGTTAACGCCAAACTGAACCTGGAAGTGACAGGTGCTTCGAAAGCTGCCGTTGAGGCAGTTGAAAAAGCGGGCGGCTCACTGACGGTCACAAAAGCTGCTGCGGCAGAGTAAGCGCTTGTGAGCGGGCGAAGACCCGCTTACATAGAGCACTAAGTTTTCCCAGACGCCGCCCGAGCCGGAAAACGGTTCTGGGCGGTGTTTTCACAAGAGAGACCGATTTATGGTATCAGCAGCAGAACAAATGGCAGCCAACACAAGCTGGTCTGCCCTTGGCAAAGCCACCGATCTGCGCAACCGCATCCTGTTCACGCTGGGTTTGTTGATCGTTTATCGCCTTGGCACCTTCATTCCGGTGCCGGGAATCGACGGACAAGCGCTGCGTGAGTTCATGGAGCAAGCGGGGCAAGGCATCGGCGGCATGGTTTCGATGTTCACCGGCGGGGCGCTGGGTCGAATGGGTATCTTTGCCCTCGGCATCATGCCCTATATCTCGGCCTCGATCATCGTGCAGCTGCTGACATCCATGGTTCCCGCGCTCGAGCAACTCAAGAAGGAGGGCGAGCAGGGCCGCAAGAAGATCAACCAATATACCCGTTTCGGTACTGTGGCGCTGGCCACCGTGCAGGCTTATGGTCTGGCTGTTTCACTGGAATCGGGTGATCTGGCGACAGATCCGGGCTTGTTCTTCCGCATGTCGACCATGATCACTCTGGTCGGCGGTACCATGTTCCTGATGTGGCTGGGTGAGCAGATCACTGCGCGTGGTATCGGTAACGGGATCTCTCTGATCATCTTCGTCGGCATCATCGCCGAGGTTCCGGCCGCTCTGGCGCAGTTCTTTGCCTCGGGTCGTTCGGGTGCAATCAGCCCTGCTGTGATCGTTGGTGTAATCCTCATGGTCATTGTCGTGATCACCTTTGTGGTGTTTATGGAACGGGCCCTGCGCAAGATCCACATTCAATACCCGCGCCGTCAGGCCGGTATGAAGGTTTACGAAGGCGGCTCGAGCCACCTGCCGGTCAAGGTCAACCCGTCGGGCGTTATCCCTGCGATCTTTGCAAGCTCGCTGCTGTTGCTGCCGGTGACGATTTCGACCTTCTCGTCGGGTGCGGCCAACGGTCCGGTCATGTCGTGGCTGCTGGCGAACTTCGGCCCGGGACAGCCGCTCTATCTGCTGTTCTTCGCGTCGATGATCGTGTTCTTCGCGTATTTCTATACGTTCAACGTATCTTTCAAGCCGGATGACGTGGCCGACAACCTGAAAAAGCAGAACGGTTTTGTGCCCGGCATCCGCCCCGGCAAGAAAACCGCCGAGTATCTGGAATACGTGGTCAATCGCGTTCTGGTTCTGGGTTCGGCCTACCTTGCGCTGGTCTGTCTGCTGCCCGAAATCGTTCGGAACCAATTTGCCATCCCGTTCTACTTCGGCGGCACCTCGGTTCTGATTATCGTCTCTGTAACCATGGACACGATCCAACAGGTTCAGAGCCACCTGCTGGCGCACCAATATGAAGGGCTTATCGAAAAGTCCCAACTGCGCGGCAAAGGTAAGAAACGCGGCAGAAAGGGAGCTGCTCGTCGATGAATATCATTCTGCTTGGCCCCCCGGGTGCCGGTAAAGGTACCCAGGCGCGTCACCTGGTCGAAACACGCGGTATGGTGCAGCTCAGCACTGGTGACATGCTGCGTGAGGCCAAGGATAGCGGCACCGAGATGGGCAACCGTGTGGCCGAGGTTATGGCCAAAGGGCAGCTTGTAACCGATGAGATCGTGATCGGTCTGATCCGTGAAAAGCTGGACGCGGGCGCAGAGGGCGGTTTCATCTTTGACGGCTTCCCGCGCACATTGGCCCAAGCCGACGCGCTAGGTGAGTTGCTGGACAGCACCGGCAACAGCCTGGACGCCGTGATCGAGATGGAAGTCGACGACGCCGCTCTGGTCGAACGGATCACCGCGCGTTCGACATGTGGCGGCTGTGGCGAGGTCTACAACGACATCACCAAGCCAATTCCAGCGGACGGCAAATGCTCCAATTGCGGCAAAGAGAACGACTTCAAGCGCCGCGCGGATGACAATGAGGAAAGCCTCAAGACCCGCTTGATGGAGTACTACAAGAAAACCTCGCCGCTGATCGGCTACTATTATGCCAAGGGTCAACTGACCAAGATCAACGGACTGGGCGAAATCGAAGAGGTTCAGGGCGCAATCGAAGCTGCCCTAAGGTAACACATCTTGACAATTGAATGCGTTCGTTTGACGAGGTATCACTTCGGCCAACGCGCGCATTTTTTGTTGGGAGATAGCTATGAGCCTATCGCTTAAATCGCTCGCGATGACGTCCGCTCTGACTATGGCAGCAATCGGTGCTTGTGCAGAACCGACGCCGGTGACCATCGACAACTTTGTCCGTGCGGCGACAGATATCGAATTTCGGAAGTATCTGGCGCAGTCCGGCGGCGTCAACACGCTGTTTCATGTGCGAGAGCCGACACCGCTGGATGTGCAGCCAACGATCCGCATGAACCGGGATACTCTCTATAGCATGGCAGTCGTCGATATCTCGGACGGCGCTGTGCTGACCGTGCCGGAGACCTGGGATCGCTATGTCTCGGTGCAGGTGGTCAATCAGGATCACTACGTCAATGATGTGTTTCTGGGCGGTGGCACTTATGAGCTGACGGTCGACAAGTTCGATACGCCCTACGTGGCGCTGTTGTTTCGATACCTCGTCGACTCGGAGGACCCCGCAGATGTAGCCGAAGTGACCGCGTTGCAGGACGGGGTCACGCTGCAGGCCAATTCCGCGCGTCTTTTTGACGAACCGCATTACGACAAGGATGCGTTTGAAGAGGTGTTGAGCGCCGCGTTGGAGCTTGCCCGTTTCTCGCCAGACAGTACTGGCACATTCGGTTCGAAAGAGACGGTTGACCCTGTGCGCCACCTGCTGGGAACAGCGTTCGGCTGGGGTGGCTTGCCAGAGGCGCAGGCCTTTTATCTGAACGTCGAACCTGGGCTGGAGCTGGGAGCGTACAAGCTTGAAGTTCCCGCAAAGGTGCCGGTTGGCGCGTTCTGGTCGGTCAGCCTGTATAACGCGGCGGGGTTCTTTGAAGAGAACGATCTGGGTGTCTACGTGATCAACTCGGTGACGGGGGACAGCAACCCGGATGGGTCGATGACGGTGCATTTCGGTGGATGTGAAGACGGCCGTGTAAATTGCCTGCCGATCATGGAGGGCTGGAACTATACCGTGCGCCTGTATCAACCCGCGCTCGAAGTGATCGACGGGAGCTGGACCTTCCCCGAAATCGAGCCTGCGGAGTGAATTCGGGATCAATATGCGATCTGCGCTTGACGCGCGGGTCGCGCAACACTATTGGACGCTATCTCGGAAGAGAATCGAATTGTGCGCGGGCATTCCGTTCACATGATCATATCATAAAATGCTGAGCCCTCTGGCGACACTGCCACGGTTAGGCGTTGTGAAAAAAGGTTCTGGAGTTACGGAACCGCAACGAAAAGGAAAGTGACACGTGGCACGTATTGCCGGCGTAAACATCCCGACTGCAAAGCGGGTACCAATCGCCCTCACATATATCACCGGAATCGGCAACACCTCGGCCAAAGCGATCTGCGAAGCCGTGGGCATTGAAGCGACCCGTCGCGTCAACGAACTGTCCGACGCCGAAGTTCTGAAGATCCGTGAATTCATCGACGAAAACTTCACCGTCGAAGGTGACCTGCGTCGTGAAGTTCAGATGAACGTCAAGCGCCTGATGGACCTGGGCTGCTACCGCGGTCTGCGTCACCGCCGCAACCTGCCGGTTCGCGGTCAGCGCACCCACACCAACGCTCGTACCCGCAAAGGCCCCGCAAAGGCCATCGCTGGTAAGAAGAAATAAGGGAGGGTCTGACTGATGGCACGTGATAAGACTCGCGTTAAGCGCAAAGAGCGTAAGAACATCGCATCGGGCGTCGCCCATGTGAACTCGACCTTCAACAACACCAAGATCCTGATCTCGGACGTGCAGGGCAACGCCATCTCGTGGTCGTCTGCCGGTACCATGGGCTTTAAGGGATCGCGGAAATCGACACCCTACGCTGCTCAGATGGCTGCAGAGGATGCAGGCAAGAAGGCGCAGGAACATGGCGTCAAGACGCTGGAAGTCGAAGTTCAGGGCCCCGGTTCGGGTCGTGAATCGGCTCTGCGTGCACTGGCTGCCGTGGGCTTCAACATCACGTCGATCCGCGACGTGACTCCGATCGCTCACAACGGCTGCCGCCCGCCGAAGCGCCGCCGCGTCTAAGCGATTTTGAATTCAGCTGGGGCTGCGTTTTTTGCGCGGCCCCAGCATGTCATTTTGAACCTCGGGCGTCTGCACCTTGTTGGTCATGGGGCGCGGACAGGAATGGAGGGATTACATGATCCACAAGAATTGGGCAGAATTGATCAAGCCGACCCAGCTGGACGGCAAGCCGGGCAACGACCCTGCGCGTCAGGCAACCCTGGTTGCTGAACCGCTGGAGCGTGGCTTCGGTCTGACATTGGGCAACGCGCTGCGCCGCGTCCTGATGAGCTCGCTGCAAGGCGCGGCCATCACCAGCGTTCAGATCGACAACGTCCTGCACGAGTTCTCGAGCGTGGCGGGCGTACGTGAAGACGTCACCGACATCATCCTGAACCTCAAAGGCGTATCCCTGCGCATGGAAGTCGAAGGGCCCAAGCGCCTGTCGATTAATGCCAAAGGCCCCGCAGTTGTCACCGCTGGTGATATTAGCGAAAGCGCTGGTATCGAGGTTCTGAACCGCGATCACGTCATCTGCCACCTGGATGATGGCGCCGACCTGTTCATGGAACTGACCGTCAACACCGGCAAAGGTTACGTCTCGGCTGAGAAGAACAAGCCCGAAGATGCACCTATCGGCCTGATCCCGATCGACGCGATCTACTCGCCGGTCAAAAAGGTTGCCTATGACGTTCAGCCGACCCGTGAAGGTCAGGTTCTGGACTATGACAAGCTGACCCTGAAGATCGAAACCGATGGTTCGATCACGCCGGAAGACGCGCTGGCCTATGCTGCGCGTATCCTGCAGGACCAGCTGTCGATCTTCGTAAACTTCGACGAGCCGGAATCGGCTGGCCGCCAGGACGAAGACGATGGTCTGGAGTTCAACCCGCTGCTGCTGAAGAAAGTGGACGAATTGGAACTGTCGGTCCGTTCGGCAAACTGCCTGAAGAACGACAACATCGTCTATATCGGCGATCTGATCCAGAAGACCGAAGCCGAGATGCTCCGCACCCCGAACTTCGGCCGCAAGTCGCTGAACGAGATCAAAGAAGTGCTGTCCGGCATGGGTCTGCACCTGGGCATGGATGTCGAGGACTGGCCGCCCGACAACATCGAAGATCTGGCGAAGAAATTCGAAGACGCGTTCTAAGCGCGTCTTCCCCAATGCCCGGGCTGCCGGGGACTATACGGGCACTTCCGCCCCAAGGAGAGCCGGTGACACGCATCGCCGGCCAGACAAAGCAAAACGCAAGATAGGAATTGAAAAATGCGTCACGCACGTGGTTACCGCCGCCTGAACCGTACTCATGAGCACCGCAAGGCTCTGTTTGCAAACATGGCTGGCTCGCTCATCGAGCATGAGCAAATCAAAACAACTCTGCCCAAGGCAAAAGAACTGCGCCCGATCATCGAAAAGCTGGTCACTCTGGGCAAGCGCGGCGACCTGCACGCTCGTCGTCAGGCCGCAGCACAGCTGAAAGAAGACAAAGACGTTGCAAAGCTGTTCGAAGTTCTGGGCCCCCGCTACGCCGAGCGTCAGGGCGGTTATGTCCGCATCCTGAAAGCTGGCTTCCGTTATGGCGACATGGCTCCGATGGCGATCATCGAATTCGTTGATCGTGACGTCGATGCCAAAGGCGCGGCCGACAAGGCCCGCGTTGCAGCCGAAGAGGCCGCAGAAGAATAAGAAAGCCTACAGCTTTCAAAAAAGAACCCCGCGTCCTCGACGCGGGGTTTTTCTTTGCGCAGTACAAACTGTTTGCTCTGCGCGACCAAGATGGGCTTTCTCATACAGCGACAAGCTTGCCGTCTCGCAATTCCAGCCTGTCTGGGGCAAGCGCATCGCGAAATGCAGGAGAATGGCTGACCAGAAGGATAGCCTGAGGCAGCGACTGAAGGATCTCAAGCAGCCGCGCCTCGTTCTTGGTGTCCAGAGCATTGGTCGGCTCATCCAGCAGCAGGGCCTGCGGCTCCATCGCCAGAACCGTTGCCAGCGTGATCAGACGCTTTTCACCGCCTGACAGTTTATGCGTGGTCCGTTCCTTCAGATGCATGAGGTTGAGATCACCGAGAACGCGATCTACAATAGCCAAGGCCTCGTCGCGCGTCTTGCCGAGGTTCAGTGGACCAAAGGCAATGTCCTCGGCTACTGTGGGGCAGAACAGCTGGTCGTCGGGGTCTTGGAAGACAAGCCCGATATGGCGGCGCACTTCATGGAAATCTGCCTCGGCCTGTCTTGGTTTGCCAAAGACGGTCACCGCACCCGAAGACGGCCGCTGCAACCCAAGTGTGATACGCAGAAGCGTCGATTTCCCGGCCCCGTTCGGCCCGGTCAATGACAGGCGTTGTCCGGCCTCCAGCCGCAGGTTAGCACCGTTTAGAACCGGTGCTTGTCCGGGATAGGCAAAGCAGATGTCGTCCAGCGCGATGAGTGTCATGCGAAGTCCACTAGGATCAAGGCGAGGCAGAGGGCCCCTAGCCCGGCAGCAAAAACGATATCCCGGCGGGTCAGGGTAAAGTCCTGCAGCAACAGCATCTTGCCCGAAAACCCCCGACATTTCATCGCGCCGAGGATACGTTCAGATCGTTCGATGGCCCGGACCAGCATCATCCCAACCAGATAGCCAAAGCTGCGATAGGTGTGCCAGTTGGTACCGGGGCGGAAGCCTCGGACTTTCATAGCTGCGCGGAGGCGTTGGTATTCCTCATGCAGGACGTCGATGTAGCGGATTGTGAACATCAAAAGATGCACGAGTGTTTCCGGACAGCGCAGCCGGTGCAGGGCATGGCCCAGGGTGACAGGCTCCATCGTGCCGACCAGAACCATCAGGGTCAGGATCACGGCATTGGCGGTCAGCGCGATTTCCACGGCTTTCCAGAGCCCCTGCCAGCTGGCTGGAAACCCCCAGATGGTAAATATCGGGTCGCCGGGCATGGTGAAGGGCAGGAGGACCAGCATGAAGATGATGAAACTGTCCATCATCGCCATCCGTTTGAGCGTTTTGCGCCAAGGTAGTCGGGACAGCATCAGCAGAGCCAGCGCGATCATCAACGCCGCCGCAAGAGCGGGCAGGGTGGATAGGGAGACTACAACGACCGCAAACAAAACGGACATGACGATGCGCACGCGCGGATCAAGCGAGGTGATCATCCCCCGTTGACCGACCGTGCCAGCTTCGGCCAGCGTCCGTTCCTGAGGTCCCAGTACGTGTGCCATCAGCCTGCCAGTTTCCTCCGAGCCGCGAGGTAGAAGCCCAGCCCGAACAGGCCAAAGATGTAACCGATGCCGCCTAGAATGGTCTGGAGGTCGTTATGTTCGCGATAGGCGGCCATTTCCCGGCGCAGGGGGAGTATTTCGTCACGGACGGCTGCTGCGATAGCTTGACGCTCCTCATCACTGAGAGAGGCCACTGTGACGCCCTCCGAGGCGGGCGTAGGCTTGGGTGACGCTGCAGGCGTGTTCTGGACGGCGACGCCCATGATCTTGGCAACGTCATCGGCGGGCATGGTGACCTCGGCCACGTGACCGGCGCCAAGGTCGGCAAAGAAGGTATGGGCAACGGGTGCGGTGGGTATGTAGATGAAAAACCCGTCGGCGTCGGTCGTGGCCCGGCCCAGCTCGACCCCGTTTGGATCAGTCACCACAACCTCGGTATCGGTCGCCATGGTGCCGTTGGAGAAGCCGATTTCCCCTTCGATCGCGTCACCGGATGCAAAGACCCCGGCAATCACCTTGTGGGCCAGCGCGGGCAGAGGGGCCGCGCACAGGGCCAGGATGAGGGCAAGCTGTCTCATGTGGCGGGCCTTGTCTGGAACAATTCGGGTTTGACCTTTCGCGCCAGGAGGACGGCAAATCCGGTCAGGACGGCCTCGATGACCATCACGGGCATATGCGCAAAGAAGACCAGCTTGGCGGCGGGGAGGAATTCGTCCCCTGACAGGGCCAGTGAGATGCCCACCATGACGGTCGTGGCCGCAATGGCAAAGGCACCGCCTATGCCGCCCCAGATCGCGCCATGGATCGGCGAGCCGCGCCCGATCAGGGGCCGGAACAGCAGCCCCGCCAGAACGGCCGGAAAGGCGATGTTGAGCGCGTTGATCCCCAGCACCGTCAGCCCGCCGAAGCCGAAAAAGACCGCTTGCAGCAGTAGACCTACAAACAGGGCCGGGAAGGCGGCCCAGCCGAGCAGAAGCCCGGCCAGACCGTTGAGAATAAGATGCACCGACGACGGCCCAATCGGCACGTGGATCAGAGAGGCCACGAAGAAACTGGCCGCTAGCACCCCTGCTGTCGGGATGCGGTCCAGATCCAGCGACCTGAGGCCCATGGCAACCCCACCAGCGGCGGCAACGGCTCCGCCGATGACGACCGGGTTGGACAGGGCTCCGTCGACGATGTGCATTGGGGGTTACTCCATGTCCCAGGCGCGGATCCAGATCACCGCGTCCTGGCTCAGCTCTTTGCCTTCATGTTCGGTTTCCGGACCAGAACCCAGCGCGGCAAAGCCCCAGTATCCGGCTTTTGGGACGCCGAAGGAAAAATAGCCATTGGCGTCGGAAATGGCGACAACGGCGCCACCTGGCATCGGCGAAACGGTAGGTTCGGACGAGGCTTGGCTGTCAAAGCTGGGCTTGGCGGCCATGTATTCGATCTCGATCTCAGCGCCGGCAACCGGTTCGCCATTTGCCAGAACCTGTCCGGTGAAGGTCGAGCCGGCGATGACGTTGTGAGGCTTGTTCAGCGGCACGATCTCGGTCGCCAGACCTGCGGGGTTCATCCAGTCGGTCGGCAGTTCGTTGCGGTTCAGGAATGCCTTGGTGATCTGCTGGATATAGATATCCTCGGATTCCTCATAATAGGGCTGAGGCACCGTGACCATCACATAGTCGCCCGAACGCTTGACCGGGACAGAACCTTGAAAGGCCGCGCCTTCGTTTTCGGGGCTGGAAAACCGGATCGGTTCCAGCGTGTCCAGTAGGTCGGTCTTTTCGCCATTGTGGATCACGTAGAATTCCTGCGGTTTTTCCAGATCCATGACATGGCCGTTTTCAAACGGGTGCCAGAAGATCAGCTTGACCGGCACGTCGCCCGGTGCCTCAATCAGCGTGTCCGTGGTGTATTCCAGCAGAAAATGCGCCTGTGCCATCGCTGGTAATGCCAGTGCAGCAGCCGTGCAGAATAGTTTCTTCAAAAGGTCTTTCCTTCGTCCTTCGTGCCAACCCCGGCACGTTTTCTTATTTGACTTCGGGACGAACGGAGCCATTTGCCCCAAATGAGGGCATCGGCCCAATGCGCACCCCGGCATCGGTGACACACCCTTTCCGAGGGTGCATATCCGGCAGGTCTCCTGACTTGCGGGTCAAAGCATGGGGCTGGCCTTCCCGGGTGAAACCCAGTGGCGTGTCAGCCCTGCTCACCGCCTACAGTTGCGGGGGCAGTTGCGGCATTGGGTGGATCAGAATTCCCCGCACCGCATTCCCTTTTCTCCGGGCGAACCCGGAACCGGACATGAGGACGCTGATGGCAGAGATTCCCATCACCGGTCAATCTCTATTTAAGACTGTAGCGATAACATCTTGTCGATAGGATGGGATGTTACCGTTCTGCCCACTGGGCATTGCAGGCACGCGTGCAAGCGACGACAAGAGAATGCGCGCGCTTACAACGTAATCTGGACAACAGAAGCAGATGCATGCATCCTGCGCTGCGTCAGACTCCGGCGTAGCGCGCTTGTGTTCGGCGCCCTATTCCCCACAAGCCCCGGAGGCCTAATGTCTGAGATCAAACAAGGCGACACAGTTCGCATCCATTATACTGGCACGCTGCTGGACGAGACCGTCTTTGACAGCTCGGACGGGCGCGATCCGTTGGAGTTCGTTGTCGGTTCGGGCCAGATCATACCCGGCCTGGACAGTGCGATGCCAGGACTGGCGGTTGGTGACAAGAAGCGGGTCGAGATTGCCTGTGTCGACGCTTATGGCCCGATCAACCCGGCGATGCGGCAGGACATCCCGCGTGAGGGTATTCCGGATGACATCCCACTAGAGCCGGGAACTCAGTTGCAGATGCAGACCCCCGATGGTCAGGCGCTGCCGGTCACGGTTGTTGAGGCGAACGAGGCCACGGTGACGCTGGATGGCAATCACCCACTGGCTGGGCAGGACCTGATTTTCGATATCGAGGTTGTCTCGGTGAACTGAAGGCTTGGGGTTTTAGCCCCAAAGCCCGTCAAGCGCTGCACGGACCTGCGGTTGCGTGAAGAACACGAACAACACCAGCAATGTGGTCAGCGTCAAAAGCAGAACACGGGCGCGGGGGCTTAGGAACCCCGTTTTCCGTTTGGTCTGGGTGCCACGCGTATTGCTGGCAAGGATCTGGTCGGTTTTGCTCATGCCCATATCCCTGACGCCGAAAGATGGTCAAATCTTGGCGGCGTCTGGGAAAGATATGGTCACATGAAATCCGGCTGTGGCATTCCAAGCACGTGGAAACCGCCATCCACCCGGATGATCTCTCCCGAGGTGCAAGCCCCGGCGTCCGAGGTCAGGTAAACCGCTGTGCCGCCAACGGCCTCCAGCGTAGCGTTCGAGCGCATGGGCGCATTCTGGTCGCAGAACTTGTAGGTCTTGCGCGCACCGCCGATTGCAGCCCCGGCCAGGGTCTTCATCGGACCGGGCGAAATCGCGTTCACACGGATGCCTTCGGGGCCGAGGTCGTTGGCCAGATACCGGGTCGCCGATTCCAGCGCGGCTTTGGCAACGCCCATGACGTTGTAGTTCGGAACCACACGGTTCGAGCCTTGGTAGGTCAGCGTCAGCAGCGAGCCACCATTGTTCTTCATCAGCGGATAGGCGCGGCGGGCGACCTCGATGAACGAGTAGGCCGACACATCCATCGAGTGCTTGAAATTCGCCCGTGTAGTGTTCAGAAACCGGCCTGTCAGCTCGTTCTTGTCCGAATAGGCGATTGCATGGACGACAAAGTCGATGGTGGGCCAGCGTTCGCCCAACTCGCCAAAGGCGCGGTCCAGCGAGGCGTCGTCGGTGACATCCGCATCCACCATGAAGTCGCTTCCAAGGCTTTCCGCCAATGGCTGCAGACGTTTCCCGAACGCGTCGCCCTGATAGGTGAAGGCCAGCTCAGCCCCTGCTTCGTGCATCGCTTTCGAGATACCCCAGGCAATCGAACGGTCATTGGCGACACCCATGATCAGGCCGCGTTTCCCTTTTAGAACTTCTGACATCTCGTTCACCCGTTATACTTTGACAGGACCATGGATCCGTTCGTGCCACCAAAGCCGAAGCTGTTGGTCATGACCGAATCCAAACCTGCATTTTCAACCACTTGAGTTGCAATTTCACCGGGCTGGATGCCTTCGGCTAGTGTGTCGACATTGATCGACGGCGTTATGAAATCATTGTCCAGCATGAGCAGGCAGAAGATCGCCTCAAGCGCGCCGGCCGCGCCCTGTGCGTGCCCGGTCATCGACTTTGTGGATGAGATCGGAGGTACCTGACCTTCGCCAAAGATGCGACGCACTGCTTCAACTTCGCCCACGTCCCCGACCGGGGTCGAGGTGCCGTGCGCGTTGATGTAACCAACCTTGCGGCCTTCGGGCAGGGTCGACAGAGCCAGACGCATCGCGCGCTCACCGCCTTCGCCAGACGGGGCAACCATGTCATGACCGTCCGAGGTTGCGGCATAGCCGGTCACCTCGGCGTAGATTTTGGCGCCGCGCGCCAGCGCATGGTCCAGATCCTCAAGCACCACGATGCCGCCACCACCCGAGATCACGAAGCCGTCGCGGTCCTGATCGAACGCGCGCGAGGCTTTCTGCGGCGTGTCGTTATACTTCGACGACATCGCGCCCATCGCGTCAAACAGGCAGGAGAGGGTCCAGTCCAACTCTTCTCCGCCACCTGCGAACATCACGTCCTGCTTGCCCAGCATGATCTGTTCCGCGGCGTTGCCGATGCAATGCAGCGAGGTCGAGCACGCCGAGGTGATCGAGTAGTTGATACCCTTGATTTTGTAGGCGGTGGCAAGGTTCGCGGAAATCGTGGAACACATGCATTTCGGCACGGCAAAAGGCCCGATCCGCTTGGTCGCACCGTTCTTCAGCACCGTCTGATGCGCGGTCAGCATCGCGCTCGTGGACGGCCCGCCGGACCCGGCAACGAGTCCGGTGCGCGGATTGACGACCTGTTCCTCGGTCAGTCCGGAATCGGCAATTGCCTGTCCCATCGCGATATGCGCGTAGGCCGCACCCGGCCCCATGAAACGCAGGGTGCGTTTGTCCACGTGCTCGGACACGTCGATCTTGAGCGACCCGGCGATCTGGCTGCGAAAGCCGTGTTCGACCATCTGCTCATTGGCCTCGATGCCGGATTTGCCTGCTTTGAGCGAGGCGAGAACCTCTTCGGCATTGTTCCCGATCGAGGAGACGATCCCCAAACCGGTGACGACGACGCGACGCATATGCGTTCTCCTGTGTTCCGTTCCTGTTGGCGTAGTGTCCGCTGGCGTCAGCTTTCGGACAGTGCAACCTTCATATCTTTGACTTGGTAAATCACTTCACCATCCGCTTCGACACGGCCATCCGCGACCCCCATGGTCAGACGGCGTGTCTGTACGGCTTTGGTAAAATCAACATAATAGGTCAGCATCTTACGATCCGGGCGGACCATGCCGGTCAGCTTGACTTCGCCCACGCCCAACGCATAGCCGCGCCCCTGCCAGCCGCGCCAGCCCAGGTTGAATCCCGTCAGCTGCCACAGGCCATCCAGACCCAGACAGCCCGGCATGATCGGGTTGCCGGGGAAGTGGCAGTCAAAAAACCAAAGATCAGGCGTGATGTCGAATTCCGCAACAACATGGCCTTTGCCATGTGCGCCTCCGTCACCCGAAACATCGGTGATCCGGTCCATCATCAGCATCGGAGGGGCAGGCAATTGCGCATTGCCGGGGCCAAAAAGTTCGCCTCGCGCGCATTTCAGCAGATCCTCTTTGTCAAAACTGCTTGGGAATTGGGCCATTCTTGCCGCCTCTTCTGCCTTGGGTCCGTTCATTACATTTGGCCTCACCTAGCACCCGTATGCAAGGTCCTGCAAGAGCGGCGGTCAGATGATGTTGCGGCCCGGTTGTCTTTGCGAATGAATTTCATTTGAAATTGGTATCTTTGCGCCCCTATATATAGAAGCAGCAAAAATGGGTATCGGATTCATGACACCTCAGAGCCGTAAGATAGCTACAGACTGGTTGGAGAGCGCCGGATTGCGCCCGACGCGTCAGCGCGTTGCGCTGGCCGAGTTGCTTGTGGGCGATGGTCGTCACCGGCATGTCACAGCGGAAAGCCTGTTCGACTCCGCCAAAACCAAGGGCGACGCGGTGTCGCTTGCGACGGTTTACAATACGCTGCGCGCGTTCTGCGATGCGGGCGTGCTGCAAGAGATCACGGTGGATGGGTCGAAAAGCTATTTTGACACCAACACCCATGATCACCCGCATTTCTATTGGGAAGACGAAAGCCGGCTGAGCGATGCTCCGTCCGAAGAGTTGGTGATCCAGCGCCTTCCGCAGGCACCGGAAGGGGTCGAGATTGCCTCGGTCGACGTTGTTATCCGTCTTCGCAAGAAACCTCAGGTCTAGTTTCGGACAACGTATTAAACAGGACACGCTCCGCTGAGGCCAATGTGGCTTCGACGGGGCCGGTTCCGTGGCGCGCCAAGACGACAGGTTCAGCAGCGTCCTTGTCTAGGATTGGCAGACGCACAAGCGTTCGATTGTCGTAGCTCATCGAATTGTTGGGGCTGGCATAGCTGATTGCGATTCCTTCCCCATGGGCTGCGAGGCTGCGCTGAATCTCAAGCGTAGCGGCCCTGTGGGCGACCGTTGGGTTAAGGCACTTGCGCCGAAACAGGTTCAGGACGTGCTGCGCAGACAGCCCCTCTTTAGACAGGATCAGGGGTTCCAGTTCCAGATCGGCCAAAGTCACATTGTGGGCTGTTGCAAGCGGGTGATCGGGTGGGACCAAAGCATGCGGGACACTGTCGAACAGCTCTTGCCGGGTAAACCCTGCATCCATGCCAAGGTCATATGTGATCGCGATATCTGTTTGACCGTTGATCAGACCGTCCAGCAAGCCCTCGAAACTGTCCACGTGATAGGTGATGGTCACATCGGGCAGGGCAGTTTGCAGACTGCGTAAGGCCGAGGCCAGATGAAACGGCGCCAGGTCGATGAAACAGCCCAGCCGCAGGTGTGAAGACCCGTGCGGCGCATCTGTCGGATGTTCGATCTGCGCGGCAGAGTGCAACAGCTTTTCCGCCTGTTCGATGAAAAGGCGGCCCTGAGGGGTTGTGGTCATCGCCGCCCCCCGTCGACGCATGAACAGTGGATATCCCAGAAGCGACTCAACCCGTGTCAGAGCCGTCGATAGGGCAGGTTGCGAAACGTTCAGCGCATGGGCTGCGGCAGACAAGCTGCCATGGCGGCCGATGGCGCAGACATACTCGTATTGGCGCAGTGAGATATATAACATCACGTTAATTATTACTTCGAAAGATATGATTTGAACAGAAGGCTTTGTTGTCCTTTAAACGGGGGCAAGCACAAGGAGCACGCCATGCCACACCCTCTTGTTTCTCAGGACATGATCGACACCTACCAGACGGACGGGGTTGTTCTGATCAAAGGGCTTTTTGCTGATCACGTGGACGCGCTGCGCGACGGGGTTGCCGCCAATATGGCCGAGCCGGGACCCTATGCCTCGGACAACAAGAAAGAGGGGCAGACCGGGCTGTTCTTTGATGATTACTGCAACTGGACGCGTATCCCGCAGTTCCGCGAGGTGATCGAGACCTCTCCGGCGGCTGAGGTCGCGGCGGATCTGATGCAGTCGAAAACCGTGCAGATGTTTCACGACCATGTGCTGGTGAAAGAGCCTGGCACCTCGATGGCGACGCCCTGGCATCAGGATGGGCCGTATTACTTTGTCGAAGGGCAGCAGACGATCAGCTTTTGGTCGCCCTTGGATCCGGTGAAGCAAGCCACCCTGCGCTGTGTAGCGGGATCGCACAGGTGGGAGAAAGAGGTGCTGCCGACCCGCTGGGTCAGCGAAGAGGGGTTCTTTGCTGATGAAGGCCAGTACATTCCGGTCCCCGATCCGGATGCGGAAGGGATGAAAGTGGTCGAGTTCGAAATGGAACCGGGCGATGCAGTTGCGTTCAACTATCGTATCCTGCACGGGGCGCGGGGGAATCACTCGGACAGTCGACGTCGGGCGTTTTCGTTGCGTCTGGTCGGGGATGATGCGCGCTATGTTGAGCGTCCGGGCCGCACGTCGCCTCCGTTTCCGGGGCATGACATGACACCCGGGCAGCGTTTGCGGGAAGACTGGTTCCCGATGCTGCTGTCGCGATAGGGGGCTCTGCCGCCGCCTGCGGCGCCTCCCCCGGGATATTTTCAGCCAGATGAAGAGCGGATCAGAACCACTGGCCGGGTTCGATCAATCCCAGATCGAGCAGTTGGCGCGATGTCCATTCGAACGAGACGGAATTGTGCCAGCGGAAGCTGGAGATGTCGAAGGCTGAACCAGCGTTGCTTTTCAGAGCTTTGGCCGCCCGAAATGAGCAGATCGCAGCCGTCAGGTTGTGGTGCCATGGGCAGGCATAGGTGTTGTATTCGGCCTCGTTGAACGTGTGGTCGGGCTGCAGGATCAGGTCTTTGCGGGTTTTGAACAGGGCGATTCTGTCAATCCGGCGGCGTTCATAGGGGATGTGATCTTCGAACCGCCAGCGCAGGCCTCCGGACATGTCCAATTGGCGCTCGACAGGGTGGCCCGCGGGATCGTGGCGGGTGTGGGCATAGTACCCGGTGCTGTCGAGCATGGCCTGATCGGGGGCTACGCCGTTCGGGAACTGGGTCAGATCACCGGCATAGAGGTCGATCACGTGGCACAGCATTGCATTGCGGCGTTCCTCGGTGTGGAAGGCCAGCAATTCCCCTATGCTGCGTGTTTCGCAGAACGGGTAGAACAGGTATTCGGCGTTGTAGCAGTAGTACATCCAGACACTGGGCGCGGCTTTCGTGATGCGGTTGATCGCGTCGAACACCACGGTCCGGGGTGCGCATCTGAGCGTCACACGGTGGACGCGAGCGGACAGGTCGTCGCTGAGGGTGAATTCGGCGGGCATGAAAGCCACGACGGACTTGAACCCGAGGCCTAGATGGTGGTGCAGCGTGCTTTCGACCTCGGTCTCGTCTTCGGCGAAAATCAGGGCCACGGGGCCTTTGGACAGGGCGGATTGGCCTGAATTCAGAAAGCTGTCGAGGGATTCGTACTGCATCGCTGGTTTTCATTCGCGTCTTGCTGGAAAGTTTCGCCAAATTCGGGTAATTGCGCCGGCATTGCAAGCGGTGTCCGAAGCAGATAGATGACGCCGATCCAGCGACTGCAAAGGCCCGATCCATGTCTGAACCCAAAAAGCTGTTTATCAAGACCTATGGCTGTCAGATGAATGTCTATGACAGCGAGCGTATGGCCGAGGCCTTGGGTGGGCAGGGATATGTCGAGACCAAGTCGCCGGACGATGCAGACATGATCCTGCTGAATACCTGCCATATCCGCGAAAAAGCCGCCGAGAAGGTCTATTCCGAGCTTGGCCGGTTCAAGGGTTTGAAGGCGGAAAAGCCCGATCTCAAAATTGGTGTAGCAGGTTGTGTTGCGCAGGCCGAAGGCGAAGAGATCATGCGCCGTCAGCCTCTGGTCGATCTGGTGGTCGGGCCGCAAAGCTATCACCGTTTGCCGGAGATGGAGGCCAAGACCCGTGAAGGTGCCAAAGCATTAGACACGGATTTCCCCGAAGAGGACAAGTTCGAAAAGCTCAAGAACCGCCCCAAAGCCAAGCGCGGCCCGACGGCGTTTTTGACTGTGCAAGAGGGCTGCGACAAGTTCTGCGCTTTCTGCGTTGTGCCATATACCCGCGGGGCCGAGGTAAGCCGCCCTGCCGACCGCATTATTCGTGAAGCGCAGGATCTGGTCGAACGCGGCGTGCGCGAGATCACTCTGCTAGGTCAGAACGTCAACGCCTATCACGGTGCCGGTCCCAATGGCGACATGACGCTGGCCGGGCTCATCTGGGAGTTGAACAAGGTCGACGGGCTGGAGCGTATCCGTTTTACCACCTCGCACCCCAACGACATGGCAGATGATCTGATCGAGGCGCATGGCACCTGTGACAAGCTGATGCCTTACCTACACTTGCCGGTACAGGCGGGATCTGACCGGATCCTCAAGCGGATGAACCGTAGCCATACGGCGGACAGCTATCTGCGGCTGATTGAGCGTATCCGCGCGGCGCGTCCCGATATCGTGATGTCGGGGGATTTCATCGTCGGTTTCCCGGAGGAGACCGAAGAGGATTTCCAGGCGACTTTGGATTTGGTCGAGCAGGTCAAATACGGCTATGCCTACTCGTTCAAATATTCGACCCGTCCCGGCACTCCGGCGGCGGAACGTGCGCAGGTTGATCCGGCGGCGGCGGATGACCGCTTACAACGCTTGCAAGCCCTGATCACCAGGCATCAGCGCGAAATTCAGGACTCCATGGTCGGTCGTACTGTCGGCGTTCTGTTCGAGAAGCCCGGGCGGCTCGAAGGGCAGATGGTTGGAAAATCAGACTATCTTCACTCTGTCCACGTGATAGGGCCTGACCTGAACGTGGGAGATCTGCGGAAGGTGCGTATCGTGAAATCTGGCGCGAACTCACTGGCCGGGGAGCTGTTGCAATAAGGCGGTTCTTCGCGGGCATGTCGTGTGAGTACGAATATATCTAAAATTTACCCTTGATTTATGAATTGGAACTATGTTCCGAGAGAAGCCAAGTTTTCTGACGGGCCTCGACCGCTTGCGGAAAGTTTGATTTTGCCGATCACAAGCGTGGCGTCGATGGAGGGTATTGAGTGGCAGTTCTGAAGTGTAAGGGTCTCTGGTCTGTGTCGGTCGCAACTTTGGTGGCTTTTGGGGCCAGCGCGACGTGGGCGAGTGATCAAACGGGGGACATATCGGATCCCGAGGTGATCAGCGACAAGCGCTTCAGCGACGATGTCAGTGCCTTCTATCTCGGTGTGACGGCAGGGTATGGCGGCGGGGGCGATGATCGGTTCGGCCTGACAACGCCAACCGATACTTTTGCAATCGGCGATCAGGACATTAGCGGAAGCTATGGCGGTGTACGCGGAGGCTGGCGCGGCGTCCTGCCGGCTCGGGGTGGTCGTGACTATGTCTACGGATTTGAACTGGGATATGATTTCGGATCGCTGGACGACAGTGTGACCACCGTTGTCGGCTCTGAGACGGTTCAGGGCGGGTCAGAGGTCTCGGATATTGTCACCTTGCGATTTCGGAATGGCCTGACCAACCGTAGCGGGCGAATCCTTTATTTCGTCAGTGTCGGTTACGTTTGGGGTGACGTGGAGACCACTAACAGTATTTCGTCCACCACTGGCACGCAGTCATTTGAGGCCTCGGATCGACGCAACGGTTTCTCGCTTAGCATAGGTGCGGAACACTATCTGACGGAAAACTGGTCGATCACCGGTGAGTATGAATACGTCCAGTTCGACTCCAAGGATATTGAATTCTCATCGGGTTTTTCGACAAAATCCACTCCGAACTATCGCGGTCTGAGGTTCGGTTTGAACTACAAGTTCTAAACCGGAGCAAAGCGCCCAATCGGCGCTTTTGTCATCGCCGTGCGAATTTTTGAAACTGTGGCTTGCACCCGGTCCGAGTTCTTGTCTACGCTCAGGGTGAAACGCCAAGACAGGAGAACGGATTGGCCATCGGTGCCCTGACCCCACCGCAAGATGAGATGCCCCAGCGCGAGGCATTTGTAGAATTCCCCGACAACCGCTTGTTGATTGATTTATGTGGCGAATATGACCGCAACCTGACCGAGATCGAACAGAAGCTCTCGGTCCAGATTGTGCGCCGCGGCAATCAGTTAGTGGTGATGGGCGAAGAGGATTCGCAGAAAAACGCCATCGAGGTTTTGCAGGCCCTCTACACCCGTCTGGAAGGCGGGCGCGAGGTTGAAGCCGCCGATGTGGACCGGGAGCTGCGTATGGGAGGCTCAGAACAAGGAACTGGCAGTCGGGACGGCGACCAGCTTGAGATGTTCAAAGGCGGTACCGTTGAGATCAAGACCCGCAAAAAGCTGGTCGAACCCCGCACGGATGCGCAAAAAGCCTATGTGCAGTCGCTGTTCCAGAATGAGCTGGCCTTCGGGATCGGCCCGGCGGGTACTGGTAAGACATATCTGGCCGTTGCCGTTGGCGTGTCGATGTTCATCGGCGGCCACGTAGACCGCATCATCCTCAGCCGTCCTGCGGTCGAGGCCGGGGAAAAGCTGGGTTATCTGCCGGGCGACATGAAGGACAAGGTCGATCCGTATATGCAGCCGCTCTATGACGCGCTGAACGACTTTTTGCCCGGCAAACAGCTCGCCAAACTGATCGAGGAAAAGCGAATCGAGATTGCTCCTCTGGCGTTCATGCGAGGGCGGACGTTGGCCAATGCTTTTGTGGTGTTGGACGAGGCGCAGAACGCGACGACCATGCAGATGAAAATGTTCCTGACCCGTCTGGGCGAGGGCAGCCGCATGGTTATCACGGGTGACCGGTCTCAGGTCGATTTGCCACGAGGGGTCCAGTCCGGGCTGGCAGATGCCGAACGTCTGCTGAAAACGATCCCGAATATCAGCTTTAACTACTTTACTTCGAAGGATGTGGTGCGGCACCCGCTTGTCGCCGCAATCATCGAAGCGTATGAGGCCGATTCAGGGCGCGAGACAGGATAACTCAAGGCCCGACATCAGGCTTTGAGGCGACAGGATGAACCTTGAACTTACCGTGGAAGACGACCGCTGGCAGGGGCTGGAGCCTCTGTCTTCGCGCGCGGTTGAAGCTGTGCTGCACCATTGCCAGCTAGATCCGGATTTGTGTGAGGTCAGCCTGCTGGCCTGCGATGACACCCGAATTGCCGAACTGAACGCCGAGTTCCGGGAAAAACCGACACCGACGAATGTTCTGAGCTGGCCCGCCGAAGACCTCGCAGCGGAAGTTGCGGGTGAAACGCCCGAACTGCCGGAACCCGATTTCACAGGTGAAATCGCGCTTGGGGATATCGCGATCTCATACGACACCTGCGCGCGCGAGGCTGCTGAGGCGGGCAAATCCATGTCTGATCACGTGACTCATCTGATAGTTCATGGAACGTTGCATTTGCTGGGGTATGATCACATTCGTGACCCCGATGCTACCTTGATGGAAGGGATTGAGGTCAAGATACTTGGCAAACTGGGTATCAATGACCCATATAATAGATGAAGCGGGTTATTTCACCCGATCAATTGGAAGAGGACAATGGGCGATACAGACGGCAGTTCTAGGGCGGCGCAAAGCGCGCAGTCTGAGAATTTGGACATTGAAGAGAAAAGCGGTTTCTTTTCGCGGATTATGGATGCCATCTCGGGGACCGAAGAGGAGCAAAGTGCTCCGGTCAACGGGCATGAAATAGCCGACAATCAACATCGCGGCATGGTTAACCTGCGTCGCAAGCGCGTTGAGGATGTCGCCATTCCGACCGTCGAAATCGTCTCAGTCCCCTCAACGATTTCCAAGGATGAACTGGCGCAGGTCTTTCGCGAAAGCGGCCTGTCGCGGATACCCGTGTATGAAGGTACGCTGGATACGCCGCTGGGTTTTGTCCACCTCAAGGATTTTGCCCTGACCCATGGGTTCAATGGCGGCGGGGCCGAGTTCGACCTGACCTCGATGCTGCGCACGCTGCTATTCGTTCCGCCCTCGATGCCGATCGGCGTTTTGCTGACCAAGATGCAGACCGAACGCCGTCACATGGCGTTGGTGATCGATGAATATGGCGGCGTTGACGGGTTGTTGACCATCGAAGACCTGATTGAGCAGGTCGTCGGCGAAATCGCCGATGAGCATGATGCGCACGAAGATCAGCTTTGGCTGCAGGAAAAGCCGGGTTGCTACGTCGTTCAGGCCCGCGTTCCGCTTGAGGATTTCGAGGCCGAGATCGGACGTTCTCTGACCAGCCACGAGGATGTGGACGAGGAAGAGATCGAAACTCTGGGCGGTCTAGTCTTCATGCTGTCGGGTCGTGTTCCGGCGCGGGGTGAGGTTGTACTGCATCCCGAAGGCCCGGAGTTCGAGGTGATCGATGCCGACCCGCGCCGCATCAAGCGTCTGCGCGTCATGTTGCCGGACGTCGCTGCATGATCCCTGTCCGGGGTTGGCCTTTCTGGCTTAGACTTGGTGCCGCAGCTGCCTTGGGGGCGCTGGGCGCTTATGGTTTGGCGCCGTTTGGCTACTGGCCGCTGACGCTGATTGCGCTGACCCTGATTCCCGCGTTCTTTCTCGCCTGTAAAACCCGCGCGCGGGCCGCGTGGTTGGGCTGGGCCTTTGCCACCGGCTACTTCGCCCATGCGCTGAGTTGGATCATCGAGCCTTTCCAAGTGGACGCCGAGCGCCATGCGTGGATGGCTCCGTTTGCGCTGGTCTTCATGGCTGGCGGCTTGGCTTTGTTCTGGGCGGCGGCATTCTGGGCGGCGCGGCGGGTTGATGCTCCGGCTGTACGACAGGCTGTGTTGCTGGCCCTGACATTGTCACTGGCCGAGTTTGGGCGTGGCTATCTTCTGACCGGCTTCCCCTGGGCCGGGGTTGCGCAGGTCTGGGTCGACACGCCGGTTGCGCAACTTTTGTCTTTGATCGGCCCCTATGGACTGGTTGCGCTGACCTTCGCAGTGACGTTTCCGCTTGGGGCCGCGATGGCGCAACCTGTAGCTCTCCGCTCGCTTCTGGTACCGGTCGCTGGGTTCGCCGGTGCCGCCGTTCTTGCCGTGGTCTACGCCTCCAGCAGGCCGATCATTGAGTATGGTGAAAATACGGTCCGATTGATCCAGCCGAATGCGCCTCAGCATCAGAAATGGGATCCTGCATATGCGCCCCTTTTCTTCGCGCGCCAGATCGAGTTCACCGCGGCGGAGCCACGTCCCGACCTGATCGTCTGGCCCGAGACTGCAGTTCCCGCATGGCTCAGCAGCGCCGATCCTTATCTTGAGGCCGCCACGGACGCGGCTCAGGGTGTTCCGGTAGTTCTGGGCATTCAGCGAGGGGACGGGCCGCGCATCTACAACTCGATGATCTATTTGGATGAGAACGGGCAGCAGACGGGCCTGTATGACAAGCACCATCTGGCCCCGTTTGGCGAATATGTCCCGTTCGGAAACCTGATGGCCCGTTTCGGTATTCACGGCATGGCCACAACGGCTGGTCATGGGTTCAGTTCGGGGCCGGGGCCTGCGGTGATGCAGGCGGGTAAGCTGGGGCAGGCTTTGCCGCTGATCTGCTATGAGGCCGTCTTTCCGCAGGACGTCAACGGCGCGCCTGAACGCGCCGATTTCATCTTGCAGATCACCAATGATGCGTGGTTCGGAACCCGTTCCGGCCCTTACCAGCACCTTGCCCAGGCCCAGATGCGGGCGATTGAGCAGGGGCTGCCATTTATGCGGTCCGCCAATACCGGCATTTCGGGGATGATCGACCCTTTGGGGCGGATTACCACGTCGCTTCCTTTGGGGCAGGCGGGGTTTGTGGACGCCGATCTGCCGTTGCCTCTCGCGCCGACGGTTTATTCCCGCATGGGTGATCTGCCCGTGTTCGCCGTCTTGCTCTTGTTGGCCGTGTTTCTGTGGCGCATATCACGGCCGCGCAGCACCTAGTTTCCGATTGACGTCATTTCGCAACGCGCGTATGCCCGTGGTGCCTGTCACAACGGCTTCCTGGCGTGGCAGAGGAACTTCAATGGAGCACATTTATGTCCCGACAGAACTACACTTTTACTTCGGAATCAGTTTCCGAAGGGCACCCCGATAAGGTCTGTGACCGGATTTCGGACGCTGTACTTGACGCATTTCTGAATGAAGAACCCGAAGCGCGCGTGGCGTGCGAAACCTTTGCTACGACCGATCGGGTCGTCATCGGTGGAGAAGTAGGTCTGTCTGATCAGGAAAAGCTGCACGACTATATGGGCCGCATCGACGAGATCGCGCGCGCCTGTATCAAGGATATCGGCTACGAGCAGGACAAGTTTCACCACGAAACGGTCGAAGTGACGAACCTGCTGCACGAACAGTCCGCTCATATCGCTCAGGGTGTTGATGCCTCGGGCGAAAAGGATGAGGGCGCAGGCGATCAGGGAATCATGTTTGGCTACGCCACGACTGAGACCCCTGCGCTGATGCCGGCCCCGATCCAGTATTCGCACGCGATCCTGCGTCGTCTGGCCGAAGTGCGTAAAAACGGCACCGAACCTGCGCTGGGCCCGGACGCGAAATCGCAGCTGTCCGTCGTTTACCGCGATGGCAAGCCGGTTGGCGTCAGCTCGATCGTCCTGTCCACGCAGCATCTGGATGAAGCGCTGACCTCGGACGACATCCGTGCAATCGTCGAGCCCTACATCTCTGAGACCCTGCCCGAAGGGTGGCTGAGCGCCGATACCGAATGGCACGTGAATCCGACCGGTAAGTTCGTGATCGGAGGCCCGGACGGAGATGCGGGCCTGACCGGCCGCAAGATCATCGTCGACACCTATGGCGGCGCAGCCCCTCATGGCGGCGGGGCGTTCTCGGGCAAAGACCCGACCAAGGTGGACCGTTCGGCTGCTTATGCCGCGCGCTACCTGGCTAAGAACGTGGTTGCCGCCGGTATGGCGGAACGCTGCACCATCCAGCTAAGCTATGCGATTGGCGTCTCCAAACCGCTGTCGATCTACGCCGACACCCATGGAACCGGCCAGATTGCAGATGCCGTGATCGAAAAAGCCGTTGGTCAGGTCATGGACCTCACCCCGCGCGGCATTCGTGAGCATCTGCAACTGAACAAGCCGATCTACCAGCGCACCGCAGCTTACGGTCATTTCGGCCGTGAACCCGCAGCCGATGGCGGCTTCAGTTGGGAACGCACTGATCTCATCGAAGCCCTGAAAGCGGCAGCCTGATCCAAGACAAAAGGGGCGCGTCTCGCAGGATGCGCCCTTTCTCTTTTTCGAGATACTCCGAGGGTCAGCCCCTTGTCACACGGCGCGCGCCACAGTAAGGGCACCGCCATGAGCAACCAGACACCCCAACGCCCCCGCAGAAACTTCTATGGTCGCTTCAAGGGCAAAACCCTGAAGCAAAGCCAGAAGACGTATCTGAACGAAGACCTCGACGCCTTGTCGCCCGGTGCCGTGGATTGGGAGACGAACCCCGAACGCCACCCGCTGGACCTCGACGCGCTGTTTGGCGGTAAGGATGTTTGGCTTGAAGTCGGCTTTGGCGGTGGAGAACATCTGGTGCATCAGGCCGCGAACAACCCCGATATCGGAATCATCGGGGCCGAGCCTTACATCAACGGCGTTGCCATGCTGCTTGGTAAGATCCGTCAGGCTGGGGTCGAAAACCTCGCGGTGCATCCCGGTGATGCGCGCGACCTGTTCGATGTGCTGCCCGAGGCCAGCATTTCACGGGCCTTCCTGCTCTATCCCGACCCGTGGCCCAAAACGCGCCACCACCGTCGCCGCTTCGTGACGCCTGAGCATCTGGAGCCTCTGGCCCGCGTCCTGAAGCCCGGCTCGATCTTCCGCGTGGCCACCGACATTCCCGACTACGTGCGCCAGACGCTTGAGGAAGTCCCCCGCGCTGGTTTCGAATGGTTGGCTGAACGCCCTGCCGATTGGCGCGAGCCTTGGGACGACTGGATCTCGACCCGCTATGAGCAAAAGGCCCTGCGGGAAGGGCGGACACCGCACTATCTGACATTCCGCCGGACAGACGCCTGATCCGTTTCAAATTTCTGTAATCCTGCACGCTATGCTAGGCTTTGCGCGTTACGCGTTTTCAGCATAGCTTATTTCAAGGATTACCATGTCTGATATTCGGATTACCAATTGCCATACGCATCTGTTTCATTCGGGCCACGTGCCCGAGGACTACCCCTATCCGGCGCTCAAACCGTTCAAGAAGATGCCATGGTTGATCAAGGCGCTGGCGTTAAGCGCCCGTTTAGCAGGTCAGGCTAGTGTCGCCGATAAACTGGATCGGCTCTATCGTTTTCAGCAGGAAACGGATGAGGGCAGCCAGCGCGAGATTCTGGACAACCTGCAGCGACATTACCCCAGCAATACCCGTTTTGTCGTCTTGCCGATGGATCTGTCAGCCTTTGGCTTCGGCGCGCCTGAGGTGCCCCTGCGCGACCAGCATGACGAACTGGCGCAGCTGGCCACTGACCCTGAGGTTGGCCCCTCGGTGATTCCCTTCGCAACGATCGACCCGCGGGCTGATCCCAATGCCACCGAGCTGTGGCGCGCCATTGACGATCTGAGGTTTCGCGGGGTTAAGCTCTATCCCCGTTTGGGCTTTGCGCCGAATGACCCGGTCCTGATGCAGCATGTCTATCCGCGCTTGCAGGACAAGAACCTGCCGGTAATGTCGCATTGTTCGCGAGGCGGTGTTCAGGGGCGGCATCTTTCCGACTATTGGGCCGACCGCTATACAGAGCCTGAGGCGTTTATCCCGGTGATGCGCGCCTTTCCCAACCTGCGGATTTGTCTGGCACATTTTGGTGGGCAGCGAGACTGGCATGCCTATGTCAATCCCGATCACAGCGACCCTTTGGACGATACATTCAACCGCAATTGGCTGAGATCCATTCGTGATTTGATCGGCAGCGGAGACCACGAAGGCCTGTGGACGGATATCTCCTACACTCTTTTCCAGTTCGAAGACTATGCGCCGTTCCTGCGTTTATTCCTGATGGGTGAGGATGAGGAAAGCGAACGCCTAAGGTCGCGCGTTTTGTTCGGGTCGGACTACTACATGACCCGGCAAGAGGCGCTGTCAGAAAAGGCGGTCTGTATCCGGTTGCGCAACGTTCTGGGCGAAGAGATCTTTCGCCAAATCGCCGAGGAAAACCCGGCAAAATGGCTGGGAGAGACCTGAGAGGCCCCCTTCCCCTCATTGCCGCTGGACCAACTGGCCCCAATTCGCTAATCGGCATGGACTGATAGCGAAAACAGGAGCCCCCATGTCCGGACACGGCACGCCCATCCCGATGACCTCGCATCCCTGCGGCCCGTTGAATGGAACGGCTGAGGTGCCCGGCGACAAATCGATCTCGCACCGGTCGCTGATCCTTGGCGCGATGGCGGTTGGGGAAACCAAGATCTCGGGCTTGCTTGAGGGCGAGGATGTTTTGGACACTGCCAAGGCAATGCGTGCCTTTGGGGCCGAGGTGACCGACCATGGCGGCGGTGAATGGACCGTGCATGGTGTCGGTGTCGGTGGCTTTGCCGAACCCGATCAGGTGATCGACTGTGGCAACTCGGGCACCGGCGTGCGGCTGATCATGGGCGCGATGGCAACCTCTCCGATCACGGCGACCTTCACGGGTGATGCCAGCCTGAATAAACGTCCGATGGCGCGGGTTACCGATCCGCTTGCGCTGTTCGGCGCGCAGTCAGTTGGGCGCTCGGGTGGACGCCTGCCGATGACCATCGTAGGCGCGTCGGATCCGACCCCGGTCCGCTATGAGGTTCCGGTTCCTTCGGCGCAGGTGAAATCGGCCGTTTTGCTGGCGGGGTTGAACGCCCCCGGCAAGACTGTTGTGGTCGAGAAAGAGGCCACCCGTGACCATTCGGAACGGATGCTGGCCGGTTTTGGGGCCGAGATCACCGTTGAAGATACAGATGAAGGTCGCGTGATCACGCTGACCGGTCGACCCGAGCTGAAACCTCAGGTCATTGCCGTGCCGCGTGACCCGTCGAGTGCCGCTTTCCCGGTTTGCGCGGCGCTGATCACCCCCGGTTCGGACGTGCTGGTGCCCGGCATTGGCCTGAACCCGACCCGCGCGGGCTTGTTCACAACACTTCGTGAGATGGGCGCGGACCTGACCTATGAAAACGAACGCGAAGAGGGCGGCGAGCCGGTTGCCGATCTGCGTGCCAAATACTCGCCCAACATGAAGGGGATCGAGGTCCCGGCCGAGCGCGCCGCTTCGATGATCGACGAATACCCGGTTCTGTCCGTGGTTGCCGCCAATGCGACCGGCACCACGATGATGGGCGGGGTGAAAGAGCTGCGCGTCAAGGAAAGCGACCGGATCGACGCGATGGCGCGCGGGTTGCGGGCCAATGGGGTAACCGTGAACGAAGGTGACGATTGGTGGTCGGTCGAAGGGCTGGGCATCGGCAACGTTCCCGGCGGCGGCACCTGCGAAAGCTTCCTGGACCACCGGATCGCAATGTCCTTCATGGTGATGGGCATGGGCGCGAAAACGCCCGTCTCGGTCGATGATGGCGGCCCGATCGCGACCTCTTTCCCGATTTTCGAGCCGCTGATGGCCTCGCTGGGTGCCAAGGTCGAACGGACATGAGCTTTACCGTCGCCATTGATGGCCCTGCGGCGGCTGGCAAGGGGACGATCTCGAAGGGCGTCGCGGCGCATTTCGGTTTTGCGCATCTGGATACGGGGCTTCTGTATCGCGCGGTTGGGCGGCGCGTGTTGGACGGGGTCGACCCCGTCGCTGCGGCCCAAGCTCTGACCGCAGAGGAACTGGAGCAAGGCGATCTGCGCACCGCTGAGATCGCGCAGGCGGCGTCAAAAGTTGCTGTCATCCCCGAGGTGCGGGCGGCGCTGGTCGATTTTCAGCGTGCCTTTGCCCGGCGCGCGGGCGGGGCCGTATTGGATGGGCGCGATATCGGGACGGTGATCTGCCCCGAGGCTGAGGTGAAGCTGTTCGTCACCGCCAGCGCTGAGGTTCGGGCCGAACGCCGGTTTTTGGAACTTAGCGCCAAAGGGTCTGATGTGACGCGTGATCAGGTTCTGGCCGATGTGCGCGAACGGGATGCGCGCGATGCGGAGCGTAGCACCGCCCCCATGAAACCCGCTGAAGACGCCGTTCTGCTGGACACGTCCGAACTGAGCATCGACGACGCTTTGGCACAGGCCGTCGAAATCATCACACAGAAAAGACCCGCAGCGTAGCTGCGGGCCGTTGTCTGAGCGGATCAGAGTTCGCCGACGGCGATGCTCTTGATGTTTGCCCACTGGTCATCAGCGGTTTTGGCAGTGCCAACCACGTCTTTCAGGAAGGCGGCGCGGGTTTCGGCGTTCAGGAACAGGAACAATTTGCCGTCCGCGATCAGGTACTGATCCGGGTCGCCGTCGAACTTCTTGCCAACCGAGACACCGAATGAGCAGAAGCCGCCGTGCTGGGGCAGGTAGGCCGCCGGGTTCGCCTCAAACGCCTCGCGGTTTTCGGCGGTGGTAAAGTAGTAGGACGCGCCATCATAGGTGGCTGAGTGGGTGGCAAAACCCTCGACCGGGTTGCCGCTGTTGACCAGTGCGACCAGATCAACCCCATGCGCGGCAAGCGGCGCGCCAGCCGCCGAGATGCCTTTGGAGACATTGATTTCATCCGCAGCAAAGGCCGGGGCAGACAGGGCAAGCGCAGCAGCAAAAGCAGTAAAGACGAGCGATTTCATTTGGGTCATCCTTTCATTTTCAGATCCGGGCTGAGGTATCCCCTCGGCCGATGTGACAAAGTTAGGACAGGAGTTTTGTACGTGTAATCGCAGATAGGCCATGAAACCGTGCAGATCGTTCAAACAATCGGATTACACGCAAAATCACTTCACACAGCTTTGTTTGGCCAGTGACCCGGTTGCTTTCTAAGGTAGGGGGCAACTTTGGGAGTGGCCTCATGATCCGACTAGCTGTGATTTTGTTCCTCATCGCCGGCAGCGTGAGCGCGCAACAGGCCGAACCGCCCGTGCCTGAGGGCGAACCTCCGATGACGTATGAGCGGTTGGGCAGGATCCTTTTTGCGTTGGATCCGGAAACGCAGCCCAGCGGGCCAGGGTTCCAGATCACCATTGCGGATGTGCCGGTTCTGGTGATCACCGATGTCGTGGCCGATCGAATGCGCGCCATGGTGCCCATCAGCAGCACGGCAGATCTGTCTGCGGAGGATCTGCAACGGATGATGCAGGCCAATTTCGACAGCACGCTGGACGCGCGCTATGCGATTGCTAACGGAACCCTTTGGGCCGTGTTCATCCACCCTCTGTCGCCGCTGAAAAAAGATCAGCTGATCTCGGGCCTGGCGCAAACCGTAAACATCGCCAACACATATGGCACTCTCTATTCGGGCGGAGCGGCTGAGTTCGGAGGGGGTGACAGTGGTGATCTGCAGCGTGCTCTGATCGACGACCTTTTAAAAAAAGGCGAGGAGATATGACGTCAGAAGGTGTTCGGCTATCAGTTTGATACGTTTTGGTATCGGTATGGTATCTGGCGTTTTCAAGCTGCGCTGAAATGTGGTTTCATTGCCGCTAATGGTTTGTTTTGTAACAGTAAAAAAGACTGTCTGATGGAACTCTAGCCAGATGTCACAAAACTGTTATGCTCCCCTCACAAGCAAAAAAGGGAAGGCTGCTGGAAACCTCCGAAAAAGGGGGAAGTGGCCAAAAAATTCCTTAAGCCAACAGGGACAAGATAAGAATGAATAATAGAATAAGTAAGATCACCATCGTGGGTGGTGGTACAGCAGGCTGGATGACCGCGCTGCTTTTGGATATGTTGTTTTCCCGGAGTTCTGCACCCAAAGATCGGCCGCGCCTATGCCTTATCGAAAGTCCTAATATCTCGACCGTAGGTGTGGGTGAGGCCACTGTACCGCGTATGCCGCGCACGCTGCGTGAGGCGGGCATATCCGAGCGTGACTTTTTCCGCGAAACCAATGCTTCGTTCAAACTGGGTGTGAAGTTTTGCAATTGGAACAAGGACGCAAAAGGAAATCGCATCGACTATGTGAACCCGTTTGCCCACGGCCAGCCATTATACGGTTTGGATGCTGCTGAGTATTTCTTGCGCTTTGGCAACGGAGACAGAGATTTTACGCAATCGATCTCGCCTCATGATGACCTTGGCCGCCTTTGCAAAGGTGCGCGTCAGTTGGGTCAGCCCGAATTTGAGCAGCGCTTTGGCTACGCCTATCATCTAGATGCGGTAAAATTCGCGGATATGCTGAGCAAGGTTTGCACCAAGCGCGGAGTAGAGCATATCCAGGATGAGGTGCGTTCAGTCGAGCTGGATGAGCAGGGCAATGTCAGCCATTTGATGTTGGAACGCAAAGGCCGTCATGATATCGAATTGGTCGTGGATTGTACCGGGTTCCGCGGGCTGATCATCAACCAGGCGCTTGGCGAGCCGTTTTTGGACTATTCAGATTATCTGCCCAACGATCGCGCTATGGCGCTGCAAATCGAACACCCTGACCCTGAAAAAATCGAAAGCCTGACACGGTCGACGGCGCTTGGTGCGGGGTGGACGTGGCGCGTGCCGCTCTACAATCGGGTAGGTACGGGTTATGTTTACTCTTCTGCGCATCGTACTGATGATCAGGCGGCAGATGAATATCTTGAATGGCTGGGTGACAGTGGCAAGGGTCTGACACCGCGCGTAATTCCGATGCGCATTGGCCGCGCGCGAAACGCCTGGGTCAAGAATTGTGTGGCTGTGGGCCTGTCCAGCGGTTTCATTGAACCACTCGAGAGTACCGCGATCCTCATGATCGACAACGCGGTGCGCTGGTTTGCCGAACATCTACCCACCCGAGATATCGAGCCCGCTCTGCGGAATCGTTATAATCGGCAAGTGAACAAGCTTTATGATGAGGTACTGAACTTTATCTGTCTGCACTATCGGTTGGGGAACCGCACTGATGATCCCTATTGGATAGATGCGCGGACTCAGATGAAAGTGCCCGACCGTTTGGCCGAGAATTTGGAGCTGTGGCAGTACCGTCTACCTATGAATCACGATACCGAGTTTGCAACGCTGTTCGATGATCGCGTCTACCAAACAGTGCTTTTGGGCAAACAGGTCTATGACACGGGCTATGGCGAAGGCATCCGAGATCGCCTGCGTCCATTGAAAAAACCGATCTGGTTTAAAGGCATGAAGCAGGCCAAGGCAGACTTGGTGCAAGTCATCAACACTATGCCGGACCACAAAACACTGCTGCGCGATATCCGGGGTGAGTTGAAGAAGCCAGCTTTTGGCAAGGGGGCAGCAGTCAAGCCCACTGTGGCCACGCCGGGCGCAAAACCTGCTCCGGTTGTGGTTCAGAACATGCCGAACCTGGCCGAAATCCAAAGCGGTGCGAAGGACCTGCAATTGTTCTAGGGAATGTCGGAACCGATTGATGGGGCAGTTCCAAGGCAGGAGCCTGCTCCAAATTATGCGTTTTTTTGCCCGGAACGTGAGTTGAGGCCACTATGCAGAAAAGCACGAATGAAGTTCCTTCGGTCCGCCAAAAGGGTGTCGTTGAGTGGTTGTGGGACCCGGTCGCCAGTGTTGCGCGTCTACCACGGCTGAGCATTAGTTAACCAAATGTGAACTATCGCGCGGCCCAGGCTGATTCCACTGATATACACCTAGCGGTGTTTCTGTTGTCGGTAGTGTGTGTTGTTATGAGAATGCTGTTATTGTGCGCCTTTGGCGCGTTGGTCCTTGCATCAAGCGCTTGGGCAGAGACGAAGCTGACGCTTCGAGGCGGGTACAGTACCTCTGGCTCGAACTACCCGTACGCCTATGACGAATTGGACCAAACGCTGATAGATTCCGGCTATGGGGATGGTATCTACGGCTATGTCGGTCTTTCAAGGAAGGATTTGTGGGGCGGATACGGGGGTGAGATTTCATTCTCATACAACCGTATAACTGACAGTGATAACTACAGTGACGGCGGTCGGTGCAGTACCTTAGACGTCATTTCATTGTCTCATGAATTTTGTATGGAAGGTGCTGAAACTGCAAATGCCACTCGCTTTTCTCAAATAAGAGTTTTGGCGACCCGAGAACTGCCTTCCAGTGGTGTGGAGGTTATGGGAGGATTGGGGGTTCTCGACTTTTCTTCCGTTTCGCGTGGAATGATGTTCTTTCCCGGAGAATTGTCTGCTCAGCGGCGAGAGACGGACTACACAGGTGTCGGTCTCGTCTTGGGTGCGCGCAAGGATTTCGCTATTTCAGGCGCAACCGTTTTGCGTTTCGAAGGTTTTGCTGGCGTATACACTGGGGATAGGGATCTTAATATCGACGATGTCTGGACGTCCGAAGTGGGGGACCTTTCGCGCAGCGATCGCCAGACAGTTTATTCGTTGGACCTGACGGCGAGTGTTGCCGTTCCGATCGACCGGGTCCTGGCGGGCGGCGCGTTCGAGTTTGGTGTTGCCTATACCAAGTTGTTCAACGTTATGGACACGACCAACTACAACTCGGTTACGCGCGCATCGATTGGTGAGACAGGATCTCTGGACAGTGACGTGGACGCATTCTCGGTCTTTGTCGGTTTGCAAATTCCGCTGTAGGCAGAACATCGCTTGAGGCCTTGCCTGTTTGGGACGAAGTCTCTATAGACGCAGCGTCCACAAGGTGAAAACACCGGAAAATAGAGAGAGCGAGCAGGGTCGGAACAACCGACCCTCTTTGTTTTGCGGTAACCGAGACCAACTAGTCCCATCTTAGATGGGCGTCAAACAAGACCGGCGGAGACAACCGCTCGGCCAGTAAAAACGTATGTAAAGGAAAACAACGCCACATGGCTAACGCATCCATGGAGGAATTCGAAGCCCTCCTGAACGAAAGCTTCGAAATGGACACACCCGAAGAGGGTTCTGTTGTCAAAGGTAAGGTTCTGGCGATCGAAGCCGGCCAAGCCATCATCGACGTAGGCTACAAAATGGAAGGCCGCGTTGATCTGAAAGAATTCGCAAATCCCGGCGAAGCCCCTGAAATTGCTGTAGGCGACGAGGTTGAAGTTTACCTGCGCGCCGCAGAAAACGCCCGTGGCGAAGCTGTCATCTCGCGCGAGATGGCCCGCCGTGAAGAGGCATGGGACCGTCTGGAAAAAGCATATGCCGACGACCAGCGCGTCGAAGGTGCAATCTTCGGTCGCGTCAAAGGTGGCTTCACCGTCGATCTGGGTGGCGCAGTTGCGTTCTTGCCCGGCTCGCAGGTTGATGTCCGCCCCGTGCGCGACGCTGGCCCTCTGATGGGTCTGAAGCAGCCGTTTCAGATTCTGAAAATGGACCGCCGCCGTGGCAACATCGTTGTGTCGCGCCGCGCAATCCTGGAAGAATCGCGTGCCGAACAGCGTGCCGAAGTCATCGGCAACCTGTCCGAAGGTCAGACCGTCGAGGGTGTTGTCAAAAACATCACCGAGTACGGTGCATTTGTTGACCTGGGCGGTGTTGACGGCCTGCTGCACGTCACCGACATGGCATGGCGCCGTGTGAACCACCCGTCCGAGATCCTGACGATCGGCGAAACCATCAAGGTTCAGGTCATCAAGATCAACAAAGAGACCCACCGCATCAGCCTGGGCATGAAGCAGCTGCAGGAAGATCCGTGGGATCTGGTTGCTGCGAAATACCCGCTGGGCTCGGTCCATCAGGGTCGCGTCACCAACATCACCGACTACGGCGCGTTCGTCGAGCTGGAAGCCGGTGTCGAAGGTCTGGTGCACGTGTCCGAGATGTCCTGGACCAAGAAAAACGTCCACCCCGGCAAGATCGTTTCGACTAGCCAGGAAGTCGACGTCATGGTTCTGGAAATCGACGGCGCCAAGCGTCGCGTGTCTCTGGGCCTGAAGCAGACTCAGCGCAACCCATGGGAAGTGTTTGCAGAAACTCACCCCGAGGGCACCGAGGTCGAAGGCGAAGTCAAGAACATCACCGAATTCGGTCTGTTCATTGGCCTCGAAGGCGACATCGACGGCATGGTTCACCTGTCCGACCTGTCCTGGGACGAGCGCGGCGAGGATGCGATCCAAAACTACCGCAAAGGCGACATGGTTTCGGCCGTCGTCTCGGAAGTTGACGTTGAGAAAGAGCGTATTTCGCTGTCGATCAAAGCCCTGGGCGGTGACAAGTTCGCCGAAGCCGTGGGCGGCGTGAAGCGTGGCTCGGTCATCACTGTTGAAGTCACCGCGATCGAAGATGGCGGCATCGAGGTCGAATACGAAGGCATGAAGTCGTTCATCCGTCGTTCGGACCTGAGCCGCGACCGCGCCGAGCAGCGTCCTGAGCGCTTTAACACTGGCGACAAGGTTGACGTCCGCGTCACCAATGTCGACAGCAAGACCCGCCGTCTGGGCCTGTCGATCAAGGCACGCGAGATCGCCGAAGAGAAAGAGGCCGTGGAACAGTACGGTTCCTCCGACTCGGGCGCATCGCTTGGCGATATCCTGGGTGCAGCGCTGAAATCCGGCGACTAAACCCGGTCTCTGACCCGATACAAATCAACGGCCCCGTACATGTGTGCGGGGCCGTTTTTGTTGCGAATCAACAAGTTCCCAAACTGGGCGTTAAAATGTACATACTATGTGCATGAACGGGATTTTGGGTGTTCAAGCTAAAAATCATGCGAGTTTGCCCGAAATAGCAGCTTCTACACACAGAGTTTACGTTCCCCCGAACCGGGTTTTTTTCTATACTGTCCAGAACACTAGAGATGGTAAACCGGTCGCCTGGGAGGGTAGCGCGCATGATCCGTTCTGAATTGATTCAAAAAATTGCTGATGAAAACCCGCATTTGTATCAACGCGATGTCGAGCGGATTGTGAATACAGTTTTCGAGGAAGTCACCGACGCGATGTCGCGTGGCGACCGGGTCGAGCTGCGCGGATTTGGCGCGTTCTCGGTGAAAAAGCGCGACGCCCGTGTGGGTCGCAACCCGCGCACTGGCGAAACTGTGCAGGTCGAAGAAAAATGTGTGCCGTTTTTCAAGACGGGTAAGTTGCTTAGGGACCGATTGAACGGTAAAGCCTGACCTTATGATGCGCTACATTCGATATGCTTTTCTGGGGGCGCTGGGGATCATCCTGATCTCGGTCTCCCTTGCCAATGTGGAATCCGTTGAACTCAAGCTGATGCCCGACCCTCTGGCCGAGCTGCTGGGTTTCAACCTGTCTACCTCGCTACCGCTGTTTCTGGTGGTGCTGGGCGGCGTTGTGGCCGGTCTGGTCATCGGGTTCTTGTGGGAATGGATGCGCGAGCATAAGCATCGCCGTGATGCGACCGTCAAAAAAGGCGAAGTGCGCAAGCTTGAGCGCGAGGTCAAGAAGCTCAAGAAGAAGCAGAATGAAGGCAAGGACGAGGTTCTCGCCATTCTGGATGAGGCAAGCTGAGTCAAAGCAATGCCTGATGTGTCTGTCAAAATCTGCGGTTTGACCGCCCCTGATCACGTGCGCACTGCTGTTGATGCAGGCGCACGGTATCTGGGGTTCAACTTTTTCGCCAAATCCCCCCGCTATGTCTCGTCCCAGCAGGCCGCCGAGTTGGCGACCCATGTGCCGGCGGGCGTGGCCAAGGTGGCCTTGGTGGTGGATGCCTCGGATGAGGTACTGGACGACATCACGCAGAACGCTCCGTTCGATATCCTGCAGCTGCATGGGGGCGAGTCGATCGAGCGCGTGCAACAAATCAAGGACCGGTATGGCTTGCCGGTGATGAAGGTGATCGGGGTGGCCGATGAGGCTGACCTGGCTACCATTGATGCGTTCAGTGACGTGGCGGATCAGCTATTGATCGACGCCAAGCCGCCAAAGAATGCTGTTCTGCCCGGAGGCAATGGCTTGGCTTTTGACTGGCGTCTGCTGGCGGGTCGCAAATATTGGCGCAAGCCGTGGATGCTGGCCGGTGGCCTGACCCCCGACAACGTGGCCGAGGCGATCCGCATGACCGGCGCGCGTCAGGTTGATGTCGCATCCGGCGTTGAAAGCGCGCCGGGGGTGAAAGATGGCGCCCTGATGAAGGCATTTATCGACGCGACGCGGTGATCTGATCTCGCATACGAGCCGTATCTCTCGACGGAGGGGTACAAACATGCTGGCGGCCATAGGCGGCGTTTCTCTGAAACACTGGTACAACGCGCCAGAATTTTTCTGGCGAGCAGGGCAGGCCTTGCGGCAAGCGCGGGGCGATCCGCTATGCTTGCACGCGGCAACTTTCCGTCAAGACGGTCTCTATTTCTCGCTTAGCGTTTGGCACGATATCGAGGCGATGCTGACCTTCGCCCAATCAGGCCCATACCGTCGCCTGATGCAGGAGGCGAACCGCTTGGCGGATGTGAACCAGTTCCACCATTTCCCTTGCATAGGGGTCCCAACGACTGAGCAAGCGCTTGAACTTTGGCGGCATCATACCCTGGCTGCTGAATGAGGCGTTTTGCCCATGGCAAAACCTGCCGCTACCTCCTATGAACAACGGATACGACGCGGGAGACTTCCATGGCCAACGATCTTTTCAATTCCTTCATGTCCGGCCCTGACGAACAGGGGCGTTTTGGCATTTTCGGCGGGCGTTTTGTCAGCGAGACGCTGATGCCGCTGATCCTGTCGCTGGAAGAGGAATATGACAAAGCCAAGGATGATCCGACGTTCTGGGCCGAGATGGACGATCTGTGGGCAAACTATGTGGGCCGCCCGTCGCCTCTGTACTACGCCGAGCGCCTTACCGAGCATCTGGGTGGGGCGAAGATTTACCTCAAACGTGATGAGCTGAACCACACGGGCGCGCATAAGATCAACAACGTGCTGGGCCAGATCATTCTGGCGCGCCGCATGGGCAAGACCCGGATCATCGCGGAAACCGGGGCAGGGCAGCATGGTGTGGCCACGGCCACCGTCTGCGCCAAGTTTGGCCTGAAATGTATCGTCTACATGGGTGCTCATGACGTGCAGCGCCAGGCGCCCAACGTATTCCGCATGCGTCTGCTGGGGGCCGAGGTGATTCCGGTGACCTCAGGCCGTGGGACGCTGAAGGACGCGATGAACGACGCGCTGCGCGACTGGGTGACGAATGTGCGCGATACGTTCTACTGCATCGGCACAGTGGCCGGTCCGCACCCGTACCCGGCTATGGTTCGCGACTTCCAGTCGATCATTGGCAAGGAAGCCAAAGAGCAGATGATGAAGGCCGAAGGCCGTCTGCCCGACACGATCATCGCTGCCATCGGCGGAGGCTCGAACGCGATGGGCCTGTTCTACCCGTTCCTCGACGACAAAGAGGTCAACATCATCGGCGTCGAAGCCGGTGGCAAAGGCGTGAACGAGAAGATGGAGCATTGCGCCTCATTGACTGGTGGTCGTCCGGGCGTGCTGCATGGCAACCGGACCTATCTGTTGCAGGACGATGACGGCCAGATCCTAGAAGGCTATTCGATCTCGGCCGGTCTGGATTATCCGGGCATCGGGCCCGAGCATTCATGGTTGAACGATATCGGTCGCGCGAACTATGTCGCCATTACCGACAAAGAAGCCCTTGAGGCGTTCCAGCTCTGCTGTGCCACCGAAGGCATCATCCCGGCGCTGGAGCCCAGCCACGCGCTGGCCCATGTGATGAAGATCGCACCGGATCTGCCGAAGGATCACCTGATCTGCATGAATATGTGCGGACGTGGCGACAAGGATGTGCAGACCGTCGCCAAATACCTGAACTTCGACATGTCGGACACCGAAGGCCGCACGGCAGACTAGTCTTCGATCAACAGAATGGAACCGGCCCCGAGAAGGGGCCGGTTTTTCTTTAGCCCTCTTGCAGGACGGTTTTGAACCGCTCGATCTGCGGCGGTGCCATCCCGCTCGTATGATGTCTTCGTGGTCCCCTTCCGCCCTTAATTGGCGCGCGCTGCGTGTTGACGCAGGATGTCCAGCGGCACGATCTCAAGTGCGCGCTGATGCGTGGCCTCAAGATGGACCTTGGGCGCACAGCCTTCGTCATGCGCCTGAAGGAAGCGACCGGCGCAAAGACACCAGCTGTCCCCGGGGTTGAGGCCCGGAAAGTTGAACTCGGGTCGAGGGGTGCTGAGGTCGTTGCCAACGTATTTCGAATAAGCCAGAAACTCAGCCGTCATGACGGCGCAGACAGTGTGGCTGCCCTGATCCTCGATGCAGGTGTTGCAGGCGCCGTCCCGGAAGAACCCAGTTAACGGGTCTTTCGAGCAATCGGCTAGAACCCCGCCGAGAACATTGATGCTGTCTTCTTTCTCCATAAGGCTCACCTTACAGGCTTTGCGCAATACTGCGGAACATTTCGACATTCTGTTCGTTGACGCCTGGATCACGGAATTTGCGATCCGCGCCGGTTGTCATGATCAGAACGCCACGAGGCTGGTCGAAATACATATATTGCCCATAGACCCCGCGGGCTAGAAATTCTCCTTCATGCGCGCCAACGGGAATCCACCACTGATAGCCGTAACCGATTTTTCCCGGCTCGGTTGGGGCGCTGGGCCAGGTCGATTCCTTGATCCATTCCGCGGGCACCAGCTGCTCGCCGTCATGCTCTCCGCCTTGCAGGATCACCTGGCCGAACCGCGCGAAGTCGCGCGTGGTGAAGTTCAGACCACCCAGTACAAAAGCCACGCCAGCCCCGTCGGTGACATAGTAACCGTCACGTTCCAGCCCCAAGGGCTGGACGATCTTCTCGGTCATCAGCTCCGTGACGCTGCGCCCGGTGGCCCCCCGGATCACCATGCCGATGACATGGGTGTCGATCGACACATATTGCCAGCGCTCTCCGGGTTCGGCGAAGCTGTCCTTTAGCGCTATGGTAAAATCATCCAACTCACCGCCGAGCGCCAAAACGCGGCCCATCCGATTGATGTCGGAGTTCGGGTCAAAATAGTCCTCATCAAAGACTACCCCGCTGGCCATGTTCAGCACATTGCGGATCGAGGCTGTCTCATAGGCACTGTCGGTCAGGTAGGGCGCGTATTTCACCACCGGGTCGTCCAGCGATGTGATCGCGCCTTCGTCCAGCAGAATCCCCAGAAGCGCCGAAAGATAGCTTTTGGCGACCGACCAGGAGATCCGGCGGTCGTCGGGACCTGTCCCCAGATAATATTCTTCGAACCTGATCTGACCGTCCTGCATCACCAGAAGCGAGGTCACCGCGCGATCCTCGATCCAGTCATCGGTCCCTTCGGGAAGGTCAAAGCCGGGGCCGTAGGGCAGCTCCCACGTTGGGCCATTGCCTCGGGGCAGATTGGCGGTCAGGAAAGCCTCATCCATATGAGAGAAATTCTGGACGATCTTCTCTTCGGAAAACAAAGAGTTCACGGCCAAGAGGCGCTGAATTTCTTCGCGTTTCCAGACGCCGACAACCACTGCGGCCAGCACCAGTGCCAGAGTAATCCGCAACACCCATTTGAACAGAGCTTTCATGAAATGCCTCCCTCTCCGTTGGTATAGGAGCGCGAGACGCCGCATTCCGCAATCAAGACCTTACGGCACCAAGGGCGCAGGCTATTTGAACTTGTCCAACAGCTTTTGCATGGCCGAGCGGTTATCGTCTTCGGGCACAGGCTTCGCCTCGGGTTTTGGGGCCGATTTTTCGGGCTTTGGCGAGGTGGAAGAGCGGGGCGGCGCAGTATGCAAAGCCACCGCATTCATGAACTTGCCGCCGTCACCATCCGCAAGATGGCCCGCGCCATCTGCAACGCCGCGCAACACGTCCTCCAGCCAGTCCCCATCGGCTTTGGCAAAATCACCCAGAACATAGGGCGAGACCATCTCTTTCCGTCCGGGATGCCCGATGCCCAAACGCACCCGATCATAGGCCGGGCTGATATGTTCATGAATGGATCGCAGCCCGTTGTGCCCGGCATGACCACCGCCCGCCTTGACCCGCACCTTGCCGGGCGCAAGGTCCAACTCGTCATGGAAAACGGTCACGTCGGTTGAGTCGAGCTTGTAGAACCGCATCGCCTCGCCCACGGATTGACCCGAGCGATTCATGTAAGTCTGCGGCTTGATCAGAAGCACCTTTTCGTGCCCAAGACGCCCTTCAGCAATCTCGGCCTGAAACTTGGATTTCCAAGGGGAGAAACCGTGATCATCGGCAATCCGGTCAAGCGCCATGAAGCCGATATTGTGCCGGTTGCGGGCATATTTCGATCCCGGGTTCCCCAATCCGACAAATAGCTTCATGCCTCAATCCTCTTTCGCATGCCTTCAGCGCAGAGGGGTGATGGCATGAAATGGCATCCGTTTTCCAGCCCGGTGCCAAAAGAAAACGGGGCCCGATATTAGGCCCCGCTTCACAATCCGACAATTCGAGTTCGGATTTATTCTTCAGCTTCTTCCTGGCCGACGACTTCAACTTCGTCTGCGGCCACTTCTTCGCCGTCTTCGTCGTCGCTGGCCGACAGACCGGTCGGAGCCGAGATGTTGGCGATCACGAAGTCACGGTCGATGGTTGGCTTGGTACCGGCAGGCAGGTCGACCGACGAGATGGTGACAACGTCGTTGATGTTCAGACCGGTCAGGTCGATGGTGATCTTCTCAGGGATATCACCGGCGGTGCAGACCAGTTCGACCTCAGGGCGGACAACAGTCAGAACGCCGCCCTTCTTGATGCCGGGGGCCGCTTCTTCGTTGACGAACTCAACCGGGATGAACAGCGCGATCTTGGTGGTCCGACGCAGGCGCATCAGGTCCAGGTGGGTCGGCAGGTCTTTGACGACGTCACGCTGAACGTCGCGGCAGATGACGCGGACGTCCTCGTGGCCCTCAACCTTCAGGTTCCACAGGGTCGACTTGAACCGGCCTGCTTTCAGGCGCTTGAACAGTTCGTTGAACGGGATTTTGATCGCCAGCGGATCTTTGTCGCCACCAAACACAACGCCCGGAACCATGCCTTCGCGGCGGGTCTGACGAGCGGCGCCCTTGCCTGTCCCCGTCCGTTCCAGAGCTACGAGATCAGGAATCTCTCCAGCCATGATATATTCTCCAATGTTAGGGCGGGCATCCTCCAAGGCTGTATGCCCGCGTGAAGCCGCGTCCTTAGCTTGTTTCTTACGGTTTGGAAAGCAGTATTTTGCGAGGCTCTGCCTCGCGCTCCGAGGTATTTTCAAACAGAAGAAGATGCGAAGCCCCCGTTGCTTCTTCTGTTCAAAAATACCTCGGGGGAGTCGCCCCTTCAGGGGCGGCGGGGGCAGCGCCCCCTGGACGGCTCAGCTTTGCCAGCGCCCGCCGAAATCATCGGGCACAAGCAGGTTATGGCGACCCAGATCTGCGACATTGCGCTCGCCGCACAGGGCCATCGTGGTATCAAGCTCCTTCTGAATGACGTCCAAGGCGGTCGTCACGCCGGATTGACCCATCGCGCCTAGCCCATAGACGAAAGCGCGGCCGATATAGGTGCCCTTTGCCCCCAGTGCCAAAGCCTTGAGGACGTCCTGACCTGAACGGATGCCGCTGTCCAGGTGCACTTCGACATCGCCGCCGACAGCGTCCATGATCTCGGGCAGCATGCGGATTGAACTCAGCGCACCGTCCAATTGGCGGCCCCCGTGATTCGACACAATGATGGCGTCCGCGCCGAGTTTGGCGGCCATCTTGGCGTCTTCGGCGTCGAGTATGCCTTTCAGAATCACTTTGCCGCCCCATTGCTCCATCAACTTTTCGACCTTTTTCCAGTCGAGGCTGGGGTCGAATTGCTCAGCCGTCCACGCGCCTAAGGATGAGGCGTCGGAGATACCTTCGACATGGCCGACGATGTTGCCAAACTCACGCCGTTTGGCTTGCAGCATCTCGATTCCCCACGACCATTTTGTCATCAGGTTGGCGATGGTTTTGGGTGTGAGTTTCGGCGGGGCTGAAAGGCCGTTCTTCAGGTCTTTGTGGCGTTGACCCAGAATCTGCAGATCCAGCGTAATCACCAGTGCGGAGCATTTGGCATCCTTGGCCCGCTGGATCAGGCGGCTGACATAGTCTTCGTCCTTCATTGTGTAGAGCTGGAACCAGAACGGCTTGGTAGTGTATTCCGCTACATCTTCGATTGAGTTGATCGACATTGTGGAAAGAGTGAAAGGAACGCCGAATTCCTCGGCTGCCTTGGCGGCCTTCATTTCCCCGTCCGCGTGTTGCATGCCGGTCAAGCCGACAGGGGCAAGCGCAACCGGAAGCGCCACGTCTTCTCCAATCATCTGCGACGCGGTCGACCGGCCTGCCATATCTACGGCCACCCTTTGGCGCAGGCGGATTTTCTCGAAATCCGAACTGTTTTCGCGGAAGGTTTGCTCGGTCCAGCTACCGCTTTCCGCATAGTCATAGAACATGCGCGGCACACGGCGTTCGTAGATCCGGCGCAGGTCTTCAATCGTCGTAATCACGGGCATGTTCGGGAACCTTCCTTGAGTTGTCCCGAACTGTGTAACCGGCCAGAGGGCTGTTTCGCAACGCTATCGCGAGATCAAAAAAACGCGGCTGTTCCAGGTCAGCCGCGTCTCAAAAGCAACCTGATCGTCAGGGCTTATGCGGAATGTGCACCATCCGCGAGGGACTTCACGAAATCCAGCACCTCGGCCACTGGCTTGCCCGCGCCGATCTGGCTGACGATAGCCGAGCCAACAACCGCGCCATCCGCGACCGAGGCGATGGCTTGCGATTTCTCGGGTGTGTTGATGCCAAAGCCGACAATGACAGGCAGATCGGTAGCAGATTTGATCCGGGCAACCTCGGGGCCAACATTGGTGGCCTGCGCCTCAGCCGCTCCGGTGATTCCGGTGATCGAGACGTAGTAAACAAAGCCCGAGGTGTTCTGCAGCACGCGCGGCAGGCGTTTGTCGTCGGTGGTTGGTGTCGCGAGGCGGATGAAGTTCAGACCGGCGGCTTGGGCTGGCAGGCAAAGCTCCTCGTCTTCTTCCGGGGGCAGGTCGACGACGATCAGCCCGTCTATGCCTGCAGCTTTGGCATCTTCCAGAAACGTTTCGACGCCGCGGTTGTAGATCGGATTGTAGTAGCCCATCAGGACAATCGGCGTCGTGTCATCGGTTTCCCGGAACGTGCGCGCCAGATCCAGCGTGCGCTGCAGAGTCATACCGCCATCCAAGGCGCGCTGACCTGCAAGCTGGATCGTCGGTCCATCCGCCATCGGGTCGGTAAAGGGCAGGCCAAGCTCAATCACGTCCACGCCCGCACCCGGCAGCCCTTTGACAACCTCAAGCGAGGTTTCATAGTCTGGGTCGCCTGCCATCACATAGGCGACAAAGGCCTTTTTCCCCTCGGCTTTCAGAGCGGCAAACTTGGCGTCGATACGGGTCATGGCATGTCCTTGCAGTCAGGTTCGGACCTGATGTGCAGAAAGTTTTGCCGAAAATCAATCCCGCCGCGGCCGCAAACTCTCAGAACGCGAAGTGATAGCGGAAAAGCAGGGCGTTGACGCCCGGATTATCCTCTTGCGTGCTGGCGTTGGATTTGTGGGTGATGGCCAGCGACACCTTGTTGCCGTTGTCCAGCGTGTAACCTACCCCAAGAAGACTTCGGATCTGAAAGCTGCCGCCCAGATCGTTCAGCTCATCGGCTTCGGAAAAGTAGCCGGGCATAACGCTGCCTTCCAGAAACCAGCGGTCGTTCAGAGAATAGAGACCAACCAGACCCGCGCCGATATGGGTATCGCCCGCTTCGTCGATCGACAGGGCTGCCCCCCACCCAACGCTAAACCGGGTGGCCTGATGAAACGGGCGGTGCTGATACTCCAGCGCGATCAATGCATGATCATCCGCATCGCTGTCCGAGAAGTCTGCGAATCCAGCCCCAAGAATAATGGATTGGGCATGCGCCATTCCGGCGCTTAAGGCCAGAGCAGCCGATAGAGCGAGGATTTTCTTCATGGGAGCATTTCCGCTTGGTCTTTGATGTTCCTTTTCAGGTGTTTATTCCAGAGGCCTCTTTTCAATGCACCTGAGGACACGATGGGGGAACAAAATTGTGAACACAGCGTGAGGGCGAAAGGTGCCCTTCACCCACATTGGCTTGCGCATTCACCCTGACCCGCCTAGAAGCAGCCGCGAAAAGCATCAGGAGACCGTCATGGGCTTTAAAATGGGAATCGTGGGTTTGCCGAATGTGGGCAAGTCGACCCTCTTCAACGCGCTGACCAAAACCGCAGCCGCTCAGGCCGCGAATTTCCCGTTCTGCACCATCGAGCCCAATGTGGGCGACGTGGCTGTCCCTGATGACCGCTTGGACAAACTGGCGGCGATTGCGGCCTCGAAGCAAATCATCCCGACGCGGATGACCTTTGTGGATATCGCCGGTCTGGTGAAGGGGGCCTCGAAAGGTGAAGGGCTGGGCAACCAGTTTCTGGCCAATATCCGCGAGACTGACGCTATCGCCCATGTGCTGCGCTGTTTCGAAGACGGCGATGTGACCCATGTGGATGGTCGCGTTGACCCGGTTGCCGATGCCGACACGATCGAGACCGAACTGATGCTGGCCGATCTGGAAAGCATCGAAAAGCGCCGCGCCAATCTGGTGCGCAAGTTGAAAGGTAACGACAAAGAGGCGCAACAGCAGGACCGCCTGCTGGCCACTGCGCAGGAAATGCTGGAGAACGGCAAGCCCGCGCGTCTGGTTGAGGTCTCGGACGAAGACGCCAAGGCCTGGAAGATGCTACAGCTTCTGACAACAAAGCCTGTGCTTTACGTCTGCAACGTGTCCGAGGAAGAAGCGGCTGAGGGCAACGAGTACTCCGCCAAGGTGGCCGAAATGGCCGCGGCGCAGGGCAATTCCCACGTCATCATCAGCGCCAAGATCGAAGAAGAGATCAGCCTGCTGGAAGAGGACGAGGCTGAGATGTTCTTAAGCGAAATGGGTCTGGAAGAACCCGGCCTCGACCGTCTGATCCGCGCCGGTTACGATCTGCTCAAGCTGGAGACCTATTTCACCGTCGGCCCAAAAGAGGCCCGCGCCTGGACCATCCGCACCGGCACCGCCGCACCGCAGGCCGCTGGTGTGATCCATGGGGATTTCGAAAAGGGCTTCATCCGCGCCGAGACCATCGCCTATGACGACTACATTGCTGCCAATGGCGAGCAGGGCGCAAAAGAGGCAGGCAAGATGCGGGCTGAGGGCAAGGGCTACATCGTCAAGGACGGCGATGTCATGCACTTCCTTTTCAACACGTGAGTCACTAGGTCACGGTAGGTTTTCAAAGCGCTTCGTTCAAGCTGCACTGGGCGATCAACCACTTGCCATCTGCCTGTTGATACAAAACGTTTAGGGATGTGCCGCTGGCGGCACTTCCTTCACTAAAGCGAGCGAGACACCAGCCAAAGCGGCCTTCAGCATCCGCGTGCAAGACCTCGATTGCTTTGTCCTCGCCTTCTTCTTCAACCCACTCCTTATGCGTCGTCTCGATTGCCGGCCGACCAATGGCTGCCGGGCCATAAGGCGAATAGAGTTCCGCATTGTCCGTAAAGTACGACGCACATCCTGCTGCATCCTTCGACCGGTAACTTTGAACGTATCCGTCAAACACCTGTTGAAAATGGTCTTTGGCTTCCATTTTGAACCTCGCCAATTTGCAATCCTTTTCAATATAAGTCTCCGTGAACCTGCGCGACAACAACGCAATTCCGTCCCATCGACGGACGAGCAGACGGCGCTCTTTCTTTAGGCTACAACGGGTTGAGCGACCTTGAGCCTCAAAGTGGACGACCAGCGCATGATCGAAATCCGAGACCTCCAACTCCTCAGCGCCCTCGCACGGCATCGACATTTTGCCAAAGCGGCTGAGGAATGCGGGATTTCTCAGCCCGCCTTCTCGATGCGCATCCGCAATCTTGAAGACCGGTTAGGCGTTTCGATTGTTCGGCGCGCCAACCGGTTTCAGGGTCTGACCGAAGAGGGTGAGATGATCGTCCTACGGGCGCGGCGCATTCTCGATGATGCCAAGGCGCTGGAGCAGCAGGTGCAGGCCGCAAAGGGTGAGATCACCGGAACGTTGATGCTGGGCGTGATCCCTACCGCCATCGCCTTTACCGGACGACTGACGAAACATTTGCGTAAGGCGCATCCGCGGATCGTGACCCGGATCGAGACCATGTCGGCCTCGGCCATTCAGCATCGGTTGGACGAAGGCAGCCTGGATGCGGGCGTGACTTACGGCGACAGTATCGGCACCGATCTGCGGCAGGTGCAGCCTCTCTACGAAGAAACCTATGTCCTCCTCGCCCCTGCGCATATGGTCGAGGATACCGGTCCGATCCCTTGGGCCAAGGTCGCTGATTTCCCCCTCAGCCTGCTGGTGCCGCAGATGCAAAACCGGCGTATTCTGGATCGGATCTTTCTGGATCAGGGGCTGCACCCGGATGTGGTGGCCGAAACTAGTGGCTTTACCGCATCGATGGTGATGGCGCGTGAAGGGTTGGCGGCCACTGTGGTTCCACGTGTTCTGCTGCGATCTCTGGGCGATCTGAAGGGGACCAAAGTGCTGCCCTTGGTTGACCCTGTGGTCAGCAAACCGATCTGTCTGGCGACCCTGACCCGAGATCCGGAATTGCCAACGGTCGAGGCCCTGAGGGCGGTTGTGACGTCTTTGCGGTGATAAGGTGTCGTTATCGTGCGATTGTGTAAGACGATTTGACGATATCCTCCTCTGATGAGACACGGAGCCTCAATCGGAGGGCATCATGGCACCATTAGATACCAAGCCATCAGGCGCACCTAAGGGCGTTTGGAAGTCAGGTAAAGGCAAAGGGCGGCACACGCCCAAAGGCCGTCAGTTCACGGATGAGGCGCAGGCGGAGATTGCGCGCCTGTTGGGGGATCGCCCCCGTCGCCGCGATCTGCTGATTGAATTTCTGCATTTAATTCAGGACGCGCACGGCCATATCAGCGCCGACCACATCGCCGCTTTGGCGGTTGAAATGCGCATCGGTCAGGCCGAGATTTATGAAACCGCGACCTTCTATGCTCATTTCGATGTGGTGAAAGAGGGTGAGACGCCTCCTCCGGCGTTGACGATCCGCGTCTGTGATTCCCTGTCCTGCGAGATGGTCGGTGCGCAGCAATTGCAAAAAGCGCTTGAGGACGGTCTGGACCCGTCCGAGGTTCGTGTTGTCCGCGCCCCTTGCATGGGCCGCTGCGATACCGCTCCGGTGCTTGAGATCGGTCACAACCACATCGACTATGCGACCCCCGAAAAGGTGCAGGCCGCAATTGCAGCGGGTGACACCCATGCGCATCTGCCTGACTATGAAACCTTCGCGACCTATGAGGCCGAAGGTGGATACGCCAAGCTGAAAGAGCTGCGCGAAGGCGGCGATTGGGAAAAGGTGCAGGAGGACGTTCTGTCCTCGGGCCTGCGCGGTCTGGGCGGCGCTGGCTTCCCGTCGGGCAAGAAATGGGGCTTTGTTCGCATGAATGAAGGCCCGCGCTATCTGGCCGTGAACGGCGATGAGGGCGAGCCCGGCACGTTCAAAGATCGCTACTATCTTGAGCGCACGCCGCATGTCTTCCTGGAAGGCATGCTGATCGCCGCATGGGCGGTCGAGGCCGAGACCTGCTTTATCTACATGCGTGACGAATACCCAGCCGTGCTGGAAATCCTGCGCCGTGAAATCGTCGCGTTGGAGCAGGCAGGGATTGTCGAAGAAGGTTACATCGACCTGCGCCGGGGTGCTGGTGCCTATATCTGCGGCGAAGAATCCGCGATGATCGAGTCAATCGAAGGCAAGAAGGGCCTGCCGCGCCACCGTCCTCCGTTCGTGGCGCAGGTTGGGGTCTTTAACCGCCCAACCTTGGTTCACAACGTTGAGACGCTGTATTGGGTCTCGAAAATCTGCCGCGAAGGGCCGCAAATCCTGAGCTCGGTTGAAAAGAATGGCCGCAAGGGACTGCGCAGCTACTCGATCTCGGGTCGTGTGGCGAAGCCGGGTGTGTACCTGCTGCCTGCCGGTTCGACCATTTTGGACGTGATCGAGGCTGCTGGTGGTATGGCCGAAGGTCAGACCTTCAAGGCGTATCAGCCGGGTGGTCCGTCCTCGGGCCTGCTGCCCGCGTCGATGGATGATATCCCGCTGGATTTCGACACGCTGCAACCGCATGGCACCTTCATCGGCTCGGCCGCTGTGGTGGTTCTGTCCGATCAGGACACCGCCCGCGACGCGGCGTTGAACATGCTGCGCTTCTTCGAAGACGAAAGCTGCGGCCAGTGTACGCCCTGTCGTGCTGGCTGCGAAAAGGCGGTGAAACTGATGCAAGCCGACAAGTGGGACACCGATTTGCTGGAAGATCTGTGCCAGGTCATGGGCGACGCCTCGATCTGCGGTCTGGGGCAGGCGGCCCCGAACCCGATCCGCCTTGTCATGAAACATTTCGCTGACGAAATCTGAGGGGAGACAGAGCCATGCTAGACGCAAGCCCAACCAAGACCGTCACCTTCAACCTGAACGGCGAAGATGTCACCGTGCCTGAGGGCTGGACAATCTGGGAAGCCGCCAAGGGCCAAGGGTTCACCATCCCGCATCTGTGCCACAAACCGCAGCCGGGTTATCGTCCGGACGGCAACTGCCGCGCCTGTATGGTCGAGGTGGAAGGCGAGCGCACGCTGGTCGCCTCGTGTATTCGCCCCGCCGCAGGCGGTATGGTGGTGAAGACCGACAGCGACCGGGCTGAGAAATCGCGCGCCATGGTCATGGAACTGCTGGTTGCCGATCAGCCCGAAGAGGCGCACGACACCTCCAGCCACTTCTGGGATATGGCCAAGCTGAACGATGTCAGCGACAGCCGTTTCCCGGCGAAAGAGGCCGAAAAGATCCCGCTGTTGGATGACAGCCACGTTGCGATGCGCGTCAATCTGGACGCCTGCATCAACTGCAACCTCTGCGTCCGAGCCTGCCGTGAAGTTCAAGTGAATGACGTGATCGGCATGGCCGGTCGCGGCCATACGGCGCAGGTTGTGTTCGACCAGAACGACCCTATGGGCGATTCAACCTGTGTGGCCTGTGGTGAATGCGTTCAGGCTTGCCCCACCGGTGCGCTGATGCCCGCCACCGTGCTGGACGACCAGCAGAAGGGTAACAGCAAGGACTACGATTCTGAAACCGAAAGCGTCTGCCCGTTCTGCGGTGTGGGCTGCAAGGTCTCGCTGAAGGTCAAGGACGGCAAGGTCAAATATGTCGAGGGCATCAACGGCCCCGCAAACGAAGGCCGTCTGTGTGTCAAAGGCCGCTTTGGTTTCGACTATATCCACCACCCGCACCGCCTGACCACGCCGCTGATCCGGCGTGAGGACGCACCTGAAAAGGGTCTGAATGTCGATCCGGGCAACCTGTCGACCCATTTCCGCGAAGCGACCTGGGAAGAGGCGATGGATCTGGCCGCCACCAAGCTGATGGCCCTGCGCGAAGAAGACCCGCGCAGCGTTGCGGGCTTTGGCTCGGCCAAATGCACCAATGAAGAAGCCTATCTGTTCCAGAAGTTCATCCGTCAGGGCTTCCGCCACAACAACGTCGACCACTGCACCCGTCTGTGCCACGCCTCGTCGGTTGCGGCTTTGATCGAGAACGTGGGTTCGGGCGCCGTGACCGCGACTTTCAACGAGATCGAAAACGCGGACGTGGCGATCATCATCGGCTCAAACCCGATCGAGAACCACCCCGTTGCAGCGACCTACTTCAAGCAGTTCGCCAAACGCGGCGGCAAGCTGATCGTGATGGACCCGCGCGGCGTCGGAATGCGCAAATTCGCCGACGAAATGCTGCAGTTCCGTCCAGGCGCCGATGTCTCGATGCTCAACGCGATCATGAACGTGATCGTCGAGGAAGAGCTGTATGACAGCCAGTATATCCACCGCTGGACAGAGAACTGGGAAGCTGAGAAAGAGCATCTGCGCCAGTTCACGCCCGAGGCGATGTCGCCGATCTGTGGCATCGAACCTGAGCAGCTGCGCCGCGTCGCACGCACTTTTGCACAGGCCAAGGCCGGTCTGATCTTCTGGGGTATGGGCGTCAGCCAGCACATCCACGGCACTGACAACTCTCGCTGCCTGATCAGCCTTGCGCTGATGACCGGCAATGTGGGCAAACCTGGCGCTGGTCTGCACCCTTTGCGGGGTCAGAACAACGTGCAGGGGGCCTCAGACGCTGGTCTGATCCCGATGTTCCTGCCGGACTATCAGTCGGTTATGGATGATGACATCCGAGCCAAGTTCAACAGTGTTTGGAATGACGAGCGTGACTTCTCGAACGAGAAGGGCCTGACCGTAACCGAGATCATTGATCAGGCCTATGCGGGCAACATCAAGGGGATGTATATCCAGGGTGAAAACCCGGCCATGTCCGACCCCGATGTTGGCCACGCCCGCGACGCTCTGGCCAAGCTGGAGCTGATGATCGTGCAGGATATCTTCCTGACGGAAACGGCAAACTATGCCGATATCATCCTGCCTGCCTCGGCGCTGTATGAGAAGAACGGCACCGTGTCGAACACCAACCGTCAGGTGCAGCGCGTACGTCCGGCCGTGACCCCTCCGGGTGAAGCGCGTGAGGATTGGAAGATCACAGTCGAGCTTGGGCAACGCATCGGGCTGAACTGGGACTACACCGATGTGTCTCAGGTGTTCAACGAGATGAAGTTGACGATGAACTCGCTCGACAACATCACGTGGGAGCGTCTGGAGACCGAGACCATCACCTATCCGTCTCTGTCCGAGACAGACCCGGGTCAGGCGATTGTGTTCGGTGACGGTTTCCCACGTGCGGACGGCAAAGCCCGGTTTACTCCGGCCAGCGTCATCCCGCCGGATGAGGCCCCGGATGACGAATACCCGATGATCGCCACCACTGGCCGTCAGCTGGAACACTGGCACACTGGTTCGATGACTCGTCGCGCCAAGGTATTGGACGCGGTTGAGCCAGAGGCAAACTGCTCAATGAACCCGCGGACCCTCAAGCTGATGGGGATTGAACCGGGCGAGATGATCTGCCTGACTACGCGTCGTGGCTCGATCGAGATCATGGTTCGTGCCGACCGTGCGATTGCCGAAGATATGGTGTTCATCCCGTTTGCCTATGTCGAGGCAGCGGCGAACATCCTGACCAACTCGGCCATCGACCCCTATGGCAAAATCCCTGAGTTCAAGTTCTCGGCGATCCGTGTCGAAAAGATCGAAGACGCCATCGCGGCGGAGTAAACTCCACTCCAGACACTCGGAAAAGGCGGCCCATTGGGTCGCCTTTTTCGCGTCTTGACAGCGGCTTACACGCGGCCAACCCTGTCACCGTCATTCATGATGGAGTTGCCGATGCCCCGCCGTTTCGTCGATTTGTCCGTTCCGCTGGAAACCGGGATCGTGTCAGACCCGCCGATCATGCTGCCTGAGATCGAGTACATGACCCACGATCAAACGGCCGAGCAGGTCATGTCGTTCTTTCCCGGCCTGCAAAAGGATGACCTACCTGGCGGAGAGGGTTGGGCTATCGAGCGATTGCAAATCGCGACCCATAACGGGACACATCTGGACGCGCCCTATCATCATTCCACAATGGACAAAGGTGAGCGGGCGATCACCATCGATGAGGTGCCGCTGGAGTGGTGCATGAATCCCGGCGTTAAACTGGATTTTCGCGATTTCGAGGATGGTTATGTGGTCACAGCAGCGGATGTCGAGGCCGAGCTGAAACGGATCGGCCATACGCTGAAACCGTTGGATATCGTGGTCGTCAACACCTCTGCCGGGACGCAATATGGCCAGCCCGACTATCTGATGAAGGGCTGCGGTATGGGGCGCGAAGCAACCCTTTATCTGACAGAACGCGGCGTGCGCGTCACAGGCACGGATGCCTGGAGTTGGGACGCGCCCTTCCCGTTGACCGCGCAGGAATATGCGGAAACCAAAGATGCCTCTATCATCTGGGAGGGGCACCGCGCCTCGATGGAGATCGGCTATTGCCACATGGAGAAGCTAACCAATCTCGAAATTTTGCCCGCGACGGGGTTTGAGATTTCTTGTTTTCCCTTCAAGATCAAAGGCGCGTCAGCCGGATTCATCCGCGCTGTCGCGATCTTTGAGGACCCCGAGGAGTGAAAATCACCAACATGTCGCAAGATACACAACCCCTTGGCGGCCATGATGGCCCGTATGATGCACCGATCGAAATCCTCGGCTTTGCCTTGCAGCCGGGCTGGATCGACTACAACGGGCATATGAACGTCGGCTACTATGGCGTTGCGTTCGACATGGCCTTTGAACGTTTGCTGGTCGATCATCTGGGTCTGGGTGAGCCACAGGTCGCCGCGATGGGGCAGGGGCCTTATGTGCTGCAGTCGCATATGCAGTTCCTGCGTGAGGTCACTTCGGACATGGTGATCCACTTTCGGTTTCGGCTGCTGGATGCAGATCAGAAACGAGGGCACTATTTCGGGCAGATGGTCTCAATGCCGGATGAAACGGTGTGTGCCACGCAAGAGGTGCTGTTTATAAATGTTAGCCACGCTACGGGGCGGTCTGCGCCTTACCCGGATTGGGCTGTCAGGCGGCTGGCGCGGATGGTCGCCGATCACAAGGCGCTTCCTCTGGCTCCGGAAATCGGCCAATCGATTGGTATTCGCCGGAAGGAGTCTGGTTAGTAGTCGCGCTCGAAAAACAGCCCGATCCCGGTTTCTCCGCGCCCGTCAACAGTGCCCCGAACAGTGAAGCTGTCCGTAACGTCCAGGTTCAGGTTAACCTCGGTGTCGCCGTCTGTGTTGACGGTGAAATCCGTGTAAAGATTGTCCCCAAGATATGCTCCTGCGCCAAAGCGGCCCGCGCCGCCTTCGGTCGCACCGATATCCACTGTGTCAACACCTGTCGAGTCTCGTAGGCCCTTGGTCGCATCGCCGCCGGCCCCGCTGAGTTGTGCCAGAGAGGCCGCCATCTGTGCGATGACAAAAGGTGAGAGTTCCGAGAACCGGTTGCCAAACAACAGCATGGCCAGCGCCTCTTCGGTCGGGCGTTCGGGGTCTGAGAAAACATTGACTTCGGGCGAATCCAGAGGCCCGGCGATCTCGATCGTGGCGGTTCCGTCCGATGTGCTGCTCGAGGATTCGAACTCGATATAGGGCGTCAGGTCCCCTTGCAGCGTGACGATCCCTTTGGTCAGGGTCAGCCTGCGCCCCAGAATGTCCAGATTACCGCGCAGCAGTTCGATCTGGCCCGAAGGGACAACCGATGTCGTTGTGCCACCGATGGAGATGTTCCCACCCAGTTCCGCGTTTACGCCGCGCCCCCTTACAAAAACGGCTTTGGGGGCCAGCAGACTGATATCCAGCGCAATGCGCGAGTTGCTTTTGCTTTGCTCTTCCTTGGGGATCAGTTGCGCCCGTTCACGGGTGACATAGCCCAGGCGGCTTTCATTTATATGCTGTATTTCGGGGATCGGTGCTGCGCCGACTGCACCCGATGCGGCGGCGAGGTTGATGTTGGTTTCACCAAATGTGATCTGCCCCGCCAGGCTGCTATTGCCTGTCAGAGCGCCCGCCAGCACGATCTGACCGTTCAGCGTGGTCTCGTAGAGCAGCTGGTCGGTCAGCACGAGATTGTTCAGCGTCGTTGTGATCTGCGCGTTAAACGGCGGGGTCAGGTCGACGGGTCCGCTGACGGTGAACCCGCCACCCGCGCGCATAGCCCCGTTCATCGATATCGTGGCGCGGCCTTGGGCCAGATCGACCGACCCGCCAATCCCAGTGATCGTTTGTCCTGCAGTCGGGATCGCAAAAGACGTGCCCGAGGTTGTAATCGTCCCCGACAGTGCCTCCAGCCCGGGTTGGCCCTTGAGCGCCAGATTGTAACGGGCGGAGCCTTCGATCTTGTTGGGAGTGATGAAAGCATTGGCGATACCCAGATTGATCCCGCCCTGGGCGGTTACATCAGCCAGGCCCGTACCCTCATCAAACGTGCCGGACAGCTCGGTGCTGAGATCCGCGGGCCCTGTCGCGTTTGACGAAATCGTCCAGACTCCATTGTCGCGTTTCGCAGTGCCTTCGGCCGTCACTGTGCCGGGGAAGTCCGGTACAAAGCGTTCGATCCGGTTGAACTTGGCGTCGTAGTCCAGATCTGCCGAGCCATCCGTCTCAACCGTTCCGACAACGTTTACATACGAGCTGTCAGGTCCTTGCAGGCGCGCGGTGCCTTCCAACCCTGTCCGCGTAGGCGCAACGTTGCCATCCAGTTTCAAAGGACCAGACACTGTATCGGACAGGCGGCTGAGGTCATCCAACATCGCCGAAAAGTTCAGCCCGCCTGATTCACGATCAAGCTGGCCCGAGGCATTTGCCGTCAGCGCCGTCCCGTTCAGCCGGAACGTGCGGATGTTCATGCCTGCGTCGGTGTTTTCAGCATCCACATTCAGAGTCGTGCGACCCGAGATCAGTGCATCCAACTGGTCGATCCCGGTGCGGATGTCATTGGCCTCGGCCGTGCCTTGCACATCGAATAGCTTGCTGCCCATTGCGCCTTTGCCCTGCATATCGGCCTTCACGGACCCGGCCAGATCACGCCCGGCAAGGCCCGAGAACAGCGATAGGTCCGGCACGTTCGCCTTGGCCTGCCCGTCGACGGCCAGATCGCCCGTGGGATCGGTGATCGTCGCGGCGGCCTCGGCCGTCAGAGCGCGCCCGTTGATCGTAGCCTGACGAATCTCGATCTGCTCTTGCGACAGTGCACCATCGAACTCGATTGAGGTCTGCCCGGCCAGAAGTGGGTCCAGATCATCCATCCCGGTCTTGATACCCCGCGCGTTCACGCTGGCCGTACCGTCAAACTCCAGCGTCTGGACTGTGCCTTTGCCGTTCAGACTGGCCTGTACCGAACCGCCCAGATCACGCTTGGCGAGGCCCGAGAAAACCGACAAGTCCCGCGCGCTGACCGTGGCTTGCCCGTCAATGGACAGGTTCCCATCGGGCGTGGTCACGGTTCCTGCAGCCTGTGCCCGCGCGGCATCTGCGATCAATGTGAAGTCCCGGATTGTCACGCCGTCCGAGCCGCGTTTTGCATCCAGCGTGATCGTGGTCTCGCCCTTGATCACCGGATCGATGTCGTCTCTCCCCGTGGACAGATCGCGGCCTTTGACGGTGACTTTCCCGTCAAAACTGCGCTCCAGCGGCGACCCGCTGCCTTCGACGGTGGCCGTGACCTCTCCTCCGAGGTCAAGCTTGGCCAGATCCGAGAACCGCGAAAGATCGGAGGCGTCAAGCTTCGCCGACCCGTCGATGTTCAGGCCGCTGGTCAGCCCGCTGATCAGCGCGTCGAGATCAAGCGTGTAGTCCGCCCCGATCAACTCGAACCCGGATAGGTTCAGCGTTTGGTCGCTGCCATATTCGAACACGCCGTCCAGCGTAATCCGGTCGCCAATCGCGGTGTTCAGGGCCGGATCAGCCAGATCTAAACCGTCAAGCGCGGCTTGCAGGTCACCATCCACGCTGAGGGCATCCCCCTGTTCCAAGCTCCCCTGCGCCGCAATTTGCACGCGCCGCAGGCTGATCTGGTCAGTGGTCAGCCCATTGGCCGTCAGGCTCAGGTCCCACAGATTGCCGTTCTGCTGGTCGAACAGGGCGGAGATTTGCGCGGCCTCGATCGACGTCCCCCCGCCCGAGACGGGCAGAACCACCTTGTCGCCCTCAGGCGGGGTGATGCGACCCTGCAGAGCGGCCAGTTGCAATGTGCCGCCCGAGGCAAGTTCCAACTGGCCTTCCAGTTTGAGCGCCTGAGACGTAAATTCCAGATCACTGATGTTCAGCGCGCCTTCCGGCTGGGTCTGGCCATCGACAAACAGTCGCGTTTCGGTGCCAAAGAATACATCCATTTCGCTGGCGACAAAGGGCGTAAGGTCACCGCCCAAATCGGCGGTGAACGCAATCCCATCCGCTGCGCCGCTTTCCGCGGCGCGCAGGCGCACCTGACCTGTCACGCGCGGCTGGCTGTCACTGCTCAGGCTGATATCGGCGGTGAAGTCCGTCACTGGGCCAGAGCCTTTGGCCGTCAAACCAATAGGAGGGCTGTCGGGGATTTTCAGCGCGGTTGAGATGAGGCCGCCCGAGGCCTCGACAACGCTCAGGTCCAGATCAATTTGGCTACTGGCGTTCTGGAAACCGGCTTTGAGGGTGATTTCGTCTCCGGCGCGGTCAAGGCGGGTGATGTCGAGGCTGGTATCCAGCGTGCCATCGGCCAGCGACAGGTTGCCGGTGACGTTCAGGTCAGCGGCGACGCCGATCAAGGGCTCGCCCAAGGACAACTCATCAATCCGAAGCTCTCCGATTTCGATCGCGACGGGTAGGTCGGGCAGTTGAAACGGGGTGGTCTCGGCCGAGGGAGGCGGGGCCTCCTTGGTGGTGGTGCCAGGGGCACGGGCGATGTCGATTTCCTGTGCGGTCAACGCGTTGACCGAGAACCTCCCCCGGATCAGCGCCAGACGGTTCCAGTCAAGTTCGGCATCCTTGATGGTCAGCCAGACGCCTTCATCATCGGCGACGGTGATCTCGGCGATGGTGGCGCGGGAACTCAGTGCGCCTTGAAGGCCTTTGACGGTGACGTTCTGGTCATCCCCTGACAGTGTATCCTGCAGGAACCGCTCGATCATGCTGCCGCCTTCGTCCTCTTGGGCGTGCAGCGCCGGGGGTATGCAGGTCAGCGTACCGATCAGCAGTGGATATGCGAGGTAGCGTTTCAAAATGCCTGTCCAATCCCGATATAGAATTGTATGCCGCTGCCGGTGTCGCCCTGAACCGGGTAGGCCAGATCAAAGCGTAGCGGGCCGAACCCGCCCAGATCATAGCGCACACCCAAACCGGCACCGGCGTGGTCCTCGGCGCCGCTGCCTACGAAGGACGAGGTGTCCACGATACCGTAGTCATAAAACCCGACCAAAGACAGGCTTTCGGTGACTTTGCCCCGAACCTCTCCGGAAAAGCCCAGAAACGATTTGCCGCCCGCGATGCCGGTTCCCACCGGAATACCGAGACTTTCAAACGGTTGGCCGCGTACGGTGCCCGCGCCGCCCGAGAAGAACAGGAAGTCCGGCGTTACCCCATCCGCTGATGGGCCGATGACTGACCCGATTTGAACGCGCCCGGCCAGAACCAGTTTTCCGCCAGTACCCAGACTGGTGTAGGCCCGTCCGTCTCCGAAGAGGCGAATGCCACTTTCGGTTCCGGACAGCCCGGCGAAGGGTGTGGCCTGCGCGTCCAGATAAAACCCGCGTGTCGCGCTGATCTTGCTATCGCGCTCGTCCCATTCTGACCGAAGGGGGATGATGAAGTATCGGAATTTTCGCCCATCCCCGTAGGCGTCATCGGCATCCGACCACTGAAAACCGACAGACGCTTCGGCATAGAGCCGGTCTGAAAACGTGCGTCGCGCACCATAGGCCAAGGATGCGACGGTGACGTTGTAGTTTTCCGTGTTGCGTCGTTCCAACAGAGCGTTCCAGAACGTGTTGTCATCGGGCCCCAAACGGTCGGGTTGGTCCAGTCTTAGTCCGATCCGCCCGTCAAGTTCCTCGGCCCCGCCTATATTGCGCAGGGCGGCCTCGAACCTTAGCCGTTCGGCGCGGCGAAAGACGTTGCGGTGGGTCCATGTGGCCGTCACATCCAGCCCATCGCGCGAGGCCAGCTCGATCCCGAAGGTCAGGCGGCGTTTGGGCAGGTCTTCGAAGGTGGCATCGAAATCCAGTGTGCCATCGGGGTTGGGTGTTTCGCGTTCTGTGATCGAGACAACGCTGAACGTGCCGGTCCGGCGTAGGCGCGTGCCGACTTTCTGGATTTGGGCCGGAGAATAGACCTCGCCGCTTGGGAAGCCCGCTATCTTTTCGATGGAGCGGTGTTTGACGTCAGTGTCGCCGTTGATGAACATTCTGCCAAAGGTCAGGCGACGCCCTGGGTCCAGATCAATCTGTGCGTCCAGTTGAGCCTGCGCATGGCGGGCGATGATGGTTTGGTTCGCAAGTTCGGCCTTTGCGTGACCGGCATCTCTCCAGCCCTGCACCCCGGCCGAGGTTGCCTGTTGGATCGCCCCTGTAGTGGCCAGTTTGCCCGGCGCGAACTCTTCCGGCAGGACCGTGTCCGGTGCAACGGGCTGTACGATTGCTTTGCCGAACCGGAAGCTTGGACCGGTTTCGACGGTGATCACAGCGCGGTTAATTTGTGCGGGAACGCTCAGGGTGCTGAGGTCTGCTGCCTCTTTGCCGTCGAGTTTGATGCTGACCACGGGGCTGAAATAGCCCTCGTCGTACAGAATCTGAACAATGGTGCGATAATCGGACAGGGCGGCCGAGAGGATTTCCAGAGGTGTGTCCAGACCACGGGAGTCAGCGGTCGTGACGGACGAGGTTTCCTCGATGCGTTCTCTTAACTCTTTTGAGGCCCCTGGAGCGACGAGACTGGTTTCAAGGGCCAACAGTCCGGTTGGGGCCAAAGCTGTCATTGCGGCCAAAAGCCAACCCGTCAGACGGCGTTGCGGTCTGCTGCCCTGCATAAAACGGCTCCAACTGCCTCAACTCGAATACTATTCGACCGCGCTGTCGGATCGCGGTCGATTAAATTCATGTTAGAGCATTTGAGGCCGTTCAGGAAAAGGCTTTTGATGTGTGGCGAGTGAATAAGGTCAGCAGTTGTGTTGCATTCGGGGTCGACGGCTTGAGGCGGCTCCCGCCCGGTTTGGTCGCATCGTAGATGAACCCAACCTGGTTGGGCCGGGCAGCGCGCGGTGCGCGCTGCGGTTGCGACGGGTCAGGCGGCGGTCATGAGGCGGGCGACGTCCAGCATACGCGCGGAGAAGCCCCATTCATTGTCGTACCAGCCAAAGACGCGGACCTGGTTCGCGCCGACCATGCGGGTCTCTGGTCCAGCGATGACCAACGACTCGGGGCGGGCGCGCAGATCGGAGGAGACCAGCGGCATATCGGTCCACCCCAGAACCGGCGACGCGCTGACCTGATCGCGTAGGGCCTTGTCGAAGGTCTCTGCGTCAAGGCTGCGGTCAAGCGTGACAATCAGATCGATGGCCGAAACACTGGCCGTTGGCACCCGTACCGCCGCGCCTGAGATGCGCCCGGCCAAATGCGGTAGTACGACATCGATCAAGTGGATCGCGCTCGACGTCGTTGGGACCATCGACAGCGCGCCTGCGCGCGAGCGGGCAAGATCGCCGCGCGGGGCATCCACCATCGGTTGGCTGTTAGTATAGCAGTGGATGGTCGTCATGTGGCCCGTGGTAATCCCGCCGATGTCATCCAGAACCCGGACCAGAGGCGCCAGCCCGTTCGTGGTGCAGGAGGCGTTCGAGACGACATGAGCGCCGCCCAGTTGATCCTCATTGGCGCCAAGGACCACGGTCACCTCGGCGGCGGGAGAGGGGCCGGAGATCAGCACTTTGCGCGCGCCCGCGGCCAATCCGCGCCGCGCCACGTCGGAAGTTCGGGCGATGCCGGTGCAGTCCAACAGGACATCCACGCCAGACAGGTCGATATTTGCAAGATCAGAGCTGTGGGTCATGGGGATGGACTGCCCATCCACGACCAGCGCGTTGTTTCCCTCAGAAACCTTTCCGGCATAGGGGCCGAAGGTGCTGTCGTATTTGAACAGGTAGGCGCAGGTTGCCAGCGGTGCGATGTCGTTGATCAGCACCAGCTCGATATCCGATCCTTGCGGCATGGCCAGAACCTGCCGCAGGATCGTGCGGCCAATTCGGCCGAATCCATTGATCGCGAGTTTCATGCGCAAGCTATGGCAGGCGTCTCAGGCGACCTCAATGAAAGTATTGTACCAATTTCAGTTGCAGCTAACCTGCGAGAAAAACTGGCCCGAGATGTTCTGATACATGCTTGCCACGATGGGTCTGCAGCCAGTGGCCTGCTGAATTGCAGAAATCGCCTGCAGTGTTCGCAGGCGCGGTGGCGGGCCGAACGGGTTGAGATTGTTGTTGTCACGCGTGGCGCGGTAGATCACCGGCTCTTCAGCGACTTGGGTCACCGCCCATGTGCGGCTGAGGACCACGACGGACTTGGTCTCTTCCTTGGCGATGGCAGGGGCGCTTGGCGCGACGGTCAAAGTGGCAACCGCGGCCAGAGCCAGAAGGGGCAGGCGCAGGGTCATAATGCAAACTCCTACATTCAAATGAGAATTTCCCTGATTTCACCAGATTTAGGCGCTGCTGTGAACCCTTTCGGGTCAAATTCGCATTACCTTTGCGCGTTAAAGACGCTCAATTTGGATTTTCTGAAGGTGCAACCGCTCGGGGCTTGGCCCGGCCCGCGCTGGGGTATATCCTTGAGGACAAATTGATTTCAGTCATGTGAGGCACATATGAAAGCCCGGATTTCTTTGGTTTTGGCAGCTGTAGTTCTGACGGTTGGGGCGGTTCAGGCCAAACCTCTGTCACGAATTATTGCGGAAATGGGCCTCAGCCCGCAGGATTTCGAAGTGCTGAGCGCGGCCTCCACCGCGTTGTTGACCAGCGGTGCTCCGTCCGTTGGACAAGAACGCGCATGGACCAATGATGCGACCGGTTCGAAAGGCACGGTGCGGATCGGCGCGGTTCAGGGGAATTGTGTCTCGTTAGAGCATTCTGTTGAACCCGGCGGAGATGAGCAGGCCCGTCAGGTTCGAACGCGCAGGTGCAAGGACGCCAACGGGAACTGGTTGCTGACGCCCTGATTCGCTTCAGTAGCCTCTGCCTCGGTCGATTTCATGCAGCAGCGGCTGGCCCGAGGATAGCCGTTCGAAATTCCTGGCCACGTCCGCAAGCGCATCCCCCAGATGCCAGCCCGAGACATGCGGCGTGATCGTCACGCCGGGATGCTGCCAAAGAGGGCTGTCTAGCGGCAGAGGCTCTTGAGAGGTGACATCCAGAACGGCATGGCCGGGCGTGCCTGCGTCCAATGCCGCGATCAATGCGGTCTCGTCAATCAGATCGCCGCGCCCTGCGTTCAGCAGATGGCTGCCGGGCTTCATCGCGGCGAGTATGTCGGCATCAAACAGTCCAACGGTTTGCAGGGTCGAGGGTAAGATGGCGCAGACGTAGTCGCACTGACCAAGCAGTTCGGGCAGGACATTCTGGCCGTGCAGGCAGGTTACGCTGTCGATTTGCTTGGGTGACCGGCTCCAACCCATGACCTGAAAGCCAAGGCCCTTCAGCATGAGGGCCGTGCGCGTGCCGATCGTGCCAAGCCCCAGTACACCGACCTTTGTCTCTGACGTGATGCGCGGCGCTTTGGGGGACCATTCGGACCGGCGCTGGGCGGCTTCGTAGTCTCCCAAATGGCGCTGGGCGCGGAGGATATGGGCCAGAAACCACTCGGCGATTTCTTGTGCCGGGGCGTCCGGCCTCAGGCGTGCGACGCGGATATGATCGGGCAAATTGGGGTTGCCGACGATGGTTTCCACGCCAGCGCCCAGTTTCTGTACCAGTTTGAGGTTGGGGAGGCGCTCAATATGCGCATCCTGCAGCGTGCTGACCGCCACCATGGTGATCTCAGCCGGATCTCCGATCGTGTCCGGGGTGCGGACATCAGCGCCGGGCGACTGGTGCAGGACCTCTTTGGCCAAATCCGCATCGCTGATCCAGTTGGACAGGCCGGTTTCGATCAAAAGTGCCATGGATGCCTCATGTATTGGAAATAGATGAAGGTGACGTCCCGTCATGGAACTGGACAGGGTCCGGGCAGCTAAGCCATTCTTCAAGCGAAGGTAAAGCCCGAACCGATGGGCAACGGAGGAGCGTTCATGAACATGTCATTCGGTCTGCGCGAGGAAAACCGCGCCCTTTTGCAGCGCGTCGCAGATATGATCCGTGACGAGATCATGCCGCTGGAAGAGGAATATCAGGCCGAAATCGGCAAGGGCGACCGTTGGCAGTATACCGACCGTCAGGCGGAAATTCTTGAGGGGTTGAAAGCCAAGGCCAAGGCCGCCGGGCTTTGGAATATTTGGCTGACCGACAGCGAAAAGGGCTTTGGTCTGACAACGGTCGAATACGCCTATTTCGCCGAAGAGATGGGCAAGACGCCTCTTGGGGCCGAGGTATTCAACTGCTCGGCCCCCGACACCGGAAACATGGAGGTGTTCGAGCGTTACGGCACCGAGAAGATGAAAGAGCAGTGGCTGAAGCCTCTGCTCGAAGGTCAGATTCGCTCGGCCTATTTGATGACCGAGCCGGACGTGGCCTCATCTGACGCGACAAATGTGTCGATGTCGTGTGTGCGGGACGGGGATAACTATGTTCTCAATGGTGAGAAATGGTGGTCCTCGGGTGCGGGCGATCCACGCTGCAAGGTTTACATCGTGATGGTCAAAACGGGGGGCGAAGATCAGCCGAAGCATCAGCGCCAGTCCATGATCGTGGTGCCGGTTGACGCGCCGGGGATCGAGATCCTGCGGCCCATGGAGGTCTATGGCCACGACGATGCACCCCACGGACATATGCACATCCGGTTCACCAATGTTCGCGTCCCCGCGGAAAACATCCTGCTTGGTGAAGGTCGTGGGTTCGAAATCGCGCAAGGCCGGTTGGGGCCGGGCCGCATTCACCACTGCATGCGCGCCATCGGGCAGGCCGAAAGCGCACTTGAGCAGATGTGCAAACGGTCGCTGCAGCGCGAGGCGTTCGGCAAGAAGCTGGCGCAGCTTGGGGCTAACTACGACATCATCGCCGAATGCCGTATGGAGATTGAAATGGCCCGTCTGCTATGCCTGAAAGCAGCGTGGTACATGGATCAGGGCAATGCGCGGGCGGCGGCACCTTGGATCAGCCAGATCAAGGTGATTGCGCCTCAGGTCGCGCTGAAAGTGATTGACGAGGCGGTGCAGATGTTTGGGGCGCAGGGGATCAGTCAGGATACCCCGCTGGCCAATGCCTGGACTCATGTCCGCACATTGCGCCTCGCCGATGGGCCGGATGCGGTGCATCGCCGTCAGGTCGCGCGTGCGGAGCTTAGGAAATACACACAGGAAAAGGTCTGACGCCCCGGATGGCTACCTATGATTTCGAAGATCTCTCCTATTTTCATCAGCGAGAGGACGGGGCTTTTGTCGGCAATGACCCGGCGCGCGGTCCCTGGTCGGCGGAGCATTGTCACGCAGGGCCAGTGAGCGGCCTAATCGTGCGCGCGGCAGAAACCGAGGTCGGGCCCGAGAAGATGCTGACTCGCCTGACCGTTGATCTGCTGCGCCCTTTGCCTCTTGCTGGGCTGCGCGTTGCGGCTGAGACCATGCGCCATACCAGAACGCTCGGGACCACACGAGTGACGGTGCATGATCTGGACGACACCCTGTGTGCGACAGCAACCACGATGCATGTGGTGCGCCGGGACTTGGGCGATGTGCCCAATGTCGAAACGCGGCCATTGCGGTTCGAAGATGCGGCCGAAGGCCCTTTCCCGATCGGAGAGGTGCGCCATGACCTGCCCGGTTTCGCACATTTTAGCGATATCAGATACGGGGCGGGGGACAAGCAGGGCGTAGGGCCGAAAACCGTGTGGATGCGGACCCCGAACCTGTTGGAGGGTGAGGTGCAGTCTCCGATCCAATCGCTCTGCGCCTTGGGGGATTGCGGCAATGGAATCTCATGGAATGCCCCAACCGCCGAGATGGGGTTCATGAACACCGATCTGACCATCAACATCCACCGGGAGCCCACCTCGGACTGGTTGGCCTCCCAATCCATTTCGCATTGGCAACCCTCAGGAATCGGAATGTCTCAGTCGGTGCTGCATGACAGGCAGGGGCCTGTCGGAACGGCCCTGCAAACGATTGTTCTGTTCCCGCCCAAGTGACCGGTCGGCCAGTTTCTGCATCGTGACCGGAAATCGCATTGCCGATGCCCATCCCGACACCTATCTTGCCCCTATGCGTTGGTTGATCCCATTCCTGACTTGCTGCCTGCCGATCCCGGCGTTGGCCCACCCGCATGTCTTCATCGACACCGGGCTGGAGTTCATTGTGGACGAGGCCGGACAGTTGACCCATGTCCGCGTGACCTGGGCCTATGACGAGCTGTTCTCGCTGCTGCAGTTGGAAGACATGCGGTTGGATCAGGATGGAGACGGCGCGCTGACCGAAAGTGAGCAGCAGTTCCTGACCGGGTTCGATGCGCAATGGATGGAAGGCTATAACGGTGATCTGGTGGTGACCGCCGGCGGTGCCCCGATTGCCTTGTCTGGCCCGTTGGAGCCGCACGCCACGACCGAAGATGGTCGCATCGTCACAACTCATCTACGCGCTATCGAAGGCGGATCTGTCCCGGCCGAAGCGATTTCGGCAAAAGCCTTCGATGAAACTTATTACACCGCCTACGACGTCACCCGCCCGGTCACCGTGTCCGGCCCCGCGACCTGTCTGCTCGAACGGATCGAGCCGGATATCGAGGGCCAATTGGCGCAGATGCAGGCCTTTCTGCTGACCTTGGATGCAGAATACGACCTTGAGGAAAACGATATCCCGCTTGTCGGCGAAAGCTTTGCGACCGAGATTTTGATTTCATGTCCAAATACCTGATTGTTCCCGTCGCCATCGCCTGTGGCCTGCTTTTGTGGTTCTGGGGCAGTGGTGGGTTTGACAGCCTAGCTGCTTGGGCGGCTGGCGAACAACGCGAATTCCAGAACCAGATCGCGCGTGCCCTTCGGGCGGCCCGCGCCGAACAACCTCAGGCGGTGGCAACTCTGCTGACCGTTTGTTTCGCCTACGGGTTCTTTCACGCCATCGGTCCGGGGCACGGTAAGGTCCTGATCGGAGGCTACGGTTTGGGTCGTCAGGTCGCCTTCTGGCGACTTTCCGCTATCAGCGTATTGTCGAGCCTCGGGCAGGCCGTGACGGCGGTTGTTTTGGTCTATGCCGGGGTTCTGATTTTCCAGTTGTCACGTGAGACGCTTGTGGGCACGACCGAGCAGGTTATGGCTCCAATCAGTTATGCGGCCATCGCGGCCATTGGTTTGTGGCTGGTTTTTCGCGGGATGCGTAGTTTTGCGCGACGGTCCCGCAGCGATGCGGCGCATGGGCATTCTCACGACCATGAGCATCACCACGACCACCACCATGATGAGCACGACCATCACCATCATCATCACCATGATGAGGTCTGCTCGGATTGCGGCCATCGCCACGGTCCCAGCGCGGAAGAGGTCGCCAATGTCGGGTCACTGCGTGAGGCGCTCGTGCTGATCGCGGGCATCGCCGCGCGCCCCTGTACCGGGGCATTGTTCGTGCTGATCCTGACCTGGCAGATGGGAATCGCCATGGTCGGAGTTGCCGGAGCTTTCGCGATGGCGCTGGGCACCGCGACTGTCACAACGCTGGTCGGCTGGACGTCCTTTGGCCTGCGCGGCGGGTTGCTTGCCTCTGCCTCGGCCACGCGATTTGCGTCGATACTGGCCCCGACCATCGAACTGGTGGCAGGGCTAATGATTGTCGTGATTGCCAGCGGCCTGTTGTTGCGCGCGATTTAAAGCGATCTAGAAAACCGGATCAGGGTAACCGACCCGTGCCAGATACAGCCCTTGCGGCGGGCAAACCGGCCCGCAGGCGGCGCGATCTTTGGCCTCCAGCGCGTCGCGCACATCCTCGGGTGACCGCGTTCCCGCGCCAACGCGTTCCAGCGTTCCCACAAAGCTGCGCACCTGATTGTGCAGGAACGACCGCGCCCGCACGTGAAAATGCACCTCGGGGCCGGAAAAGCCCTGCACTTGTTCCACCCGCAACTCATCCAGAGTTTTCACCGGACTTGCCGCCTGACATATTGAGGATCGGAAGGTGGTGAAATCATGCTGCCCGATCAACATATCCGCGCCCGCCTGCATGGCCTCGACGTCCAGTTGATGGTTGATCTGCCAAACCTGCCCCTTGTCGTGGGTCGCAGGCGCGCGGCGCATGAGAATGCGGAACAGGTATTGACGTTCAACCGCCGTAAAGCGCGCGTGCCAGTCATCAGCGACCCGCGCAGCCTGAACAATCGCCACCGGATGCGGCTTGAGGTGATAGTTCAACGCCTCGGACAGGCGGAAGGGGTCCCATTCCTTGACCAGATCACAATGCGCCACTTGCCCCAGCGCATGCACACCCGCATCGGTGCGCCCGGCGGCGGCAATGGTGTGATCGCCCGGCTGGATGCGGGACAGGGCGTGCTCAATGGCCCCTTGAACTGAGGGCAGCTCTTTCTGGCGTTGCCATCCGGCAAACGGCTCCCCTTGGTATTCGACTTTCAAAGCATATCTGGGCATGGGCCGCTGGTAGCGCGCGACGCGCAAACGGGCAAGGGGGCGAAAGCGCTGGCATGTCCGGCAGCGGCTACCTATCTTGGGCGAAACGATTATTGCGGGGCGACAATTTGGTCATCTCATCCCTGGCAGACAGTCTTGTGCGCGGCGTCGAATCCATCGGCGACAGCGTGTCCGAGACGTTTTTCGAGCCTGTCATCCGTCTGGGCGTCACCGGTCTGGCACGCTCCGGCAAGACGGTTTTCATCACGTCGCTGGTGGCAAACCTGCTGGACCGGGGCCGCATGAGCGGCCTGGTTGCGCAGCAAGAGGGGCGGATCAACGCGGCCTACCTGCAACCGCAGCCAGACGACACGGTCCCGCGGTTCGACTACGAATCTCACCTCTCCGACCTGACTGGCCCAAAGCCGCACTGGCCCGAAAGCACACGCGCGGTGTCCGAACTTCGCCTGTCCTTCAAAGCCCGACCGGCCGGGTTGCTGGCAGGGCTTCAGGGACCGCGCACCGTTCATCTGGACATCGTGGACTATCCCGGCGAGTGGCTTCTGGACCTCGCGCTGCTGGACAAAACCTACGCGGACTGGTCGCAGGAGACGCTGTCGCGCATCGAAAACCGCCCCGAGGCAGCCGAGTTTCTGGCGCAGGCCCGTGGCACCGATTTGACAGCGGAGCATGGTGAGCCCACCGCGCAGGCTCTGGCCGCTGCGTTCACGACCTATCTGAACACCGCGCGGGACGCTGGTTTCTATGATTGCACGCCGGGTCGTTTTCTGTTGCCGGGCGATCTAGCAGGCTCTCCGGTTCTGACCTTTGCGCCTTTGCCAGTCTCCGACCCCTCGCGCCGTCGCACCCTGCAGCGCGAGATGGAGCGGCGCTACGAGGCTTATAAATCCCAAGTGGTGAAGCCGTTTTTTCGCGATCATTTCTCACGGATCGACCGTCAGGTTGTGCTGGTCGATGCGCTGGGCGCAATCCACAAAGGCCCGCAGGCGGTCGAGGATATGCGCCGCGCCATGGGCGATATCCTTTCGGCCTTTCGTCCGGGGCGCAACGCGTGGCTCAGTCAGTTGCTGCTGGGCAAACGGGTTGAACGCATTCTGTTTGCGGCCACCAAGGCCGACCACCTGCACCACACGCAACACCCCCGCCTGACCGCGATCATGGAGGCCCTGACGCGTGAGGCGCGGGATCGGGCGAGCTTCGCCGGTGCTGAAACGGCGGCCCTGTCACTGGCCTCGCTGCGTGCCACGACCGAAGAGATGCGCAGCCACAACGGGACCGAGCTGCCCTGCATTCGGGGCACCTTGCTGGACAGTGGCAAACAAGCCGCGTTCTACCCCGGAGAGCTGCCGGATGATCCATCCCATCTGCTTGGCCCGGCCCGAAACGGGGCCGAGGTGTGGCTTGGCGATGACTATGGTTTCATGTCCTTCGCTCCGGCCCAGTTGACGCTGCGCCCCGGCGACGGCCCGCCGCATATCCGGTTGGATCGGGCCGCGCAGTTCCTGATCGGAGATCGGCTGTGACGGTTACGCTCCGCCCCGCCCGCAGCACCGATGCCGGTGCGACCGGGGAAATCCTGCACGGGTTTTCGCGCGAGAATGACTGGATGCCCGACCTCCACAGCTGCGCTGAAACAATCGCCTTTTGCGGCCGTATGATTGATCAGGGCTGGGTCACCGTTGCCGAGGTCTCGGACACAGTGGTTGGATTTCTGGCCCTGAACGGAACGGATGTGCATTCCCTGTATCTGACGCCTGCGGTGCGCGGGCAGGGGATCGGCAAGCGGTTGCTTGATCATGCTAAAACGAAGCACTCGCGGCTGACGCTGTTTGCATTTCAGGCCAACGCCGGCGCGTGCAGGTTCTATGAACGCAACGGCTTTGCCGAGGTCGCCCGAAGCGAAGGGGCGGACAACGATGAAAACCTGCCTGACATCAAATATGTCTGGCGCAGTGAAGGGGCAGAGAATGGCTAAAGGTCCGGTCCTGATCGACCTCGAAACAGATGAGCCTGCCGCTGACGTGGCCAAGGCCCCTCCGGTACCCGATCTGGTGCCGCCGCAAGGGCAGGCCATGCAAAGCGCGGCGCGATTTGCCGCCCGCAAACCCTCAGCCTTGGCGCGATGGTTCTGGGGGTTGGCGCTGGCAGTTGTCGGGGCTGCGATTTCGGTCGCCGCATGGGATTTCGCGACCTCGCTGATCGCACGCGCGCCCATTCTGGGCTGGGGTGTCACCGGTTTGATCGCAGCGTTGGTCCTTGTCGCACTGATCATCGCTATACGGGAACTGGCCGCAATTGGTCGCCTGTCTCGCGTCGACGGATTGCGCCGTGCGGCGGATGAGGCCTTGGCGGATGCCGACCTGACCAAGGCGCGCGAGGTCACGACCCGCCTGATTGCCTTCTACAAAGGCCGGGATGAGACCAAATGGGGCCGTGATCGGCTGTCCGAACGTATGTCAGAACAATTCGACGCCTCTGGCCTGTTGGCTTTGGCCGAGGATGAACTGCTGGCCCCCTTGGACGCCGCCGCCAGTCGCGAGGTTGAGGCGGCAGCCCGTCAGGTCGCCACGGTCACGGCCTTGGTGCCTCTGGCCCTTGCGGATGTGGTCACGGCCCTTGCGGCATCACTTCGAATGATCCGGAGGGTGGCCGAGATCTATGGCGGTCGGGCCGGGTTTCTGGGCAGCTGGCGACTGACACGCGCGGTTTTCGTGCATCTGGTGGCGACCGGCGCGGTGGCTGTCGGCGACGATCTGCTGGAGCCTGTTCTGGGCGGCTCGGTCCTCAGCAAATTGTCGCGCCGTTTTGGCGAAGGGTTGGTGAACGGTGCCCTTAGCGCCCGCGTCGGGGTGGCCGCGATGGAAGTGTGTCGACCCTTGCCCTTCTCAGATCGTCACAAACCGTCGGTCCGCACGATGATCAAAAGGGCGTTGCAGGGGCTGTTCAGCAAGACTTGATCTGACGCAAGGCGGGATGGCATGCCATTCGTCACAGTGAATGTGACAGAAAGCGAGCCATGACAGATCACGGTCACAGCCAGCAGGAAATCGAACAGAGAATAAGTGACCCGCCCGGGCGGGGCGTTTTGCGTGACATCGTGTATGGGGGCATAGACGGGTCGGTCACCACATTCGCGATCGTTGCTGGTGTTGCGGGCGCCGGGTTGTCCTCGTTCGTGATTGTCGCTCTGGGCTTGGCGAATGTACTGGCTGACGGGTTTTCGATGGCCGTTGGCAACTATTCAGGCACCAAGGCCGAATTGGACAATATCAAACGCATTCGAGCCATCGAACAGCGTCACATCGCGCTCTACCCAGATGGCGAACGCGATGAGGTGCGCGAGATCCTTGCGCAGAAGGGTTTGTCCGGGCAGGTGTTGGAGGATGCGACAGAAGCTATCACCGCGGACCGCGAAAACTGGATCAACCTGATGATCGAGGGCGAATACGGGCTTGGCAGTGTCGATCCGCATCCCGTGAAGGCTGCGATGGCCACGTTTCTTGCCTTTCTGGTGGCCGGGATGGTGCCTCTGCTGCCGTTTCTGCTGGCTCTGGACAACGCTTTCACTGTCTCCGTCTGCATGACGATGGGAGTGTTTTTCGCCATCGGAGCGCTGAAAAGCCGATGGTCGCTGACCCCGTGGTGGCGCTCGGGGCTTGAGACGTTCGCAATCGGTGGCGCGGCGGCTATGATTGCCTATTTCGTGGGGTCGTTGTTTCACCCTTAGCCCAATGATGTAGCGCTATTCGTCGCATGGGGCGGAGCCTCTGGACCATCGGGCATGGGCGGCTTATAAGCGCCCCCATGTATGACCGGATGGCCATCATTATTCGAATTATATCCCCGGCGCTCTGACCCTCTGAGACGCCGGGCAAAGGTGTTTGAGACTTCGCACCGACCGCTTCGATCCTAGTACGACCAGATCATCCAAAGGACGCCCCCAATGTGCGCCGACACGATCCAGACACCTGACTACAAAGACACGCTGAACCTGCCCAAGACCGAATTCCCCATGCGCGCCGGATTGCCCAAGCGCGAACCCGCATGGCTAGAGCGTTGGGAAAAGATTGGCGTCTACGACCGCCTGCGCGAGAAACAGGGCCGCACGCCCTTCACCCTGCACGATGGTCCCCCCTACGCCAACGGTCACCTGCATATCGGCCACGCGCTGAACAAAACGATCAAGGACATGATCGTGCGCAGTCATCAGATGATGGGCTTTGATGCGCGCTACGTGCCCGGCTGGGACTGTCACGGTCTGCCCATCGAGTGGAAGATCGAGGAACAGTATCGCAAGAAGGGCAAGAACAAGGACGAGGTGAACATCGTCGACTTCCGTCAGGAATGCCGCAAGTTCGCAGAAGGCTGGATCGACATCCAGCGCGAAGAGTTCAAGCGCCTGGGCATCACCGGCAACTGGCCCGATCCCTACATAACCATGGACTACCACGCGGAGGCGGTGATCGCGGACGAGTTCATGAAGTTCCTGATGAACGGCACACTTTACCAAGGCTCAAAGCCCGTGATGTGGTCGCCCATCGAGAAGACCGCCTTGGCCGAGGCTGAGGTTGAGTATCACGACAAGGAAAGCTTCACCATCTGGGTAAGCTTCTCAATGGCTTCCGGGGCACGTCCTGTTTTGGTCCGGAACTCCGAGAACTACTCTATTGAAAATGAAATGGAGATGGGGCGCAAAGCGGCCAAAGCTCGTGTTGTAATCTGGACAACAACTCCTTGGACAATGCCTTCCAACAAAGCCGTTGCCTTCAGCGACTCGATTTCCTACGGCCTCTACGAGGTTGTGGAAGCAGACGAAGACAATTGGGCACAGGTCGGAGACACTTACTTTATCGCTGACAATTTGGCGGAAAATGTATTCATCAAAGCGCGTTGCAAAGCCGAGCGACTGGCCACTGCTTCAGGCTTTGAGCGAGTTGTACTCAAACACCCTCTTCACAGCGATAACTTGGACGACGAAAGCAAGGAAGCCAGTGCCGGACACTGGGACTACGAGGTCCCCATGGTGGTTGGTGATTTTGTTACAGATACCGAAGGCACCGGTTTCGTCCATTGTGCGCCCTCGCACGGGATGGAGGAATTCGAACTGTTCCGGGACAAAGGCATGCTGGAAGAGGTCATCACCTATAACGTGATGGACGATGGTTCGTTCCGTGTCGATCTGCCGTTCTTTGGCGGCAAGTTCATCCTGTCCCGCAAGGGCGGCGAAGGTGACGCGAACAAAGCCGTCATCGATAAGCTGGCCGAGGTCGGCGGGCTGCTGGCACGTGGTAAGATCAAGCACAGCTATCCGCATTCGTGGCGCTCAAAAGCTCCGATCATCTACCGCAACACGCCGCAGTGGTTTGCATCCGTTGACCGCAAGCTGGACGACGGCATGGGTGAGATGGGGGACACTATCCGTGAACGCGCCCTGCGCTCGATCGACGAATTGGTGAAATGGACGCCGCAGACCGGCCGAAACCGCCTTTATTCCATGATCGAGGCGCGCCCTGATTGGGTTCTGTCGCGCCAGCGCGCTTGGGGTGTGCCGCTGACCTGCTTTACCAAGAAAGGCGCTCTGCCCACCGACGCAGATTACCTGCTGCGTAACGCGGACCTCAACGCGCGTATCAAGGCGGCGTTTGAGAAGGACGGCGCGGATATCTGGTACACTGAAGGCTTCAAAGAGCAGGTGCTGGATGGCATCGCCAATCCGGATGACTACGATCAGGTGTTTGACGTGCTGGATGTGTGGTTCGACTCAGGCTCGACCCATGCCTTCGTTCTGCGTGACCGTGAGGACGGCACTGAGGACGGCATCGCCGATGTCTATATGGAAGGCACCGACCAGCACCGCGGTTGGTTCCATTCGTCGATGCTGCAGGCCTGCGGCACCAAAGGCCGCGCGCCCTACCGCAACGTGGTGACCCATGGTTTCACGCTGGATGCCAAGGGCAACAAGATGTCCAAATCGCTTGGCAACACCATCGTGCCGGAGGAGGTCGTCAAGCAATACGGCGCTGATATCCTGCGTCTGTGGGTGGCTCAGACCGACTATACCGCCGATCAGCGGATCGGGCCGGAAATCCTGAAAGGCACCGCCGACAGCTATCGCCGTCTGCGCAACACGATGCGGTTCATGCTGGGATCTTTGGCCGACTTCACTGAGGCGGACCGCGTCGCGCCCGAGGATATGCCGCGTCTGGAACGCTGGGTGCTCAGCCGTCTGGCCGACCTGGATGAGCAGGTCCGCAAAGGCTACGCAGAGTTCGATTTCCAGGGCGTGTTCAGCGCGGTCTTCACCTTTGCCACGGTAGATCTGTCGTCCTTCTACTTCGACGTCCGTAAGGACGCGCTCTACTGCGACGGCGACAGCCTGCGTCGCCGCGCGGCCTGCACTGTGCTGGATATCCTGTTCCACCGTTTGACCACATGGCTGGCTCCGGTTCTGGTCTTCACCATGGAAGAGGTTTGGCTGGAGCGGTTCCCCGACGACGACAGCTCGGTCCATCTGGTGGACTTCCCGGAGACACCGGCCGATTGGCATGATGCCGCGTTGGAAGAGGCCGTTGCCAAGGTCCGCCGTGTACGCCGCGCCGTGACCGCCGCATTAGAGGTTCAGCGTCAGGACAAGGTGATCGGCTCAAGCCTCGAGGCTGCTCCGATCGTGCATGTCGAAGATCAGGACACTGTTGCGCTGTTGGCGACGTTTGATGTGGACGATCTGTGCATCACTTCGGGCCTGACTGTCTCCAAGGACCCGGCCCCGGCCGAAGCCTTCCGCGTGCCCGAGATTGAAGGCGTTGGTGTGGTTTTTGAGAAGGCGGAAGGCGACAAATGCCAACGCTGCTGGAAGATTCTGCCCGACGTGGGACGGCATAGTCATGCGGGCGTCTGTGGGCGCTGTGATGAAGCACTGAGCTGAAGTGCCTCTTGAGTGCGGTGGGCTGAGTCTTTTGCGAGGCTCTGCCTCGCGCTCCGAGGTATTTTTGAACAGAAGAAGAGGTGGGCGCGGCGCGTTATGGGTTGCGCTTTGCCTGCAAAGGCTGGCAGCCTTCGCTCATGCCGATGATTGCAGTACAGACCCAGTTCGGGTGTCTTGGGGTTGAGGAACAGGACGGGGCGATTACGCGTCTTGTCTGGGACGGCGTGAGCGACGGGCCCGAGACACCGTTGTTGCGTGAAGCGGCGGCGCAGCTGACGGCCTATGATGACGGGCGGCTTGAGCGGTTCGATCTGCCTTATCATGTTTCAGGGTCCGATTTTCAGCGTCAAGTCTGTGATTTGATGTACGCGATCCCGCTCGGCGAGACTCGCACTTATGGGGATATCGCAAGGGAACTGGGTCAGCCGCCTCAGCCGGTGGGGCAGGCCTGTGGGGCGAACCCGATCCCTGTCATCATTCCGTGCCATCGTGTTCTTGCGGCCAATGGGTTGGGCGGGTTCTCAGGCGACGGCGGAGTTGAGACCAAAGTGGCCCTGTTGCTACACGAAAAGGCGGCGGGTCTGTTGATCTGATCGGTGAAAACCTGTTGCATTCCAACGTCTCGAGCCTCACCTTGTTTCAAAAGGAGAGTTCGAAGGATCCTATTGAATGACCGACCAAGCAGAACGCGCCGCAGAAAAGAAAGCCATCATTGACCGTCTGATGTCGCTGGAGGCGCAGGAACTGGCCACGGCTCAGGCGCATTACGACGCCTTTTTGAAAGATGCCCAACTGGATGACCGGGAAGGGCATGACAAGGATGATATCGCTGCCTCGCGTGAGAATGCGGACCTTGCTGCGGCGTTCGACGCACCGGTACACGCGCATCACGCCAAGATCGACGTGATCGAGAACACCAATTTCGGTATCACCGATACGGTTCAGCCCGGCGCGGTCATCAAGTTCAACAATCGCCGTTTTGTTGTCTGCGTCTCGACCACTCGTTTCGATGTGGACGGCAAGACCTATATGGGTATCTCAACCCAGAGCCCGATTTATCTGGCCATGATTGGCTTGCAGGCGGGCGACATCTTCACCCATAACGGGATCGAGTTTGAGGTTCAGGACGTTTTGTAATCGGCGCTTTTGCGTTGCGGAATGATCTGCTGCGCGATGCCTGCGAAGACCAGATAAAGACTGGTCACCACCAAACCCCAATGCGCCCAGCTTTCCGGGTGGAAGTCTACCCAGGCTGCCCAACCGGCAAAGAAGGTCCAGGCCAGTGCCATCGGCAGGGTCACGCTCCGCCAACGCTCAGTGCGGACGGGGTGGACGAATTTTAACGGTAGGAACATAGCGACGGCCAGAAGAGTTACCAGGACAAGGCTGACCCAAAAGTTCGGTTCGAGCGCGAAGATCACGATGACAAACATGTTCCAGCATCCGGGAAAGCCGGAGAACGAGTTATCCTTGGTCTTCATCCGCGTGTCGGCAAAGTACATGGCGCTGGCAAAAGTGATGACGATGATCGCAAACCAGCCGGTCCAGCCATCCATCAAGCCGGATTTGAACAATGCATAAGCCGGTATGAACACATAGGTCAGGTAGTCGATGATGAGATCCAACAGGACACCATCAAACTCGGGCGCGTTTTTCTTGACGTGATAGTGGCGGGCCAGGGGGCCGTCGATGCCGTCGACGATGAAGGACACCACTAGCCACAGATACATTAGGCTCCATTTTTCATCCACGGCCGCCAGCATGGCGAGCATTGCGAAAACGGCTCCGGTTGCGGTGAAAAGATGAACGGCAAGCGCTTTGAATCTAAGTGTCATGCCCGTGTCATGAAGGATGTGGGGGGCAGATGCAAAGCAAAAAGACAGTTTGGTTGCAAGGACATTGAGGATGCCGTGCTTTTGGACCTCAGGCCTTTGGGTGGGCGCGGTTGTAGACCTCCATCAGGCGGGCGGTATCGACGGCCGTATAGGTCTGGGTGGTGGAGAGCGAGGCGTGGCCCAGAAGCTCTTGAATCGCGCGCAGGTCCCCACCGGCTGAGAGCAGATGCGTAGCAAAACTGTGCCGCATGGCGTGGGGTGTTGCGGTCGCGGGCAGGCCGAGCTGCATGCGGGCCTTGGACATGACCTCTTGGATCGCGCGGGGATTGAGCGCGCCGCCCCGGACACCGCGAAACAGGGCAAGGTTGTCCGATTTCGGGTGCGGGCAGAGTCGAAGATAGTGGTCCACCGCGTCGCGGGCGGCAGGAAGGACAGGGACGATCCTCTCTTTGTCGCCTTTGCCTGTAATGCGCAAGGTTGCTGGCAGGGGGGCATCTGCACCGGTCAGAGACAGCGCCTCGGAGATGCGCAATCCGCAGCCGTAGAGCAGCGTCACAACAGCCACATCACGGGCCGAGACCCAGTCATTGCTGGATTGCAGCTCGACCGTTTCGATCATGGCGCGGGCTGCGTCCTCGGCCAGAGGGCGGGGCAGCTTTTTGGTGAATTTCGGCGCGCGGGTCGAAAGGACGGCAGTTGGCTCGAACCCTTCACGCTCGGCCAGCCAGCGGTAGAAGCTTTTAACGGCGGATAGTTTCCGGGCCAGCGATCGCGCGCCCACGCCGCTTTGGCGTTGATCGGCCATCCAGGCACGCATGTCCGAAACGGTGATGCGTTCGAGCGCGGCGATGCCCTGGCGGTCTCCGTGGTGGAGAGTCATAAAGGACAGGAAATCAGTGACATCCCCGCGATAGGCGTTTTGGGTGTTTTGAGACCGGCCTGCCAGCGCGCCCAGGCTCTCCAACCAGTGTTGGAGGGCGTCTCGGCAAGCTGGCGAAATCAGGCTCACGACAGCCAGTGGCGCATCGAGCGTTCGAACACGCCAGCAAAGAACGACAGCAAATCGGTGCCAAGTTGCGGCGTGAAATGCCTAGGGTCCGAGGCCCCCATGACAATCAGACCGGGCAGGCGACCGGGGCCGAGATCCAGTTTCAGGCAGGCCTCGGATCTGAGTTGAGCGGCAAGATTGCCGAATACCCGTTGGTTGGGCTTCTGAATTTCGCGCAAGATGACGCCGCGGGCAGGACCGCCGCGATCATAGGTGAGGTATTGGTCGACGAAGCCCGGTTCGACAACGGTCAACGTGCCGCCCAGCTTGTCGATCGCGGGATCGTCCATAAGGGCGGTGGTTTCCAAAACCAGTGTGATGCGTTGGACCCGCAGGATTTCGGCGACATCCTGGCCGAGGACGCGCAGGAAATCTTCGAATTCAACCGGTTCCAGAAGACGCAGAATGGCGCGGTGGACCTGATTGGTCCCGGCCAGGTTTTCGTAGGCTGCGGCGATGACGGACCGGTGCGTGTCTTCCAGGCGGTCCAGTCTGGCCTCAAGCCGTTGCATGGCGATGCCGCGCAGGTCGATGACGTTGTCGCCTCGGGCCTGTTCATTGGCATTCACCAGTGCCTGCATCAGATCTTTGTCATCCAGCAAAGCATCAGGCTTGGCCAGAATCGCGGCTCGGAGGTTGTCCTCGAGTTTTGGGTTGCTGCTCATGTCCCGTCCGGTCGTTTTTTGTTTTGGCGGCTTATAGCACGGCCAACCGGAATTACCTTGGGAAAAATGCACGTCAGGGTGGATTTCGTGTTGCGCTGTGTCCGGCGCGCTCCCGCCTGTTTGGCGCTGATCAGAGATCAGCCCCGCACAGTTGGGCCGGGCGCGGTGCCTGACGGCACCGCGCGGTCGTGCAAAGGGTCAGAGGATTTTCTGACCTGTTTTGGCCCAGTCTGCCAGGAAGGTTTCCAGGCCTTTGTCCGTCAGCGGGTGGTCGGCCAGTTTCTTGATGACGGCGGGCGGTGCGGTGATCACGTCGGCACCGATGCGCGCGCTGTCGGTCACGTGGTTCACGGTACGGATCGAGGCGGCGAGGATTTCGGTCTCGAACCCGTAGTTGTCATAGACCTGACGGATATCGGCGATCAGATCCATGCCGTCGAGATTGATGTCGTCGAGACGGCCAATGAAGGGCGAGATGAAGGTTGCGCCTGCCTTGGCTGCCAAAAGCGCCTGATTGGCCGAGAAGCACAGCGTCACATTGACCATCTGGCCTTCGTCGCTGAGGGTTTTGCAGGTTTTCAGACCGGCCCATGTCAACGGTACTTTGACCGCGATGTTCGGCGCGATCTTGGCCAGCTTGCGGCCTTCGGCGATCATGTCGTCGGCCTCGGTGGCGACAACTTCGGCGGAGACGGGGCCGTCGACCAGATCACAGATCTCTTTGGTGACTTCCAGAATGTCGCGGCCTGATTTCAGAATCAGCGAAGGGTTGGTGGTGACGCCATCCACCATGCCCAGGTCGTTCAGTTCGGCAATGGCGTCGATCTCGGCGGTGTCTACGAAGAATTTCATGCGGGCAGTCCTTTGATGGGTTGGCCTTGGTCGCGGATGGCTTTACCTCAAAGAGACCCCTGCTGGAACCCCCTGCATAGGATATGCTGTGAGCGCTAACGGATTTTTCGACGAAGGAGAGCTGGTTGCGGTGTTGACCACGCAGCCTCTGGACCGGACGTTGGACTACAAAGCGCCCGAGGGCGGGTGCTTTCTGGGTGCCTTTGTCGAGGTGCCATTGGGGCCGCGCAAGGTGCTGGGCGTGGTTTGGGGGCCGGGGCAAGGCGGGTTCGATCTGGCCAAGGCGCGGTCCGTGATCCGCGTGCTTGAGGTTGCGCCCATGCGCGAAGAGATGCGGGTGTTTCTAGGGAAAGTGGCGGACTATACGCTTACACCGATGCCTGCGATGCTGCGCCTAGCGACCCGCGCGCCGGGCTTGGGGGATCCGCCCTCGATGCGCAAGGTTTACCGGTTGGGTACGTCTGAACCAGATCGGATGACCGATGCCCGCACCCGGGTGCTAGAGGTGTTGAAGGAATATGGCGGGCTGGCCTTCACCTTGAAGGAACTGGCCGAGCAGGCCGGGGTAACCACCTCTGTCGTCAAAGGGTTGGTCAAACTGGGCGCGGTTCGGGAAGAGGACAGTCCACGCGATCTACCCTATCCTCATCTCGATCCCGAGTTGCCCGGCAAAGACCTGACCGAGGATCAGGCGGCAGCCGTGGCGCGTCTGCAGGCGGGCCAGCGGACGGGCACCTATGGCACAACGCTGCTGAAAGGTGTGACGGGTTCCGGCAAGACCGAGGTCTATCTGGAGGCCGTCGCCGAAGCACTGCGCATGGGACGCCAGGCGCTGGTTCTGCTGCCCGAGATCGCGCTGACGGCCGAATTCCTGACCCGTGTCGAGGCCCGGTTTGGGGCCCGCCCGGCCGAGTGGCACTCGGGGGCTACGATGACTGAACGCCGCCGGGTCTGGCGGATGGTCGGGCAGGGCGATGCGCAACTTGTCGTGGGTGCGCGCTCGGCCCTGTTTCTGCCGTTTCGCGATTTGGGTCTGGTTGTGGTCGATGAGGAACACGACACCTCGTACAAACAGGAAGACGGCGTGCATTACAGTGCGCGGGACATGGCGGTTCTGCGCTCTGCCATTTGCGGCGGGCGGGTGATTCTGGCCAGCGCGACCCCCTCGTTGGAAAGCTGGGCCAATGCCGAGGCTGGCAAGTATGAGCGGCTGGACCTGACCTCGCGCTTCGGGGCGGCGGTTCTGCCCGAGATGAAGCCCATCGACATGCGCGTCGAGCAAATGCAAACGGGGACGTGGATTTCTCCGTCCTTGCGGCAGGCGGTGCGGCAGCGCATCGAAATGGGTGAACAGTCGCTGCTGTTCATCAATCGCCGGGGCTATGCGCCAGTGACTTTGTGCCGGGCCTGTGGAGAGCAGATCGCCTGTGATCACTGCGACGCGCGGATGGTCGAGCACCGATTCCTCAAGCGCCTGATGTGCCATCAATGCGGCGAGACCAAACCAATGCCCGAGGCATGCCCCTCTTGCGGGGTCGAAGGGAAACTGGCCCCGGTCGGGCCAGGGATCGAACGGTTGGCGGAAGAGGCCGAGGCGACCTTCCCCGAGGCCAAGATCGCGATGCTCAGTTCTGACCTGTTCGGGTCTGCCCGCGCGTTGAAGGCCAAGATTGAAGAGATCGCTGAGGGCGACGCCGATATCGTCATCGGCACGCAGCTGGTGGCCAAGGGGCATAACTTTCCCAAGCTGACGCTGGTTGGGGTCATTGATGCCGATCTCAGCCTGCATGGCGCGGATTTGCGCGCGGCAGAGCGGACGTTTCAATTGATGCGGCAGGTGGCGGGACGTGCTGGGCGCGCGGATAAGCCGGGGCAGGCGCTGTTGCAGACGTTTCAGCCCGAGCATCCGGTGATCCGCGCCATTCTGTCGGGTGATGAGGAAGGCTTCTGGAAAGCCGAGGCCGCCGGTCGCCAAGCCGCTGGTGTGCCGCCCTATGGGCGTATGGCGGGGATTGTGCTGTCCGGGCCCGAGGTCGCTCCGGTCTTTGATATCGGCAACGCGATGGCGCGAAATGATGCGCCGTTGCGCGAGATTGGTGCTCAGGTCTTTGGTCCGGCCCCCGCGCCGATTGCCCGCATTCGAGGCAGGCATCGCGTGCGCCTTTTGGTCAAGGCCCCCAAGGGCGCGCGCATTCAGGACGCCATCGCCCGATGGATCGCGCCGCTGCGTCTTAAAGGGGATATCCGCCTGACCGTCGATATCGACCCGCAGAACTTCTACTGACCTCTGCACAGGCGCAGAGCGGATGTGCGCCGGGATCTCTCCTCTCGCCAAAGCGCAAAAATCGGCGTAGAGGGAGTCGCATGTTGAAACCCATGCCACTTTCCGAGGCGCAAAGCTTGCCGTTCTGGCGGCGCCCGATCACGTTGCTGTTCATGATGGCGCTGACCATGCCCATTGCCTTCAATGGGTGGAGCGCGCTGTTGAACAACTTCGTCATCGAAGTGGCGAATTTCGATGGCGCAGATATCGGTTTGCTGCACACGGTGCGGGAAATACCGGGTTTTCTGGCCGTCGGCGTGATCGCTGTGATCATCTTTGTGCGGGAACAGGTGCTGGCCATGATCTCGCTGATGATGCTGGGTGTGGCGACGGCGGTGACTGCATGGTTCCCAAGCCTTGGCGGGCTGTTGTTCGTAACGCTTTTTAGCTCAATCGGCTTTCATTACTACGAGACGGTCAATCAGTCGCTACAGTTACAATGGCTGCCAAAGGACCGCGCGCCGCAGATTCTGGGATGGCTTGTGGCAATGGGCTCGGCGGCCACGGCAGTGGTCTATGGGCTGATCGTCCTGACATGGGACCGTTTCGACCTGTCCTATAACTTCGTCTTCATGATGGCGGGCGGTGCGACGGCGCTGCTGGCTCTGTTTTGTCTGCTAGCCTATCCGCAATTCGACGCGCCGACGCCGCAGACCAAAAAGTTGATCCTGCGCAAACGCTACTGGCTGTATTACGCGCTGCAATTCATGGCGGGCGCGCGCCGCCAGATCTTTGTGGTGTTCGCGGGCTTTATGATGGTTGAGAAATTTGGGTTCGAGGTCCACGAGCTGACCAGCCTGTATCTGATCAACCTCGTGATCAACATGGCTGCGGCTCCGATGCTGGGCAAAGCGGTGTCCAAATTTGGCGAACGCCGGACATTGATCTTTGAATATGCCGGGCTGGCGATTGTTTTCGCGGCCTATGGTGGCATCTACTGGTTTGGGTGGGGCGTGGTTCTGGCGGCGACCCTCTATGTGATCGACCATGTGCTGTTCGCACTGGCTTTGGCCTTGAAAACCTATTTCCAGAAAATCGCCGATCCCGCCGATATCGCACCGACGGCCGCTGTTGCGTTTACCATCAACCATATCGCCGCGGTGTTCCTGCCCGCGCTGCTTGGGCTGCTTTGGGTGGCCTCACCCGGCGCAGTGTTTGCGCTGGCGGCGGCGATGGCGATGATCTCGCTGGCTCTGTCTCTGTTGATCCCGCGCCATCCTGCGCCGGGCAATGAGACGATCCTGACCAAATACGCGCCGGCACCCGCCGAATAGGCGCAAGAGCTTGACCTTGGCGGGCCCACGCCCTAGGCGCTGTCCTGACCCAGACAGGAGGCCCCCATGCCCACATTCACCGCTCTTACCACGCTGACCGGCAAGAAACCCGCCGAAGGTCTTGGCGAAGCGATGGAGCGTCTGGATCCCGAACCCACTGGCGTCGGTGTTTTCGAGGTCGAAGATGGCTCGGGCCTGTGGGAAGTTGGCGGGTATTTCACCGAAGCCCCCGATGAGACGGCGCTGGCCGTGCTGGCCGCGGCCTTTGAGGCAAAGCCCTTTGTGGTGTCCGAGCTGCCCGAAACCGATTGGGTCGCTCATGTGCGCCGCGAGCTGGCCCCTGTCGAGGCAGGTCGTTTCTTTGTCTATGGTAGCCACGACGCCGACAAGCTGCCCGAAGGCTGCATCCCCCTGTTGATCGAGGCCGCGATGGCCTTTGGCACCGGCCACCACGGAACCACTCTGGGCTGTCTGAAGGCGCTGGATCAGTTGCTGGACGAAGGGTTCTCGGCCAGCAAAGTCGCCGATATCGGGTGTGGGACTGCCGTGCTGGCCATGGCGGCTGCGCGTGTTTGGGAAGGCGACATCATCGCCAGTGATATTGATCAGGTTGCCGTTGATGTGGCCGAGGCAAACCTGAAGGCCAATGGCATGTCCGGTCAGGTTCACTGTGTCGAGGCCGCTGGCTTCGATCACCCGGACCTGAACGCGCACGCGCCCTATGATTTGATTTTCGCCAACATCCTGAAGGGTCCGCTGGTCGCTCTGTCGCCGGAAATCTCGGCGAATCTGCGGGCTGGGGGCTATGCAATTCTGTCGGGAATCCTTAACGAACAGGCCGATGATGTGGTGAATGTTTATTCCCAGAATGGCTTCAATCTGCATCGTCGGGGCGAGATTGGTGAATGGACGACGCTAATCTTAAGTAAACAGGGCTAAATCGGGGCCATTTACAGGAGTTTTCTAGAGTCGCGCCACGTTTTTGTCGCAATCTATGCTTACCCTTTTTTAATCATTTTGATGGGGGGCGGTTTTGTGGAGGCTGCCATGGCGGGAAAACAACTGGAATTTGATCAGCGCGTTCAGCGCCTGAACAAGAAGCACTCGAAGCTCAGCAAAGGCTATCGCGCAACGATGCGCAAAGATGGCTTGGTGGTGATGAAGCCGCAAAGGGTTCGCTCGGCGGTTCCGGCCAAGGTTCTGCTGTTTACCCTGCTGGCGGTTTTCGCGTTTAAAGCGTTTCTTTTGTCCAGCCTCGGCCCCTCTGGATATCAATACCGCATCGACAGCCTGAAAGAAGGCACACAGGTCGAACAGGCAGGCGCCTGGATCATGCAGATCGACCCGGTTTCACAGTTCCTCTCGGTTCAGCTCAACAAAGTGCTTTACTAAGCACAAGCTGAAACAGAAAACACCGCGGCCTTTCGGATCGCGGTGTTTCTTTGCGCCCCTACAGGGAGGAGAAAGGGGCGTATAGTGAGGGGGGCGTCTTACCGGCGGCCGTCGGCGAGGGCGTCGATGTCGCCGCGGCACAGGCCGATATCATCCAGTTCGCGGTCGCTCAGACCGGTCAGCACGTTGCGTGTTACGCGGGCGTCGTTCCAATCGGCGGCGGCATGTGCGACCGATGTGAAAAATGCGCCGATACGGCCAACGAGGCCGAATGAGCCAGTGGTGGCGATGCGGGTCGAGTCCAGTGCAGCCATATCCTGTTTCCTTCTGGTTTGTGTGAACATTTGATCTTGCGATCTGAGCGGCATCTAGTGTCGAGGATTTGCCCGCGCAATAGCATTTTTTGCATGTGTCCTATGCAGTTTTTGCAACGCTTTCTGAATCTGTAAGCACCTTAAAAACATGGTTAAAATCGGTTCATAAAAGTGTCGATTTCAGACTTTTCGAAGTCGCAAACCGTCCTTTGTGTCGCGCGCAGGATGGCGGTGTCGTTTTCAGACTTAGGGTCAATTCGCTTGGAAAATGTTCACGCTTCGTGCTATCCGTTGAAAAAAGATCACAAAACCCGAGCGGGCTGAGGCGAAGCATGCGAATTCTGGGCATTGATCCGGGGCTTAGGACCCTGGGGTGGGGCGTCATCGAATCAAATGGCAGCCGGTTGAGCCACGTTTCGAACGGTTTGTGCAAATCCGACGGGGATGATCTGGGCGAGCGGCTGCTGTCTCTGCACAATCAGATCGTCGAGGTCATCGCCGAATATAGGCCCGACCAAGCTGCGATTGAGCAGACTTTCGTGAACAAGGACGGTGCCGGGACGCTGAAACTCGGTCAAGCGCGGGGTGTGGCCTTGCTGACGCTGGCGCAGGCCGGGCTTCCGGTTGGGGAATATGCTCCGAACCGGGTCAAGAAAACCGTCGTTGGCGTAGGGCATGCCGAGAAAGAGCAGGTCCTGCACATGGTCAAGCTGCAGCTGCCAGGGTGTTTGCCCAAGGGCGCGGACGCGGCGGATGCATTGGCGATCGCGATCTGTCATGCGTATTACGGCAAGACACAACAGCCGCGTGTGAAAGAGGTGAGGGCATGATCGGTAAACTGACAGGGCGTCTGGACTATCGCGCCGCAGACCACATCCTGATCGACGTGCGGGGCGTGGGTTACATCGTCTATTGCTCTGACCGGACCATGGCTGCGTTGCCGGGCGTGGGTGAGGCGGTCTCAATCTATACTGACATGGTTGTGCGTGAGGACCTGATGCAGCTCTATGGGTTTCTCTCCCTGATCGAGAAGGAATGGCATCGACTGCTGTGTTCTGTTCAGGGCGTCGGGGCCAAGGTCTCGCTGGCCATTCTCAGCGCGTTAGGGCCGGATGGGGTAAGCCGCGCGATTGCTCTGGGCGATTGGGGCGCGGTGAAGGCTGCCAAGGGGGTTGGTCCGAAAACCGCTCAGCGCATCGTGCTGGACCTTAAGGACAAGGCACCGGGGGTTATGGCGATGGGCGGCACCGTGACCGAGGCGATGGACGGCCCCGCCTTGGAAGTTGTTGAAACCGTCGAGCCGCAGCCCGCGCCGAAACGGACCGCAAAACCGGCCTCGGGGTCGGCGGCGGCCTCGGCGGGGGCGTTGTCGGCCTTGTCGAATCTGGGATATGGCCCATCCGAGGCGGCCTCGGCGGTGGCGGAGGCGGCGGCCAATCTGCCCGACGCGGGCGAGGCTGAATTGATCCGCGCGGCGCTCAAGCTGCTGGCTCCGAAAGGGTGATTGAATGGTAGACGCTGATCCCACGTTGCGGCCAGACCCTCTGCCCGAGGACAATGACCGCGCCCTACGCCCGCAGGGGCTGGATGAGTTCATCGGTCAGGCCGAGGCGCGTGCAAACCTGCGCATCTTCATCCAATCCGCCAAGCAGCGCGGCGAGGCGATGGATCATACGCTGTTCCATGGTCCTCCGGGTTTGGGGAAAACCACGTTGGCGCAGATCATGGCGCGCGAGTTGGGCGTGAATTTCCGTATGACCTCTGGTCCGGTTCTTGCCAAGGCGGGCGACCTGGCGGCGATCCTGACCAATCTGGAAGCGCGGGATGTGTTATTTATCGACGAAATCCATCGCTTAAACCCGGCGGTCGAGGAAGTTCTCTATCCTGCGATGGAAGATTTTGAGCTGGATTTGGTGATTGGCGAAGGTCCAGCAGCGCGAACCGTTCGGATTGAATTGCAGCCGTTTACGCTGGTCGGAGCCACTACGCGGATGGGTCTGCTGACCACGCCGCTGCGCGACCGTTTTGGTATCCCGACCCGGTTGCAATTCTACACGGTCGATGAGTTGCACGAGATTGTCACCCGCAACGCGCGCAAGCTGGGCGCGCCAGCAGACGACGACGGCGCGCGTGAAATTGCGCGCAGGTCGCGAGGGACGCCTCGGATCGCAGGCCGTTTGCTGAGGCGCGTGGTGGACTTTGCAATCGTCGAAGGCGACGGGCGGATTACGCGCGAATTGGCCGATGGCGCGCTGACCCGCTTGGGTGTGGATCATCTCGGGTTGGACGGTGCAGACCGCCGTTATCTGAAACTGGTCGCTGAGAATTATGGCGGTGGTCCGGTTGGGATTGAGACGATGTCGGCGGCCTTGTCGGAAAGTCGCGACTCACTTGAGGAAGTGATCGAGCCATATTTGCTGCAGCAGGGATTGATCCAACGCACGCCACGCGGGCGGATGCTGGCGCAAAAGGCGTGGACGCATTTGGGGATGGCTGCACCAAAAGGTCAAAGCGATCTGTTTGGTTGAAGCTGGCGCTGAGGGATTTTATGCCTTCGGCGAGAGTATTTTTGAAAAGATGAAAGGCTGGGCGTGACACCGGACGAGATCGAGGCGCTGTTTACGCGCGAAAGCGGAGAGTTCTTGTTTGCGCGGTGGGGTCGCCCTATCGTACCGATCGTTTTCGGTGTCGAGGATGAGACGCTGGCAACCGTCAAAGGCGCGTTCGAGGCCGTGGTGACGCTGGCCGGTCACAAGATGGCCGAAACGGACCCTGAACTCGGCGCCAATTGCATGGTCTTTTTCTTCCGCGACTGGCAGGAACTGCTGGAGGTCCCGGATCTGGATCGCCTTATCCCCGATCTTGCGCCTTTGGTTGAGCGTCTGGTCGCGGCGGATGCCAATCAGTACCGCATCTTCCGGTTCGAAGAAGACGGCGCGATCCGCGCGGCCTTCGTATTCCTGCGCATGGATAAAGAACTATCCAAAGTCCCGGCCGAGACTCTGGCGCTCAGTCAAGTGGTGCAGACCATTCTGCTCTGGTCGGATAAGGCGTTTCGAAAACAATCGCCTCTGGCTGTGGCGGGCGAGGCGACGATTCTGCGCCCGGATATTGCGGGCCTGATCCGGGCCGCTTACGATCCGATCTTGCCGGGGGCGGCGCAGGATGCCTCGCACGCGTTGCGGCTGTTTGCCCGGTTGGAGCCGCCGCAATGAAGCACATATTTCCGGTTCGCGTTTACTATGAGGATACCGATATGGGCGGTGTCGTCTATCACGCGAACTATCTGCGCTACATCGAACGTGCGCGCTCGGACTGGGTGCGCCGTTTGGGCAATGACCAGAACGCCATGCGGGATGAGGGGATCGTTTGGGTCGTACGGCGGGTCGAGGCGGACTACCTGTCTCCCGCCAAGTTTGATGACGAATTGATCGTCGAAACAGAAGTGACCGAGATTTCCGGCGTGCGCCTGACCATGGCGCAACTGGTGAAACGGGGTGAGACCGATATTTTTCGTGCCTCGGTTACAGCGGTGTGCATCAACAAAGACGGCAAACCGATCCGCCTTCCGGCAGAGATTCGCGCATTGATGTAACATTTTCGCAGCCCGGGGTGGTTCTGTTGGCTTTTCAACCCCAACTGCGTTAGCGTTTGGCAAAACAAGGCCAAACAAACGGCCATCAGGCAAAAAAGAGCAGGTTCATGGAAGCTGAAACGCTGGCGCTGGCGCAGGAGATCGATTTCTCCATGTGGGGGCTGTATGCCCGCGCGACCTTTATCGTAAAACTGGTGATGCTGATGCTGATCGCGGCGTCGATCTGGTCTTGGGGCATCATCATCCAGAAACTCATCAACTATCGCGCCGCCCGGCGTGAAGCGCAGAAGTTTGATGAGAGCTTCTGGTCTGGCAACCCTCTGGATGAGTTGTTCGAGCAGATCGGCTCGCAGCCCGATGGCAGTTCCGAGAAGATATTTGCGGCCGGCATGATCGAATGGCGCAGGTCGCATCGCACCGATGGTGGGCTGATCGCCGGGGCGACGGCTCGGATTGACCGGTCGATGGATGTGGCCATCGCGAAGGAGGCGGAGACACTGCAGAAAGGTCTGCCGATCCTGGCGACTGTCGGCTCAACCGCGCCGTTCATTGGTCTGTTCGGTACGGTCTGGGGCATCATGAACGCCTTTATCGAGATTGCCGAGCAGCAGAATACGAACCTCGCCGTTGTGGCGCCCGGCATTGCCGAGGCGCTGTTGGCCACTGGTCTTGGCCTGCTGGCCGCGATCCCGGCAGTGATTTTCTACAATAAGCTCAGCGCGGATAGTGACCGGATCGTTGGAGGCTATGAGGCCTTTGCCGATGAGTTCGCCACCATTCTGTCGCGCCAGTTGGACAGCTAAGCGATGGGGGCAGCGGTTCAGCAAAGCTCGGGCGGGAACGGACGCAGGCGCGGACGGCGGCGCGGTCGCGCCCAGCCGATGGCTGAGATCAACGTAACGCCTTTTGTCGACGTCATGTTGGTGTTGTTGATCATCTTCATGGTCGCAGCACCTCTGCTGACCGTTGGTGTGCCGGTCGATCTGCCCAAGACTGCCGCAAGCGCTTTGCCCGGCGATAGTGAGGAACCGCTGACCGTCACGCTGACCGCCGATGGCCGTGTTCAGATCCAGACTACGGATATCGCGCGCGACGAGCTGATTGGACGCTTGCGCGCCATCGCGGCAGAGCGCAGCAGTGACCGTGTCTTCCTGCGGGCGGATGGGGCGATCCCCTACGCCCAGGTGATGCAGGTGATGGGCGCGTTGAATGCGGGCGGGTTTTCGAATGTGGGTCTGGTGACGGATACCGGCGGGCCGACGCTGGACGATGGGTAAAGGTGGGGTCGCGCGGTGGATACCGGCACCAAGATTTCAGCGATTGCGCATGTCAGCCTGATCGGCTGGGCGTTGTTCGGCGGCACCTTCCGATCCGAGCCGCTGCCGACGCAAGTGCAGGATGTTTCCGTGATTTCGGCTGAGCAATTCGCAGCGCTCACGGCGCAGCGCGATGCACCTGAGCTGCCGGAGTCTCCGGGCACTCTGGAACAACCCGACGCGCCGGAACCTGAGGTCAGCACCCCTGAGGTGACACCGGAAGAACAGCCGCGCCCGGAGCCCGTGACGCCCGCAGAGCCGGAGCCCGAGACTGTCCCCGAAACGGTCGAGGTTCCGCCTGAGCCTGAGTTGCCCGAAGAACCTCCGACGTTGACGGAACCGGAAACGGCCGCCTTGCCGGTGCCGCCGGGGCCTGAAGCGCAACCCAGCCCGGCTGAACGTGTCGCCCCCGAGGCCATCGCGCCGCCTCCGCCTGAGGCTGAACCGGACGAGGTGGAAACGCCCCCGGTTTCCTTGGACGAAGGCGCTGAGACGCAGCAAGAGCAACAGGATCAGACGGCTCCGGAAGAAGCCGCGCCCGAGATCGTGACCGAGGCCGAAGAGACAAACGAGCCAGCGCCTCTGACCTCTCCGCGTCCGCGTGTGCGGCCCAACCGTCCTGAACCCGCGCCTGAGGTTGCAGAAACCCCCGAACCGGCCCCGGAAACGCCCACGCCTGCGCCGGACAATAGCGACGCCATCAATGACGCGTTGTCCGAAGCATTGGCGGGTGGAACGGAACCCTCCGGCCCACCGCTCACCAGCGGTGAAAAAGACGCGATGCGCGTTGCGGTCTCGCGGTGCTGGAATGTCGGATCGCTGTCGACCGATGCGCTGAACGTGGTGGTGACGGTTGCGTTCTCGCTCAATCGTGATGGCACGATTATCAGCGAGAGTATTCGTTTGCTGAATAGCTCTGGCGGCGCAACGGGAGCCGAAAATCAAGCCTATCAGGCGGCCCGGCGCGCAATTTTGCGCTGTGGCGCGCGTGGATATGATCTGCCTGCTGACAAATACGATCACTGGCAGGATATTGAGATTACATTCAATCCCGAGAGGATGCGGATCAAATGATGAAACTTCTGACCAGCCTCTTTCTTGGGCTGACCCTGGTGTCGGCCCCGGTTTACGCTCAGAACAGCCCCCTGCGGTTGGAAATCGACGAAGGCATCATCGAGCCGATGCCCTTTGCAGTTCCCAACTTCGTGCCCGACGGCCCGGCAGCGACGCAGTTCGCCAACGATATCTCGCGTGTCGTTGCGGCGGATCTGACCGGAACGGGGTTGTTCCGCGAAATCTCCTCGGACGCGTTTATCAGCCGGGTCAGCAGCTTTGATGCTCCGGTCCAGTTTGCCGATTGGAAAGCGATCAACGCGCAGGCTTTGGTGACCGGGGCGGTGAATGTCTCGGGCAAGCGGCTGACGGTTCGGTTCCGGGTCTGGGACGTGTTCTCGGGGCAAGAGCTTGGAAACGGCCTGCAGTTGGCGGGCACCACAGATGGCTGGCGGCGCATGGCGCATAAGGTTGCCGATCAGGTTTACAGCCGGATCACCGGTGAAGGCGCCTATTTCGATAGCCGCGTTGCGTTCGTGTCAGAAAGTGGCCCCAAGGATCAGCGCCTCAAGCGATTGGCAATCATGGACTATGACGGGGCCAATGTTCAATACATGACGGATAGCGCGGCCATCGTTCTGGCCCCGCGCTTTTCCCCGACCGGCGAGCAACTGCTCTATACCAGTTATGAAAGCGGTAGCCCGCGGATCTACATTCTGGATGTCGGTCGTGTGCAGCGGCGCGAGCTGCGGACCCAGGACGGCACCATGAGCTTTTCTCCGCGTTTTTCGCCGGACGGGCGGTCGATTGTGTATTCGCTGATTCAGGGTGGAAACACCGATCTGTGGCGGATGGATCTGGCCTCAGGCCAAAGCACCCGCCTGACCAACACGCCTGCGATCGAAACCGCGCCCAGCTATTCGCCGGATGGCAGCCAGATCGTGTTTGAAAGCGACCGTTCAGGCACGCCGCAGCTATATGTGATGGCGGCAAACGGGGGCGAAGCGACGCGGATCAGCTTTGGTCAGGGACGGTATGGTACGCCGGTCTGGTCGCCGCGTGGTGATCTGATTGCCTTCACCAAGCAGAACAAAGGCCGCTTCCACATCGGAGTGATGCGCACCGATGGCAGTGAGGAACGCCTGCTGACATCGTCCTTCCTCGACGAAGGTCCGACCTGGTCGCCAAACGGCCGCGTCATCATGTTCACCCGCGAAACACAGGGTGCAAGCGGTCGGGCGACGCTCTATTCCGTGGATATCTCGGGTCGGAACCTGCGTCCTGTGCGGACGCCGGATGGCGGCAGCGACCCGTCCTGGGGACCACTACAGAATTGATCGCCGCCATGGCGCGGCAAAGTTCACAAGAAACAGTCGCTGTGATAGACAGGCGGCAACAAACAAAACAACGAGGCACTTGAGATGAACGTATTGGGCAAAATCTTGGCCTTGGGCGCGCTGAGCGTGGTCGCGGCTTGTACCAACAATGATCCTTCGGCTTTGGGTGGCAGCGGCGCTGGTGGTAGCGGCTCGATTGTCGCTGGCTCACCTAGTGATCCGCGCTCGCCTGCGTATTTCCAGCAGACAGTCGGGGATCGTGTTCTGTTCGCGGTTGATCAGTCCACCCTGTCGCCGCAGGCGCAGACCGTTTTGCAAGGGCAGGCGGAATGGCTGCTGGCCAACCCGGACTACGTGGCAACCATAGAAGGTCACGCGGATGAGCAGGGCACGCGGGAATACAACCTTGCGCTGGGCGCACGTCGGGCCAATGCGGCGCGTGAATACCTGATTTCGCGTGGGGTCGCAGGCAATCGTCTGACGACGGTCAGCTTCGGAAAAGAACGCCCGATCGAGATTTGCAGCACCGAGGATTGCTATTCCAAAAACCGCCGCGCGGTGACGGTGTTGACCGGTTCAACCTTGGGGTAAGACGATGAGAGTTGCAGGATGGGTTCTGGCCGCAATTGTGGCAACAGCGGGCGTGGCGCAAGCGCAGGATCAGCAGACCCTGGCGGATATCCGTCAGGAGCTGACCGTGCTGCATGTCGAGATACAGCGCCTGAAGCGTGAGTTCTCGACCACCGGCTCTCCCGCGCCGAACTTGTCTGGTAGCTCGATCCTTGAACGTGTCGATGCGATTGAGGCCGAGCTGCAGCGCCTGACCCGTCAGACTGAGCAGCTGAACCAGCGCGTCCAAAACATCGTGACCGACGGCACCAACCGGATCGGCGATCTTGAATTCCGACTGGTTGAGCTGGAAGGCGGTGATCTGTCGACACTGGGTGAGACCTCCACTTTGGGTGGCGAAGGGGACTCCACAGCCGCCATCACACCCGCGCCGACGGAACCGAACGCCTCGGAGCAGGGCGAGCTGGCCGTCGGCGAACGAGCGGATTTTGATGATGCGTCGCAAGCATTGGCTGATGGTGATTTCCAGACAGCTGCCACGATGTTCGCGCAATTCGACACTTCCTATCCCGGCAGCCCGCTTGCGCCCGAGGCGCATTTGAACCGCGGCAAAGCGCTCGAAGGGCTCGGGGATACGCGCGAGGCGGCGCGTGCATTCCTCGCCAGCTTCACCGGAGATTCCGAAGGTGCCATGGCGCCCGAGGCTCTGTTCGAACTTGGCGCTGCTTTGGGTCGTTTGGGACAGACTGATCAAGCCTGCATTACCTTGTCCGAGGTTGGCGTGCGTTTCCCGGCCTCGGGGCAAGCCACCAGTGCGGTGCAGGAAATGGCCTCTTTGGGGTGTTCTTGACCCCGAAGTTCGACACACTGAAAACCCATCTGCGCGCCCGGTTGCCTGAACGGCTGCCGGAGCGTCTGGGCATAGCGGTCTCCGGCGGAGGGGACTCGGTTGCCCTTATGCACCTTTTGCACCGCATTGCGTCGGATGAGGGGGTGGAACTGTTCGCCGCCACGGTTGACCACGGTTTGCGCGCCGAGTCGGCGGATGAGGCCCGAACGGTTGCAAAACAGGCCGCCACGCTGGGTATGCCTCATGATACCTTGCATTGGCAGGGGTGGGACGGTGCAGGCAATCTGCAAGATCACGCCCGGCAGGCGCGGTATGCCTTGCTGACTGAGTGGGCAAAGCGCAACGACATCAGCGCGATTGCGTTGGGTCATACGGCGGATGATCAGGCCGAAACACTTCTTATGCGACTGGCCCGTTCGGCCGGGGTGACGGGACTGTCGGGTATGCCAAGCAGTCGAACCCACGATGGGATCGACCTGTTGCGCCCTATGCTAGGGATCACTCGAGACAGGCTGCGGGCCTATTTGACCGAGATCGGCGCGCAGTGGGCCGAGGACCCCTCGAATCAGGATACACGCTTTGACCGGATCAAGGCGCGGCAAGTCGTGTCTGATTTAAAGCCGTTTGGTATTTCCGCCGAAACCCTGACGCGGGTCGCCGACAACCTTACACAAGCGCGTGAGGCGCTGGAACGCTATGCGCAGGACTCCGCCCAACGGGTTGCCACCGTCGATGCCGGGTCCGTTGTGCTGGATCGCGAGGGCTTCGCCGCGCTGCCTGAAGAAATCCGGCGTAGGGTTCTGGTTGGCGCTGTTTCATGGATCGCAGGCCCCGGCTACCCGCCGCGCCAATCGACTGTGGATCAGGCGTTGCAGGCCATTTTGAACGGGGGTCCCGCCGCAATTGGGGGCTGTTTGCTGTTTTCAAAGGCAGAAAAACAGTGGATCTGCAGAGAATTCAACGCGGTTGACGGCCTGACCGCGAAAATCGCGGGCACATGGGACGCGCGCTGGGTGCTGTCCGGCCCCGATATTCCAGGGACGGAGATTCGGGCCTTGGGTGGAAACGGCCTGCAGATGCTGCCCGACTGGCGTGCCACGGGGCGTCCCCGGCTTGCTTTGCAAGCGTCTCCGGCGGTTTGGAGGGGCGACACCCTAAAGGCCGCACCCTTGGCCGGATTCGCCAATGGCTGGCGCGCTGAATTGGCCCCCGATTGGCCCGAGTTTCACGCATCTTTTTTATCGCATTGAACCTCAGCCAATCCTCTCTATTTTAAGAGGCAACCCGGCAGGTCCTTGTCTGCCGAAATCTTTTAGGAGAATTTCCTTGGGCAACGCTCGTAATATCGCCTTCTGGGTCGTTCTGTTCCTGCTGATCCTTGCACTGTTCAACCTGTTCAGCGGACCGGGCGGGACACTTCAGGGCAATGAACGCACCTATTCCGACTTTGTCAGCGCCGTTCAAAGCGGTGAGGTCAAGAACGTCACGCTGGATGGTGAGCAAATTCGCTACACCACGCAAAGCGGCGCGAATTACACCACGATCAAACCCGGTGATGCCGAGGTGACGAAACTGTTGATCGATGAACAGATCCCGGTCGAAGCGGTCAAGCAGCAGCAATCAGGCTTCCAGTCGTTCCTGATCACTCTGTTGCCCTTCCTGTTGCTGATCGGCGTTTGGGTCTACTTCATGAACCGGATGCAGGGTGGTGGCAAAGGCGGCGCGATGGGCTTTGGCAAGTCCAAGGCCAAGATGCTGACCGAAAAGCACGGCCGCGTGACCTTTGATGACGTTGCTGGCATCGACGAGGCCAAGGAAGAGCTGGAAGAGATCGTTGAATTCCTGCGCAACCCGCAGAAGTTCTCGCGCCTCGGCGGCAAAATCCCCAAGGGCGCACTGCTGGTTGGCCCTCCGGGTACCGGTAAAACGCTGCTGGCCCGTGCGATTGCGGGTGAGGCGGGTGTGCCGTTCTTCACCATCTCGGGCTCCGACTTCGTTGAGATGTTCGTGGGTGTCGGTGCGAGCCGTGTCCGTGACATGTTCGAGCAAGCCAAGAAGAACGCGCCTTGTATCGTGTTTATCGACGAGATTGACGCCGTGGGTCGCCATCGTGGTGCCGGCTATGGCGGTGGTAATGATGAACGCGAACAGACCCTCAACCAATTGCTGGTCGAGATGGACGGGTTCGAGGCCAACGAAGGTGTGATCATTCTGGCCGCGACCAACCGTAAAGACGTTCTGGATCCTGCGCTGCTGCGTCCGGGCCGCTTTGACCGCAACGTGACTGTCGGGAACCCGGACATCAAAGGCCGTGAGAAGATCTTGGGCGTCCACGCGCGTAAGACGCCTTTGGGCCCTGATGTTGACCTGCGCATCATCGCGCGTGGTACGCCCGGTTTCTCGGGTGCGGATCTGGCGAACCTCGTAAACGAGGCCGCGCTGATGGCCGCCCGTGTGGGCCGCCGCTTTGTCACCATGGAGGACTTCGAGAACGCCAAGGACAAGGTGATGATGGGGGCTGAGCGCCGCTCGATGGTGCTGACCCAGGATCAGAAGGAAAAGACCGCGTATCACGAGGCTGGTCACGCTGTTGTAGGTCTGGAACTGCCGATGTGCGACCCGGTCTATAAGGCGACGATTATCCCGCGTGGTGGCGCGCTGGGTATGGTTGTCTCGCTGCCCGAGATGGATCGCCTGAACTATCACCGTGATGAGTGTGAGCAAAAGCTGGCCATGACCATGGCGGGCAAGGCGGCTGAAGTCATCAAATACGGCGAAGACCATGTCTCGAACGGCCCGGCGGGTGACATCATGCAGGCCAGCCAACTGGCGCGGGCGATGGTGATGCGCTGGGGTATGTCGGACAAGGTCGGCAATATCGACTACGCTGAAGCCCATGAAGGCTACTCGGGCAACACCGCTGGGTTCTCGGTCTCGGCCCATACCAAAGAGCTGATCGAGGAAGAGGTGAAGCGCCTGATCCAACAGGGCTATGAGCGCGCCCACCAGATCCTGACCGACAAGAGTGAGGAATGGGAGCGTCTGGCGCAGGGCCTGTTGGAATACGAAACCCTCACCGGTGACGAGATCAAGCGGGTCATGAATGGCGATGCGCCGACCGAGGGCGATGACGAGGGCGACAGCCCGGATCAGGGCAGCGCGCCCAGCGTCACGGCTATTCCCAAGACCAAGCCCAAGAAATCTCCGCCCGAAGGTGGGATGGAGCCAGAACCAACCGCATAAACAAGAGAAACCCGAGGTCCAGACCTCGGGTTTTATCTTTTCATCCGCCAACTGCTGGTCATTATGCGGGCAAATGGATGAAGAAGGAAAACCCCATGCCGTTCCTGCGTGAAACCGAATACTCTGCCGAGGTCGTCTGGTTAGGGCGCGTCCCGGCCGGTCAGTCGCTTCGTGCCCAGCCCGTTGAGACGTTGGAATTTGGCTTTGACGGGGTGCAGGGTGAACGGCACGAGGGTCTCAACCGTGCATCATGCGTGCGAGTCAGCAATGTCTACCCGAAAGGCACCGAGATTCGGAATGTCCGTCAGGTGTCGATTCTGTCAGCCGAGGAGCTGTCCGAGATTGCCGCCGCGATGGAGATGGACAAGCTTGATCCGTCCTATCTTGGAGCTTCGATCGTACTGAAGGGTATCCCGGATTTTTCCCATATCCCACCGTCTTCGCGCTTACGCGCCGAGGCGGGTTTGACGATCACAGTCGATATGGAAAACGCACCTTGTGTCCTGCCCGGACGCGAGATCGAAGCGGATCACAGCGGCTACGGCGCTGCCTTCAAACCGGCTGCACAGGGGCGGCGGGGGATCACGGGATGGGTCGAACGGCCCGGAGCTCTGCATATCGGCGATCGTTTGCAGCTGTTTGTTCCCGATCAGCCGCTCTGGCAGCCATAGCACTCATTCGTTTCCGATTGGAAACGCTTGAAATTGGGCGACGCCGTTTCGCGGCACGAATATGTCGGAATCCTTAGCCAATGCCTGTGTATGCAACTGTATGGGTTTGACAGCACCGACGCGCCGCGTCGGTTTTGCACGGCATTCAATCAGGGACCCTGCCCAATGAGCTACAAATCTGACATCGAAATCGCTCGCGAAGCGAACAAGAAGCCGATTCAGGAAATCGGCGCAAAGATCGGTATCGAATCGGCCGATCTGCTGCCTTACGGCCACGACAAAGCGAAGGTCAGCCAAGACTTCATCAACTCGGTTCAAGGCCGTGAAGATGGTAAGCTGATCCTCGTCACCGCGATCAACCCGACCCCTGCGGGTGAAGGCAAGACCACCACCACCGTGGGTCTGGGCGATGGCCTGAACCGCATCGGCAAAAACGCGATGATCTGTATCCGCGAAGCGTCACTTGGCCCGAACTTCGGCATGAAGGGCGGCGCTGCAGGTGGCGGTTACGCGCAGGTTGTTCCGATGGAAGAGATGAACCTGCACTTCACAGGTGACTTCCACGCGATCACCTCGGCGCACTCGCTGCTGTCGGCGATGATCGACAACCACATCTACTGGGGCAACGAAGCTGAAATCGACGTGCGCCGCGTTGCATGGCGTCGTGTGGTCGACATGAACGACCGCGCTCTGCGTCAGATCACGGCCTCGCTGGGTGGCGTGTCGAACGGCTTCCCGCGTGAAGCAGGCTTTGACATCACCGTTGCGTCCGAAGTCATGGCGATCCTGTGCCTGGCAAACGACTTGAAAGACCTGGAAAAGCGTCTGGGCGACATCATCGTTGCCTACCGCCGCGACAAGACCCCGGTTTACTGCCGCGACATCAAGGCAGAAGGCGCAATGACCGTTCTGCTGAAAGACGCGATGCAGCCGAACCTGGTGCAGACGCTGGAAAACAACCCGGCCTTCGTCCACGGTGGCCCGTTCGCGAATATCGCGCACGGCTGTAACTCGGTCATCGCGACCAAGACCGCTCTGAAAGTTGCTGACTATGTCGTGACCGAGGCGGGCTTTGGTGCCGATCTGGGTGCCGAGAAGTTCATGAACATCAAGTGCCGCAAGGCGGGCATCGCTCCGTCGGCTGTGGTGCTGGTCGCCACCGTGCGCGCGATGAAGATGAACGGCGGCGTTGCCAAAGCCGATCTGGGTGCCGAGAATGTCGACGCCGTGACCAATGGCTGCGCCAACCTGGGCCGTCACATCGAAAACGTGAAATCCTTCGGTGTGCCGGTTGTTGTCGCCATCAACCACTTCGTCACCGATACTGATGCCGAAGTTGATGCGGTCAAGAGCTACTGCGCCGAGCACGGTGTTGAGGCGGTTCTGTCGCGTCACTGGGAACTGGGCTCGGAAGGCTCGGCGCCTCTGGCTGAGAAAGTTGTTGAAATCGTTGAAGGTGGCACCGCGAATTTCGCGCCGATCTACCCCGACGAGATGCCTCTGTTCGAGAAGATCGAAACCATCGCCAAGCGCATCTACCGCGCCGACGAGGTTCTGGCCGACAACAAGATCCGCAACCAACTGCGCGAGTGGGAGGAAGCGGGCTATGGTAACCTGCCGGTCTGCATGGCGAAAACCCAATACTCGTTCTCGACCGACCCGTCCCTGCGCGGCGCGCCCACCGGCCACTCGGTTCCTGTGCGTGAGGTTCGCCTGTCCGCAGGTGCTGGTTTCATCGTGGTCGTGTGTGGTGAGATCATGACCATGCCGGGTCTGCCGCGCAAACCTGCCGCTGAGACAATCCGTCTCAACGAAGAAGGTCAGATTGAGGGCTTGTTCTAAGCCGGTTTTTGAACCATCTCGTGGTCCGGGGATTGCACCCCGGGCCATGAGGAGATCACGATGCCCACTCTGACACCGCCGCAAGACTGTGAGACGATGCAGGACTTGCGCGTTCAGATCGACAAGCTGGACCGCCAACTGATCGAGATGTTGGTGACGCGCGCAGGTTACATCGACCGCGCCTCGCAGCTGAAACCAGGCGAAGGCCTTCCGGCCCGAATCCCGGACCGTGTCGAAGAGGTGGTGCAACGTGTGCGCGCAAGCTCGGATCAACTGGGGATGGACCCGGATCTGGCCGAAAAGCTGTGGCGCATTTTGATTGACTGGTCGATTGCCCGTGAAGAGCGCGTGATTGGCCCTGACTGAACACCCGGGCGCTTTGCGCCCGATCCGTTTTTGGAAAGAAGGGATCACAGGATGGTAGCCCAGGTTATCGACGGCAAAGCCTTTGCGGCGAAAGTGCGCGCGCAAGTGGCCGATCAGGTTGCAAAGCTGAAAGAAGAAAACGGCATCACGCCCGGTCTGGCCGTGGTTCTGGTGGGCGAAGACCCGGCAAGCCAGGTCTATGTGCGCTCAAAAGGTAAGCAGACCGTCGAAGTCGGCATGAACTCGTATGAGCACAAGCTGGACGCCGACACCTCGGAAGAGGACCTTCTGGCGCTGATCGACAAGCTGAACAACGATCCTGCGGTTCACGGTATTCTGGTGCAGCTGCCTCTGCCCAAGCACCTGAACGAAGACCTGGTGATCAACTCGATCGATCCGGCCAAGGACGTCGATGGCTTCCACATCTCGAATGTTGGCCTGCTGGGCACCGGTCAGAAATCGATGGTGCCTTGTACCCCTCTGGGCTGCCTGATGATGCTGCGCGACTACCACGGCTCACTGTCGGGTATGGATGCGGTTGTGATTGGCCGCTCGAACATCGTGGGCAAGCCGATGGCGCAACTGCTTCTGGGTGACAGCTGCACCGTGACCATCGCGCATTCTCGCACCAAGGACCTGCCGGACGTCGTGCGCCGCGCCGACATCGTTGTCGCCGCTGTAGGCCGCCCCGAGATGGTTCCGGGCGATTGGATCAAAGAAGGCGCGACCGTGATCGACGTGGGCATCAACCGCATTGAGCGCGACGGCAAAAACAAGCTGGTCGGTGATGTCGACTACGCCAGCGCCGCTGAGCGTGCGGGCGCGATCACTCCGGTTCCGGGTGGTGTGGGTCCGATGACCATCGCCTGCCTTCTGGCCAACACTCTGACCGCGTGCTGCCGCGCCAACGGCCTGCCAGAGCCCGAAGGCCTCACAGCCTGATCCACGACTTCGTCGGACCGCGCTGTGCGGTCCGAGTCTAACGTGACGCAGGCCGGGTCAGCGGCCTGCGCCCAAACCTATGCATGAATTGTGTTTTACAGGACCTCAATTCATGATAACCGTTATTTCCCAGTCAGTTGCCGAGTAAACATCGTGACCGTCCAAGATGTCCTGACTGGGTCTTGGGCCGTTGTTCTGTAAGTATGACGTTAAACATCGGGCTATTGCGTTCTCTTTGTACCCCACAGCGGGTGGTCGCAGGCGTTGTTTTCCTACCCTTGCTTGCCTACGTATTCCCCCCTTTTCTGGCCGCAGAGCTGTCTTTTTCCCTGCGTTTGCTGTTCTGGGCTGGCGTTATGGTGTTGGCTTTGGCCGCCATTTGGGCTGCTCGGAACGTGATTGAACGACATCAGGTTTTGGAGCAACTGCCCGCGCGCGATCTGGCCTATGCGGTTGTGATTCTTGCGATGTTCACTCCGACCCTCTGGCTTTTGGCGTGGTTGCTGTTCACCTGGGGTGGTCATATGGCGCCTGAGATGACGACTGTTGCCAGCTACGGCATATTGTTTGCCACAGGCCTGTTGCTGGTGCGTCGGGCCGAATGGCGCGATGGGAAGGTCGAAGCCGAACCTGAGCTAAAGCCGATGCCACGGCTTGCGCGCCGTCTGCCCGAGAGTTTTCAGGGTGAGTTCTACCGCCTGACCGTGCGCGACCACAATGTGGACGTCGTAACGTCTGAGGGGACCTTTACGATCCGCTCACGCTTTACCGATGCCATAGACGAGATGGAGCCTGTTGCGGGCCATTGCTCGCACCGGTCGCATTGGGTGTGCGATGAGGCCGTTACGGGTGTTGAACGGTCCGAGGGCAAGATCTTCCTGAGTCTGGTCAATGGCGATCTTGTTCCGGTCAGCCGTAAGTACCGGCCGATGCTGGAAGAGGACGGCCTGATCTGAGGCGCTGCACGACGTCCTTTCGTCTCAGCGAGGCATTGGGATCATCTGCGGTTTAGGGCCCGTCAGGATTGCCAATGCCTTCGGTCCCATCAGACCAGTCAAAACCTGATCCGAGCTGCGCAACCCGCCGGTATAGGTGCCAAAGGCGGGCAGGATCAGACGATTTGAATCGAACAGAAAGGCCGGGCGCGTGATGCTGCGGCCACCCGCGCGTAGCGTGGCCTTTGGATGATAGTGACCCGAAATTTCGCCTTGCGCCCCTGGCTGCGCGATATGGCGAAAGGAGAGCGTGTCGCAAGTCCACTCGGCCAGATGCGTACCGCCGAGTTCTACCGGGCCGGGGTCGTGATTGCCTTCGATCCAGATCCAGCGACGCCCGGCTTGCAGGGTTGCAATACGCAGCCTCTCGGCGCCGGGCAGGGACAGGGAGGCGTCAAGATCATCAAAGCTGTCTCCTAGACAGACCACGGTTGCAGCGCGCGTATGCTCCAGATCTTTAGCCAGCCTGTCCAAACTGTCCTGACTGTCATAGGGCGGCAGGATCGTTCCACCGCGCCGGGCCATACGTTCAGACTTGCCGAGATGCAGGTCGGAGACACACAGCAATTTCCGCTCAGGCCACCACAATGCGCCCGAGGGTAGGGCGCTCAGGTTCTGCCCTGCAAAGGAAAACTCAACCTTGTTCATGGAACGTTCTTCGCGCGTTTTGCGCGCCCGCGCAAGGTGGATCAGAGCGTATCCAACCCGGCCGCCTGCAGCAGTCGCGCACTTTCCTCTGCCAGCAAGCGTTCTTCGGCGGCCCCTTTGACCGGAACTTTGCCAACTTCAAGGAGCAAGGGCGCGGCGAGAGGTGACACGCGGTCCAGCCGAACCAGATCAATGCGGTCGCCAATCCGTTCCACCATCGCCTCGATCCGCCCGAAATCGACGAGGCCGCGCATGGCCTCTTCGCGGGTGATTTGCATCAAAAGGTGGTCCGGGTCGTATTTCAGCAGCGTATCATAGAGGATATCTGACGAGAACGTGGCTTGCCGCCCGCTTTTGCGTTGCCCGCCGGTGTTGCGCTCGATCAGGCCCGCGATGGTGGCCGAGGCGCGAAAGGTTCGCTTCATGACGGCATTGCCCGCCAGCCATGTGTCCAACCCGTCGCGCAGCGCATCGATCCGAAACAGAGGCGTTGGATCGGTTACTGCATCCAATCCCCAGATCAGGGTCGCGTAGTCCGTCGCAACAAACCCCAGCGGGGCAAGGCCAGTTTCCTCCATCCGTTTGGTCAGGAGCAGGCCCAAAGTTTGCTGGGCGTTGCGCCCGGCGAAGCCGTAGACACAAATATGCTCGCGCCCGTCGCTGGGAAAGCTCTCGACCAGCAGGCGGTTGCGTTGGGGAAGGCGAGAGACATGTCTCTGAAGCTTCAACCAGTCGGCTGTGTGTTGCGGCAGCTGAGGCCAATCGGTCTGCGCGAACATGCGCAGGATACGGTCGCTCAGCTGCGTTGAGGTGGCGAACTTGGTCCCCGCAAAAGTGGCGATTTTGGGCTTCTTGTCGGCACGGCGGCTGACTTCGACCACAAGCTCTCGCAGACCCTCGTAGCGCACGATCTGACCGCCGATCAGGAAGGTGTCGCCGGGGGTCAGAGTGGCTGCAAAGGCCTCCTCAACCTCGCCCAGTGGTTTACCGCCCCTGCTGTGTTTCAGGCGGACTTTCAGGGTATCGCTATCCTGAATGGTACCGAGGTTCATCCGAATGCGGGCCGCGGCGCGGGGGTCCCTTAGCTGCCACAAACCGTCGGCGCGTTGCTGTAACCGTTGCCACCTGTCATAGGCCCGCAGGGCATAGCCGCCGGTCGCACAGAAATCGAGGCAGTCGTCAAATTCTGGCCGCGACAGTTGTGCAAATGGCCCGGCCGAAGTCATCTCGGTGAACAGCGTATCCGCATCAAACGGTCCCGCAGACGCTGCGATCAGAATATGTTGGCACAGCACGTCTCGGGGGCCTGCGCCGCGCGGCTCTCCGTCCAGATCATGGGCTTTTGCGGCCTCGAGAGCGGCCACGCATTCGACCACTTCAAACCTGTTGGCAGGTACCAGCAAGGCTTTGGACGGCGCGTTATAGCGGTGATTTGCCCGTCCGATACGCTGCACCAGCCGCTTGACGTTCTTGGGCGCGCCGATCTGGATCACCAGATCAACATCGCCCCAGTCGATGCCTAAATCGAGAGAGCCGGTGCATACGATGGCGCGCAGGTCACCTCGGACCATGGCGGCCTCGACCTTCTCGCGTTGCTGGCGATCCAGACTGCCGTGATGGATTCCGATGGGCAGACTGTCCTCGTTGGCAAGCCACAGATTGTGAAAGAAAATCTCAGCCTGCGCGCGGGTGTTGTGGAAGATCAGTGTCGTCTTGTGTTGGCGGATTTGGTCCAGCACCGCTGGGATCGCATAGGCCGCGCCTCCGCCCGACCATGGCGGCATCTCGGCAGTTTCCAGCATCGCGATGTTGGGATCGGGGCCAGGATCGGCTTGAATGATCTGACACGGGTCGGGGTGACGGGCCAGAAAGCGGGCAATGGCCTGAGGGTCCTCAACAGTGGCCGACAAGCCCACACGTCGGATGTTTGGACATAGAGTCTGGAGCCGCGCCAGCGCCAGCATCAGTTGATCCCCGCGCTTACTTTCGGCCAAAGCGTGGATTTCATCGACGATCACACGTTGCACTCCATCAAACATGCGTGGAGCGTCTTCATATGAGGTCAGCAGAGCCAGACTCTCGGGCGTGGTCAGCAGGATATGCGGCGGGTCGGCGCGCTGGCGTTTTTTCTGCGTGGCTGAGGTATCGCCGGTGCGGTCCTCGATGCGGATGGGCAATCCAATCTCGTCCACCGGCGTGCGCAGGTTCCGTTTGATATCTGCTGCAAGGGCCTTGAGGGGCGAGACGTATATAGTATGCAACCCGGCACGTGTACCGTCCGCCAACTCGGCCAATGAGGGCAGAAACCCCGCCATCGTTTTGCCGCCGCCAGTGGGTGCAATCAGCAAAGTGGCCGGGTCCTGCGCTCGGTCGAACATGTCCTGCTGATGAGGGTGGATGGTCCAGCCCTTGGTGCTGAACCAAGTGCCGATCCGGGCGGGAATCTGCGTCATGTGCGCAGACTACCCCTGTCATCCCGAAAATGGCACGGCGTTATTTGACGATTTTCTCGTCTTTGACGAACATGTTGGCCCAGGCACGGTCGATCAGGTCGGGGCTCATCTGATAGGGGATGCCCTCGAACTCACAGATCGAGATCATCTGGTCGATCAGGAAGATCGGCTGGTAGTTCGCATAGATGTTGTCGATCGTCGGGTATTTCACCTTCAACAGATGCACCAGCGCGGCCTCATCCAGTGGCATGCCGCGTTTGCGGGCGACCATTGCGAAGATCTTCAGGAAGTTCTCTTGGTTCGGACCATCAATCTTGATCTTGAAGAAGATCCGGCGCAGGGCCGCTTGGTCGAAGATCTCATTCGGGTGGAAGTTGGTCGAGAAGATGACCAGCGTGTCGAAGGGTACCTCGAACTTTTCACCCGATTGCAGGCCGAGGATATCCTTGTTCTCTTCCAGCGGAACAATCCAGCGGTTGACGAGGGCCTGAGGGGGTTCGGCCTGTCGTCCAAGGTCGTCCACGATAAAGATACCGCCGGTCGATTTCAGCTGCAGCGGGGCCTGATAGGTCCGCGCGGTGGGGTTGTAGACCAAGTCCAACATGCTGAGCGACAATTCGCCGCCGGTTACCACGGTTGGGCGTTCGCACTGCACATAGCGCGAATCGAACCGCTTGCGGCGGCGCAGGCTGTTGGGGTCGTCAGGCTCCTGCTCAATCGCGGTATGTACGATCGGGTCATAAACGGTGATCACCTGACCGGCATATTCGATAGCGTAGGGGACATAGACATTGTCACCCAATGCATCCCGAATACCGTTCGAGATCGAAGACTTACCATTCCCCGGAGGGCCATACATCAGGATCGAGCGGCCTGCGCTGACTGCGGGGCCGAGGTGATCCAGCAGGCTGTCGGGCAAAACCAGATGGCCCATCGCGTTGGTCAACTGATCCCTTGTGACCTGAATATTGCGGATCGACTGGCGTTTGACCTGCTCGCGATACACATCCAGCGGCACGGGCATAGCACCGAAATATTCCGACTGGCTGAGCGCGTCCAACGCACGGGCCTTGCCGGCGTCGGTCAGCTGATAGCCCATCTCATTGCCGCTATTGGCGTTCAGTGTGCCAGTGGCCTCGAGCAGCTTTTGGTCACGGGCGATGTCGATCAGTTCCTGCGTGACCGAGCCGGGCAGGCAGATAGCCTCGGCCACTTCGGTCACGGTGCTGGCATTTTTGCGAAAGATCGTCTTCAGCAAAATGTCCCGCATCATCACCAGCGGGAGCTGCATTTCACCCAAACCCTTCGGGGTAGGAGGCGCCATAACTGCGGAGGTCTGCATATTCATAAGCGGGACTCGTCTGTTCTGATGTCACACCAAAAGCCCCAAAGCGGGCCAGTTGTGTGAAATCTGGCGCAGCTTTGTGGCGGGACCAAGGCAGTGACAAGGCGCGCAGATGATAGTTTACGATCCGAGAACAGTCCCAAGAATCAGATACATGGCAAGCGAACCGGACAGGGCCAGCCCCATCGGGAACTTTTTGCCTTTGTCCCAGCTCTCCCAATGTGGGGCAATCGTGCGCAGCCTTGTGTGCTTGGCCAAACGGTGGGTCGCTACGGCCCCCAAGGTACAGGCCATCAGAATAGCCATGAGTAGAATCATATCTGCGAACCAGATGAACGGAGCGGCTGCGGCCAGAAATTTGGCATCGCCCGCGCCCATCGCTCCGGCGGCGTTCAGGATGATACCGGCGAGGAGAACGATGAATATGTGCAGGAATTGCCAGACATAGATCGGTAACGCGATATCAAGAGGGCCGATCTGCCCTCCAATCAGCCCCGTCGACCACGGAGGCAGCACAAACAGCCCAACGACGATATAGACCAGAACCAGCGCCGTGACGGCGTGGTTCTTGATCTTCATTTCACGCATATCCGTGAAGGCGACGTAAATGCAGATCGGCAGAACAAAGGGCAGAAACCATGCCGCCACAAAGGCCGGGATTGCCATGTGTCAGCTTTCCTCGAGCGCGCGAAGCGAGCGGACGGCTTCATCGAAATGCTGGGGATGTGTCGCAATCGCCTCACGCAAGAGGTTCTTGCCGGTTGTCGTATCCCCTTGTTTCACCGCGGAAATTGCCATCGTGTTCAACAGCCGGGCGCGTTCAACCTGTGTCATGGGAACCACGGGCAGGCTGTAATTCCCCTGCGCCGACCGGGCCAAAACCAGGTTGTTCTTGGCTGTAAACAGGCTCTTGTCCTGGCGGACGGCCTCGGTGAACAGGCGTTCGGCCTCGGCATATTGCCCGCGGGTCAGCTTGGAATAGCCCCAGTTGTTCATAACCCCACCGGGGCGCGTGGTCAGGCCCACGGCCGTTTCATAGAAGTGATCGGCGCGTTTCCATTCTTTGCGGGAATCCGCGACAACGGCTTCAAGCCGGTAGCGCTTGAACGATTCATGAGTCGGCGGGACCGAGTTCAAAACGGTGTGGGCCGTGTTCCAATCCCCATTGCGCACCAGCGCATCCGCGTATTCGACCCGATCGGCCGCATTTGCGCCGTTCATGGTCGTCACCCGTTTCCATGCGGCGGCCGCCTCGGTCGAGCGTTTGGCGCGACCCAGCGAGATCGCAAGCCCACGCTGCAGGTCGATCCGGTCGGGGTTCTTGGCGGCGGCATTATGGAAATAGGTGACCGCCTCGTTGGGGTCGGCGGCGGTCAGAAGCACGTCGTTCAGGTTGGTTTCGTCAATGACGTTCACTTCCTGAAATGTGCGTTCAACCTTTTCCTCTTCGGTTTCTTTTGCACAGGCGGACAGGATCAACCCAGTGACCACGAGTGACGGAATCAAGAATTGTTGGCGCATTTTTGCGTCCTTTTACTGCTCTTGCCTCGGTTACTGGATTTTGCGTAGCGAAAATTGCCCGTCGCCTAGCTGCTCCAGCGTATATTCTTGTTCTTGATCGGTATTATTAACAGGATTTTCCATTTTTGCGATAGCTAAGCGAAGATTGTCGCGGATTGCGTCACTTTCGCCATTGTCCAACGCAAAGGCCCGGCGAAACACCTGCTCCGCTTCGGGATATTGTCCGGTTTCCATCAGCAGAACACCTAAATTATTCCAAGCCACCGGCCAGTCCGTGTCATCCTCGACCGCGCGGCGCAGAAGCGTCTCGGCCTGTCCCAACCGACGCAGCCCCAGATTGGCCGTCCCCAATGAGGTCAGAACCTGCGGCGTCATCCCTTGGTCCAGCGCGGCGCGGGTAAAGCTGTCGAGGGCCAGCTCATATTCTCCGGCGGCCATCAGGCGGTTTCCCACGGTGATGCTGTCTTCGGCTTGTCCCGTCGGATCTATACCCGGCGCATCGAGGTCATCCGACAGGCTCCCTTCCGTACAAGAGGCCACCATGGCGAAAACCATGATGGCCTGAAAACTCCGGCGAAGCCTAAGCAAGGCGCAGCCTTTTCCTGGAAGCATCGAAGTTAAATCATCCTCCGAAGTCAGCAATCACACCTGCAGACGGTCCGACCAGAATGACAAGCAGCGGTGGCACCGTCAGCCCCATTGTGACCAAAGTCATCTTGGTAGGCAACTTGTTTGCGGCTTCTTCCGCGCGCATCACACGTTTGTCACGCATTTCACCGGCATAGACCCGCAGAGCTTCGGCGATGGAGGTACCGAATGTGGCGGATTGGATCATCACGGTTACAAACGCCCTTACATCTTGAACGCCGCAGCGGGTTCCGAAATCACGCAGGACTGTATCTTTGTCTTTACCGGCCTTCATCTCGTAGGCCACAACCTCGAATTCCTGAGAAATCTCGGGGTAGGAGCTTTTCATTTCCGACGCCACTCGAACGATCGCCTGATCTAGGGATTGGCCAGCTTCGACGCAGACCAGCATCAAGTCCAACGTGTCTGGAAAGGCCGCTGTTATGGCCTGTTTTCTCTCTTCCACGCGGCGTGTGATCCAATATTTGGGGATGTAGTAGCCAATCGCGCCGGGGATCAGAACGCGGATCAACAATTGTGTTCCGGTAAATTCCTGACCGCCCGAGAACACCGTTACCCACAACACTCCGAACAAAATGCCTAATATGCCAAGAGCGAACTGCGCAAAGTGATAGAAACGAACGGCATCTTTCGACTGGTAGCCAGCCTGACGCATCGTCAGTTGAACGGCGGAAAGTTCCTCTTCACTTTTGGGTTCAAGGAAGGTGGCGAACTTCTCGAGCTGTTCATTCCGACCGCCGTTTCGCAGTTGGTCTTTTTTGGGTTTCTTCTCTTTCTTCGGAGCCGTTGTGCTACGTTGCAGCTTCTTTAGCGGATCTTCGGGCTGGTTCAACATCAGCAGAACGGCCACGGCAATCAACACGAAACCAAGCACGCCGACCACGATCAGGGGGCCGAACTCACCAAGGTGTTGCGTTAGGACGTTGTTGATGGAGGAAAGGAATTCCATTGAACTGACCTCAAACCTTGATGTTGGTAATGATCTTCATGACGATCAGGTTCAGTGTCAGCATGATGCCGACAAAGAAACACAACGGAATGAACCACGGGTGGTCCAGTACTTCGTCATAATAGCCGGGGTCTTTGACCAGAATGAAGACGAGGCACGCGACTGGGAACCCCGACAGGAACTTTCCGGACCATTGCGCCTCGGCGGTGATTGCCTTGACCCGGCGGAACAAGCGGAAACGGGCGCGGATCACCTGAGCCAGGCCGGCCAAAATTTCAGCTAGGTTACCACCTGACTGCTGCTGAATGCCGACTGCGACCGCGAGAAAGCGCAAATCCTGCATGTCCAAGCGTTCAGCCATGTCTTTTAGTGCCTCGCCCACATCGCGACCATAGGCGCATTCATCTGCGATTATGCCTAGTTCGGTCCCAAGGGGATCCTGAACCTCGTTCGCCGCGATTTGAACCGAAGACACAAAAGGGTTCCCGACCCGCAGCGAGCGGACCATCAGCTCGACCGCGTCGGGAAGCTGTTCTTCGATCATGCTCATGCGTTTATTGGCTTTTCTGCTGACCCACATGAAAACAGCACCGACGCCGATGGCAATAGAAATAGCCGTGCGCAAGACCGTGTCGGTCGCCGTACCAATGCTGAGAGCTACGAAAGCCGCGGCGGAAACAAGACCCATGATCATGATCAGTTGTCTTGGCGTAAACGCGATGGCAGCCTTTTGGGCCTTGTCAGCAAGTAGCGAATACAGAGGGATGCTCTGCGTTTTCATATGCTGCTGCATTTCCTTGCGCAGCTGTTCCAGAACTTGCTCGCGGCCCGCGCCCTTGTCGAGCATGTCTAGGCGTCGGTTGACTCGGCTGTTCAGGCTGATGGATTTGCCGAACGCCACAAGATAGATGCCTTCCACCAGGGCAAGGACACCCACGAAGATGGCGACATAGATGAGAGCCTCCATAGGCAATTGCATGTCGTGATCTCCTACATTGTGGTTGGGTCGTAGATGGATGAGGGCAGGTCAAAGCCCCACAGGCGGAAGCGCTCGGAATAGTGGCTACGCACGCCGGTGGCGGTGAAGTGACCGATGATTTTGTTATCGGGTGTCAGGCCAACGCGTTGGAAACGAAAGATTTCCTGCATCGAAATCACATCGCCTTCCATCCCGGTAATTTCGGTGATCGAGGTCATGCGACGCGAGCCATCCTGCAAACGGCTGGCCTGAACGATCAAGTTCACAGCGCTTGAGATCTGGCTGCGGACCGCTTTGATCGGCATTTCAATCCCCGCCATCGCGATCATGTTTTCCAGACGCGAGATACCATCCCGCGCCGAGTTCGCGTGGATCGTCGTCATCGAGCCGTCGTGGCCGGTGTTCATCGCCTGGAGCATGTCGATCACCTCGGCGCCACGGGTCTCACCCACAATGATGCGGTCGGGGCGCATCCGCAGGGCGTTTTTCAGACAATCGCGAGGGCTGACCTCACCTTTTCCTTCAACGTTTGGTGGACGGCTTTCCATCCGTCCGACGTGAGTCTGCTGCAGTTGAAGTTCCGCCGTATCCTCGATAGTCAAGATACGTTCAGCGTCGTCAATAAAGCTCGAAAGCGCGTTCAGAGTGGTCGTTTTACCGGAACCCGTACCACCCGAAACGATGACATTCAGGCGTGTCGAGACGGCGGCTTGAAGATAAGCGGCCATTTCTTCGGTGAACGCACCAAAATTGACCAGATCATCGATGCCCAGCTTGTCTTTTTTAAACTTACGAATCGACACCAGCGAGCCATCAACGGCGATCGGAGGAACCATCGCGTTGAAACGCGAGCCATCAGCCAGACGGGCGTCAACATAGGGGTTGGATTCGTCAACACGGCGACCCACAGCGGACACGATTTTGTCGATGATCCGCATCAGGTGTTTTTCGTCTTTGAACGTAATATCGCTGAGTTCCAGCTTACCCGCACGTTCGACAAAAATCTGTTGCGGGCCGTTCACCAGAATATCGTTGACGGTATCGTCGCGCAGCAAGGTTTCAAGAGGTCCAAGACCCGTGACCTCGTCGTAAAGCTCTTTGTTCAGCTGAGCGCGATCGTCGCGGTTCAGCACGATGCTTTTGGCTTCCAGAACCTCGCTAGCAATTGCGCTGATCTCGGTGCGAAGCTCGGCCTCACCCGCATTTTCAAGGGCGGCGAGGTTCAGGTTTTCCAGTAGCTCCCGGTGCAGCTCAATCTTGATCTCACTCAGGCGCTCTTTCCGTTTGCGGTCGCGGTCGGCGCTCGTGACCTCGCCAGCTTTCTTCTGAACAGGCTTGCGTGCAACCGCTGTGGCAGTTGGTGCTGCAGGGGCCGCCTCGGGCGCTTTGGCCGGCGTTTCTACCGGCTGCGCATCAGACGCTTTCTTGTATCTGGAAAACATGGCGGCTCTTCCCTTGGGGTTGTGTTATGCGGCCTCGGCGTCGTTGCTGCCGAGGCTGTGGAGCGATTTTGCAAGCTTGGCAATTTCGCGACGCAGCGGGTTTTTGGCGGCTGAACTGGCCAATGGCAGGCCATGATCGCCGCTTTGCATCACCGGCTTGCCCCCATCGGGCAATTGCAGGTCGATCGAGATTCCGAGGCTTTCGCCCATACGCTTGATGCGCCCCTTGCCGTTCAAATCGGTGAATTTCGGGGCCCGGTTCAGGGCGAAACGCAGTTTGTTGAACGGCAGCTCTTCTGCCTGCAAGGCGCGTTTCAGACGCAATGCGTTCTGGGCCGAACGCATGTCCAGCTCGATCATGGCGAAATAAACATGAGCAGCCTGCAGAACGGTTTCTGACCACAAAACCAGTGTTTTGGGCATGTCCACGACCACATAGTCGAAATGCTTGCGCGCCGTATCTATCACGCGCTGGATATCTTCAGGTGTGATCAGATCCAACGGCACCATGTCAGATGGGGCCGTCAAAACCTGCATTTTTTCTTCATAGCTTTGAAGGGCTTGTGAGAAGACCTCATCATCCATTGACGCCGTGTCGGACAACATCTCGAAAACGGTTTCACGGCGGGGCAGGTCCAGATAGGTCGAGACCGTGCCGTATTGCAGATCCAAGTCGATCAGACAGACCGAAGGCGCATCCTTGTCCGAGATCGTGGCAAGCTCCCAAGCCAGGTTTACGGCCAGTGTCGTGGAACCAACGCCGCCCGCCAGACCTTGTACAACGAACAGAGCGCCTTCTTTTGATTCTCCACCGGTCAGAGTGGCAGCGGCTGCTTGTGCTGCAACCACAGGATCGGGCTTGTTCATCCGCTCGATCGCTTCTTGCAGTTCGCCTTCAGGAAGAGGGTAGGGGACAAATTCATCCGCGCCTTTGCGCAAAAGCTGGTGTAGCGAGGCGGGGGTCACGTCCTCGGCAATAAGCACCACTTTGATCTTCTTGTCTTTTGCCTGGGTGATGATTTCGCCCATCAACGAGAGGTTGTCTTCATCCTCACCATCAATGGCCAGGGCAACGAATTCCAGTGTTTCCGCTTCGGGTTGGCTGAAAAAGGCGAGAGCTTCGGCAAAGCCAAGATCGCCCCAACGCTCACCAAGAATGGTTTCCATGTCTTCGATCAATAGATCAAAGTTCTGGACATCCCGGCTGATGGTGCAGGCCAGAATTCCCGAGTCGTTGTCTTGCGGCGTCGCGCTACTCATATACACAATCCTCGTAGAGAGGGCTTGGCATTTCTTGCGAACGTGTACGCTCGGGTAGATTTGCTGTCGCCCCAATGCGGTCAATTTTGGCCGCAGGTCACCCTATTGTTCACAATGTCGCTTGGAAGTTGGGCGAGAATTTGGCGCAAAAGAACCAATTGTAGGGAAACGGGCGACGATGTCGCCCGTTCAGATGGGATTATCCACCGCCGCCGCCAGTCGCATCGACCTGCTCGACACTCGATCCAGCCGCCGCGCTTTCGACGTATTCGCGGTAAATGATCTCGGCGTACTTGCCATCCAGAGTCTGCGGCGCGCGGTCTACAAAACCCGAAACCTCAGTCACTGTCCGGCGATTCCGGCGGTCGCGATTCGTTGTTGCAACCAGTGGTCGCGTTTTGCCGAAAGAAACCACCGCCTCTAGTCGAGATCGCGAGATTCCTTGTTGGGCAAAGAAGGACACAACCGCTTGTGCCCGGCGCAGACCAAGGCTTTTGTTATAGCTGGCAGAACCAACCGCGTCAGTGTGGCCATACACACGGAACCGCGCTTCTGGGAATTGTTTGATCCAATCCGCCTGCTGCAACAGAATACGCTGCGCAGATGCATCCAGCTGTGAACTGTTGAAGGCAAAGTTCACCTGGCTGGGCACTTCGGCCGCGAACCGGCGGCTCAAAATCTGAGCGTATGTCAGTTCACCGTTCATGACCTGCGAGTTGTTCAGCGTCGCATTGCCAAAGGTGCCCGCATCAATTTCATACCCGGCTTCGCGCGTACATGCGGTGACTGCGACCGAAAGACCTAAGGTGAGTATCAACGTTTTCATTGGTCCTTACCTCCTCATCAATCCAGAATGTAGCCGTAGGAGCTGCCAAAGTCTTGCTTGGCCACTTCCGATGCACCACCAGCGCCTGCGCGCTCGGTCCGAGCAACGCGTCCGTTGATAAACAGATCAAACTCGCTGGGGGGTTTTACCCGATCTGTCGGCAAAGCAAGCGTTTCCCCACGGGTCGGTGAGACCAAGTGCGCGGTGATAATGATAACCAACTCACTTTGTTCTCGCTGGTACTGTGCGCTGCGGAACAGGGTGCCCAGAACGGGCACGTCGCCCAACCATGGCACCTGGTTGCTCAGATCTGTGAAATCATCTTGAATCAGGCCCGCGATTGCAAAGCTTTCCCCGTCGCGCAGTTCAATGGTGGTTGAGGTCTGGCGGGTGATGAAGCTCGGGACCGAATCGCCGTTGATTGTAAAGTCCGACGACGTATCAATGCTCGAAACCGCAGTGCCAAGTTCCAGGTTGATCAGATCACCATCGACGACGCGTGGAATGAAGTCGATTTCAACACCGAATGCGCGGTATTCGATGGCAACAACACCGTCATCTGCGGGTACCGGGATCGGAACTTCACCACCGGCGAGGAAGGTCGCCTGTTGGCCCGAAAGGGCGGAGAGGTTCGGCTCGGCCAGAGTGCGTGCAAGGCCTTTTGTTTCCAAGGCTTCAAGCAGCAATCTTACTTGCGTTGATCCAGCGCCGAAACCGAACAGAATTGCACCGGTATTTGCTTGGGCGATTGGAATGTTGTTGGCCAACGCATTGCTCAACGCACCCTGAGTGTTGAGGGTGTTGAAACCAGCCGTGACGTCGCTGCCGCCAAAGCCAAGCGATGTTGACAGGTTTTTGGCAACCGAACGGTTCATTTCCGCGAAGCGCACCTTCAGCATGACTTGCTGAACGCCGCCAACCGACATCAGGTTTGACACCCGATCCGGGGCGTAGCGTTCCGCCAGTTCCAATGCACGCGCAAGTTTGGCTGAGCCCGAGACTGTTCCGGACAAAACGATTCCGTCATTGGCTGTGCGCACTTCGATTTGTTCATTTGGCAGAATCTGCCGCAGGCGTTCCTTAAACTCTGTAATGTCTGGGGCGACGCGCACCCTGACATTGGCGAGAAGCATGCCTGCGCCATCGAACAGAGTCAGTGTCGTCAGACCGGGCGCCTTACCCAAAACATAAATCGTGCGATCTGAAAGTGACGAGATGTCGGCAATGCCGGCATTCGCGATACTCAGTTCGGCAAACGGCTCTTCACTTTCAACAACGATCGCGCGGTTTACGGGGACTTCCAGCGTTTCCACTGTGCCCTTCTTGACCACGCGAAGAGTTTCGGCCCAAGCGGCATCGCCGACTGGGCTAACAACGAGCGACAACCCCAGCAGGGTTGCGCTGATCCAGGAACGTATTTTCATGTGACCTGCCTCTCCGATCACGCCTCGTTTTTGTGGGTCTTATGCCCTATAGGCGAAACTCTGCGCGAAAACGGAATTTATTGCAATAATCAAGGGTTTCCGGAAGTTTCCTTATGTGGGCAATTGGCAACATAAGAATCAAAAGAGCCGCGCAAATCGCGCGGCTCACCAGGTGTAAGGTCCTGAATAGGCGTCAGTTTGTGCAGGCGATCACGCTGTCGGCAACTTCGCTGCTGCCGCGGCGAATACGGGTCTTGCACACTTGTTTTTCCACACGCTCTGGGATCGGGGCAGCTTCTTCTTCGACAACACCGAGCAAAGCGCGTTGGTCAATCTCGATGACTTCCGATGACACGGTTTCATCTTCGACCCCAACAAGGGCCAATGTCAGCCTTCCAGTGTTTTGCGCCTGAGTAAGAACGGCAACCTGTTCACGCGTGACAGCAACAGTGATCGTGCGCGCAATTGTCGTTCCTGTCACGTCCGTTCCAGCGATCTGGTCAACTGCGATCAATTCGACCCGAGGCTGGATCAGGCGGGTAATCTCGCCATCCGCTTCGGCGGTTGTCCCTCGGCGCGAACCGGTCCAGTAGACGTCAACATAGTCTCCGGGGCGCAAGAAACCGGAAACGCCCGACGCCACATCAACCCGAATCGCAAAAGCGCGCATGCCTTTGTCCAACTGAGACGTCAGGCCCGCCCCTTCACCAGGCTGAGTGATTTTGACTTCCATCAAGGCTTCGTCTTTTTCCATCGTGCGAAGAACGAAACGGTCTTTGCCACCGGACGCAGGGAACAAAACTGCAAGGTCAGTAAAGCTGCCTTCCGGTATTGCGTTTTCTGGCCAGTCAACGACGCGCACGTCCTCTTCTACCAGGCGTTCTCCGTATTTCAGGGTTCGATTGGAAACAATAACACCGACTGTTGGGATCACTTCGACCTCGGCTTTTTCGGCTGCAGCAGCCTCGAGCGCGGCCGCTGTCGCCTGCCGCTCGCGGGCGAGTTCGTTCTGATACGCTGAGATATAGTTCCGCGCCATGTAGACAGCGCCGCCAGCCAGAGCTAGCCCGACAATCAGGACAAGTCCGAATACCGCTCGCATACATCCACCTCATATTTCTGTCTGGCTTTGCTTCCAAAGGCCAGGGGGTCAAATTCGTTCATCGTATTCGTAAGATGGAATTGTGTCGAAATGTGGGACAAATCAGACTTTTCGTGCAGATTTTTCAAGCCATGTCGCGACAGTATCTGGCCGCGAACGACCGCAGTAACGACCTGCACAAAAGCCAAAATCGCCATCCTTTGATGGCGACTTGTTTAATTGATTGTTGAGTTGAGTGCGGTCAGTTGCCGCCAGCGGTGCCTTCAGTTGCTATACCGCCGCCGCCACCGGTGGATGTTCCTGTGCTAATGGTTGCGCTGCTGAGAGCTTGGCTCGTGTTCCCGCTCAGGCCAATCGTGGCCGTTTGGATGGCAAAGTAGAGAAGCGTGGCCAGACCAATAATTAGCGCAGTCAAAACGACCCAGTCGACAGTGACGGCACCCTCTTCAGAGGCTCTAAATGTCCTAAACATCTTTTTCATCTCATACCTATCAACGTCGTCTTGTATCCGTTTGCCTTCCGAGCGAACAAATCCGAGGACGTTTCTTGCTAGCACCTGATTTCAATGTTGACGCGCGGGAATGGCGCGAATTTGGCGAAAAAGTGATTTGTCCGCCGCATTCTTTTCCGGATTTGCACCACCACACTCAAAATAGACGGGCGGGAAAATATTGATTGGGTGGACACCCTATGCATTTTGTGAGGCCCAAAAAAACGTCGCGCCGATTTCCGGCGCGACGTCAAATTTTCAAGACTTGATAGTCTTGTATTAGTTGGTGTTTTCACCCGCTGTGGTGATACCACCCGGCGTACCGTCGTTTTCACCAGTGCTGATGGTCGCGCCGGACAGGGCAGCGTTGACGTCAGTCGCCATGCCAACTGCACCGTTCGAAATCTGGGTGTAAGCAACGGTACCCAGGCCGATGACTGCTGCGGTCAGAACAACCCAGTCAACTGTTACTGCGCCGTCTTCGTCTTTGCGGAAGTTCTTGATGAACTTGATCATGCTACGTCCCTCCTAAAGGATCTAAAAAAGTCTTCTAAACCTCGGCGTCTTCCAGAGCTTTCTCTCTCAGTCCGCTCCCGATCGTCTCGGTATGCATCTATGTTTGCCTGTTGTGCGTGGCAGGAATTGGGCCAAACAGGGAAAAATTCGCCCGAGGCTTAACTTTTTAGTCATCAAATGGGTAAGTCATTGAAAATAGACGTTTAAAAATGCCTTTGGTTTTTTTTGGAAACCCCGGAGCGATGCAAATTTGCGGCAAATGAGGCGAAACTGCCCCAATTTGCTTGGTTTTTCTGGCTTTACGCGAAGATTCGGGGTTCAAATCAATCAAAACGAAAACATGAGGCAGGCAAATGAATCTCCGGGACGCAGTCACATGCGCCGGCGTATTGGCGTTTCTGGTATGCACGCCAGACACCGTACGCGCCGATGAGGTCGAACCGCGTGGTGTCTACAAAAGGATCAAGGCGCCCCAGCCAGGTCAAAGGCCAAAGATCAACATCCAGATTTCTGCTGAAGAACATGCCTCCAGACCCTCGGCCCCGAGCACGGGATCTGAGCTTGTGGTCCCCGATATCATCAAACGTGCCAAAGTGCCGCCGTCGACCACGCCCGTAGTTGCGACTAAGGCGCCGCCGAAAGGCGCGTATAAAGCGTTTTGGGAGAAGATCTCGCCCGAACTGGCACAAGCCGGACCAGGTAGGCTGGATTCGGCGATCAACGCTCTGGCCGCTACTAGCGTCTCGACACCCCGTTTGCAGACCCTGCAGGGTATCGTGAACAATCAGGGGCGCGATATCCTGCGCTCGACCATTGGCACTAACGTTTCGCCAGCGCTGGTTCTTGCGGTTATCTCGGTGGAATCGGCTGGACGGGCCGACGCGGTAAGCTCAGCCGGGGCGCAGGGATTGATGCAGCTGATGCCCGCAACGGCCGAGCGGTTTGGCGTGCAGGACAGCTTCCAGCCCTCTCAGAATATCTCGGGTGGGGTTAAATACCTGGATTGGCTGATGGGTGAGTTTGACAATGACCCGATTTTGGCGCTTGCCGGGTACAATGCCGGAGAGGGGGCCGTTCGCAAACACAGTGGAGTGCCGCCTTATGCAGAGACCCGGGATTATGTGCCCAAGGTGCTCGCGGCTTTCCAGGTCGCGCGTGCGCTCTGCGCGACGCCGCCGGTCTATGCCTCGGATGGGTGCGTATTCCAGACGCTGAACTAAAGCGTTTCGGGTTTTTCCTGAAGGTTCAAGTGACGCGAATGTCCCGAGAACGCTGAAAGCGTAGCAGAGTATTCGCGTCACAAGTCTAACCCGAAACGCTATGGGGCCTGCCTGTCACAGCAGGCCCAGATTTTGGTTTAGTTGACGATATTCGCCTCGGTTGCGGCACGGATATCGTATTCGGTGACGCCTTCTGCGATCTCGACGATCTTCAGACCGCCTTCAACCACATCCAGAACCCCGAGGTTGGTGATGATGCGATTTACAACCTTTTTCCCGGTCAGCGGGAGGGTGCATTTTTTCAGCAGCTTGGATTTGCCGTGTTTGTTGGTGTGATCCATCACCACGATCACGCGGCCGACACCCGCCACAAGATCCATCGCGCCGCCCATGCCTTTGACCAGAACGCCAGGAATCATCCAGTTGGCAAGGTCACCTTCTTCATCCACTTCCATTGCGCCCAGAACCGCGGCTGCGATCTTGCCACCCCGGATCATCGCGAACGAGGTCGCGCTGTCGAAATAGGCGGTGCGTGACAGCTCAGTGATGGTTTGCTTGCCCGCGTTGATCAGGTCGGGGTCTTCTTCGCCTTCAAACGGGAAGGGGCCCATGCCCAGCATGCCGTTCTCGGATTGCAGAGTGATGTCCTTATCGCCCACATAGTTTGCCACCAACGTCGGAATACCGATGCCGAGGTTTACATACATGCCGTCTTCAAGCTCTTGCGCCGCACGGGCGGCCATCTGATTGCGGTCCCAAGGCATTATGCTGTTCCTCCGACGTTTGGCTCGAAAACTATTCTGCGAACGTAAAAGGCTAGACCCCCATCGTCTGACGGTACAATTGCCTCAATCATGCGGAAACTTCTTCCAGCGGCCTTTGCGACTGAATTGTAGTTAATACCGTTGTCTTCAAACGTCTCCAATTCGACTTCTATTTCCGAAGCTGGGTTCGATATTAGAATGTCTATGATTGTTCCCGCATCGAGCATTATGCGTCCTCCTTCTTGCGGGTGGTGCGCTGTTCAATGCGCTTTTCGTGATCGCCTTGAATGATCCGATGCACATAGATGCCCGGCAGGTGGATTGCATCCGGGTCCATTGAGCCTCGGGGGACAATCTCTTCGACTTCGGCTATGCAGACCTTGCCGCAGGTTGCGGCAGGCACGTTGAAGTTTCGGGCGGTCTTGCGGAAGATCAGGTTGCCGGTGTCATCGGCCTTCCAGGCTTTGACAATGGCCAGATCGGCAAAGATGCCTTCTTCCAGAATGTAGGTCTCGCCGTTGAAGTCTTTGTGTTCCTTGCCCTCGGCGATCACAGTTCCCACGCCGGTTTTGGTGTAGAAACCGGGGATGCCTGCGCCACCTGCGCGCATCCGTTCGGCCAGAGTGCCCTGCGGATTGAATTCCAGCTCAAGCTCTCCGGCCAGGTACTGACGCATGAATTCCGCGTTTTCGCCGACGTATGAGCTGATCATTTTCTTGACCTGTTTGGTCTGCAGCAGGATGCCGATGCCGAAATCGTCGACGCCTGCGTTGTTCGACGCAAAGGTCAGGTCCTGAGCGCCCGAGTCCTTGATCGCCTCGAGCAGCAGTTCCGGGATGCCGCACAGGCCGAAACCGCCCGCCGCGATCATCATGCCATCCGACAGCACTCCGTCGAGCGCGTCAGAGGCATTGGCATAGATTTTCTTCATGGAAAACTCCCCCAATGACATGGTGATGGGCAGGTTGTGCCGCCGCGTCAGGGGGAAGTCAACGAATCCAAGGGGCTGGTGGTATTTCTACCTATCCAACCCTAGCTTGCCGTTTTCTTGGAGGCGGCCTTCTTCTTAGGGGCGGCCTTTTTCTTCGTACCCTTCTTTGCGGCGCGTTCATTGACCAATTCGATGGCCATTTCCTGCGTCATATCTTCGGGCTTGATGTCTTTGGGAATGGTGGCGTTGACCTTTTCCCACTTCACATAAGGCCCATAGCGCCCATCAAGAACCTGCATGGCACCACCATCCGGGTGTTCGCCCAGCTCTTTGAGAGGTGCTGCCGCGGCGCGCCGACCACGTCCCGGATTGGCGCGTTTTTCTGCCAGCATCTCGACCGCGCGGTTCATGCCGATCTCGAACACGTCATTGGGGTCTTTGAGGTTGGCATAGACCGGTTTCGCCTCTTCCGGCAGCTGGTGCATGATATACGGCCCGAACCGACCGAAGTTCGAGCTGATCATACCGCCTTCGGGATGTTCACCGATCTGGCGGGGCAGGGACAGCAAGGTCAGGGCCTTCTCAAGGTCCATGTCATCCTTGCTCCACCCACGGGGCAGAGAGGCGCGCGGGGGTTTCTTGTTCTCGGGCGTCGGCTCTCCGCGCTGGACATAGGGACCGAACCGGCCGGATTTCAGCCAGATCTCATCGCCTGCATCCTCACCGAGAAGACGCTCATCCCCTTCGGCCCCTTCGCCCGCGATGGGACGAGTATAGGTGCATTCGGGATAGTTGCCGCAGCCAACGAACCCGCCGGTACGAGAGGTTTTGAGATGCAGTTGCCCCGTCCCGCATTTCGGGCAGACGCGCGGGTCCGACCCGTCCTCACGAGGCGGATACAATTGCGGAGCCAGCGCCTCGTCGAGCTTGTCCAGCACTTCCGAGATGCGTAACTCAGACGTTTCGCCAATCGCGGCCGAGAAATCGCGCCAGAATTTGCCTAGCAGATCCTTGTAGTCGCGATCGCCGGCGCTGACGTCGTCCAGCTCTTCTTCCAGATTCGCCGTGAATTCATAGCCCACATATTGGCGGAAGAAGTTCAGCAGAAAGATCGTAACGATCCGGCCCTTTTCCTCGGGTATCAGGCGGTTCTTGTCTTTGCGCACATATTCCCGGTCCTGAATCGTGGTCACGATCGAGGCGTAGGTCGAAGGACGACCGATCCCCAGCTCCTCCATCCGTTTGACCAACGTCGCCTCGGTATAGCGCGGAGGCGGTTGCGTATGGTGCTGCAGCGCCAGAACGGATTCGTTGTCGGACAGGATCGCCTGTTTGGCAGTTTTGTCCGTGCTGTCGCTTGTCGCCTTAGTGAATTGATCGCGCAGTGAGGTTTTGGCGAACTTTGCCGGATCGCCCTGCATGATTTGCGGCAAGCGTTTTTCATCGTCATCAGCCACATCGTCGCGGCCTTCTTCGTAGACGCGCATGAAGCCGTCAAACAGCACCACCTGACCGGTTGCGCGCAGGCCGACCTGACCGTCGTCGCTGCCAATTTCAACGGTTGTGCGCTCTAAGCGTGCAGCAGCCATCTGGCAAGCAATCGTGCGCTTCCAGATCAGATCATAAAGCTTGCGCTGATCTTCATCGGTCACCTTCAGCTCTTTTGCATCGCGCGTCATGTCCGTCGGGCGGATACATTCGTGCGCTTCCTGCGCGTTCTTGGCCTTGTTCTTGTAGATGCGCGGGCTGTCCGGCACATATTCGGCGCCAAAACGATCCGAGATCGCATCGCGCGTGGCGGCGACCGCTTCGGGCGCCATGTCGATGCCGTCGGTTCGCATATAGGTGATGTAGCCTGCCTCATAGAGACGCTGCGCCACCTGCATCGCGTGCCGCGCACCCATACCGAACTTGCGGCTGGCCTCTTGTTGTAGGGTTGAGGTCATGAAGGGCGCGCTGGGGTTGCGTGCCGCAGGTTTTGCCTCGACCGAGGTGACACTCAGCGCGCGGCTGGTGATGGCCTGAACAGCCAGCTCCGCCTGCGTCGCGTCTTTCAGATCGTGTTTGTCTAGTTTCTTGCCGGCATAGGTGACCAGGCGCGCCTCGTAGGTTTGGCCGCGTGGCGTTTCGAACAGGGCCTTGACCGACCAGTATTCGACCGGTTTGAAGGCCTCGATCTCCATCTCGCGTTCGACGATCAGCCGCAGGCAGACAGATTGGACGCGCCCTGCCGATTTCGCGCCGGGCAGTTTACGCCACAAAACCGGCGAGAGGTTGAAGCCCACCAGATAGTCCAGCGCGCGGCGGGCCAGATAGGCCTCAACAAGCGGCATGTCGACCTCGCGTGGGTTTTGCATCGCTTCGGTCACTGCCTCTTTGGTGATCGCGTTGAAGGTCACGCGGCTGACCGGTGTATCTTTCTTGATCGAGCGCCGCTTGGTCAGCGCTTCCTGCAAGTGCCAACTGATCGCTTCCCCCTCGCGATCGGGGTCGGTTGCGAGGATCAGGGCGTTGTCTTCCTTCAGCGCATCTGCAATGGCTTTGACGTGCTTCTTGCTGTCATTGCCGACCTCCCACTTCATCTCAAATTCGTGGTCGGTATCGACTGATCCGTCCTTGGGCGGCAGGTCCCGCACATGGCCATAGGAGGCCAGAACCGTGTAGTCGGGGCCGAGATATTTGTTGATTGTTTTTGCTTTGGCCGGAGATTCTACAACAACTACGGGCATTTAAGGGGAAACCTCGCTCGACGAATAGGGCGCCTGTTATGGTCGTGCAAAATGTGTGGGGCAAGGCCGGAATGTCAATGCGTTCCTTTTGCAGTGTGAAAAAACCCAAGATTTCAGCACCCTATACACCTTTGGGGCAGCCGAAGCCTTTCAGGGCTGCCACGTGGCGGCACGCCCATTTCAGTTTGCGAGCGACAAAAGCCCACCGGGTTGGCGCTGGATTCGGCCCTCAAGTTCCAGATCGACCAAAGCGGGACCAAGATCGCCGGCCGAAGCTGCGATATCGCGCAGCAGTTGGTCCTCCGCGATGGGCGATGGGCCGAGTCGTTCCAGGATTTGGTCGTGCAGCGCTACTGCAGGTGTGGGTGTTGGCGGAGCAGGGGGTTCACTGCGCGTTTGGAAGAGGTCTTCTCCCTTGGGCAAGGCTTCGATCACGTCTTCCGCAGACCGGATCAAGGTCGCGCCGTCCCGAATCAACAAATTGCATCCAGAGGCCCGTGCATCGAACGGATGACCAGGAACGGCAAGAACTTCGCGCCCTTGGTCCAGCGCGTCCCGTGCGGTGATGAGGCTGCCTGATTTAGCCGCGGCCTCAACTACCACGACCGCTTTCGCCAATCCTGAAATGATCCGGTTGCGGCGCGGAAAGTGGCGGGCTTGTGGTGTCATCCCCATAGGTTGCTCTGAGAGGCGCAGGCCTGTTTCACCGATCTTATGCGCCAGGTCCGTGTTCTCGGCCGGGTAGATGACATCGACCCCTCCGGCCATCACGGCAATGGTGCCAGTGTCCAGCGCGGCCATATGGGCCGAAGTGTCGATCCCCCGGGCAAGACCAGAGACAATGACATGGCCGAGATTGCCCAGTTCTTTCGCCAACCCACGGGTCATACGCGCGCCGAGCGAGGAACAATTGCGCGCGCCCACCATTGCGATTGCGGGTTTCTGCAGCATCGTAAGATCGCCAACAGCCCATAGAAGCGGCGGCGCGTCAGATACATCCTGCAAAGCTTTTGGAAAATCAGCGGACCCAAGGCACACAAGCCGCGCTTTGGCGGCTTGTGCGGCCTTGAGTTCCGCCTCAATCACGCCGGGAGGGCAGATTTCATACCCGTTTATTCCGGCAGCGCGTGCCATTTCAGGCAGCGCGGCCAGCGCGTTCTGCGCTGAGCCATGTTCGCTTAGCAGCCGACGAAACGTCGCCGGACCAACCTTGCGTGAGCGCAACAGGCGGAGCCAGGAAAACCGATCCTCTTCCGTGGTGGGTGGGAGTGGGGGGTGATTGGAAGAATGCTGCTCTTCGGTCATCCGATGCTCCGCCTGATTGCAGAACTGGTTTACGGGTGCCGGGGTTAACAGCCTGTGAATCGTTGAAAATTAGATGTAGTTTTCTTGGTGATGCCTTAGGAAACGTCTCTAAATTATTGAATAATAATGATAAAAAATCCACCCGGACGTGGAGGTCGAAGTTCCACTTGGCCTCCACCCATCCGGCGAAAAGGCGCAGCGTTAACCCTGCGCCTTTCTCAACTCAGGTGATTCCGACTCAGGCGGCGGAGCCTCCGACGGTCAGCCCGTCCATCAGAACCGTTGGTTGACCGACACCTACCGGCACCCACTGACCGTCCTTGCCACAGGTTCCCATCCCCGGATCCAGCGCCATGTCGTTGCCCAGCCCCCGGATGCGGTTCAGCGCAGAGGGTCCGTCCCCGATAAGCGTCGCACCTTTGACCGGAGCGCCGATCTTGCCGTTTTCGACCCGGTAGGCCTCGGTACAGGAAAAGACGAATTTGCCGTTGGTGATGTCGACCTGACCACCACCGAAACCCACGGCCCAGATCCCGTCCTTGATATCAGCAACCAAAGCAGCCGGGTCTGCATCGCCGCCCAGCATCACCGTATTGGTCATGCGGGGCATCGGTTTGTGCGCGTAACTCTGGCGCCGTCCATTGCCGGTCGGGGCGACGCCCATCAGGCGGGCGTTCTGGCGGTCCTGCATATAGCCGGTCAGGATACCATCCTCGATCAATACGGTCCGAGAGCTTGGCGTTCCCTCGTCATCCAAAGTGATCGAACCGCGCCGGTCAGCAATCGTGCCGTCATCCACGACGGTCACGCCTTTGGAGGCAATTTGCTGCCCCATCAGACCTGCAAAGGCCGAGCTGCCCTTGCGATTGAAATCCCCTTCCAGCCCGTGCCCAATGGCCTCGTGCAGCAGGATGCCCGGCCAGCCGGGGCCTAAGGCGACCTCCATCACTCCGGCTGGGGCAGGGACAGCTTCGAGGTTGACCAGTGCGATCCGTAAGGCCTCGCGCGCCTTGTTCTGCCAGTCGGCGGGATCAATCAGCCCGCTCAGACCCACACGGCCGCCGCCACCAGCCGAGCCGCTTTCACGGCGGCCATTCTGCTCGACGATGACTGAGACATTCACCCGAGTCATCGGGCGCACGTCGCGCACCAGCACGCCGTCGGGGCGCAGGATCTCGACCTCTTGCACTGCGGCTGCGATCGTGGCGCTGACTTGCACAACGCGGGGGTCCAGATCGCGAGCGAAGGCGTCGATCTCACGCAGGGTCTCGACTTTGACCGGGAAGCTGGCGGTTTCGATGGGATCTTCATCGGTGTAAAGGCGTTTATTGGTCGCCATGGGGGCATCGGCCAAAGTGCCCCCTCCATCACCAACGGCCAGACGGGCCGTCTCGGACGCGCGCTTCAACGCGGGAATCGAAACATCCGTCGAATGTGCGTAGCCTGCGACCTCACCCTGAACGGCGCGCAGCCCGAATCCCTCGGATGCATCGTAGGAGGCGGTCTTCAATCGACCATCGTCAAAGACCAGAGACTCAGATTTCCGCCGTTCGACAAACAGTTCTCCGTCCTCGGCCCCGGCGGTCGCCGATTGCAAAATGGAGAGCGCTTCATCATGCGGCAGGGCACTTTCAAAGGGGCGAAACGGGGCCTGAGTCATGGGTTGTGACCTTTCCGGTTTGATCCAGATCAAAAATAGCGTCTGTTTGACGCAAGCATTTTGCTTTATCTACCGGCAGGAATATGGTTTTTAACGCGGCCAAAGACAACGGGTGTGGTTTCACCGATTCATACCTTTTCGCCAGAGACGCAAAGATCAAACGATCAGGACAAGACATGAAGAATGCTTTGATGCTTTCCGGGCTTGCTACGGCCCTCTCCAGCCTTCCCGCCATGGCTCAGGAGCTTGAGATAATCGGCAAGCCGGTTGACGGCGGAATGGGCTTTCAACCCGCAGCAACCAGCCTTGCAGACGGGATTCACAAGCTGGACGCGATGATTCTGGTGATCATCACCGTGATCTGCGTGTTCGTTGCGGCCCTGCTGGTTTACTGCATCGTTCGCTACAACCAGCGCGCCAACCCGACACCGGCGCGGTTCTCGCACTACACCCCGGTCGAGATCGCTTGGACTTTGGGCCCGATCCTGATTCTGGTGTTCATCGGCGCCTTCTCTCTGCCGGTTCTGTTCAAGCAGCAGGAAATTCCCGAAGGTGACGTGGTTATCAAAGTGGTCGGCAACCAGTGGTACTGGACCTACGAATATGTTGATCACGATTTTGCGTTCGACAGCTACCTGCTTGGCCACCCGGCCACGCTGGATGAGGGCGCGCGCGCCGCGGATGCGGATGTGACCCCCTTCGTTCTGGATGACGCCATGCGCGCCAAGCTGGCCGATGCGGGCTATAGCGACGATGAATGGTTGCTGGCCACGGATACCGCTGTTGTGGTTCCGGTCGGCAAGGTCATCGTAATGCAGGTTACCGCATCTGACGTGATCCACTCCTGGACGATCCCGTCCTTCGGCGTGAAGCAGGACGGCGTTCCCGGCCGTCTGGCCGAGCTGTGGTTCGAAGCGGACAAAGAGGGCGTCTATTTTGGCCAATGTTCTGAGCTTTGTGGCAAGGACCACGCTTACATGCCGATCACCGTCAAAGTGGTCAGCGAAGAGGCCTATGAGCAGTGGCTGAACGGCGCGATCGAAGAATATGCGGGCACGCCGCAGAACTTCCAGGTGGCCTCGAACTGAGCGTAGACGGGGCGTTCGCGCCTTAGAATACGCGTTGGCTGCGCGCGAAACCGCGCAGCTTTCGCCCCAAAAGGACCCGAGATGACCGACGCAAGCATCAATGCCAGCACATCGACCGCCAAGGCATACGCGGATGAGGCCAGCTTTGGCGATTATTTCGCCCTGCTGAAGCCGCGGGTGATGTCTCTGGTCGTGTTTACGGCTCTGGTCGGTTTGCTGGCGGCTCCGGTGTCGGTGCATCCGTTTGTGGGATTCTGCGCGATCCTGTTCATCGCCATCGGTGGCGGCGCGTCAGGTGCGCTGAACATGTGGTGGGATGCGGATATAGACCGGGTGATGAAGCGAACCAAGGGCCGCCCGATTCCCGCTGGTAAGGTACAGGAAGGCGAGGCGCTATCGCTGGGTTTGGCGCTGTCCGGCCTGTCGGTAATCATGCTGGGCCTTGCAACCAACTGGTTCGCAGGCGCGTTTCTGGGTTTCACCATTTTCTTCTACGTTGTTGTCTACACGATGTGGCTGAAGCGCTCGACGCCGCAGAACATCGTGATTGGCGGCGCGGCAGGGGCGTTCCCTCCGGTGATCGGCTGGGTTGCCGCAACCGGGTCAATGACGCTTGAGCCTTGGTTGATGTTTGCCCTGACCTTCATGTGGACACCTCCGCATTTTTGGGCATTGGCGCTGTTCATGCGCTCGGACTATGACGATGCGGGCGTGCCCATGCTGACCGTGACCCATGGCCGCCGCGCGACCCGTAAGCATATTCTCGTTTACACCGGCCTTCTGGCTGTTCTGGCCGTTGGCACCGCGTTCTCAGACATCGGTGGACCGATCTATCTGGCGGTTGCCCTGGTGCTGAATGGCCTGTTCCTGCGCGGCGCATGGCAGATCTCGCGCCGTACCGAAGACGACGCGGAAGCAGACAATTTCAAGGTCGAGCGGAGCTTCTTCAAACTCTCTCTGCTGTACCTGTTCCTACATTTCGGCGCGATTCTGGTTGAGGCGCTGCTGAAACCCTACGGCTTGGGGGGCTGGTCATGAGCCTGCGCAAAAGCCACGAAATTCACGAACGTCGTTTCAGCCGAAATCTGGGTGTTGGCCTGACACTTGCGGCCTTCATCGTGATCATCTTCGGCCTCACGATCGTCAAGGTCTCGGGCACCAGCCTGGGACAACCCGTGCAGGAGGTGCAAAACTGATGGCGCTGTCCGGTCCTCAGAAAACTGTTGTGCAAACCGTGGGTGTGGTTGTCCTGATGGGCAGCCTCGCCTGGGCGGCTGTGCCGTTTTACGACTGGTTCTGCCGTGTCACCGGGTTCGGAGGCACCACCGGTGTCGCCGAAGCCGCGCCTGATGATATCCTTGACCGCAAAGTGACAGTCCGTTTCGACGCCTCCAAAGCCAAGGATATGGCATGGGAGTTCAAACCCGTCGAACGCGAGATGGAGGTGCGCATCGGTGAAACCGGGCTGGCCTTCTATGAGGCCTACAACCCGACCGATCGCCCGATTGCCGGACAGGCGTCCTACAACGTCGCGCCGTATTCGGCAGGTGGATATTTCCAGAAAATCGCCTGCTTCTGCTTTGAAGAGCAGGTTCTGCAACCTGGTGAGCGGGTAGAGATGCCGGTCAGCTTCTTTGTTGATCCGGAAATGGTCGAAGACCTCGAAGCGAAGTATGTGCATACGATTACTCTGTCGTATACATTCTACGAAATTGACCTGCCCGAGGGCTATGCCGCCCTTGAAACGCAGGAAGACACAAACACGAACTAACGCCTTTAGGTGAGGGACGCAGATGGCACACGCTAAAAACCATGATTATCACATTCTGGCCCCGTCGATCTGGCCGCTGATCGGTTCGGTCGGTGGCTTTGTGATGCTGTTCGGGGCCGTCCTTTGGATGCACGGTGTGACGCCGTGGATGTTCTGGGCTGGCCTCATCGCGGTGTTGTACACCATGTTCGCCTGGTGGTCCGAAGTCGTTGTGGAAAGCCGTCAGGGCGACCACACGCCGGTTGTGCGCATCGGTCTGCGCTATGGCTTCATCCTGTTCGTGATGTCCGAGGTGATGTTCTTCTTCGCCTGGTTCTGGTCGTTCTTCAAACATCGCATGTATCCGATGTACGACTATGCGGGCACCGAATACATCCAGCCGGATATCCACGCGGTCGATCCGTTCCACCTGCCGCTGATCAACACTCTGGTCCTGCTGCTGTCGGGCTGTGCGATCACCTGGGCGCACCACGCTCTGGTTCATGACAATGACCGCAAGGCGCTGATCAACGGCCTGGCCATCGGTATCGTGCTGGGCCTGCTGTTCACCCTGCTGCAAGCCTACGAATACTATGAGCTGCTGGCCCATGAAGACTGGAAATTCGGTGGCGATCAGTTCTACTCGAACTTCTTCATGGCAACCGGCTTCCACGGCTTCCATGTGGTCATCGGCACGATCTTCCTGACCGTCTGTCTGATCCGCGCGTTGAAAGGGGACTTCACCCCCGAGAAGCATGTCGGTTTCGAGGCCGCAGCCTGGTACTGGCACTTCGTCGACGTTGTCTGGCTGTTCCTGTTCTTCGCAGTCTACATCTGGGGACAGGCGCCGCTGTTCTAAGCGACACTGGTTTTTGAAATGCAAAAGCCGCTCTTCGGGGCGGCTTTTTCGCTTATTGAGGGGGCAAGATTGCGCCCCATACAATTGCGTGGTTGCATTCTCGTGCCTGCCCCCCTTAACAAGACGCCGGTTCCTGCAACGAGCGATAGTCCTGCCATGCGCCGCACTCTTTTTCTGCTGATCTTCAGTCTCGCCGGTTTGGGCGTCTTGCTGTGGCTTGGTACTTGGCAGGTCCAGCGTCTGGCATGGAAACAAGAGATCCTGTCCGAGATTGACAGTCGCATCGCAGCCGAACCGGTTCCTCTGCCGCAACAGGTGTCAGAGGACGCCGACAAATATCTGCCTGTGACGATCTCTGGTGATATGGAGCCAGGCGAGATCCACGTTCTGGTCTCGGTCAAGCAGGTCGGGGCCGGATATCGTATCATCCAGTCGTTCAGCACCGAGGATCGTACCATTCTGGTGGACCGGGGGTTTGTGCCAACCACGGCCAAGCAGACCGATCGTTTGACCGGTCCGATGGAGGTGACAGGCAACCTGCATTGGCCCGATGAGATCGACAGCTACACGCCCGATGCCGATATAGACAGCAACATCTGGTTTGCCCGCGACGTGCCCAATCTGGCTGCCGCTCTGGGGGCTGAGCCAATTCTGCTGATCGCCCGATCTCGGACCGATCCAGGCGTAACCCCACTGCCTGTCGACACGGCCGGGATTCCCAATGATCACCTGCAATATGCAATCACATGGTTTGGACTGGCCCTCGTCTGGGCCGCGATGACCGGATACTTCCTGTGGCGCAATCGCGCCCCTTCTGAGAGTGACCCGCAATGAAATACATCTCGACCCGTGGCCAAGCGCCTGAACTGAGCTTTGAAGAGGCGATGCTGACTGGACTGGCCCGTGACGGTGGCTTGTACCTACCCGCCGAAATCCCAACGCTCAGCCATGATGAGATCGCCGCCATGCCCGGCCTTTCCTACGAGGAGATCGCGTTCCGCGTGATGTGGCCCTATGTCAGCGGTTCCTTCGCAGAGGATGAGTTCAAACAGATCATCGCCCGCGCCTATGAAGGCTTCGGCCACGACGCCCGCGCGCCGCTAAAGCAGTTGAACGAAAACCACTTCTTGTTGGAGCTGTTCCACGGGCCCACTCTGGCCTTCAAGGACTTCGCCATGCAGCTGATCGGTCAGCTGTTCCAGGTAGCCCTGAAACGCCGCAATGACCGCGTGACCATCGTGGGCGCGACCAGTGGCGATACTGGCTCGGCCGCGATTGAGGCGTTTCGGGGGCTGGATGCGGTGGATGTGTTCATCCTCTATCCGCATGGACGGGTGTCCGAGGTGCAGCGCCGCCAGATGACGACGCCAGCAGACAGCAATGTCCATGCGCTGGCCGTGGATGGCGATTTTGACGACTGTCAGGCCGCATTGAAGGACATGTTCAACGATTTCGATTTCCGGGATGAGGTCAAACTGGCCGGAGTGAACTCGATCAACTTTGCCCGCGTTCTGGCGCAGATCGTCTACTATTTCTCGGCCGCCGTCAGCCTTGGCGCCCCGCACCGCAAGGTCAGCTTCACCGTGCCCACCGGCAATTTCGGCGACATCTTCGCTGGCTATCTGGCCAAACGCATGGGCTTGCCCATCGACCGGCTGGTAGTCGCGACGAACCAGAACGACATCCTGCACCGCTGTCTGTCGGGTGAGGGGTATTTCAAGGGCGAGACCATCCCCTCGATCAGCCCGTCGATGGATATTCAGGTCAGCTCAAACTTTGAACGCGCGCTGTACTATGCATATGGCGAGGATGGCAGTGCGGTCGCTCAGTTGATGGAAGAGCTGAAATCCGGTGGCTTCAACGTCAGCCAAGGCGCGATGGAGGCCCTGCGTGAGAGCTTTGATTCGGGCCGCGTGTCCGAAGATGAAACGCTTGAGACGATCAAACACACTCTGGCCCACAGCGCCGAGCTGGTCTGCCCGCATTCGGCCATCGGCATCAAAGTGGCCGAGGACCACCGCGCAGCGGATGTGCCGATGATCACTCTGGCCACCGCGCACCCGGCGAAATTTCCGGCAGCGGTCGAGAAGGCGAGCGGGGAACATCCGCCTCTTCCATCCCGCATGTCTGATCTGTATGAACGTCCGGAACGGGTGACGCGGATTGCCAATGATCTGGGTGCCCTCGAGGATCATATCAGAAGGCATATCGCTGAGTGACAGTCAGACAAGACCAGCTGAAGAACGGCTTTCGTATCGTCAGTGAACATATGCCGGGGCTGCAATCGGCAGCCATCGGCATCTGGGTAACCGCCGGCGGGCGGCATGAGCGGATCGAGCAGAACGGGATAGCGCATTTCCTTGAGCATATGGCGTTCAAGGGAACCGAGCGGCGTTCTTCGCTGCAAATCGCCGAGGCGATCGAGGATGTAGGTGGCTATATCAACGCTTATACCTCGCGCGAGGTGACGGCCTATTACGCCCGTGTTCTGAAGGATGACGTGGCGCTGGCGATGGACGTGATCGGTGACATCGTTCTGAACCCGGTTTTCGATCCGCGCGAGATCGAGGTTGAACGTGGCGTGATCCTGCAGGAAATCGGCCAGGCCTATGACACGCCCGACGATGTGATCTTCGACTGGCTGCAGGAACAAAGCTATCACGACCAGCCCCTTGGCCGCACCATTCTCGGTCCGACCGAACGTGTGAGTTCCTTCTCGCGAGAGGATCTTTCCGGCTTCGTGGCTGAGCATTATGGCCCAGAGCAAATGATCCTGTCTGCGGCGGGTGCTGTGGATCACGACGCGCTGATGAAAATGGCGGAAGAGATGTTTGGCCACTTGCAACCGCGCAAGGGCCTGATCCCGGAAGCTGCCCGCTTCACTGGCGGTGAGGCGCGGCAAGAAAAAGATCTGGAGCAGGCGCATTTTGCTCTGGCGCTGGAAAGTCCCGGCTATCGCGATGATGGGATCTATACCGCTCAAATCTATTCGACAGCGTTGGGCGGCGGCATGTCCTCGCGCCTTTTCCAGGAGGTGCGCGAGTCGCGCGGGCTCTGCTACACGATCTTTGCGCAGACCGGGGCCTATGCGGATACAGGCACCACCACGATTTACGCGGGCACGTCTGCCGATCAGGTCGCCGAGCTTGCAACCATCACGATAGACGAGATGAAGCGCGCAGCAGAAGACATGAGCGAAGAAGAGGTCGCTCGCGCCCGTGCGCAGATGAAAGCCGGGATGCTGATGGGTCTGGAAAGCCCCTCGAACCGGGCCGAGCGTCTGGCGCGTCTGGTGCAGATCTGGGGACGAGTACCTTCGCTCGAAGATACCGTCGCCAAGATTGATGCCGTTAGTACCGAGGATGTCCGGGCCTTCGCCGAAAGTATGGCCGTTAAGGCCCCGGCGGCCTTGGCACTATACGGTCCGGTCTCGGGCGCGCCATCCTTGACAGAATTGCAGGAGAGGCGTGCGGCGTGATGCTGTTGGGCAGGCGCAAGCTGAAACTTGAAACCGCGCGGCTCAGGCTGCGCCCGCCTGTGCATTCCGACTTCAACGAATGGGCCGCTCTGCGCCGCGCCTCAGAGGAGTACCTGACCCCCTGGGAACCGATCTGGGCGCAGGACCATTTAAGCCGCAAGTCTTTCACCAACCGGGTCTATTGGGCGCAGCGCTCGGTCGCCAGCGGAACCGCGATACCGTTGTTTCTGTTCCGCCGCTCAGACGACGTGCTGGTGGGGGCGATCACGCTGGACAACATCCGCCGCGGCCCTGCGCAGGCTGGAACGCTGGGCTATTGGACCGGGCAGAGCTTTGCGCGCAACGGCTATATGCGCGAGGCTATCGGAGCAATCGTTCATCACGCCTTCACCCGTCTGGACCTGAGCCGGATCGAGGCCGCCTGCTTGCCTGAAAACAAACCCTCTCGCGGGTTGCTGGAACGCTCGGGTTTTAAGTACGAAGGCGTGGCGCAGTCCTATCTTCAGATCAATGGACGGTGGCGGACGCATGTTCTTTATGCCAGTTTGAGGTCGGATCGGCGGGGCCGGACGGACGCAGGGTAGGGGGGCTCTGCCCCCGTCGCTGCAAGCCGCGCCTCCCCCGGGATATTTTTGGCCAGATGAACAAGGGGCATGACTTGGCGGTGTGATGCGCTACACTCCCTCCTATGCGCTGGAGTGTGGCTGTATTGATATTTCTCTCGGGTGCGGCTGTGGCGCAGGAGCGGCGGCCGAGCCATTGTATCGCCATCGCCGACGCGGCACCTGGGATTGAATATCTGCACAAGGCCGCGTGGCAGGACCCGGTGCCGGAGTTTTCGGTGCGGATCAGCTATATCGCGCATGCCTCCTTTCTGATCCAGACTGCGGGTGGGTTGAACGCAGTCACGGATTTCACCGGGTTCATCGGCAGTGCTGATCTGATCCCCGATGTCGTGACGATGAATCACGCGCATAGTACCCATTGGACGGCGCACCCGGACCCGGCCATTCCGCACGTGCTGCCGGGGTGGGGTGAGTTTGGGCAGGGGATCGACCATCATCTAGATTTGGGCGAGATGCTGGTGCGCAATGTCTCGACCGATATCCGGTCGTCCTATGGTGGGGTCGAGGAGAAGGGAAACTCGATTTTCGTGTTCGAGGTCGAAGGGCTGTGTATCGGTCATTTGGGGCATTTGCATCACGTGCCCTCGGATGAGCAGTTTGCCGCGCTGGGGCGTTTGGATTTAGTGATGGCAGCCGTCGATGGCGGGACAACCATGCCTCTGCCCGAGATGATCTCGGTCCTCAAGCGGCTGAAAAGCTCGGTGATTATTCCTATGCATTGGTTTTCCGGTTTCTCGCTGGATCGCTTTCTCGTCGATATTCGCAATGACTTCCCGGTCGTGCGCGAAGGTGTGTCAGAGCTGACCGTCTCGTTGCGAAGTTTGCCGGATCGGCCCACAGTTGTCGTGCTAGAGCCGCAATATCTGATCGATTTGGAATAAGGCTTGCCGGTCGTGCGCATGTTGGGCAAGGAAGGCGTATGGATTTGAACCCCGCAGATGCCAAGCTGGTAGACGCCATTCGCGCTGAATTGGGCGATGATGTGTTGCGTCCGGTTTCTGAACGTTATCTGGAAGAGCCGCGCAACCGGTTTGCGGGCGAAATTGGGTTGTTGGCCCTGCCGCGCAACGTGCAGGACGTGGCGGCGCTGGTACGGCTTGCCTCGGGTGCGCGCGTGCCGGTGGTACCCTATGGCGGCGGCACGGGTTTGGTGGGCGGTCAGATCATGACCTCTGGTCCGGCACCTTTGTTGATCTCGCTTGAGCGTATGACCGCCATTCGCGCGGTCTATCCAACTGAAAACGTGTTGATTGCCGAGGCCGGGGCCGTTCTTGAGGACGTGCAGGCCGCAGCAGAGGCGGCGGACAGGCTGTTTCCCCTGTCTCTGGCCGCACAAGGTTCATGCCGGATCGGCGGTAACCTTGCGACCAATGCCGGGGGTGTCAATGTGCTGCGATATGGCAATGCGCGTGATCTATGTCTGGGGCTAGAAGCGGTGTTGCCCAGTGGTGAAATCTGGCATGGGCTGAGCCGGTTGAGAAAAGACAACACGGGCTATGATCTACGCAATCTGTTGATCGGGTCCGAGGGGACGCTGGGGATCATCACTGCCGCCTCGCTTAAACTTTTTCCACGTCCGGCTGAGGTAGGGACAGCGATGTTTCAAGTGGCCTCGCCCGAGGCAGCGATCGACCTGCTGGCCCTGACGCGTGATTTGTTGGGCGAGACAGTCAGCTCGTTTGAACTGATCCACCGGCAAGGGTTGGATTTCCTGACCGAGGTGCTGCCAGATGTGCGGCAGCCATTCGATACGCCGCCCGAATGGAGCGTGCTTATCGAGCTTGGATTGGCGGCCGGGCAGACCGCGTCTGAGCGTTTGGAGGCGGTATTCGCCGCTGCGGAACCTCGGGGCCTTGTCCACGATGGCGTGATTGCTCAGAGCGAGGCGCAGCGCCGCGCGATATGGGCTGTGCGTGAGCGCATCCCTGAGGCCAACCGCCTGATCGGGTCCGTTTCGAGCCATGATATATCGGTCCCGATCTCGACTATCCCCGAATTCATTCGGCAAGGTGCCGAGGCGATCGGCGCGTTAGGTCCGTTCCGTATCAACTGTTTCGGGCATTTGGGCGATGGCAACCTTCACTACAACGTCTTCCCGCCCAAGGGTCAGAGCCGCGATGCCTTTGATGGCCACCGCAAAGCGGTGAAGAACGCGGTTCACGATCTTGTTCACGCGTTTGACGGCTCGGTCAGCGCGGAACACGGGGTGGGACGGTTGAAGGTCGAGGACTTGGAGCGCTATGGCGATCCCGTCAAACTTCAGGCGATGCGAGGGATCAAGGCTGCGTTGGACCCAAAAGGAACTATGAATCCCGGAGCGATCCTGAAGGCGTAGACACGGCCCGAGCAGTCCGGACCGTGTCTGATTGCTTTACGACGCGGGCAGAATGACCTTGTCGATCACGTGGATCACGCCGTTTGATGTCTCGATATCAGCCTGAACGACGTTGGCGTCATTCACCATCACGCCCGAATCCAGATCAATCGTGATGTCGCCGCCCTGTACCGTGGCTGCGGTCATGTCATCGGACAGATCGCCCGACATCACTTTGCCCGGAACTACATGATAGGTCAGCACGGCAACCAACTGGTCTTTGTTTTCAGGCTTCAGCAGGTCGGCCACTGTGCCCTCAGGCAGGGCTGCGAATGCTTCATCCGTCGGAGCGAACACGGTGAACGGACCTTCGCCTTTCAGCGTGTCTACCAGCTCGGCGGCTTGAACGGCGGCGACGAGGGTTTCGAAGCTACCGGCTGATACGGCGGTATCGACGATGTCTTTGCCATGACCGTCTGCCATTGCGGATGTGCCCAACAGGATCGTTGCGACGCTAGCGACTGCGAGTTTGCGGAACATTTTGTGGTCTCCCAAATTAGAAATGCTTCAAGCAGCATCAATCGGGGTACGGCGCTCAACGCGTTCGGATCACGTCTTAAGCGCAAAGAATTGCCTTGAACAGTCACGAAACAGCGCTAAGCCAACGCTGTTTCAAATTTCAATACAATAATATGTGAGTTTTTTCGGCTCACAGACCTTCGAATTCACATAGGACATGAACATCCATGCCCATATCCTCAAGCACTTGGCGCCCGCCCAGTTCCGGGAGGTCCACAATAAACGCGCAAGAGATGATCTCGCCCCCCAACCGTTCGATCAGTTTGATGCCAGCGCCAGCGGTGCCGCCAGTTGCCAGCAGGTCATCGACGACTAAGACCTTTTCGCCGGCTTGGATGGCGTCATCGTGGATCTCGACGATCGCTTCGCCATATTCCAACTTGTAGTCCTGGCTGATCGTGGTGCCGGGCAGCTTACCCTTTTTGCGGATGGGAACGAAACCGACGCTCAACTGGTGTGCAATAGCGCCGCCCAGGATGAAGCCTCGCGCCTCAAGCCCGACGACCTTGTCGATCCGCTCGCCCGCATAGGGGTGCAGCATCTGATCGATGGCCATGCGAAATCCGCGCGGATCGGCAAACAGGGTGGTGACATCGCGAAACATGATCCCTTCGTGGGGGAAATCGACGATGGTTCGGATGTAATCCTTGACCGAGCTGTTTCTGGACATGAGGCACCCCTTTGGCATCAGAACACGCCGGGGTGTTTGGCCCATTGGGGTCAACCTTGCAAGGACAGAATGCCGCCTGCGCCTATTTGCGCCGGTTCGGTACAGCCTTTGATAACCCGTAGTACCGGTACAGCGTGGCGGGCAGCCACGACAGATGGGGTTTGCGCCAATTGCGCTGGTCTCGCAAAAGAAATGCCTGAGCCGCATGAAGGTTCATTGCCAAAATCCTTTTTTTGTTGTTAGGTGCCCGATATCTACATCATATATGCTATGTATATACATTGCATCGCGGAGAGAATCAAGTAGTTTGCGGGACTAAGGCGCGTGGCGAAGAAAGACGGTAAGGGTTCTACCAAGAAAAACAGTCAGTTGGTGTTGCGTCTGGACAAGGACGAACGTGATGCCTTTGTCGAATTGTGTAAAGAGCTGGACACGTCAGCTGCACGCGAAATCCGCCGCTTTATCCGCGGATTCATGAAGGAAAACGCAGACGACTAGGCGGGCCGCCGCAGAACAGCCGTTGCCACTCCCATACCGATCAGAGCCAGACCTCCGAACCGTGTCATTGCGTTGATCACGCCAGCGCGCCCGATCATGAGCCGCAGTCGATCGGCCAGAAGCGCGTAGGCCAGCGCGTTCAGCCAGGCGAGGCCCACGAAGGTCGCAATCAGGATCGCGAATTGAGGGCCCAAGGGCTCGGCTGGGCGCAGGAACTGCGGGACGAAGGCGATGAAAAAGGCGATTGATTTCGGGTTCAGGGCGGTAACTGCTGCCGCATGTCCGAAAACCCCGCGCGCGGTAACATCACGCCCTGTTTCAACCGGGTTCAACCCACCCGATGGCGCGCTGCGCAACAGTTTGATGCCCAACCAGACCAGATAGGCGGCCCCGATCCACTTCAACACAGAAAACAACGTGGCAGAGGCCAGAACTAAAGCGCCCAAACCCAGCAGAGACGCTGTCATTGCGACAAGATCACCAACAGCAACTCCGGTGGCCGAGGCAACCGCCACGCTGCGCCCTTTTGATAGCGCATAGCTGAGAACCAGCAGCACGGTCGGTCCGGGGATCAGCAGCAACGCGGTCGATGCGGCCACGAAAGCCAGCCAGAGTTCTAAAGACATGGGTCATCCTGTTACTTTTCGCCTCGCAGCAAGCCCTCACACGGAGCAGTCGTCAAGCAGTTTCAGCCTCGCACAGAAATTCTAAAGGTCGGATTAAGCCTGATACATCTCTCTTGAATCCCGCGCATCGATGCCCAGACTGATAAGACGGTTGAACGGAGGTCCCGATGGAGCAGACTCAGAACCTGACGCACGACCACGCAGCGCGGCTTAGAAAAGGCGCGTTTGTCCTGATTGCGGTGATTGCGGCGCTCTATGTGTTGGCCGTGGTTTATATGTATGTGAATCAGCGCGATCTGCTGTTCAAGCCATCCGGTGTGTTGCCTGAACCCAGTTCGGTCGGTTTGGCGGATGTCGAGGTCCTGTCGCTGCCCATGCTGGATGGCACCGACCTGACGGTTTGGTCCGCGCCTGCAGTGGCTGAGGGTGCACCGACCGTTCTGTTTTTCCACGGGCAAAGCGGTAATCTCGGGGACCGCGCCGACCGGATGCGTGAAATCCTGAACAGCGGCTTCGGTCTGCTCGCGCCCAGTTATCGAGGGTTCCCCGGCAGCGATGGTGTTCCGTCCGAGGCCGCTTTCGTCGCTGACGGTCTGGCCCTTTATGACCAGTTAATCGCACAGGGCCAATCGGTTGTGCTCCATGGTCAGAGCCTCGGAACTGGCGTCGCGGCTGCTGTTGCCGCACAGCGCCCTGACGCGGAACTGCTGGTCTTGGAAGCACCCTTTACCGCAACCGTTGATGTCGCGGCCGAGCGCTACCCTTGGCTGCCCGTCTCACTTCTCATGCACGACAAGTTCGCCACCCGCGACATAATCGGCCAGATCGAGGTGCCGACGCTGATCTTTCACGGCACCGAGGACATCGTCGTCCCGCCACATCACGGAACAGCGCTTGCCGAAGGTAGCGAAGTGGAATTGTTCATGATCGAGGGCGGCACCCACAATGATCTCTGGTCGCATGGCTTTTGGCAGACCGTAGAGGACAATCTGTCCCCACAGTAAGGCTACAGAACCCTGCCCGCCACCGCGTCCAGCTTTGCCAGCACGGTCAGGTCGCGATCTTCCGAGGCCGTCAGGATCGAGTGGTCCAGGGCCCTGTCACAACCATGCGGGCAGGGCGTGCGGATCGGGCCCAACAAGGCCGGTAGCCCTTTGACCAAAGCTCGGCCCTTTTCTGCATTCCCGGTGAGGGTTGCGATGATCGAGGTCACGTCGACCTCGCCATGATCGGGGTGCCAGCTGTCATAGTCGGTGACCATCGCGACCGAGGCATAGCAAAGCTCGGCCTCGCGGGCGAGTTTCGCTTCTGGCATGTTGGTCATGCCGATCACATCGCAGCCCCACTGTTCGCGGTACATCTTGGACTCGGCAAGGGTCGAAAACTGCGGCCCCTCCATCGCCAGATAGGTGCCGCCGTGATGCACGGTGATGCCAGCGGCTATTCCGGCCTCTTCGCAGGCATTCGACAAGCGCGGGCAGGTTGGATGCGCCACGCTGACATGGGCGACGCAGCCGGTTCCGAAGAAGCTTTTCTCACGTGCAAATGTCCGGTCGATGAACTGATCCACGATCACGAAATCTCCCGGCGCCATATGCTCGCGGAACGATCCGCAAGCGGAGACCGAGATCACATCCGTCACCCCCAGCCGCTTCAGAGCGTCGATATTGGCGCGATAGGGGACTTCGGTCGGTGAATGGATGTGTCCACGCCCATGGCGCGGCAGGAACACCATGTCGACCCCGTCCAATGAGCCGGTCAGCACCTCATCGGAGGGCGCCCCCCATGGCGTATCGACCCGGACCCACTCCGCATTTTCCAGCCCGTCGATGTCGTAAATGCCTGATCCGCCGATGACGGCGATTTTTGTTTGGGTCACGTTGGGTCTCCGCTGCTCAATCCATGCGGGAAAACTCTGCGGGTCACAGGCGAAATTGGCAAGTGGTCTCAGCCATTTGCACCTTTTCGCCGCGAGTCGTGCTGAGAAGCTATGCGATTGACGCATATCAGGGTCCCGCTGGGCGCGGTATCCCTTGGGGGCTTTGACAGGTAAAAGGCCCCCTTTCGCGCGAACACAAAGACCCACAGGACCCTCCCATGCCCCGAGCCATGCTGGCAAGCTTTGCCAACCGTATTGCCAAGCCCGATCTCCGTTGGGTGCCCGATGAGGGCCTGACCGTGTCGCGCCTGCGGATTGAGCTGCTGTCAGGTCTGACCGTTGCTCTGGCTCTGGTACCCGAGGCCGTGGCCTTTGCCTTTGTCGCGGGTGTGCATCCTCTAGTCGGTCTCTACGCGGCCTTCATGGTCGGCCTGATCACTGCGCTGATCGGAGGCCGCCCGGGCATGATTTCGGGCGCGACGGGGGCCTTGGCGGTCGTGATGGTGGCGTTGGTCGCGCAGCACGGGGTCGAGTACTTGTTCGCAACCGTGGTTTTGATGGGCATTCTGCAAGTGATTGCTGGTGCGATGCATTGGGGGCGTTTCATTCGCCTTGTGCCGCATCCGGTGATGCTGGGGTTTGTGAACGGTCTGGCGATTGTGATCTTTCTGGCGCAGATGGGCCAGTTTAAGGTCCCTGGTACCATGGAAAACACCGGCCACGGGATGAGCGGGGGCGAGTGGCTCACGGGCATGCAGCTCTATACAATGCTGGTTCTCGTGGCGCTGACTATGGCGGTGATCTGGGTCATGCCGCGGATCACACGGATCATTCCGGCCCCTCTGGCAGGTATTCTGGTGGTTGCAGCGCTGGTGATTGGCTTTGGTCTAGATGTGCCGCGCGTCGGCGATCTGGCCTCGATTGAGGGCGGCTTGCCTGCCTTCCACATCCCGATGGTTCCGTTGAACTTTGAAACGCTTGAGATCATTTTGCCCTACGCTGTCATTCTGGCCGCCATCGGCCTGATTGAATCGCTGCTGACGCTGAACCTTGTGGGTGAGATCACCAACAAGCGTGGCGGAGCCTCGCAGGAATGCATCGCGCAGGGCGTCGCAAACGTCGCCACCGGCTTCTTCGGAGGCATGGGTGGATGCGCCATGATCGGTCAGTCGATGATCAACGTGAAATCTGGCGGCCGCACCCGGATCGCGGGTATCGCGGCTGCGCTGTTCCTTCTGATCTTCATCCTGTTCGCCTCTCCGCTGATTGAGCAAATCCCGCTGGCTGCGCTGGTTGGCGTAATGTTCATGGTGGTGATCGGGACCTTCGCCTGGAACTCATTCAAGATCATGCGCAAGGTGCCTTTGATGGACGCCTTCGTGATTGTTCTGGTGACTGTCGTTACGGTGATGGAAGACCTTGCGGTTGCGGTTGTCGTCGGCGTGATCGTTTCGGCCCTGGCCTACGCCTGGAACAACGCCAAACGTATCCATGCTGTCACCCGCGACTCTGAGACGGAAAAGGGCGCGAAAGTCTATGAAATTCAGGGGCCGTTGTTCTTTGGCTCGTCGGACGGATTTGTCGAACTGTTCGACGTTCCGAACGATCCCGACGTGGTCATAGTGGATTTCGCCGAAAGCCGCGTGGTCGATCAATCCGCCCTGCAGGCCATCGAAAACGTTGCTGCAAAATACGAGGCTGCGGGCAAGCGTGTGATGCTTCGCCATCTTAGCCACGACTGCCACAAGCTGTTGAACAAAGCGGGCCACTTGATGGTCGATAGCGACGATGACCCGGATTACGGCTTGGCCGTGGACTACTCGGTCCGTACCGGCATCCTGGGTGGCCACTGAGTCATTTGCGAGGCTCTGCCTCGCGCTCCGAGGTATTTTTTGGCCAGATGAATGAAGGATCCCCTGCTTCATCTGGCTAAAAATATCCCGGGGGAGGCGCCCGCAGGGCGGCGGGGGCAGCGCCCCCTTGAGGCAGACCTCAATCATCAGGCCTGTTCAATGAAAACAACTCGGTGACAACTGCATAGTCTCGGTAGCCAAGCCGCGCCAAAGGCTGGAAGGTTGTCACGTCGAATTTGCCATCCTTCAAGCAGTCATCGCGCAGATGGACCCCGGTCACTTCGCCAAAGACAACGCGGTTCGCCTCACCGGGTAGGGTCGTGATCTCGGTCAGCTTGCATTCCAGCGCAGCGGGCGCATCTGCAACGCGTGAACAGGCGATGGTTTCGCACTCGACCGCTGTCAGGCCTGCATGGGCAAATTCGTCGGTATCTTTTGGCAGTCCGGCTGAACTCGCATTCATCGCATCCCGGTGGGCAAAGGCTACGATGTTCACGCAGAATAAGCCCGTTGCCTCGATATTGGCGATGCTGTCTTTGCCGCCGTCCTGATCGTGCTTTGTTCCGGTTGTGGCAAACATCACCTGCGGCGGGGTGTAGGCGACCCCGTTGAAGAAAGAGTAGGGGGCCAGGTTGTTGATCCCATTTGCGTCGCGTGATGAAATCCATCCGATGGGGCGCGGGGTGATGATGGCGTTGAACGGGTTGTGCGGTAGGCCGTGGCCGTCTTCGGGGCGATAGAACATATGGTCTCCAAGCGTTTGCCCAAGGCGTAACGAAGTGCTAGGGCGATTGCCAGCTAGGAAAAGAGGGCAGGCGTGCAGCACTTCGCGATCAGGCCGGAAGAGCCGCAGGATTGGTGGGAGGTCGAGGCCCTCTATGATCTGTGCTTTGCGCCGGGGCGCGAGGCGCTCTCCTCTTATCGTTTGCGCGATGATGTGCCGCCGGTTGCGGGTTTGTCTTTGGTTGCGCGCGATGGGCAAGGAATACTGGCCGGAGCGATCCGGTTCTGGCCTGTTCATGTTGGCGATCATGACGCCTTGCTGTTGGGTCCTGTTGCAGTTCACCCCACGCATCAGGGCGAGGGGCTTGGCGGCTACCTCATCCATTCCGGTGTTGAAACGGGGCGGGAAAAGGGTTGGGACCGGGTCATGCTGGTCGGCGACGCGCCATATTACGCCCGTTTTGGGTTCACGCCATTGACGGGGGTTGAGATGCCCCCGCCAACCAACCCTGAGCGTGTTTTGGGCATGGCCCTGAACCCCGGAAAATGGGACAATATCACCGGAGCCGTAACCCGCTGGACGCGCTGAGCTATTGAAACACCGCGCCGAAATACCGATCTTTCAAGGAACGGAGGGTTCGGATGCAGGATGTTGTACTGGTCGACGGTGTTGATGCGGATGCGGAATTGGATCGCTTGGCGAAACACTACCGCTCGGCCGGTGGGGCGGGTGTCAAACTGCTCAATGCTTTGGGCGGGTCGGCGGAATCGCTGCTAGACCAACTGCCGGAACCCCTGCGCGACGGCTTGACCGGAGCGACCGAGCAAGCCCTTTGGATGGCGATGCAGGCCGCACAAGGATCGCGGCAGGTCGTGCCCGATCAGGCGCCTTGGGTGAACACTGCGGTGACAACGGCAATGGGCGCTGCGGGCGGATTGGGTGGCCTGTCTACCGCTTTGGTCGAGTTGCCGGCGACCACGGCCATGTTGTTGCGCTCAATCCAGGACGCGGCAGCGCGCGAAGGCTTTGATCCGGCTGAAGAAAACGTGAAATTCGACTGTGTCCGGGTGTTGGCGGCTGCGGGTCCCTTGTCGCACGATGACGGAGCGGATCTGGGGTTCTTTTCCGTGCGCCTCACGCTGACAGGTTCTGCCATGCACAAACTTATTGCGGCTGTGGCGCCAAAGCTGTCGGTTGTGTTGGGTCAGAAACTGGCGGCGCAATCCGTACCGGTTCTGGGGGCGCTTGCCGGGGGCGGGGCGAATTACATCTACACCCGCTACTACCAGCAGATCGCCCATGTTCATTTTGGTTTGCGCCGGTTGGCGATGGACGCTGATATCTCGCACGATGTTCTGGTGCGCAAGCTAAGCGCCCGTATGTAGCGGTTAAACTTGGTCGTTGCCGCATCATGTGGTACACTAAGTTTAACATGCCGCGATACAAAAGCTTAACAGAAGACGCGGTATACAGGCACTGATCTGATGTGAAAGTGAGTGCGGCGCGATGAAAACCTCTTGGGCGTCCAGTCTAGACCTCGATGTGGGGCAGGTGCCAGTCCTGCCTCAGGCAGCCGCGTTGTGCTATCGGCTGTCGCGGGGTCGTCCTGAGGTTCTGTTGATCACCTCCCGTAGGGCGCAGCGCTGGATCATCCCGAAAGGGTGGCTGATTTATGGGTTAAGCGCCTCGGAAACTGCGGCTCAGGAGGCGTGGGAAGAGGCGGGCGTGATTGGAACATGTGTGCCGGTCAAGCTGGGCCAGTTCCCGATGGCCAAAACCTGCGCCAAGCGTGGTCCGGTTCTGTGCGCGGTGGATGTCTACCCGCTGCATGTGGATCATGTTCAGAATCAATTTCCCGAGACAGGGCAGCGGAAACGCAAATGGTGTACGCTTCAAAAGGCCGCATCGAAAGTCAACTCGCCCGATCTTGCCGCTATTTTGCGCAGATTTGCGCCCCGGATACATTAAACTTAATATTGAGAGACTTGATATTGGAGTTTCGGTCGGTATCTATTCGCCAACCGACATTTTGGACGGACCATGATTCAATACGCGTTAAAGTGCAGCAAGGGCCACAGTTTCGACAGCTGGTTCCAATCTGCCGAAGCCTACGACAAGCTGGCAGCCTCGGGCATGGTGACATGCGCGGTATGTGGATGTGCGCATGTTGAAAAGGCGATCATGACTCCGCGTGTCCGGCCTGCGCGGGATGCCCAGAAGTCGGCGCAAATGCCCAAGCCATCGTCGGAAGACATCAACATGACCAGCACGCCTAAGGAAGTTGAGCGTGCCTTGGCCGAGCTGCGCCGCAAGGTCGAAGAAAACTCGGACTATGTGGGCCATGATTTCGCCTCGGAGGCGCGCAAGATGCATCTGGGCGAAGCGCCCGAACGCTCGATCTATGGCGAAGTGAAACCGGATGAGGCGAAATCCCTGATTGAAGACGGGGTGCCGGTTGCGCCACTGCCCTTCATTCCCAGCAGAAAGACGAACTGACCCATGCATATCGTGATTACCGGAGCCAATCGGGGAATTGGATGGGCTCTGGCAGAGCGGTATCGCGCGCAGGGTCATGAGGTCACGGGAACTGCGCGGGATGGCAGCGCCGAGGTTCAGTTGGACGTTGCCGATCCGGCGCAGCAAGCGGCGATGGCGGACCAGCTGAAAGGGCAGCCGGTCGACCTGTTGATCTGCAATGCGGGTGTGTATCTGGACAAAGGTCACAGCATTGAGGACTACCCCGCCGAGATGTGGGCGCAGAGTTTTGCGGCCAATGTCACCGGCGTTTTTCTGACCGTACAGTCATTGCTGCACAATCTGCGCGCGGCAGGAGGGCGGATTGCGATCATGTCGTCTCAGATGGCCTCGCACACCCGCGCGCCGGGCGGCAGCTACATCTACCGCGCCTCCAAGGCGGCGGCGTTGAATCTGGGGCGCAATCTGGCGACCGACCTGAAACCGGATGGTATTGCGGTGGGCATCTATCACCCCGGTTGGGTGAAGACCGACATGGGCGGCTCAGCAGCGGACATCCATGTGGATCAGGCCGTTGCCGGCCTGATGGGGCGTTTCGATGCGCTGTCGCTGGACAACACGGGATGTTTCGAAACCTACGACGGGAAGCCCCACGCTTACTGAGTGTTCAGCGCGGCCTTGGGAAGTTCATAGACCTCACCGGGTTCGATGAAGATCACCATGATGTCGCCCCGAATTTCATGATTGATCGGCGAGGGCGAGCTGCTGGAATCCGGAATGCCATCCGTGAAATAGATGCTGCGAACGTCACCGCCTGGCAATTGCACGGCCAGCGTGACGGAGCCGTCATCGCGGCGGCGCAGCTCCGCATGGCAGCTTTGGAGCGGGTCACCGGCATTGGCGGCGCAGGGAACCGTACCCAGCGCGTTCTGTCCATCGGTGCCAGCAACGCTTGCCTGCTGTGACAGGGCGGGGGATGCGATCAGGGCAAGGACGGTTGCGAAACGAAGCATGAATAACCTCTTGGAATTGCTTTGGCGCTAGGCTGACATTGCGTTTTCGGAAAGTAAAGCGGCCCCTTGACGCAATATCTGTGATGCAGCGCCCCTTGCTCTTGCGCTCCCCCTCGCATATGAGGCTCGGGACTTTAAATCCAAGGCGCGGAGACACTTGCCCCCATGCCCGTACTCGTGATGAAATTCGGTGGCACATCGGTTGCCAATCTTGACCGCATCCGCCGCGCGGCAAAGCGCATCGGCGTTGAGGTGGCAAAGGGCTATGACGTCATCGTCATCGTTTCGGCCATGTCCGGCAAAACCAACGAATTGGTGGGCTGGGTGAACGAGACCTCGCCGCTGTTCGACGCCCGCGAATACGATGCCGTAGTATCGTCGGGCGAAAACGTCACTGCGGGTCTGATGGCGCTGACGTTGCAGGAAATGGAAATTCCGGCGCGCAGCTGGCAGGGCTGGCAGGTGCCGCTGCTGACCAATGGAGCGCATTCCTCGGCCCGGATCGAGGAAATTCCGACGGACAATCTGAACCAAAAGTTCGGCGAAGGCATGAGAGTGGCCGTGGTCGCCGGTTTCCAGGGCATCAGCCCCGAAGGCCGGATCACGACGCTGGGCCGTGGCGGTTCGGACACGACCGCTGTGGCCTTTGCTGCCGCGTTCGAGGCTGAGCGCTGCGACATCTATACGGACGTCGATGGCGTCTACACGACCGATCCGCGTATCTGCGAAAAGGCGCGCAAGCTGGACCGGATCTCGTTCGAGGAAATGCTCGAACTGGCGTCGTTGGGTGCGAAAGTGCTGCAAACCCGCTCGGTCGAGCTGGCGATGCGCTATAAGGTGAAACTGCGCGTTCTTTCAAGTTTCGAAGAACAATCCGACGAGGCCGGTACGCTGGTCTGCGACGAGGAGGATATCATGGAATCCAATGTTGTGGCCGGTGTGGCCTATTCCCGCGACGAAGCCAAGATGACCGTCGTTTCCGTGGCCGACCGCCCCGGCATCGCCTCGATCATCTTCACCGCGCTCAGCGATGAGGGCGTGAATGTGGACATGATCGTCCAGAACATCTCGGACGAAGGGCGCACGGATATGACCTTCTCGTGCCCGACAGATCAGGTCGTGCGCGCCGAAAAGGCGCTGCTAGCGATCAAGGATGCGGGTGAGTTGAACTATGCCGAGCTGGTGGCCGATGAAGACGTCTGCAAAGTTTCGGTTGTAGGCATTGGCATGCGTTCGCAGTCGGGTGTTGCGGCCAAGATGTTCAAGGTTCTCTCGGATGAGGGGATCAACATCAAGGTCATTACAACCTCTGAGATCAAAATTTCCGTCCTTGTCGACAGGAAATACATGGAACTTGCTGTTCAGGCACTGCATGATGCCTTTGAACTGGACAAGGCGGCCTGAGCTGATCGGCCAAAGGTTTCGCCTGACGCACTAATTGGGTTGGGCCATGGCGGACGGTACGGAAACAGAATCCCGCAAGCTGCTGGTTCGGCTGCGCGAAGAAATGGCGAGCGAGGCGGCCGGTCAGGAGCGTCTCGACCGCATCACGCAGCTGATTGCGGACAGCATTCGCTGCGAGGTCTGCTCGATCTATCTGTTCCGTGACGAAGAAACCCTTGAGCTTTGCGCGACTGAAGGTCTCTCGCCCGAGGCCGTACACCAGACCCGGATGCGTCTGGGCGAAGGTCTTGTGGGCCGGGTGGCCAAATCCGGCAAAGTGGTGAACACGGCAGATGCGCCTGCGGCCAAAGGGTTCCGGTTTATGCCGGAAACGGGCGAAGAGCGTTTTTCCTCATTCCTCGGGGTGCCGGTCCAGCGGCTGGGCCAGAAGCTGGGCGTTCTGGTGGTGCAGTCCCGCGACGCGCGTGAGTTCTCGGCCGATGAGATCTATGCGCTGGAAGTGGTCGCAATGGTTCTGGCCGAGATGGCCGAACTGGGCGCGTTCGTGGGCGAAGGCGCGGCCCTGTCGCCTTTGCACCAGCAATCTGTGCAATTGACCGGCGGTCCGGCGCAGGAAGGCTCTGCCGAGGGGCATGTCTGGCTACACGAGCCGCGCGTTGTCGTGACCAACCCGATTGCCGAAGACCCGCACCGCGAAAGCGAGCGGTTGAACGAGGCGGTTGAGGAACTGCGCGTCGGCGTCGACAAGATGCTCGAAATCTCGCAGAACGGCGACAAAGAGCAGCTGAAAGTTCTGGAAGCCTACCGCATGTTCGCCAATTCCAAGGGCTGGATGCGGCGGATGGAGGAAGACATAGCCCTTGGCCTCAGCGCCGAGGCCGCGGTCGAGAAAGAGCAATCACAGGCCCGCGCCCGTATGGGGCAGGTGACCGATCCCTATCTGCGGGAACGGTTGGCGGATCTGGATGACCTCAGCAATCGCTTGCTGCGTATCCTGACCGGGCAGGGCAAGACCGACAGCGCTGATCTGCCGCCCGATCCGATCCTCATCGCCCGCAATATCGGCCCCGGAGACTTGCTGGAATACGGCCGGTCCCTGAAAGGGATCGTGCTCGAGGAAGGCTCGGTCGGCAGCCACGCCACGATTGTTGCCCGTGCGCTGGCGATCCCTTTGGTCGTGCATGTCGGGCGGATCACGACAGAGGCTCTGAACGGTGACCACATTCTGGTTGATGGGGATAACGGCGTTGTCCATCTGCGCCCCGAAGACAGTGTTGTCAGCGCGTTTCGCGACAAGATCGCGATGCAGGCCAAAGCGCAGGAGCGCTATGCCTCGATCCGGGAAACGCCGACGGTTACGCAGGATGGCGCGCGGATCAACATGGCGATGAATGCGGGCCTGATGGCCGATCTACCCTCGCTCGGGAATTCGGGCGCGGAAGGGGTTGGCTTGTTCCGAACCGAGCTGCAATTCCTGATCCGTAACCAGATGCCGAGACGGTCTGAGCTGGTGACCCAATACCAGCGGGTTCTAGACGCGGCCGGAGAAAAACGCGTTGTGTTCCGGACCCTCGATATCGGATCGGATAAGGTTCTGCCCTACATGAAGCATGTGGCGGAACCGAACCCGGCGCTGGGCTGGCGTGCGATCCGCGTGGGCCTGGACAAACGCGGCGTAATGCGGATGCAGCTGCAAGCGTTGATCCGAGCTGCGAATGGCCGCCCGCTGACCATCATGTTCCCCTTCGTCGCGCAGGCCGAAGAGTTCCGCGAAGCCCGTTGGGAGGTCAACAAAACCATCGAGCGTGAAAAACGTCTTGGCCATATCCTGCCGGAAACGCTCGAAGTGGGGGCGATGCTGGAAACGCCGTCGCTGGCGTTCTCACCGCAAAAGTTCTTTGATGAGGTGGATTTCATCTCGATCGGGGGCAACGACCTGAAGCAGTTCTTCTTTGCCGCCGACCGTGAAAACGAGCTGGTGCGCCGCCGATATGACACGTTGAATGTCAGTTTCCTCAGCTTCATCGAACGGATTGTGGAACGCTGCAGTATCTCGGATACACCGCTGAGTTTCTGTGGCGAGGACGCCGGTCGCCCGGTCGAGGCGCTGTGTCTGGCTGCAATGGGGATCCGCACCTTGTCCATGCGTCCGGCTTCGATCGGACCGGTCAAAAGCCTGTTGCTGAGATCGAACCTGCAGGACGTCCGCAAAATCATCGCGGATGCACGTCATCGCGGTGAGCAATCCGTGCGCCCTGCTGTCATGGAGTGGTTGCGGTCGCAATCGTGACCGATCAGTCGGCCTATTGGGGATTCCGGGCTTGATTTTTATTTCAAGGTTCCGTATCCAACCGTGGAAATGTTAGCGATAACATTCGGGGCCGCGCCAGCGACCCACATCGCGACTGAGGTTCTGCTTCTTGGGGCAGGAAGCATAAAAGGAAGCTGATCATGGTTTCACGCGTCATCCCGGTAGACCCGTTCGACCTCGTGCTGTTTGGCGCGACGGGCGATCTGGCGCAGCGCAAGATCTTGCCGGGGCTGTATCACCGGTTTGAAATGGGCCAGATGCCGGAGGATGCGCGGATCATCGGAACCGCCAGGTCCGACATGGACAGTGACGGGTTTCGTGACCAATTGCGCGCGTCGATGGATAAATTCGCGCCGAGTTACGACAAGGACACTCTGGATCGCTTTCTGACACATGTTGATTACGTGCCGGTGGATGCGCTGGGCGATGCGGGCTGGTCCGATCTGGCCAAAGCCTTGCGCTCGGATGTCGTGCGGGCTTTTTATCTGTCTGTGGGTCCCAGCTTGTTCTCAGGAATTGCGCAGCGTTTGAATGATCACGGGCTTGCCACGCCCGACAGCCGGATCGTGGTGGAAAAGCCCTTTGGTCATGATCTAGCCTCGGCTAAGGCGTTAAACGAGGGGCTGCGCTCCTGTTTCGAAGAGCATCAAATCTACCGGATCGACCACTATCTGGGTAAGGAAACTGTGCAGAACCTGATGGCGCTGCGCTTTGCCAATTCCCTTTTTGAGCCGCTTTGGAACGCGACCCATGTCGATCACGTGCAAATCACCGTGGCCGAGACTGTCGGTGTCGAGGGGCGCGGTGCTTACTACGACCAATCCGGCGCGATGAGGGATATGATCCAGAACCATCTGGTGCAGCTTCTCTGTCTGACCGCGATGGAGCCGCCTTCGAAATTCGCGCCTAACGCGGTGCGCGATGAAAAGGTCAAAGTGATCGAAGCGCTGGAGCCAGTCGAGCCGAAGGATATCGCGCGCGGCCAATATCGTACGGACAAGGGCGGCGACGGTTACCTCGATCATGTCGGGGATCCTGCCAGCCGTACCGAAAGCTTCATTGCGTTGAAGGCTCATATCGGCAACTGGCGCTGGGCGGGCGTGCCGTTCTACCTGCGCACGGGCAAACGCTTAAGGGCACGCGAGTCCGAAATTGCTGTGTTCTTCCGCGACCCGCCGCATACGATTTTCCCTAACGTCGGACCTCTGCACGGTAATGTGCTAGTGATCCGTCTGCAGCCGGACGAAGGCATCACTCTGCGCACTACGATCAAGGAACCGGGGCAGGGCGGGTTCCGTCTGTCCGACGTGGCGCTCGATATGAGCTTTGCCGATGCGCTGGGCGATGGCGCGCAATCGCCCGACGCCTATGAGCGCTTGATCATGGACGTGATCCGTGGCGACCAAACACTGTTCATGCGCGGCGATGAGGCCGAGGCCGCCTGGGCCTGGGTTGATCCCATTATTCGCGGCTGGGAAGAGCGTGGCGACAAGCCCGCAAAATACGATCAGGGCAGTTCAGGGCCCGAAGAAGCATTGATGCTGATGCATCGCGATGGACGCCGCTGGCGTCAGATCGGAGGGTAATCATGGTCAATACAGTCATTTCCGACGTCACCAAACGCATCATCGACCGCAGCGCCGACCTGCGCGGCCCGCATCTTGAGCGGATGGAACAGGCCAAATCCAAAGGCCCCGCCCGTGCGCATCTGTCCTGCAGCGGTCAGGCGCATGCTTATGCCGGTGCCGGTGAGGATCAGAACTCGATGGCGACCGGTACGGCTGGAAACCTTGGTATCGTCACCGCCTATAACGACATGCTATCGGCCCACCAACCGTTCGAGCGGTATCCCGAGTTGATCCGTCAAGCGATCCGCGCGGCAGGCGGTACAGCGCAGGTCGCAGGCGGGGTTCCCGCCATGTGCGACGGCGTGACCCAAGGCGAGGCGGGGATGGAGCTGTCTCTGTTTTCGCGAGATGTGATCGCGCTGGCGACCGGAGTGGCGCTCAGCCACAACACCTATGACGCGGCGGTGTTTCTGGGGGTCTGCGACAAGATCGTGCCCGGCCTGATCATCGGCGCGCAGGCCTTCGGTCATCTGCCCGCCGTCTTCCTGCCCGCAGGCCCCATGACCAGCGGTCTGCCCAATGACGAAAAAGCCAAGGTTCGCCAGCAATTCGCTGCCGGAGAAGTGGGTCGCGACGCCTTGATGAAGGCCGAAATGGCGGCCTATCACGGCCCAGGCACCTGCACCTTCTACGGCACTGCCAACACCAACCAGATGCTGATGGAGTTCATGGGCCTGCACCTGCCGGGCTCCAGCTTCGTCAATCCCAACACGCCTCTGCGCGATGCCCTGACCGAGGAAGGCGCGCGTCGTGCCCTGTCTCTCAGCGCGTTGGGCAATCACTACACGCCGGTTTGTCAGATCCTAGACGAACGCGCCTTTGTGAACGGCATCGTCGGCCTGATGGCCACGGGCGGCTCAACCAACCTGCTGATCCACCTGATCGCCATGGCGCGCGCGGGTGGTATCGTGCTGGATTGGGAGGATTTTTCCGACATCTCCGCCGTGGTCCCGTTGGTCGCGCGGGTCTATCCCAACGGTCTGGCCGATGTGAACCACTTCCACGCCGCCGGGGGCTTGGGCTTTACCATCAGCACGCTGTTGGACGACGGGCTGCTGCACCCCGACACGCTGACCGTCGCGGGGCAGGGTCTTCACAACTACACCAAGGAACCCAAGCTGAAAGACGGCGAGTTGGTCTGGGAAGACGGCGCTGGCCATAGCCTGAATGAAAAGATTGTGCGCCCGGCCAAGGACCCGTTCCAGCCTACAGGTGGCCTGTCGCGCCTGACCGGAAATCTGGGCACCGGCGTCATGAAGGTCTCGGCCGTGGCCCCCGAACATCAGGTGGTCGAAGCGCCCGTCCGTGTGTTCCACGACCAGAATGACGTCAAAGCCGCCTTCAAGGCCGGAGAGTTCACCGATGATGTTATCGTCGTTGTTCGGTTCCAGGGTCCGAAGGCCAACGGCATGCCCGAGCTGCATTCGCTGACGCCGATACTGTCGATCCTTCAGGGCAGGGGCCAAAAGGTCGCTTTGGTTACCGATGGCCGCATGTCTGGTGCGTCGGGCAAAGTTCCCGCCGCCATCCATGTCTGCCCCGAAGCGCTGGACGGTGGCGCCATCGGCTATCTGCAAGACGGCGATCTGCTGCGCGTCGATGCCGTAAAGGGAGAGCTCGAAATCCTCACACCCGGCGTCCTCGACCGCAGCCCAGCGACCGCTGATCTGTCTGCCAACCAGCACGGCGTCGGTCGCGACCTCTTCGGCGCGTTCCGCCAGAATGTCGGGTCCGCCGATACAGGTGCCAGCATTTTCGGAGTTTAATCCATGTCCAAAACCCAACGCACCCGCGAGATCTGCGCACTGGCCCCAATCGTTCCGGTACTGGTGGTGGATGACGCCGCCCACGCCCGCCCTTTGGCCGAGGCGCTGGTCGCAGGTGGTCTTCCTGCGCTTGAGGTCACCCTGCGCACCCCTGCCGCGCTGGACGTGATCCGTGCCATGGCCGCTGTGCCCGGAGGCGTCGTGGGCGCAGGCACGCTGGTCACCCCCGAAGACGTCCGCGCCGCCAAAGAGGCCGGCGCGCAGTTCGGTGTCTCCCCCGGCGCGACAGATGCCCTGATCTCCGCATGCGAAGCCGAAGGCCTGCCCCTTCTACCCGGCGCGGCCACTGCGAGTGAGGCGATGGCCCTGCTGGAAAAGGGCTATGACATGCTGAAATTCTTCCCCGCGGAGGCCTCGGGCGGTGCACCGGCCCTGAAAGCCATAGGAGCGCCCCTGCCTCAGATCACTTTCTGCCCCACAGGCGGAGTATCGCCCTCAAACGCCCGTGACTATCTTTCGCTGTCCAACGTGGTCTGCGCCGGTGGCAGCTGGGTCGCGCCCAAGCAGATGGTTCAAGAGGGCGACTGGTCTGGCATCGAAGCGCTTGCGCGTGAGGCGACTCACCTGACGGATTGACGCCGCATTGCGAAACGCTAGGGTGGGCCTCAAGTTAAGCAGGTTACCCTCATGAAAAACCAAACCTCCCTCGTGCATGGGCGCGAGTATCTGGCCATTCCGGGCCCTTCGGTGATGCCCGACGCGGTGCTGCAGGCTATGCACCGCCCGTCTCCCAACATCTACGATGGCGCGTTGATTGAGATGATGCCCGCGCTGACGCAGGACCTAAAGCGCGTGGCCGGAACTCAGCACGAGGTCGCTATCTATATCGCCAACGGCCACGGCACGTGGGAGGCCGCGCTGTCGAATGTAATCGCCCCCGGAGAAACCGTTCTGGCCCCAGCCTCGGGTCGTTTCACCCATGGCTGGGCCGAGATGGCCGAGGGGATCGGTGCCAAGGTTGACCTGATAGACTTCGGCTTGTCTTCACCCTGGGATATTGACCGTATCGCTGAGGCGCTGAATGCCGACAAAGAACACAAAATCAAAGCCGTGCTTGCCGTCCATGTGGATACGTCCACCTCGATCCGAAATGATATCCCTGCCTTGCGCGCTTTGCTGGATGACTTGAACCACCCCGCACTCCTGATGGCCGACTGTATCGCCTCGATGGGATGCGATAGGTTCGAGATGGACGCTTGGGGAGTCGATGTCACCGTGACAGCCTGCCAGAAGGGCCTTATGACCCCGGCGGGCACCGGCTTTGTCTTCTTCAACGACAAAGCGCAGGCGAAACGTGCTGCAATGCCCCGCGTTTCGCAATATTGGGATTGGCAACCGCGCGCCAACCCAGAGCTGTTCTATCAGTATTTCAACGGCACCGCGCCCACCCATCACCTCTATGGTCTGCGCGCCGCGTTGGACCTGATCCATGGCGAAGGGCTCGAAAACGTCTGGGCCCGCCATGAGCGTCTCGCCAAAGCCATCTGGGCCGCCTGCGATGTCTGGGCGCAAGGGGGAGCACTTCATTTCAACGTCGCCGACCCGACCCATCGCAGCCACGCAGTCACCGCCCTCCGCCTGACTGAGGGGCGCGGCACGCCGCTGCGCAACTACACCGAAAAACAGCTTGGCCTGACACTTGGTATCGGCTTGGGGATGGAAGACTGGGACGGTTGCTTCCGCCTAGGCCATATGGGACACGTCAACGCGCAGATGATCATGGCGATGCTGGGCGGCATGGAGACCGCTATGGCGGCACTTGATATCCCCCGTGGTCAAGGCGCGCTGGAAGCCGTCGCCGCGACACTGGCCACATAGCGCCGATCCGCCCCTTCATCTGGCCAAAAATATCCTCGGGGGGACTCGCGCCTTGGCGCGATGGGGGCAGACAGCCCCCCCCCTATACCGCGCGAGCTTGCGCCAAGGCCAAAGGCAAGGCCGCTTCAAAAGCCGCCATCTCTGCCTCTCCACCGCAACTCACCCGGATACAGCGGTTCTGCGGGGCCGCAAATGGCATCCGCACAAACACACCCTGTTCGACGAGAGAGTCTAGAACGGCCTTCGCAAACACCCCGTCACGCCCGCAGTCAATCGCAACGAAATTCGTGGCCGAAGGCAACGGGATCAAACCGTTGGCCTGCGCAATGCGTCCGATACGATCCCGAGCCTCAGTGATCCGGGCCTGCACTTCTGACAGCCAGTCGCCATCCTCAAGTGCCGCCAGCGCCCCGGCTTGTGCAGCCCGGTTCATGCCGAAATGGTTGCGTACCTTGTTGAAGGCCGCAATCAATTCGGGGGCACCGATGGCATAGCCCACCCGCGCGCCTGCCATTCCATACACTTTCGAAAACGTCCGCATCCGGATCACACGGGGATCATCGGCGGCAACAGGCGCAGCAGTGCCGCCCGGCGCGCATTCGACATAGGCCTCGTCCAGAACCAGCAGGCACCCGGCGGGCAGAGCCTCCATCGCGGCCACGATATCGGCGCCCGAACGCCAGCTTCCCATCGGGTTGTCGGGGTTTGCCAGATAGACCAGCTTGGCATCCACCTCTGCTGCCTTGGCAAACAAAGCGGTAGGGTCTTCGTGATCGTCGCGATAGGGAACCTTGTGCAACTCACCTCCGAAACCCGCCACATGGTAGTTAAAGGTGGGATAGGCCCCGTCAGAGGTCACAACCGCATCGCCCGGCCCGATCAATAGCCGCACCAGGTAGCCCAACAGCCCGTCGATGCCTTCGCCCACCACAATGTTCTCGGGCGTAACCCCGTGATGCTCGGCCAACGCATGGCGCAGATCGTGATTCTCGGGGTCGCCATACATCCAGATATCACCTGCGGCCCGTTGCATCGCTTCGATGGCACGAGGCGAGGGACCAAACACGCTTTCATTCGCGCCAAGCCTTGCCTTGAAGGGGGCACCGCGTTGGCGCTCCTGCGTTTCCGGCCCCACAAACGGGACGGTTGCGGGCAGGGATTGGGCGAACGATGTGTAGCGAGGTCTGGTCATAGGCGCAGATAAGCCCACCGTGCGGGTTGCTGCAAGCCCGCGCCTCGACATGCCTCAACGTCGCGGTGGAACTACACTCACATTCGGGGCAGTCTTATCAAGACTGCAAAATAAGGAGGTCCGGAATGGCACGCGTATCTGTCGAGTACAAGGATCACATCGCTCATGTCACGCTGACGCGCGGCGACAAGATGAATGCTCTGGACGAGGCGATGATCAAGGCGCTGCTGACCGCCGGGCAAGAGGTTGCGGCCTCGGACGCCCGCGCCGTGGTCCTGTTGGGTGAGGGCAAAAGCTTCTGCGCCGGTCTCGACATGGCGAGTTTCGCGAAAATGGCCCATATGGACCCGACCGAATGGCTGATGACCCGCAGCCATGAAGACGCCAATGAGATGCAGGAACTGGCCCTGATCTGGCGGCGCATCCCCGTTCCCGTCATCTGCGCGATCCAAGGCGCGGCCTATGGGGGCGGCCTGCAGATCGCTCTGGGCGCGGATATCCGCATCGCCCATCCCGAGGCGAAGCTTGCAGTGATGGAGATGAAATGGGGCATCATCCCAGACATGGGCGGCATGGTTCTGCTTCCGAAACTGGTCCGCTCAGACGTTTTGCGGCTGCTGACCTATACCGCGCGTCCCATTGGGGCTGCACAGGCGGCCGAGTGGGGCTTGGTCACCAGGCTGTCCGATGATCCGCAGACCGAAGCACTGGCCTTGGCTGAAAACATCGCCTCGCAAAGCCCCTCGGCCATCCGCGCTGCCAAGCGCCTCATAGACTTCGCCGAAACCAATCCGCGCGCCGATGTGTTGCTGGCCGAGTCTTCGGAACAGGTGGATCTGATTGGGAAGCCTGATCAGATGGAGGTCGTGATGGCGCAGATGCAAGGCCGAAAGCCCGAGTTCAAGTGATCACCGCATAAAGGCGCGCCGCGCGTCTCGGGCCATGTTGTAGCGCATCTCGAGATCGGCGATCTTGGACATCTTGGCTTTGCGGGCCTCGGGATCGGTTAGTTCAGCATACTCCTTTCGAGCCTCGTCCAACCGTTTCTTGATGACGAACTCCTCGGGCAGTACCCCGGCCTGCGCCATGATCCGATGACCGGCCGCAATGGCGGGATCGCTTTGCGCTTCGCCTGAGCGATCGGGCAGAGGCGCACCTTCGCCCTCAAGACCTTGTAATTGGCCCTCGGCCTGAGCCTTCTTGATCTGGCGTTCCACCAGTTTTCCAAGCGATCCGAACATGGGTGCAGGATAGCTTTTTCAGGCGTGGGGAGAAAGGGATCATCGCAGTTTGGTGGTCAAGAGGTAGGCGACGCCCCCAGCCATCAAGCCCCAGACCGCAGCGCCCAGACCAAACACCGTGATCCCTGAGGCGGTGATGGCGAAGGTCAGGATTGCGGCTTCGCGCTCGGCGGGTATTTCGAGTGCTGCGAAGGTGGCGTTGGCCATCACTCCGATCAGGGCTACGCCGGTCAGCGTGCCCATCAGCAGCGGGTCGGCATGGGCGGCAAAACCGGTGATCGCCACGGCGAAGATACCGAAGACGCAGTAGAACACGCCTGCCATGATTGCAGACCAATAGCGCAAACTACGGTCCGGGTGGCTGTCTTCGTTCGAACACATCGCGGCGGTGATGGCCGCCAGACAGGTGGCGGGGGCTCCAAATGGGGCCGAAAACATGCTTGCCCCGCCGACGGAGGAGAACAGCTTGCCAGGTGCGGGGGTGTAGCCAAAGCTGCGCATCACGGCGATGCCGGGGATGTTTTGGGTTGCCATTGTGACGACGAACAGCGGCAGGCCGATGCCGATCGCTGACGCAAACGAGAATGACGGCATCGTCCAGACCGGCGCGGCCAGATAGGTCTCGGGTCGGACGGAGGCACCATCGGCGCTGAACACAACCACCAGCGCTGCGGCGACGACGGCTGCGGGAACGGCGAACAGCCGGTTAAGACGTCCGGCGATGAACCATGTCAGGATCACGGGTAGGGCCTGCCAGGGTAACTCAACAGCTGCTTTGAACGGGACAATGCACAGGGGCAACAGCACTCCGCCGAGCATCGCCTGCGCCAGAGTGGTCGGGATTGCAGCGGCCAGACGCCCCAAGGGTTTCCAAAGTCCTGCCAGAATCGTCAAGGCTCCGGCGCAGAGAAAGGCTCCGATCGCGCCTGAGAAGCCTGCGGCCGGGGTGGCTGAAACCGCTAGCAACGCCGCTCCGGGGGTAGACCAGGCCACGCTGATGGGTTGTCGGTAACGCAGGCTGAGAACAATCGCGGCCAGCCCCATTGCAATCGCAGCACTCATCAGGCCCGAGGCTGCTTGGGCGGCCGATGCGCCCATTGCAGCCAGCCCTTGCAGCACGATGGGAAATGAGCTGAAGAACCCGACAATGGCGACTACCAGCCCTGTTGAGACGGTCTGCATCGGGGGGAAAGGTCGTGCCATAGGGGCCTCGAAGAGTTGTTGCTCCGAAGTGCTAACAAGCGCAGGCTGGCGCGAACAAGGGGAAAGCTCTGAGGACAAAGAAAAACCTCACCACCGGCTCGGGTGGTGAGGTTGGGATTTCCGTTTTTGGAACGAGAAGAAGATCAGGCGAGTTCGGCCAGACGAGCGAGGGCTTCGTTCAGCTTGGCCTCTTCTTCTTCGCGCGCAGCGAGGTTGGCTTTGGCTTCCTCAACCACTTCCTCCGGGGCCGAGGCCACGAATTTGGGGTTGTTCAGACGCCCACGCAGACCGCCGAGTTCTTTGGCCAGTTTGCCCTTGGCTTTCTCCAACCGTTCCTTTTCGGCGCCGATGTCGATGATGTCGGCCAGCGGCAGACCGAAGCTCGCGCCCGGAGCGGCAATTGAGATTGTGCCTTTTGGCAGCTCGTCGGCCTTGGTCAGACTATCAATCCGCGCTAGGCGCTTGATCAGCGCTTCGTTGCGGTCCCATGCGGCTTGGCCGTGATCGTCTATCTCGGTCACCAGCATCGGCACGTAGAGGCCAGCCGGAACCCGCATCTGGGCCCGGGCCGAGCGGGTGTTTTCGATCACCGAGATCACCCAGTTCATCTCACGATCCGCGTCGGCATCCACCAGATCAGCAGCGGCATAGCTCGGCCAGTCAGCGTGGACAACCATCTTCGCGCGGTTGCCTGTCAGGCCCCATAGTTCTTCGGTGATGAAAGGCATGATCGGATGCAGCAGGACCATGCACTGATCCAGAACCCAGCGCATGGTGGCGCGGGTTTCGGCTTGCGCCTCGGCGTCATCGCCTTGCAGCAGGGGTTTGGAGAGTTCCACGTACCAGTCGCAAACCTTGCCCCAGACAAAGGCATAAAGCCCGTTGGCGGCATCGTTGAAACGATAGCTTTCCAGCGCCGCATCGACCTCTTCCCGCACGCGGGCGGTTTCGCCGATGATCCAGCGGTTCACGGCGGCTTTGGGTTTCAGGTCGGCCACGTCGAGTTGCGGCACAGCGTCGGTGAAGACCTCGTTCATCTCGGCAAAGCGGACGGCGTTCCACAGTTTGGTGCCGAAATTGCGGTAGCCGGTGATGCGCTCGCGGGACAGTTTCAGCACACCGCCAATCGCCGCCATCGAGGCATTGGTAAAGCGCAGCGCGTCGGCGCCGAATTCGTCCACGATCTCCAGCGGGTCGATGACGTTGCCGGTGGTCTTGGACATCTTCTTGCCCTTCTCGTCGCGGACGAGCTGGTGCAGATAGACGGTGTGGAACGGGATCTGATCGACCACGGCCAGTTGCATCATCATCATCCGGGCGACCCAGAAGAACAGGATGTCGAAGCCGGTAACCAGAACATCAGTGGGGAAGTAGCGTTCCAACTCCTCGGTCTGCTCGGGCCAGCCTAGCGTACCGATGGGCCAGAGGCCGGAGGAGAACCAGGTGTCGAGCACGTCCGGATCGCGCCAGACCGGGTAGACCAGCTTGGTCGGGTCTTGTTCGACCGCGTATTGAGCAAGGCTTTCAGCGAACTGATGGATCGCTTCCTGCTTGTCGGCGACTTCGACAACCGTTGCGTGGCTCAGCGGGCTAGGGATGTTTGCGTTGTCGTCGAGGAATTTCTCGGTGACGGCTTCAAGACTCGCAGCGCATTCCATGACATTGCCACGATGCAGCATACCGCCTTCATTCAGCAAACGGCCCAATTCGACCAGATCAAGGTCGCCGTCGTTTTCATCGTCCTTGAAGTTCTCAGCCGAGAGATCGAGGCCATACCAAACCGGAATCTGATGCCCCCACCACAGCTGGCGCGAAATGCACCAGGGCTCGATGTTTTCCAGCCAGTGGTAGTAGGTTTTCTCGCCCGACTCGGGGATGATTTTGACCGTGCCGTCCTTGACCGCATCTAGCGCGGGGCCGACGACTTTGGCCGCGTCGACGAACCATTGGTCGGTGAACATCGGCTCGATGACCACTTTCGAGCGGTCGCCGAAGGGCTGCATGATCGGTTTGCTCTCGACCAGCGGAACCAGCTTGTCCGCGCCTTCGTGATCGGGCTTAAGAGCGGTTGATCCCAGACGCGGATCGTCCGAACGGGTCATCACGGCCAGACCGTCCGCAGTGATTTCTTCGACAACCTTCGCGCGCGCTTCGAACCGGTCGAGGCCGCGCAGGTGATCAGGGATCAGGTTGATCGCGTCGATCTCGTTCTCGGTGAACTCCTTGCCGCGTGCGTATTCCTGCGCCTTGTCCGCTTCTTCCGCGTAAGGCGCACCATCGGCCCGCATCGCGCCTTTGGTGTCCATCAGGCGGTACATCGGGATGCCGCCGCGCTTGGCGACCATATTGTCGTTGAAGTCATGCGCGCCGGTGATCTTCACCGCGCCCGAGCCGAAATCGGGGTCCGGATACTCATCGGTGATGATCGGGATCTGACGGCGATGTTCTTTCGGACCAACCGGGATTTCGCAGAGCTTGCCGACGATGGGCGCATAGCGCTCATCCGAGGGGTGAACCGCAACCGCGCCGTCGCCCAGCATGGTTTCGGGGCGGGTCGTGGCGATCGAGATATAATCCCGCTCCTCGCGGAAGATCACATTCCCATCTTCATCTTTTTCCAAATACTCATATGTCTCACCGCCCGCCAAGGGGTACTTAAAGTGCCACATATGCCCGGCGACCTCAATATTCTCTACCTCAAGATCGGAAATCGCAGTTTCGAAATGCGGGTCCCAGTTGACCAAACGCTTGCCGCGATAGATCAAGCCCTTTTCGTACATATCAACGAAGACTTTGATGACCGCGTCATGGAAGTTGGCCGAGTTCTCATGCCCCGTGCGCGGATCACCCGCTGCTCCGGCCATGGTAAAGGCGTTGCGCGACCAGTCGCAGGAGGAGCCGAGACGTTTCAACTGCTCGATGATCGTGCCGCCGTATTCGCCTTTCCATTCCCAGACTTTCTCAAGGAATTTCTCACGGCCCAGCTCGCGCCGACCCGGCTGCTGTGTGGCGGCCAACATCTTTTCCACCTGCATCTGCGTGGCGATGCCTGCGTGGTCCTGACCGGGCTGCCAGAGCGTGTCGAAGCCGCGCATCCGATGCCAGCGGATCAGGATGTCCTGCAGCGTGTTGTTGAACGCATGGCCCACGTGCAATGCACCTGTCACGTTGGGCGGCGGGATCATGATGGTAAAGCTCTCGTCACGCGATTTGTTCGCGCCTGCCTTGAAGGCTCCGGCCTGTTCCCAGGCCTCGTAGATGCGGGCCTCGGCCTCGGCCGCGTTGAATGTCTTTTCCATCGCCATGGGGTGCGTCCTGCGTCATCAATCTTGGGTTAATGCGTGCAATAGCGAAAGGATGGCAAAAGGGGAAGGCTTTGCACTCAAATCCACAAGGCATTCAGTCCGCCTTAACCGTGAAGCAGGCCACAGACAGCCACTGGGTTGTTCAGCTACACTTGTAGCGTGCAGTCACGAGACGGTGCGACCCGATAAGATGCGGCTTCACTGCTCATTTCGTGATCTGTCGTCAGACGGTTTCGGGAATTTTGCAATGCGTTTGAGCTTTCGTAATATATTCAGACATATGGTGGCTGTAACGATGAGGTCACGCATGCCGCACGCCTTAGTCATGATGATGCCCAAATGCCCGCTTAGGCTTGCAGCTATGCTTCAACGTCTCACAGTTTCGTTGGATCTCTTGTGCGGCATGCTGATGATACCCATCCTTGAGTATACCTCGCCTCTACCGGCGCGCGGGCAAGTGATGGGCCGGCGGTCGAACGGAGGCGGGATATGGGCGCATGGGTCTCAGTTGCCGATGCACCGTGAAGGCCAGGGCGGCGCAATGCTGAGACGCGCGCGCACCCTCGAAGAGTACAGGAGTGGCTGAGATATGATTCTGTCACGGTTAAGCAGAAAGGTTCTTGGATGGCTCGGGCGGCCCTTACGCTCTGAGCATTCCGCCGAAGCGCTGCACCGTGAGCCGATCAGCCATGTTGTCATTCTGGACGGAACAATGTCGACGCTGGAGCCCGGCCTCGAAACCCATGCCGGGCAGACGTTTCGCCTGTGTCAGGAAATGGGGTCTCAGGTTTCCGTGTTTTATGAGGCCGGCGTCCAGTGGGAAAGCTGGAAGTCCTCGCTCGACGTGATGATGGGGCGGGGCATCAATCGGCAAATTCGTCGTGCTTATGGTTATCTCGCTTCGCGTTACAAACCCGGAGATCGGATTTACTTCATTGGGTATTCGCGTGGGGCCTACGGCGTTCGTAGCCTTGCGGGTGTGATCGACATGATCGGTCTGCTGAAGGCGGAACACGCGACCGAGCGAAACATCAAGCAGGCCTACCGTCACTATGAATGCAACCCGAGCGGCACGGCCGCTCGCGACTTCCGCCGCAATTTCTGCCATGAGGATGTGGCGATCGAGATGGTCGGAGTATGGGACACGGTCAAAGCGCTGGGTCTGCGCCTGCCGCTGCTGTGGCGCTGGGCCGAGGAAAAGCACGCCTTCCACAATCATCAACTGGGCCGCGCGATCCGCCACGGATATCACGCGATAGCCCTGAACGAGACCCGTGAGGTCTATGAGCCTGTCCTGTGGAAATGCACGCCCGAGTTCAAAGGCCACGTGGAACAGGTATGGTTCCGGGGCACCCATGGAGATGTGGGTGGTCAGCTAAACGGCTACGAAGAGGCGCGTCCCCTCAGCAATATCCCTCTCATCTGGATGCTGGACAAGGCCGAGCGGCATGGGCTGCCGTTGCCGGAGGGATGGCGCGCTCGTTTTCCGACCAATGCTCAGGGGGCTTCGGTTGGGACGTGGCGCGGGTGGGGCAAGATTTTTCTGCTGCGCAAAAGACGGACGGTTGGTCGGGACCAGTCCGAACACCTCCACGCCTCGGTCGCGCCCGAAGATGTGCCCGGGTGGGAGCCTGAACCGGATCTGCCATCCCATCCGGCGCAGTAAAATGCTGATCAAGTGCCGGTGGTTCCAAGATCACTGACACCTCAGTGTCAGGTTTGAATCCAAAGTACCGAATTCTGCAATTCACCCAAGCGTCTGCTAAGTGTTATTCCGCGTAAAGAGAATTCCGTAATAGGTTGGAGACGTTTTTTTCGTCTCTATCCAACAAACTACAATCATGGGATATGCCTTGATATTTGATACGATCCCTTACCGACCCAAAGAAGCCGAATATTGGGACACTCTTGGTCGTGAAGT
>NZ_JAGHRB010000010.1 GCF_017743995.1 Ruegeria sp. R13_0 | reverse complement strand
TCGCCGCACTATCAACGCTCAGCCGTCCGTCATCAACCTGCGCTAGAACCTCCACGCGGTTCAACTCGCGCTTGCTCATAATCACCCATCCCATGTCCGCTCACCCTCATGTTCTTTTGAGGGTAGAGTGACATTCCTGAATTGCTCATGGGTGACATTATCGCTTTGCGGCTACAATACGTGGCGTTTGAAATGAACTTTATGTTCAATGGAATTTTTGCGATTGGATTGTTTTTTGGTGTTTGCGTCGTTCTTGGCTTTGAGTTTCTTACAGATTTTTTTGGGGTCTCACTTGAACCCTCTGAAACAATCGTTGCAACGATCTTTGGAGCGGCGATCGCACTCTCCGGCACAGTCTTGACCATCTATGCCGCTCGTGAGGAGAGGGTAGAGCGGCAGCGCGAGCTAGATAAAGCACGCGTCTTGGAAGTTCATTCTAAAGTGTTTGCCGTTCTTGACGGTCTAACAAAAGCATATCGTCATTTGCTCTCGGGAGACCCGAGAGGGGTACTACGAATAACCTACGATAACGGAGATCAAGTTCAGATTCGCAAACCGATCCACGACCCACCTTTAGCAATCAGGTTTTCTTATGAAGAAACTGCAACGGCTATCAGGTTAAAACAAACTTGGATGTTCAATCTTCTAAATGATCTTCAAGGTGCTTCGGAACAGTTGAACTTCTTGATGTCGATGCACTTACGAGAATTTACAAAACTAGAACAGGCCGCATTGAGTAGCAGGGCTGTGGAAATACAAGGAAAGGCAGTATCTTCGATTGCCAGCATTGACCAAACTCAGATTATGATGGTCAAAGATATCGAAAACCACTTAAGAAGGCTTTTAGATCAGTCACTTCCTATGGCAAAAAAAGGTCAGCGGGAAATTGTGGACTATATTAGGCGTGAATACAAAGTATCACTAGAATTTGAGTTCGACCAAACTCAACCGGGTGGCGTTTTCTCGGATGACAGTGGACATTTGCACTAAACATCCAACTCCTCCACAAACCGCGCGTTCTCCTGAATGTATTGGAACCGCAGTTCGGGTTTTTTGCCCATCAGGCGCTCGACCAGGTCGCCGGTTTCTCCGGGTTCGTCCTCGTCAATGGTGACGCGGATCAGTTTGCGGGATGCCGGATCCATTGTTGTCTCTTTCAGGTCCTTGGCGTCCATTTCGCCCAGACCTTTGAAGCGCGAGACGTCGATCTTGCCCTTGCCGCCCAGACCTTTCTCAAGCCACTCGTCGCGCTCGGCCTCGTCCAGACAATAGACGCGCTTGGCGCCTTGGGTCAGGCGATACAGAGGCGGGCAGGCCAGATACAGGTGGCCCGCGTCGATCATGGGGCGCATCTGGGTGAAGAAGAACGTCATCAGCAGCGAGGCGATATGCGCCCCGTCCACATCCGCGTCGGTCATGATGATGATCTTGTCATAGCGCAGGTCGTCGACGTTGAATTTGGTGCCAAGGCCCACACCCAGCGCTTGGGTCAGGTCGTTGATCTCGGCATTGGTGCCCAGTTTCGAACTGGCCGCGCCCAGCACATTCAGGATTTTGCCGCGCAGGGGCAGCAGGGCCTGCGTTTTGCGGTCGCGGCCCATTTTGGCCGAGCCACCGGCCGAGTCGCCCTCGACGATGAATAACTCGGTGCCGTCGCGTGTTGAACTACTACAGTCCACCAGCTTGCCGGGGAGACGAAGTTTCTTAGTGGCGGACTTGCGTTGTGTTTCCTTCTCGGCCCGTCTGCGCAGGCGTTCCTCGGCCCTCAGGATGAGGAAGTCCAGGATCGCGCCGGCGGATTTCGTGTCGGCGGCCAGCCAGTTGTCGAAGTGGTCGCGGACGGAGTTTTCGACCAACCGCTGCGCCTCGACCGTGGCAAGGCGGTCTTTGGTCTGGCCAACAAACTCCGGCTCGCTGATAAAGCATGACACCAGCGCGCAGCCGCCGGTGATCAGGTCATCGCGGGTGATCTGACCGGCTTTCTTGTTGTTGATCAGTTCCCCATAGGCCTTGATACCCTTAAGAGCCGCGGCCCAGAAACCGGCGACATGGGTGCCGCCTTCGGGTGTGGGGACGGTGTTACAGTAGGACTGGATGAACCCGTCGCGCGAGGGCGTCCAGTTGATCGCCCATTCGACCTTGCCCGGCGTTCCGAATTTCTCATTGAAGTCCACGGTGCCCGCGAAGGGCTGCTCGGCATAGGTGGAGGAGCCGTTCATCGTCTCCTTCAGATAGTCCGACAGGCCGCCGGGGAAGTGGAACGTGGCCTCAGTTGGCGTTTCACCGTCATCGATGGCAGATTTCCAGCGAATCTCGACGCCCGAGAACAGGTAGGCCTTGGAGCGGATGGATTTGAACAGCCGCGCCGGTTTGAACTTGTGATGGCCGAAGATCTCGGCATCTGCGTGGAAGGTCACGGTCGTGCCGCGCCGGTTCGGGGCCGCGCCGACCTTTTCGACCGGACCCAGAGGAATCCCGCGCGAGAATCGCTGCTCGAACAGCGTTTTGTCCCGCGCCACCTGCACGACCATCGAATCCGACAATGCGTTCACTACGGATGCACCCACACCGTGCAGACCGCCCGAGGTCTGATAGGCTTTGCCCGAAAATTTACCACCCGCGTGCAGGGTGCACAGGATGACCTCAAGCGCGGATTTGTCGGGGAATTTGGGGTGCGGGTCGATCGGAATACCGCGCCCGTTGTCGCGCACCGTCAGGGCATAGTCTGCGTGCAGCTCAACCTCGATCCGGTTGGCGTGACCAGCGACCGCCTCGTCCATCGAGTTGTCGAGGATCTCGGCGACCATATGGTGCAGAGCGCGCTCATCCGTACCGCCGATATACATACCGGGGCGTTTTCGAACCGGCTCCAAACCTTCAAGCACCTCGATTGAGGAGGCGTCGTAAGTGGCGGTCGCGCTGGGCGTCAACAGATCGTCGGGCATCGGTGCTGCTCTTGTTTTTGAGTTTCCCCCATTATGGCAGGTGATGTGGGTCGGGGGAAGAGGGGCCCGAGGTCTTGTGGATGGATTGCCTAAATGTCGGCGATTGACATCCTACAACGACAGCCAAAGCGCCCCATCCCTGTACCCGCCACGCACGGAGTATTCCGGTTGCAAAACCGCGCCAAACTCCTCGGCCCAGTCGCGGAAGCGGTCGTTTGAAACGACGATTGCCCCGTAATCTTTAGCAACTTGCAGCACGAGGGGGTCGGCGGGCGTGCCGCTGGGGGCCACCATGACGCGATCCTCGGGCAGGTTTAGCAGATCGGCAAGGGCGTTGTGGTGCAAGTAGCGGCCCTTGATCTTGTAGCCCACGTTAGCGTCGAAGACTACGCCGGGCGTTAGACCGGCGCCGGTCAGTTTCTCGACTACTTCTCGCACCGTTTCTATGCGAGGCTCGCCATCCTTCCAATGCATGACATTCGATCCATCGACAACGGCCCAGCTGCGCGGCTTGCGTTTAAGCCATCGTGCCAGGATCAAAAGCGAACTGGCCATGGCGCAAGGGGCAGTTAGCAAAAGCCAATCGATAGAAATCAGAGAGAGCGCGGCAAAGGCGTTTGCGGCGGAGGATAGAAGAAAAGCAATAATGAGAATACGCACGGTGGCCTCTGGCAAGGAATCGCGTCTGGGGTGAAGAATCTGGAGGGAGTTCAACCCTTTTGGCATCTGTTTTCAATAGCGGTTGATTGTTTGCCTCAAATGTAGCCAAGCTGTGTGTGACCTAAAATGTTCAAGGAAAAAGGGGCCTCGTTTCAATGAGCTGGATCAAAACCGTGCCATTTCAGGAAGCGACTGGTAAGCTGAAAAAGTTGTATGACCGGGTGTCCGGGCCCGACAATAATGTGGACAACATCATGATGGCGCATTCCCTGCGCCCGCATTCGATGGAAGGCCACATGACGCTGTACAAGAATGTGCTGCACCATTCCGCCAACACGATCCCCAAATGGTTTCTGGAGACGCTTGGTGTTTGGGTCAGTGCGTTGAACACCTGTTCCTATTGCGTCGAGCATCACTTCAACGGTCTGCAACGGCTACTGGCCGATCCGCCAAGGGGGGATGCGATCCGCGCGGCGATTGAGGTGGGCGATCCGGAGGCCGCGCCTTTGAACGCAGCGCAGATCGCAGCGATGCACTACGCGCGCAAGTTGACCGAAGCACCCGGCGCCATGGTCGAGGCGGATGTCACAGCCCTGCGCGACGCCGGGTGGGACGACGGAGAAATCCTCGAGATCAATCAGGTCTGTGCCTATTTCAACTACGCCAACCGGACGGTTCTGGGGTTGGGCTGTTCGATCAAAGGAGATGTGCTGGGGTTGTCGCCCAACAATTCCGACAATCCCGATGATTGGGGGCACCGCTAGGCAGGCCATCTCGGAAGCCCCAGTTTTTTCGTCGAAATTCGTTCCAATTTGATCCCAATCAACGCGGGATCGTAAGCGTTCTGCTAGCTCGTTCTCAGGACAGAAAACAGCAAGAGGACAGCTGAATGGAAACGACCGCCCAGAAGAAACCCGAAGCCGCAAACATCAAGGTTGTGCCCACACCTGCGCCTGAGGCAACCGTCAGCCCCGAGAAAATCAGACACGCGTTCGAGAGCGGGAAATACCCCTATGACCGCAAGATGGGTCGCAAGGACTACGAGGCGCAGAAGGCCAAGTTGCAGGCCGAATTGCTGAAGGTTCAGCATTGGGCTCAGGATACGGGCCAGCGGTTCGTGTTGTTGTTCGAGGGTCGCGATGCTGCGGGCAAGGGCGGTACGATCAAGCGCTTCATGGAGCACCTCAACCCGCGCCAGGCGCGTGTCGTTGCGCTGAACAAGCCCACGTGGGAGGAGAAAGGCCAGTGGTACTACCAGCGCTACATTCAGGAATTGCCCACCGTTGGCGAAATGGTGTTCTACGACCGCTCCTGGTACAACCGCGCGGGCGTTGAGCGGGTGATGGGGTTCTGTGATCCCAACGAGTATCTGGAATTTATGCGTCAGACTCCGGACTTGGAGCGGATGCTGGTACGTTCGGGCATTCAACTCTACAAATACTGGTTCTCGGTTACGCAGGAAGAGCAACAGCGCCGTTTCAAAAGCCGCGAGACCGATCCGCTGAAACAGTGGAAGCTGTCGCCCATCGACAAAGCTAGCCTCGACAAGTGGGACGATTACACCGAGGCGAAAGAGGCGATGTTCTTCTACACCGACACCGCCGATGCGCCATGGACCGTTGTCAAATCCAACGACAAGAAACGCGCGCGCCTGAACTGTATGCGCCACTTCCTGTCGACACTGGATTACCCGGACAAGGACGCCTCGGTCGTAGGCGAACCTGATCCGCTGATCGTTGGTCAGGCACATCATGTGATTCACCGCTCGGAACATATTCTGGGGTCGGCGTTGCACCCGGACGCCAAATCCAACTAAAGCTCAAAGCTGAAAGAAGCCGTTGAGTGCCAACCTTCGACGGCTTCTTCATTTGGTTGGCATCCCTCAGAAGTATCACCTTGAGTTTTTAACTTCTGCCTTGATTTTGGGCAGGGCGCGGGCCTATGGCTGGCGAGATGACTAAGGTGATGACATATCCCGCCCATTTTCGAGCGATCGCTGTGCTTGGCCTGCCGTTGATTGGCGGGCATTTGGCGCAGTTCGCAATCGGCCTGACCGATACGGTGATGCTGGGTTGGTACGGGGTTGAGGCCCTGGCCGCAGTGACACTGGCAAGCAGCTACTACTTTGTGTTGTTCCTGTTCGGGGCCGGATTTGGCTGGGCTGTTATGCCCATGGTGGCGACGGCCGCCGCAGAAGAGGATGAAACCAGCATCCGCCGCTCGACCCGTATGGGCTTGTGGCTGTCACTGCTTTATGCCGCACTGATGATGCCGCTGCTATGGTGGTCCTATCCCATCCTGATTGCCCTGAAACAGGAGCCGCAGGTGGCGCAGACCGCCTCAGAATATCTTCGCGTTGCAGGATGGGGGTTGTTTCCTGCGCTGCTGGTGATGGTGCTGAAGTCTTATCTGGCAGCGTTGGAGCGTACTCAGATCGTGCTATGGATCACCGTGATCGCCGCGGTCGTGAATGGCGTCACGAACTATGCATTGATCTTCGGCAATTGGGGCGCGCCCGAGCTTGGGGTCATGGGGGCAGCAATTGCGTCCGTGGTGACTCAGATCGTTTCTCTGGTTGCGGTTATTATCTATGCGGTTCGGGTGCTGCCGGAACACAGCTTATTTCAACGCTTCTGGCGGCCGGATTGGGATATGTTTGGCAGGGTTCTGCGGCTGGGCGTTCCGATTGGCTTGACCACACTGGCCGAAGTCACGCTGTTTGCGACCTCAGCGATCATGATGGGGTGGCTGGGGCAGGTGCCGCTGGCGGCGCATGGGATTGCCCTCAACCTCGCTTCGGCCACCTTCATGGTGCATCTCGGCCTGTCAAACGCGGCGACCATCCGCGCAGGTAATGCGCTGGGCCGCCGCGACCGCGCTCATCTGGAGCGTGGCGCGATTGCGGTTACCGGCATGTCTCTGGTCGTGTCCGTGCTGACGATCATACTCTTCCTGACCTGTGCCGAGCCTCTGATCTCATTGTTTATGGAGGCCGACAACGCGCAGCGCGGCGAAATTTTGGCGATTGGCACGGGCCTTCTGGCCATGGCGGCCCTGTTTCAGCTGGTCGATGGTGCGCAGGTGATTGCGCTGGGCCTGCTGCGCGGGTTGCAGGATGCAAAAGTGCCAATGATCATGGCGGCCCTCAGCTATTGGGTGATCGGAATCCCGGCCTCGTACTATTTCGGCTTCGTGCAGGGCATGGACGGAATCGGCGTCTGGATGGGCCTTGTGCTCGGGCTGGCCTTTGCGGCGGTCTTGCTGATGGCGCGGTTCTGGATGCGATCTGTCCGTGAGGTGGGCGTACCGGCCGAGTAACCCTCAGCCGCCTTTCAGCCGGTCCGCTTTCTTACGCACCAGAACTGAGCGCAGATCGTGCATCGCCATCAAAAGCCGGTCGGTCACCTCTTCAAGCTGTTCTTCCGAGGCTTTGGACTGCGCCCATTGCGTGGTCAGGTTCAGGTAGTCGACGGCCCGGTGAATATCGTCGATATCACGCTGGGCCAGCAGGGCCTTGCGCGCATCCATCCATCGGGCGATCTCGGCCTTGTCGGCCTCGGTCAGGCTGCGTTGACCGTGCGGCTTGACTTCTCCGTTTCGGATGTTGATGACCGCGATCTGATCCATCTCGATCCGCTGCTGGCGGTTCTCGGTGTCAATCCTGAACACCACGGCCCCGTTTTCTCGGACGCGGAAATAATACTCTGGCAGCTCTGCGGTCATGCGTGGCTCCGGCTTAGATCGCTTTGCGTTTGATTTGAGTCGAAATACGCTGCCTCTCCCTTCGGTCGAACGCGCATTTCGACAATCCTGCATCAGATAAAACGCAAAACGCTTTAGGTCAAAGAGGCACAGAAACGCTGGATACGCTTGCAGGCCTCGGTCAAGGCCTCGTCCGAGGTCGCGTAGCTGACCCGGAAATTGGGCGACAGGCCAAAGGCTGCACCAAAGACGACGGCAACGTCGTGTTCTTCCAGCAGAGCGGTTGCAAAAGCCTCATCCGAGTCGATCACCGTGCCTTGCGGTGTGGTCTTGCCAATCAGCCCCGCGATTGAGGGGTAGACATAAAACGCGCCTTCGGGTGTCGGGCATGTGATTCCGTCGATGACGTTCAACATGCCGACGACCAGATCGCGACGGCGTTTGAACGTCTCATTGTTGGGGGCCAGAAAGTCCTGAGTGCCGTTCAGAGCCTCGACCGCCGCCCACTGGCTGACCGAGCAAGGGTTCGACGTGGATTGAGACTGGATTTTGCGCATGGCGGCAATGATCTCGACCGGGCCGGCAGCATAGCCGATCCGCCAGCCGGTCATCGCATAGGCTTTGGAGACGCCATTGCAGGTCAGCGTGCGATCATAAAGGCCCGGTTCAACCTCGGCTGGGGTGCAGAACTCGAACCCGTCATAGGCGAGGTGTTCATACATATCGTCCGACATGATCCAGACATGCGGGTGGCGCATCAGAACGTCGGTCAGCGCTTTCAACTCGTCCCGGCTATAGCCCGCGCCTGTGGGATTCGACGGCGAGTTGAAGATGAACCATTTGGTCTTAGGCGTGATCGCGGCTTCAAGCTGTTCGGCCGTCAGCTTGAAGCTATTTTCCAACGTGGTCTCGACCACAACAGGCGTTCCGCCTGCCAGCAGGACCATATCGGGATAGCTGACCCAATAAGGCGCGGGGATCAGAACCTCATCGCCTTCATTCATCGTCGCCATCAACGCGTTATAGAGCGTCTGCTTACCGCCCGTTCCGACCGAGATCTGCGGGGGTGTGTAGTCCAGCCCGTGATCTCGTTTCATCTTGGCGCAGGCCGCCTGTTTCAGCTCGGCGATGCCATCGGGCGCGGTGTATTTCGTCTTGCCTGCCGCAATCGCTGCGACGGCTGCATCCTTGATGTTCTGCGGCGTATCGAAATCCGGCTCACCCGCGCTGAGGGCGATGATATCGCGCCCGGCGGCTTTCAACTCGGCCGCTTTCGCAGTCATTGCGACGGTCGGAGAGGGTTTAACGCGTGACAATGTCGCAGACAGGAAACTCATGGTCGGCCTCGGTTTGTATGATCAATCTGACTGTCATAGGGTGCGCCCGATTGACGATCAAGCCGTATGACACACCAGAATTGGAGACCCCGATGAACGACGAAACTGATTGGTACGGACCGGATGCAGCAACATTCGGAGACAGGCTGGCTGCGGCGCGCGAAGCGGCGGGGATGACGCAAGCACAGTTGGCGCGTCGTCTGGGGGTCAAGAAGGCAACAATCGCGGATTGGGAAAACGATCTGTCCGAACCGCGCGCTAATCGCTTGTCGATGATGGCGGGCATGATCAATGTCTCGATTATGTGGTTGTTGACCGGTGAAGGCGAAGGTATGGAGGCGCCTTTCGCAGAGGGGGAGGCCAATCTGGAACTGGTAGACGCGGTCGCCGAATTGCGTGCCATTCGTGGCGAGATGCGGGCCAGCGCAGAGCGGGCCGCTCGGTTGGAAAAGAAACTGCGCTTGATGCTGGAGCAGGGCAAGAATGACTGAAACGCGCGAGGTCCGGATCAAGCGCCTGCAGATGCGTTCTATGCGGCGCGGGATCAAAGAGATGGATTTGATCCTGTCGGCTTATGCCGAGCGCAACCTGAACGCGATGGATGCGGCCGGGCTGGATTTGTATGACGCGCTGCTGAAGGAAAACGATCAGGACCTGTATCAGTGGGTCACTGGGCAGGTGAATACGCCTGATCCTTTTGCTGATCTGATCGCGGATATCGCGCAAACGTTTCAAAAATAAAGAAAATCAGACTTAACCGATTTTTCGGAAATTCAGGTCATCGTGTCTGAAACGACACGGCTGAATCGGAGGGTCGGATGAGTATGGAAATGCAGGTCTCTGCGTCAGGGGCTAAAGGCTTCATGACCAGCTATCTTGAGGCGCTCGCTCTGGTCGAGCGTCTGCATCGTCTGTTGCTGGATGTCATCAAGGATGAGTTCGAACGGGTGGGCGTGCTGGAGATTAACGCGGTTCAAGCGCTTTTACTGTTCAACATAGGCGATCATGAGGTGACCGCCGGCGAATTGAAAAGCCGCGGCTACTATCAGGGCAGCAATGTCAGCTACAACCTCAAGAAACTGGTCGAGATGGGGTATATGCACCACCAACGCTGCGAGATTGACCGACGCTCGGTCCGCGTTCGTCTGACGCCACAGGGGCGCGAGATTCGTGATATCGTGTCTGAGCTGTTCCTGCGCCATGCCGAAGGACTTCAGAACCGCGGCGTTCTGGGGTCGGAAGGGATCGAGGATATCACCACTTCGCTGCGTCGAGTCGAACGCTATTGGACGGACCAGATCCGCTATATCTACTGATGAGAGGCTTGGGATAGGATGATCCCCTGCAGCTCTCGGATCAGTTTGCGGGTCATGGCGTCCTCATAGGCTTCAAACCCCAGTGCGACCTCGACAAACGCATCGGGGCCAAGGATGACCCAGGCGTTGTAGTAAGCTGACAGCTCTCCAATCTGGACATCCCGTTGGTCGCCGTAGTTGGAGTCGTCGACACCGATCACCAAACCGTTGATGGTGACGCCGCTGTCCTGCAACAACGCTTTGGCGTCGCGTGGATGGAGGCCGAGATTATGTTTCCCATCTCCGGACAAATCCAAAGTGCGCTTCCAACACTCCGGTTGTTGGTTCAGGAGGTCCGCGCCAAACAGCATCGCATCGCCCACGGCTGTGCCTTGCGGCGCGGCGCTGCGGGTCACGTCGCCCAGTCTCGCCGCGATCCTGCCTAGATCAGATTCAGTGCGAATTTCGGTCCATTCCAAGAGCACGCGATGATGGCCGGGTTCGCTCCATTCGAACACCGCGAGGCGAACGGGAAATGCGGGATTTGCCAATATGATCTTGCGGATTTCAGGGCGCCGCAGCGCGGCGGCCAAGCCGTCGATCTGCAGCCTGTATTCGTGGGCGTCGACGGAGCCGGACACATCCAACCCAAGCGCCAGAGCTTGACGACATTGCGCGGAAACGGATCCTGCCAGAAGGCAACAAACAATCGTGAGCAACCGGGTCATCTATGACCTGTTTCTTGCAGAGATCCCAATTGCAGGCCGCTCAATTCTCGTTCCAGCTTGCGGCGCATGGCACGCTCAAAGTCTTCAAATCCCTGCGCTATTTCGAGAAAGGCACCCGGTCCGTGCAGGACATTTTCCTGGAAGAACGGAACCAGAAACAACTCGCCCTCGAAGTCGGCAGCATTGATCACCAACCCGTTCACCGTGACATCGTCGAAGGGAAAATGCTTGTAAGCGATTTTAGGGCCATAACCGTCATTGTTCGCCCCGTCTCCGGACAGATCAATGGTCCGAAACAGACAGTCCGGACCATCCTGTAGCATGGTAGCCCCGTAAGCCAGCGCGTGCCCCATCGCTGTAGCAGACCCGGAATCCGAGCGCTCAGACTGGCTGATCCGGTTTGCCGCGGCCAGCAGGTCGCCTTCGTTTTCGATCAACTTCCACGGCAAGACGACATGCTGGGTGGACCGGCCGCTCCATTCATAAACGGCCAACGCAACAGGAGCGGGAGATGAGAAAAAAGCCGCCTGAACCTCGGGCGCGAGCATCGCGGCGGCAAGGCCCTGACGTTGAAGCGCATCCTCGGCCTGATCTACGGAGACCGAGATATCCAGCGCCAGCAGAAGGGCCAACCGGCAGTCCTCAGCCTGCGCGGGGCTGGCCAACGCAGCCAGCCCCAGTGCTGTCAGAGTGCGGATCACCAGTGCCCGGTACTCTCCATGCTGCTCCATGGCTCGGCGGGCTCGAGTGCGTCACCGTTCTGCAGCAGCTCGACCGAGATGTTGTCGGGCGAACGAATGAACGCCATCCGACCATCGCGAGGAGGACGGTTGATCACGACGCCATTGTCCTGCAGGTGCTGGCAGGTCTCGTAGATGTTGTCTACACCATAGGCGAGATGGCCGAAATGGCGGCTGTCACTCGGCAGCGCATCGTCACCGTCCCAGTTGTAGGTCAGCTCGAGCGGGCGATCCTCCTGCCCGGGAGGGGCCATGAAGATCAGCGTGAACCGGCCTTGTTCACTTTCGTGGCGGCGCGTTTCCTTTAGGCCCAGCAACTCGTAGAACGCCATTGATTTCTCAAGATCCTTTACGCGGACCATGGTGTGCAAATATGTCAGCCCCATCTTGGCCTTCCTCCTTTTCTTCGCTTGGTGCGCAGCTTAGCGCGGTTGCGCGAGGTGTCGAGAGGGGCCGCGAACACGATTTCGAACTTCGCGCCGTCTACGGCAGATATCGCGGTTCCAGTGGTGGAGTTGACGATATATAGTGGGCATCGACTCATTCTTGGAAAGGATAATTTCATGCCTCTGTCTGCCGACCAACTGGCCGAGATCGAAGCGCAGCGCGCGCAATCGCATCCAACTCGCCGCGTTGTTGCACCGGGCATGGAAGACCATCTGTACACGGCCCATCAGGTGTTGGACCACGGTTTTGTCCGGGTCATCGACTATATGGGCGACGATGCAGCCATTTGTCAGGCGGCGCGCGTGTCTTACGGCAAGGGCACCAAATCCGTGCAAAATGATGAGGGCCTGATCCGCTATCTGATGCGTCACTGGCATTCGACGCCGTTTGAGATGTGCGAGATCAAGCTGCATGTAAAGCTGCCGGTTTTCGTCGCGCGCCAGTGGATTCGCCACCGGACCGCCAATGTGAACGAATACTCGGCGCGCTATTCGATTCTCGACCGTGAGTTCTATATTCCTGCCCCTGACCATGTGGCCGCGCAGTCCGAGGTCAACAACCAGGGTCGTGGGTCCGCCTTGGAAGGGGAAGAGGCCGCGCGTGTGCTGGAAATCCTCAAGGCCGACAGCGCCCGCTGTTATGACAATTACGAGGCGATGATCAATCAGGACGGGCAACAGGGTCTGGCGCGCGAACTGGCGCGGATGAACCTGCCTGCAAACATCTATACGCAGTGGTATTGGAAGGTGGACCTGCACAATCTGTTCCACTTCCTGCGTCTGCGCGCCGACCCTCATGCCCAGTATGAGATCCGGGTCTATGCCGATATGATGTGCAAGATCGTCGCCGATTGGGTGCCGTTCGCCTACCGGGCGTTCGAAGACTATCGACTGGGTGCCGTCAACCTCTCGGCCCAAATGGTCGACAGTCTGCGTCGGATGTTGGCAGGTGAGACTGTGACTCAGGAAAACTCGGGCATGACGGCGCGGGAATGGCGTGAGTTCGAGGACGTAATCCGCAAGGATTGAGGCTCAGAAGCATATCTTTTGTATATACGTTTTGTCATGAAGCTGTTACATTGGTTTCATGACTTATCTGTTTCGCCTGATCCCATTGTGTCTTGTGTTGGCGTCACCGACGCAGGCCAAATCGCCCATAGCCGAAATCCTGTGCGAAGCGACCCCTCGGCTGCAAGAGAAACTGACCCGCCAATTCGGGGCCGAACGTGTCGCAACCGGCATGCGCGGGCCCGAACAGATCATGGAGGTCTGGAGCAGCGACCGCGGCGACTGGACCATGGTCGTTACTTACGCGACAGGAACGTCCTGCATCGTGGCAATGGGCGAAGACTGGCATGCCCGCACCAACGAAAAATCGACACAAGGGTAAGCCGATTTCTAGGGAATTTTTGGCTGACGGCCTGAAATTGGCCGTCAACCTTGATTGGAAACACCCCACATCTGGCGGGGTGGAGGTTACAACGGCTTCAAATCAGCTGCCATCTGGCGGCCGTCACGCCCGTCCTGCAACTCGTACGAGACTTTCTGATTGTCTGCGAGTCCGGTGAGGCCGGATCGTTCTACGGCCGAGATATGAACAAACACATCTTTGCCCCCCTCATCAGGGGCAATAAACCCATAGCCTTTGGTAGTGTTAAACCATTTCACGGTGCCGGTTGGCATGTCCCGTGTCTCCTTCTACTTGCGCATTGTCCCACAAATTGGTGGGGGCTTTGGTCGACTTAGTGGCGTATCGGGCTGATTTCTGGGGCAGATACAGTCCGAACCGCACGTTTCGTCTTTTTCAACATTGCACGGTGAAGTAAAAAATCAAGAATTACCGCTGGTAACCAACCAGTTTGCATAAAAAAGTTACAAATGCAGGAGCAGCCCAAAAATGCGCCTTTATGGTTTGAAAAACTGCGATACGTGCCGTAAGGCGCTGAAATCGCTGCCAGAAGCGAATCTCGTTGATGTCAGGGCGGACGGAGTTCCGGCTGAGACCTTGTCGCAAGCTTTTGCCAACTTCGGCGAGGCTTTGCTCAATACCCGGTCAACCACCTGGCGCGGATTGGACGAAGCCGAGCGCGCACGGCCGCCGCTGAAGTTGCTGGCCGATCATCCGACGCTGATGAAGCGCCCTCTGATCGAAAAGGACGGAGAGTTGTTTCTGGGGTGGACCGCTGAAACACGGGCCTCTCTTGGTGTTGCGTAGCCGCGTACCTATCTGCTGATACGAACTGTAAGGGATGTTACATGCGAAACGCTGCCATGATTTTGGGCGTCATCGCCGGTTTGATCGGTATGATTGTCGGGTTTTTTGGATATGGCTATGTCGAAGCCATCAAGCATTTTGGCGATATCGAAGGGATTGCCGAGCAGGTGGATAACCCTGACTTGATCCAGGCGGCCTCGATCCTTGCGCCTTTGTTGGCGATTGCGGGCGGGGCCATGGCCCATGCGCGGGCGTTGATCGCGGGGATCTTGCTGTTGGCCTCGGCAGCAGGAATGTACTACGCGTTCGGTTTCGGCGTCTTCACCATGTTCCCAATTGCCTTTGCCGCAGTGGCCGGGGTTTTTGGGCTCGCCGCGGGAAAACCGGACGAACCCAAGGCTCATTTCTGAGTTATTTCAGGCGCAGGATGCGATCCAGGGACAGCGGGCCTGCGCCATTGATGACCATCACCAGGAACAGGAAGGTCCACATGGTGCGCTGATCCACCAGGTCAGGTGCAGCATTGAACAGGCTACCCAGCTTCACGCCGTGGCCGGTCACGTCGACAATAGTTTGCACCCAGACAAACCCGATCATTGCAACCGCTGCCAGACGCGTGAAAAGACCAACCAGCAGCAGCGCGGGCAGGACGAACTCGGCCACGGTGCCAAGGAAGATCACGATCCGCTGGAAGAACGTCATCTGCGTGACGTCCCACAGCACGGCTTCGGCAGCTTTCGGAAAGATCTGCCCAAATGCACCGCTGGAGGGCGAGAAGATCGACCCATCAATCTTCAGCATCGCCGAGTTCCAGTAGTAGACCAGAAGTACAGCAATAAACACGAGCCGGGCGAGGGTCGGCGTCAGCCAACCGGACGCATGGTCCACCTTTCCCAAAACGGAGTTGTGGATTGAGATGAGCGCAGTCATGACTCCAGCCTTTCGATAGTCACAGAGGTTATTGCACCGCCTTGCAAAAGCAGTGCCAGAGTGGTTCCAAGATCAAAGTCGGGCGTGTCGGCAGCGGTCTTTTCAAAAGCGCTGCCGATAGTGTCGCCCGCTTGCATATGTGCGATCCAGTCTGCTCCACCTTTGGGCAGCAGATGTGGGGCGGGATCATATTCCGGGCGGGTGACCAGAACGTCCTCGGCCTGATGGACCGGTTTCGGGGCGTCCGCTTCTGAATTGTAGCGCCAGATCGCGTGGATCGGCCAATCCGACCGGACGACCCGCGTCGCCGGGGCAAAACTCAGCCGTGCGCGCATGACGTCTTCGGGGGGAACGGCCAGCGCATCGGCGGGCGCAGGCGTGCTGTCTGCCGCGTGGTAGGAGTGGCGCAGAGCAAGTTCCAGCCGCGCCATGTCGGCAAGGTAACCAAGATGGGACAGTTGAGGCATTCCGGCGACAAAGGCGGGAAACGCCTCACCATAGAACATGATCAACGGGGATGTGGGCGGGTGCTGGCGCAGGAAAATGCCCGAAAGGCCATCCATGTTCTGCGATCCCAGCAGCTTGGTGATCACGGGAAACGCCTGCTGCATAGCCTCGGTCAGTGAGACAGCGACATTGTTGCGATAGACGCTGAACCGACGGCCGGCAGGCTGGTTTTTTGAGTCCAGCAACCCCTCCGGGACCGGGGTAGAGGCGTCCAGAAGGGCGGCGCGGAACTGGGTTTGCGACACGCTCATGCCGGGATCCGCTCCAGTGCGGCCTGGGCGCGCACGGCCTCGTCCCGCAGGACCGGCCAGTCGGGGACATCCGTGTCCCATTCGACCAGAAGCGGCTTCTGCCCCGACCGATCCAGAACATAGTCCAAAAGCGCCCAGACCGGATCAACGACCTCGCGACCGTGGCTGTCGATCAGCAGCGGTTTGCCGTGGTCGTCTTCGTCTTCATCGTGACCGCCGAGGTGAATCTCACCAACCTTTTCAAGCGGGTAGGCATCGATATAGCTCTGAGGTGAGAAGTCCAGATTGGTGGCCGAGACAAAGACGTTGTTCACGTCCAGCAACAGCCCGCATCCGGTTCTGTTCGAAACTTCGCGCAGGAAATCAGGCTCGGACCAGGTGCTTTCCTCAAACGCCAGATAGCTGGAGGGGTTTTCGAGCAGCATTTGCCGTCCGACCACCTCTTGCACCTGGTCAATGTGATCGCAGATGCGGGTCAACGTGGCATCGGTATAGGGTAGGGGCAGAAGGTCGTTCAGGAAGTGGCTGTCATGGGTCGACCAAGCCAAATGCTCAGAGAAGCTGGCCGGGTTCAGCCAGCCGACCAGATGTTTCAATCGCGCCAGATGGTCTGCATCCAGCGGGCCTTCGCCGCCGATGGACAGGCCAACACCGTGGACCGAGATTGGGAATTGTTCTGACAGATGGCGCAGTTGCGCCAGCGGGCGGCCACCGTCGCCCATGTAGTTCTCGGCATGGATTTCCAGCCATGCGACGGGCTGTGCGTGTTCAAGGATCTGTGCAAAGTGCTGCGGTTTATACCCAACACCCGGCGCTGCGGGCAGTCGGTTCGACCTGAGTGCGTCGTCCAGCATGAGGCAGTTCCCTATGATCACGTGAAAAGGGGCGGGCGATTTGGCCCGCCCCTTGGATTTCGTATGGCAGATATTATGCCGGCAGGTCGCGGTTCAGTTCTTCCAGCGAACCTTTACGCGGGGTGCCGTCTGCCTGTGCAGGCAGTTCGATATCGGCGCAGGTGCCTGCATCAACCAGTGTCCAGGCGTTGCCCTGATAGTCAACGGTCGAGGTGCCCGCGCATGTGGTGCCGGGGCCTGCGGCGCAATCGTTCTGACCGGCCAGCGAAACGCCATAGCATTTCTCTTTCGCTTGTGCGGAGGCGGTGGTTGCTGCGCCCGAAACGGCGGCTGCGACTGCTGTTGCGATAACCAGGGATTTGGCTGTGTTCGACATCTCGGTAATCCTTTTGATGACTGCGTATGTCTGCTTGTGACAATGACAAAGGTAACGACTAGTGAGCCACAGTTAAATTCACGAGGCCGTGTCTCACAAGCGCGTCAGGCATTGTCATGCCCTCTTGCAGGTTAACAAATTGTTTTTGAATTGAAAAATGGAAAATGTTTCAATCCGGCCCCGATTTCAGGGCCGGATGAGGGGTCAGAATCAACCCAATGTTACAGCAGGTCCGGCGGAGTGGCTGCCTTGGACAGCTCATTTGTTACAGTCTCAAGCGATTGAACCTGTGTCTGTTTTTCGCCCAGACGACGGACGCTGACTGTGCGTTCATCCACCTCGCGGTGACCTACGGCCAGAATGACCGGAACCTTGCCGACCGAGTGCTCGCGGACCTTGTAGTTGATCTTTTCGTTGCGGATATCCGCCTCGGCCCGGACGCCAGCGCCGCGGAGCGTTTCAACAACCTCGGCCACATAGTCATCTGCGTCCGAGGTGATCGAGGCCACAACGACCTGCCGCGGCGCCAGCCAGAATGGCAGCTTGCCCGCGTGTTCTTCAATCAGAATGCCGATGAACCGTTCGAACGACCCAAGGCAGGCCCGGTGCAACATGAAGGGGCGATGCTTGGACCCGTCCGCGCCTATAAAGTTCGCATCGAGTCGCTCGGGCAGGTTGGGGTCGACCTGCAGCGTGCCGCATTGCCAGTTGCGGCCGATGGCATCTGTCAAAGTGAACTCCAGCTTCGGACCGTAGAACGCGCCTTCGCCTTCGAGGACTTCATACTCATAGCCAGCGGCCTTGCAGGCATCGCCCAAGGCTTTCTCGACGAAATCCCAGCTTTCATCGCTGCCGATCCGCTTTTCCGGGCGGGTAGACAGTTTGATGGTCCAGTCGTGGAATCCAAGGTCGGCGTAGACCTTCGACAGGAAGGCGATGAACTTCGCGGTCTCGGATTCGATCTGATCCTCGGCGCAGAAGATATGGCCATCGTCCTGAGTGAAGCCGCGCACCCGCATAATCCCGTGCAGCGCGCCCGAGGGCTCATAGCGCGCGCAGGAGCCGAACTCGGCCATACGCAGCGGCAGATCGCGATAGGATTTCAGGCCCTGATTGAACACCTGCACGTGGCAAGGGCAGTTCATCGGCTTCAACGCGTTGATCGCCTTTTCGCGGGCATGCTCTTCGTCGACTTCGACGATGAACATGTTCTCCTGGTACTTGTCCCAGTGGCCCGAAGCCTCCCACAGTTTGCGGTCGACGACCTGTGGGGTATTGACCTCGACATAGCCGTCACGGTCCTGCATCCGGCGCATGTAGTCCTGCAGGGTGGTGTAGATTTTCCAGCCGTTCGGATGCCAGAACACCTGACCCGGAGCCTCTTCCTGCATGTGATACAGGTTCATCTCGCGGCCCAGCTTGCGGTGGTCGCGCTTGGCGGCCTCCTCCAGCATGTTCAGGTGCGCTTTGAGCTTTTCCTTGCCCGTGAACGCTACGCCATAGATGCGCTGCAACATCGCGCGGTCGCTGTCGCCACGCCAATAGGCACCGGCGATGCTCATCAGTTTGAAGGCGTCGCCCGGCAGTTGGCCGGTGTGCTGCAGGTGCGGGCCGCGGCACAGATCCTGCCAGTGGCCGTGCCAATACATGCGCAGCGGCTCATCACCCGGAATGGCTTCGATCAGCTCGACCTTATAGGGCTCGTTGTTTGCCTTGTAGAATTCGATCGCACGGTCACGCTCCCAGACCTCGGTTGTGACGGGGTCGCGCTTGTTGATGATCTCTTTCATCTTTTTCTCGATGAGGCCGAGATCTTCGGGCGTGAATGGCTCTTCGCGGTCAAAGTCGTAGTACCAGCCGTTTTCGATAACGGGACCGATGGTGACTTTGGTTGCGGGCCAGATTTCCTGTACCGCGCGGGCCATTACATGCGCCAGATCGTGGCGGATCAGCTCATTGGCCTGCGCTTCATCCTTCATGGTGTGGATGGCGATTTGGGCATCTGCATCGATGGGCCATTGCAGGTCCCAGTGCTGACCGTTCACTGTGGCCGAGATGGCTTTTTTCGCCAGAGAGGTTGAGATATCGGCAGCCACCTGCGCGGGCGTTACGCCTGCGTCATAGGAACGTGCATTGCCATCGGGAAAAGTGAGAGAAACGGATTTTGAATCCAGGGCCATATCGGCTCTCCTCGTCGGTTTGGCGCCCACTGAACGCCCGGTTGCGGGTTATTTGCGTCTGGCTGCTTTGGCAGGTGGTTGTGCTTGTGTCAAGTGGCGGAGCGAGGGGCCAGCCCCTCGCGCTCCCCGAGGTATTTTTAGCCAGATGAAGGAGGATCACGGAATTGCGCTCGGGCGGGGGGCGTGCATGATGTCAGGAAAGCAAAGAGGACTTCATGGCAGCAACAGATTTTTTGGAAACGGCGCAGAGGCGGCGCTTGGCGTATCACAAGAGTGAAGGGGCCGGGCCGACCCTTGTTTTTCTGGGCGGTTTGAAATCGGATATGGAGGGCACCAAGGCCGTTCATCTTGAGGCTTGGGCGCAGGCGCGGGGGCAGGCGTTCTTGCGGTTTGACTATTCCGGGCATGGCGAAAGCTCTGAGGCGTTCACTGACGGCTGCATTGGCGATTGGCACGAAGACACGCTGGCTGCGGTGAGTACTTTGACTGAGGGGCCTTTGGTGGTCGTTGGGTCCTCGATGGGCGGTTGGCAGGCGCTGCTGTTGGCCAAGGCGTTGCCGGAGCGAATTGTTGGCATGGTAACCATCGCGGCAGCCCCGGATTTTACCGAAGATGGCTATTGGGCGTCCTTCTCAGATGCGCAGAAGTCAGCGCTGGAGGAGGTTGGGCATGTGGAATTGCCCTCGGACTATATGGAGCCTTACATCATAACCAAGCGTATGATTGAGGATGGTCGGCAGCGCCTGGTTCTTCGGGACGCGTTGGATTTGCCGTTTCCCGTACGTTTTTTGCAGGGGACGGCTGATACGGCTGTGTCGACTGAAACAGCCGTACGCCTAATAGAGCATGCGACCGGACCGGATATGCGATTGTTGCTGGTCAAGGATGCGGATCATCGGTTCTCGGACGGGCCGTGCCTTGGCTTGATCGAAAACGCCATTCTCGACGTTTTGGGGGATGGGTGATGCGTTGGTTCGGGTGGGTGCTGGGGCGGGTTTTGGTGGCGCTGATCGTTGTCGGGGGCCTGATTTATTGGTTCGGGCCGCGGGAAGAAGTGAAGCTGGACCCCGATTTCGACCCCCGCAAGTTTGGCGAAGGTGTTCAGGTCTATTTTGAAAGCACGGAATCCGCCTTTGACGATATCGTTCCCGGTGTCGAAAAACGTGTGATCTGGCAGGACGGGTTCAAGGAACAGCGCACGCCCTATTCAGTGCTGTATGTCCATGGCTTCTCGGCCAGTTCAGAAGAGATCCGTCCCGTGCCAGATATGGTCGCTGACGCTCTGGGGGCCAATCTGGTATATGCGCGCTTGCAAGGTCATGGGCGGGATGGTTCGGCGATGGGCGATGCGACCGCCTCGGGCTGGATGCAGGACATGGCCGAAGGGCTGGCGGCGGCCAAAGCCGTTGGGGAAAAGGTCGTAGTCATTTCGACATCGACCGGGGGCACGCTGGCGGCGGCGGCCACTTTGAACCCGGACCTCAGCGAGGATGTCGCGGCGATGGTATTTGTGTCGCCGAATTTCGGAGTGAATGCGACAGGGGCGTTCATACCCGGTCTGCCATGGGCTCGGGATTGGTTGCCATTGTTGATGGGGCCGGAACGAGATGTATCCGGGCCGGACCCGGAAAAGAACAAGTACTGGACGGCCGTGTACCCGTGGGAGGCCGTGGTGCCGATGACTATTCTGGTCGAAACGGTCTACGGTCTTGATTTCTCGCAAGCTTTGGTGCCGGCGCTGTTCTGGTTCTCGGATGATGATCAGGTCGTGCGCCCGGACAAGACCCACAAGGTGGCCGAGGCCTGGGGGGCGCCAGCAACGGTTGAGCTTGTCACGATGGGGCCGGGGGATGATCCGATGTCGCATGTGATTGCCGGTCGCCTGATGTCTCCGGACCAGACAAAGCCGACGGTGAATGGGATATTGACTTGGTTGAAAACGCAGGGGATCGAATGACGCCTCCTTCGAGGGCATAGAGTTGCGCAAGCCGGGCAGTATGTGGAGCCTTGAGACGCTGGGTCGTGTGCGTCTGTCCCGGCATTTCTTCATGCGCGATTTCCTGTACTCCGAGATCGGGAATTTCCACCAAAAGCAGAACCTGCCTGAGAACCCAGATCTGGCCATCGAAACTGGCAGCGCCTTTTGCCAAACCTTGCTCGACCCGCTGGAGGAGACCTTTGGCCGGGTCGCGGTGCGCTCGGGCTATCGATCGCCATCCTTGAATGCGTTTGGCAACGAAAACCGGCTGAACTGCGCGCGCAATGACAATCCGATGGAGTGTCATATCTGGGACTGGGGGCAGGGTGAGGCGCGCGTCGCTGGTGCATCTATCGTGATCCCCTGGTTTGCGGATCGCTACGCGCAGGGGCGGGACTGGCGCGATCTGGCGTGGTGGATGCATGATCATCTTGCCTATTCCGAGATCTGGTTTTTTCCAAAACTCTGTGCGTTAAATCTGGTGTGGCGGCCCACGGCACAGCGCCGAATCGACAGCTATATCGCGCCCAAAGGTTGCCTTTTGCGACCGGGGGCCGAGCCAGCCGAGACCCTTGCTGCCCGTCAGAAACGCTATGCTGATTTCCCGCCGTTCCGTGGAATCGCCTATCCATAAAGTTGCCCTTGCGAGGCCGGACCAAACCTTCCATCCTGATCAGAAGGAACGACTCGGATAACCGAGCAGAAGGAGGCCCCACGTGATTGAGCCGCTGGTGTTGTTGCCGGGTTTGATGAGTGATGCCCGGCTGTTTCATCCCCAAATTGATGCCTTTTCACGCCGCCGCGCCGTGGTCGTCTCGGCGATCAGTCGGGGGGAACGGATCGAAGAGATCGCCTCGGATCTGTTGGATCAGCTGCCCCACCGCTTCGCGCTGGCTGGGCACGGGCTGGGCGGCGTGGTGGCGTTGGAGCTTGTCCGCCGCGCCCCGGATCGGGTGTCCCGGCTGTGCCTGATCTCGACCGATGCGCAGGCCGACACCCCGCAGATCGCCGCGGCGCGGGAGGATCTGATCATCGGCGCGCAGGCCGGTCGGCTTGAGGAGGTGATGCGGCAGGTTGTGGGGTCAGACACTCTGGCGCCGGGGCCGCAGCGTATCCCTGTGTTGAATGACCTGCTGGCGATGGCGCTGGATCTGGGTCCGGAGGTGTTTGTTACCCAGATGCGTGCTCTGCAGAAGCGGGCGGATCAGCAGGGCACGTTGCGACGGATCAAAGCGCCCAGCCTGATCCTGTGTGGAAAACATGACCGGCTGACGCCCGAGCGCAAGCATGCCTTCATGGCGGACATGATCCCGAATGCGGTGATGCACACAATCGACGCGGCTGGATATCTGCCAACGCTGGAAGCGCCCGGGCAGGTGATCGACCTGATGCAGGCGTGGCTGGATGAACCCGTGCGCATGGCCTAGGGGTAGAGCGCCGCGCGTTCCTCTTTGCTGATCACCGTCGGTGTCACGACTGGTTCAAAACTCTCGGGATCAAAGAACGGCGTGTTCTTCCACCCGCCAGATAGCCTTGATTTGATCACGCGGCGCAACAAACCGATTGCCGCCGGAGCCAGATTTTCGTGCTTTTGCTTGCCGTTGGGCCGAGGCACGAAGCCACGTGTTGAGATCGGGCCAAGCCGCGCATGATCGGCGATACGCAATGCGATGAACCCCGCAAAGGGAAATCTGGCGGTGCGTGGCGTCGTTGCCAATGGCGCGTTGCAGCATTTGGCATACCATCGCAGCATACCCTTCGGGCTCAGTGACATCGCCGCCAAATGTTCGCTGCCGCTGTCAATCGTGACTTCGTCGGGGGCGATTTGAAACACCTCAACCGGGCCGGGGGCCGGGTCGGGTTGGCCGAAGTAAAGCTGGGCCGCACGGCAGTCGTGGCAAAAACATTCGGCATGGGTACCCAGACGCGCACCATCAGATGTGATGCGGCCTGTCAGTGTCCCGCAGGCGCAAGAAAAGGTGAGGTCAGACTCTGACGCCAAAGCCCTTATGCAACTTTGTTGCTGTTGGCCGCCCGACGACGCGGTTTGCGGCTGTTCTCGTTCATGAAGTCGATGACCAGCGGGCGGATATTGTCGCGCCAGCTGCGGCCTGCGAAGATGCCGTAATGCCCCGCACCGGGTTCGACATGGCTGGCTTTCTTGCTGTCCGGCAGACCGGTACACAGATCAAGCGCGGCGATACACTGCCCAGGCGCCGAGATATCGTCATTCGCGCCTTCCACGGTTTTCACAGCCACGTCGGTGATTTTGCCCATATCAACCTTATGCCCGGCGACGACAAATTCGTTCCGCCCGATCTCGCGGTTTTTGAAAATGCGTTCAACCGTGGAAAGGTAGAACTCGGCCGGCATATCCATGACGGCAAGGTATTCATCGTAGAAGCGGTTATGGGCGTCATGATCCGACGCTTCCCCCCGCATCACGCGCTGGATCTGATCCGTGAAGGCAGAGGAGTGGCGTTCGGCATTCATCGACATGAACGACGCCAGCTGCAACAGGCCGGGATACACCATCCGACCCACGCCTTTGTATTTGAAACCAACGCGCTGGATCATGGTCTCTTCCAACTGACCCATCGTGACGCGGCGGCCAAAGTCGGTCACGTCTGTCGGGGTGGCATCGGGATCGACCGGGCCACCGATCAGGGTCAGGGTGCTGGGCTGGGCCTTTGGTTCGACCTCGGCCAGATAGGCGGTCGCGGCCAGTGTCAGCGGCGCAGGTTGGCACACGGCGACCACGTGGGTGTCTGGGCCAAGCTCTTTCATAAAATCGACAAGGTAGAGGGTGTAATCCTCGACATCGAACTTTCCGGCGGACACGGGGATATCGCGCGCGTTATGCCAATCGGTGATGTAAACTTCGCAATTGACCAGCAGGCTTTTGACAGTCGAGCGCAGCAATGTCGCGTAGTGACCGGACATCGGAGCCACCAAAAGCACCTTGCGAGGTTGCGTTTCGCGCCCGTTTACCTTGAAATGGAGAAGGTCCCCAAAGGGACGCTCCAGAACCGAGGTGACTTCGACCAGATGATCTTTGCCATCTTCACACGTGAAAGTCCGGATGCCCCAATCGGGCTTCGCGACCATGCGTTGAAAGGTGCGCTCGGTCACTTCACCCCAAGCGGCCATCCAGCTGAACGCCGGGTTCGGGACCATCGAAAACAGTGGGTAGGAGGCCATCGCATTTGCCGTCGAACCAAGCCATTGGTTCGTATTGCGCATGGTTTCCATCAGATCGTAGGTCATCATGTAGCGCATCGAAGGATCCTCCGGAGTATCAACCTAAGAGTTCGGACCATTCGTCGCTTTGTCGACCAACGTCCGCGACGTTATTCTGCATAGCAGCGAGAGTAGGGGTGAATTGTTAAAATGACAACAAGTGAAGACAATACGGGCCAAGTTACCGAAGAACATATTGAACGCATTAAAGAAAATATGGAGAAGGTTGAGGCGCTGTCCACGCGCCTGATCGAAGTCATGGCTTCGAAAAAGTCTCATGTCCCGGCGTTGGACGGCCCGAATCAAGAGCTTTATGCACGTGCGGCAACGGCCTATTGGGCCGAAGCCTTGCAGAATCCCGCCAAACTTCTGGAACAGCAGATCGAATACTGGGGCAAATCCGTTCTGAACTTTGCCGAGGCGCAGCAGGCCCTGGCCACAGGCGAAGTGGATGAAGACGAACCCAAGTCTAAGGACAAGCGCTTTTCCAACCCGCTTTGGGACACCAACCCCTATTTTCGCTTGATCCGCCAGCAGTACCAGACCAATGCCGATGCCATCGCGCAGGCGGTGTCGTCGGTTGAGGACCTTGAAGAGAAAGACAAGCAGCGCCTTCAGTATTTCTCGCAGCAGATCATTGACCTGATGGCCCCCACCAATTTTCTGGCAACCAACCCCGATGCCTTGGAGAAAGCTGTCGAAACCGAGGGGCAATCCCTGATCCAGGGGCTTGAGAACCTCGTCTCGGATCTCGAGGCCAATGATGGTGAGCTCGTGGTCAAGCTTGCCGATGACAGTGCCTTCGAGGTTGGGGTCAATATTGCGACCAGCCCCGGCGATGTCGTCTATCGCAACCGTATGATGGAACTGATCCAATACAAACCGGCAACCGATACGGTGCACGAAACGCCTATCGTACTGTTCCCGCCGTGGATCAACAAATTCTACATTCTCGACCTCAAAACCCAGAACAGCCTGATCAAATGGGTGACCGAGCAGGGATACACTCTGTTTGTCGTCAGCTGGATAAACCCCGATTCCACCTACGCCGATGTGGGGATGGAGGACTATATTCAGGACGGGTTCCTGACTGCGATCGAGACGGTCAAGAAGATCTGCAAAGTAAAACAGGTCAACGCCGTCGGGTATTGCATTGCGGGCACCACGCTCAGCCTGACCCTGTCCCTACTCAAACAGCGCGGGGACAAATCGGTCAAGTCGGCGACCTTCTTTACAGCTCTGACCGACTTCGGTGATCAGGGAGAGTTCACGCCGTTTTTGCAAAACGACTTTGTGGATGGGATCGAGGATCAGGTCGCCAAGGATGGCCTTCTGCGAGCGTGGATCCTTGGGCGCACAATGTCCTTCCTGCGTTCGCGCGACCTGATCTACACGCCGGCAATCCGAAGCTATATGATGGGCGAGACCCCTCCGGCCTTTGACCTGCTGTATTGGAACGGCGACGGCTCGAACCTGCCCGGCAAGATGGCGGTGCAGTATCTGCGCGGCCTGTGCCAGCACAACGAATTCGTAGGCGATGGCTTTGAGATGCTGGGCCACAAACTGCATGTCAGGAATGTGGACGTCCCCCTGATGGCTATCACCTGCGAGACGGACCATATCGCCCGCTGGAAAGACTGCTATCGCGGTGTTCAGCAGATGGGGTCCAAGTCCAAGACTTTTGTCGTATCAGAGTCCGGCCATATCGCCGGAATTGTGAACCCGCCCAGCAAGAAGAAATACGGCCACTACACCAACCCTGATCTGAAGTTGGATGCCGAGGCCTGGTTAAAAGACGCTGACTTTCACGAAGGATCCTGGTGGCCGATGTGGGGCGCTTGGCTGAAGAAACGGTCTGGCAAGCAAGTTCCGGCGCGCGAAACGGGTGATTCGGAGCATCCAAGCCTGTGTCCGGCGCCTGGGAGCTATGTTTTGCTCAAGGCAAATCGCTGATTTCAAAATGAAACTCGATTTTTTCTGCATCGCAGCAAGAAAAAACTTGAAATGCTGCAACGCAGAAATCATATTATCCCCAAGCTGATGAAAGCCGGGGTGGGCCCGGTTCGGCAAAAAGGATTAGGACAATGGCAAAGACCCAAGACTTCACCGCGATCATGAAAGACGTCATGGGCGCATTTCCGGTAGACACCACCGCAATGGAAGGTGCCTTCAAATCGACCGCAGCGCTGAACGAAAAGCTGTCGGGCGTTGCTCTGGAAGCGGCTGAGAAATCGGCTGAAATCTCGAACAAATGGACCAAGGAAACCCTGGCCAAGCTGACCGAGATGTCGAAAGCAAAGGCCGAGCCTGCTGACTACGCAAAAGCCGCAACCGACTTCGCAAGCGCGTCGGCTGAAGTTGCCGCTGAAAACATGGCTGCTTTCGCTGAGATCGCGAAAAAAGTTCAGTCGGAAACTGTTGAGCTGCTGATGGCCGCTGGCAAAGACGCTGCTGAGGAAGCAACCGCAGCTGTCAAGAAAGCGACCAACGAAGTTACGACTGCTGCCAAGAAAGCAACAGCTGCTAAGTAAGAACGTCCGCGACGAGCATCTTATCCTCCCTATAGGTGCCATCGCGTTGGGCAGGTCGATTGACCTGCCCTTTCTTTTTGTGCTGCAGTCGCATAACCTCTGCTGCAACGCATCATCCTTGGGGAGGGTACAAGGTGTCGGACAAAGAAAAACCGTTGTTGATCAAACGTTATGCCAGCCGTCGGCTGTATAACACCGAGACCAGCGACTACGTGACGCTCGAAGACATTGCGGGGTTCATCCGCGACGGGCGCGAAGTTCAGATCATTGATCTGAAGACAGGCGATGACCTGACCCGCCAGTACCTTTTGCAAATCATTGCCGAACATGAAAGCCGGGGCGAGAACGTCTTGCCGGTGAATGTTCTGAACGATCTGGTGCGCAGCTACATGGTGCCGGGCGGGGGTATGATGCCGCAATTCCTGCAAAGCTCGTTCGACATGCTGCGCGAAAGCCAAAGCAAGATGATGGAGAACATGAACGCCATGAACCCGATGTCTCAGATGCCGGGGTTTGAGGCGATGCAGGCGCAGCAACAGGCGTTCCTCAAGGCGATGACCGGTGGGTTGTCCGGCAACTGGTCAGGCCCCGACAAAGAGGACGAGTCCGAACCGAAAGAGGATCTTGACGACATTAAAAAGCAATTGGCCGAGTTGCAGCAGAAGCTTTCGAAACTGAACTAAAGCGTTTTGCGTTTTTTCCGTAGAAAAGAGATCGAAATGCGCGTTCGACCGCAGGGAGAGGCAGCGTATTTCGATTCAAATCAAACGCAAAGCGATCCAGGGGCATAGGCGATGCGCTGGCTGGTCCTGTGTGTCGCTTTTTTGTGGTCGCAAGCCGTTTGGGCTGAAGGGCAGTTCTCTGAAAACTGGTCGGCGGTCTGTCGGTTGGGGACAGATACCTCTGCTGGATGTCAGGATATTCGGGCGCGTGAGATACTCGATGCGTCCGAGGCCCCTTGGCGCGCGATTGGTCGCGTGAACTACGCAGGTCGGGACCAACGATCTCATTGTACGGGCGTTCTGATCTCGGAAAACCATGTGTTGACGGCGGCGCATTGTCTCTACAATCGATCACGCAAACGCTGGATATCACCCGAGAGTATTCTGTTTGCTGCCGGATACCAGCGGGGCGAGGCGGTCTCGGTTGCGCGGGCCGATGACTATGTCTTGCCTGCAGGTCAGGATGTTTCAGCCGGATTTTCCGATCAACCCGACTTGGACTGGGCCATTCTTGTACTAGACACTCCGATCGGGGCCGACGTCGGTTTCGTGAAACCGGCGGATCAAGAGGTCCAGGCAGGTTTCGTCGCGGGCTATCCGGGTCTGAGGCCGCACGTTCTGAGCCAGACGGAGATCTGCGCCATAGGTCCATATGCAGACCAAATGCTGCGTGGAATTTGCCCGGTGATGATGGGGGATTCCGGCGCGCCGCTGTTGGTGAATACCTCGGACGGGCTGCGGGTTGCTGGTGTCCTGTCCCGCATTGCGCCAACCCCCGAAGGGATCGACGCGTTGTTTGTCTCAGTGCTAGGCGTTCAGGTGCCGTAAGCAGGAACCGGGCCGATCACCTCACCGACCGAGGCCAGCAGGATATCGGCGATCACGTCCAGTTCCTCGCGCGTCAGGCGCACGGGCAGGCGTACGTCACAGGCTGTCATCAGCATGGCACGGGTTTTCGGCAGCTCGAACTGCTCAGGCAGGAACTGCCAGTTCCAGAACGCGCGGGCATTGTCTTCGCTCATGCCAAAGATCTGAACCTTGACGCCGCGCGCCTCGGATGCGGCGGCAAAGGCGCGGATCTCACCCTCATCCATGCCGACCAGATTGAACTGAATCGAATCCGGTGCACGACGTTCGGGCGCAAGCGGGGCGGGGACGTCGATATAGTCCGAGCTGTTCAGCCGTTCCGCTACATAATCGTGGTTTGCCAGCCCATCGCGCACGCGGCGCGCCAGTTCCGGGATCTGGGGGCGGATCACTGCGGCGCTGAGGTTGCTCATCCGCAAGTTATAAAGCGGGAGTTTGTTCTGCCAGCGGGCAAAGACCTGCTCCAACTCGGGCGAGTTGTCGCCATGCGGGGTTTTGTGCTTCTTCCAGTTATGCTCGTAGGCCCCTGACATGATCACGGTGCGGGCCACCAGATCGGCATCGTCGGTGATCAGAATACCACCTTCGCCGGCGTTGATCATCTTATAGGACTGGAACGAGAAGCAGCCGATCTTGCCGATGGTCCCAATGTTGCGCCCATGCCAAGTGGTGCCCAGCGAGTGCGCGGCATCCTCAATCACCGGGATATCGCGTGCGTCGCACAGCGCCATGATCGCATCCATATCCGAGGTATGGCCGCGCATATGGCTGATGATCACCGCCTGTACATCGTCAAGCTTGGCCTCGAAATCAGCCATGTCGATGCGGTAGTTCGGACCAACTTCGCACAGGACGGGAATGCAGTCGGCATGCACGACCGACGATGGCACAGCAGCGAAGGTAAAGCCTGGGATCAGAACCCGCGCATCCCGCGGCAGGCCCAGCGCCTTCAGCGACAGAAACAGAGCAGCCGAGCAGGAGGAAACAGCCAATGCGTATTTCGTTCCCAGCAGCGCGGCGAACTCGGATTCCAGCAAAGCAACCGGCGCGTCTTGCGGCGCGGTGTAACGAAACAGGTCGCCTGACTGCATCAGGGCGTCGATTGCGTCTCGTGCGGCGGCGGGGATGGGTTCGGCGTCATGAACGTTGGGTGGCAGCGTCATATTTGGTTTTCCCGAATTCTAACTTTCACTTTATTAAATCAAGCATCCCGCCCGTGCCAAGCCCCCAATCGCAAGATCGGCAAAATTTCACCAAATTGTCGTATGGAAAACGGGGGCTAGATCCCCAGCCGATCCCGCATCGCGTACCATGTCATTGCCAGCACCAGCAGAGGGCTGCGCAGGGCCGGACCTCCGGGAAAGGGCAGGGTCGGGACACGGGCCATAGTATCGAACCCTTCGGCCTGTCCCTGGATGGCCAGTGCCATCAGCTGACCGGCATGTGTTGCCGTGCCGACGCCATGGCCGGAATAGCCCGAGGCGGACAGGATATTCGGCGCAACACGCGTAAGATAAGGCATCCGCCGCATTGTAATCGCCAGAGTGCCGCCCCACGCGTAGTCGAACCTGACGTCCCGCAGATGCGGAAAGATCTCGGTCATTGGTTTGCGCACGGTGGCGGCGATATCTGAAGGGAACCGGTAGCCATAGCTTTCGCCTCCGCCAAACAGAAGGCGCCCATCGGCGCTGAGGCGGAAGTAGTTCACCACGAATTTCGTATCCGCAACGGCGACATCCCGCGTCAGGACGCGCGCGGCCTCAGCCCCAAGCGGCTCTGTTGCGGCGATGAAGTTGTTGATCGGCATCACCCGCGCCGCGACCTGCCGGTTCAGCGTTCCAAGGTATCCGTTGCAGGCCAGAATGACGTGTCGGGCGCGAACCTTGCCGCCTTCGGTGAGAACCGTGGCCGGGTCGCCATGTTCGATCCCTGTCACCTCGGTGCCTTCAAAGATACGCACGCCCGCTGCCTCAGCGGCACGGGCCAGACCGAGCGCATAGTTCAACGGGTGCAGATGCGCCGCCCCCTTGTCCAGATACCCACCTTTGTAAGCGGGTGAGGGGCAGAGGGCGTGGCCTGCCTCTTCATCCAGCAGCTCGATCTGATCGTAGCCGTAACGGTCCGACAAATGCGCCGCATGGGCGTGCAGATCGTTGCGCTCGGACGTTGACAGGCCCAGGTTGGCGATGCCGGGTTTCAGGTCGCAGTCGATTTTGTGCCTTTCAATCAGCGATTTGACCAAGGTCTTTGCATCTTCGGCCAGATCCCAAAGCTTGGCAGCGTCGTCTTGCCCGACGAGCCGCTCCAGATCCTCTTGATCCATGCGCTGGGCGCTGCCCAACTGCCCGCCATTGCGGCCTGATGCGCCAAAGCCCACTCGGTGCGCCTCAAGCAGGACAACGTCCATCCCGGCCTCGGCCAGATGCAGCGCAGCCGACAAACCCGTATAGCCGCCACCGACGATGCACACATCGGCGCGCGTTTCGCCCTTGAACTCAGGGAACCGCGCGAGCGGATTGGCTGTCGCGGCATACCAGCTTGCCGGATACTCGGCCTTGCTGTCGTTGGAATAGAGGAGGTTCATCTCTGGCGACCCCAAAAGGCTCAGACGTTCAGTAAGAGATGTTCCCGCTCCCACGGAGAGATTACCTGCAGGAACTCTTCATACTCGGCCCGTTTGACGATGCCATAGACGCGGGCGAACTCGGGGCCCAGGATCTCATGCAGTTCCGTGGCTCCGTCAAACAGGTCCAGAGCATTCCCCATCACCTGCGGGATATCGCCTTCGCCCTCATAGGCGTCACCGTAGAACTGACGGCGCGGACGTTCCTGCTGGACCAGACCCAGATAGCCACAGGCCAGTGACAGCGCGATCCCGAGATACGGGTTGCAATCCATCCCGGCGATGCGGTTCTCCACGCGTCGCGCCTCTGGCCCGGACAGCGGCACCCGGATACCCGTGGTGCGATTGTCCCGCGCCCATTCCAGATTGATCGGCGCGGCGTGGTCTTTCACGTAGCGACGGTACGAGTTCACGTACGGCGCCATCACGGCGAGACCGGCGGGCAGGTGGGTCTGCAGGCCCGCGATGAAGTGATAGAACGCGTCCGTCTCACCGCCTTGCGGCCCTGAGAAGATGTTCTGCCCGGTCTCTATGTCGATGATCGAATGGTGGATATGCATGGCCGAACCCGGCTCATCCTCGATCGGTTTCGCCATGAAGGTCGCGAAGCAATTGTGACGCAGCGCGGCCTCGCGGATCAGGCGTTTGAAGTAGAAGACCTCATCCGCAAGCTTCACTGGATTGCCGTGACGCAGGTTGATCTCAAGCTGGCCTGCGCCGCCTTCTTGGGTGATCCCGTCGATCTCAAACCCCTGATGTTCGGCGAAATCATAGATGTCGTCGATCACCGGGCCGAACTCGTCCACGGCCGTCATGGAATAGGCCTGACGTGCAGCGGCAGGACGGCCCGAGCGGCCCATCATCGGCTCAATCGACTGCGCCGGGTCAACGTTGCGGGCGACCAGAAAGAACTCCATCTCCGGGGCGACCACAGGTTTCCAGCCTTTGTCATGATACAGCTGCACAACACGCTTCAGCACGTTGCGCGGGCTGTAGGGGATCGGATTGTCGTCGCGGTCATAAGCGTCGTGGATCACCTGCAGCGTCCAGTCACCGGTCCAAGGCGCAGCCGACGTGGTCGAGAAATCCGGTTTCAGGATCATGTCGCGTTCAATGAATCCGTCCTCACCTGCGGCTTCACCCCAGCCGCCCGTGATCGTCTGGTAGAAGATACTGTCAGGCAGGTGGAAATAGGATTGCCGCGCGAATTTCGATGCCGGAACGGCCTTGCCGCGAGCAATACCCGGCAGGTCCGAGATGATGCACTCGACCTCATCCAGCCGATGTCCGGCGATGTAGTCCTGTGCGGCCTGCGGTGCTGCGTCTTTCCAATCGGCCATCAGGCCCTCGCTTTCTTCAGAAAATCCGCCATGATCTGCGCGATCCGGGCATTGTGATCCGGTGCTGTTTGTCTGTTCGCAGCGGCTTGCATGAGGTCATCAGGCACCAACCCTTTGCCGCGTGTGCGCATCAGGCCCGAGACGAAATCGTTGGAAAATTCCGGGTGCGCCTGCACGGTCCAGATCTGGTCACCGTAGCGCAGCATGGCGTTTTGGCAGAAATCGTTGCTGCCGATCACCTCGGCCCCGTCGGGCACGGCCACGACCTGGTCCTGATGCCAGGCGTTCAGCCAGACGTTATCGCCATCGAAGTCATATTCGGTCCGTCCAACCGACCAACCGCCCTGGTATTTTTCGACTTTGCCGCCCAGCGCCTGTGCGATGATCTGATGGCCAAAGCAAACGCCTACCAGCGGCTTTTCGCTTTTGTGAATCTGTCGGATCAGATCCTCAAGCGGAGGAATCCATGGCAGATCCTCATAGGCCCCGTAGCGAGAGCCTGTGATCAGCCAGCCATCTGCGTCTTCTGCGCTGTCGGGGAAGATCCCGTCAACGACTGCGAACGTTTTGAATTCAAACCCATGTCCGTCCAGCAATGCGGGGAACAGAGAGTCATAGTCCCCGAAATCCTGCATGAGCGCATCGGGGGTGTGGCCAGTTTGTAGAATGCCAATTTTCATAAGTCACCGAATTTGATCAAATTCAGAAATACCCGAGAGCGGGCCTTCGGGCAAGGGGGTCACACGGCCTCAAGATAGCTGAGCCAGTGTTCGTCCTCGGGGCGGTCTGCAAAACGTGCAATTTCCTGCCTTTTGGTCATCGACAGATTGCGGATCAATTCCGATGGGAAAAGCCGGGTTATGATCGGGTCACTCTCGAACAGGTCGATGGCGGCGGCCCAGTTGCCAGCAAGCTGAGGCAGACCGTCAATTTCATAAGCATTGCCCGAGATCGGGGCAGGGGGCACCATGCCGTCCTCGATACCGACAAGCGCTGCACCCAGAACGGCACTCAGCATCAAGTAAGGGTTGATGTCGCCGCCAGCCACGCGGTGTTCGATGCGTCGGGCCACCGGGGCACCGCCCGGAATACGGATGGCGGCGGTTCGGTTTTCATAGGCCCAGCTTGCACCGGTGGGCGCATGAGCGCTGGGCACAAGCCGCGCGTATGAATTCCCATGAGGAGCAAAGATCAGAGTGCTGGCAGGCATGGCGGCGAGGCACCCGGCCACGGCTGAGCGCAGCAGGTCGGTGCCCTCGGGCCCGCCATCGTCGAAGATGTTCCGCCCATCTTGGTCCAGGACCGAGAAATGCACATGCATCCCGTTTCCCGCGTCCTCGGCATATGGTTTCGACATGAAGGTCGCAGCAAAGCCGTGTTTGCGGGCCAAGCCGCGCGTCAAAGCCTTGAAAAGCCACGTATCATCAGCGCAGCGCATGGCGTCCTGATGATTGAGGTTGATCTCGAACTGGCCGATCCCGCTTTCGGATATTGCAGTTTGCGCGGGGATGCCCATTGCAGCGCACCCGTCATAGAGGTCGGTGAAGAACGCCTCGAACGCGTCTATTTCAGCGACGGAAAGAACCGCCTCGTCCGTCAGGCGGCGACCAGTGATGGGGTTGAGGGGCGGTAACGGTTGGGGGCCGGACGCGTCAACAAGGGTGAATTCCAACTCGGTCGCCGCAACGACTGACCAGCCGCGCTGCGCGTAGCGCGACAGCACGGAGGCTAGCGCATGGCGCGGGTCGCCCGCAAAGGGAGCGCCGTCGTCGTCATAGAGGCTCATGGGAACCAGGGCGGTCGATGTTTCAAGCCATGGCACTGGCACAGGCCCGCGTTCAGTCGGAAGCAAGATGCCATCTGCGTCACCGGTTTCGAACACGAGGGGGCTTCCGTCGATATCCGCGCCCCAAAGATCGACATTCAACGCTGAGAACGGCATGCGCACGGCACCCTTGCTCAGCTTGTCGGCATAGGAAGGCGGGACACGTTTGCCACGCATCTGACCGTTCAGGTCGCAGGCGGCAACGCGGAAATTATGCAAGGCGTTCAGGTCCATTGGGGCTGTAGCTCCTCTCGGTTATCCGAGATGTAGCGAAGCCAAAAGGCCTTGTCACGAAATTTGATCAAATTTCAGCGGTAGTAGAAAGGCGTCGGCACAAAATGCGCCGACGCACTGAGTTTATAGGTCAGACGAAGGTGACGCCGTTTTCCGCCATCGGCAGGGTCGTGACCTTCACGCCCGAAAGCGCGCGAATGGCATTCGCCAGGGCCGGGGCGGACGGCGGTGTGCCCGGCTCACCGACGCCCGTGGGCGCTTCGGCTGATGGAACGATATGGACGTCAATCGCCTGGATGTCACCGATCCGCAGAGGCTCGTAATCCGGGAAGTTGAACTGGTCTACCGCGCCGCTGGTCAGCGTGATCTGGTCGCGCATGACGTGACCAATGCCATAGCCGACACCACCTTCGATCTGTGCTTTGACCACATCTGGGTTCACCGCAATGCCGCAATCCACAGCGCAGGTGACTTTTTCGATGCGAACACCGCTGTCCAAATCGCCGGACACCTCGACCACTTCGGCCACATAAGAGCCAAAGGACTTGTGGACCGCGATGCCTTGCGCGCGCCCGGCCGGAGCGTTGCCCCATCCGGCCTTCTCAATCGCCAGCTTCAGAACTCCGGCCTTGCGGGCCTGATCTGCATTGCTGTCATCGCTCAGATGCGCCAGGCGGAACTCGACCGGGTCGCGACCGGCGGCCTCGGCGGCCAGGTCCATCATGGTCTCCATCGCATAGCCAGTATGAGTGTGCCCGACCGAGCGCCACCACAAGACCGTCGTCGCTTTCGGTGTATCCGTCAGACCCACCGCCATGCCGGGGATGGCGTATGGGCTGTCAGAAACCCCTTCGACCGAGCTGTGGTCGACACCGTCATGCACCAGAACGGCTTCGAAGGGCGTACCCTTGATGACCGATTGACCAGCGATCTGATGGTGCCATCCGACGATGTTTCCTTCACCATCCAGACCGACGCGCACTTTGTGACCAAAGGCAGGGCGGTAGTAGCCGCTGCGAATGTCATCTTCACGTGTCCAGACCAGTTTGACTGGGCGAGAGCGGTCGGTGACCACGAAGGCCAGTGCAGCCTCGACCTGATAATCCGCATCTGGTGTTGCGCGGCGGCCAAAGGACCCGCCTGCCAGCATAGTGTTGATATGAATCTTCTCGGCCGGGAGCTCGAAGATCTGCTGGTAGGCCATATGCGGGCCGGTCGGCATCTGCGCGCCATCATGCAGGACAATGTCTCCGTCCGCAGTCTGTTCGATGGTGCAGTTCAGCGGCTCCATCGGCGCATGGGCTAGAAGCGGGAAGTAGAAGGTCCGCTCGACCACTGTGTCAGCGCCGTCAATCGCGGCGGAGACGGCTGCAAAATCGGCCTTGTTGACGTTGTAGGTCGGCTCGGCCTCCAGCGCGTCCATGATCTCGGCCTGGATCTGATCCGAGTCGCGGGTTTCAGCGCCTGACATATCCCATTCGACCTCAAGCGCATCACGCGCCTGAATCGCGGCCCAGGTGTTTTCCGCGTAGACGGCGACACCCGCTTGGTTGGGTAGAACCGCGGCACTGATGTAGCCTTTAACCTCTTTCGAGGCGCTATCGTCAAACCCTAGCGCAATTCCGCCTTTGGATTCGGGGCGTTTGATCATGGCGATCATCTGGTTGGGCAGGTGGACATCCATGGCATACATGGCCTGACCATTGCCCTTGATCGCCGAGTCTTTACGCCGAACGGCTTCGTTTCCGATCAGGCGGAACTCTGACGGGTCCTTCAGGCGTGGCTTGGCCGGAGCGTCCAGCTGAGCCGCTGCGGCTACGAATTCGGCAATCGGAGCGGATTTGTCGCCGGATTTGACAATGCCTTCTTCGATCGTGATACCCGATGCGTCGACGCCCCAGCTTTGGGCCGCCGCGTTGATCAGCATCTCACGAGCGGCAGCACCGGCCTGACGGTATTGCAGCCACGAATTCGCCATCGCGGTCGACCCGCCTGTGCCTTGGAACGGGCCGAACAGAAGGTTGTTGTAGACGTTGGGATCAGAGGGCGCGAATTCGTATTCGATCTGGTCCATTGTCAGGCCGATTTCTTCGGCGATCAGCGTGGGCAGACCGGTCGCAGGGCCCTGACCCTTCTCAAAGTGTTTGACGATGGCGGTTACAGTGCCGTCAGCATCAATTTTCACGAAGGGGTTGAACTGAGCGGTCTCGGATGAAGCAGCGGCTAGAGCGCCATCCGGACGTGCGCCAACCAGCAGGACGGCGCCAGCAGCAGCGGCGCCTTTCAGAAATCCACGGCGAGAGGTGTTGATGGTCATGGATCAGGCCTCCAGAATTTCAGATGCGCGCTGGATGCCGGCGCGGATACGTTGATAGGTGGCACAGCGGCAGGCGTTGCCGTACATGTACGCGTCGATCTCTTCTGCGCTGGGCTTGGGGTTCTCAGCCAGCAGGCCAACGGCTGACATTACTTGACCCGACTGGCAGTAGCCGCACTGAACCACGTCCAGTTCGACCCAGGCCTGTTGGACAGCTGCGCCGATCTTGTCCTCACCGACGGCTTCGATTGTGGTGATCTCGGCGTCTTCGACGTCTTCGATATAGGTCTGACACGAGCGGACGGGCTCGCCATTCAGATGTACGGTGCAGGCGCCGCAAGACGCGACACCGCAGCCGAATTTGGTTCCGGTGAGCTTCAGCTCATCCCGGATCACCCAGAGCAGGGGCGTGCCGGGCTCGGCGTCGACAGTATGCGTCTCGCCGTTCAGTTTCAGATTGATGGCCATGAGGGGACACTCCGTGTTGGCTTGCTACCTGAGTCGGTAAACTGGCGGGTTTACATGTGGCACAGAAAGTCGCGCCTGTAAACTCCTGCGTTTACCTGGTGTTTGACCGGGCGCGGTCAATGGGTTTATAGCAATGACATGAATGAGATCAGCGCGCCCAATGCGTCCAAATATGCACAGATCATCGAAGCTGCGGTGGCCGAATTCCAGGAAAAGGGGTTCGCGGCGGCCAGCATGGATCGTATTTCGCGCCAGGCCGAGGTGTCCAAGCGGACGCTTTATAAGTATTTTGAAAGCAAGGAAAATCTGTTCCGCTCAATCGTGACGGAACTGTCCAGTCGCTTTGCGGAAGTGCTGGAGATCAGGTACGAAAAAGGGCGCGATGTTCGCGAACAACTGACCGAGCTGGCCTGGGCCGAGGGGCGGATTCTGATGCTGCCGGATGTGATGGCCATGTCCCGCATGGTGATCAGCGAAATCCTGCGCAACCCGACCTTGGCTGAACAAGCGCAGGGCAAGCTGGACAAGACGGCCTCATTCATCGACATGCTGCGCGAGGCCGCTGCGGACGGGCAATTGCAGATCGACGACCCCGAACAGGCCGGGCGCGAATTCATCGGCCTGATCAAGGCGCGGGCGTTCTGGCCGCTGTTGTTTTCGGGCACGGTTCTCAGCCATCAGGAAATGGCGGACACGATCAACAACAGCGTCGAGATGATGATGCGCAGATACGGCCCGGACACTGCGTAGTGTTCAAGGCCGTACGGCGGACAAACCCGCGCCTACATGCCGTTGCGCGGGATCACGTGATTCCATTCCGTTTTGAAGAACAGCGTGTCTCCGTCCCAGCATTCGACTGTGGCGTTCAACACGAAATCGGTCGCCGTGGCCGTCTGCTGAGACCAGGTCTTGATACGTGCATCCCAGTCTCCACGCTCAAAGCGGGTTTCCTGCCGCATGGTCGCAATCGCGGATAGGGGATCATCGGGCAGGATGGAGTAGATCCGCTCGGACGTGTCGGAAATCTCGGTTCCTGTTTCCAGCACCTTTTTCGCTGAAGGGCCCATGACGCCGCCACCGATGAAGACACGCTCCGTCAGCCTGCCGGTGTGGGCGTCCCGTGTCAGCGTCGTCTCGGACCCGCCCTGACCTCTGGTCGAGGTCTCGAGCACCGAACCCGGGGCCGGAACCGGAAGGTCCCGAGGCGCCGACGCGTCTGGTGCATTGGTGCGAACGGGCAACGACAAGGCCGAGGAGCCGGGTACGACAGTCGCGCAAACCGGATTCGGGGCGGGCCACAAGATGGGCCAATAGGCGGTCGCAAGCTGCACCATGATCCGGTGACCGACAGGAACGTTGTAGCCGATGGCGTGTAGCTGGATCGAGATCTCCATCTCTTCTCCGGGCACGACCGCGGTTGGTTCTGTGTCACTGTCGCGGTGCATCAGGTTGAAGAACCCGCGCGAGATCAGGGTCTGCGCGCCGTCGGGGGCCTCATCAATCAGCAGGGCTGCGACAAAGGCCTGAGGCTGGTCGACACTGACCCGTAGCGCGAGTTCTGGTTGGCCCAGAATGTCCACCGATGACTCCAGCCTGTCACTGCGGAACACCATCGCCCCAGCGGCGTCGATCCGACAATCCAGAGGCAAATCGCCAGGAATACCGAAAGAACACATGACCCCGCCGGCCGAGCCGAACGTCTGCGGCGAGGTGATCTGCATCGGTGCGCCTGTTTGCGCCTGTGCGTCCAGCGACCCCGCGTTCAGCCAATAGGTTTCGTTCGACACATTGGGCGAGGGCCAACTGGGTTCCTCGACCCAGCGCCCGGGGCGGTGCGGTTGCGTTCCAGCGGGGCGCATGCTGTCCATCATGTACAGGTGCAGCGGTGGCTCATCCATGATCCCGGTGTCGATCCCCTTCAGCCAATAGTCCCAGAATCGCAGCACCTCGACGATGAAATCGACCTGAGGGGTGGGCTTACCCTCATGCGGGTAGAGATGCGACCACGGGCCCATCATCACCTTGACCGGCACGTTCAGGTGTTGCGAGATCCGGAACGGCGTGTCGCGATACAGGTCGGCCCAGCCGCCGAAATAGTAAACGGGCACGTTGATGGCGTCATAGTCCTCGCAGATCGAGCCGCGTCGCCACATCTCGTCATGGGTTTGATGTTCCAGCCACATGGCGGGCCAGAACTCCATCGCCTCAAGCCGTTCACGCCAGAGGTCGCGCCACTTGTCCTCGCCTACGATCTCGGGGTCCGGGGGGAAGGCGTTCAGCAATTGCATGATCGAGCCCCACCAGAAATTGTCGCCGGCTAGGACGCCTCCGTAGAAATGTATGTCTTCGCGCCAGCGGTCGTCGCAGCCCATCACCGGCGCGATGGCTTTCAGCGCGGGTGGGCGTTTGGCGGCGACTTGAAACGAGTTGTAGGCCCCCCAGCTTTTGCCAAACATACCGACATTGCCGTCGCACCACGGCTGGTCTGCCAGCCACGCGATGATATCAACGCCGTCCTGCGTTTCCTGGTGCGAGTATTCATCCTCGGCCAGCCCACCGCTATCACCGTTGCCGCGAATATCCACCCGGATCGAGGCATAGCCCGCCTCGGCAAAGCGCGGATGCATGGTTTCATCGCGCAGGCGCGTGCGATCCCGGCGACGATAAGGGATGTATTCCAACAGGCAGGGTACCGGAGTCTCGTGCGCATTGGGTGGCAACCACAGACGCGCGGCCAATTGCGTGCCGTCGGGCATCGGAATCCAGACGGTTTCGATCACCTCTACACTGTTCATGGCCGGGTCCTTCCTGTTGTTTTGGCTTGTGTTTCTCTCAAGCACCTGTGTCGCGTCGCCGCTTTTGGTCGTATGAAACGCACAACCTGTTCAGCGCGCAAGCGAATAGGAGGCTTCGGGCCGCAAAATGTGACTCAAGTTTGCCGTTCTGCTGTGATAGCCACACGCAGGCACAGACCGGGATTTGTCAGGTGACAGAGAAAAACGTGAATAACTTGGACCGAGCAGCGCGTTTGAGCGTGGCCCCCATGATGGACTGGACCGACCGCCATTGTCGGTTTCTGCATCGGCTACTAAGTGAGCAGACGCTGCTTTACACCGAGATGGTCACCGCGCCCGCGCTGGTGCGGGGTGGGGCGCTGCATCTGTTGGACTACAGTCCGCAGGAACATCCTGTTGCGCTGCAGCTAGGTGGCTCGGACCCCGAGGAACTGGCGCAGGCGGCCCGGCTAGGGGCCGAGGCCGGGTATGATGAGATCAACCTGAATTGTGGCTGCCCCTCGGACCGGGTGCAATCGGGCACGTTTGGGGCTGTGTTGATGAAAGACCCTGCGCGGGTTGCCGATTGCGTGGCCGCCATGGGTGAGGCCGTCTCGGTCGATGTGACCGTCAAATGCCGGATTGGCGTGGACGATCAGGAACCGCGCGACGTGCTGCCGGACTTTCTGGACAAGATACAGCAGGCCGGGTGCCGACGGGTGACGATCCACGCGCGCAAGGCGTGGCTACAGGGGCTCAGCCCGAAAGAGAACCGCGATATCCCTCCGCTCGACTATGACCTCGTTCATCAGATGAAGGCTGATTTCGCGGATCTTCACATTTCGATCAATGGCGGCATTACCTCGTTGGACGAGGCGCAGACGCATCTGGAGGCCGGGCTGGACGGGGTGATGATTGGACGGGCGGCCTATCATCAGCCTTCTGACATCCTCTCCGAAGCGGATATGCGAATTTACCAGAGCGGCAACGCTCGGGACCCGATCGAAGTGGCCCGGCAAATGGTGCCCTATATCGAGCAGCACCTTGTCAACGGAGGGCGTTTGCACCAGATCACGCGGCATATGCTAGGCCTCTTTGCCGGTCGCCCCGGCGCACGGGCCTGGCGGCGCGCGCTGTCGGAAGGGGCGGTGCAGGATGGGGCAGGGCCCGAAGTGATGCTGAAGGCGCTCGGTCACGTGGCGCCTCTGGCCGAGGTTTGAACGAATGAAGCCCGGTCTCTGACCGGTTTGGGGGGAAGATGCCCGAGACGATGTTGCTGGCCCAGATGCTGGGCCTTTTGCTTGTAATTGGCGCACTTGCGGGCGTTCTGGCGGGGCTGCTTGGCGTTGGCGGAGGCATCGTGCTTGTGCCTGCGTTTTTCTATGCGTTCCAAACGCTTGGATATGGCGGGCCGCAGTTGATGCAGCTGTGTCTGGCGACCTCGCTGGCAACGATCATCGTGACCTCGATCCGGTCTGTGTTGGCCCATAACAAGAAAGGCGCGGTGGATTGGGAGATCCTGCGCAGCTGGGGGCCGGGTATTGTCGTGGGGGCGGTTGTGGGCGTGCTGGTCGCCTCGGCCCTTCGGACTGAGGCCTTGCAGGCGCTGTTCGGCGTTCTGGGCATGGTGATTGGTGCGTATCTGGGTTTTGGCCGTTCGGAATGGCGCTTGGGGGATGTGATGCCCAAGGGGATCAAGCGCGCGGTTCTGTCCCCATCCGTGGGCTTCCTGTCGGTGCTGATGGGGATCGGGGGCGGCAGTTTCGGCGTCCCCCTCATGAGCCTTTACAACACGCCCATCCACCGCGCCGTAGCAACGGCCGCAGGGTTCGGCGTGATCATCGCCGTGCCCTCGGTGCTAGGCTTTCTGTTTCTGGAGATCGCCCCTGAACACAGGCCTCCGCTGACGATCGGGGCCGTGAACCTTGTGGCCTTCGGGCTTGTGGTTGCCATGACGATGATTACGGCCCCGTGGGGCGTGAAACTGGCCCATGCGATGGACCCTAAGCCACTTAAACGCGTCTTTGCGCTTTTCCTGACACTGGTCGCTTTGAATATGCTGCGGAAGGCTTTGGGATGGTAGAGGAATTCTGGGAAAAGGGCTGGGTCAAATTCCCGTTTGATCCGGCTCTCGCGGAATGGGTTGGGCAAGTTTTGCCCGCCGCTCGGCAGTCGGTCACGGCACCGGAGCATGCCGAATGGCTGGATTGTGAAGGCACGTGGTTCATTGGCGTCGATGCGTTGCCCAATGATGAATTGGGGCAGGTTGGGTCGTCAATACCGCTGTCCGGGATGGCTATGGATTTCATCGCTTCTCATCTGGGCAGCTTGCCGCTGCATCCGGGGCAAGTGTCGATCATCTATCCGGGTTATCCTCGCCCTCGGAAGGGTGAAAGCGAGGCCGCCGGGCGCTACCGGCGCAATCGCGACGCGGCCCATGTGGACGGGTTGCGGCCTATGGGCCCGGATCGCCGCCGTCGCGTGGATGAACCGCATGCGTGGATTTTGGGCATTCCTTTAACGGATGCCAGCCCCGATGCCTCGCCCATGGTGCTGTGGGAAGGTAGTCACATCCCCATGGGCAAAGCCTTCAGGGCGGCTTTTGCGGATCAGTCCCAAACCGATCTGAGCCAAGTCGATATCACCGACATTTATCAAGCGACTCGTCGCGAAGTGTTCGAGACCTGCCCAAGGATCGAATTGCCTGCCAAACCCGGCGAAGCCTATTTGCTGCACCGCCATTGCCTGCATGGTGTTGCGCCATGGTCTGATGGGGCGACCGCGGGCCCGGATGGACGGATGATTGCCTATTTCCGCCCCGAATGCGCCAACGGCGTCGCGGAGTGGATCGAAACACGCTGATGTCTCGGTGGGGAAACGGTTCCCCCGTATTTCCCCAGCGGACCACGCCCTCATCTGCCCGTTTCGAGACTTGATGGCTTCGAAACCCGGCCTTTCGCAAAAAATGACGTAAGGTCACTTTGCGATAAGTTTATTGATTGCTGAGTCAATGAATATACAACGGAGGGCGTTTTCATCGTCGTTCCGGCTGAAAACTCTTTAGCCAGACCGTGCCGCTGCGGGTCGCCACTCACTCACGGAACCGGCTTTCGCCTCGCATTTTTTCGAGGCGTGCGTCCGGCCCGCAGCAGGCACACTTAAGGAATGGTCCTTCATGTCCTTCAATAGCCTTCTACGACGCTTTTCCAAGCTGCGCGATCAAGTGCAACCCGTGACTGTCGACACCACGATGGAACGGCCTACGAAACATCCAAGAACCAGCCGGTCCGAATACTCAGACCTGTTCAAGGATGAGCTTGCGACCCGACAGACGGGCGGGCTTGGCAAAGCAAAGGATGGAACCAGCCCGGTGGACTGAGCGGTCAGCTTTTGAGGCGAGCGGCCCGTCCGCCGCGTCGTTTGGCGAGGCGCGGTTTGCGGGCGGGCAGAGCCTCCATGACTTCGGCACGTTCGCTGCTGTCCATGCGGGACCAGCGCGCGATCTCATCAAGGGTACGGTAACAGCCGGTGCAAATCTGTTCCGTCGGGTGGACAACACAAATCCGTACACAAGGGCTTTCGACCTCGTCCCGCTTCCAAACCATGTTCGTCATCCGTCGTCTCCGACCCGTTACAAAAAGCGCAGCCTGTCCAACGCTCCTTGCAAGATATACCCTGCTGCAACGTGATCAATAACCTGTCCGCGACGTTTTCGTGTCGTATCCGCCTCTAAAAGTGCCTTTTCTGCCGCAACTGTGCTCAGACGCTCGTCCCAGAAGCCGATGGGGCAGTCGGTCAGGCGGGTCAGGTTGCGGGCAAAAGCACGGGTGGATTGGCAACGGGGTCCTTCGGTTCCGTCCATGTTTTTCGGCAGCCCGAGGATGACGCCACCGATCTCACGATCCTTGATCAACTCAAGCAAGCGTGCGGAATCGACGGTGAATTTCTTGCGGCGCACGGTCTCCAGAGGGCTGGCCACCCCGCGCATCCGGTCCGAAACCGCCACGCCGATGGTCTTTTCACCCAGATCCAGCCCCATCAGCGCCGTCATCGGCGACAGAGCCGCGGCGAAGTCCTCAAAATCGTCATGGATCATTGGGCAATTCCGGCTTGCAGGGCGGCGGCGTCGATCATCTCAAGCGCCTCGGGGTTGTCGGCAAAGAGGATCTCGGCTTCGTCGCGGATATCTATTGCACGCTGGGCCTGACCCAAAACGCCAAGCGCCGCGATCAGGCGCGCCCAGTCCTGAGGAGGGCCACCCTCGGTCGCCAGGCGATCAGACAGACGGTCGACCATACCCTGAATCATCTCTTGCCGTTCTTCCGGGGTCATCTCGGCTGCGGCGGCGACATCCTCCTGACTTGGGCCGGGCTGGCCCAATGCGCTGGGGTCGGGGCCGTTGAAAACCCCCGCGCGGAAGGCAAGCTCATCCAACTGGGCGCGAATAGCATCACCCCAGGGTGCGCCCGCCGGCGCATCCCGCGCGGTGTCGACCCAGACACGATAGGCAAGGTCGGGGCGCCCGGTCTGGGCCAGCATTTGCCCCCAATAGTAGCGCGCCGGGCCATGCCGGGGATCACGCTCAAGCGCGGCGGCCAGAACTTGCTCGGCCTCGGGCGAGATATAACCGCCTGCCGCAAGGATCATCTTTTCGGCCAGATCTGAGTAATCATCGGCCGTTGCCGCCTGAACTGACAGCTCAATAACACGTTGCTGCGCGGCATAAGCGGCCTTGAAGTTCCCCGCATTGGCTTCGTGCTGTGTCAGCAGGATATGCCCTTGCAGGTCGTTCGGTCGCGCCGCCACTGTGTCGCGCAGTTGCTGGAGCAGCGTCGCGTAGCTTTCTTCCAGTTGTCGCGGCTGCGGCGGAGTGGCAAGGGCTTCGGCCGCTTCTTGCGCCGGGCGGTTTGTCCGGACCTCCTCGGCCAATGCCAGCCTTGCGGTCAGGGGTTGATCGGGCAGGCCGACGGCACCGGTTCGGTAATACATCGCCAGCGCGCCACCGATCACGATCAGCATTACGATCGCGATGCTGACGACGGAAACCCCGCGCGACGGGCCAGAGGTTGCCCGGTCGCCCTGCATCTGGGCGTCCGCTGCCAGAATGCGGCGTGAGATCTCGGTACGGACCCTCTCGGCATCGGCTTCGCCAATGACTCCACGGGCCAGATCACGGTCAACACCGGCCAGTTGTTCGCGGTAGACGCGCAGATCGTAGGCTGCGGTTGGTTCGTCCGCGCGGCGGCCGCGTAAAAGCGTGTAGCCGAGGAACCCTGCGACCAGCAGCGCGATCAGACATGAAATGACCCAGAACGTCATGCTCTCTCCTGAAATTCTGCCCTGACTTAGACCTGCGGGCCGCCTAAAAAAAGGGACAAATGGCCGCGAATGTGCCACATGTCGCAATAGTGCTATATTGCGGCGTTGACCGGCGTGGATATACCCGGTCGACGCGGCATACCTGCGCCAATCACCGAACCGGATGGATTCGCTTATGAAACACTATTCAGCCTTTGCTGTCGCGCGCGAAGCGTTGCGCTATCACACCGGATGGGAGCGCGCATGGCGCTCGCCTGAGCCGAAGAAAAAATACGACGTGATCATCGTCGGTGCCGGGGGGCATGGTCTGGCGACCGCCTACTACCTTGGTAAAAACTACGGCATCCAGAATGTCGCCATCATCGAAAAAGGATGGCTGGGCGGCGGGAACACGGGCCGGAACACGACCATCATCCGGTCGAACTACCTGCAGGATCCTTCGGCGGCGCTCTATGAAAAGGCGCGGGGCCTCTATGAGGACCTGAGCCAGGACCTGAACTACAACATCATGTTCAGCCCGCGCGGTGTGATCATGCTGGCGCAGACCCAGCACGAAATTCGCGGCTATCAGCGTACGGCGCATGCCAACGCGCTCCAGGGTGTAAAGACCGAGTGGATCACGCCCGAGCGCGTGAAAGAGCTGGTGCCGATCATCAATCTGGACGGTCCGCGCTATCCGGTTCTGGGCGGCCTTTGGCAGGAACGCGGCGGCACCGCGCGTCACGATGCGGTGGCATGGGGCTATGCACGCGCCTGTTCGGCGATGGGTATGGACATCATTCAGAAATGCGAAGTCACCGGCGTACGCTCGGACAATGGTCGTGTGGTCGGCGTTGATACCACCAAAGGTGCGATCGACTGCGACAAGCTGGGGATCGTCGTTGCAGGCCATTCCGGACAGTTGGCCGAGATGGCAGGCTTCCGCTTGCCGCTGGAAGCCGTCGCGCTGCAAGCCCTGGTGTCCGAGCCAATCAAACCCTGCATGGATGTGGTCGTGATGGCCAACACTGTTCACGGCTACATGTCGCAGTCCGACAAGGGCGAGATGGTGATCGGCGGCGGCACCGATGGGTTCAACAACTTCACCCAGCGCGGCAGCTTCCATCACATCGAGGAAACCGTCCGCGCATTGGTCGAGACCTTCCCGATGATCTCGCGCCTGAAAATGCTGCGCCAGTGGGGCGGGATTGTGGATATGACCGGCGACCGGTCTCCGATCCTGTCGAAAACACCGCTGCAGGGCTGTTTCATCAACGCAGGTTGGGGCACCGGTGGCTTCAAGGCCATTCCGGGCTCGGGCTGGGGTATGGCACAGCTGATGGCGACAGGTCATTCACCACTGACCGAAGCCTTCACGATGGACCGCTTCAAAGAGGGCCGCTTCATCGACGAAAGCGTCGCCGCCGGGGTGGCGCACTAAGGGCTCTGCCCTACGTGGCCACAACACAGAATTCTGGTCGGCCCGAGTGCCGACCGACCGAGAAAAGGATGACCATATGCTGATCCTGAATTGCCCCTATTGCGGCGTCGATGCCGAAGAAACTGAACTGGCCGCTGGCGGCGAAGCGCATCTGAAGCGTTTTGGCCCCGGCTCGTCAGATGATGAATTCCACGACTACCTGTTCATGCGTGAGAACCCGAAAGGCGTTCATTTCGAACGTTGGCGCCACGCAAATGGTTGTGGCAAGTGGTTCCACGCGGCGCGCTGCACAAACACGCTTGAGGTGTTCGGCACCTATTCGGCCCAGACCACCGAGCCACCGCAAGAAATCAAGGACGCCATCACCGCCAAGCGTCCCGGCTGGACGTGGAGAGAGTTTAAATGATCCGCCCAGCCATCCGTAATTCCGCCTGCGAAAGGTCCGCAAAATGAGCACCCGTCTCGCAAATCAAGGCCGGCTGATTGACCGGTCGAAACAGGTTACCTTTACCTTCAACGGCACCTCGATGCAGGGCTATGAGGGTGACACACTTGCCTCTGCCCTGCTGGCCAATGACCAGATGATGATGGGCCGGTCGTTCAAATACCACCGTCCGCGCGGCGTCGTCGCCAGTGGCGCGGAAGAGCCGAACGCTCTGGTCGGTTTGGGCGATGGCAACCGGTTCGAACCGAACCAGCGCGCCACCACGACCGAGTTGTTCAACGGTCTGACATCCGTGTCGCAGAACCACTGGCCGAACCTCGAGTTCGACATCGGGTCGATCAACACCCATCTGTCGCGCTTCCTGCCGGCTGGCTTCTACTACAAGATGTTCATCCATCCGAAGCCGTTCTGGAAACACGTCTACGAGCCGTTCATCCGTCAGTCCGCCGGTCTGGGCAAAGCGCCCGACAAGGACAATCGTGACGCAGACACCTATGAGCATTTCTATCACTTCACCGATGTATTGGTGATCGGTGGCGGTGTTGCCGGTCTGCAGGCGGCCAAAACGGCAGCTCAATCCGGTGCCAAGGTCATGCTGATCGAGCAGACTGCGCATTGGGGTGGTCGTGCTCAGGTTGATGGAGGAACCATCGACGGCGAGCCTGTGGATAAGTTCGTGGAACAATTAGTTTCTGAACTCGAAACAATGGACAACGTCATCCTGCGCAATCGCTGCATGGGGGCAGGGGTCTATGACCACGGTTACGTGCTGGGTTACGAGCGCCTGACGGACCACACTCCGGGCGTGCAAGGCCCTCGTCACCGCCTGTGGCGCATCCGTGCCAAACAGGTCGTGACAGCAACCGGCGCGATTGAGCGTCCGCTGTCTTTCGCGGGCAACGATGTTCCGGGCGTGATGCTGGCCTCGGCCATGCGGGATTATGTGGTGAACTGGGGGGTGACCCCGGGCGACCGCGTTATCGTTGCGACCAACAACGACGACGCCTACCGCACCGCGATTGCCCTCAAGAAAGCCGGTGTGGATGTTCTGCGCGTGGTTGATGCCCGCGCAAGCGCCGGACCTCTGGCGGAAGAGGCGCGTCAGTTGGGCATCCGTGTTGATCCCGGCAAGGCCATCGCCAAGGTCAAGGGCGGCAAGCGCGTCAAAAAAGTTGCGCTGTGCAACCAGGAAGGCATCGGTGGTGCGCGGGAAGAGGTCGAATGCGATGCAGTCGCCATGTCGGGCGGCTGGTCTCCGGTTGTTCACATGTGGTCGCATTGCGGCGGCAAGCTGATCTGGGATGAAGCAAACGCCCACTTCCGCCCCGACCCCGAGCGTCCTCCGCTGGGTGCAAACGGCGAGGGCTTCGTGATCGCCGCGGGTTCGTCCAATGGTCCGTTGGCTCTCGGCGACGTTCTGACCGACGCGGATGCCGCAGGTAAAGCGGCGGCCAAGGCGGCCGGTTACAAGGCGAAACGCACCAAGGCTCCTACGGGCGAAACCACGGCCGAGGCTCCGATGGCTGCTGTTTGGCTGATGCCTGCGAACGCCGACATCCAGCTGCGCATGAAGTCGTGGTTGGACTTCCAGAACGACGTGAAGGTCTCGGACGTTCAGCTGGCTGCGCGCGAAGGTTATGAAAGCGTCGAACACACCAAGCGTTACACCACGCTGGGTATGGCGACAGATCAGGGTAAGTTGAGCAACATCAACGGCTTGGCGATCCTTGCTGATGCGCTGGATTCCGAGATTCCGAAGGTCGGAACCACCACGTTCCGTCCGCCCTATACGCCCATCTCGCTGGCGTCGATCGGTGGTGAAGCACGCGGTGAGGTGTTCCAGCCGATCCGCCAGACCCCGATGCACAACTGGCACGACCAGAACGGTGCAGACTGGGAGCCGGTCGGCCACTGGCGCCGGACCTATGCCTATGTCCGCCCCGGTGAATCCGTGCATGACGCGGTCAATCGCGAGGTGAAGAATACCCGCGAAAACCTCGGCCTGCTGGACGCCTCGACGCTGGGTAAGCTGATCGTCAAGGGCCCCGATGCGGGCAAGTTCCTGGACATGCTGTACACCAACATGATGTCCACGCTGAAGGTCGGCAAATGCCGCTATGGCCTGATGTGCTCAGAGAACGGGTTCCTGATCGACGACGGTGTTGTCGCGCGGATCGACGAAGATACATGGCTGTGCCACACCACCACCGGCGGCGCCGAGCGCATCCATGGTCACATGGAAGAATGGCTGCAGACCGAGTGGTGGGACTGGAAAGTCTACGTCGCGAACGTCACCGAGCAATACGCTCAGGTCGCCGTGGTTGGCCCCAACGCCCGCAAGGTGCTTGAGAAGCTGAACGCGCAAGCGGGCGGTGGCATGGACCTGTCGAAAGAGGCGCTGCCATTCATGGAATGGCGCGACGGCAAGATCGGCGAATTCGACGCACGGGCCTATCGCATCTCGTTCTCGGGTGAGCTGTCCTATGAGATCGCCGTTCCGGCTTCGCAGGGTCAAGCGTTCTGGGACGCTCTGATCGACGCGGGCAAAGAGTTCGGCGTGATGCCTTACGGCACCGAATGTCTGCACATCCTGCGGGCCGAGAAGGGCTTCATCATGATCGGCGACGAGACCGACGGCACCGTGATCCCGCAGGATCTGGGGCTGCATTGGGCGCTGTCCAAGAAGAAAGAGGACTACCTCGGCAAACGCGCCCATTCGCGGACCCATATGGCCGATCCGGAGCGTTGGAAACTGGTCGGTCTGGAGACTGTGGATGGATCGGTGCTGCCGGACGGTGCCTATGCGGTGGGCGAGGGCGTCAATGCCAACGGTCAGCGTAACATGATCGGGCGTGTCACCTCGACCTATTACTCGGCCAATCTGGACAAAGGCATCGCCATGGGTCTGATCAAGCACGGTCCTGACCGCATGGGCGAGATTGTCGAGTTCCCGGGAACCGATGGCAAAACCTACAAAGCCAAGATCGTCGATCCGATCTTCTACGATAAGGACGGGGAGAAGCAGAATGTCTGAACCCATCAGCGCACTGAACCACGCCAGCTATGACGGCATCGCCAAAGTGGCAGAGGTCGGGCTGCAGGGGATGATCACCCTGCGCGGCGATTTGTCCGACAAGGTGATGGCCAAGGCGGTCAAGGATGCAACCGGGCAGAAAATGCCCGGTCAGCGTGAGGCTCTGGTCGATGGCGATACCGGCGTGTGCTGGATGTCCACCGACGAGCTGCTGGTGCTTGTGCCCTATGCCGAGGTCGAGGCCAAGCTGGCCGCGATGACCAACGCGCTTGGCGGTACGCATGCGTTGGCCGTCAACGTCTCGGACGCCCGCGCGGTGTTTACAGTCTCGGGCAGCAACGCGCGCGAAGTTCTGGGCAAGGTTGCTCCGGTCGATCTGTCACCTGAGGCTTTCCAACCCGGCCAAATCCGCCGTTCGCGTCTGGCTCAGGTGGCTGGCGCCTTCTGGATGGACGACGCCGAGACCCTGCGCATCGTCTGCTTCCGTTCGGCGGCTGACTATGTGTTCAAGCTGCTCAAGGTTGCGGCGCAGCCGGGCAGTGAGGTCGGGGTTTACTAAAGACCCGATGACTGACGTCAAAAAAGGCTCCGGTTTCTGCCGGAGCCTTTATTGCTTGCTACGTCGGACCAACAGGTTTTACCTTTGCACGCTGCATGTTCCGACGCCGTAGGGCTTGTTGACGAAGTTTGCATTCACCCAGTTGCCGCGCAGTTTAATTTTGTCGTTTGAAGGGTCAATGCGCGCATTGTAGTTTATCCTGACAGTTTTGCCGCTTATCTCTTTCAGCTCTATCTGCCAACTAAGACTGTAACGGTTTTTCCTATCGATTTTAAACACCGCAGGCAGCACATCGTTATGGCCGCTGACTGTTTGAGCAGCGCCATTTTCCTTGTCGACAACGAAAATATAGCGAGGGGCGATCCATCCGCTTCCGTCGCGATCGCGGACAGCGCAATCGAAGGTGGTTGTTTCAGCGTTTGCAGCTTGCGCAAATGCAAAAATAGACAATGCTAAGAATAATTGTTTCATGACGATCCAGATCTTTATCTTTCAGCTAATTGAAAATCAGTGTAGCTGTCCGATTTCAAGTGGATTTACAACCGAAGCGGGAACAATAGTGTCACACCCTATCCTTGCAGAACAATCGATCGGTAGTGCATAAGGTTTTGCTCCTCAAGGAGGTCCTGAAAGGCCAACGGGCGCCCTGATTCATCGGATAGTTGACGGTAGAACCGTAAGCTCTCCAAAAGACCCGCCAACTGGGATTGGCGGTCTGCCTCATCCAAAAGCGGCGCATGCAAGGACAGAAACAGGGCGGGGCGTTTCTGTTTCAGCCAGTTCAGAAGCGTCGGCAGGACAAAGAACTCGGCCCCTTCGATATCCATTTTCACCAGCGAGACCTGGCTTAAATCCTGGACAGCCTGGAACTGCTCCCATGCGATTGTCAAAGCATCCGTTCCATGCGCCGCGTCATGCAAAAGGGAACTGGTGGAATCGCCCGGCTCTCCTCGGGTTGAGGCCATGCGGGCCACTCCGAACTGATCCGACAACGCCACTCCGAAGGCCGAGACATTGCGGATATCGTTCAGATCCAGGTTCCAGGCCAGATGGCGAAAGGCGGTCGGGTCGGGTTCAAAACAATACACATGGCGGGCTTTGCGCGCACCGTAGAGGACAGTCGGCCCGATCCACGCGCCGATATCCAGATAGTCGTTTTCCGGGGACAGGAACTGATCGAGAACGGCGAAGGTCTCAGGCTCCCATTCTCCGGCCGAGGCTTTGCGCCAGAATTTGGAATGGTAGGGATCCAGCCGGAACGCCTGACCATTCAGGTTCCCAGCATAGTATCCGCGGGCGCGGTAAAACATCTTGCGCGCCTGTGTCAGCATCGCGGACCTCCGGGTTTTATTGTCTCGCCCCTTGACCTGCGGCGGTTGCCAAAGCATTTAACCCTTGGGAACCGCAACTTTTATTTTACAGGGGGCCGACATGGCTTTTGAACTTCCTGATCTTCCTTATGCACATGACGCGCTGGCAGCCAAGGGCATGTCCGCCGAAACGCTGGAATATCACCACGACCTGCACCACAAAGCCTATGTCGACAACGGCAACAAGCTGATCGCCGGCACCGAGTGGGACGGCAAGTCGCTGGAAGAGATCATCGTAGGGACCTACGACGCAAATGCCGTCGCCCAGAACGGTATCTTCAACAACATCAGCCAGCTGTGGAACCACAACCAGTTCTGGGAGATGATGGGCCCCGGCGACAACGCCATGCCCGGCGAGCTTGAAAAAGCGCTGACCGAAAGCTTCGGCTCGGTTGACGAGTTCAAGTCGCAGTTCAGCGCGGCTGGCGCTGGTCAGTTCGGCTCGGGCTGGGCATGGCTGGTCAAAAACGCTGACGGCTCGCTGGCCGTGACCAAAACCGAAAACGGCGTGAACCCGCTGTGCTTTGGTCAGACCGCTCTGCTGGGTTGTGACGTGTGGGAGCATTCCTACTACATCGACTTCCGCAACAAGCGTCCGGCTTACCTGTCGAACTTCCTCGACAACCTGGTGAACTGGGAAAACGTCGCATCGCGCATGTGATCTGAGTTTCCCGTTCGGGAACAAGGGCCTGCTGGCGGAGACGCTGGCAGGCCTTTTTCATTGGCATGGTTTTAATGTGGCACGGTTGGTCAATCCGCGCCGCAAACCTTGCGAGACCGCCTCAACCGTGACAGTCCTGCTGTAACCAACTGGCAAACCGCCATTTTGACGATTGGACCTCAAGCTTGCGCGGAAACCACCTCCTCGATCACGCGATCCTTCTGGCGGGCGTTGCCTTGATGTGCGGGCCGGTCTGCCTGCTGCTTTGGCAGTTGCTCACGGCCCTTGATCTGCCCGAGTTTTGGGCCTTGGTTCAGCGGGTCTGGCGTGGTGGCCTCAGCAGCGCTGGGATTGGGGCAGGGGCGATGATGTGGAATTCGCTGGTACTGGCCCTTGGCGTTGCCATCTTGAAAAGCGTGATGTCGATGATGGCCGCCTATGCGTTGGTGTTCTTTCGATTGCCCTGCAGCGGGTTGATCTACGCCGTGATACTGATCGCGATGTTCTTTCCGATCGAGACCCGGATCTTGCCGACCTTCGCCGTTGCCAGTGATCTTGGGCTGCTCAATTCCTACGCCGGGATGATCCTGCCGATTACGGCCAGCGGGCTGGGCGTGCTGGTGTTCCGCCAATACATGCGCCAGATCCCTGCTGAGGTGATGGAGGCTGCCCAGATGGACGGCGCCGGACCGCTGCGTGTGCTGGTTGATATCGTTATACCTCTGTCTCTACCGATGATCGCGGCTGTGTTTGCGATCCTGTTTGTGCTGGGTTGGAACCAGTATGTTTGGCCGATCATGATCACCACCACCAGTCAGGACCATGACACCTTGGTGCGCGGCATGGCCTATTCGGGCTTTGGAGGAACGGCGGGTATGGTTCTGGCGCTTTTGGCGCTGCTGCCACCAGCTATTGTCGTGATCGGGCTGCAGCGATGGCTGATGCGGGGTCTGACCGCGGGCATCCACTAGCTCCGCAATCTACTCGAACATGAAGCGCAGGTGAAAACTTGCCGATACGTCAAGTTTCGGTATGAGACGGGATTGTACCGGGTCCGCCAGTGCTTAAGTAAATAGGGCGGAGGGAGAGAACCGCACCCATTGGAAGCACAAGCAAACACCGCGCCAGAACGCTCTGGCCGCGACGCAAAGAACTTGTGCCCAATACATGAGGGATAGCCATGGAAACCACTACGGGAGAGCATAATGGCTGCACTTGAACAGGGAACCTGGGTTGTTATCGCGGATGGGGAAAAGGCACTGTTCGTCGAGAACATCACCGATGCCGAAGACCCTAATCTGGTTGTTGTTTCGGTTGAGGAGCAAGAGGCGCAAGACCGCCCCACTGACAGGGCCGGCCGGCGGTCTGATCCGGGGCCGAACCAGAAATCGGCGGTTGAGGAGTCGGACTGGAAATCCCATGCGAAATCGCTGTTCGTGCAGGACCTTGCCAATCTTCTGAACCGCAAGGGTTTGAAAGGCAAATTCAGCAGGCTTGTTCTGGTGGCCAGCCCCCATGTTCTGGGCCTGCTGCGGCGCAGGCTGCATAGTGAGGTGCTGGCCAAAGTTGTGGCCGAGGTGGATAAAACCCTGACCAACCACCCGCTTCACAAGGTCGAACAGGTGCTGAAACAGCGCCTTCGCCCTGCGCCACGTCTGGCTTGAGTGAAAACGGGCGGCCTCGGCCGCCCACACATCTGCCTACCGCAAAGCGGCGATGGCCGCGTCGGCATCCTCGACCCAAGTCACGAAACTTGACAGGGACTGATCGGCAAATCCCTGTTCGATCACCTGTTCCAGAAGGTCGCGGAGCTTGTCCCAGTAGCCCCCCACATTCACCACCACGATCGGCTTGTCATGCAGGCCCAACTGCCGCCATGTCAGGGCCTCGAACAGCTCGTCCAGTGATCCCGGCCCTCCGGGCAGCACCACGACGGCATCCGCATTCATGATCATGACTTTCTTGCGCTCGTGCATCGTCTCGGTGATCACGTAATGCGTCAGGTCACTTTTGCCGACTTCGCGCTGGACCAGATGCACCGGGATAACGCCGAAGGTTTCGCCCCCGGCAGATTGCGTGGCGCGCGCAACTTCCCCCATCAGACCCACATCACCGGCCCCGTAAACCAGCCGCCAGCCTTCCTGCGCCAGCGCGGCTCCCAACTGCTTGGCGGCGTCAGAATAGGCGGGATTGTTGCCATTGCGTGACCCGCAATACACACAGACGGATTTCTGGGACATGACAGGTGCGCTCCGGGCTTGTTTCAGACGTTTTGACCCCTGATAGCGAGATTGATAGGTTGGCTCAACTCTCCGCCGGAACACGAGTCACTCACATCAGTTTCGCGGCGGAATGAAAGGGAAAGAATGAACGGCACATCGGGAAGCGGAAGCTCGGGTAGTTTCATCTGGGGGCTGCTTGTCGGCCTTGTGGCAATTCTTGCGGCCGGTGGTCTGTATTTGTCGGGTGTGTTTTCAAGCAGCCCTGAACCCGTACAGGAACAGGTTGAGGTTGCAGAGGAAACTCGTGTGCCTGAGGTTGCGCCCGAAGAAGAGGCCTCGCAGGACCCCGCACCTGCGCCAAAGGAGGCTGTCACCGAGGCCGAGGCTGAAGAACCCGCCGCAGAAGACCCCGAAGCCCAGCCCGAAGAGGTCGCGGTTGAAGCCGCTCCCACGGCTCCTCCGGCTTTGGACCAGATTTTCGTTTCGCCGGACGGCAGCGCGTTGCTGTCGGGTGAGGCAGAGCCGGGCAGCGACATTGACGTGGTGCTGAACGGTGAGGTTGTGCATCAGTTTTCCGTCGATGAGACAGGCCAGTTCGCCGAATTCGTTGCGGTCCCGTTCAGTGATGATCCGCGCGGCCTCGTTCTGCAATCAACGGATGGGAGTGAAACCGTTCGATCCGACGACTATCTGATCGCAGCCCTGCCAGAACCCGCCCCCGAGGAGCCAGCGCCCACGGCCGAGGAGGCGCCCTCGGAACCGGAAGTTGCTGAAGACCCCCAGCCTGAGGCAGAGGATACGATTGTGGCATCCGTTGACCCGGAGCAGCCGACGGAAACCGCTGACGCGGGTAAGGAAGCCTCGGACGCCAGTACGGAAACTGCGCAGGCGGGTACGGAGGAAACTGCGGAGTTGGATACGGATACTGCAGACACGGGTACAGAAGCCGGGGACACCGTTACAGAAACTGCAGATGCCGGTGCCGAAGCCCAGAACACTGGTGCGGATACAGAAGAGGCCGTTGCCGAGGCTGAATCGGCCCCGGAAGAAGAAACCGAAACTCCGGCTGAAAATCAACAGGTTGCTATCCTGCGTTCGGGTGAAGATGGGGTGGAACTGGTGCAATCTCCGTCCGAAGAGAACTCCGCGCCGCAGCAGGTTGAGCTGGACACAATCGGCTATTCCGACTCCGGCGATGTGCAACTGACGGGCCGTCTGAACGAAGGTTCAGCTGTGCGGATCTATCTGAACAACCGGCTGGTGGCCGATGTGACCCCGCAAGAGGATGGCAATTGGCGGGGCGATCTCGAAGGGATTGACCCCGGCGTCTACACCCTGCGAGTGGACGAGGTGCATTCCGACGGCACAGTCCTCAGCCGGGTTGAAACGCCTTTCAAACGTGAACCCGTCGAGGTGTTGCAGGCGGCAGAGGCGCAGACCTCGGAACAACCGCAGGAAACCCCTGCGCCGATCCGGTCGGTTACGGTTCAGGCGGGCGACACCCTGTGGGCCATCTCGCGTGAGCGGTTCGGAGACGGCGTGCTCTATGTCCGCTTGTTTGATGCCAACCGCGAGTTGATCCGCGACCCGGACCTGATTTTCCCGGGGCAGGTGTTCACCATTCCTGAATAAGCCCAGGCTCTGGCCTTTCGCGGGCCGGGGCCCATATTGCACTTCACACCAGGCAGGTAATGCGACGTATGCCCCCCATGACATCGGACGAATTGGCCGGAATTGACGAGCGCCGCTCTGGCTGGCGAACGATCCGTAAGGTTGCGCCCTATTTGTGGCCTGAGGATGAGCCATGGGTGAAGCGCCGCGTCGTGATTGCCATGGCGATGCTGGTGTTGGCCAAGCTGATCGCCGTCTATACGCCGATCCTTTACAAGGGCGCAGTGGACGGTCTGGCGGGCGAGGGCGTGCCTCCTTTAGCCCTTGGCGCGGTGGGGCTGACGGTGGCCTATGGTGTCGCGCGGATGATGACCGTGGGCTTTCAGCAATTGCGCGACGCAGCCTTTGCCCCCGTTGGCCAAAGGGCCTTACGTGCGCTCGCGTTGGAGACCTTTCAGCATATCCACCAACTGTCCATGCGCTATCACGTCGGGCGCCGAACGGGGGGTCTCAGTCGGATCATCGAGCGTGGGGTCAAGGGCGTCGAGTTCCTTTTGCGGTTCCTGCTGTTTTCCATCGGGCCACTGATCTTGGAGCTGCTGCTGGTCGCGATCATTCTGATGTGGTTGTTTGATGTCTGGTATCTGGTCGTCGTGGCCGTCACCATCGCGCTGTATATCTGGTTCACCTTTGCCGTCACCGAATGGCGCGTAAAGCTGCGGCGCGAGATGAATGATCAGGATACCGAGGCGAACCAACGCGCCGTCGACAGCCTGCTGAATTTCGAAACTGTCAAGTATTTCAACGCCGAACAGCGTGAAGCGAACCGGTATGACGTGTCGATGAAGGCCTATGCCGGGGCGGCCTTGAAGACCGCCTATTCGCTGGCCTTCCTGAATTTCGGGCAGTCCTTCCTGATCACCTGTGGCCTCATCGGAGTGATGGTGCTGGCGGCAATTGGGGTTCAGAACGGCACGCTCACGGTTGGCGATTTCGTCATGGTGAATGCCTACATGATCCAGATCACCGTGCCGCTGAACTTTCTGGGGACGGTGTATCGCGAGATCCGGCAAGCACTGGTCGATATGGGCCAGATGTTCGACCTGCTGGAACAGCCCGCCGAGGTGAAAGACAAGCCCGACGCTCCGGACCTGATGGTCAACGGAGGCGAGGTGACCCTGCAGGACGTGCGCTTTGGCTATGACCCGGAGCGTGAGATCCTCAAAGGAGTGTCGCTGAGGGTGCCTGCGGGGCAGACCGTCGCCATTGTGGGCGCGACGGGGTCCGGGAAATCCACCATCGGGCGGTTGTTGTTTCGGTTCTACGACGTGACCGGCGGGGCGTTGAAGATTGATGGGCAGGACGTGCGGGACGTGACCCAGACCAGCCTGCATGCGGCCATCGGCGTTGTGCCGCAAGACACGGTGCTGTTCAACGACACAATCCGGTACAACATTGCCTATGGCCGTGACGGCGCAACGCAGGCCGATGTGGAAGAGGCCGCGCGTGCAGCGCAGATCCACGATTTCATCGCTTCTCTGCCCGAAGGTTATGACACCAAGGTGGGCGAGCGTGGGCTCAAGCTGTCAGGCGGAGAAAAGCAGCGTGTGGGCATCGCGCGGACGCTGCTCAAGAACCCGCCCATTCTGTTGCTGGACGAGGCGACCTCGGCCCTCGATACCGATACCGAGCAGGAGATCAAGGATGCTCTGGCCCGAGCGGGCGAAGGGCGGACCGTGATCACCATCGCGCACCGTCTGAGCACGATTGCCGAGGCCGACCAGATTGTGGTTCTGGAAAGCGGTGAGATCATCGAACAGGGAACCCATGATGCGTTGTTGGCGCGCGAAGGTCGTTATTCCCAATTGTGGAGCCGCCAGCAAGCCGACACACAAGCGGCGTAAAAAGGGCCGGGAAGTTCCCAGCCCAGTGCGTTTACTCTGCGGCCCTCAACGGCGATCCGGGTGGCGTGTTCGGATGATCCGCCCCGTCCTCAGAAGGTCCGGCAGATGGCTGCTCGTCCCAGACGATCTCGGTCGCTTGTGCGGCCCGAGCGCTTTGGCCGATGGCCATGTCCTGCGCGATCTGGCTGGACCGGCCTGCTGTGACGCGCGCCAGAAGTTTGCCCAGCCAGATGGCATAGGTTGTCACCCAGACCCGCAGGGCCAGCATCGATGGAGTTACGATCAGGGTCAGCACGGTGGCGATGCCGAGGCCAAAGACCACAGCGGTGGCCAACTGTTTCCACCACAGTGCGGTGGGGCTGTCGATCGTGTAGCCGCCGTTGATGAAATCGAGCGACAGGCCAAACATCATTGGTGTCAAACCGGCCATTGTGGTCAGCGTTGTCAGCAGAACGGGGCGAATCCGAGCCTCGGCCGTGCGCACAATCGCGTCGATCCGCGGCATGTAGCGGCTGTATTCCTGATAGGTGTCGATGAGAACGATATTGTTGTTCACAACAATCCCTGCCAGAGCGACGATCCCCGTACCGGTCATGATGATCGAGAAGGGTTGCTCCATCACCAGCATCCCGATCAGAACACCGGTTGTGGACAGCACAACCGCCAGCAAAACCAGAACCGAGTTGTAGAAGCTGTTGAACTGCGCCAGCAGGATCACGAACATCAGCCCCAGGGCCGCCAGAAACGCGCTGGACAGGAAGGCCTGGCTTTCGGCCTGTTCTTCCTGATCACCGGTCCATTCCCATGTGATCGAAGGGTCGAACGGGTTGGTGTTCAGCCATTCGGTCAGGACGGCGATACGTTCATTGGGATTGATCGGCGCAATACTGGCCTCGCCATTTTCAACGGCGGTGCGCAGCTCCTCAGTCGTCTCGGCCTCGGTCAGTTGCACCAGATCGTACTGCTTGCCATTGGGCGCTGTGATCGCGGAGAAGGACGGCTCAGCCCCATCCGCAACCGCGCGTAGAACGGCCAAACGTTTTTCACCACCGTCTGGTCCAGCGACCATTGCTTTGCTCAGGCCAGCCTCGACATCGGCTTTGACGTCAAAATAGCGTTCCTGATCAACACGATTGATTTCGGCCAATTTGGCGACCGGCTGACGGGTGACGAAGTTGGACAGGGGCACGAGGCCGTCCGCCGTGCGCACCTTCAACGTATCAAGCGTTGACAGAACGCGGTCCTCTTCGGGCAGGCGGACACGGATCTCGATCTCTTCATCCGTGGTGTCGGGGCGCATTTCGCCCAGAAGAATACCTCGCGTGACCAGCTGTACCATGGCCCCGACAGTGGCCACATCGGCGCCAAATCGGCCTGCCTTGGCGACGTCAACGTCGATCTGCCAGTCGATGCCGGGCAGGGGCAGGGTGTCTTCTGTCTTGATCAGGCCGGGGGTCGTGTCGAAAACCTCTCGGGCGGCGACAGTAGCAGCAGTCAGCGGCTCCCACCCGTCGCCCTTGATCCGCAGATGCACGGGCTTGGCCGAGGCGGGGCCTTGTTCCAGCGCCAGAATCTCAACCTCGAAACCGGGCAACTCGGCCAGTTGGGTGTTCAGTTCTTCCAGAACATAGTCACCATCATATTCGGGGGCGATGAAATGCCGATCAAACAGCCCGCCCAGAATGGGCTCCGAGACGTTGGGGCGGTCTTCCCATGGGATGATTTCAAACTGGACGCGTCCGACCGTGTCGGCTGGGTCTTGCGCGCCGCCATTGTTCTGGGTCAGCCCGCCTTCGCCCGCAAACGAGAACACGTTGATCACGGCCGGGTGCGCGGCAATGACCTGTTCGGCGGCCAGCACCATGGCGTCTTTTTCCATCAACGAAAGGTTGCCGCGCGCGCGAACGTAAGCGGTAGCCTGTTCCGGTTCGCTTTCGACGAAGAACTCAACGCCCCGGTTGTTTTCGCCGAACACCGAAATCACCGTCATCACAGCCATGATAACGGCGGCAATCGAGACAATCGGCATCACCGGATTGCCCACGAGGAACTTGATGACATAGCCGAAGGGCGTGTGTTCCTTGGCCGTGTGAACCTTGGTGTCGGGTTTGCGCTCGATCCGGGCCGCGCCTAGCGTGACCGATCCGGCGAAGGCTCCGAGGATCATCAGTATAGCCCCAAGCAGTGAGCCGCCGCCCTCGACCAGATAGGAGGGGTTCAGCACCTGCATCGCGCCGAGGAAGACCAGATAGAAGGACGGGGGTACTAGTACGGCGCGCAGCCACCATGGCGTACGACCACGCAACCAGTCCGAGGCACGGTCGAATATGCGGCTCAGCCGACCCGAGACACCGCCCATAACCGGCAGGTAGATCAAGGCCACGATCAGCGACGCGGAGAGAACAAATATCAGCGTGACCGGCAGCATGCCCATGAACTCACCGGGAATACCCGGCCAGAACAGCATCGGCAGGAAGGCACAGAGTGTCGTGGCAGTGGAGGAGACGATGGGCCAGAACATGCGCTGCGCCGCCTCGACATAGGCATGCATCGGGCCGACGCCCTCTTTGATGCGTTTGTCGGCGTATTCGACCACAACGATCGCGCCATCCACCAGCATACCGACGGCAAGGATCAGACCGAACATCACGATGTTCGAAATACTGACCCCCATGACCGCAAGAAAGGCAAAGCACAGTAGGAACGAGGTCGGAATCGCAAAACCCACCAACAGCGCTGCCCGCGACCCAAGCGAGGCAAGGACGACGATCATCACCAGTGCGATCGCCGTCAGGACCGAGCCCTCCAACTGGCTGACCATGGACCCAACGATCCGGCTTTGGTCGTTCGAGGTGCCCACGTCGACAGCGGTCTGCAATTCGGCGGGCCACTTGGTTTGCGCTTCGGCGATAGTCGCTTTGACCTGCTCGACCGTGTCGATCAGGTTGAAGCCCTTACGCTTGACAACCTGCAAAGCGACTGTCGGCACATTGTCGAACCGGGCCGTGCCCTCGCGGTCCTCAAACGTGTAGTTGATTTCGGCCAGCTCACCCAGAGTGACGACGCGGTCGCCGTTGACCTTGATTGGCAGGCCATACACGTCCTGCGCGGTTTTGAAGGACGAAGGGATTTTGACCGAAAAAGCACCTTGCGCACTGTCTACTTCGCCCGCTGCGATCAACTGGTTGTTGTTTTGTACAACCGTGATCAGCTCATTCGCGGTGACGTTGTACGCCTCAAGACGCAGAGGGTCGATGATGACCTCAAGTAGTTCATCCCGGTTGCCAGCGATTCCGGCCTCAAGCACAGAATCCAGCGCTTCGATGTCGTCCTGCAGGTCCTTGGCGATACGCGCCATGGTGCGTTCGGGCACCGCGCCGGTCAGGTTGACGATGACGATGGGGAATTCGGAGAAGTTCAGCTCGCTCAGAGAGTATTGCTCGGCCCCGTCCGGGAACTCGGCCTGTGCGCTGTTCATCGCATCGCGGACATCGGCGGTGATTGCGGTCTTGTCCCAGCCGAATTCGAACTCAAGAAACAGGCCTGCATAGCCTTCGGCGGCAGTGGCGGTCATTTCTTTCAGACCATCCAAATCCGCCAGCTCGGTTTCCATCGGTTTGACCAGCAGGTTCTCGGAATCTTCGGCTGAGATTCCGGGGAAGACGACCGATACGAACAGAGCAGGGACCTCGATATCCGGCTCGCCCTCTTTCGGCAGATTGACATAGGCGAACCCGCCGATGACCAGCGAAATCAGGATGAAGGCCAGAACCATGCGGGCCCGATCGGCGGCCCAGCTGACGATACCCGTCATTGCGTGACCTCCTGATAGGTCGGGTTCACGGTGACGCCTTTGACGACGAATTCCTGCCCGACCACGATGATGTCGGTTGTCTCGGGCAGGCCGTCAATCCAAACGCCCTCGGCCGTGTCACGCAACACGCGAACCGGCATGAAATCGACCACATCGCCCGCGCCGACGGTGCGCACGCCCAACTGCCCTTCGTTGCTGAGGGTCAGGGCCGATTGCGGCAGCAGATGCGCCTTGGCCCCTTCGGCCGAGATACGGATTGTCGCTGTCTGGCCATCGCGAATGGTCAGATCTTCATTCGGAACGGTGATCTCGACCTCAAAGGTACGAGTGGTTTCATCTGCCGAGCGGCTGAGGAAGGTCACGCGGCCTTCGACCTGACGACCGGTGACCAGCTGCGCCGAGGCCAGCGCCCCGACCTGAACGCGGTTGACCTCGGTCTCGGGCACGAAACCCACCAGCTTGATCGGGTCCAGCTGGATGATGGTGGCGCAGAGCGTTCCCGGCTGCATCAGGCTGCCCAATTCGGCGGTGTCGCTTTCCAGCAGGCCTTGAAAAGGAGCTTCGATCGTCAGCCTATCCATTTCACGTTGGGCGGCTTCAACCTCGGCAGCGGCTGATTCGATGCCGGCGCGGGTGGCTTCCAGCCCGGCCTCGGCCGATTTGATGCCTGCCTCGGCGCTGCTCATCGCGGCCTCGGAGGAGACGCGGCGAGTTTCCGAGCCAAAGCCCGTCTCGGACAGTTTGCGCGCCGCTTTCAGGTTGATATCGGCCTCGGCCACAAGGGCATGTGCTTCTTCCAGGCGTGCCTCTGCCTCGGGGATGCGGCTTTCGGCCTCAAGCTTGCCTGCCTTCGCTTCAGCCAGGCTGGCGGGGCGGGTGCCGGGATCAAGCTCACACAGCAGATCGCCCGCCTCGACAAAGGCACCGCGGCGCTTGGGCTCCGAGATCACGGTCGAGGACGTCTCGGCCAGCACTTCGACCTGACGGTTGGCCTTGGTCTGGCCGCGCAGCAGGACGGCGCTGTCAATCTCGCGCGCGACCGAGCGCAGGGCGACCACGCGCACAGCATTTTCATTGGTGGGCGTAACGGCGGCCTCTTCGGTCTCAGATGCGGTGCTTTCCTCAACGTCACCTCGGCCTGCAAAGGCGAAAAGCGAGTCACGCTCAAAAACAAGGAAATACAGCGCGACAATCACCAAGGCGGCATTGATGAATGAAATCAGACGCATAAAGGGGGTCTCCTTGAAATGCTCGCCCGCATGTATCCGGGCAGTATAGTAAAAGATGGGCGTCGGTTCGTATATTTTCTACGCTAAACTGATTAGTTTGGTTTATTTTTTTTCGCAAGGGCGCAACAAGTCAGCGGGATTGTGCAAAATCCGGCCCTTGGCTTGGCCGTGGTGCCGGGGTATGACATGGCCCACCAAGACAGGATTACAGCCCGGGGGCAGGTATGAGTGATACCGACAGTTTCATTGATGAGGTCACAGAAGAGGTGCGCCGAGACCGGCTGTATCTGCTTTTGCGGCGTTGGGGCTGGGTCGGTGTTGTTGCCGTCGTGCTGATCGTCGGTGGGGCGGCGTTTAACGAATACCGCAAGGCACGGGATACCTCGCAAGCTCAGAAGCTGGGCGACGAGATTCTGGCCGCGCTGGCGGAAAACGATACGGCCGCGCGTGTCGCTGGGTTGGAGCAGGTGGACGTGTTGACGCCGGGTGGTGAGGCTGTGCGCAACATGCTTCTGTCCGCCTCGCAGCTTGATGCTGATTCCCGGCAGGACGCGGTCGATAGTCTGAATGCTGTGGCCGTTCAGGGCGATCTGCCCGAGATCTACCGCGCCATTGCCAGCTTCAAGGCACTGCTGCTTCAATCCGACACGATGCCCGCTGCAGATCGTCGGCAACAGTTCGAGGCTTTGGCCGCACCCGGCGCTCCGCTGCGCCTTCTGGCGCAAGAGCAACTGGCGCTGATCGACATCGCCGAGGGTGATACAGATGCCGCGTTGGAGCGGTTGCAGGCGCTGCGTCAGGACGCAGAGGTCAGCGTGGATCTGCAGCAACGCGCGGCGCAATTGATTGTTGCACTGGGCGCTGAGCCCGAGCCATTGGTCGCTCAGCAGGGCTGATCGGGCAGAACACAGGTTAATGACAGGCGAGTTCGGATTAAAATGGTAACAAGACTTTTCTCTCGCGTGGGACTGCCGATTGCGGCGCTGGCCCTGACCGCTCTGACCGCTTGTGAAGAACCCGAAAAGATCTTGCCTGGCGAGCGCGAGGATATCCGTCCCGTCTCAGACCTTGAAACGGTCGCCAAGAGCGGCTCGCAGCCGATTAGCCTGCCATCGCAGAGCGCAAATGCAAGCTGGCCCCAAAGCCCGGGCACGGCGGCCTTCCGGACCTCCAATGCTTCGCTGCGCGCGACACCTCAGCGTATTTGGTCGGCCTCGATTGGGGATGGCGATTCCCGCAAGCAACGGATTACGGCCGATCCGGTTGTCGCGGGTGGCTTGGTCTATACGCTAGACGCAGGGGCGACGGTTTCGGCAGTGACACCGCAGGGGCAGGTCGCCTGGAGCACCAATCTGATTCCAGCGACTGACGGAGATTCGGATGCCACGGGGGGCGGCATGGCCTATTCGGGGGGCGTTCTCTATGTCTCTTCCGGCTTTGGCCGTTTGACCGCGCTGGATGCCAAGACCGGAGCGGTACGGTGGCAGAAACGTCTGAACGCAACTGGCAGCGGAGCACCCTTGGTCACTGACGGGCTGCTATACCTCGTCGCGGGGGATGAGACCGGCTGGACTGTCGACACAAAGGATGGTCGCATTCAATGGCAAATCGAAGGCACCCCCAGCGTGGGCAACGTTCTGGGCGCGCCTGCGCCGGTTGTGACCTCGGACCTGGCTGTCTTTGCCTTTGGCTCGGGTGATATCGCTGCGACGTTCAAACGGGGTGGGATCAGCCGGTGGAATGCCTCGGTTGCGGGTGGCCGTCGCGGGCGCGCCACAGCGCAGATTGTCGATGTGACCGGCAGCCCGATGGTAGTGGGGGATACTATCTTCATCGGCAACCACTCTGGCCGTACCGTTGCGTTTGACGCCGGAACAGGTGAGCGCCGCTGGACTGCAGATGAAGGCGCGGTTGATACTGTCTGGCCAGCTGGTAACAGCATCTTCCTGATAAGCGATCGCAGCCAGCTGGTCCGCTTGAACAGCGCCGATGGTTCGGTGATCTGGGCGCAGGACCTTCCGGGCTTTGTCAAAGACAAACCAAACCGTCGCGGTCCGATCGTGGCCCATTATGGCCCGATCCTGGCCGGAGGTCGCATTGTGATCGCCTCAAATGACGGGTTCCTGCGGTTCTTCAACCCGGTGAACGGGGCGCTTGTGCATCAGGTCGAGGTTCCGGGGGGCGCGACCACCGCGCCTGTCGTCGCCGGACAAACGCTGTATGTCGTGTCGACCAAAGGTGATCTACACGCTTTCCGTTGACCGAAAGATGCGCTAAAGGGCGCGTCTGAGTCTTGAAAGTTGAGTATCATGTCGCTGACCCTCGCCATCGTGGGCCGCCCGAACGTGGGCAAATCCACATTGTTCAACCGCCTTGTGGGTAAACGTCTGGCCTTGGTCGACGACCAGCCCGGCGTGACGCGCGACCTGCGCGAGGGTGAAGGACGGCTGGGTGATCTGCGGTTCACCGTGATCGACACGGCGGGCCTTGAGGACGCGACCGACGACAGCCTTCAGGGCCGCATGCGTCGCCTGACCGAGCGCGCAGTGGATATGGCCGATGTCTGCCTGTTCATGATCGACGCGCGCGCCGGTCTGACCCCGACCGACGAGATGTTTGCCGAGATCCTGCGCAAACGCTCCAAACACGTGATTTTGGCTGCCAACAAGGCCGAAGGGTCTGCCGCTGATGCTGGAGTTCTGGAGGCTTATAACCTTGGCCTCGGCGAACCCGTGCGCCTGTCGGGCGAGCATGGCGAGGGGATGACCGACCTTTACGCCCAGCTGATGCCTCTGGCAGATGCGGCTGAGGAAGAGGCCGAAGACGACGCCCCCGTGGTCGAGATTGAGCTCGATGAGGATGGCGAGGGGGAAACCCCTCTAATCACCGCAGCTAAGCCGTTGCAGGTTGCCGTCGTAGGCCGCCCGAATGCAGGTAAATCCACCCTGATCAATAAAATCATGGGTGAAGACCGCCTTTTGACCGGTCCCGAAGCCGGGATCACCCGTGACGCGATCAGTCTTCGGGTCGATTGGGCCGATCCGGATGGCGAAAGCACTCCGATGCGGATTTTCGACACTGCTGGCATGCGCAAAAAGGCCAAGGTTCAAGAGAAGCTCGAAAAGCTCTCGGTCTCGGACGGTCTGCGCGCGGTGAAATTCGCCGAAGTGGTCGTCGTCCTGCTGGATGCGGCCATTCCGTTTGAGCAGCAAGACCTACGCATCGCCGATCTGGCCGAGCGGGAAGGCCGTGCGGTCGTGGTCGCTGTCAATAAATGGGACGTTGAGGAAAACAAGCAGGAGAAGCTGCGCGAACTCAAAGAGTCCTTCGACCGGCTGCTGCCGCAACTGCGGGGCGCGCCGCTGATCACCGTTTCGGCGAAAACGGGCCGGGGTTTGGAACGTCTGCGCGCCGCCATCTTGCGCGCGCATGACATCTGGAACCGCCGGGTGCCCACCGCCGCGCTGAACCGCTGGCTGACCGCCATGCTTGAGCAGCACCCGCCGCCAGCCCCGCAAGGACGCCGCATCAAGCTGCGCTACATGACCCAGGCAAAAACGCGGCCGCCGGGCTTTGTCGTTATGTGCTCGCATCCCGACAAGATGCCGGCCAGCTACACCCGCTATCTGGTCAACGGCCTGCGTGAGGATTTTGACATGCCCGGTACGCCGATACGCCTGACACTGCGCGGGCAAGGGGACAAGAACCCTTACAAAGGGCGGCGCAAGAAAAACGCCGGTGCCTTGGCCAAACACCTCAAGGGACGCGCGTAACTGCGCCAATTTTCAGCATTTTCAGCGCAAGGGCGTGACAGCGCCCTTTCTGCACGCTAGCATTCAGGAGCGTGCATTTGTTTCCTGTGCGCGGCCCGTCCTGCGGCGGGTCTGAATTCCTTTTGCTTCTCATTTAACCGGGCCATCGTGGGAGAGGGCTTGATGAATCTCAGAGACTACACGCGGCAATACGCGGTTCAGGACAACAGGCTTGCAGCCCTGAGCTATTTCGGAACCTTCGCCGTCTATTTCGCCTCGCTCGCCTTGGCGATTGTGAATGTGAACCACTGGTATGTCATGGTCCCAGCCGGGATCGTCTTCGCGTTTTCTGCTGTGCGACTTTACGTGCTGCAACACGACTGTGGTCATCATTCACTGTTCGAAACGCGCCAGCAGAATGAATGGGCGGGGCACGGGTTGTCGCCTTTCACCTTTGCTCCTTTTGAGGTGATGAAGCAGAACCACAATCTGCACCATGCGGGCATTGGCAACCTTGAGCATCGGGAGACCGGTGAAATCCACACAATGACCCTTCGGGAATGGAACGAGGCGGACTGGCTCAAACGTCTTGTCTATCGCCTGTACCGCAACCCGTTCATTCTGGTGCCGGTCGGTGCTTTGTTCACTTATTTCATTCGCTATCGGTGGCCCAAAAACACGGTGCGGTTTGGTGTAAAGGGCGTTGTTCTGCACAACCTCTCAATCGTCGTTTTTCTCGGGCTGCTCTACCTGATCGCCGGGACGACCGGTATTCTGGTCTGGCTTGTGTTCTCACTGCTGGGCGGGATGCTGGGCGTATTCCTCGTCTACCTGCAGCATAATTTCGAGGACACATATTGGGATCGTCGCCCGGATCTGGACCCGCAGATCGCGGCGCTTCAGGGCTCGTCAGCGCTGGATTTCGGTTGGTGGTTCGACAACGCGGTGGCCTGTATCACCTTGCACGATATTCACCATTTTAACGCCCGTATCCCGTCCTACCGGTTGCGTGAATGCCACTATAACCTGCCGCCCGAATACACGCCGCGTCGGATCAAGTTCCCCGAAGCCGTGGCCGCATTGAACCTGAAACTATGGGACGAAGATGCCAAGCGGCTGGTGCCTTTTCCGAAAAAAGGGCAGACTGCTGACTTGGCCCATGGATCGTCATAGGCGCAGCTCCGCTTGAAGAGCGTATATCCTGTGTATATACAGGTGGCGAGGGAGACAGAGAAAGGACCCAGAATGACCGCATTGACCGAGATAAAAGGCGTTGGCGATACGCTCGCAAAAGGTTTGGCCGATAACGGTTTCAAGACCGCAGAAGCCGTTGCGAAAGCGAAACCGGAAGATCTGGTCAAGGTCCCCCGTGTCGGTGTGGCACGCGCAGCCGTCCTGATTGCCGCCGCGCAGGAGGCGACTGCTGCAAAACCAGCGGTTGCCAAACCAGCCCCGCGTCGCGCGGCCGCCCGGAAACCTGCTGACCGCAAGCCCGCTCCGCGTAAACCGGCGGCCCGACGCCCCGCTGCGCGCAAGACAGTTGTCGCCGCCGCTGCCGAGAAGCGCGCGGCCGAAGCTGCACGCAAAGCCGCCGAGGAAAAAGCCGCTGCAGAAGCTGCCGAGGCGAAGGCCAAGAAGAAAGCCAAGGCAAAAGCCAAGGCTGAGAAAGCTGCGAAAAAGCGGGCCGAGATGGAGGCTGCGTTCTCCAAGGCCAAGGACAAGGTGAAGGCCAAGTCCAAGAAGGGGAAGAAATCCAAGAAGGACGACAAGTCCAAAAAGGCCGACAAGAAGAAAGATGCGGGCAAAAAGGATGCCAAAAAGTCGGACAAAAAATCTGACAAGAAGAAGGATAAGAAAAAGGCGAAGAAGTAACTCTTCCTCGCCCTTTCAAGTGGTTCGAACCGGCACCGTGCAACGCGGATGCCGGTTTTCTTATGCCAGCGTACCGTCCAGCTGCAGCGTCAGCTTGCCACCCAGATAGGGGGCAAGAACGTCGGGCAGGGTGACTGTGCCGTCTGCGTTCTGACCATTTTCAAGCACGGCGATCAGGCAGCGACCCACGGCAAGGCCAGAGCCGTTCAGCGTGTGGACATATTCCGGTTTACCGCCACCTTCGGGCCGGAAACGCGCATTCATGCGGCGGGCCTGAAAATCGCCGCAGGTCGAGACCGAGCTGATCTCACGATAGGTGTCCTGACCGGGAAGCCATGCTTCGATGTCAAAGGTACGGCGGGCGCCAAAGCCCATATCTCCGGTACACAGGATCACGGTGCGGTAGGGCACGCCCAGTTTTTCCAGAATGCCCTCGGCGCAGCGCACCATGCGTTTTTGTTCGTCATCCGAGGTCTCGGGATGGGTGATCGAGACCATCTCGACCTTTTCGAACTGGTGCTGACGCAGCATTCCGCGGGTGTCTTTGCCCGCCGAGCCGGCCTCGGACCGGAAGCAGAGCGAATGCGCGGTATAACGGCGGGGCAGGTAGCTTTCCTCGATCATCGTGTCGTTGACGATGTTGGTTAGCGAAACCTCAGAGGTTGGGATCAACCACCAGCCTTCGCGGGTCTGATAGCTGTCTTCGCCGAATTTCGGCAGTTGGCCGGTGCCCTGCATCATCTCGGACAAAACCAGAACCGGGCCGTTGACCTCGGTCAGTCCGTTTTCGTTGATATGCGTGTCCAGCATGAACTGGGCCAGTGCACGGTGGATACGCGCAACGCCCCCGGACAGCAGCACAAAGCGCGAGCCAGAGAGTTTCGCGGCGGTTTCGAAATCCATACCGTTTTGAACGGCCTCAATCTCAAAATGCTCTTTTGGGGCAAAGTCCATTTCGCGCGGGGTACCCCAACGGCTCACCTCGACATTGTCATTCTCGTCGGCGCCCTCTGGCACATCGTCGGCGGGCAGGTTGGCAATACGGATCAGTTGGTCCGCCAGCAGAGCGTCCAGATCCTTGGCCTCGGTCTGCATCCGGGCGATTTCGGCCTTCTTCTCAGCCACGAGCGCGCGCAGGCGTTCAAATTCGGCCTCATCACCGCGGGCTTTGGCCGCGCCGACCTCTTTGCTGGCCTTGTTCTGTTCGGCCTGCGCGGTTTCTGCGGCCAGAATCTTGGCGCGGCGGCTCTCGTCCAGCCGCAGCAGGTCTGACGACACCGGCGCGTCCCCACGGCGCGCAAGAGCGGCGTCGAAAGCGGCTGGGTTTTCGCGAATGGCGCGGATGTCGTGCATAGTTCAGATCCTTGAATACAGTGAATCACTTCGACTGCTTATGCACCATATATCTCGGAGGGTGTAGCGCTGGTTAACCATACTGCGCCTAACTGTCCGGCTCCTCATCGTGATGAGCCAGATGTCCGTCCCATTCCCCGGGTGGAATCTTTGGTTCGGGCGGATCAGCGATGTATGAGGGGGTCATGATCTGCACGTTATTCTCGTTGAATACGGCCACAATGTTGCGATGCAGATCTGACCGAATCTTGGGAATAATGCTGCCCCGGGTCGTGTATCCGTTAATCTGGTAATTAATCGCGTAGTCGGCTAGCGCGGTCCACAGGACAAAGGGTTCGGGCTTGGCCTTGATCCCCTTGGTGCGATTGGCGGCCTCGATCAGCATGGCCTCGATCTTTTCGGGGGGTTCTTCATAGCCGATGCCAACTGTTGTGTGCAGCAACAACCCACTGCCGTCTGTTTTCTTCGAGAAATTCACCACGTCCGAATTCATCAGCTGCGCGTTTGGGATCGAGATCAACTCGTTCTTGATGGATTTCAGATGGGTCTCCATCAGCTTGATCTGCACCACGTCGCCGATGTGATCCCCGATCTGAATACGGTCCCCGATCGAGGTCGAGCGGCGATAGATCACGAACAGCCCGGCCAACATGTTCGACACGACTGAGTTCGCGCCCAGCGACAGCATGGCACCGACCAGAATGGTCAGACCCTGAAACGCTGCCGAATCTGAACCAGGAATGTAGGGCACGGCAAAGACCAGTGCGATCAGGATCACGACCACTCGGGCGATGTTGAAGGTGGGGTTAACCCAATGCTTCTCAAAATCGCCCATATCGAACGATCCGGCTTCGACCGCGTCGAAGAAGACCCGCATGCCGCGAATGACATAGAGCGTGATCCAGGTGATCAGCGCCAGCATGATCATGTTGGGGATATAGCTGACCACGCCTCTGACGATCTGCAAGACGGGTTGGGTCAGGTAGGTCAGCAATAGCTGCGCAAAATAACGGGTTTCGGCAAAGGCCAGCAGGACAAAAGACAGGTAGTAGTAGAACCCCAGAAAGAAGAAAGCCAACAGGATGAAGTTCAACCCATAGCGGATCAGGGCTGCAATGGCCTCGGCCTGAACGCTCTTGGCGGTCGCGGTTTCGACGTCTTTCAGATAGCGCTTGACCAGTTTCAGCGTCTTGCGCCGGATCCGGCGGTGCAGCCAGAGATTGACAAGAATGAACAGAATGAACCCGACGGTCCAGGCCAGCGCCTCAATCGCGCCCGAGACACGCGCCTCATCCGTTCGGTTTGCGCGGTAGGATTCGATGGCGCGTTTTATCGCATCACCATGCAGAAGGCTCAGAACCTCCAGATCCAGCTGCTCCAATTCGGCATCGGCGTCCGTGACCAGCGAGACATGGAAACCATCGACCAGAATTTCGGTTCCCAGCTCGGTTTTTGCAAAAGTAATCTCGACACTTGGCGCGTCCGAGGATTCGGCGGATTCGATGATCCGGTTCTGGACCTCATCTGCCCGCTCATTTGCGGGCAAAGCGCTGGCTCCGCGCAACCGAAAGAGCGTGTCGCCATCAATAATGACAGGGGCTTTGAATACCTCGGAGTCCGCCTCGGACTCGGCGGGCGCCTCAGAGGGGGCATCCTGCGCCAAGACCGGCAGGCACAGCAGCGCGGCAAAGAAGCCTGCCGCCAACAAAAGAGTCAGCCTCTGCAAGGGTTTGTATAGATGCGCCATAGCCCCTCCTGTGGGGCAACTATACCGAAGTTGGCCGTTCAGCCTAGGGTATATCTGCAACGGTTGGGGTGATCTTTTTTGTCTGCGATGCGAAGTTGGCCCGACATAGGATGCCCGTCGCTTGCAAACAGGCATATCAGCGCATAGGTTCCCGCCAAATTTGCGGAACGGTGCCGCAGGTCAAAGAAAAAGGAATATCCCATGGAAGGTGGCGCAATCGCCCAGTTTCTCCCGCTGATCCTGATCTTCGCGATCATGTATTTCCTGCTGATCCGTCCGCAGCAAAAGAAGATGAAAGAACACCAGGCCATGGTCGAAGCCGTGCGCCGTGGCGATCAGGTCGTCACACAGGGTGGTCTGATCGGCAAGGTGTCGAAGGTCAAGGAAGGCGACAACGAGATCGAGGTCGAGATCGCCGAGGGCGTTAAGGTTCGTGTGGTCAAATCGACCATCGCTCAGGTTCTGAACAAGACCGAACCTGCGAAGTAACTTCGCCTTACAATTCCTTGAAAAGGCAGGGTTATGCTGCAAATTGATACCTGGAAGCGGGTTCTGATCTGGCTGGTCTGTGTGACTGGCTTGCTCTTGGCTCTGCCGAATGCGTTCTACACGCGGGTCGAACAATCCAACGACGCCAAAGCCGCAATTGAACTTGGCGCGGATACGCCCGAAAATCAGGCTGAGGCGGCGCAGTGGCCGAGCTGGCTGCCGTCCTCCTTGGTCAATCTGGGCCTCGACCTGCGGGGCGGTGCGCATCTGCTGGCCGAGGTCAAGGTCGAGGATGTCTACGAATCCCGGATGGAGGCGATGTGGCCTGAAATCCGCGACGCGCTGCGGGATGAGCGTTCCACCGTTGGCACGATCCGTCGTCAGGACTCGGACCCCGATCAGATTCGCGTCCGCATCAGCCAACCCGAGGGGATGGCGCGTGCGTTGGAAACCGTTCGCGGTCTGGCCCGTCAGGTTCAGACGCTGACAGGTGTCGGTGCGACCGATATCGAAGCTTTTGCCGATGGCGATACAATCGTTGTGCAGCTTTCCGAGGCGGAGAAGCTGGCCTCGGATGATCGCACCGTGCGTCAATCGCTTGAGATCGTGCGCCGCCGGATTGACGAGGTTGGTACGCGTGAACCCACCATTCAGCGCCAAGGTGCAGACCGTATCCTGATTCAGGTTCCCGGAATCGGAAGTGCAGGCGAGCTGAAAGAGATCATTGGCACCACGGCGCAGCTGACCTTCAACCCTGTCGTTGGCCGTGGCACGGACCCGGATGCCGCTGCAGGCATCGGTGAAGAAGTGGTGCCTTCGATTGACGAAAGCGGGGTGTATTACACGCTCGAATCCGCTCCGGTCGTGACCGGCGAGGAGTTGGTTGATGCCCAACCCGCCTTCGACCAGAACGGACGTCCCGCGGTCAACTTCCGGTTCAACACGTCGGGCGCGCGGAAATTCGGTGACTATACGCTGGAAAACATCGGCGCGCCTTTCGCGATCGTGCTGGATGACGAAGTGATCTCGGCCCCTGTGATCCAAAGCCACATTCCCGGCGGCTCAGGCATCATCACCGGCAATTTCACGGTCGAGGAAAGCACCAACCTTGCCATCCTGCTGCGGGCAGGGGCCTTGCCTGCCGAGCTGGAGTTCCTCGAAGAACGCACCATCGGTCCCGAATTGGGACAGGACAGCATCGACGCCGGTAAAGTCGCCACGATGGTAGCCTTTGCCGCGGTGCTGGTTTTCATGGCGCTCAGTTACGGTTTGTTTGGCCTCTTTGCCAACATTGCCTTGATCATCAACGTGGGCCTCTTGTTCGGCCTGCTGTCGCTGATCGGCGCGACGCTGACCCTGCCGGGCATTGCGGGTATCGTTCTGACGGTCGGTATGGCCGTGGACGCCAACGTGCTGATTTTCGAACGTATCCGAGAGGAACTGAAATCTGCCAAGGGCCCTGCGCGTGCGATTGAGCTGGGTTATGAAAAGGCCCTGTCGGCCATTGCGGATGCCAACGTGACCACCTTTATCACGGCGGTGATCCTGTTTGCCATGGGCAGCGGTCCGGTACGCGGGTTCGCCATCACCCTGGGCCTGGGTATCCTGACCTCGGTCTTCACCGCGATCTTCGTGACGCGCCTGATGGTCGTCATGTGGTTCGAACGCCGCCGTCCGAAAACGATCGAGGTTTGATCATGAGACTGAAACTCGTACCCCAAAGCACCTCGTTCGATTTCTTCAGCCGCTGGAAGGTCTGGCTGGGCATTTCGGCCTTGATGATGGTTGTGGCCTTCGCCTCATTCATGTTGCAGGGCCTCAACTTCGGCATCGACTTCCGGGGCGGCACAACGATCCGTACCGAAAGCAGCCAGCCGATTGACGTGGGTATCTACCGTGACGCGATTGCTCCGCTAGAGCTGGGCGATGTCTCGATCACCGAGATTTTCGACCCGACCTTCGGGCCGGAAGACAACGTCGCGATGATCCGCATTCAGGCGCAGGCAGATGCAGAAGCGGTCGAAGCCTCGACCATCACAGCTGTTGAGGGCGCGCTGCAGGCCGTGATCCCCGATATCCAATTCGTTTCCGTGGAGTCGGTTGGACCTAAAGTCTCGGGTGAGTTGATCCAGACAGCCGTGATCGCCATCGTTTTGGCCATCGGAGCGGTGCTCGTCTACATCTGGTTGCGGTTCGAATGGCAGTTCGCCCTTGGCGCGGTCGCGGCACTTGTGCATGACGTGATCCTGACCATCGGCATCTTCTCGGAGCTTCAAATCCGCTTTGATCTCGCCATTATCGCGGCGCTTCTGACCATTGTGGGCTACTCGCTGAACGACACCGTGGTCGTGTTCGACCGCGTGCGCGAGAACCTGCGGAAGTACAAGAAGAAAGACCTCAAAGAGGTGCTTAACATCTCGATCAACGAAACCCTCAGCCGAACGGTGATGACCTCGGTTACGACCCTGCTGGCGCTGATCTCGCTCTACGTGCTGGGCGGTGACGTGATCCGCGGCTTTGTCTTCGCGATGATCTGGGGTGTGATCGTGGGGACCTATTCGTCGGTCTTCGTGGCCTCGACCATCCTGCTGTGGCTGGGCGTCAAGCGTGACTGGTCCAAGCCGTCCAACAACGCAGGCAACCAGTTTGCCAACGTAGATGCCTGAGCTCTTCGGCCAGTCCCCACAGGGTCTGGCCGTAGTTTTATTTGCAGCCTTTCTTGGGGGCGTCGTTCGCGGCTTCTCGGGGTTTGGCACCGCTTTGGTGTTCCTGCCCATCGCCACCCCATATCTCGGCCCGTTCGGAGCGCTGATCGGCCTGACGATCATGGATATCTTTGGCCCTCTGCCAAATCTGCGCCGGGCATGGAGTGCTGTGAATAAGGGCGATCTGACACGCCTTCTGCTCGGCTGCGCACTGGTCCTTCCGCTTGGGCTTTGGGTGCTGACGCAGGTCGCGCCCGATGTTTTCCGCTATGCGGTCAGCGGTCTGGCCCTTGCGATGCTGGCCATTCTGATCCTAGGCCTGCGCTATCACGGTCATGTCAGCCGCATGATGGTCACAGGAATCGGCGGAGCCGCCGGGTTCCTTGGCGGTGTCGCCGGGCTCCCTGGTCCCGCCGTCATCCTGTTCTACATGTCGCGCCCACTGCCGGTGGATGTTATTCGCGCGACGATCATGCTGTTTCTGTTCGGGTTCGACTTCCTGCTGCTCGGCTACCTGACCGGTATGGCACAGGTCACCCTCGCCGCTGCTGGGTTGGGGCTTCTTCTGGCGCTCCCCAACCTGCTTGGGAATTGGCTGGGCGGGTGGCTTTTCCGCCCGGACCGGGAACGCCTCTACCGCGCGGCCGCCTATCTTGCGATTGCTCTGGCTGCCTTGTCCGGCCTGCCGCTTTGGGGGTAAACACAACGCATGCGACTGAATGAGATCAACTACGCCAACGCCGAACCGGTCGATGGATACGGCCCCGGCTTTTTCCGGATCGGAGGGCACGTGCATCAAGGCGCAGTGCTGACCGGCCCGACGGGAACGCAGGCGTGGGGCGGATACGCAGACGAAGCGCCACTGCGAGACCTGTCCGAGGTGATCGACGTCCTGTTCATCGGAACCGGAGCAGAGATGGCCCACATCCCGCCCGAACTGCGCCAAACTCTCGAGTCCGCCGGGATCGGTGTCGAGATCATGAACTCACCCGCCGCCTGCCGTACCTACAACGTCCTGCTATCCGAAGGTCGCCGCATCGCGCTCGCTCTGATCCCGGTCTGACGGGATCCCCTTCATCTGGTCAAAAATATCCCGGGGAGCGCGAGGGGCAGCGCCCCTCGCATTCTTGCACCCCAGACGCGCCACCTTCATCCCCTGCGTCAAATCCAACCTTTTGCCTGCGTCCCCAATCGGATAAGCGAGTCTCATGACACTATCCGTTTCCGATCTGACCATCACCCGCGGTGGCGTGCCCGTGCTCGAGGGGTTGAGCTTCAAACTCACCCCCGGTCAGGCGCTCATTTTGCGTGGGCCGAACGGAATCGGCAAAACAACGCTGCTGCGCACTCTGGCAGGGCTACAACCTGCTTTGGCGGGACAGATCGAAGGGGCCGAGGACCAGATCGCCTACGCCTCACATTCCGATGGTTTGAAGCCAACGCTGACGGTTGTAGAAAACCTAGCCTTCTGGGCGTCGGTTTTTGGGACCCATGACATCCAGCCAGCGCTGGACGCCTTTGCGCTGAATGACCTGTCCGACCGCCATGCGGGCAACCTCTCGGCAGGGCAAAAGCGCAGGCTGGGTCTTGCACGGATGCTGGTTACGGGCCGGCCGATCTGGATGCTGGATGAACCAACCGTCTCACTCGACAAAAACGCCGTTCAGATGTTCGCTGACGCTGTGCGCAGCCATCTGGGGCAGGGCGGCTCGGCGCTGATCGCAACCCATATCGACCTCGGCCTCGACGGAGAGGTTCTGGACGTCGGTCCCTACAAGGCGAAACCGCAACCCATCGGCGATTTTGACGGAGGCTTCCTGTGATCGCCCTGTTGCTGCGCGACCTGAAGCTGGCCTTCCGCGCAGGCGGAGGCTTTGGCCTCGGCCTGGCCTTCTTCCTGATCGTGACTGTTCTGGTGCCTTTTGCTGTCGGCCCCCAATCGTCGCTGCTCTCGACCATCGCGCCGGGAATTCTGTGGCTGGGCGCGTTGCTCGCCTGCCTGTTGTCCCTCGACCGTCTTCTGGCACTGGATTGGGAGGACGGCTCGCTGGACCTTTTGGCCACCGCGCCTCTGCCGCTAGAGGCCGTCGTCTCGATCAAAGCGCTGGCGCATTGGATCACGACCGGTTTGCCTTTGGTTCTGGCGGCACCGTTTCTGGGCGTCTTGCTGAACCTCCCCGCGCCGGGGTTCTTCTGGCTGGTGATCTCGCTCCTGCTCGGAACGCCCGCCATGAGCGTCATCGGCACCTTCGGCGCAGCCCTGACCGTCGGCCTGAAGCGCGGTGGCCTGCTGTTGTCACTACTGGTCCTACCGCTCTACGTCCCAACCCTGATCTTCGGTGCAGAAGTCGCCCGCCGGGGTGCCGTCGGGATGGAGACTCAAACCCCACTTCTGATGCTGGCGGGGATCACGATGGCCACGATTGCTCTGCTGCCCTTCGCCAGCGCAGCGGTCCTGCGCATCAATCTGCGGTGAAGCGCCACAACTTTGAGCAAGGTCAATTGAGAATGAACCCGAGTCAGACTAAATAATGGCCATGTCTATCGCAGCCAAAGCCAACGCCCTCTGGGAATATGCCAACCCGCGCAAGTTTCTTGCCACCAGCGAGCGTGTCTTGCCCTTTTTCTGGATCACCTCCGCGGTTTGCATCGTGGTCGGGCTGGTCTGGGGCTTCTTCTTCACCCCCGATGACTTCCGACAGGGCTCGACGGTTAAGATCATCTACCTGCACGTCCCATCGGCCTTGATGGCGATCAATTGCTGGCTGATGATGCTGGTGACTTCGCTGGTCTGGCTGGTCCGCCGCCATCACGTCAGCGCTCTGGCCGCGCGCGCGGCTGCCCCAATCGGCATCGTGATGACCTTGATCGCATTGGCGACCGGAGCGATTTGGGGCCAGCCGATGTGGGGCACTTGGTGGGCCTGGGATCCGCGCCTGACTTCGTTCCTTATCCTGTTCCTGTTCTATCTCGGCTACGTCGCCCTATGGGAGGCGATCGAGGACCCGGACACCGCCGCTGACCTGACCTCGGTTCTGTGTCTGGTAGGATCGGTCTTCGCATTCCTCAGCCGCTATGCGGTGAATTTCTGGAACCAGGGGCTGCATCAGGGCGCCTCGGTCATGCGGGCCGGAGCAGTTACAGGAACGGATACCGAAGAGAAGGTCAGCAACGTGTTCTTCTATCCATTGCTGACCTGCATCATTGGCTTCGTTCTGCTGTTCATCGCATTGGTTCTGTATCGCACCGGCACCGAAATCCGCGCGCGTCGGGTCAAAGCGTTGCTGGCACGGGAAAGGTTGGGCGCATGATGCCTGATCTTGGAAAATACGCAGACGCTGTCTTGTGGTCCTATGCGGCTTCGATCCTGCTTCTCTTGGCGCTGGTCGTCTTTAGCGTGATCCGGGGACGCAAAGTGCGAGCCGAGATGGAGAAAATCGAACAAAGGATGTCGCGCAATGGCTAAGATTTCGCCTTTGATGGTCGCGCCGCCGCTGATCTTCGGTGCTTTTGCCGTTCTGGCCGGGATCGGAATGTTCCGAGACGACCCCAACGCCCTGCCATCCGCCCGCGAAGGGCAACCCGCCCCTCCGGTCGTCCTGACCGAGTTTCCGGGCAAAACGCCCTTCGACGACGCAACCCTGCGAGACGGACAGGTCAAGCTGGTCAACTACTGGGCCAGCTGGTGTGCCCCGTGTCGGGCAGAGCATCCAAACCTTGAGGCGCTGTCGAACGAAGGCATCCCGGTCTACGGCGTCAACTACAAAGACAAGTTGGACAATGCCCAAAGCTTCCTGACTGAACTCGGCGATCCCTATACCGGCATCGGTCGTGATGAGCAGGGCCGCATGGCGCTGGATTGGGGCCTCTACGGCGTTCCCGAAACCTATGTGATCGACGGGGAGGGCACCGTGATCCTGCGTTTCGCCGGTCCGATCACCCAGCGTGTGATCGAAAGCACGATCCGTCCGGCGCTTGAAAAAGCGGCTGGCGGTTAGAGCCTGTAGCCACCGGTCACGGCCAAGGTCTCACCCGTGATGAATGCGGCGTCGTCTGACGCCAAGAACCTTACGGCCTTCGCGATATCCTCGGGCCGCCCGATCCGTCCTATGGCCGTGTTCTCGACGAACAAGGCGGTCAAGTCTTCGGGGCGAGGGTCTTCGGGGATGTTAATCGCCCCCGGTGCCACAGCATTGACCCGAATGCCTTGGGGTCCAAGTTCCTTTGCCATCCCGCGTGTCCACAGGTTCAGGCCTGCCTTGCTTGCCCCATAAATCACCGCGTCTTTCGGTGGCAAAACAGCATTCATCGAGGAAATACTGACAATCGCCGCGCCCGGTTTCAAATGGGGCATAGTAGCCGCCAGCAAAGCAGCAGGGACCAGCAGGTTCAAATCCAAAATGGCGCGATGATCTTCCCGGTCAAAATTCTCTTTCGGAGTGGACCTGACCAAACCCGCATTGTTCACGATCACGTCCAGCCGCCCAAAACGTTCGACAACGTCGCGTATAATCGCTTCAGGCTGTCCGTCCTGCGTCAGATCGGACCGTATCGGCTGCAAACCTTCCCCTGCCAACACCGGATCGGGCTCGGTGGACAGCCACGTAAAAGCAACACGATGATCGCGCCGCAGATCCTCAACAATCGCGCGCCCAATCCCCCGCGCGCCGCCGGTTACCAAAGCGACTTTATCCATACCAACCTCCCGCGCACGGCTGATGGCCCACTTAAGACACAATCAACTTCTTCTGTTCAAAAATACCTCGGAGCGCGAGGCAGAGCCTCGCAAAAAAAGGACGCCAATCGGCGTCCCTTTCAGTCCCTTGATCAACACCACGTCAACCCGCCTTCGCGAGATTGCGCAGCACATAGTGCAGAACACCGCCGTTCTCGATGTATTCGATCTCAGGGGCTGTATCTATGCGGCATTTCAGGGTGATGGTCTTCTCTGTCCCGTCGCTATAGGTGATGGTGCAGGGCACCTCCTGCAGCGGCTCAATCGTGTCCAGACCATGGATCGAGACCGTCTCATCCCCCTTCAACCCAAGCGTTTTGCGGGTATCACCACCGGTGAACTCAAACGGAATCACGCCCATGCCCACGAGGTTTGAACGGTGGATGCGCTCAAAACTCTCTGCAATCACGGCTTTGATGCCCAGCAGAGCAGTCCCCTTCGCGGCCCAGTCACGAGAAGAGCCCGCGCCATATTGTTCACCTCCGAAAACGACCAGAGGGGTGCCATTCGCCTGATACGCCATCGACGCGTCGTAGATTGAGGTCTGCGCGCCATCCGGCCCCTTGGTGTAACCGCCTTCGACCCCATCCAACATCTCGTTCTTGATGCGGATATTGGCGAAGGTGCCGCGCATCATAACCTCGTGGTTGCCCCGGCGTGAGCCGTAGGAGTTGAATTCACGTGGCTGCACCTGACGTTCAATCAGGTACTGACCGGCGGGCGAGGTCGTGGCAAACGAACCAGCGGGTGAGATATGGTCGGTCGTGACCATATCGCCCAGGATCGCCAGCACCTTGGCCCCTTCGATATTCGAGATCGTGCCTGGCTCGGCCCCCATGCCCTGAAAATAGGGCGGGTTCTGGATATAGGTCGAGGTCGGTGGCCAGTCATAGGTTTCCTGTTGCGGAACCTCCACCTCGCGCCATTTCTCATCCCCTTTGAAGACGTCCGCATATTTGGACTGGAACGCCTCGCGGGTGACGGTTGCTTCGACCAATTCCGCGATTTCGCTCTGGCTGGGCCAGATGTCCTTCATAAAGACGTCATTGCCGTCCCGATCCTGACCGATGGGTTCGGATGTCAGGTCAATATCCATGGTGCCTGCCAGCGCATACACTACGACCAGAGGCGGCGAGGCCAGATAGTTGGCGCGCACATCCGGCGAGATCCGTCCTTCGAAGTTGCGGTTGCCCGACAGAACGGAGGTGGCAACAAGATCGCCCTCGGAAATCGCCTCGCTGATTTCGCGCTGAATCGGGCCCGAGTTGCCGATACAGGTGGTGCAGCCATAGCCCACAAGGTTGAACCCGATCTTGTCCAGATCGTCTTGCAATCCGGCGGCCTCAAGATAGGCCGACACAACCTGCGATCCGGGTGCCAGAGATGTCTTGACCCATGGCTTGCGGTCAAGACCCAGCGCGGCGGCTTTGCGCGCGACCAGACCCGCTCCGATCATCACATAGGGGTTCGAGGTGTTGGTGCAGGAGGTGATCGAGGCGATCACGACCTTGCCTGACTCCATACCGTAATTCTCGCCTTTGACTTCGACCTGCTTGCCCATCGGGCGTTTGAAGGTCTTCTCCATCTCGTTCAGGAACGCGGCCTTCGCATCCGTCAGCGCCACATAGTCCTGCGGACGTTTCGGCCCCGAGATAGCAGGCACAATGGTGCCCATATCAAGCGACAGGGTGTCGGTATAGATTGGCGCGTAGGTCTCATCACGCCACAGTCCGTTTTCCTTTGCATAGGCTTCGACCAGCGCAAGACGGTCTTCGTCGCGTCCGGTATTGCGCATGTAGCGCAGGGTTTCGCCGTCGATCGGGAAGAAGCCGCAGGTTGCGCCATATTCGGGGGCCATGTTGGCGATCGTGGCACGGTCGGCCAGCGGAAGGCGATCCAGACCTTCGCCATAGAATTCGACGAATTTACCAACCACGCCTTTTTCACGCAGCATCTCGACGACTTTCAACACAAGGTCAGTGCCGGTGGTTCCTTCCACCATTGCTCCAGTCAGTTCAAATCCCACAACCTCGGGGATCAGCATGGAAATCGGCTGGCCGAGCATCGCTGCCTCAGCCTCAATCCCGCCGACGCCCCAGCCCAGAACGGCCATGCCGTTGACCATGGTGGTGTGGCTATCGGTGCCCACGAGGGTGTCGGGATAGGCGACTTCTTCCCCGTTCTGATCGGTATCCGTCCAGACGGTTTGGGCCAGGTATTCAAGGTTCACCTGATGGCAGATACCGGTGCCGGGGGGGACGACGCGGAAGTTGTTGAAGGCGTTCTGACCCCATTTCAGGAATTGGTAGCGCTCCATATTGCGCTCATATTCACGGTCCACATTCATCTGGAACGCACGCGGGTTGCCGAACTCGTCAATCATGACCGAGTGGTCGATGACCAGATCCACCGGGTTCAGCGGATTGATCTTTTGCGCATCACCGCCCAGGGCTTTGATCCCGTCGCGCATCGCCGCCAGATCAACCACGGCAGGCACACCGGTGAAATCCTGCATCAGCACGCGGGCAGGGCGATAGGCGATCTCGCGCGGGTACTTGCCCCCGTTTTCGCCCCATTCCGCAAAGGCTTTGATGTCGTCGACCGAGACCGAGAATCCGTCATCCTCGAACCGCAGCATGTTTTCCAACACGACTTTCAGCGCGGCGGGAAGCTTGGAGAAATCTCCCAGACCGGCCTCCTGGGCGGCGGGGATGGAGTAGTAGGAAATGGTTTTGCCATTCACGCTCAGGCTGCGGCGTGTTTTGGCGGTATCCTGTCCGGTTTTGATAGGCATCCTGTGGCCTCCCTTTCAAATCACTTGGAAAATGGGATTCGCTGCGGTTTATCTTGATCACGTTTGTCCGGGGTTCAAGCGTCAGTTAGTGACAAATCGAAAGTGTATACTGTGGTATGCAAATTCAAGGGCAGGGGAGCGCCTCGTCTCAAGAAACCTTGATTGGAGCTTGAAGAGCAAAACGTTTATCCGTTTTGCATGATTTTCAAGCCGAGGGGACTCATGTTCAAATCCGCCCTAGCAGCCGCCATTCTATCCACCTGTGCCGCCTTTTCAGTATCGGCGCAAGAGGATCCGGTTGTGATTGAGCTGTTCACCTCGCAAGGGTGTTCGTCCTGCCCTCCGGCGGATCGGCTATTGCACGAGCTGGTCAAGCGCGACGACGTGATCGGGCTGGCGCTGCATGTGGACTACTGGGACTACATCGGCTGGAAGGACGAATACGCCATTCCTGATCATACGACGCGGCAGCGGGCCTATGCCCGCAATGGTGGCCGGTCGATGATCTACACGCCGCAGATGGTGATCAATGGGCGGCACGACGTGGTTGGCGCTCAAGTGCAGGAATTGGATCGGCTGATCAAGGCGCATCTGATCGCCGCGCCCACAGCCGAAGTGCAGGCTGAGCGTTCGGGGCAAGAGTTGACGGTGCGCGTGACGCCGATCGACTTACCTGCTGGCGAGACCTACGACGTGCGGATCGTCCAGTACACGCCGCTGCGTCACGCCTCGATCCGGCGTGGAGAGCTTGCGGGCCATGAACTCGACTATGCCAATGTGGTGGAAAGCTGGCAGATGGCGGGGCGCTGGGATGGGGTCAATGAGCAGACGTTTTCAGCGCAGTTGGCCTCGGACCTGCCAGCGGTTGTCATGGTACAGCGAGCAGGTCACGGGCCAATCATTGCCGCCGCGCATGCGAAGTGATCAGGGCATATCTTCGGGCTGAACACCCAGCCCGTTCCAGGCCTTCCAGCGGCGGTGAATCCAGAACCATTGCCCCATATGCTGGCGCACCATCTGTTCCAGATCATCATTGATACACTGCGTCATGGTTTTGGGGTCGGAATGCGGCACCGGGTCGTGCATCACGATCTCGAAATCCAGGCCATTGGCTTGGCGCACCGCGTAGCAGGGGATCATGACCGCGTTGAATTTCATCGCAAGTTCGGCGTTCAGAACGGATGTGACTGCGGGCTTGCCAAAGAACATCAACTCCTCGCCGCCGTGAACATGCAGGTCAGAGACGATGGCGATCATCTCACCGCCTTTGAGAGAGCGGACCATCTCAACCATTCCGCGCCGACCCTGTTCGAACATGGGCGAGCCGGTTTTGTAGAAGGCTTCGACATAGGCCTCATTGAAATAGGGGTTGGCCATGCGGCGATAGAGGCACCCCAGGGGGCGCCCGCTGCGGGCTTGCAGCGCGATCCGCGTTGCCAGATAGTGGCCGAAATGCGCGGCAATAATCATGACCGGTCGCCCCTCGGCGGAGGCGGCATCAAAAGCGGCGACACCGGGGCCGGACAGCTTGGCGTTGCGTTGGCGCGCTGTGAACCCTTCGGGCGAGAAGTGCTCCATCATGGCCCGACCTGCGTTGTCCGAAACCTCAGCCGAGATACGGTTAATGTCACGCTCTGACAGCTCGGGGCAGGTGAGTTTCAGGTTGTTTCGGACCCGTTTGCGAAATCCGACCAGAGGGGCCAATCCGCGCACCAAGGTACCCATTGCCGCGATGCGGGTCCCATAGGGCAGCAACCGCATGCCACCGATCACGCCTTTCAGGAACAGACTGGCGACATAGTATTTCCCAAGCTCAAACCGGCTGAGCTCTGACTTTTCGACAGGCATGGAGGTGTCTCACGGCGTGTTGCGTTTTGCTGGGCCAGACATACAGGCCCGGCCCGGCAAGCTCAAGCACTCTGCCGGGTGAGGTCAGTCTTCGTCTTCTTCCGGCTCGACCAATGTCAGCGTGCCATCGTCCACCAAGGTGCGGATTGCACCTACGATTTTAGTCATCGCCTCTTCGGCCTCGGACTGTTTGACGCGCCCGCGTTCAGCCATTTCTTCGCGCAGATTATCCGCCATACGGGCGGAGATGTTGGTCAGGATGAACTCGACCGAGGCCTTGTCATCATCAGCGGCGGCCCCCGCCAGCGCGGTGACAAGGCTGGCTTGTTCCACCCCGCGCAGAATGGCGGGCACGTCGCGCGTCGCGATACGGGCCGGGATATGCGCGAAGGTGAAGATGGATTGACGCACAATGTCTGCGAATTCGGCATCCTCTTCGTTCAGAGCTGTCAGCAACCCGTCGCGGGTCGAGGCTGCCGATTGGTTCAGTATGGCCCCCACACGCGCGCCGGGGCCGTCGGAAAACGCCTGCGACGGGCGTTGATCCAGTTGTGCGGCCAGCGACCAGCCGATCCGTTCTACAGCTTCAGGGGTCACATTGGCCGTTTTGGAGATCGCATAGGTGATGCGCCGCGCAATGGGGCCGGGCAGGTGCCCCAGCAATTGCGCGGCTTTGGCTGTGTCGAGTTTGGACAGCATAACGGCGGCCACCTCGGTACTTTCTGCCTGCGCCATCTGGGCCAGATCCTCGGCCGAAATCTCGCGCAGTCGTTGCCACGGATCGCCGATCTGACGCACGCCAGCGATCTTGCGCAATCTCGCAGCGGTGGCGGGGGCAATCTTGCCGTTGACCGCATCCAGCGCACCAGCGAGCCCATGGGGGAAGGACAGACCCACGCTATCCAGCGCATCGCCAAATTCCTGCGCCACGGCATCCAGCGTCACACGGTCCACAAGACCCATCTGACCCAGTTGATGCGTGAGTGTTTCCTGCAAATCGTCGGGCAGCTCCTCTAACGGAATATCCGCCCCTTCATTCAGCAACAGACGCACCACGATAGCGGCCTTTTGACGATTGCTGAGTGTGCGCGGGACGACACGGGGCGCGTCGTCCGCCTGACCTGCGCCCGAGGGCTGAGCCCCCTGGGCCACCTGAACCAAAGTATTCATGTCCTGCATCTGCCTGCGGTGTCAAAGTTCCGTTCCACAGGCAGGTTAGCGGGAATCAGGTAAAGAAAGGCTGAACCTCAGTAGTTATAGGTCAGCCCGGTCTTGATGGCCTCGCGCAGAGACGCCTCGGCCCAGGTGCCTTCGCCTCCACGCGCCTTGATTTCGCGCCACTGCGCAATGGCCAGATCAGTTTTCCCTTCGGAAACAAAACCCTGAGCCATATAGCTGCGCGCCAGAAGGTTGTCGGGGTTGGTGGCGATGGCCTGCTCGTAATAGGCGTTTGCTAGCTCAATGTTGCCCATCTTGCGGTGCGTGAAGCCCCAGTAGGTCAGAACGCGGTCATCGCTTTGATCGCTCATCACGCGCAGGATGTTCTGGGCGTTTTCCAACTGACCATCATAAGCCAGCTCACGCACGGCTTCATAGAGGTCCTCATCGGTGAAATTCGTAGCACTCGGTTTTACACAGCGCCCGCGCTCTTCGCTCCAGACCCGGCCGAACAGGCATTTCTTTGTCGTGTTGGTGGGCTTGGGTGGATTGGCACCGCCGCCACCTGCCGCGTGGGCTGCGATGGGGGAAAAGGCGAAAGAGGTCAGTGCAATCGCGGATGCAAGAAGAATGCGCATAGTTTTAACTCCGTGGTCAGGTCTGCTCATTGAAATCATAGTGTGATCTTCAAAAAAGCTAACACCGGAGCTTTTCGATTTATTCACAAAGCAGACAGAATTTTTGTTCACGAAGTGCGTGAGGATGCAAAAAACGCCCGGTCGATGAGGGGCCGGGCGCTTTTCTGGGATGGTTTATTCGCCGAAGACACGCTCGAAAATCGTGTCGACATGCTTGGTGTGGTAGCCCAGGTCGAATTTCTCTTCGATCTCTTCTACGCTGAGGGCGGCGGTCACGTCGGAATCTGCCAGCAGTTCCTCTTTGAAATCGGTGCGGTGTTCCCAGACTTTCAACGCGTTGCGCTGAACCATGGCATAGGCATCTTCGCGGCTGACACCGGCTTGGGTTAGCGCCAGCAGCACGCGCTGGCTCATCACGAGGCCGGGGAACTTGTTCATGTTCTCCAGCATGTTTTCAGGGAAGATCAGCATTTTGTCGACAACGCCGGTCAGTCGGGACAAGGCGAAGTCCAGCGTGATTGTGGCGTCCGGCCCGATCATGCGCTCGACCGAGGAATGCGAGATATCGCGTTCATGCCAGAGCGCCACGTTTTCCATCGCCGGGATCACCGCTGCACGCACCATGCGGGCCAGACCTGTCAGGTTTTCGGTCAGCACAGGGTTCTTCTTGTGCGGCATCGCCGAGGAGCCTTTTTGACCCATCGAGAAGAATTCGGCCCCCTCCAGCACCTCAGTCCGCTGCATGTGACGGATTTCGATGGCGATGTTCTCAATGCTGCTGGCGATGACACCCAGAGTGGCAAAGAAGGCCGCGTGGCGGTCGCGCGGGATGACCTGAGTGCTGATCGGCTCGGGCACCAGACCCAACTGGTCGCACACATGCTCTTCAACGCGCGGGTCGATGTTCGCAAAGGTGCCGACCGCGCCGCTGATCGCGCCGGTGGCGATTTCGGCGCGCGCGTCACGCATACGAGACAGGTTGCGATCCATCTCGGCGTAGAAGCGGGCGAAGGTCAGGCCCATCGTCGTCGGCTCAGCGTGGATGCCGTGGCTGCGGCCGATGCGAACCGTGTTTTTGTGTTCGATGGCGCGGCGCTTCAGAGCAGCCAGCAACCCTTCGAGGTCTGCGATCAGAATATCGGCGGCGCGGGTCAGCTGTACGTTGAAGCAGGTATCCAGAACGTCTGAGCTGGTCATGCCCTGATGGACAAAGCGGGCCTCTTCGCTGCCCACATGCTCGGCCAGGTGAGTCAGGAAGGCGATGACGTCGTGCTTGGTGACGGCCTCGATCTCATCAATGCGGGCCACGTCGAATTCCACGTCCTTGGCTTTCCACACCGCGTCGGCGTTCTCACGCGGGATCACGCCCAGATCGGCCATGGCTTCGCAGGCATGCGCCTCGATTTCGTACCAGATGCGGAACTTGGTTTCGGGCGACCAGATGGCAACCATCTCGGGACGGGAATAACGGGGAATCATTGGCAGCAGGACCTTATTGTGATTTGGCAGAGAGCGATGCGGCGGGGTTTAACGCCGCAGGCGTATGGGAACAAGGCATGAGTGCCCGATTGCGGCGATCTGGCCGGGATAGTGAAAATGACGACCGTACCAACGACATTGTCCGATTTCGAAGGGCGCTGGCGCCTGACGCGCACGATCCGCGATGCGCGGGCCGGGCAGGTCCTGCAGGCAGAGGGAGAGGCCCTGCTTCTGCGATCCGAGGACGGGCTGATCTACATCGAAGAGGTGACGCTCAACATCCCCGGACAGCCTCCGATGAAAGGAACCCGCAAGTATTTATGGCGCGACGGCGCGGATCGCGTGCTGATCCATTTCGACGACGGCCGGTTTTTCCATGCCTTGACGCTGGGCGCGCAAAACGCCTCGGACCACCATGATTGTGCGCCTGACAGCTACGATGCGGTCTATGATTTCCACGACTGGCCCCGCTGGTCGGTGCAATGGACGGTGAATGGGCCGCGAAAATCCTACGAAATGACCACAGACTATGCTGCGATAGCGTAATCATGTTGCAGTTTGGGCGCCGACAGGGCATTGCTGGTGCAGAAATCTTGGTCCGAATTGGGAGAAGTTAAGATGAATGTAAACGTTCTGGCCAATGCGTTTGGCCCGCGTGAAGGGACGGCGCTGCTGGTCAAGCAGGTTGTTCTGGTCGCTCTGGGCATCGTGGCCCTAGCGGTTGCTGCGAAAATCAAAGTGCCGATGTGGCCTGTTCCTATCACAATGGGCACTTTTGCTGTCTTGACCATCGGCACCGCCTATGGCGCACGTTTGGGTCTGATCACCATGCTTGGCTACCTGTTGGTTGGCGCGCTGGGCTTTGACGTGTTCGCAGGTTCCTCGGCCGAGAAGTTCGGTCTGACCTACATGATGGGCGGCACCGGCGGCTATCTGGTCGGCTACCTTATGGCGACCGTTCTGCTGGGCGCTCTGGCCGCGCGCGGCTGGGACCGCTCGGTTACCAAACTGGCACTGGCGCTACTGCTGGCCAACGTTCTGATCTACGTACCGGGCCTGCTGTGGCTGGGTCAGCTCTACGGTTGGGACAAGCCGATCCTGGAATGGGGCCTGACACCGTTCCTGCTGGGCGACGCCATCAAGCTGGGTCTGGCGGCACTGCTGATCCCCGCCGTTTGGAAACTGGTCGGAGAGGCGCGCAGCTAAGCGCCTGAGCCTGCTGAAATTCTAACCCGCGCCCCGAGATCCGAGGCGCGGGTTTTTTCTTTTCCAGGCAAGGGGGTGCTGGACAAGACCAGCCGCGACGGGCCAATCTGCGATCAGTGAAATAATTAGGCAATTGAGATATGCGTATTCGTTTAAAGACGGCTCTGGCGGCCTGCGCGGCCCTTTGGGTCGGGGCGGCTGTGCCAGCTGCCGCAGATACCCCGGTGACTTATACCGACGCCGAGCGTGCGCTCTTCAGCTTTGCGGTGCCGGATTTCTGGGTGCTGCGCACAGGCGGACCACGCGACATTGAAGACACGGAGCTGGGCGACCCCCGCGCTGTGGCGCGTGTGATGGGGTTCAAGCCGGTCACGGATGACTCGGTCTGGATGGGCTTTGTCTCGCCGGCAGGAGTTAACAGCATTCAGGACGGGTTGCGGTATCTGGAGGATATCGACAAGTTTCTGGTGAATGATCCTACGGTGACCAGCACCAGCGACACTCGGATTGCAGGGCTGCCCGCCAAGGTGATCCGAGGCACCGGCACGCGCGACGGAGGCGTAAGTTTCACCGCCACCATCATTGATCTGCCCCGTGGGCGCGTTGCGATTGCCGTGACAATCCTGCGGAATGGGGCCGATCCTGCCTATGTGGATGATCTGAACGCCGTGTTCGCGTCGTTTCGGTCGTTGCAATAGGAGGCTCAGATGACACGTAAACTGATGAAGCGATCCGTTCTTGTGTTGGGTCTGGGGATTTCAAGCCTGACTCTGGCGGCCTGTGATGGCGTCAGCGTCGGGGTAGGGGTCGGATACGGGTATGATCCCTTCTACGACTCGATGCTGTGGAACGATTATTACCACGACGTGGATGTGGATATCGATATCGACCGTCCGGACAGGCCGGACCGACCGCCAGTCAATAGACCTCCGGCACGTCCGACGCCGCCGATCGCGAAGCCGCCAGCGCGGCCACGGCCTCCGGTTGCGCGACCGCCAGCAGCGCGGCCTCCGATCCATCGGCCCGCGCCTCGCAGGGGCTGAGAATCGTCACGCTCAGGGGAGGAGTTCGGTTGTGATATGCGCCGAACCCTCCAGCGTGCGATGCACCGGGCATTTGTCGGCGATTTCCAGAAGACGGTCGCGCTGGGCCTGATCCAGAGGCCCCTCTAGCCGGATCTTGCGGCGGAATAGATCGACCTTGGCGTCGCCGTTCAGTCCGGCATCCTGCGCGTGGACCTTGTTGTGACACACATCGACCGACACTCGGGTCAGCGGCCATTTCTTGCGGCGTGCGTACATGCGGATCGTCATCGACGTACATGCGCCAAGTCCCGACGAGACAAAGCCGTAAGGCGACATGCCGCGATCCGTACCGCCGTATGAGGCGGGCTCATCTGCGACGACGTGATGGCGCGGTCCCGCCTGGATATCTTGCAAAAAGCCATTGGGATCGGCCTCGGTCACCCGGACAACACCTTCGGGCGCGCCCGGTGGCGGGGCAGGCGGGCGCAGTTCGATGTAACGCGACACCCACGCCGAAATGACATCAGCGGCATATTCGGCGTCTTTGGCGCGCGTGATCAGGTGATCGGCATCGTCGAGCGTCACGAAGCTTTTGGGATGTTTGGCCGCCATAAAGAGCGTGCTGGCATTGTCGATGCTCACCGTCTCATCCCGCGGTGCGTGCAGGATCAAAAGCGCGGCCTTCAGGTCGGCGACCGAGGGGGTCAACGCGGCCTCCGAGATGTCATCGACAAAGGCCTTGCCAATGCGGAAGGGGCGACCGCCCAGAGAAACCTCGGCGCTGCCCTCTTGTTCGATCTCGGGCAGGGCCTGTTCGAAATGGTGCGAGACGTGCCCTGGATCGGCTGGCGCCCCAAGCGTTACCACCGCCTTGACCGAAGGAATGCCCGCCCGCGCGCGCAGAACCGCAGCGCCCCCGAGGGAATGCCCAATCAGCAACGCGGGGGGCATGTCTCGGCCCACAAGGTAGTGCGCGGCCGCGATCAGGTCCTCCACATTCGAAGTAAAGGTTGTGTTTGCGAACTCACCCTCGGAATGGCCCAGTCCCGTGAAATCAAAACGCAAAACGGCAATGCCCATTGCCGCCAAACGGGCCGAAATCCGACGCGCGGCAGGAATGTCCTTTGAGCAGGTGAAGCAATGCGCAAACAGAGCGGTCGCCAGGACGGGTCCTTCCGGCAGGTCGAGTCGCGCGGCCAGACGGCCGCCGTCGTGACCGGCAAAAGTGATGCGTTCGGTGGGCATGGCAGTTCCTTGGATTTCGGTATGGGATCAATAGTGTGCAGTTGTGCCGGATGTCTCAACCCCATTGTAGGAAGCGTCACGGGAAGGTGAGCAAAAACCAGTGATTATTTCGGTATTCACGAAATGTGATGATACACACATCAAATATTCGTTTTCATAATTGATCTCTTCCCCCCATCTTGCAGCTGTCACACCAAGCAAGACAAGGAGACCGAGATGACACATACGGCATGCGCTCCGCGCCAGCATAACCTCCGCGCTGATCTGCTGATCCTTATCGCGCTTAGCGGGGTATTGGGCTTTTCACTGGGTCAGAATTGGGAAAGGGCGACCCCGACCAGTGTCGAAGCCGCCCTTCCATACGAGGATTGGCACGGGAATGTCCGGCGTTCAACCTGGCCGGATTGAGTGCTTATTCCAGCCCCATCAAACGGGCATCAAACGGGTATTTGGTCAGGTTCTCATAGCCGTCTTCGGTGATCAGAACCTGATCTTCCAGCTTGATCGAAAAGTCCCCACCGACCTCACCAACGGCGGCCTCAACGCACAGGACCATGCCGGGTTCGAGTGCGTAGTCATAGGCGCCCGCGACCGCTTTGTCCGGGTACGCGACCAGAGGCCATTCATCGCACAGACCGACGCCATGCATCAGGCAGCCGTATTTCTGGGCCTGAAACTTGTCATCGAGCCTATGTGTATTGGCGGTAAGCTCAGGGATCATGACGCCGGGTTTCAGCATCTCCATGTTGGTCATGATATGCTCATGCGCGTGCTGCATGGCATAGATCATGTCCGGGCGCGGCTTCTGGTCACCGATCCACCAAGTGCGCGAGATATCCACGCAAATCCCGTAAGAGCCAACCAGATCGGTATCAAAGGCGATGATCTCGTTCTGTTGGGTGATGCGTGGGCCGCATTCCTGGAACCACGGGTTGGTGCGCTGACCCGAAGCCAGCAGGCGGGTTTCAATCCACTCGCCACCGCGGCGGATGTTTTCAGCGTGTAAAACCGCCCAGATGTCATCTTCCGAGGTCTTGCCATCCCCCACATTGGCGCGGGCGAATTTCTCCATCTCAGCCACGGCGGTTTCGCAGGCGTGGCTGGCGCAGCGCATGGCCAGAATCTCATCCGGGCCTTTGATGGCGCGGGTTTTCTCGGTCAGCTCTTCGCCTTCCATCACCTCAAAACCCTGCGCCTCAAGCGCGCGCAGACCGTGCAGCATGATCTTGTCGACGGCCAGACGCTTGTTGCCGCCGCTATGTTCCTCGATCAGGATCCGCACCTCGTTCGAAAACACATCAGCCGCGACATCCACCTTGTCGCCCCGGTCGAAATAGAACAGGTCCGCGCCCGAGCGCTGCTCGCGCACAAGCGGGTTGAATTCGGACAGGAAAGGTGAGTTCTTGTAGTCCCAGATCACCATATACCCGTCAGCGCACAGCAGAACGGCGCGGAATGGGTTGTGGGTGTTCCACAGCTGCATGTTCGTGCTGTCGGTTGCATAGCGGATATTGAGCGGGTCAAAAATCAGCAGCCCGCCATAGCCACGATCCACGATGGCTTGGGTCAGACGCTTCCAGCGATATTCCCGCATACGCTCGAGGTTAGGCAGGACCAGCCCGGCTGCTGCCCATTCCTCAAAGGCAAGTTGCGTGGGCCCGATTTCGATTCGGTCATTGTCATTCGGCGTACCATCGCCGAGCGTTGCGCCTCGGGTCGGGTCGATTTTACGCGTGTCGCGGTAATGCTGGTTCATGACTGGCCTCTGCTGGTTCGCCCCAGAGGTATCAAACTTCGGTCTGGGGTGTCCCAGAAGAATACGACGGATTCTTGGTCGCTTTTTTGCCGACAGTCGGTCAGGCCAATGATAAGTGGATGGCATGGTTGCCATTTTACAGTCCAGTATCCCATACGATCCGAGCCAAACCCGCGCCTTGCCGGGCATTCAGCCCACCGATATGTCGGAATGGTTGCACCAGGACGATGCATTCGCCGCGCAAATGGCGCACCGTGCCGCGCTGTTGAAAAGCCAGCGGGACGATGTGCTGGCCCTGTCCCCCGAGGCGGAGCCAGCCGCGCAAGAGCTGTTACAGCTTGTGCTGCGCAAAACCTACCCAGAGGCGACGGACTGCGCTTTGCGCCCGGATGGTGTTCGTGTGCCGATTGATTTTGCAAACCCGTTGGATACGCTGTGCAATCTGGTGCAAGAGGATTTCTGCATCCTCCAGAAACACGGGGATGAGCATGTTCTGACCGGTGCGATCCTGTGCTTTCCAGCCAGTTGGCGCTTGCGTGAAAAGTTTATGCGGCCGTTGGTTGGAATTCATGTGCCCGTGGACAGTTATGATGACAATATCGCTCGTCGTGTGCAGCGCCTGTTTGACGGGATACAACCGGGGCGACCGCTCTGGCGGTTCAATGCCCTCTGGTATGACGACCCTGAGCTGCACCAGCCCCGTAGCGCCAGCAATCCGCGTGAAATCCGCGATCGTGGTCGCGCCCCTTATTTGCGAAGTGAGCGCCAGACACTTCTGCGCCTACCGGAAACGCGCGCCGTGGTGTTTTCGATCCATACCTATGTTTTGTCTGCAAACCAGCTGCCAAAAATGGAAAACCCCGCCTGATGGCGGGGCCTCCAAGGAGGGTCTTCGGTAATGAGGTTACATGCCAAGCACGGTGGCGACATCGGCAAACGCGTTGCTGGTGTTCAGCGCTACGATCGCAATGGTAAAGACCAGAACTTGTGTGTTCAGGCGGAAATCCTCACCTCGGATCAGGTTGACCGCAGCCATCGACACAGCAATCGGAGCGGACATGCTTGCGACTACACCCGTCAGGCACCAGCTGCTCAGCCGTAGGGCGTCGCTGGGACGATCCGAGGTTTCCTCTTGCGGATCGGGCGTGGCCTGCGCCACCGGGTCATCTTCGGTGCGAAAGGCGATGCTCAGCAATTGCTCATCGGTTAGTTGGATGGGGCGGGGGGCAGGGGCGGCAATCTCGGGCTCTTCGAGTTCCGGATAGTTCAAGCCCGCAAATTGCCCTGTCACGGCCTGAAAAATCTGCTTGCGGCTTCTGGGTTTGGTCGGCGCCAGCGTGTCGAAGGCGCTCATGAACTGCTCGACGGTCAGAACCGTGTGCGGCGACATCCATTCCACCCGCTGGGATGAGCAGATGTCGACCATGCGATACAGGATGACCACCAGCATCAGCTCCGAGATCTCGGAATCATCCAGCAGGGGGGACACCGGGGAGATCTTGATAACCAAACGGTTGCGAGGACGCGACGCAGACGGCCTGACCAGGGTCTTCAGCCCGGCGGCACGGTCCAGACGCTCATGCCGGTCGTCGGGCTGCAGGTCCTCGGTCTCGAGCGTGAGCCGCACGAGATACTGGCTGCAGACGATGCTGGCCTCTGTGTTGCTCAGCAGGGCCTTGCGCTCAACGAGGTGGCCGTAGTCTTCCAGGGTCGCAGCGACAATGGTTCCGAAACGCTCGACTGCGCCGTCGGTGTCGCCTGCAAATTGCAAGCCGCCATGATAGCTGTGATTTTTGGTCACTGCGCATTCCTTTGTCGCAAACCGTCTTGGGAAGCATTCTAAAGCGCGATGTGGGGCAGAATTTGGCGAAATTGCAAAAAAAATCGAAATTCAGATTGATTGATTACGCTTTGGAAACCAAGCGATTGAGGCTTTTTCCGTACAACTATGGCGATATTGTGGCTGAACTGTGAGAGGCGCGCGGCGGGATCGCGGCCAGGCTATCCATCGATTCGGGCGGCCATTATCGCGATCGATTGCTGGTAAACCGAGGCTGCGTTCCACTGCTGGATAACCTTGAAATTTGGCTGCCCCGGCTGGTAGCCGCGACCGGGTTTCCAGCCCTTCTTGCGCAGGAAATTGGCGGTTGAGGCCAACGCATCCGTCATGTTGTAGAAGTCCACACGCCGGTCCCCAGTAGCATCGACACCGTAGGTCAGCGCGTTGCCGGGCAGAAACTGAGTATGGCCCAACTCGCCATGTTTTGCCCCTTTTGTCGCCATGGTGATACTGCCCTGATCGACCAGCTTCAGTGCCCCAATTGCATGGGGAATGAAGAACTCGGATCGGCGACAATCATAGGCCAGAGTGGTTATTGCTGACACAACCTGACTGTCGCCCATAAAACCCCCAAAGCCGGTTTCCATGCCGTGGATGGCGATCAGAACCCCGGCGGGAACTCCATATTGGCGTTCCAACGCGGCGTAGAAATCCGGGTTTCTGGCCTTCCGTTTGCGTCCCTGTGCAACGATGGTATCGGCCCCGCGCACGCGCATGAATTTGTCCAGCGAGTATTTGAAGCTTTTCTGGTTGCGATCCGCGGCAATGGTTCCGGTCGCATATTGCGTTTGCGCCAAGGCCTGCAGGCCCTTCTTCTTTACCCCGGATTTCTTGGCCTGCTTTGCGAAATCTGCTTTCCAAGCCTCGAACCCGGCACTGGTATTCCCACAGGGGGCCGCGAGACCAAGCGTCGGTGCAGACAGGGCGAGCGTCAGGGTTAGAATGCGCAACATAAGGTCAATTCCTTCATACAATCTGCACCAAGGCTAGCCGCCAGCCCTTGCTTCGCAAAGGGTTTAATACAGGTCCAACTCACCTGCTTGCTTGAGGTCTTCGAACCATTCATCGGGGGTTTTGTCGATCTTGGCGTGTTTGACCATCATCGCGTTCATATTCGGCAGGTCTGAGGAGTCAGGCCAGTTCTCCGGCTGCCAGAGGTTGGAGCGGATGACGCATTTAGGGCAGTGGGCAAAGGCGGTTTCGACATGGATCAGCAGCGCCAACTTGGGCGCTTTGCCTTTGATGGCCATGGTACCCAAGAGCGTTTCATCGGAACAGATGCGCGCCGTACCGCGAAGGCGCAGCGTCTCCATCTTGCCGGGGACGAAGAAGATTACACTGACGCGTGGGTCTTTCAGAACGTTGTGAAAGGTATCGACGCGTTTGTTGCCGGGTCGGTCAGGGATAGCGAGCATTTTATCCGAGATGACATGCACGAAGCCTTCGGGATCGCCACGCGGCGAGATATCAAGATACCCGTCCGGGTTGGCTGATGCTATCAGGCAGAATGTGGACCTGTCGATGAAGTCCCGGCACATCTGATCCAGAGCCGACAGTTCCTTTGCGATGATCTGAGGCAATGGCGCGCCGGTAATGCCTTCCAGCTGTTCCGCCGAGGTCACATATTCGGTGAATTGCGCGAACGGGTCATCGGGTGACATGCGCTCTCTCCCAACCTGTTTTGACTGTCAGTTTGAAAGATCACGCCAAACGAAACAAGGGCGCCCGAATGGACGCCCTTGGAATGGTAGGTCTGCAACCGGCTTAGCAGCTGTAGTACATGCCGTATTCTACCGGGTGCGGTGTGTGCTCGTAGGTTTCGACCTCTTCCATCTTCAGTGCGATGTAGCCGTCGATCTGGTCTTTGGTGAACACGTCGCCCTGCAGCAGGAAGTCGTGATCGGATGCCAGAGCTTCCAGAGCCTCACGCAGCGAGCCGCAAACGGTCGGGATGTCGGCCAGTTCTTCAGCAGGCAGATCGTACAGGTTCTTGTCCATGGCTTCGCCCGGATCGATCTTGTTCTTGATGCCGTCCAGACCAGCCATAAGCAGCGCAGCAAACGCCAGGTAGGGGTTCGCAGCTGGGTCAGGGAAGCGAGCCTCGACGCGCTTGGCTTTCGGGCTTTCGGTCCACGGAATACGGACACAACCCGAACGGTTACGGGCCGAGTAGGCGCGCAGAACAGGTGCTTCGAAGCCCGGGATCAGTCGCTTGTAGCTGTTGGTCGACGGGTTGGTGAAGGCGTTCAGAGTCTTCGCGTGCTTCAGAACACCGCCGATGAAGTACAGCGCTTCGTCCGACAGGTCGGCGTATTTGTCGCCGGCGAACAGAGGCTTGCCGTCTTTCCAGATCGACATGTTCACGTGCATACCGGTGCCGTTGTCACCTGCGATCGGCTTCGGCATGAAGGTGGCCGACTTGCCATAGGCGTGCGCAACGTTGTGGATGACGTATTTGTACTTCTGCAGCTCGTCGGCTTGCTTGGTCAGGCTGTCAAAGATCAAGCCCAGCTCATGCTGACAGGACGCAACCTCGTGGTGGTGCTTGTCCACTTTCATGCCCAGACGCTTCATGGTCGACAGCATTTCCGAACGCAGGTCTTGTGCTTCGTCAACCGGGTTCACGGGGAAGTAGCCGCCCTTGACGCCCGGACGATGGCCCATGTTGCCCATCTCGTACTCGGTGTCGGTGTTCCACGACGCGTCGGTCGCATCAACTTCGTAGGATACTTTGTTGATGCTGTTCGAGAAACGGACGTCGTCGAACAGGAAGAATTCAGCTTCGGGGCCCATGTAGGCCACATCACCGATGCCCGAGGCTTTCAGGTAAGCTTCGGCTTTCTGGGCGGTGCCGCGCGGGTCACGCTCATAGGCTTCGCCGGTGTCGGGCTCAACAACCGAGCAGTGAACGCAGATGGTTTTTTCCGCGTAGAACGGGTCGACATAGGCGCTTTCGGTGTCGGGCATCAGTTTCATGTCCGACGCTTCGATCGACTTCCAGCCCGCAATGGACGAACCATCGAACATGAAGCCTTCTTCCAGGAAGTCTTCATCGACCTGGTCGGCCATGATGGTCACGTGCTGAAGCTTGCCGCGCGGGTCGGTGAAACGGATGTCGACGTACTCTGCGCCTTCGTCCTTGATCAGCTGAAGAACTGCGTCCTTGCTCATTCTCTTGTTTCCTCTGAGTTGAAGATGGGTGTGTTACAGGGCTTCCGAACCGGTCTCGCCGGTACGGATGCGAATGGCTTGCTCGACGGGCGAGACAAAGATCTTGCCGTCACCGATCTTGTCGGTTTTCGCGGCCGAGACGATGGCTTCGATCGCGGCGTCAACCTGATCGTCGTCCAATACGACCTCAACTTTTACTTTGGGCAGAAAGTCGACGACATATTCCGCGCCGCGATACAGCTCGGTGTGACCCTTCTGGCGGCCAAAGCCTTTGACTTCGATCACGCTGAGACCCTGGACACCAACGTCCTGCAGTGCCTCTTTCACTTCGTCCAGTTTGAACGGCTTGATGATCGCTTCGATCTTTTTCATTCCGGCTCACCTTGCATGGTTGTCTGAGGTGCAGTGATCACGTCTAAAGGGATGCAGCAATCCGATTGCGCGCTTCGGCGTGATCTGGTGCATTGAAAGAAGGCGCATGGTCAAATTTTGATCGGTTTGCACAAAAAGTAATCGAAATTGAATCGCGTGAGGATTTGAGATGGTTGATTTGCTGACGGCTGCGCAGATGGGTGCGCTGGAACGGGCGGCCATCGACTCGGGCGAGGTGACCGGGCTGGAGCTGATGGAGCGCGCGGGTCAGGGCGTTGTGGACGCGATCTTCGAGGAATGGCCAGAGCTGAGGGATCGAGGGGCCAGCCCCTCGAGCTCCCCGGGATATTTAGAGCCAGATGAAGAGGGTCCCTTGCGTGCCTTGGTTCTGTGCGGACCCGGGAACAATGGGGGTGATGGGTTTGTGGTGGCACGGCTGCTTCGGCAACTGGGCTGGGTGGTTGAGGTGGTCTTGTTTGGCGACCCTTTGAAACTGCCTGAAGACGCGCGGACGAATTATGAGCGGTGGGGTGGACCAACACGCGCGAAGGCGGATTTGGGGGATGAGGACTTGCGCCATCCGGATGTGTCGATTGATGCGTTGTTTGGGACAGGGTTGGCGCGGCCAATCGACGATCCTGCGCTTTGGGAGCTCCTTTGGGCGCATGATGATGCCGCAGATGCCAGGGCTTTGCGGCGGCAGGGGCGCGGTACAGATATCGTGCCGCCGCGAACGGTTGCGATTGATCTACCCTCGGGGCTGTGTTCTGATTCAGGAGAGGTTTTGGGTGGTGCGTTTCCTGCGCATGGCCGGCGCTGTGCCCGCTCGGCCCTGACGGTCTCGTTTCACTCGCGAAAGCTTGGGCATGTTCTGGGGGACGGGGCGTCCTATTGCGGGAAGTTGGTCGTCAAGGATATCGGGCTAAGGGTCGAGCCAAGCGCGCCCGAAGTGGTGACGGCGGTTCGGCAGCCGTATGGCGAGGAGTTGGGGAAGGGGGCGCCGGGCCACAAATACGCGCATGGGCATGCTTTGATCCTGACGGGCGGTTTTGGAATAACCGGAGCCGCGCGACTGTCGGGTCGCGGGGCGTTACGGATTGGGGCAGGGTTGGTGACATTGGGTGTGCCGCCCTCGGCGCAGATGGAGGTGGCCTGTCAGATCACGGCCCTGATGATGAAACGGGTCGAAGGGGGCGATGATCTGCGCGACATTCTAAAGGATCATCGACTTAACGCTTTGTGTCTTGGCCCTGGGCTGGGCGTTGAACGAGCGGCGGATCTGGTACCTGTTGCCTTCGCTGCGCAGCGCGCAACGGTGTTGGACGCGGACGCGCTAACGGCATTTTCCGAAGACCCTTCGGCCTTGTTCGGTCAGCTGCATGAAGGCTGTGTTCTGACGCCTCACGGCGGCGAATTTGCGCGGCTGTTTCCTGATATTGCCGAGAAGCTCTCGGCCCCACCGACCCGAGGTCCGGCGTTCTCCAAGGTTGATGCAACGCGTGAGGCTGCAAAGCGCGCCGGCTGTGTCGTGCTGTTCAAGGGGCCAGATACGGTGATTGCCGCCCCTGACGGGCGGTGTTCGGTTCATTCGGCGCAGTATGAGCGCGCGGCCCCTTGGCTGGCGACGGCTGGGTCCGGGGATGTGTTGGCCGGTTTCATCACCGGGCTATTGGCTCGGGGGTTCGACGCGATGAGCGCGGCGGAAACGGCGGCATGGCTTCATGTGGAATGCGCGCGCCGATTTGGTGCCGGATTAATTGCTGAAGATCTGCCTGAGGTCTTGCCAGAGGTGTTGAGAGACATGAGTTTGTGATGGTGTTGGTACGATTGCGGTCGAAACCGGAGCCTGGATGTGAAGTCCCGAGAAGTCGGGGTGGCGGCTCTGCGCGTTCTGTCGGCGGCTTGGTCCTGCGCCTTGTGCGGCCCAATGGCAAGCTCTCGAGTATGACTTCTTCTGGGGCGGCCGAAACGGATTTCTATTATGCTCGGACGGTCCTTTGATCTGACTCCGACGAGAAAACTGGGGCTTTCGCTATTGGGGGGGGGTGATGGGATTTCAAGCGGCACCAAGGTTGGCGCTTTCACCAACACCCTTTGCGGCGGCCGTTACATGCGTCTTCGTAACGATACACGTGACATCAACGGGTTCAGCGCCGCAATCGCTTGGAAGGCTCTGATTTCAAAACCTGCGGGTCGAGCACAAAAGCATGAGGCATTGTGGTCTTACAGCGGATCTACCTGATCAATACTGATGTCTACCTGAAATATCGCGATCGCGATTTCGAGGATGGCACCTCGTTTGACAACAACGACGCCTGGGTTTTGGGCGCGCGCTGGCAGTTCTGATCAGCGATAGGTGTTTCACAAAACGCTCCGGTTCCAGCTGGGGCGTTTTTTTGCTGTTGAAGACGGTAAAACCGGGGTGATCCGGGCATTGCCCCCTTGCACGTGGGCGGCTGGGCAAATAGAAGGCGTCAAATTTGCCCGGCGCGCCGTTTTGCGCGCCCCGAATCCTATGGGGACTACCATAATGCAGGTTACCGAGACGCTGAACGAAGGTCTGAAACGCGGCTACAACATCGTTGTGACCGCAGCCGAGCTGGACGATAAGGTCAACGAGAAACTGACCGAAGCGCAGCCCGAAGTAGAGATGAAGGGTTTCCGCAAAGGCAAAGTGCCGATGGCGTTGCTGAAAAAGCAGTTTGGTCAGCGTCTGCTGGGCGAAGCCATGCAGGAAACCATCGACGGTGCGATGAACAAACACTTTGAGGACAGCGGCGACCGCCCTGCGCTGCAGCCCGAGGTCAAGATGACTAACGAGGACTGGAAAGAAGGCGACGATGTCGAGGTCGCGATGTCCTATGAGGCGCTGCCGGAAATCCCGGAAGTTGATCTGAAATCAGTCGAGCTGGAAAAGCTGGTTGTCAAAGCAGACGACGCAGCCGTCGAAGAAGCGCTGAACAATCTGGCTGAAACCGCGCAGGACTTCAAAGCGCGTCGCAAAGGTTCGAAAGCCAAAGACGGCGACCAGATCGTGTTCGACTTTGTCGGCAAGGTAGATGGTGAAGAATTCGAAGGTGGCTCGGCCGAGGACTACCCGCTGGTTCTGGGCTCGAACAGCTTCATCCCTGGCTTCGAAGAGCAACTGGTTGGCGTGAAAGCCGAGGAAGAAAAAGACGTCAACGTCACCTTCCCCGAGGAATACGGTGCCGAGCATCTGGCCGGCAAAGACGCTGTTTTCACTTGCACCATCAAAGAAGTGAAAGAGCCGGTTGCAGCCGAGATCAACGACGAGCTGGCAACCAAATTTGGCGCCGAGGATCTGGAAGCTCTGAAGGGCCAGATATCCGAGCGTCTGGAAGCCGAATATGCCGGTGCCGCGCGCGCTGTCATGAAGCGTGGCCTGCTCGACGCGCTGGACACCAAAGTGTCGTTCGACCTGCCTCCGTCGCTGGTTGAAGCCGAAGCCAAGCAAATCGCACACCAGCTGTTCCACGATGAAAACCCGGATGTGGAAGGTCACGACCACGGCGAGATCGAGCCTTCGGATGAGCACAACAAACTGGCCGAACGCCGTGTGCGTCTGGGCCTGCTGCTGGCAGAGCTGGGTCAGAAGGCTGAGGTCGAAGTCACCGATGCCGAGATGACTCAGGCGATCATGAACCAGGCGCGTCAATACCCGGGTCAGGAGCGTCAGTTCTTCGAGTTCGTTCAGCAGAACGCACAGATGCAGCAGCAACTGCGCGCACCGATCTTCGAAGACAAGGTCGTCGACTACGTGTTCGAACTGGCTCAGGTCTCTGACAAAGAAGTCAGCAAAGACGATCTGCAAAAAGCCGTTGAGGCACTGGAAGAGGAATAATCCTCTTCCCACCCTTTCGGGGGCGCAAAAAAGAAGCGGAGCCGCCTGATCAGGGCGACTCCGCTAGGGTGGCTTTGTACTATGAGGTGAGGGGGTCAGGCCTCATGAGCAAAAGCACGGGGGGTATGTAGCAGGGCGGTCTTCTGCTCTGGCGTGAAAGTGTCTGTGAGCGTTTCGATCAGCCGCAGAACGTCTTGCCGTTCGGCCTCGGTCCGCGCTGCGTTCATCTGCTCCACAAAGTACTTCTCCAGCTCTGTGAGCGGCTTGTGGTCGCGATTTGCAGGGCTCTGATCAAGCTGCTTCTTGCTGTTGAACAGCTCAAGCGCCTTGTCTTCTTCCAGGAAAACATCAGTTGTGATGCCGGCAAAGTCCCGAATGGCGTCGATGCGTTCATCGGTGCAATCCAGCAGGGCGGCAAGGGCTGAAACTTTGCCCATCGGAACGGTTTTACCCACATAGTCGTACGGCGCACAGTTCGAGCGTTTCAGCACCCGATCCATGATCGGATCAATCACGGTGATGATGTCCTGGATACCGGCGTTCTTCGCGTATTCCAGCGAGCCGATCATCAGCTCACAGGTCGCGTAAGAGACTGAGTTCTTGTCTTTGCCACGGTTCAGTCGCTGGGTGTCGACGCAGAAGCGGGTCGATTCCCACATGGTCGCGCTGCGGATCGGAGGTTCGCCATCCAGAATGGCCGAGAACACGTCCGACAACATGTGCGGTCCGGTGGTCTGCAGGGCACGCACGGCTGCGACGACATTCCCCCCGTCGTCGAGTCCAATTACGTATGCAGGATCCAAGTGATCGAACTCATCGATCTCTTTGCCGTCTTCGATTTTGACGTCCCAGCCCAGGCGTTCGCCGAAAACGCGCGCGCGCAGTTCAAACATTTCGTCTAGAACGTCGCTGAATTGGTGTCTGTTCAGCCCATCTACTACGATGATCATTGTTTCCCCCTTCGAGTGGTTGTTCGGTAAACTGATCGTTACCTGTTTGAAGGGAGATTTCTATTGGGGGTTTCCCGTATTTTGGCCGAATTGTGTGATTTTTGTGTTTATCCCGGGGTGATAAGCCCGATCGCGATCGCCCGCCCTACGGCCTGAGGCGTCGTCAAAGCACTGAGTTTTTCGCGGCTGGAGCGCAGGTGAACCTCAACGGTGCGGTGCGAGATCGAAAGGATGTCGCCGATATCCTGCTGTGACTTCCCGGCCGCGACCCATTGGAGGATCTCGGCCTCACGGGTCGATAGGTTGGGATGATAGAGGGCACCAGTCAGCTCATCCGAGGTCACCACGTTGTCATGAATATGCACGGCCATGGACTGCAGATCGCTGATCACATGGGTATAAAGCTTTCGCCATTCTTCCTTGGAGCAATCCCGCGTCGCACTCAGGAACCCGATATCCCCGTAAGGGCCGCGAACTGGTATCGTAACCCCTTGATTGGAAAGGCCAAAATCATGTGCATCGCGGAATACGCGTTGGAAGTCGGGGCTGCGTTCCAGGCGGCTCCAATCAACGGGGGCGATGCTGCGCTTTGCCATGTGAAGTGTCGGGTCAATCATGACCAGACCCTGTTTCTGGTAATGCTCGTTCCAGGCATCATCATAGGTCACGAAGCCGGCAACCGTGCCAGCCGCGGGGTTCATCCCGGCATAGGCGGCGTGATCCATATCGTGTTTTTCGCACACCTGCTTCAGAAACTCGGTGTACCGAGTTTCCGAGTCCGGCAGAGTGCTCAGATCAACGATCTCCATCTTTCGCCTACGACCTGCGGCTTATCTTGAAATCCGGTGGTGTGGCCGGACTTGCAATTTACCTAGAGTGGAACCCAACTTACCTCACGGCAATCAGGACATCACATAATTCAAAACATGACAAGTCAATGCAGGAAATGTCTAAGCTCTTGGCGTGTTGTTTCGGGCTCTAGAGCATTTTTGTCACTATTTCGCCCAAACTGCTAACAGCGCTCAGGGCCTAGGGTGCGGGCCGCAGCCCTGTTTCGACAAGCATGCCACGTGCCTTCGCTTCGGGGTAAAAGCCTTTGGCGTAAAGGAAAATCGCGCGTTGTTGATCTCCGTCCGCCAATAACCACGCGCCGCGCAGGTACTTTCCAGCGAACTCAAGATTGGTGTCGGCATCCAGCAACCCTTGTGCGCTGCCGCTGTATCCCATCGAACGGGCCGTGGCTGGCAGGATCTGCAAAAGCCCGTAATACGGCCGGTTTACAGCCCATGGCCGATGCGTGCTTTCACGGATCGCAAGTTTGTGGACCAGCTCTCGGGGGAGTTCGTAGTGATCGGCCCATTTGTTGATCGACGCCCTCAGTTCGGGCGTTTCGTTGGGGTAAAGCGGCGGATCGAAGGGATCAGGGTCACCGCGTGAAACCTCGGCACCGCTGCACGCGGCGAGGGCAGACAGGGCAAGGAAAGCGATGATGCTGCGACGAGAGAATAGGGCCATCAAACTACTCCGAACTTCAGGCGGCGATCATATGGATCACGGGTCTTGTCGCAACCTTAGCTTTAAAGTTTGGCTGAATTTTGCTGGTTCCGATACGAAAAAGGGCCGCGCGAGTGGCGCAGCCCTTCAATCTTGTTGCGTCAGCCAGATCAGGCTTTGGCTTCGTCTTCGTCCGCCGGAGCGGCCTCGGGTGCCAGATCTTCGTCTTCCGACGCGGCCGAGCCGATGTCGTCAAACAGTTCGGCGATTTCGAATTCAGCAGCGGCTTCTTCTTCAGCAGCCAGTTCCTGAATCGATTTGCCCGATGCCTGCAGTTCGGCTTCTTCTTCCGAACGAGCGACGTTCATCTTGATCTCGACTTCAACCTCGGGGTGCAGGCGAACTGCAACCGCGTGCAGGCCCAGTTCTTTGATCGGAGCGACCAGAACGACCTGTTTCTTGTCGACGGTGAAGCCTGCTTCGGTCGCAGCGTCTGCGGCGTCACGCGGGGTGACCGAACCGTACAGAGCACCCGCATCCGATGCCGAGCGAATCACGATGAACTGCTGACCGTCCAGCTTTTCAGCCAGGGCTTCAGCTTCTTTCTTGGTTTCCAGGTTGCGCGCTTCCAGCTGTGCTTTCTGGGCTTCGAACGACGCGATGTTGGCGTTCGACGCGCTCAGGGCTTTGCCTTGGGGCAGCAGGAAGTTGCGGGCGTAGCCGGGCTTAACGTCAACGACGTCGCCCATTTGACCCAGTTTCGCAACGCGTTCCAGAAGGATAACTTGCATGTCAGTCTCTCCTTACTTCACAGCGTAGGGCAGCAGGGCGAGGAAGCGGGCGCGCTTGATAGCACGGGCCAGTTCACGCTGCTTTTTCGCCGAAACGGCGGTGATGCGCGAAGGTACAATCTTGCCACGCTCAGAGATGTAGCGCTGCAGCAGACGGGTGTCTTTGTAGTCGATTTTCGGCGCGTTCTCACCCGAGAACGGGCAGACCTTGCGGCGGCGGAAAAATGGTTTTGCGGCCATGGTTTATGTCCTTTCGTCAGGCGTTGATCAGCGGCGCTCGCGGCGGCCTTCGCGCTCATCGCGCTTCTGCATCTGAACCGAGGGGCCCTCGGCATGCTCGTCGACCTTGATGGTCAGAACGCGCATAACGTCGTCATGCAGGCGCATCAGGCGTTCCATTTCCTGAACCGCACCCGAGGGGGCATCGGTTTTCAAGAAGGCGTAGTGGCCCTTGCGGTTCTTGTTGATCTTGTAAGCCATCGTCTTGACGCCCCAGTACTCGCTTTCGACGACGTTGCCGCCGTTGTCAGCCAGAACGGTGCCGAAATGTTCGACAAGGCTTTCTGCCTGCGCGTTGGACAGATCCTGACGCGCGATCATTACATGCTCATACAGTGGCATGTGCACTCCTGTTTATATCAAGGCGCATTTCAAAGGCGGGGCCATCTGGTCCTTCGCGACCCTGCCACGAGAGGCTGCGCGATTCATATCTCCTGCGAAGGATGGCCTCGTATACACGTTTGAGCGGGCGGGGCAAGCCCTGCCACATATGCCTCTGTGAAGTCGCCCAATTTCCACTGCTGCGCCCAATTCCTGACGCTTTTCGCCCCGAAGTTGATAAGCAACCCGGAAATAACCGGATAGCACAGACTTACGACGGTAACCTTAATAAGGGTATGGATGTTATGACCGCGATTCAGACAAATACGCTCGAAAATCAAGCGACGGGCACGAGCTTTGAGCACTCCGTTCCGGTCATGATCACGTTCAAAGCGAACTGGCAAGCGCGGCTGGTTCTGGCGCGCGCCGTCGGAGCCTTCCTGATCGTTTCCGCCTTTTCGATGTGGCTGATGCCCGGTTCGATGTTGGGAGCCGAGGTTTGGCCGATCAAAATGGTCGCATCGATGGTGTTTTTGATCGTTGGCGTAAGCCTGTTGACGATCGAAGTGATGGACAGCCGCCCGGATGCCTATTTTGATCCGATCCGCCGCGAGGTACGCGTGCTGCAGAAGAATGAAAACGGACGCCCTCAGACCGTTCTGCGTCGCAGCTATGACAGCCTGGGTGGTGCAAAGTTCGAGGATGACGAGGTGCAGCTGTTCGATGTTGACGGCAGCCTGCTGATGAAACTGCCACTGCAATCGGCGGATGTCAGCCGAGCGCTGAAGGGGCAACTCAGCCAAAGTGTAACAATTTTCGCCTGAGATTTATTCTGTTCAACCAAGCACAGAAATTGTGAATCAAAAAGACTTGTGTGCTGCCCTTAGGCAGCACATTTTTGTTTCCGAGCAAACGCACTATGTTTGCATATAGTCCACAAACCCGGAGACAGTCATGAAATCCACCCTCCTTGCTGCCGCGCTTGCCCTTACGGCAACCACTGCTTTCGCCAGCGCCGAAAAATACGTTCTGGACTCTAGCCACAGCCAGGTGCTTTTCAGCTACGATCACCTTGGTTTCTCGACCACTTACGGCATGTTCTCGGGCTTTGAAGGCGAGATCATTTTCGATCAGGAAGACCCCGCCGCGTCGAGCGTTTCGGTCTCCATGCCGGTTTTAGAGATGTTCACAGGCTGGAAGCCGCGTGAAGATCACTTCATGACCGAGGATTTCTTTGGCGCCGCCGAAGGGGACCTGATTACGTTCACCTCGACCTCGATCGAAGTGACTGGCGAAAACACCGCAAACATCACCGGTGACCTGACCATGAACGGCGTTACCAAATCGGTCGTTCTGGATGCCAAGCTGAACAAGGCTGACAACCACCCGATGGCAAACAAGCCCTGGGCCGGCTTCGACGCAACAACGACGCTGGTGCGCAGCGAGTTCGACCTTGGCCAGTTCGCGCCCTTCGTCAGTGATGAAGTTCAGGTGCAGATCTCGGTCGAGGCTCAGAAAGCCGAGTAAATCTGCGCTGATCCTTTGGATCACAACCGCCGGGGGCCAAAACCCCCGGCGGTTTCTTTTTTATTCAGAACGTTTCGCCGTCAGGTCAACGGAAACCGTAACGTTGAAGCCCAGAGACTCTTCGGTCGGTTGGGATGTGCCCACATCGAACGCCATGCGGTTCAGCTCCAATGTGCCGGACATGGTTGCGGTATCGTCCTCGAGCTGCAGTGAGAAGGGTAGTATGACGTCCACCGATTTGTCTCGGATGGTCAGGGGGCCTCGGGCCTCGTAGCCTGTATCTGTTTTGAACAGGTCAGCTTTGAACTGGGCCGTTGGGAATTGCGCGCTGTCGAAGAAATCAGCGCCCATGGCTTGGTCCGTGACTGTCCCGAGGCTGAGCGAAGCGATGGCGATGGTCACATCCACCGATCCCGCAGGGCCCGGTTGGGCGGGTTCTTCAAACGCGATTGCGGCCGTCCATTCGCCGAAGCTCCCGGTGACTGGGCTGCCCAACTGAGAGATGGTGATCGACAGGGTGCCCTCTTCGACGTTCCAGTCGGATTGCACATCGCCAAGCTCGGCCGCGTCCACGGCGCCTTTTGCGTGATCCTCGAACACTCCGATGGACCAGCCACCGACCAGAACGGCGCCCCAGATGGCCAAAGCTGCAAATGCAGGTACGGGTGAGTGGTGCTGGGCCGGAGGCTCGGACGCATCAGCGTGTCCCGGCAGCATCCGCCGCAGGGTGCTGTCCTTGTCCACGACATGATGTTTCAGCGCGCCCGCGATGTGCAGCGCCAGCGACCCGGCAAGAACCCAGATGAACAGCCAATGCAGGTTTGCCGTCACCTCGGACAAATAGAGGGATTTGGGCACGAAGGGCAGGTTTTGGCCGAAGGGCCACCAGATGGGCGCAAAGCCTTCGGTCGCGGCGTGGTGAATCCAGCCGGTCAGGGGTACCAGAACAAGCGAAGCATAGAGCATCCAGTGAACGGTCTCGGCCGCGAAGGCCTCGGGTTTATTGTCGGCATTCAGCAGGGCGGGTTTGGTTTGGGTCAGCGCCCAAAGGATACGCGCCAGCGCCACGAAGAACACGGTGACCCCGATCGTTTTATGCAGGGAAAACAACGTTGCGGCCCGCGCGATATCGGATTCGCTGGTCGGGATGTTCGGGTCGTAGATGGCATGCGCCAGATCATTGGCAAACCAGCCCAAGGGCAGGGCGGTCAGGATCAGCAGGGCGGTCAACCAGTGGAAGGTTTTGGTCACGCTGCCATAGGTGGAATAGGTATTGGTCGAGGGCATCTCTTGCACGCTCCGGATTCGATTGGCTGTCTTGAACCTAAAGCCAGACGGATTTGGCACAAGCCCGACCCGCGCACAGATATGGTGCCCGAATGCAGAGCGCAGGCCCTACTTGTGCCGCGTCCTCACACGGTTTACACCCCGCCGCAACCTAACGTCATCCAAGAGGTTGCAATGACACGCGCGTTCGTTTTCCCAGGGCAGGGTGCCCAGACCATCGGCATGGGCAAGGCTCTGGCCGAGGCATACCCGGCGGCTCAGGCCATTTTTGACGAGGTGGACGACGCGCTTGGCGAAAAGCTAAGCCAGCTGATCTGGGAAGGCGATATTGCCGATCTGACCCTGACACAGAACGCACAACCGGCGCTGATGGCGACCTCGATGGCGGCGATGCGCTCGCTTGAGGCCGAAGGCGTCTCGGTCACCGATGCCGCTTTTGTGGCCGGGCATTCATTGGGTGAGTATTCCGCACTTGCTGCAGCTGGTGCGTTGTCGGTGGCCGATACCGCACGTCTGTTGCGGACCCGTGGACAAGCCATGCAAAGCGCCGTGCCGGTGGGCGAAGGTGCGATGGCTGCGATCTTGGGGCTGGATCTTGATGCCGTGCGCTCTGTGGCTGAAGAGGCCGCGCAGGGTGAGGTTTGTCAGGCGGCCAATGACAACGACCCGACTCAGGTTGTGGTGTCCGGCGCAAAAGCTGCCGTGGAACGCGCGGCTGAGATTGCCAAAGAAAGGGGCGCAAAGCGTGCGGTTATGCTGCCAGTCAGCGCTCCGTTCCATTGCGCGCTGATGCAACCCGCTGCGGATGTGATGGCCGAGGCACTGGCCGCCGTTGAGATCAAGGCACCGGCCATTCCTCTGATCGCCAATGTGCGGGCCGAGGCGGTCACAGACCCCGATTTGATCCGCCAATTGCTGGTCGAGCAGGTCACAGGATCGGTCCGCTGGCGGGAAAGCGTGCAATACATGGCGGCGCAGGGTGTCACCGAGACATGGGAAATTGGCGCGGGTAAGGCTCTGTCGGGTATGATCCGCAAAATTGACCGGGCAATTGCAGGCAAGGCCGTTGGTACGCCCGAGGATGTTCAAAAGGCCGTTCGGGCCGAATCGTAAGCATAGAACGCGGCCTTCGGGGCGCCTCACGAGGGAAATAGAATGTTTGATTTGACAGGTAAGAACGCGCTTATCACCGGCGCTTCGGGTGGTATCGGAGGCGATATCGCACGGGCTCTGCACGGCGCGGGTGCCTCGGTCGGTCTGTCCGGCACGCGGGTTGAACCGCTGCAGAAACTGGCCGACGAACTGGGCGAACGCGCCCACGTGCTGCCGTGCAACCTGAGCGATTCCGAAGCCGTCGAAGCCCTGCCGAAACAGGCAGCTGAGGCGATGGGTTCGGTCGATATCCTGGTCAACAACGCGGGTATCACACGTGACAACCTGTTCATGCGCATGTCTGACGAGGAATGGCAGAGCGTCATTGACGTCAACATGACCTCGACCATGAAGCTGTGCAAAGGCGTGATCCGCGGCATGATGAAGGCGCGCTGGGGCCGGATCGTGAATGTCTCGTCCGTGGTTGCAGCGATCGGCAATCCGGGGCAAGCGAACTATGCGGCCTCAAAGGCAGGGATGATCGGGTTCTCGAAAGCGTTGGCGCATGAGGTCGCAACGCGTGGGATTACGGTGAACGCAGTGGCCCCTGGCTTTATCACTACGGCGATGACGGAAAAGCTGACGGACGAGCAGAAAAAAGGTTTGTTGCTGAAAGTTCCGGCCGGTCGCATGGGTGACCCTGAGGAAATCGCGGCCGCTGTTCTGTACCTGTCCAGCCCCGAGGCCGGATACGTGACCGGAACAACCTTGCATGTGAACGGCGGCATGGCCATGTTGTGACCGCAATCAAGGCGGTGCGAAAGCGTTTGCCTTGTGCGTCGACTATGCTATAGGCGGCGCATCCATGCTGGGGTCGGTCGTTGCGGTCGGCCCTCAACTTTCCCGGACAGCCGGGAGCCAAACCGCCCGGAACGGGCAAACCAAGTCCATCCCGAGCGGGCAAGGGCAGAACCGGGCGGATCGCCCTGAAGAAAGAATGAGGAATAGACATGAGCGACGTCGCAGATCGCGTGAAGAAGATCGTTGTTGAACACCTGGGTGTTGAAGAAGACAAAGTAGCGGAAAACGCTTCGTTCATCGACGACCTGGGCGCAGACAGCCTGGACACCGTTGAACTGGTCATGGCCTTCGAAGAAGAGTTCGGCATCGAGATCCCCGATGACGCAGCCGAGACCATCCAGACCTTTGGCGACGCCGTCAAATTCATCAGCGAAGCGTCCTAAGCGTATCGTATTGATAGAAAAGCGGCGCTTCCGGGCAACGGAGGCGCCGCTTTTTTGTGCCTGCATTAAATTCAGGGTTGCACAAGGCGATTTCGATTCGCACTGTTTCCACTGAGGCACAATTCAAGGTGGGCAGGACATGATAAGATCCACCCCAATGATAAACACGGCGCGTCTGACACTCTGTGCGATGCGCCCTGAGGATTTTGAACGGTTCGCCGAGATCTGGCGCGACCCGTGTGTGACGCGTCATATTGGTGGAACCCCGCGGTCGCGCGGTGAGGCATGGGACTCGTTTCTGCGCAATGCAGGGCATTGGCAGATGGCCGGGTTCGGGCAATGGGGCGTATTGCAGCAATCGAATCGCAAGCTGATCGGACAGGCCGGGTTCTTCTATGGAAACCGTGCGATGGGTGAGGATTTTGACACTTATCCCGAGGCCGGTTGGGTTCTGGCCCCCGAAGCACAGGGGCTGGGTTTGGGATATGAGGCCGCTCAGGCCGCCCATGACTGGTTTGATCGGATTATGCCGGGCCGATTGGTGGCGATGGTGAACGCAGCCAACGCCTCGTCACAGAAGCTGGCGAAAAAGCTGGGTTATGTCGTGATGCGCGAGGCCGAGTACAACGGCACAGCGGTCCATCTACTGCGTCGCAACGGCCCTCCGGCACGGGCGTGATTCCGCCAGCGTGCTGCGATGCCGCAAAAAGACCAAACAATGCCGATCCTGGTTGCAGCACTCAACGCAGTAACAGGCTATGTTAGTCTGAGACTTTAGCGCGATTGGGCGGAGGAGAAAGCTCATGAGAATCTATCCCACAATGGAACTTCAGAACGGTCGCTGCGTCACCTTGGACAAAGGGCGTCTGGAGGACGCGATGATCTGGCATGTGAACCCGGTCGAAACCGCGCGCGGTTGGGCCGAGGCCGGGGCCGAGTGGATGCATCTGACAGATTTCGACGCTGTTGAAGGCCGTGATACCAACCATGAACTGGTGGAAGAGATCATTCGGTCGGCCGAGATCCCCGTGCAATTGGCCGGTGGTATGCGTAACCGCGAGCAGGTTGAATACTGGATCGACAAGGGCGCGGGCCGCGTTGTGATCGGGACGCTTGCGGCACGGGACCCTAATCTGGTGAAGGAGCTGGCGAAGCTCTACCCGGATCAGATCGTTCTTGCGGTGGATGTCTGGCAGGGGTTTGTCATGACCGACGGCTGGCGCAGCCAAAGCGCGTTCACAGCCGAGGCGTTCATTGATGCCTTTGACGGCACGCCTTTCGCAGCTATCGTTGTGACCGATATCGACAGTGACATGGAAGACGTCGAGGCGCAGCTGGGCCTGATCTCGGGCCTCGCGCAGCATTCGCGGACGCCCGTCATTGCCAGCGGTGTGGTGCGGACTGCGGACGATATCTCGCGTCTGTCCTACATCCCGAACATCGCGGGCGCGATTGTCGGTCGGGCCTTGTTCCGGAAAACAGTCGATCTGTCCGAAGTTTTGGGCGTTGCGGCCGCGGCACGTGAGCCTGTAGCGCAGTTCCAGTAGCGGAACCAAAATTGAAAACCCTCGCGCCCTCCAATTTTGGAAGGGCGCGAGAAATCGACAGGCGCAGGATCGCCCAAAATCAAGCTGAAACCGCAAGATGCAGACGGGGAATGGAGCGTGGCCCTTGCCCCCGCACCCCGGGCCGGGGTATGAGCGGTTCGCATAACAGTAAGCAGGCAAGAGGCACTTCATGCGCAGAGTCGTCGTAACCGGTCTGGGGTTGGTCACTCCTTTGGCCAGCGGAGTCGAGGAAACCTGGTCGCGTCTGCTGGACGGAGAGTCCGGCGCAGGGCCAATCACACATTTCGATGCCGAGGCAAGCGGGGTCACTACGACCTATGCCTGCGAGGTGCCGCGTGGGGACGGAACAAACGGAACGTTCAACCCCGATGACTGGATGCCTCCGAAAGAACAGCGCAAGATCGAAGACTTCATCCTGTACTCGATCGCCGCAGCGGAAATGGCGTGCAAGGATGCGGGCTGGACCCCTGAGGGCGAGGAAGATCGCCTGCGCACCGGCGTTCTGATCGGTTCAGGTATTGGTGGGCTGGGCTCGATTGCGGATACGGCCAATCTGATCCGTGACAAAGGCCCGCGCCGCGTGTCGCCCTTCTTTATTCCCGGCGCACTGATCAACCTGGCGTCCGGTCAGGTGTCGATCCGGTTTGGGTTCAAGGGTCCGAACCACTCGGTCGTGACTGCATGCTCGACAGGCGCCCATGCGATTGGGGATGCAAGCCGCATCATCCGCGCAGGCGACGCCGATGTCATGGTGGCTGGTGGCGGCGAGGGCTGCATCTGCGAGATTGGCATCGCGGGTTTCAACGCCTGTAAGGCGTTGTCGACTAAGTATGCAGACGATCCGAAGAAAGCCAGCCGCCCCTACGACGTTGACCGCGATGGTTTTGTCATGGGTGAAGGCGCAGGCATCGTCATTCTGGAAGAATATGAACACGCGAAGGCGCGTGGCGCGAAGATTTATGCCGAGGTTCTGGGCTACGGCATGTCGGGCGACGCCTATCACATCACCGCACCGTCCGAGGATGGCGACGGGGCCGAGCGTTCGATGCAAGCCGCGCTTCGCAGCGCTGGGCTGGAACCGAAAGATCTGGACTACATCAACGCGCATGGCACCTCGACCATGGCGGACACGATCGAACTGGGTGCTGTTGAGCGTCTGCTGGGTGACCATGCAGCGAATGCCACCATGACTTCGACCAAGTCGGCCACGGGGCACTTGCTCGGGGCTGCGGGCGCGATTGAGGCGATCTTCTCGATCCTTGCGATCCGCGATCAGGTGGCTCCTCCAACCATCAACCTCGACAATCCGGCGGTTGAAACGCCGATTGATCTGGCTCCGAACGAAAAGCGCGAGCGTGAGATCAACGTGGCCCTTTCGAACTCGTTCGGGTTTGGTGGCACCAATGCCAGCGTGATCTTCGGAAAGGCCAGTTAAATGTGGCGGGCCATTGCATCGAACGCGCTGACCATCCTGGTGGTCGGCCTGTTCCTGGTGGGCGGTCTGATCCTTTGGGGCCAGACCCAGTATCAGTCGGAAGGCCCGCTGGAAACCGCGATCTGCCTGCGGGTTGAAGGCGGTTCGAACATGACACGGGTCAGCCGCGAGCTTGAGGATCAGGGCGCCATTACCAACGCTACAATCTTCCGCATGGCCGCCGATTACACCGACCGAGCACAGCAGTTGAAGGCAGGCAGCTTTCTGGTGCGTGAAGGCGCGTCGATGGAGCAGATCATCGACGAGATCACCAGCAACGGTGCCAGCACCTGCGGCTCAGAGATCGAATACCGCATTGGTGTGACCCGCGCCCAGACCCGCGTGCGTGAGTTGAACCCAGCCACGCTGGAATTCGACGAAATCGCCGAGTTTGATATGGCCGAGGAAGACACCCCGGCGGCCTATCAGGAGAAGCGCCAAGAGGCAGACACGCGCTATCGCGTGTCTCTGGCCGAGGGCGTGACCTCATGGCAGGTGGTCGAGGCGTTGAAGGGTTTTGAGGCGCTGAGCGGCGAGATTGCGGAGATTCCCGCAGAAGGCTCGCTTGCGCCAGACAGCTACGATGTCGCTGCCGGTCAGGATCGCAACGACATCCTGAAAGCGATGCAGGACAAGCAACAGCTGCGCATCAATGCGGCCTGGGAAAACCGCCAAGAGGGTTTGCCGCTGGAAAACCCCGAGGAAATGCTGATCCTTGCCTCGATCATCGAAAAGGAAACGGGCGTTCCCGGAGAGCGAGGCCAGGTTGCCAGCGTCTTCGTGAACCGTCTGAATCAAGGCATGCGCCTGCAGACCGACCCGACGGTTATCTATGGCGTCACCAAGGGGCAGGGCACCTTGGGCCGAGGTTTGCGCCGCAGCGAGCTGAACCGGCCAACACCTTGGAATACCTATCAGATCGACGGGCTTCCACCGACGCCGATCGCCAACCCCGGTCTGGCGAGTCTCGAAGCAGCCGTTGCGCCTGACAACACGAACTATGTGTTCTTCGTTGCGGATGGTACTGGAGGTCATGCGTTCGCCGAGACGTTGCAGGAGCATAACCGCAATGTCGCTAAATGGCGCGAGATTGAGGCCGAGCGAAACTCGGGCAACTAAAGCGTTTTGCGTTTTGTCTGAAGCATGATTGTCGAAATGCGCGTTCGACCGCAGGGAGAGGCAGCGTATTTCGATTCAAATCAAATGCAAAGCGATCTAAGCCAAAACGAAAAACAGCGCCGCTTTCGGCGCTGTTTTTTTGATCAGGCTGCGGGTTTGCGACGGGGGCGTCGGCGCTTGTTGTGCGCGGGTTTCGCGCTTCCATTTGGTGGTCTCGGCTTGAAACGCCGGTTGTTCTGGCGACGCCCGCTGCGTGCAGCTTCAACAGGTTCTGGCTGTGTACCGCTGGCGACCGGGATGTCGATCTTCATCAGTCTTTGGATTTGACGAAGCAGGTCGACCTCTTCCGCCGAGCAGAACGCAATTGCCTCACCCTCGCGACCGGCGCGCGCGGTGCGGCCAATGCGGTGGACATAGTTGTCGGGCACCTCGGGCAGGTCGTAGTTGATCACATAGGCCACACCGGGAATGTCGATCCCACGCGCGGCTACGTCCGTCGCGACCAGCACGTTGATCTCTCCGGCGCGGAAGGCCTTAATAGCGCGGTCACGCTGCCCCTGGCTTTTGTTGCCATGGATCGAGGCGGCGTTGTAGCCATCGGCGACAAGCCCCTTCATCAGTTTCTCGGCCCCGTGCTTGGTGCGCGAGAAGACAAGGGTCAGGGCGTCGGTGTCCTGCGACAGGATCTCACGCAGTTTGCCAGGTTTCTCGGGTTTGGTGACGAAGTGAACCGATTGCGTGATCTTGTCCGCCGCTTTACCTGGAGGCGAGACTTGCACCCGCTGCGGATTGGTCAGGTAAGCCCGGCTGATCTCTTCCATCTGCTTTGGCATCGTGGCCGAGAACAGCATGGTCTGACGCGGTGTGCCCAAGGCAGGCGCGATTTTGCGCAACGCGTGGATGAAGCCCAGATCCAGCATCTGGTCGGCCTCGTCGAGAACAAGGTGGCGCACCGATCCGAGGTCGACGGCCTTCCGCTCCATCAGGTCGATCAGACGCCCCGGTGTGGCCACCAGAATATCCGTGCCGCGGCCCAGAAAGGCGATCTGTTTGTTGATGGACTGACCACCCACAACAGTTGCCACGCGCAATTTGGTCTTGCCGGTCAGAACCCGCAGGCTGTCGGCAATCTGGTTTACAAGCTCGCGTGTGGGCGCAAGGATCAGTGCTTTGGCTGTTTTGGGCGCGGGTTTGCCGGGTTGGTTCAGAAGGTGATCAATCAAAGGCAGGCCAAAGGCAAGCGTTTTGCCGGTACCGGTCTGCGCCAGCCCCAGAATGTCATGCCCATTCAGAGCCAGCGGGATCGCCTGGTTCTGGATCGGAGTGGGCTGTGAGAAATTCGCACTTTTGAGTGCATCGTTGAGCGCTGGCGCAAGGCCCAGCATATCGAAGTCGAACAATGTTTATCCTTTGCCGCCCGCAGTATTCGCCAACGGGCAAGTCGTGATGGGCCGCATTCGCGACCGGTAGGGTCAAGCGGGACCTCGGGACAGGCAGGCGGATCCTGCTCTATCTGGTCGTCGCGTTAAGAACCCTGCGTGATGGGGAACTGGAAAAATCTGTGGCGCTGTGGGGCAGATGGTGCCCGCCGAGGCTCACGCGTCAGCGCTGGTCAGAGGCACATGATGCGTGGCGACTGAAATGTCAAGGCTTGTGAGGGATAGTTCATTGGTCGCGTGAAAACCCTGATCCGACTTACCGGATCAGGGCATGGTAGGTTTAGGTGCGAAGATCCCCCGCATGGGCGATGTTATCGCGATTGTCTTCTACGAATTTCAGCATATGACCCATTGAGTATGTGCCGTCATCATCTGCGCCAAGTTCTTTCCAAGGCTTAAAGTCGTGGGTCGAGCAGACCAGGCTTTCCGGGTCAAGATACAGAAGCCGTAGCAGCACCGTTGCGACGATTGTGCCGCCCACCGGCCCAAGTCGACCGCTATGACCTTCAGCCTCTTGCAGACAGTAATACCACAGCGGTGTTTTGGTGACGCCGTGGTCTGACAGCTCAGGCGGAGCGGCAAGTTCGGGCACATGCATCTTGCGCGCCATTTGCTGACCTGAGGCAAGCTCCAACGTGAGGCGGTCGCGCAGCAGGTTGCGCAAGGGAAGTTTGCGGTTCTGATCTTCGGTCATTGTGGCGCCGCCGATATCGGCCGTGCCGCTGATGAAGGGGAGCGCGAAAATGGATTGCGCCATTTTGCGCCCAATGGGTCGCGCACGCGCGTCTGCAGTTTGACCGGGATAGTCGAACAGTTTCTCGAAGTGAATGTTCAGGTCTGACGGTCGGAAAGAGAACTCCGGCCGTCCTAGCTTGAACAGGTCGAAATCCAGATTGTCATGATTGAGCTGGTATTTGGACTGCACTGTGGCGTGTCCGAAGCGGTAAGCAGCGCCGGAGAACTCTATCGGCATAACCGGGGAGTCATCTTTGAAAGGTTTCGGAAGTGTCCCACCTTCGAGATGATCGCGCACATGTTTCAGAATGTCGGCGTCGACGAATGCCTGAAGCAAATCATGGGCCACGAGATACTGATAGTGCAGCCGACAAATTCGGCGCGCAACCTGGAAAGGCTCCTCGCTTTTCTTGAAGGTATGCATGGCTGCCGCTGAAATGCCGGACAAGGCTTTGCGCGCCATGCCACTGTCTGCCTCCAACGCTGTCATGACGATGTTGTGCAAGCAAATGAATGCGCCCTGCAATTGCGATACGATCTGGTTCTCGTCGTTACGAGGGTCGCCAATCAGCGCCGTGCCTTGCTTGGTTCGGGCAAGATCGAGATGATTGTCAGCGTTGCCAAAAAGAAGGAACCCGTGATGGTCGGGGTGATAGAGGTGCGGCGATGCTTCGGGGCCATCGCCGTAAACGCAATCGAGGTCCAATGTCGGGGTGCGAATATTGCGAATGGTGGCTGGATCAATAACTGTCCCAATGGCCGACTTTGCGTCCAGCGTTACATCGTGGTCAACGAATTGACCGAAGAAGGTCATACCGGCGGCGACGTCATGCCCTTGTGGGTCATTTGTATCTTTCATCGAGTCGACCGCTGCATCAAATGCGACGAGGACATCGGCGGTATCAAAAGGCTCACCGCCTGGGGCGATACCTGAGAGAGGGTTGCGATGTCCAATTCGTCCAAACGTATCCGGCAGCGGCGGGCGCGGGGTATCCGCGCATTCTTTTACCAGTGTTTCATAGCGGCTGAGCCCATGGGGTTGGCGTGACATAACTACTCCAAAAAAATAAACAAAACTTTGTTCTAGGTTGAATCATGCTCACAAAATGATGAGCATAATGGTCAAAATAGCACAAATGAGGATTAATTTCCTTCTTTTTTCCAAAAATGGAAACGAATTTGAGGAATAAGTCTATGTTTAATCTACGTATGCAAGCTGTATTTGTGGGTTTTTTTGCCGATAAGGTGGTTCGCGCAGGAGAGCGCTTGCGGAGAGTTATGAAAGGTTTAATATAAAGAACGGCTTAGGCGTTGCGACCCGTTGCGCCTCAACTTGACACTGCGCACTTATTCTCGTATAAGTTGTGACATGCTAGAAGAAGTGGGCAATGGCCCCGGGGCGACCCGGCGGCCGTTTTTTCATTTCTCTCGTGCGGAGAAAACTCACGCATGAGGTCACAGGCAAACATGACTTTGATTACCCCGGAAGAGCGGATTTCCCAGACGGCTGACTTGTTGCAGTCGCTCGAGAGATCCATTCGCGATCTGCGCCATGCAGCGGAAGAACTGCGCCAGCAGATCGGAGCCGGGGAGGATGCAGACTTTGCCGGAACAGGCAAGCAACTCGGCCAGCTAGAGGGGTTGATCCGCAGTTGCCAGAAAGTGGAGACAAGCTTTGTCGAACAACATCACAGACAAGCCGGAATTGCCCAAGGGGGATACGCGCTCGACCTTGACCGGGCTCGGTTTGAGGTCGGGTGCAGGCTGGCTCGCCTCCGCACCTGTTGCGGTGCAGGGCAGATTTCTGGGTGAGATCGGGGAGGGGGGGCTTTGTGCCCTCCCTTTCCTTTTCGAGTTCTGGGCGCTGCCGCATCAGCTGCCTCCCGAAGGCGACTGGCGGTCCTGGGTGATCATGGGCGGGCGCGGGGCGGGCAAGACGCGCGCGGGGTCTGAATGGGTGCGACGGGTGGTCGAAGGGTCCAAGCCTTTGGACAAGGGCGCGGCGTCTCGTGTTGCTCTGGTGGGTGAGACCTTTGATCAGGTGCGCGATGTTATGATCTTTGGCGATAGCGGGATATTGCAATGTTCTCCGCCGGATCGTCGGCCCACGTGGAAGGCAACCGAGCGCAAGTTGATCTGGCCCAACGGGTCCGAGGCGCAGGCATTTTCGGCACATGATCCTGAGGGGCTGCGCGGTCCTCAGTTCGATGCGGCCTGGGTAGATGAGTTGGCCAAATGGAAGAAAGCCGGTGAGACCTGGGATATGTTGCAATTTGCGCTGCGTTTGGGGGATCAGCCTCGGGTTTGTGTGACGACCACACCGCGAAATGTGAAGGTTCTGAAAGAGTTGCTGGCGTCGCCCTCCACCGTTCAAACCCATGCGCCGACCGAGGCGAACCGGGCCAATCTGGCCGCATCCTTCCTAGAGGAGGTGCGCGCGCGCTATGCAGGCACGCGGCTGGGACGGCAGGAGTTGGACGGGGTTTTGCTGTCGGATGCGGAGGGGGCGCTGTGGACAGGCTCAATGCTTGAGGCGGCGCGGTGCGCGCATCTGCCCGAGCTGGACCGGGTGGTCGTAGCACTGGATCCCGCGGTGACGGCGGGTTCGGATGCGGATGCCTGTGGGATCGTGGTTGTGGGCGCTCAGCTGCAAGGCCCGCCCGAGGAGTGGCGGGCCTATGTGCTGGCCGACCGGACGGTGCAGGGCGTCGGCCCGGCGGGCTGGGCGCAGGCAGCGATTGACGCGATGGATGAATTCGGGGCCGAACGGCTGGTGGCCGAGGTTAATCAGGGCGGGCAGTTGGTGGAAGAGGTTGTGCGGCAGGTGGACCCTCTGGTCCCGTTCCGCGCGGTGCGGGCCTCACGCGGCAAGGTCGCGCGGGCCGAGCCTGTGGCGGCGTTGTACGAACAGGGACGAGTGAGCCACGTGGCCGGGCTGGACGCGCTGGAGGAGCAGATGTGCCAGATGACCGCGCGCGGGTTCGAGGGGCAGGGCTCGCCCGACCGCGTCGATGCGCTGGTCTGGGCACTGCATGAGTTGGTTGTGGCGCCTGCGGGGGCGTATCGGAGGCCCAGGGTAAGAGCGTTGTGAGCTTAGCGATGGCGTAGGAATGACGGCAACAGAGCTTTAATCAAGTTTCGCTATCATCTGTTAACGACTGGTTGCAAGAGTATTGACGATGTAAAGACTACGCTATGCAAAACGTCACGGTAACCAGCTCTAACAGATTTGATTTAAATGATATTCTTGACGCCGACGAAAAGCTGCTCTGGTCAGGTGTCCCCGGTTATGGGCGCAAGTTCATTCAGGCCGTCGGAGATGAGCGGAAGGTTCATGTTTGCCTATTGATCGCTTCACTCGTCATGTGGGCAACTCTTCCTTTCATCGATGTCGATGCCGAGTTTGGCCGCTTTGAAGCTTATTGGATATACGGTGCAATGACTTTCGCTTTCGTTGCTTTTTCGTTTAGCTTCGCGACTCAAAGGCACTACGTCCTGTTTAACCTGGCCTATTTTGTTACGGACAGGCGCGTAATCATTTGCCGACGCGGCAGAAATTGGCGGTTTGGTGTTCGGCTCTATATCGTTTCGGTTGAGCACTCAGCGACGTTTCCGTACTCAATAGTCGATAGCCGCCCTTATCCATCCCTAGAAGTTGGTATTCTTCTTTCCGAACAGCAGGTGCAGCCCTTCGGGCTCGGACTTACGCATCCCGGCCATCCGGTGCTGTTTGGCAGGACATACTATCCAATTCTGTTGGATTATGTTCCCGAGGCGACGAAACTACTCTCGATGATCCGAACTTGCCTGAATGACACAGCGGATTCGACAAGAACCTCATCAGAATAGGATTTGAGCTTGTTTCGGCCGTACAGCCCCATGACAATTCAGCTACGCCTATCCCGTTGCCCAACCCCCGTACGCTCCATTCCCAAGCCCTAAACTTCTTTCCGTCATAACTCCTTTCAACAAGCCGGACACAGCGGCGAAAGAAAGGAGCACAGATGGTATTCGATTTCTTGCGTCGTGGAGCGGCCGGGGAAGCGCCCGAGGCGAAGGCCAGCGCGGCGGGCCCCGTGGTGGCGTGGCAGACGAGTGGGCGCGTGGCGTGGAGTCCTCGGGACGCGGTGTCGCTGACACGCACGGGGTTTTCAGGGAACCCGGTGGGGTTCCGCTCGGTCAAGCTGATTGCCGAGGCGGCGGCGGCCCTGCCTTTGGTGCTTCAGGATCAGGCGCAGCGCTATGACGCGCACCCGATCCTGTCGCTGATGCGCCGTCCAAATGCGGCGCAGGGGCGGGCGGAGTTGATGGAGGCTCTGTTCGGGCAGTTGCTGCTGTCGGGCAACGCCTATGTTGAGGCTGTCCAGACTGATGAAAGCTTGCCGGTTGAACTGCATGTCTTGCGCTCGGACCGGATGAGCGTGGTGCCGGGCGCGGATGGATGGCCCAAGGCGTATGACTATGCGGTTGGTGGCAAGAAGCACCGATTTGCGGCGGAAAACATCTGTCATATCAAGTCGTTCCACCCTCAGGATGATCACTATGGGTTCTCGCCGATGCAGGCGGCGGCGATGGCGATTGATGTGCATAACAGTGCGTCTCGCTGGTCGAAATCGTTGCTCGACAATGCAGCGCGACCTTCGGGGGCTTTGGTGTGGAAGGGCGATGGCCATGGGGTGATGGCCGAGGATCAATTCCGGCGTTTGTCGGATGAGATTGAGCAGAACTATCGCGGGGCGCGCAATGCGGGCCGTCCGATGGTTCTGGAAGGGGGGCTGGATTGGAAGCCGATGGGGTTCTCTCCGTCCGATATGGAGTTTCAAAAGACCAAGGAAGCCGCCGCCCGCGAGATCGCGCTGGCCTTTGGAGTCCCGCCGATGCTGCTGGGGATACAAGGCGACGCGACCTATTCGAACTATCAGGAGGCCAACCGGGCGTTTTATCGCCTGACCGTGCTGCCTCTGGTGACGCGAGTGGCGGCGGCGGTGTCGGAATGGCTGGTCGGCTTTACTGGCGAGGATCTGATGCTGAAGCCCGACCTTGATCAGGTGCCCGCGCTGTCGGCGGAACGCGACGCGCAGTGGGCACGGGTCAACGGGGCCGATTTCCTGACGGATGCCGAAAAGCGGGCCTTGCTGGGCCTGCCGGAGCGCGCGGATGTCTGAAGGGTATCCTCCGTTCGAATGCGCGCCGGGCCTGCGTCTGGCTGCGCATGAGCGGGTGGCCGAGATCCAGCACGCGCATCTGTGCAGGCGGCTGGATCAGATCGAAGAGATGATGGAGCGGCTGGAGCGCCGGTTGTGGCTGACGGTCTATGGCGTGGTCGCGGTGATCCTGGCGCAGGCGTTTCAATCCATCTTGGTGGTAACGCCATGAGTTCAGTAAGTTACATGGAGAAGTTCATGGATTTAGAGCATAAATTCGCCCGGTTCGGAGACGGGTTGTCCGTCACCGATGACGCAGTGATCGAAGGCTATGCCAGCCTGTTCGGGCAGGTCGATCAAGGCAGCGATGTGGTGCAACGCGGGGCGTATCGCGGCTCTCTCGACGGGCTGTCCAAGGCGGGGCAGCGGGTCAAGATGCTGTGGCAGCACGATCCGGCGCAGCCCATCGGTGTCTGGGATGAGGTGCGTGAGGATGACCAGGGCCTGTGGGTCAAGGGCCGTCTGCTGGAGGCCACGCAAAAGGGTCGTGAGGCGGCTGAATTGATCCGGGCAGGCGCGATGGATGGTCTCTCGATTGGTTATCGCACCAAGCGGGCCGTGACGAATGACAAGGGCCAGCGGGTCCTGACGGAACTGGAGCTATGGGAAGTGTCCTTGGTGACTTTCCCGATGCTGCCCAGTGCGCGGGTGGCGGCGAAGGGCGTGGAGCCTGAGGCCGAGAACACCTGGCGCAGTATTGCCGAGGTGTTCCACGACGCCCGGCAGGAGCTGGCGCGGACCTAGCGCGCCTCAAAACCCACCCAAAAAGGAAGTGCTGATGAGCAAGACCGAAACCCCGGCCTTGACCGGAGAGGGTGCGCCCCTGGTTCAGGAGGTGAAGCAGGCGATGGCTGGCTTCGTGAATGAATTCAAGGGCCTCAAGGCTGAAGTTAAAACCCAACTGCAACAGACAGAAGAGCGACTGACCATGCTGGATCGTAAATCAACCATCGCGGCACGCCCGCATCTTGCGGCCTCGATCGAGGACGGCGCACCACATCAGAAGGCCTTCGACGCTTATGTGCGTTCGGGCGAGGATGACGGGCTGCGCGGGCTGGAGATGGAGTCGAAATCTCTGTCGAGCGCAGTGAACAGCGATGGCGGTTATCTGGTCGATCCGCAGACCGCGGAAACGATCAAGTCGGTCCTGAACTCGACCGCTTCGATCCGCTCGATTGCGTCGGTGGTGAATGTCGAGGCGAACTCGTTCGATGTGCTGATCGACCATACCGATGTGGGCGCGGGCTGGGCGGATGAAAACGCGGCTACGGCAGAAAGCGGCACCCCGTCGATTGATCGCATTTCCATCCCGCTGCACGAGCTGAGCGCGCTGCCCAAGGCCTCGCAACGTCTGCTGGATGACAGTGCCTTTGACGTCGAGGGTTGGCTGGCTGGCCGTATCGCCGACAAATTCGCCCGTGCCGAGGCGGCGGCGTTTATCGGTGGTGACGGGGCGGACAAGCCCAAGGGTATTCTGGACCACCCGGCTGTCGACAACGACGTCTGGGCCTGGGGCAATCTGGGCTACGTTGCAACCGGCACGGCGGGTGGTGTCGATGGGGACGCGATCGTGGATGTGGTCTATGCGCTGGGCGCGCAGTACCGCGTGAACGGCACCTTCGTGATGAACTCGAAAACTGCCGGTCTGATCCGCAAGCTCAAGGACAGCGACGGACGCTTCCTGTGGTCCGATGGTCTGGCCGCAGGTGAGCCTGCGCGTCTGATGGGCTATCCGGTGCTGATCGCCGAGGACATGCCGGATGCGGCGACCGACAGCTTCTCGATTGCCTTTGGCGATTTCCAGGCAGGTTACACCATTGCCGAACGTCCCGATCTGCGCGTGTTACGCGATCCGTTCAGCGCCAAACCGCATGTTCTGTTCTACGCGACCAAGCGCGTTGGCGGCGACGTAAGCGACTTTGCTGCGATCAAGCTGGTGAAATTCGGCACCGCCTAAAGCGGGCTGAATCCGGGGGGCCTTAGGGCCCTTCGGGCGGCGGGCGCGGGCCGGGGTGAGATCCCCCGCGTTGTCTAGCTGCTCCCCTCCGTCCGAGCAACGTGGGGCGGCGCGTGCCCGTCATTTTCAAGGATACGGCCCCGGAGGGGTCCGAGATTGCGGAGTGAATGGATGATGTTGATCGAAGAAACCGCCATCGCGGATGCGGCGCTGCCGGTGGATCAGTTCAAGGCGCATCTGCGGCTGGGCACGGGGTTCGCCGAGGGTGATACGCAGGATGAGGTTCTGACCGGTTTTCTGCGTGCAGCGATTGCAGCGATCGAGGCGCGCACCGGCAAGGTGCTGATCGAGCGGGAGTTTTCGTGGAGCCTGAACGGCTGGCGCGATCCCGAAAGCGAAGTTCTGCCGGTGGCCCCGGTGGTTTCAGTTGGTGCGTTGACGCTGACGGACGCGCTGGGCGCTGAAAGCGTGGCGGACAGCGCGACCTACCGGTTGGAGCGGGATGCGCAGCGTCCTCGGGTGCGGGCGGCGGGGTCTTGCTTGCCGAGAATCCAGACCGGCGGATCGGTAAAGATCGCCTTCACAGCGGGCATGGCCGCAGATTGGGGTGGTTTGCCAGCCGATCTGGGACAGGCGGTGCTGCTCTTGGCGGCGCATTACTACGAATATCGCGACGAAACAGCCTTGGGTGCGGGGTGTATGCCATTCGGTGTGACCAGCCTGATTCAACGCTATCGCACAGTGCGCTTCGGCGCTGGGGTGATGCAATGAACGCGCCGCGACTGAACCGCAAGCTGGAGCTGGAGGCACCGGTTCGCACCGCTGACGGTGCTGGAGGCTACACCGAAGCCTGGGCCGCTTTGGGCTCGCTCTGGGCCGAGGTGACGGCGCGCAGCGGAGCGGAGCGTGCGGTTGGTGGGGCTTCGGTCTCGCGCGTTGGCTACCGGATCGTTGTGCGGGGCGCGCCTGAGGGGTCGAGCATGCGGCCCGCTCCGGATCAGCGGTTCCGCGAAGGTGCCCGGCGGTTCGTGATCCGCGCGGTCGCCGAGCGGGACCCGCGCGGTCAGTACCTGACCTGTTTTGCAGATGAAGAGGTGGCGGCATGAGCTATGGCGTATCAGCTGCTTTGCAGGCGGCGGTGTTTCAACAGCTTTCAGGCGACGCGCAGGTCAGCACGCTGTCGGGCGGGGCGATTTACGACGCGGTGCCTGCGGGGACCATGCCGCAGACCTACGTGACTTTGGGCCCGGAAGAGGTGCGAGAGGCCTCGGACCGCGCAAACGCGGGGGCTGTGCATCGCTTCACGGTCTCGGTTGTGTCCGAGGCGGCGGGCTTTGGCGCGGCCAAGACACTGGCCGGCGCGGTGTGTGACGCATTGGAAGGTGCAGCGCTGAGTTTGGACCGGGGCCATCTGGTGGGCTTGTGGTTCGAACGGGCCAGCGCCCGACGCACGGGAACTGGCGGCGCGATCCGCCAGATCGACCTGAGATTCCGCGCCCGCGTGGAAGACGACTAAGCAATCAACGGAGAGAGCATATGGCTGCCCAGAACGGAAAAGACCTGTTGGTCAAAGTGGATATGAACGGCACGGGCCTGTTTGAGACAATCGCGGGCCTGCGCGCCACGCGGATCAGTTTCAACGCAGAAAGCGTCGATGTCACCAGCCTGGAAAGTCAGGGTGGCTGGCGCGAGCTGCTGTCAGGGGCGGGGGTCAAGTCGGCCTCGATCTCCGGCTCGGGCGTATTCAAGGACGAAGGCACGGATGAACGGGCGCGTCAGCTGTTCTTTGACGGCGAGACGCCCGGTTTTCAGGTGATCATCCCCGATTTCGGCATTGTCGAAGGCCCGTTTCAGGTCAGCAGCATCGAATATGCGGGCTCGCACAACGGTGAGGCGACCTATGAGATGAGCATGGCAAGCGCCGGTGCGCTGAGTTTCACGGCGCTCTGATGGCCAATCCGTGGACGGGCGAGGTGGCCTTGACCATCGATGGGGAGCAGCGGGTGCTCAAGCTGACATTGGGTGCCTTGGCGGAATTGGAACAGGAACTGGGGGCCGGATCTCTGGTCGAATTGGTGCAGCGGTTCGAAGGCGGTGCGTATTCCAGCGGTGACGTGCTGGCGCTGTTGGTCGCTGGTTTGCGTGGCGGCGGCGCGCCGGTCACACGCGATGACCTGCTGCATGCCGAAATCGCTGGTGGACCGATGGTGGGTGCCAAAGCGGCTGCGGAATTGCTGGCCCGCGCCTTCATGGTGCCGGAGCAGTGAGCGGGTTCGACTGGCCCGCGCTGATGCAGGCCGGGATCCTCGGCCTGCGGCTGACGCCGGATCAGTTCTGGCGTCTGACCCCGGCTGAGTTGCGGCTGATGCTGGGGCAGGGCGCGGGGATGCCTGCGATGAACCGGAAGGGCCTCGACGCTTTGCTGGCGGCCTATCCGGACAAGGAACAAGGAGAGCGTGATGACGGATCGTGAAGGTTTTGACGACCTGCAGGAACGGGGCGAGTCGCTGGGCGACGCGCTGGGTGACGCGGCGAGCATGGCGGCGGCGTTTGATGGTCACTTGCAGCGGGTCAGAGCCGCCTTTGAAGAAACCGGTAAGGACGTTGCCACCCTGGAACGGGGCCTGTCCGGCGGTTTGCGCAAGGCGTTTGACGGCGTGGTGCTGGACGGGATGAACCTGTCAGATGCGCTGGACGTGCTGAAGAACTCGATGATCCGCACGGCCTATTCGGCGGCGATCAAGCCGGTGACGGATCATTTTGGCGGCATGCTGGCCAATGGGGTTGGCAGTCTGGTGCAGGGCATTCTGCCTTTTGCGGATGGCGGCAGCTTCAGCCAGGGCCGGGTGATGCCCTTCGCAAATGGCGGCGTAGTCAGCAGCCCGACGATGTTTCCGATGCGCGGAGGCACCGGCCTCATGGGTGAGGCTGGGCCTGAGGCGATCATGCCTCTGGCGCGCGGCGCGGACGGCAAGCTGGGCGTTCGGACGCAGGGCGGCGGGCGTGCCGTGAATGTGGTGATGAATATCTCCACGCCCGATGTGCAAGGGTTCCGCCGGTCGCAAGGCCAGATCGCGGCGCAGATGAGCCGCGCCTTGGGTCGCGGCAATCGCAACAGATAAGGGGAGCAGAAGATGAATTTCCACGAGGTGAGGTTTCCCGCCAGCCTGAGCTTTGGCTCGGTTGGTGGGCCCGAGCGGCGCACGGATATCGTGACACTGGCCAACGGGTTTGAGGAACGCAACACGCCCTGGGCGCATTCGCGCAGGCGCTATGATGCCGGGCTGGGGATGCGGTCGCTGGATGACATCGAAACGATGATTTCCTTCTTCGAGGCGCGTCAGGGCCAGATGTACGGGTTCCGCTGGAAGGACTGGTCGGACTACAAGTCCGGCTCGGCCACGGCTGACGTCGATCACGGCGATCAGGTCATCGCGCGCGGCGACGGAGAGCGTACCGAGTTTCAACTGGTAAAAACCTATAGCTCGGGCGGGGTCAGCTATGTGCGACCGATCACCAAACCCGTCCTTGGTACGGTGCGTCTGGGCCTTGATCAGGACGCCATGCGCGAAGGCGTCGACTATGAGGTCGATCTGGCCCGTGGGGTGGTCACATTCGTGGCCCCTCCGCCCGAGCAAGTCGAGATCACGGCGGGGTTCGAGTTTGACGTGCCGGTGCGTTTCGACACCGACAAGATCCAGACCAGCGTGGCCAGCTTTCAGGCCGGGGATGTACCGAATGTCCCCGTGGTCGAGGTGCGCGTCTGATGGGTGGGGATACTCAGGCACTTCAGACCCATCTACAAAGCGGTCTGACCACGGCGTGCCGCTGCTGGGCGATCACCCGCAAGGACGGTCAGGTCTTTGGCTTCACCGATCACGATATGGAGCTGCGGTTCGACGGGCTGACCTTTCGCGCCAGCACCGGCCTGACCGCAGCCGCCATCGAGCAGGCCACCGGGTTGTCGATTGATAATTCCGAGGCGATGGGCGCGCTGTCCGATGCCTCGGTCCGTGAGGATGATATTGAGGCCGGTCGCTTTGACGGGGCCGAGGTGCGCGCCTGGCTGGTCAATTGGGCCGCGCCCGAGCAGCGTGTGCTGCAGTTTCGCGGCTCGATTGGTGAGCTGCGCCGGGCAGGTGGAGCCTTTCACGCAGAACTGCGCGGGCAGACTGACCTGCTGAACCGCCCGCTGGGGCGGATCTATCAAAAGCCCTGCACAGCCGTCTTGGGGGATTCCGCGTGTCGATTTGCCGTAAGCCAGCTCGGTTATCAGGTCGAGGCTGAGGTCTCCGGCTTTGACGGAGGCACGTCGCTTCGGCTGCTCGGCGGGACCTCCTCTGACGAAGCCTGGTTCGAACGGGGGCGGCTGGATGTGACCTCGGGCTCGGCAAATGGGCTTTGGGGGTCGATCAAGCAGGACCGGCGGACGGAAGACGGGCGCGAGATCACCCTGTGGGCCAGCATCGGTGGTGGATTGGCCGTTGGAGACCGGGTGCGCCTGACCGCTGGTTGCGACAAGCGAATGGAGACTTGCCGGTTGAAATTCAACAATTTTCTGAACTTTCAGGGTTTTCCGGATCTTCCGGGCGAAGACTGGGTGATGGCGGTGCCAAAGAAAGGCAATGCGAATACAGGCGGTAGCAGACGATGACGAAACGCAAGCAAAATATCGTTGACACCGCACGCGCGTGGCTGGGCACGCCTTATGTGCATCAAGCCTCGGTTCGCGGGGCGGGAACGGATTGTCTGGGCCTGCTGCGCGGCGTGTGGCGCGAGGTGATCGGGCGCGAACCCGAGGCGGTTCCCATCTACAGCATGGACTGGTCCGAACCGCAGGGTGAAGAACGCATGTGGGCAGCTGCGCGCAGGCACCTGAGCGAAAAGCCCTCAGCTGAAATGGCCGCCGGAGATGTGCTGCTGTTCCGGATGCGGGACAGCGGCGTTGCAAAACATCTGGGCATCGTCAGCAGCATCGGCGAGGTGCCGCGCTTCATCCATGCCTATTCCGGACATGGCGTGGTCGAAAACGCCCTGAGCGACCCCTGGCGCCGCCGGGTGGTCGCCTGTTTTGAATTCCCGTTGGAGGCTCGCTGATGGCTACTATTCTTCTTTCCGCTGCAGGGGCTGCGTTGGGCGGCTCGATCGGCGGCACTTTGGCCGGTCTGTCCACTGCCATTGTCGGGCGGGCGGTTGGGGCCACGCTGGGCCGCGTGATCGACCAGCGCTTGATGAGCCAATCGGTCATGGGCAGTGGCAGCGAAGTGGTCGAGACCGGCCGCATGGACCGTTTCCGCCTGACCGAAACGGCCGAGGGCGCCCCTGTGGCCACGGTCTTTGGCCGAATGCGCGTAGGTGGTCAGGTGATCTGGGCCTCGGACTTTCTGGAGACCCGGACCACTAGCACGCAATCCTCAGGCGGGGGCGGCAAGGGTTCGCCGAAACCGCCCAAGGTGACGACTACGACCTACAGCTACTCGATCTCTCTGGCGATTGCGGTCGGTGCGGGCGAGATCGCCGATGTGACACGCGTCTGGGCCGATGGTGAGGAGCAAGAGCGCGCGAGCCTGAACATCCGTGTCTATCACGGGACGCAGGATCAACTCCCCGATCCCCTGATCGAGGCCATCGAAGGCACCGGCAATGTCCCGGCCTATCGCGGCACGGCCTATGTGGTGATCGAGGATTTCCAGCTGGCGTCCTTTGGCAACCGGGTGCCTCAGTTCTCGTTCGAAGTGGTGCGCCCCACACAGCCCGAAATGCCGGATCACGTGTCCGCGCTGGGCCAGATCGTCAAGGGTGTCGCCCTGATGCCGGGTACTGGCGAATATGCTCTGGCCAGCACGCAGGTGAACTATTCCCAAGGGCGTGGGCGCAGTTGGGCGGCCAATGTCAACTCGGCCTCGGGTGAGCCGGATCTGGTCACCTCGACCAAAGCGCTGGCGCGTGAGCTGCCGGGCTGCGAAGCGACATCCCTGATTGTGTCGTGGTTCGGGAATGACCTGCGCTGCGGAGACTGTCAGATCACGCCCAAGGTGGTGCGCGATGACATAGATGGTGTGAACATGCCGTGGGTCGTGTCGGGCCTGCGGCGCCATACGGCCGAGGTGGTCCAGCATCAGGATGACCGACCCGTTTACGGAGGCACCCCGGCGGATGGCGCGGTTGTGCAGGCGATCCAGCATCTGAAGGAGAGCGGCAAGGATGTAATGTTCTACCCGTTCATTCTGATGGATCAATTGCAGCAGAACGGCTTGCCCGACCCCTGGTCGGACGGAGAGCAACCGCATCTGCCCTGGCGCGGACGGATCACGCTGGACGTGGCTCCGGGGCGCGATGGGTCGCCGGACCAGACAGCCGACGCCGACGCGCAGGTGGCCGCGTTTTTCGGGGCGGCTCAGGTCAGCGATTTTGGCATCAGTGCAGGGCAGGTGACCTATTCCGGCCCGGAGGAATGGGGGCTGCGTCGCTTTATCCTGCACTATGCCACCCTCTGCCAGATTGCAGGTGGCGTAAGTTCCTTTTGCATCAGTTCCGAAATGCGGGGTCTGACGCAAATTCGCGGAGAAAACGGCTTTCCTGCCGTCGAACAACTGCGCCAGTTGGCTGCGGACGTGCGCCAAATTCTCGGGCCGGATACCAAGATCGGTTATGCAGCGGATTGGAGCGAATATTTCGGCTATCAACCCTCGGGGACAGGAGACAGGTTCTTTCACCTCGATCCCCTTTGGGCGGATGAAAATATCGACTTCGTCGGTATCGATAACTACATGCCTCTGTCCGATTGGCGCGATGGTGAAGATCATCAGGATGCCGATGCCGGGTCGATCTATAATCTGGACTACCTGCGCGCCAATGTCGAAGGTGGTGAAGGCTATGACTGGTACTATGCGTCGCCCGAAGAGGCCGAGGCGCAGATTCGCACGCCGATCGAGGACAGCACCCATGATGAGCCGTGGATCTGGCGCTATAAGGACCTGCGGAACTGGTGGTCGAACTGGCATCACGAACGGATTGGCGGCGCTCGCCAGAATGATCCGACCGATTGGGTGCCGGGGTCCAAGCCGATCTGGTTCACGGAGCTGGGCTGCGCGGCCGTGGATAAAGGCACCAACCAGCCGAACAAGTTTCTCGATCCCAAATCCTCGGAATCGAGCCTGCCACCGCATTCCAACGGCCTCAGGGATGACTTCATTCAGGTGCAATATCTGACGGCAACGCTGGGCTACTGGTCCGAGCCGCAGAACAACCCGGTATCCGAGATCTATGACGGCCCGATGTTGGACCTCTCCAACGCCTATGTCTGGGCCTGGGACGCGCGCCCTTATCCCACCTTTCCGAACCTGCGAAGCCAATGGGACGATGGCGAAAACTACGCCCGAGGGCATTGGCTGAACGGTCGATCCGGCGCGCGCACGCTGGCCTCGGTGGTGACCGAAATCTGCCATGGGGCAGGGGTTACCGATATTGATGTCTCGCAGCTCTATGGCGTGGTCCGGGGCTACGCGGTCGAGGACGTCTCGGACGCGCGTTCGGCGTTGCAGCCGTTGATGCTGCGCTATGGGTTTGATGCGATTGAACGGGACGGTGTTCTGCGGTTCCAGACACGTGATGGGTTTGGTGCTGTGGCGCTGGATCCGGATCATCTGGCTGTCAGCTCCGATCTCGACGGCACCGTGGAATACCGTCGCGAGGCCGAGGCCGAGATGACCGGACGTGTCCGCCTGCGCTTTGTTCAATCGGATGCCGATCACGATCTGGTCGCGGAAGAGGCCGTTCTTCCCGACGCGCAGACCCATGCGGTTGCCGTCAACGAGATGCCCCTGTCCATGACCCGTGCCGAGGGTCGCCAGACCGCCGAGCGCTGGCTCAGCGAGGCGCGCGTGTCCCGTGACACCGCCCGGTTTGCCTTGCCTCCCTCTCTGTTGCATCTGGGGGTCGGAGACGTGGTTCGCCTGTCTGAACAGGACGGCAGCGCGCTCTACCGTATTGACCGGTTGGAAAAAGCCGACCTGCAGCTGGCCGAGGCGGTGCGGATCGAACGTGGCGTCTACACGGCCAACGGGTTGCAGGACGATCCGGTCGCGATCCGGCACTTCGTCGCCCCTGTGCCCGTCGTGCCGGTGTTCATGGACCTGCCGCTGTTGACGGGGACAGAGGCTCCGCACGCGCCGTATCTCGCTGTCTCGGCCGATCCCTGGCCCGGTAGCGTCGCCGTCCATGCCTCGGCCAGGGATGAGGACTATGCGCTGCGCGACGTCATTTCGGACCAGGCGGTGATGGGCTTTACGGAAACGCCGCTGCGTCGCGCCTCAGCCGGAATCTGGGATGAGGGCGCCCCCCTGCGGGTCAAGCTGATTGATGGCATTCTGGAATCCCGTCCGCGTACTTCCTTGCTGAACGGGGCCAATCTGGCGGCGATCGGCGATGGAACGCCAGGCAATTGGGAGGTATTTCAGTTCTCTGATGCCGCCCTGCAAGAGCCGGGCGTCTATGCCCTCTCCGGTCGCCTACGTGGTCAGCTGGGAACGGACGCACTGATGCCAGACGTCTGGCCCGAAGGGTCAACCTTTGTCCTGCTGGATGAGCGTGTGGCGCAGACCAGCCTGTTGCCGAGTGAACGGCGTGTGGCCCGGCACTTTCGGATCGGTCCGGCCTCGCGCGGGTATGACGACCCATCTTACGAGTATCTGGTCGAGGCTTTCGACGGGAATGGCCTACGCCCTTACGCGCCGGTGCATGTGTCTGTGCAGGCCGCGTCGGATGAGGATACGTTCAGTTGGATCAGGCGCACGCGGATCGAAGGGGATGACTGGGCGGGTCTGGATGTCCCACTGGGCGAGGAAAGCGAATCCTACCTTATCCGTGTGCGGGCCAATGGTGCTTTGATTCGTGAAGAGATCGTGCCTGAACCGCGCTGGGCATATGCTGCTGCTGTGAAGTCCGCCGATGGCCTGACGGGTGGATATGCGGTCGAGATCGCGCAAATCTCGGCCATATATGGCGCCGGCCCTGCAGCGCGTATTCAGGTCGCGTAAGACCTGTGCGCCCTGTCCTCCACGGAGATGTCAGCGCTGCGGCACGGGCCTTGTTGGCCGTGCCGCAGTGCAGCCGCCGAACGCTCTGCATCAAGATGGTGACCGAGGCTGAACTGGCCGACCGCCATGTCCAGCGCACCGGGCGGCTGCATCCGGTATATGGCAACGGATCCCTGATGACAGCCGCCCGCACGCGGGTGCTGGCGGATGAACCGGGCTTTGATGATCCGACCTATTGCCAGTGTTTTGAGATGGTTTTGCGCCAGTTGATACGATTTCAGACCCGGCGGGCGTTGGGCTAGCCTCTTGTAGTACCAAGAGGCGCCAGCCCCCTCCTGGAACATATTCATTTTGGTTAAGTTACAGATCACGGGTTTGCGTTTGGCGTTTTTGCCACTAAATGGCATGCTAGGCGCAGCAAAGGATCAAAGCCATGTTTGAAAAGCGCAGCCACGTGACCCCCGTCGACCCGGTCTGGAACCGGATCACGACCGAGGCCCATACCGCCGTTGAGCAAGAGCCCCTGATGGGCGGGCTGGTGCATGCCTGTATTCTGCATCACCGCAGCCTTGAGCGGGCATTGTCGTACCGAGTGGCGGCCAAGCTGTGTTCGAACGAGATGTCGATGATGGTCCTGCGTGAGATCGTGGACGAGGCCTATGCCGACGATCCAAGCTTGATTGAGGCCGCGCGCGCGGACCTGATGGCCGTTTACGAACGCGACCCAGCCTGCCACCGCCTGCTGCAGCCGATCCTCTATTTCAAAGGCTATCAGGCGATGCAGGCCTATCGCGTGGCCCACTGGTTGTGGCGTAAGGGTCGACATGATCTGGCCTATTTCTTCCAGATGCGCTCGTCCGAGATTTTCGGCATCGACATTCACCCCGCCGCCAAGATGGGCAAAGGGATCATGATCGACCACGCTCATTCCATCGTGATTGGTGAGACTGCTGTGGTTGGTGACAATGTCTCGATGCTGCATTCCGTGACACTGGGCGGGACCGGCAAGGAAGAAGAACAGCGCCATCCCAAGATCGGTGATGGCGTTCTGATCGGTGCCGGGGCTAAGGTTCTTGGCAACATTGAGGTCGGCCACTGCAGCCGGATCGCCGCAGGATCGGTGGTGCTGCAAGAGGTTCCCGCTTGCAAGACAGTTGCCGGCATCCCGGCCAAAATCGTGGGCGAGGCGGGGTGCGATCAGCCCTCAATCTCGATGGACCACATGCTGGGCAAGGACCAATAAAGCTCAGTTCGAGCGGTTGTTCTTTCGGTTCAACCGCTCCTGCCGCCTTTGCTCCCGCCGTGCCTTGCGCTCGTCAACGCGTTTCTGGCGCTCGGCTTTTTGCTGGGCGATCACGGCGGGATCACTGGATTTGAACCTGGAATTCTCACCCGGATAGCTGTTGGGTTTTGCGAATGCCGTGTTCGCCGCAGTCGCTGTCGCTGCAACGATAAGCAAAGCCTTGGTCAAATCAGAAAAGCGCATGGGCCACCTTTGGTTTTCAAAACCGTCTGATCCAAAGGTGGGAGGGTGCGGTTGCGGAAGCAACCTATGGGGCGATCACGCTTGCTCACATCGTGGCCGTGATCGTGAGAGCACCCGCCGAGGTCGGACCCCGGCGGGCAGAGTTTGATCAGGCCAGCATGACCATCGGATTTTCAAGGTTTTCAACGATGGCTTGCAGCAACTGGGCCCCAAGCGCGCCGTCGATGACCCTGTGATCCACCGACATCGTGACGGACATCACGGTGGCGACCGTAAGCTCTCCGTCTTCGCCGACAACGGGCTTTTTCAGGCCTGTGCCGACCGCAAGAATACCGGCATGCGGCGGGTTCACGATGGCGTCGAAATTGTCGATGCCGAACATGCCGAGGTTCGAAACTGCAAACGTGCCGCCTTGATATTCATGCGGAGCCAGCTTGCGTTCGCGGGCGCGACCAGCAAGGTCCTTCATCTCGGTCGAAAGAGCAGAAAGAGACTTGGTGTCGGCATCCTGCAGGACTGGAGTGAACAGACCGCCTTCGATCGCAACCGCAACGGCCACATCAGACGGTTTCAACTGCAGCACGCGGTCGCCCGCCCAGACTGCGTTGCATTCGGGCACCTGCTGTAGCGCGTTGGCGACGGCTTTGATGATGAAGTCGTTAACGCTGAGCTTCACGCCCCGACCTTCCAGCTGCTTGTTCAACTGGCTGCGGAATTTGAGCAACGCGTCCAGTTTGATATCGCGGCGCAGGTAGAAATGCGGGATGGTCTGCTTGGCCTCGGACAGGCGCGCGGCAATGGTCTTGCGCATGCCGTCGAGCTTGATTTCCTCGTAGTCGCGACCCTCGTACATCTTGGCCACGGCATCTGCCGATGGGCCAGCCGGTGCCGCCGCTGCGGGCGTGGCTGCTGCGGCAGGGGCCGGAGCGGCTGCTGCTGGCGCTGCGGTTGCGCTTTCGACATCCGCTTTGACGATGCGACCATGAGGGCCCGAGCCAGTGATTTGTGCCAGATCGAGGCCCTTTTGCGCCGCGATGCGACGGGCCAGCGGTGAGGCGAAGATACGACCACCATCGGCTTTGGCAGGCGCTGCCGGGGCAGGGGCGGGCGCCTCGGATGCCGCTGGCGCGGCGACCTCGTTACTCGCGGCGGCTGCAGGTGCAGCCGCTGGGGCCGCTGCCGGTGTTGTGCCAATATCATCGGCGCTTTCGCCATCTTCCAGCAGAACTGCGATGGCAGTGTTGACCTTGACCCCTTCGGAGCCTTCCGGGATCAGAATCTTGCCGATGGTGCCTTCGTCAACAGCCTCGAACTCCATCGTGGCCTTGTCGGTTTCGATCTCGGCCAGCAGATCGCCGGAGGAGACGGTGTCGCCCTCTTTGACCAGCCATTTGGCAAGGGTGCCTTCCTCCATGGTCGGAGACAGGGCGGGCATTAGGATTTCGGTGGGCATTTCAGCGCTCCTCAATCAGAGTAATTTGGTCAAAGGGCGCCTTGGGGCGCCCGGTGCCGCGTGCGAGCGTCGCGATCGCAGCCTCGATTTTTTCTTTGTTCTCCGCCATCCAGACATAAGCGGTCTGGTGCGATGGGCGCGCGCCTATCAACCGCATATCCGCCGCCAATCGCTCGGGCACAAGCGCCCGTACGATGCGGTTGTCGATGTCAATCTCGACACGGTAGCATTCGGTTGCTGGATCGCGGCCCCTGATCTCCATTACCGGTAGGTCACCTGTTTGACGGCAGCGATCACCTCATCCGTGGTGATCAGGGCCAGCTTTTCGAGGTTCGCGGCATAGGGCATCGGAACATCCTTTCCGGTGCAGTTGATGACCGGCGCGTCGAGATAGTCGAACGCCTCTTGCATCACGACCGAGCTGATGTAGCTGCCGACCGAGCCTTGCGGCCAGCCTTCTTCGACGGTCACAAGACGGTTGGTTTTCATCACCGAGTTGATGATCGCGCCAGTGTCCATCGGACGGATGGTGCGCAGGTCGATGACCTCGGCGCTGATGCCCTCTTCGGCCAGTTTGTCGGCGGCTTCGAGGGCATACTGCATGCCAATGCCGAAGCTGACGATGGTCACGTCCGAGCCTTCGCGCCAGATGCGGGCCTTGCCCAGAGGAATGGCTAGGTCATCCACTTGCGGTACGTCGAAAGTGCGTCCGTAGAGGATTTCGTTTTCCAGGAAGATCACTGGGTTGGGGTCGCGGATCGCCGATTTCAGAAGACCTTTGGCGTCGGCCGCCGAATAGGGCATGACAACTTTCAGACCGGGGATCTGCATGTACCACGCGGCATAGTCCTGTGAGTGCTGCGCTGCCACGCGGGCGGCGGCACCGTTGGGGCCACGGAACACGATAGGGCAACCCATCTGACCGCCGGACATATAGAGCGTCTTAGCGGCGGAGTTGATGATCTGGTCAATCGCCTGCATGGCGAAGTTGAAGGTCATGAATTCGACGATTGGCTTCAGGCCACCAAAGGCTGAACCAACCGCGATACCGGCAAAGCCATGCTCTGTGATCGGGGTATCGATCACGCGTTTGGGGCCGAACTCGTCCAAAAGACCCTGGCTGATCTTATAGGCGCCCTGATACTCGGCGACTTCTTCGCCCATCAGGTAAACATCTTCGTCACCGCGCATTTCTTCTGCCATCGCATCGCGTAGTGCTTCGCGGACGGTTTCGGACTTCATCTCGGCATCTGCGGGCCAATCCGGCGACAGGTCCACAACCGGAGCGGCCGGGGCGGCAGCTGCAGGAGCGGGGGCCTCAACCGCCGCAGGGGCGGCCTCGGTCACCGCTGCGGCTGCGGGGGCAGCCGCGGGCAGGGCGGAAGCGTCTTCGCCTTCTTCCACAAGGATCGCGATGGGGGTGTTGACCTTGACCCCTTCAGTGCCTTCGCTGATCAGGATTTTGCCGACGATACCTTCGTCAACGGCCTCGAACTCCATCGTGGCCTTGTCGGTTTCGATCTCGGCCATGATGTCGCCGGAAGATACGGTGTCGCCTTCCTTGACCAACCATTTGGCCAGCGTGCCCTCTTCCATCGTGGGCGAAAGGGCGGGCATGAGAATTTCGGTTGCCATGTCTTATTCGTCCTCTCAGGCGTAAATATCTGTCCAGAGCTCGTCCAGCGACGGCTCGGGGCTTTCTTTCGAGAATTCGGCGGCTTGGTTCACGACTTCTTTGATTTCTTTGTCGATCGCCTTGAGGTCATCCTCGGTCGCATGTTTGCCGGTCAGCAGCAGCTCGCGCACATGTTCGATCGGGTCGCTTTGCTCGCGTACCTTCTGAACCTCTTCGCGGGTGCGGTACTTGGCCGGGTCGGACATTGAGTGGCCACGGTAGCGGTAGGTTTTGACCTCAAGGATGTAGGGGCCTTTGCCTGCTCGGCAGTGTGCGACAGCCTTTTCGCCGGCGGCTTTGACGGCCAGCACATCCATTCCGTTGACGATCTCGCCGGGGATGCCGAACGCCTCGCCCCGGACATAGATGTCAGGCGAGGAGGTCGAGCGAGCCTGCGCCGTGCCCATCGCATATTGGTTGTTCTCGATCACGAAGACGACCGGCAGATCCCAGAGGGCGGCCATGTTGAACGTCTCGTAGACCTGACCCTGGTTTGCTGCGCCATCACCGAAATAGGTGAAGGTCACGCCGCCGTTCTCTTTGTACTTGTCCGCAAAGGCCAGACCCGCGCCCAGTGGGACCTGAGCGCCAACAATGCCGTGGCCGCCGTAGAAATGCTTCTCTTTGGAGAACATGTGCATCGAGCCGCCTTTGCCCTTGGACAGACCGCCCTCGCGCCCGGTCAATTCGGCCATCACGCCGCCCGGATCCATGCCGCATGCCAGCATGTGGCCGTGGTCGCGATAGGAAGTGATGCGTTTGTCGCCTTCTTTCGCAGCAGCCTCAAGGCCGACAACAACCGCCTCCTGTCCGATGTAGAGATGGCAGAAACCACCAATCAGACCCATACCGTAAAGTTGCCCCGCCTTTTCTTCGAATCGACGGATCAACAGCATTTCGCGGTAGTAGGTTTTCAGCTCTTCCGCAGAAACGTTTGGTTTCTTTGTGGTTTTTCGCGCGGCCATTGTGGCGATCTCCCCCTTTCGGACAGATAGTTTAGCGTTAAACTATCTTTTAGAGCATTTCTTGCGATCTGGCGAGCGTAAATATGACGCAGCGTAGCTTTGCGCAATTCGTGCAGGGGGAGGAAGAGGTTAGCGGATGACGATTTCATCCGCGCGGATCATGCCCAGAACGGATCGGGCCTGTTGATCCAGTAGGTCGAGATCAAGGTAATTGTCCGAAAGACGGCGGGTGAGGTTTTCCATCTCGGCGATCTCAGCTTTGAGCGCCGCGAGGTCGCGTGACAGGGCGTCCCGTTCCGCCGAAATCTCAACCCGTCGGAACAGGCCATAGTCTCCTTGCACGGCGGCGAAGGTGAAGTACACACCCAGCATAAAAGCCACCGAAAAGAAAAACACTGCGCCCAAACCGGGCCGATGGGAACGGGACACTCTGTTGACCGCCGTATGAAGTCTGCCTCAATAACGGGCCCTTTGTGGGCCTCTGATTGCACTATGTCACAGGTGATTCGGGATGTGAATCCCCTGATTCGCAAAAATTGCGTGGTTGAGTCAGATTGTCTTACGGCACGCGTGGAAGCGCGCCGCGATGATCACTGGTCCAACGCCGCGACGCCGGGCAGGGTCTTGCCCTCCATCCATTCAAGGAAGGCTCCGCCTGCAGTCGAGATATACGAGAAGTCCTTGGCTGCGCCGGATGCATTCAGCGCGGCAACGGTATCCCCGCCACCTGCGACCGAGATCAACTGACCCGCGCGTGTCAGCGCCGCGGCTTTCAGGGCGGCGGCGTTGGTGGCGGCGTCAAACGGCTCCAACTCGAACGCGCCGAGTGGGCCGTTCCAGATCAGGGTCTGGCTTTTGCCGAAAATCTCGGTGATGGCGGCAACGCTTTCCGGGCCTGCGTCCAGGATCATGCTGTCTGCGGGACACTGATCGGCGGGCAGAACCTGATGCGGGGCGTTTGCTTCGAATTTCTCGGCGATCACCACATCGACTGGCAGCAAGATAGTGCAGCCGGATGTTTCGGCCTTGGCCAGAATCTCCGCCGCGGTGTCTTTCATCGCGGTTTCGGCCAGCGATTTCCCGACATCAACGCCCTTGGCGACAAGGAACGTGTTCGCCATACCGCCGCCGATGACCAGATAGTCGACCTTGTCGATCAGGTTGCCCAGCAGCTCCAACTTGGTGGATACTTTCGCGCCACCAACAACGGCTGTCACAGGGCGTTTAGGTGCGCCCAGAGCGCCCTCCAGCGCTTCAAGCTCGGCCTGCATCAGGCGACCGGCGCAGGCGGGTAGCAAACGGGCCAGCGCCTCGGTCGAGCTATGGGCGCGGTGCGCGGCCGAGAACGCGTCATTGCAATAGATATCGCCCAGACGCGCCATGCCAGCGGCCAGATCGGGATCGTTCTTGGTCTCAGCCGCATGGAAGCGGGTGTTTTCCAGCAGTAACACCTGACCGGACTGCAAGGCGTCGGCAGCCAGTTCAGCCTCAGTGCCCACGCAATCGGCGGCGAACAGGACCTTCGCGCCGAAAGCAGACTCCAAGGTCGGGACAAGTTGGTTCAGCGACAGGCTTTCACGTCGCTCACCGCCGGGACGGCCGAAATGGGCCAGCAGGATGGGTTTGCCACCGGATGCCAGAATGTGCTGCACGGTGGGAACAATACGCTGAATACGGGTGGCGTCAGTCACAACACCGTCAACGACCGGCACGTTGATATCTACGCGCACCAGCACGCGTTTGCCGTTCAGGTCCATATCGTCCAGTGTTTTCCAGCCCATCGCGCAATCCTCGTGTTTTGATACCCTTTGGGCGGTTCTTTTCCTGCATTTTGCCCTCAGGTCAATGCGTCACTTGGCATTCAGGCGCTTGGCGCATAGGTATTTGCGCAAGACAAACGACAGGAGGGCCAGATGGCCGAGATCAAGGATCCCGAAAACACAATCATCATCGAGCTGAAAGACGGCAATGTCGTCATCGAGCTGCTGCCCGACGTGGCACCTCTGCACAGCGCCCGGATGAAAGAGCTGGCCCGTGGGGGTGAGTATGACAACGTGGCCTTCCACCGTGTGATTGACGGCTTCATGGCCCAGACCGGCGACGTCCAGCACGGCGACATGGAAGACGGGTTCAACATCCGCATGGCAGGCACTGGCGGGTCGTCGCTGCCGAACGTTCCCGCGGAGTTCTCGAAACTGCCGCATGACCGGGGAACTTTGGGCGCGGCGCGCTCGCAGAACCCGGACTCGGCAAACTCGCAGTTCTTCATCAACTTCAAGGACAACCACTTCCTGAACGGTCAGTACACGGTTTATGGCCGTGTGATCGACGGGATGGAGCATGTAGACGCTATTGTACGGGGTGAGCCGCCTGCGAGCCCGGACCGCATGATCAGCGTCAAGGTCGCGGCAGATGCATAAGCTCGCCGCCGCTTTTGTCCTGCTGGCCAGCCCCGCGCTGGCCACCGGGCTTCAGATCGAGGTTGAGGGTGAGGCCAATGGCACCATCACCGTCGACCTGTTCGAAGATGTCGCACCCAAGCACGTGGAACAGATAACCGCGCTGGCCAACGCAGGTGAGTATGACGGGGTCGTCTTCCACCGCGTGATCGAAGGGTTCATGGCCCAGACCGGAGACGTTCAGTTTGGCAACCAGACCAAGGACAGCTTCAACGTTGCCAATGCAGGTCGTGGCGGCTCGGACCGTCCTGACCTGCCGGCCGAGTTCTCGGACATCACCTTTGATCGCGGTGTGGTCGGCATGGCGCGGTCTCAGAACCCCAACAGCGCGAACTCGCAATTCTTCATCATGTTCGAGCCGGGACCGTTTCTGGATGGCCAGTACACCGTTGTCGGTCAGGTCACGGACGGGATGGACGTGGTCGATACGATCAAACGCGGTGCGGGTCAGAACGGCGCCGTTGTCGGCCAGCCTGACGCGATGAAAAAGGTCACTGTGACCGAGTAACGAAAAACCCCGGCGCAGGCCATGCGCCGGGGTTTTCTTGTGGGCTAGGGACTGAAATCAGTCGTCGCCCATTGCTTTCCAGATCAACGCTCCGATTGCACCCCCGATCAGCGGAGCGACCCAGAACAGCCACAGCTGTGCAAGGGCAGGGCCATCGGCAAACAGGGCCACGCCCGTGGACCGTGCCGGGTTGACCGACGTGTTGGTGACAGGGATCGAGATCAGGTGGATCAGGGTCAGGGCCAGACCGATGGCAATCGGGGCAAAGCCCGCAGGCGCTCCGCTGGAGGTGGCCCCCAGAATGATCACGATGAAGAACGCGGTCAACACGATCTCGATCACCAGCGCGGACATCATGGAATACCCTTCGGGTGACGCCTCGCCATATCCGTTTGAGGCAAATCCGCCCACGCCTTCAAAACCGGGCGCGCCGCTGACGATCACATACAGTACCACCGCTGCCGCAATTGCACCCAGCACCTGAGCGACCCAATAAGGCAGTAGGTCTTTGGCGGGGAAGCGCCCACCGATCATCAGGCCGAGGCTGACCGCGGGGTTGAAATGCCCGCCCGAGATATGGCCCACCGTATAAGCCATGGTCAGAACGGTCAGGCCGAAGGCGAAGGATACACCAAGCCACCCAATGCCGACATCAGCGACCCCTGCCGCCAGAACCGCGCTGCCGCAGCCCCCCAGAACCAGCCAGAACGTGCCGAAGAATTCGGCCATGAGTTTTGATGACATGAAAAGTCCTCCGTAAATCAATGAGGACCAGAGTAATTCAAAAACCGTGATTTGTGAAACTTGCGTTTGGGGGAATTTTCACGGCCTGCGCGTCAGTTAGGCATGTCACCCCATGTCGCGGGATCGAGATTGAACAGCGCGGACAGCTGTTCGTAGACCTGTGGCACAGCCTTTTGCAGGGCGTGAGGGCGCTCAAAAAACACCTCGACCGAGACGGCAAAGAACTCCTCATGCCCCTCGGCGCCGTAAGGGTCGATGACGGTGCGTTGCCCAGCCTCTACTGCCGCGACATGGTCGGAATAGGCCGTTAGAAAGACCTTTTCCCACTCAGCATAGCTCTGTCCCTTTGCCAAGACCGGAACGCCATTTGTACCGCCCGACAGGTCGTCGATCTGGTGCGCGAATTCGTGGAACACCACGTTGTGCCCGTCATGGTCATTCATCGCGCCCTGTTTGCTATGCGCCCACGACAGGATCACCGGACCACGGTCCCAGCTTTCGCCGGTTCGGATGATCTCTTTCTCGGTCACGACATAGCCGCTGCGCCTTTGTTGCCGAGACTTGAAGGCGTTGGGGTAGATCAGAACACTCGTCAGATTGTCGTACCAGGTGTCTGTGTTCACCACGAGCAGACAGGCTTGCGCGGCGATGGACAATTGCATCTCATCGGTGACTTCCAGCCCGTCGCAACCGTAAAAGCTCACCTGTTCCAAAAACAGGTTGATCTTGCCATCCAGTTTCTCACGCAGGTCGGCGGGAACACGTTGGAGGATGGGGACCTGTGCCGCGATGATACGCCGGTCGTCGTCGCTGAGCGGCTCGGCCAGAAGTGCTGCGCGCGCCTTTTTCTTGGACCAGGACCAATACAGAAACGCGCCTGCGACGGCTGCGACGAGAGTAAAAAACATCCACATGGGCGGAGTTTAGCCGTATCAGTTCAAGCTTGGAACTGGATTCAGAGGAACGCCTGCAGTTGAATCGAAAACGCCGCAGGATGACCTGCGGCGATTCAAAAATCCGGGTTGGATTTGCTTTACTGTTTGACTTCCGCGGCCGGGTTGGCACCCGGTTTTGCGCCACGGCCAGGGTTCAGGGGATCGTCCTGACGCTGAACCGAACCTTCGAAATGCGCGCCGCTTTCGATGGCGATTGTCTTGTGGATGATGTCGCCTTCGACCCGTGCGGTCGAGGTCAGGCGGACCTTCAGGCCACGCACGCGGCCCACGATGCGGCCGTTGACCACGACGTCGTCTGCAGTGACTTCGCCTTTGATGGTCGCGGTTTCGCCGATGGTCAGCAGATGCGCGCGGATGTCGCCTTCGACAGTGCCTTCAACCTGAATGTCACCGGTTGTTTTGATGTTGCCGGTGATGTGCAGGTCCGAAGACAGGACCGACGCGGGCGGCTTGGGCTTAGGCGCCGTGCTGGCCTTGGGTTCGGAAGGGGCAGGGGCCGCCGGAGTCGCCGGAGCAGCAGGTTTTGCCGCCTCAGATTCCTTGGATGCGGGCTCGTTGATTTTGCTCTTAGAAAACATTTCTCGCAGCCTTGATGTAAGTCATTGGGTTTACAGGTTTCCCGTTCACGCGCACCTCATAGTGCAAATGCGTGCCGGTGGACCGTCCGGTGCTACCCATATCAGCAATATGATCCCCGCGCGAGACCCTTTGACCGACCTTCACACGGATCTTGGTGTTATGAGCGTAAAGTGTCTCAATCCCGAAGGCGTGCTTGATCTTCACGAGGCGTCCAAAGCCAGATTGCCAGCCGGCATGAGTGACCACACCATCTGCGGTTGCAAAGATATCGGTGCCCTGGGGACCCGCGAAATCGACACCATTATGCATCCGGCGCCCGCCCGTCTTGGGGTCGCGGCGGGTGCCGTAGCCGCTGGTAAACCGCACAGCGGAATGTACCGGGTTCGCAAAGGGCGCTTTTTCCGCCGCTAAGCGATACAGGTTCAACTGATCCATTTGTTGCAGAAGCTGGTTTGCGCGCACCTCGTCGGCCGAGAGGTCACTCTCGCCGCGGGTGCTCAGGGATAAAGGGGTCAGCGGACCGCCCATACCGCTATATCCGCGCCGCACCTCTTCGATGATGCGGTCTGTGGGCATGCCTGCCTGACGGAACATCTTGTCCAGAGGCTCGACCGAGATCACCATCGCCTCTTCCAGCTGGCGGAAAATCTCGTCACTGCGTTCTTGCATCAGCCGGATTTCAAGCTCCAGATCATCGCGCTGGTCCAGCGCATCACGCGCGTCGGCTGCGATCTGGTCCCGCTCTTCCGCGGTGCGGGTCAGAGCGTTGGTCATGAATTCCATCTGCGACGGGGCCGAGGCGGCCACGACATAGGCGTCCGTTGAATCCGCATCCTGTTGCATCTTCGCCAGCTCGCCACGGGCCTCTTCTCGTTGCTTCATCGTTGCGCGCAGCGTGGTCTGGATCACCTCGATCCCGGTCTCCAACTCGCGCCGACGGTTTTCCGAGGCCAAAAGCTCGGACTGCATCGCCGAGACCTGCGCCAGTGCAGCGTTGAACCGGTCCTGCGCGGCCAAGGCTTCCTGCGCGCGGGCGTCACGTTCGGCGGACAGGATGTTGAGACGTTCTTGATAGGTGGCCTGATCGCGTTTGGCTTGCTCGCGGAAGTTGCCCGACCCGATGCTGTCCATCAGCAGAACCGCAGTGGCGACGGCGGTCCAGCCAACCATGACGGCCACACCGGCCACTGCAGCAATCTGCGTTTCCGAGCTGAGCCGGATGTACCGTGTGTCTTTGTCAGATTTCAGAAAAACCCGGCGCTCCGGGAAATGCCGTTCGAGCAGCGAGTGAAACTTAATTGCCAGACGTGTTCTCACGCGTCCTACCTCTCATCCCCAAGATCGGGACCGGTCGTGGTGCAGTAGCCGTCCCTTGGGCGAGATGCTTAATAGGGTCTCCGCATTCGGGCAAGTTTGTTGACCAATTTGCCGTCCAAGGTGCAGATTTCCCCCTAAAGATCGGCGAAAATCTGCCGAAATTAATCTTTTGGATCAGTCTGAGACCTGGCCCGGCGCGGGCATATCCTCGGTGAGTGGCCAGTAGAAGTCCGGCGGCAATCCTGCCTCGGCGCGCTTCTCTTCGTTAAAGGGCGGTTTCAAGGCACCGTGGAAATAGCGCCGAACCAATTGGTGGAAGACGTCTTTGGGGTCGGCGTTTTCGCGTCCGCACAGAAAATGAAACCACTTGGAGCCATAGGCGACGTGGCCAACCTCTTCTGCATAGATCACCTCGAGCGCGGCGATGGCCTGTTCGGCCTTTGCCTTGCGAAAGATGTCGATCATGCCGGGTGTAACATCCAACCCGCGTGCCTCCAGCACCATGGGAACCACCGCAAGGCGGCCCATCAGATCCTCGGCGGTGTCTTCGGCAGCGCGCCACATGCCTGCGTGGGCGGGCAGGGCGCCGTAAAAGCTGCCCATCTGTTCAAGGCAGTCGCAGACCATCTCAAAATGGCGCGATTCTTCTTCTGCGCATTTGACCCAGTCATCGTAGAAGCCGATCGGCATGGGAATGTGACCGAAGCGGGCAATAATGTCCCAGTGCAAATCCACCGCGTTGAGTTCGATATGTGCAACGGCGTGCATGAGCGCGATGCGTCCGGCCTCGGACCCCGGTTTGCGCTTTGGCACTTCGCGGGGCGAGAGCAGCTCGGGCTTTTCAGGGCGTGAAGGGGTCAAAGGCGGGGTGTCGGTGCCGATTTCAATCGCGTCACCCTCGCCCTTGCGCGATGCGAACCAAGCGGCGGCATGGCGTTTGGACAGGGCGGTTTTCTCCCGCCCGTCCGCTGTTGTCAGAACCTCGGTTGCCATCTGGGTCAGTGTCTTGGGCACGGGTACGCTCCGCCTTGTCGTGTCGAGGCCGGGGATAGACCGGATGGCGCGCGGGGTCGAGGGGGGGCTACATCGCCTTAACGGCCTCAAGCACCGCATCCACGTGGCCCGGCACTTTGACCTTGCGCCAGACCTGTGCGATGCGGCCCTCGGCGTCGATCAGGAAGGTCGCGCGTTCGATGCCCATGGATTTGCGGCCATACATGTTCTTCTCGACCCAGACGCCGTAGTCCTCGCAGACGGTCGAGTTTTCATCCGACAGCAACGGGGTGGTCAGGTCGTGCTTGGCGACGAACTTGTCATGTTTGGCCACGCTATCGCGTGAGATGCCAAAGACCTGAGCGCCCGCATCGGCAAAGGCCTGAAGCTGCTCCGAGAAACCGATGGATTCCTTGGTGCAGCCCGGCGTATCATCGCGAGGATAAAAGAATAAAACGACGGCACTGCCGCGCAGATCCGCGAGGGATACCTCACCGCCGCCGTCTCGGGGCAGGGTGAAATCAGGGGCCATGTCTGAAACGTCGGGCATTGGAAACTCCGCTAAAGGTTTTTAAACGCTGCCCGATATCATAGGGCAACGCAGACGGGTTGAAAGGCGTGGAACGCAAATTGGTGCAGCAGGATCAGGACAATAGCGAAGAGGCGGGCCAACCGAAACGTCGCCGCTCGCGCCGTCGGACGGCGGGCATCTGGACGTTGCGCGGCGTTATTTTGCTGGTCGTGCTGGCTGTGGTCACGGGGTTCATGGTGCTGGGCCAGCGTATGCATGCCCCAGCTTGGCTGCGCAGTCACGTTGAGGCGCGGTTGGAGGAAAATCTGGGTGGCCTTCAGATCCGCTTTGGCGATGTCAGCTTTATCATCCACGAAGGCTGGCGGCCCCGTTTGCGTCTGACGGATGTGTCCATCAGTGATCAGGCCGGACAACAGATCGCCCAAGTGTCAGATATGCGGGCCAGCTTGGCGATGCGGCCCTTGCTGCGCGGTCATGTGCGGCCCAAGCGGATCATACTCAGCGGCGCGCAGATCGCCCTGACCCGAGGGGAGGACGGCGCGCTGACCCTGACAGTGGGCACTGGCAGCGCGCCCGTGCAAAGCGCGTCGAATCTGGCCGAATTGATCGAGGCCGGGGATGAGGTGTTCCTGTCTCCGGCCCTGTCTGCGCTGACCTCGGTGCAGTTGGATGCGATCACGCTGGACTATCGCGATCTGCGGTTGGGGCGGTCCTGGATTCTGGACGGCGGTCACATTCAGCTGACCCGCAATGACGATGAAATGCGGTTGGCGACCGGGTTCTCGGTCCTGTCCGGGCGCGATTTCGTAAGCCAGATCGAGGCGAACTACACAAGCATTCTGGGCACGCCCGAGGCGCGTTTTGGCGTGACGATCACCGACCTCCCGGCCGAGGATATCTACGGCCAAAGCCCTGCATTGGTGTGGCTGCAAGTTTTCAAAACGCCGATCTCGGGGGCGATGCGGGGTAGTGTGGATGACTCTGGCGCTTTTGGCCCCATCTTCGCGACGCTCAATCTGGGGGCAGGGGCGCTGCAGCCGAACCCGGAGACACGGCCCATCCCCTTCGAATCTGCAAGTACATATTCCACCTATGACCCCATCCGGCAGGAGCTGGATTTCAACGAGGTCTCGATCGACTCCGCCTGGGGATCTGTGCAGGCGACGGGCAAGGTCTATCTGGAAGGGGTCGAAAACGGCACGCTGGACAGTCTGGATGGGCAGTGGAGCCTGACCGGGATCAATGTGAACCCGGCCAATCTTTTCCCTGAGCCTTTGAACCTGACGCGGGCCGATCTGGACGTTCAGATGAAATTCGACCCGTTCCGGCTGCGCGTCGGTCAGATGACAATCGAGGACGGCGACCATCGCGTTCGGGCGTCGGGTCTGCTGGTCGGGCTGGCCGATGGCTGGTCGGCCGATCTTGATGCGCATCTGGATCAGATGACCTCAGACAGGGTTCTGAACTACTGGCCCGAGCGTCTAGCACCCAAGCCGCGGGAATGGGTGACCAAGAACCTCTCCAAAGGGGCGCTGTCGGATATGGATTTCGCGCTGCGTCTGCGGCCCGGTAGCAAACCCGACATCTATCTGGATTTCGGGTTCGAGGATGCAACTGTTCGGTTTGCCAAGACGCTGCCTCCGGTCGAAGGCGCGCAGGGGCAGGCCAGCCTGATTGACGACCGCTTTACCGCAACTGCGCAGCAGGGTGTGGTGATGGCAGATCAGGGCGGGGCGGTGGATGCGTCTGGGACGTCCTTTATCATTCCCGATACGGAAATCAAGAAATCCGCACCGGGGATTGCGCGGATCAGCGCAAAAGGCAGCGTCACCGCCGCTTTGTCTCTGCTGGATCGCCCGCCGCTTAGCCTGCTCAGCAAGGCGGGGTTGCCGGTCGATATGGCCGAGGGGGACGTGGCGCTGACGGGCACGTTGTCCTTGCCGCTGATCAAGGGCCTCAAGTTTCAGGATACGCAGTTTCACTTCGCGGGCACGCTCGGAGACCTGAACAGCGACCGTCTGGTACCGGGATTTTCCGTCAGCGCACCGATGCTGGAGCTGTCCGGAGACCAGACCGGCGTGCAGATCGAGGGGCAGGGCTTGTTCGGCGATGTGCCTGTGCAGGCCAAATGGCAACAGCCGATTGATGGCAAGACCGCGCAGCGCAGCACCGTGACGGGGCAGATCGAACTGTCCCAACGTTTGATGGCTGAATTGAAGGCCGGGTTGCCGCAAAGTTTCCTCAGCGGGTCCGGCGCGGCTGATTTTACGCTGGGCATTGGTGCGGGCGCGCCGCCGCAACTATCAGCCTCATCCGATCTGGTGGGCGTTACGCTGGCCATACCCGAGCTGGGATGGCGCAAGCCCGCGTCGACCAGCGGTACGCTGACTGCTGATGCAACGCTGGGCGCTGGGCTGAAGGTTGATGCCCTGAACCTGCAGGCGGCGGGGTTGCGGACTGCGGCGTCGATCACCTTCCGGGAGGGAGAGTTTGACCGTGTCTCCTTCAGCTCATTCGATCTGGGCGACTGGCTGGCTGTTCCGGCCGAATTGATCGGGCGGGGTACCGCCGCACCCGACATTCGCGTTCTGGGCGGGGTGCTGAACCTTGGCCGCGCCACATTCGGCGGGTCCGAGGGGGGCGGCACCGGGTCGGGCGCTGGCCCTAAGCTCGACGTCACGCTTGACCGTCTTCAAGTCACCGAGAGCGTGGCTCTGACCGGCTTCAAAGGCGCGTTTCAAACGACCGGAGGGGTCAACGGCACCTTCAATGCCCGCGTCAACGGAGGGGCTGCCGTGCAAGGGCGCCTCACCCCGCGAGGCGCGCGCAGTGCGGTTTCTCTGACTTCGAAGGATGCCGGGGCTGTATTGCGTTCTACTGGTTTGATGACACAGGCGCGGGGCGGAACCTTGGACGTGCAGTTGGAACCGGTCGCGGCCGCTGGCAGCTATGACGTGATCCTCAAAATTGTCCGCACCCGAATTCATGACGCACCGACAATGGCGGCGCTGCTGAATGCGATCAGTCTGGTCGGGCTGCTGGATGAAATGGCTGGTCAGGGCATCTTCTTCTCGTCCATCGACAGCCGGATGCGGATCACCCCGACCGAGGTCAAGATACTCAGCGGAAGTGCTGTTGGCCCGTCCATGGGCCTGTCTTTCGATGGAAAGGTGAATACGGTGGCCGGGACATTGAACCTGCGAGGGGCTATTTCTCCGATCTATCTGCTGAATGCGGTCGGCAGCGTTTTTACCAAAAAGGGCGAGGGAGTCATCGGGTTCAACTATGCGCTTACGGGGCCGTTTGCCGATCCCAAGGTCTCGGTCAACCCTCTATCAGGCCTTGCGCCGCTGTTCCTGCGCAACCTGCTGCGCCCTGCGGCCCCGACGGTGTCGGACGGTCCGAATGCCGTCCAACGCAAACCCGACGAGCCCAAACGTGCGTTCGATACACCGAATTTCGAACGCTAGATCGCTTCGGGTTAAACCTGAGGCACGAATACCCTGCGACGCTTTCAGCGTTCTCGGGACGTTCGTGTCACCTGACGGTTGAGGTAAAACCCGAAACGCTTTTGTGGATATGGCCGAATCTCTTGCGGCCTTGTATGGCGCGGCCATGAAACTCAGCGATTTTGATTTCCACCTGCCCGAAGACCTGATTGCGACCCGGCCCGCCAACCCGCGCTCATCCGCGCGTTTGCTGGTGGCCGAGGGTGAGGCGATCTCGGACAGCCATGTGTTCGATCTGCCCAACTGGCTGCGCCCCGGCGATCGGCTTGTGTTGAACGATACGCGCGTGATCCCGGCAAGGCTCAGTGGACGGCGGCACCGCGACAGCGCCCAAGGGCCGGTTTCCGCCGCGATCGAGGCGACGTTGCTGGAACCTCAGGCGGATGGGTCCTGGACCGCGCTGATCAAGCCGCTGAAAAAGGTCAAACCGGGCGAAGAGATCGTATTCTCGGACGATCTCAGCGCGGCGCTGGACCGGGTTGAGGACGGGCAGGCCTATCTCCAGTTTAACCTTAGTGGTGAGGATTTTGACGCTGCCCTTGAACAGGCCGGTGCGATGCCCTTGCCACCCTACATAGCCGCCAAACGTCCGGCGGATGAGCAGGACAAGACGGACTACCAAACCATCTGGGCGCGCAACTCGGGCGCTGTAGCTGCTCCGACCGCGTCGCTGCATTTCGATGACGCGCTGATGGCGGCGCTGGCCGAGCGCGGGGTGGAATTCAGTCACGTGACCCTGCATGTGGGCGCGGGAACCTTTCTGCCGGTCAAGGTCGAGGACGTGACAACCCACAAGATGCATGCCGAGTGGGGCCGGGTCAGCCAGCAGGCCGCTGATGAGATCCGCGCCACCAAGGCGGCAGGGGGCCGGGTGATCCCGGTCGGCACCACCGCACTGCGCCTGATCGAAAGCGCCGCGCGCAGTGGCCAGATCGCGCCTTGGGAGGGGGAGACCGACATCTTCATCTATCCGGGTTTTCAGTTCCACGTGACGGATGCGCTGATGACCAATTTCCACCTGCCCAAATCGACCCTGCTGATGCTGGTTTCGGCCCTGATGGGGCAGGAGCGTATGCGGTCCGTCTATACCCATGCGATTGAACAGAAATATCGGTTTTTCTCGTATGGGGATTCGTCCCTTCTGATCCCATGAACCCCTCAGCCGCGACGCTGTCCGACAGGGAATGTCGTAGACAGGCGCGATCCGCTTTGGTTTTGATCACATAACGACTCGCAATACAGCTTGGCACATCCCGGAGGCCCAAATGATTCAGGTTCTGTCCACCGCTTGGGCGCTTCTCCTCGGTATGGGGCTGCTGATGGTCGGCAACGGCCTGCAAGGTACGGTTCTGGGTGTCCGGGGTGAGATCGAAGGGTTCTCGACCCTCGAGATGTCCTTTGTCATGTCAGCCTATTTCATGGGGTTTCTGGGCGGATCACGCCTCGCGCCCGAGATGATCCGCAGGGTCGGCCATGTGCGTGTCTTCGCGGCGCTGGCCTCGTTCATTTCTGCGGTCATGATCATGTATCCGCTGCTGACCGACCCGATCGCTTGGTTCCTGGGGCGGGCCGTGATCGGCTTTTGCTTCTCGGGCGTTTATGTGACCGCCGAAAGCTGGCTGAACAACGCGGCCAGCAATGAGAACCGGGGGCAGGCGCTGTCTCTCTATATGATCGTGCAGATGCTGGGGATCATCTCAGCGCAGGGTCTGGTTCTGCTGGGGGATCCCGCCGGGTATGAGACATTCGTGATCGCCTCGGTGGTCGTCTCGGTCTCATTCGCGCCGATCTTGCTGTCGATTTCTCCGACACCCGCGTTCGACACGACCAAACCCATGACCCTGCGCGAACTGATGGGTAAATCCCCCTTGGGCTGCGTGGGCATGTTCCTGCTGGGCGGCGTGTTCTCGGCGCAGTTCGGCATGGCCTCAGTCTATGGCGCGCGCGCCGGGCTGAGCCTGCTTGAGATCTCGACCTTCGTGGCCGCCTTCTACATCGGGGCCATCGTGCTGCAATACCCGCTGGGCTGGTTCTCGGACCGGATGGATCGGCGCTTCCTGATCCTGTTGGCGGCCGCAATCGGCGGGGCCAGTTCCTTGGCCGGTATGCTGTTCGGGATGAGCTTTCCGATCCTTCTGGTCGCAGCCTTCTTCATCGGCGGGATGTCCAACCCGCTCTATTCCCTGCTGATCGCCCACACGAACGATTTTCTGGATCGTGAGGATATGGCCGCCGCCTCCGGAGGTTTGATTTTTATCAACGGTCTCGGGGCCATTACAGGCCCGCTCATTACCGGTTGGCTGATGGGGGATGGGATCTTTGGACCTCCGGGCTTTTTCCTGTTCATCGCCGCATTGCTGTTCGTGATGGCAGGCTATGCGATGTACCGCATGACACAGCGCCCGGCGATTCCTGTCGACGAAACCGGCACCATGTCGCCCCTGTACCCCTCCGCATCCCCGGTTGCGCTTGAGGTTGCCCAAGAAGTGGCCATCGAAGCCGCCGAGGCGGAAGAGGACGCACAAGATGTTTCCGCTAACGCCTAAATATGTCCGAAATGTAGTAATATTTTACTGTTACAAATCTGTAAAACAGCCTTAAATGACCGTACGTCCCTGGGGAGGGCAACACACGGAGATAAGGGCAATGGTTGGTCCTGAAGACGTATTGAGTTTTTGGTTGGATGAGGTCGGCCCCAAGGGGTGGTACATGCAGGACGACGCGCTGGATCAGCAGATCCGCGACCGTTTCCTGAGCACCTGGGAAGCCGCGACAGAGGGCAAGTTTTCGCTCTGGTTGACATATCCCAGCGGGGCGTTGGCCTATATCATCCTCACAGACCAATTTCCACGCAACATGTTCCGCGGCGAGGCACGGGCCTTTTCGTCGGATCGCGCGGCTCTGGCCGCTGCGAAATGCGCGGTGGACAAGGGCTGGGATCTCAAAATCGACGAACCCGCGCGTCAGTTCTTTTATCTGCCGATGATGCATTCCGAAAACCTGTGTGATCAGGAACGCTGCGTACGCCTGATGTGCCAGAACCTAAGCAGCGAGGATTCCAGCAACCTGCTGCACGCGCGCGCGCACCGTGAGGTTATCCGGAAATTCGGACGTTTCCCCTATCGTAATGAGGCCCTGTCACGCACTCCAACCGTGCATGAGACCGCCTATGTCGACATGGGCGGCTATGGTGCCACTGTGCGTGAGCTGCAGGCAGCCGGATAGCTTTCAGGCCCGCATCCACGGATGGTAATGATCCGGTCGGCGACCACGTCGGCCGAGGTCTCAATTGCATGGTCAATCAATTGGTCAGGCGAGTCTGCCAACTCTCCAAACCGGGTCTGAACGGTCTGCAATTTGGTTTCTATCGTTTCCAGCTTGTCTAGCGTATTGGACATTCGCAGAGAAACGGCGGTGTTGCTCACCACACCGTCCTCTTGAATGCGGGCCAAATCACTGCGCAGCCCTGAAAGTTGTTCGCGAATACCCTGCGCCTCGTCCCGCAACGGGGCGACAACTTGCAGCTTTTCCGACAGCCCCGAGGTGACGTCCTCCACCGTCGAAGCCAGTTTCCACCCTAAAAACAGGCACAGCGCGACAAGGATCAGCGTTGCATTCAGAAGTGCAAGGAGAAGGTCTTTGAGGGTCTTGGCCATGATAAGTCTTTCGAATACTTTGTGAATATAAGGCGGGCGGAGGCCCCGGCTGTTCTTTTCTAGCCTTTGAAAAAGCTTGGGTATAGGCTGAAAACTGCACGTATCGACCATAACATACCGACGTCGCTTTTGTCGCGGTATGTCTATATTGATGCGCTGTGAAAAATAGTTTAATGCTAAACTAAATTTCAAACCGACCTGGGCCGAGAGGGACACATGGCTGAAAAATCTTTTGATCTGATCGTAATCGGTGCTGGTCCGGGCGGCTATGTGGCCGCAATCCGCGCGGCACAACTGGGCCTCAAGACCGTCGTGGTCGAGCGAGAGCATCTGGGCGGCATCTGCCTGAATTGGGGCTGCATTCCCACCAAGGCTATGCTGCGGTCTTCGGAGGTCTTCCACCTGATGGAGCGCGCAAAGGACTTTGGTCTGACGGCGGACAAGTTCGGTTACGATCTGGACGCGGTGGTCAAACGCTCACGTGGCGTTGCCGGCCAGTTGTCGGGTGGGATCGGCCACTTGCTCAAGAAGAACAAAGTCAGTGTCGTGATGGGCGAGGCGACGATTACCGCAAAAGGCAAAGTTTCGGTGAAAACCGAGAAGGGCACTGAAGAGCTGACCGCCAAGAACATCGTCCTCGCCACCGGCGCACGTGCGCGTGAACTTCCAGGGCTGGAAGCGGATGGCGATCTGGTCTGGACCTACAAACACGCGCTGCAGCCGCCTCGGATGCCGAAGAAACTGCTCGTCATCGGCTCGGGCGCCATCGGGATCGAATTCGCCAGCTTCTACAACACGCTGGGCGCAGACACGACCGTGGTTGAAGTGATGGACCGCGTGCTTCCGGTTGAAGATGCCGAGATAAGCGCCTTCGCTAAGAAAGCTTTCACCAAGCAGGGCATGACCATCATGGAAAAAGCGATGGTCAAGCAGCTTGATCGCGGCAAGGGTAAGGTCACCGCGCATATCGAGGTCAAAGGTAAGGTCGAGAAGCACGAGTTCGACACGGTAATCTCTGCCGTTGGCATTGTCGGCAATGTCGAGAATCTGGGACTGGAAGCACTCGGCGTGAAAATCGACCGCACGCATGTTGTGACAGACGAGTTCTGCCGCACCGGCGTTGATGGTCTCTATGCGATTGGTGATATCGCCGGCGCGCCTTGGTTGGCTCATAAAGCCAGCCACGAAGGCGTCATGGTGGCCGACCTGATCGCAGGCAAACACGCGCATCCGGTCAAACCCGAAAGCATCGCAGGTTGCACCTATTGTCACCCGCAAGTGGCCTCGGTTGGCTATACCGAAGCCAAGGCCAAAGAGCTTGGCTACGACATCAAGGTCGGCCGCTTCCCCTTCATCGGGAACGGTAAGGCTATTGCGCTTGGAGAGCCTGAGGGCATGATCAAGACGATCTTTGACGCCAAGACCGGCGAGCTGCTGGGCGCGCATATGATCGGCGCAGAAGTGACCGAGATGATTCAGGGCTACGTGGTCGGTCGTCAATTGGAGACGACAGAAGAAGACCTGATGAACACCGTCTTCCCACATCCGACGCTGTCAGAAATGATGCATGAAAGCGTTCTGGATGCGTATGATCGCGTGATCCATATGTAAGGGGTTAGGGGGCTCTGCCCCCGCCGCGGCAAGCCGCGTCTCCCCCGGGATATTTATAGCCAGATGAAGCATGGGATCCCTCCTTCATCTGGCCGAAAATATCCCGGAGCGCGAGGCAGAGCCTCGCAAAAGACTTCTACGAATTCAAAGCATCCAGAATACGGGCCCAAGAGCGGATGCCCTTGTGGAAGCTTTTGACATCGTACTTCTCGTTCGGAGAGTGGATGGCATCGTCGTCATTGGCGTAACCGACCAGCATCGAATCCAGACCCAGAACGGTGTCGAAGTAACCAACGACCGGGATTGAGCCGCCCATCCCGGTGAACACGGCCTCGCGGCCCCATTCGTCAGACAGCGCAGCACGTGCCGCTTCGAATTCAGGGCGATCCAGATTCATGACCGAGGCTGGGGACCCTTCGAGGTCATTGTCCCAAACAACTTGGGCGTCCGGGGACAGGTGCTCCTCTACATGTTTACGAATCTTGTCGCGCAGCGCGTCGGGGTCCATGTCACCGACCAGGCGGCAGGTGATTTTGCAATGGGCCTCTGACGGGATCACCGTTTTTGATCCGGCACCGTTGTAGCCGCCCCAAAGGCCGTTGACCTCAAGCGTGGGGCGTGCCCATTGCTGTTCCAGTGTGGAATAGCCTTTTTCGCCATGCGGTTGGCTATATCCCACCGAGTTCAAGTACTCTGCTTCGTCGAAACCGCAGTTTTCCCACTGGCGCAGCTGATCTGCCGGGACCTCGTGAACACCTTCGTAGAACCCTTCAACAGCGACGCGTCCGGTCTCATCGTCATAGAAAGAAGCCACGATCTTGGACAATTCGCGCAGCGGGTTCAGACCGGGGCCGCCGTAGTGGCCGGAATGCAGGTCGATGCGGGGGCCGACGATGGTGAACTCATCCTTCAGCATGCCGCGCAACTGCGAGGCAATCGAAGGCACTCCGCGTGACACCATCGAGGTGTCGCAAACCAGCGCCAGATCGGCCTGCAATTCGTCTTTATTCGCTTCGAGGAACGGCACCAGCGACGGCGAGCCTGATTCCTCTTCACCTTCGAAGAAAAAGGTGATGCGGCAGGGCAGGGTGCCGTGGACAGCTTTCCAGGCGCGGCAGGCTTCGACAAAGGTCATCAGCTGGCCCTTGTCGTCGGATGATCCACGGCCTCGAATGACAGGTCCGTTTTCGGTCTCTTCGATGGCGGGGTCGAACGGATCGCGGTTCCACAGGTTCAGTGGGTCGACGGGTTGTACATCATAGTGCCCATAGAACAGCACATGCGGGCCTTCGCTGCCCTCACCCACATGACCCACGACCATAGGGTGACCGGGTGTTTCGCGCTTTTCTGCTGCAATACCGATGCTCTGCAGGTCCGAGACCAGCCAGTCGGCGGCCTTATCGACATCCGCTTTGTAGGCGGGATCGGTTGAGATCGATTGGATGCGCAACAGCTCCATCAGGCGGTCGATCGAGGTTTGCAGATCAGAGTCGATCCGGCTCAGCACGGCGTCTAGCGACATAACAGGGCTCCTGCTTGGGAATGATTTGCGCGAACCCTATCAGTGTTGGCGCCGCCGTCCAGAGCAGAGTGCGCAGTACCGCCCCGTAGTGAGTGGCTGAAGTTAAGCTTCTGTACCTGCGTCGTTTCCCCGCGTCTTTTAGACGTAAGTTTACTTGCTGCCCGGCTATGAAGCTTATATTTGATGCAAATCAAAGTTGGGTTCTAACGAGCGGCATTAGAAAGGTCGAACGTGCGAACACAAAGCTGTCCAAGGGCTTCGACCCAGCAGATGGCGGAATACAGGCTTTGGGTGAGGGGTTTGCCCGAGGCGATCAAGGAGGGTCCGTTGGACTATACTGCTCAGCTCGATTCAGCGATTGCCAGGCTGCATGAAGAAGGACGTTACCGGACCTTTATCGATATCGAACGCCGCAACGGGCACTTCCCGCATGCCGTTCGGACCCGTCCCGATGGAACGCAACAGAATATTACCGTGTGGTGCGGCAATGACTATCTTGGCATGGGCCAGCACCCGGTTGTTCTGAACGCCATGCACGAGGCCGTCGATGCGGCCGGTGCAGGGTCGGGCGGAACGCGCAACATCTCGGGCACGACTGTATATCACAAGCGCCTTGAGGCTGAGCTGGCCGATCTGCACGGCAAAGAGTCGGCTCTGCTGTTCACCAGCGCCTATATCGCCAATGACGCGACGCTTTCGACCTTGCCGAAACTGTTCCCCGGTCTGATCATCTATTCGGACGCGCTGAACCATGCCTCGATGATCGAAGGCGTGCGGCGCAATGGCGGCGCCAAGCGCATCTTCCGCCACAATGACGTCGCCCACCTGCGTGAGTTGCTCGAAGCAGACGATCCAAAAGCCCCCAAGCTGATTGCCTTTGAGTCGGTTTACTCCATGGATGGTGACTTTGGCCCGATCGAAGAGATTTGCGATCTGGCAGATGAATTCGGTGCGCTTACCTATATCGACGAGGTCCACGCGGTTGGCATGTACGGCCCGCGCGGCGGTGGTGTGACCGAGCGTGACCGTCTGGCGCATCGCATCGACATCATCAATGGCACTCTGGCCAAAGCCTATGGTGTGATGGGGGGCTATATCGCCGCCAGCGAAAAGATGTGCGACGCTGTGCGCTCTTACGCGCCGGGGTTCATCTTTACCACGTCTCTGCCGCCCGCTGTTGCGGCTGGTGCGGCGGCCTCGGTCGCGCATCTGAAAGTGACGCCGGAATTGCGCGAGCAGCATCAGACACAGGCCAAAATCCTGAAGCTGCGCCTGAAAGGCTTGGGCCTGCCGCTGATCGACCATGGCAGCCACATCGTGCCTGTTATCGTCGGTAACCCAGTCCATACCAAAATCCTGAGCGACCGGTTGCTGGACGATCACGGTATCTATGTGCAACCGATCAACTTCCCGACGGTTCCGCGTGGTACAGAACGCCTGCGCTTCACCCCATCTCCGGTCCATGGACCCGGTGAGATGAACCGTCTGGTTCAGGCGATGGACGAACTTTGGTCACATTGTGCGCTAAATCGCGCCGAACTTGCCGGTTAACCTCACGCTAAAGTGTGCAACGTGTTTGCCGCGTGTTAAGCTTACGCTAACAAAATAAGTGGACGAATCGTTATGGGGACGATTCGCCATGAGCGTGAAACACGCGACGGGCAAAATGGGGCGGCAGGAATGATTGGGCGCAGATCACAGCGCGATTCCGAAGAAGGTGTAGAAGTCAGACCAAAGGGTTTTGACGACTACGAAGTACGGCTTGGTGATCAGATGCGCGGCGAGCGCGCCACCATGGGCAAATCCCTTCTGGATGTTCAGCGCGAGCTGCGGATCAAAGCCAACTACATCGCTGCCATCGAAAACGCCGATCCTGATGCGTTCGATACACCCGGCTTCATCGCCGGGTATGTGCGTTCTTACGCCCGGTATCTGGGCATGAACCCGGATGAGACATTTGCCGCCTTCTGCAAGGAAAGCGGCTTTGAGGTTGCGCATGGCATGTCCGCCGAGGCCTCGGTTGTGCGCAAACCGACCGGAGATCTTCCGGCCCGTGGCCCGATGGGTCGGGATCCGTTTGTGTCTCCGAACACGCCATATATCCCCGGCAAAGAATCTTTTGTCAGTCAGGTTGAACCGCGCGCGATTGGCTCATCCCTAGTGTTGCTGGCCGTTATCGGCGGTATTGGCTATGGCGGCTGGGCCGTGCTGAACAAGATCCAGCAGGTGCAGGTCAGCCCGGTTGAGCAAGCACCTGTTGTTCTGTCGGACCTCGACCCCCTTGATGCGGCACGTAGCACAGAAACTGTCGAGACTGCTTCAACCGAAGCACTGGATCGCCTCTATCGCCCGCAAGCGCTGGATGTTCCGGTGATGGTCGCGCGGGATGCTCCGATTTCCACGCTTGACCCACGGACCGTCGGCACGTTCCGTCCGCCGGAACTGCCCGAGGTTCAGGTGGCCGAATTGCACACAGTTGAACGCCCGGCCTTGCCGCAGGTGGTCGAGCAGCTGGATACGACGTTGAAAATTGTCGCCGTGAACCCTGCGTGGATGCGTGTCACGGCCGCCGATGGTAGCGTGATCTTCGAAGGCACGCTGGGCACGGTTGAACAGGGCAGCGTGTTCGAAGTGCCTCTGACCGAAGAACCCCCGCTGTTGCGGGCAGGGGCGTCGGGTTCTGTGTTCTTTTCGATGAATGGTGAACACTTCGGACCTGTCGGTGCGCCGGGCACTGTCGCGAAGGGCGTCGTCCTGTCCAAGGACGCAGTGGCTGAGACCTATGCCGTCGCCGATCTCGAGGCGGAGCAGAACAGCGCCCTCAAGCAATTGGTGGCCGAGCTTCAGACGCAAACAGCGGGCGAGCCTGCCGAATAGTCTTGCCATTGCTCAACCACGGTTGCCGAACTATCTATGAGGCAACCTAGGCAGATGCGGACCTCTCTTCATGTCGCTCAACCACGTACGTCCCTGGCGCGATATCTACCGCCGTAAATCCCGCCAGATCATGGTCGGCAACGTGCCGGTCGGAGGCGATGCTCCGATTGCTGTCCAAACCATGACCAACACCCTAACCACTGATGTGGCGGCAACGGTCGCGCAGGTTCAGGCGGCGGCTGAGGCTGGTGCCGATATCGTGCGGGTTTCCGTTCCGGACGAGGACTCGGCCAAGGCGCTGAAAGAGATTGTGCGCGAAAGCCCGGTGCCCATCGTGGCCGACATTCACTTTCACTACCGTCGCGGCATCGAAGCCGCTGAGGCCGGGGCAGCCTGTCTGCGGATCAACCCGGGCAATATCGGCAACGAACAACGCGTGAAGGAGGTCATCGAGGCCGCAAGGGACCATAACTGCTCGATTCGGATCGGAGTGAATGCAGGCTCGCTCGAGCGGCACCTGCTTGAGAAATACGGCGAACCTTGTCCCGAGGCGATGGTCGAAAGCGGGTTGGAACATATCCGCATACTGCAGGACAATGATTTCCACGAATTCAAGATCAGCGTGAAAGCCAGCGACGTCTTTTTATCGGCGGCGGCCTATCAAGGCATTGCCGAGGCCACCGATGCCCCCATTCACCTTGGTATCACCGAGGCCGGAGGGCTGGTCAGCGGCACCATCAAATCCGCCATCGGTCTCGGCAACCTGCTGTGGATGGGGATCGGAGATACGATCCGCGTCAGCCTGTCCGCAGACCCGGTCGAAGAGGTTAAGGTTGGCTTTGAAATCCTGAAATCGCTGGGCCTGCGCCATCGCGGCGTCAACATCATCTCATGCCCCTCCTGCGCGCGTCAGGGGTTCGACGTGATCAAAACCGTCGAGACGCTGGAGCACCGCCTGGAACATATCAAAACGCCGATGTCCCTGTCGATCATCGGTTGCGTCGTCAACGGCCCGGGCGAGGCGCTGATGACCGATGTCGGCTTCACCGGCGGCGGAGCAGGGTCGGGCATGGTCTATCTGGCGGGCAAGGCCAGCCACAAGATGTCGAACGATCAGATGATCGAGCATATCGTGGAAGAGGTCGAGAAAAAGGCCTCTGAATTGGATGCGGCGGAGTAGCGTGGGTATACATAGCTGACGTACTACATTCTATTGGACTGCTTTGTGGGTTTTGTTTCCGTTCGCGACGTGCTCACCTAAGCAGTTTGTATCCTCTCGATCATATCTGGCAATTCGGCGTAATTTGAAAAGCTGTACTCTGATAGAGGTGCACTGAATTGCTCGCAGAAATGCAAGGGTGTCATTCCCGCCGCCTTGGCAGCAGTGATGCCAACCTCACTGTCCTCGACGACGATGCAATCTTCAGGCGAAAACCCCATTTGATGAGCTGCGTGGACGAACAGATCAGGCGATGGTTTCCAAGACTTCAGGTCGTAGGAACTGAACAGCCTTTTTCCAAAGAAGGGTCGTAGCCCATGACTATCCACTAACACTTCGATTTTGGGCATTGGTCCGCCTGATGCGATACACATTTGTTGGCGAAGTCTGACAAGTGCATCAGCGACCCCGGAAAAAAGGCGCGTATCGGATTCGATTAGTATCGACGCATGCTCGCGATAGCGTTGCTCTATGTCGATTGGCAGACGTAGTCCGAGTGTGTTTTCAATGTCGGAAAAAATTGTGGCGAGCTTTTTCCCTCGATACCGGCTCGATAGCTCCGAAATAGACATAGCCAATTGGGGAATAGCTTCGTTCAAGGCCTGTAAGCAGGCGGTCTCGCTATCAACGAGTGTACCATCGAGATCAAAAATTATGCAGCTTTCCAATAGAGATCTCGCTTCGTCCACCGCCACCCATATTGCGTGTTGGTCATCGCGTCTGCCATGAGTCCTAAACCGACATCTGCGGTGCTACTGTTCTGAGGTATATTGTGCATTCTTGGACGGCGCGCCCGTTCGTATGGGGCGGCAAGGCCGCCCCAACAACTTACCCCTGTTCCGCCCGCACGCCGTCTGCGATCTGCTTCATCTGATCCGCGGGCAGGAAGCCGCGCAGCATTTCGGTGCCTAGGACGAACGAGGGCGTGCCGGTGATCTGCATCCGTTGTGCAAGTTCTCGGGTGCGGGTGATCTCTTCGGTGACCTGGTTGCTGTCCATCGCGGCGATGATGGCGTCGCTGTCCAGCCCAAGCCCGTCCGAGATGCGGCGTAGGGTCACTTCGCTGGGTTCTCCGCTGAATTCCAGTAGGGCGTCATGAACCTGTTTATAGGCGTCATCGCCGGCGACATGTTTGGTCGCAACAGCAAAGCGTGAGGACAGGACCGAGGCATCGCCCAGAATCGGGAACTCTTTGATCACCAGACGGATATTGCCGTCTTCGGCCAACAGGCTGGCCACCTCGGGCACGGCGCGGCGGCAATAGCCGCAGCGGTAGTCCATGAACTCGACCAAGGTGATGTCGCCCTCCGGATTGCCGCCCACCCAGCTATAGCCGTCATTGAACAGCTCATCCGCGTTCGAGGCGACCAGATCGCGGTCGGCCTGTTCCTGAGACGCTGCGTTGCGCTGTTCCAGAATGGTGATCGCTTCGATGATCACTTCGGGGTTTTCCAGCAGATACTCGCGCACCTGTGCTCCGAACTCGGCCTTTTCGGCATCGCTGAGCGCATTGAGGTCCAGCGCCAGCGCCGAAGTCGATATCAGGGAAAGCCCCAAAAGGGCGGGGGCTGCATGTTTCAGGATCATTTGCGTTTCCTTTTCGCTTTCTCTGCGCGTTTCGAGGCAATCAACACATCTTGTGCCCTTTGCCAACCCGGTGAGCCTTCGGGAAGTTGCCCGATGGCCCGTCTTGCGTGAATACCTGCATCGGCCAACCGGCCCTGCAAGGCGTATCGTTCTGCGGTGACGGTCGAGGCCATACCGTTATTGCCGACCTTGGAATAGGCCACTCCCAAATCCCGCATCAGCCGCGCGTTGCGGTAGTCGCGGGCGCGGGCTTTCTCCAGCGCCTCCAACGCCGTGTCGGTCTGGCCTTGTAGCAGCAGCGCCCGTCCGTACCCGGCAAGAATCAACGCATTGTGCGGCGCCATTTCAACCGCTTGGGCATACGCATTAACTGCCTCGGAAAATTGCCTGTTTTCCAGAAGGATTTGACCTTTCAGTTCATAGTAGAAGGGATCCTCGGGCCGAATTTTCAAGGCTTCATCTATCGCTGCACGCGCACGTGCCAGATCGCGGTTCTGGTGATGGGCCGACGCCTCGCGCATCATTCGGATGTCATACGCCGTTTCCTCTTTCGCGCGACGCATTGTCCAGCTCGGAGAGCGCAGAAAGGCCGAGAGTTTGCCTTTCACGCGTGCAAACCAATAGTCGGCGGTTTCATTGGGTTGGGTTTGATCGCCGAACTCGTCCAGAAACGCCTCAGCCGCGCGCAGGCGATCCCTGCTGGTGGGGTGCGAGCGCATATAGGGGTCCTGATTGGCCGTACTCAGCAATTCCTGACCTGCGAATTTGCGGTGGATCGCGACCATCCCCTTGGGTGAGATTCCGGCCCACCGCAGATAGCTGGCCGCGCTGCGATCGGCTGAGGCTTCCTCAGCCCGCGTGTGACCCAGAAAGCTGCGAATGGCCGCGCCTTGCGTGCCAACTGCAAGTCCTGCGGCGGCTTCCCGAGCGCCCGCTGCGGCTGTGATTAGAGCAAGCGCTGTGCCAAGGGTCGCCTTGCGTTGCGCATCCTGCAGGTTTTGGTGACGGCGGGCCAGATGACCGTTGGCGATATGAGCGGCCTCGTGAGCAATGACGGCTTGCAGCATTTCGGGGCTGTCAACCGACAGGATCAGGCCGTAGTTCAGGTAGATCGCGTTATAGTCGATCACGAAGGCGTTGAAGGTGTTGTCGTTGACCACCAGAATGTGCACCAGATTGGAGCTTAGCCCGGCGGCACGCAACACCGGAAAGGCCAGTTCGCGCAGGCCGTACTCGATATCGGGATCGCGGATCAGGCCCTGGGCGTGGCTCTGCACTGCCGCCGTCAGCCAGAGGACAGCCGCAAGTATCAGGGCCGGGATTGACGCCAGCCGGGATACGCGTTCAAAAGCCATGGCTGCAACATGGGAGATGGGCATGAGAAACTCAACCCGGTCCGGGGTCGATCCGTTTATTGTGATGGACGTGATGGAGGCCGCGCGCAAAGCCGAAGTGGCCGGACGCCACATCATTCATATGGAGGTCGGCCAGCCCGGAACCGGCGCCCCGAAAGGCGCGACTGAAGCCCTCGCCAAGGCAATGGAGCAAGGCCCGTTGGGTTATACCGTCGCGCTTGGGCTGCCCGCCTTGCGACAGCGGATCGCGCAGATGTATGGCGAGTGGTACAATGTCGATCTGAACCCCGAAAGGGTCGTGGTGACGCCGGGGTCTTCCGGCGGGTTCTTGCTTGCCTTTACCGCGCTGTTCGACAGCGGGGATCGCGTGGGGATCGGTGCGCCGGGCTATCCGTCCTACCGCCAGATTCTCAAGGCGCTTGGGCTGGTGCCCGTCGACCTGCCGACCTTGCCCGAGAATCGGCTGCAACCGGTGCCTTCGGATTTTGCCGGGCTTGATCTTCAGGGCCTGATGGTCGCGTCACCGGCCAATCCAACCGGCACCATGTTGGATCGCGCGTCGATGGGCGCGTTGATCGACGCGGCGCAGGGGCAGGGTGCCTCTTTCATCAGTGATGAGATCTACCATGGGCTGGAATATGAGGCCAAAGCCGTCACTGCGTTGGAGCTGACGGATGAGTGCTATGTGATCAATTCCTTCTCGAAGTATTTCTCGATGACAGGTTGGCGTGTTGGCTGGATGGTCGTTCCCGAGGATCAGGTCCGCGTGGTCGAGCGGATCGCTCAGAACATGTTCATCTGCGCTCCCCATGCCAGCCAGGTGGCCGCGTTGGCCGCGATGGATTGCGACGAGGAGCTGCAGGCCAATCTCGATGTCTACCGTCGCAACCGTGAGTTGATGCTCGAAGGGCTGCCAAAAGCTGGTTTCACGAATATCGCGCCACCTGATGGGGCGTTTTACGTCTATGCCGATGTCTCTGATCTGACTGATGACAGCCGCGCCTTTGCAGCCGAGATTCTGGAAAAGGCCGGTGTGGCTGTCACACCCGGTTTGGATTTCGATCCTGAGCGCGGACATACGACCCTGCGATTCTCCTACGCGCGGGCCACGGCCGATATTCAGGACGGGTTAGTGCGCCTGCGCAGCTTCATGGCCGAACGCGGCGCGTTGCAGCCGGTGTAAAGCGTTCACAAGAGGGGGCGGATGCGCTAGGGTCACGCTCAAACGATCTCGGGAAAACTTGAGGCCATGAGCAGGATTTTCTATTGCATCGCGCTGATCTGGGCGCTGTCCGGTGCCGCATTGGCGCAGGACTTCACTGCTTTGGCGCGCGTGCAGCCGGACCAAAGCCGCATCATCGATTCTGGTCGCACCGCGGTTCAGGTCAATCTTGGCGTCAGTCAGGGTGTACCCTACCGCATCTTCACGCTGCGCGATCCCTACCGCATGGTTCTCGACTTTCAGGAGGTCGACTGGACCGGCCTCAGTGCCGAAGAATTTCTGCAAACCGACCGGATCAGCGGCGTTCAGTTCGGGGCCTATGTCCCCGGCTGGTCCCGCATGGTTCTGGAATTGGGCGCACCGATGGCGGTGGACACGGCCGAGCTGAAGATAGATCAGATATCGGGCGCGGCGCTGTTGACCTTGCAATTGGTGGGCACCGATTTTGACACGTTCAACGCATCGGCGGGCGTACCGCAGAACCACGGCTGGGACCTTCCCGAACCTGCCGTCACAACATCCGAGACCCCGCGCAACGCGACGCAGGTCTTGCGGGTGATGCTGGACCCCGGCCATGGCGGTATTGATCCGGGTGCCGAGTTCGGCGGCATTGACGAGAAAACCATGATGCTGACCTTCGCGCGTGAATTGCGTGAATTGCTATTAAGGTCAGGTGGTTACGAGGTGGTGCTGACGCGGGTCGAAGATCAGTTCGTCTCGCTGGAACGTCGTATCGCGCTGGCGCATCGGGCCGGTGCGGATGTGTTCATCTCGCTACATGCCGACTCCCTCTCCGAAGGTCAGGCCCACGGCGCGGCGGTCTATACCTTGTCCGAGGATGCCTCGGACGTGGCCAGCGTCAAACTGGCTGAGCGTCATGATCGCGACGATCTTTTATCCGGGGTCGATCTGAACGGAGCTGATGATCAGGTCACCGATGTGCTGCTGGACATGGCACGGCAGGAGACCAAACCCCGCACCACTTCGCTTGCGGGCGCGATTGCCAATGGCATGGCGCAACAGGGCGGGCCGATGAATCGCAAACCGCTGCGCACGGCCTCGTTTTCGGTGCTGAAGGCGGCGGATATTCCGTCTGTTCTGGTCGAACTTGGGTTTCTTTCCAGCCCCAGAGACCTAAAAAACATCAAAAATCCCGAATGGCGCGCCAAAATGGCGCTGGGGATTTATCAGGGGCTCGAGGACTGGCGGCAGCAAGATGTGATCAGACGGTCCTTGATTGGACAGTGACCTGACGGCGCAAAACGGCTAGAATGCGCTTGTGGTTTTGACGCATGTTTTGACCCTTGGGCTTGGCATCCCTATATAGGCGGCAGCGCGAAAAAAAGGCAGTGACGTGATCCGGTTCATTCTATCGATTTTCGGGGCAGTTTTCAGCCTCGTGACTTTGGGTATCTTCATGGTTGCGCTGGTGATCGGCGCGGTCTTCTGGATGTATGGTCGCGACCTGCCCAGCCACGAGTCGCTGGCCCAGTACAAGCCGCCCACGATCAGCCGTATCTATTCCGGTGAGGGTCAGTTGATCGACGAATTCGCCCAGGAACGCCGTCTGTTCACCCCGTCCGAGGAAATCCCCGATCTGGTGAAACAGGCCTTCATTTCTGCGGAAGACAAGAATTTCTACACCCATCAGGGCTATGACCCGCGCGGCATTATCGCAGCCGGTGTCGAAGCTGTGCGCACCAAGGGAGAGACCGTGCGCGGGGCCTCAACCATCACACAGCAGGTGATGAAGAACTTCCTGTTGTCAGGCGACCGTCGGGCCGAGCGCAAGATCAAGGAAATCATCCTCGCCACCCGGCTTGAAGATACGCTCGACAAGGAACAGATCCTCGAGCTTTATATGAATGAGATCTTTCTGGGTCAGAACTCCTATGGCGTGACCGCTGCGGCGCAGACCTATTTCAACAAGACCCTGCAGGAACTGGCCCCGCATGAGGCCGCGATGCTGGCCGCGATGCCCAAGGCACCGTCGGACTATCACCCGGTCCGCCAAAAGGAACGCCTGCTGGCTCGCCGCAACTATGTTCTGCGCGAGATGAACCAGAACGGTTATATTGATCAGGCCACCTATGAGACCGAGGTCGAAATGCCTCTGCGTTCGGTCCAGAACGGGGATTTCGAAAGCTTCCGCACCGCACTGCCGCCGCGCGACTACTTCACCGATGAAATCCGCCGTCAGCTGAGCGAGGATTTCGGTGAGGGTGAGTTCTTTACGGGTGGTTTCACCGTACGAGCCTCGGTCGATGAAGAGATGCAGGTCGAAGCCGCGCGTGCGCTGCGTGAGGCATTGCAGAAATACGACCTGTCACGCGGTAGATGGCGTGGCACGGGCGAGGTGATCGCCGAAGAACGGCTGTCGGATGAAGCCCAATGGCGCGATGCATTGGCGCAGATGGAAATCCCCCGTGACGTTGTACTGCCGACCCAATGGTATCCCGCCGTTGTGCTGGACGTGGCCGAGCAACAATTGACCGTCGGTATTGAGGATGGCCCTGCCGATGGCACCATCCCACGCTCTGACATCAAATGGATGCAGGGCAACTTCTTTGATAATTTCAAACGCGGCGATGTGATCCTTGTCATGGCCGGGGAAGAGGGCCAATGGTCCGCCCGTCAGGTGCCCGAAGTGCAGGGCGGCTTTGTCGCGATGGACGTGAACTCGGGCCGCGTTCTGGCGATGCAAGGCGGGTTCTCGTATCAGGACACCGTGTTCAACCGTGCCACGCAGGCGCAGCGCCAGCCGGGGTCCTCGTTCAAGCCGTTTGTTTACGCGGCTGCGCTCGACAGTGGCTACAGCCCAGCCACCATCGTTGTGGACGCGCCGATTGAGGTGAATACCCCTCAGGGGCTGTGGCGCCCCAAGAACTCGTCGAACAAATTCTACGGTCCGACGCCACTGCGCACCGGGATCGAACAGTCGCGGAACCTGATGACCATTCGTCTGGCGCAAGAGGTCACGATGCCCGTCGTCGCGGGCTATGCGGAACGGTTCGGGGTTTATGACCGAATGGGTGCATTTCTGGCCAACTCGCTCGGGTCCGAAGAAACCACACTGTATAAAATGGTTGCGGCCTACGCGATGTTCGCCAATGGCGGTGAGCGGGTCGAACCTACTCTGGTCGACCGGATTCAGGACCGTTTTGGCAAGACGATCTATCGCCATGACGATCGTCAGTGCCTCGATTGTAACTCGACCTGGTTGGAGCCAAACGAGTCGCCGACCATTGAAACCAATCGCTCTCAGGTCATGGATGCGATCACCGCCTATCAGCTGACCTCGATGATGAAGGGTGTTGTGGATCGCGGGACGGCGTCGCGCTATGTCAACCTGCCGGTGCCGACGGCAGGTAAGACCGGAACGACCAACGACTCCAAGGATGCGTGGTTCATCGGCTTCACCTCGAACATCGTGGCCGGATGCTATATCGGCTATGACCGCCCGCGTCCGATGGGCCGGGGGGCCTATGGTGGCACCATGTGCGGGCCGGTCTTCCAGAGCTTCATGGAAAAAGCCGTTGAGAAATACGGCGGCGGTCCGTTCGAGGTGCCCGAGGGTGGTCACTTCATCAAGATCGACCGTTTCAGCGGCGCGCGCCTGCCTGCGGATGCATCCGGCGAATATGTCGTGGCCGAGTTCTTCCGGGACGGTGTGGATGGCTTCATCGACCGCATCTACGACGGCGGCTTTGCCATCGGATCCGACCTTCCGCTGTTCGAAGAGGCGCAACGCGCAGGCGTTCAGGTCCAAACCTCGACCGGTAGCACCGTCACTGTTGGCCCCAAAGCCTCGCAAGGGGATTTGAGTACCGGCGGCCTTTACTGATCGCTTTGTAAAATCTCTGACGGCCAAGCGTGTAATCCCGTCTGGCCCGTCTTGTGGTGGCCTTCTGCTCTTGCTATCACGCAGTCCTGTTTGACCAAGTTGGGGCAAGACCATGCGCGCCGAAACCCAGAATATCGTGGCGGAAATCGAAAAGTCGCTAGAGCTGCTGGCGCAGCGTATGGACTATGAAACCGCGCCCCATCGGCTTGAGGAATTCAATGCGCGGGTCGAGGATCCGAACCTGTGGGACAGCCCCGAGAACGCGCAGAAACTGATGCGCGAACGGCAGATGCTGGTCGACGCGATCGAGACCTATGAGTCCATCAAAACCGATCTCAGCGACAATATCGAGCTGATCGAGCTGGGCGAGATGGAAGAGGATGAAGAGGTCGTTCAGGACGCCGAAGCCTCGATCAAGTCTCTGAAGGACAAGGCCGCCAAGAAAGAACTGGAGGCTCTGCTGGACGGCGAGGCTGACAGCAACGATACCTTCCTCGAGATCAACTCGGGCGCGGGTGGGACCGAGAGCTGTGACTGGGCCTCGATGCTGGCGCGGATGTATGTGCGTTGGGCGGAAAAGAAGGGCTATACGGTCGAGCTGCAATCCGAGACCGCGGGTGAAGAAGCCGGGATCAAGTCGGCGGCCTATAAGATTTCCGGTCACAATGCCTATGGTTGGCTGAAATCGGAAAGCGGCGTGCATCGCCTGGTACGAATCTCGCCTTATGACTCGGCGGCCAAGCGGCATACCTCGTTCAGTTCGGTCTGGGTCTACCCCGTGGTCGATGACAATATAGAGATTGAGGTGAACCCGGCCGATATTCGGATTGATACCTATCGGTCCTCGGGTGCGGGTGGTCAGCACGTGAACACCACGGACTCGGCCGTGCGGATCACGCATATCCCGACTGGGATCGTTGTGACCTCATCCGAGAAGTCGCAGCACCAGAACCGCGATATCGCCATGAAGGCGCTGAAATCGCGCCTCTACCAACAAGAGCTGGACCGCCGGAACGCCGACATCAACGCGGCGCATGAAGCCAAAGGGGATGCGGGCTGGGGCAACCAGATCCGGTCTTACGTCTTGCAGCCTTATCAGATGGTGAAGGATCTGCGGACCAATCATGAGACCTCGGACACCAAAGGTGTGTTGGACGGGGATCTGGATGGGTTCATGGCGGCGACCCTGGCATTGAACGTGGCGGGCAAAAGCCGGTCCGAGGCGCAGGGCGACTAAGGCAGGGCAGGGGGCGCTGCCCCCGCCGCGGCAAGCCGCGACTCCCCCGAAATATTTTTAGCCAGATGAAGGGGATCCGGGTGGCGGTTGGCCATTCGGGAAAAGATGTATTTAAACAATGGGTTTTATTGGTCGGGGTGCGCGGCTAGGCTGGAATTGAACCAAACAGATCGAGGTGATTGAAACCCGGATGGATGTCACTCAGCTTTCCGCAAAGACGCTGGTCGATCAGCTGTCATCTGATGCTGTTTCATCGGTCGAGGTGATGGCTGCGACGCTGGATCGTATTGGGGCCGTAAATGGAGCGGTCAATGCGATTGTGGCACTGCGCGGCGCGGATGACCTCATGGCAGAGGCGGCGGCATTGGATGCGGGTCCTAATCGGGGGCCATTGCATGGGTTGCCGATTGCTGTGAAGGATCTGGTCAACGTCGCCGGGATAGTGTCAACGCAAGGATCGCCGCTGTTTCGCGATTTTGTGCCCGAACAGGACGATCTGATTGCGGCGCGGATGCGCGCGGCGGGGGCGATCTTGATTGGCAAGACCAACTCGCCCGAGTTTGGGCTTGGCTCGCACACGTTCAACCCTGTCTATGGAGCAACCCGGAACCCTTATGATGGGGCGCGCACATGTGGAGGGTCGTCCGGTGGCGCGGCGGTTGCTTTGGCGACGGGGATGGTCGCGTTGGCCGATGGCTCGGACATGATGGGAAGTCTGCGCAACCCGGCCGCGTGGAACAACGTTTACGGATTTCGCCCTAGCTGGGGGCGGGTACCGTCGGAACCCGCTGGAGATGGGTTTCTGCATCAGTTGTCGACTTTGGGGCCAATGGCGCGCAGCCCTGAAGATCTGGGGCTATTGCTCGACGTGATATCAGGCGCTGATCCCCGGTCGCCTTTGGTCGCGGATGCTGGGAACGTGAGTCCCGTTCAAGCCGCTGATCTTCGCGGGGTTCGGATTGGTTGGTTGGGAGATTGGGGCGGCGCATTTCCGATAGAGGACAGCATTCTGGATCTTTGCCGCGATGCCCTAGGTGTTTTCGAAGAACAAGGCGCAGTGGTCGAACATGTGTCTCCTCCCTTCGATGCCGAAAAGATGTGGGGCAGTTGGGTTACCCTGCGGTCCTGGGCGGTGGCGGCGGGATTGCAGCCGTTGCAGGGCAAATCAGAGGCCTTGAAGGACAGCGCACAGTGGGAGTTGGAGCGTGGCCTGATGCTATCCGCCATGCAGGTGCACGAGGCCAGCGTTACCCGGTCGGAGTGGTTCCGGCGGGCGGCTGGGCTGTTTCAGGACTATGATGTTTTGGTTCTGCCGGCCGCACAGGTCTGGCCCTTCGATATCGAGACGCCGTATCCGCGTGAGATCATGGGGCGAGTGATGGATACCTATCATCGCTGGATGCAGGTGACAGTGCCGGTCAGCCTAATTGGCTTGCCCTGTATGGCTGCGCCTGCCGGGTTCGGAGCGGAAGGCCTGCCAATGGGCTTTCAGCTAATTGGGCCCAAAGGGTCAGATGCGCGACTGCTGTCCATGGGTACGGCGTATCACGAGGCAACGACATGGCCGCAGAAAAGGCCCGCGATGAGATAGGGCCAGACGGGGAGGAGAAACAGATGGAAAGACCTTTCGGAGCGCCTCAGATGCGCCCTGTTGACAGTGGGATGCTGAAACAGGCGATGCGGCGGGCGTGGGTTGACCTTCGCAGGGCGCCTCTGTTCGGCTTGATATTTGCGGGATTCTATGTGCTGGCGGGTTGGGCGATCGCCTGGGTGACACTCCAGTCGGGAACAAGCTATTGGCTGGTCCTCGCCGCGATCGGGTTCCCTCTGATCGGACCGTTTGCAGCGGTCGGGCTGTATGAGGTATCGCGTCGTCTGGAGGCCCGGGAGGATCTTGATTTTAAAGCGATATTCGGGGTCGTGCTGCAGCAGAGCCGTCGCCAGTTGCCCTCAATCTGCGCGATCATCGTGGTGATGTTTCTGTTCTGGTTCTTTTTGGGCCATATGATCTTTGCCCTGTTCATGGGGCTGTCGACGCTGACGAACGTTTCCTCGTCGCTCGAAGTGTATCTGACGGCGAACGGGTTGATGATGCTGGCCGTAGGGTCGGCCGTCGGGGCTGTCTTTGCCACCATCCTCTACATGATCACCGTGCTGTCCATCCCGATGCTGTTGGACCGCGAGCTGGATTTTGTGACGGCAATGATCGAAAGTTTCTCCTACGTGAGGGACAACTTTCCGGTCATGATCGGGTGGGGCATTTTCATCGCCGTGCTGACGTTTGTTGCGATGGTGCCGTGGTTCCTGGGATTGCTGCTGGTGCTGCCACTTTTAGGTCATGCAAGCTGGCACCTGTATCGCCTGATCTGCGAGGGTGGCCCGAGCTAGCGCCGTTCGTCGGGCCTGTTGGCCCTTATCAGCTTGCGCGCGGCACCAAGCGCATCTGTTGCATCCTGCCCCAATCGGGTCAGGGTCACGGGGCGCGCATCGTCTTTGTCCGGGCGGGTGTAGCTTGTGCCTTGCCAGAGGGTATCTTTCTTGCTGATCACATAAACCCGGCTGTTCTGGCCGTTGCGACCGGAAATCAGCATGTAGACATAATCGCCGGAACAGCTTGCTATGCCGCGCACCTCTCGTGCCATGGATGGGCTGCCGGGCATGACGCTGCGCGGTGTGAAGCCGCGGATCAACGTGCATTGCGGCAGCCGTTTGGCGTGCAAAACGAAGGACGTTCGGGTGTCAGTCGCCGCATAAAACCCTGGCGGAAAGGTGCAGTCGTGGGTGGCCTGAGCGCCCGAGCCGAGGAATTGCGTCAGAGTGGCGTTCACATGATGCGTATTGGCATCCGGGATGTCGTCAAGCGGGGTAAGAACGATACGGGCATCCACATCGAAGAAGCGACACATCCGGTCCAGAACATCCGCGCGCGGAAAGCTCTCGCCTGCAAGATATCTGTTGAACTGCGTTCGGTTGATGCCCAGTTCGCGGCACAATGCAGAAATCGAAGGGTAGTTTCGTGCCAAGCGTCTGAGGTTTGAACCGAACATGGCGCGAAGTTCGTCCGGGCTGCGCGTATCCTCTGGCATCGGTTCCCCCTGCATCGGCGGTTTCAGTCGTGAAAACAGCGGTGCGGACCGGCGGACCGGATGTGTGACCGAAATCGTAAAGATGACCCCAAAGCAACGTTTCCCCACGCCGCGTTGCACTTGAGATGCTAATCGGACGTAGGGTAAAGGCAATAGGTATTTGTCTGTTGGGGGTGATCTTTACGGTTAATTTGCAGGCTTTTTTGCGCAAAGTATCAAATAGATACTTGCCGTAAAAAGCGAAAGGTCCCGGGGATGCCCTGCCGGGACCTTGCAGTTGTTAGTCGCCGCGCAATAGGGCGGCCACGCCAGTTCTGGCGATTTCGACCAGCCCCAACGGGCGCATGAGGTCAGCAAAAGCATCGATCTTGTCGGGCGCGCCCGTGATCTCAAATATGAACGAGTTCAACGTGCTGTCGACCACATTGGCGCGGAAGATATCGGCCAGACGCAGCGCCTCGACCCGCTTGTCGCCTTCGCCAACGACCTTGATGATCGCCAGTTCCCGCTCGACAGAGGGGCCTTCGACCGTCAAGTCATGGACCTCGTGAACCGGCACGATGCGGCCCAGCTGTGTTTTGATCTGTTCGATCACCTGCGGGGTACCGGTGGTCACGATGGTGATGCGGCTGAGGTGTCCTGTATGGTCGACCTCGGCCACGGTCAGGCTTTCGATGTTGTAGCCACGGCCCGAAAACAAGCCGATCACGCGGGCCAGAACGCCCGGTTCGTTCTCGACCAGAACCGCAATCGTATGGCGCTCCTGCACGTCCGAAAAGGTCGGGCGTAGGTTATAGGCCGAATGGCGGGTAGAGCCTTTTTTGATATGTAGGGCAGACATTTACGTCCCTTTCATCATCTTGCGAAAACCGGGCGTCGGACGCCCGGTTAATTCCGACGAATGTTGTTAAACCAGAACCGAACCTTTGGAATCGATCACGCCTTGCGTTTCGGCCTCGCCCAGCAGCATCTCGTTATGGGCTTTGCCCGACGGGATCATGGGGAAGCAGTTCTCGTGCTTTTCAACAAGGCAATCAAAGATCACCGGACCGTCGTAGTTGATCATCTCCATGATCGCGTCGTCCAGATCGGCTGGGTCAGAGCACAGGATGCCCTTGGCCCCGAAGGCCTCGGCGAGTTTGACGAAATCGGGCAGGGCCTCGGACCACGAATGCGAGTAGCGCTCCCCATGCAGCAACTCTTGCCACTGGCGCACCATGCCGAGGCGTTCGTTGTTCAGAATGAACTGTTTCACCGGCAGGCGGTACTGAACGGCGGTGCCCATTTCCTGCATGTTCATCAGCCATGAGGCCTCACCCGCGACGTTGATGACCAGCGCGTCGGGATGCGCCATCTGCACACCGATCGAAGCCGGAGTGCCATAGCCCATCGTGCCCAGACCGCCCGATGTCATCCAGCGGTTGGGGTCCTCGAACCCAAGGTACTGCGCCGCCCACATCTGGTGCTGACCAACTTCGGTCGTGATGTAGCGATCGTGGTTTTTCGTCAGCTCTTCAAGGCGTTGCAGCGCGTATTGCGGTTTGATCGTCTTCTCGCTGTTGGTGTAGGCGAGGCAGTTGACCTTGCGCCAGTCGGCAATCTGCTCCTGCCACTTGGCGACGGAGGCCGCATCGGTCTTACGTCCGCGCGATTTCCAGACCTTCAGGATATCTTCCAGCACATGGGCGACGTCGCCGACGATCGGGATGTCGACGCGGATCACCTTGTTGATCGAGGACGGATCAATGTCGATATGCGCCTTTTTCGAGTTCGGCGAGAACGCGTCGATCCGCCCGGTGATCCGGTCGTCGAACCGCGCGCCGATGTTGATCATCAGGTCGCAATCATGCATCGCCAAGTTGGCCTCGTAGAGACCATGCATCCCCAGCATGCCCAGCCAGTTCTCACCCGAAGCCGGATAAGCGCCAAGGCCCATCAGGGTCGAGGTGATCGGGAAACCCGTCGCATCCACCAGTTCACGCAGCAATTGGCTGGCTGCGGGGCCCGAGTTGATGACGCCGCCGCCGGTATAGAACACGGGTTTCTTGGCGGTTTCAATCGCGGCGACCAGTTCGGTGATCTCTTCAAGATCACCCTTCAGGACAGGCTGATAGTGCGAGGTTGAGGCCTTGGGACCGGTATAGTCACCTGTTGCAAACTGCACGTCCTTGGGGATGTCGATCAGCACCGGACCCGGACGGCCTGAGGTGGCGACGTGGAACGCCTCGTGCATGGTTTCAGCCAGCGAATCCGTGTCCTTCACCAGCCAGTTATGCTTGGTGCAGGGGCGGGTGATGCCAACGGTGTCGGCCTCTTGGAACGCATCCGAGCCGATCATGAAGGTCGGAACCTGACCGGTCAGAACAACAATCGGGATCGAGTCGAGCAGCGCATCCGTCAAACCGGTGACCGCGTTGGTCGCGCCGGGGCCGGATGTCACCAGCGCAACGCCGGGTTTACCGGTCGAGCGGGCGTAGCCTTCGGCCGCGTGGACCGCGCCTTGTTCATGCCGTACCAGGACGTGGCGAATGTCGTTTTGCAGAAAGATCTCATCATAGATCGGTAGGACGGCGCCACCGGGATATCCGAATACTGTGTCCACGCCCTGGTCCTTGAGGGCCTGAACCACCATCTTTGCGCCGGTCATCTCACGTGTCATCTGCTTTGCTCCGTTCGCGACATGTGTCTTGCGTTTGCCAAAAAAAAGCCCCCGAGGTTTTCGGAGGCGCATGGGTTCGATTGTGGTTTTCCGTTACCGGCCCATACGCGTGTTTCCTACGATTACGACTAGCGTGTTCATCGCCAGAGGCTCCTTATCAGCTTGCAGGGGACATTATGTTCGGCACGACGGAGCGTCAACAGGCAATCGTATGAATTTCATGACCGGATTGATGAATTTTGCGACATTTTGTTGCGCAAAATGCCGCATGTCGGGAATTTCCGGTAAAACAGAAGGGGCCGCGTGGTGTTTTGACGGATTTCCGACTTGTCTAAATCCGCCAACGCGATGTCTGAAATGAACCAGAAGCGCGTCATGTGCTGCGGCAGGCTGCCTTGTATGAGTGGCAAACAGGGAGGTCGGCCTTGCTGCAGGAACTCGTGGATTTGGGGCGCTATCCGATTGATCGTCCGGACTCGACCGCGTACCGCCAGTTGATCGGTGATCTGCGCCGAGAGCTTGAGCATGACGGTTGCGCGGTTTTGCCGGGCTTTGTGCATGAGGCCGGGTTGGAGCAGTTACTGGCAGAGGCAGATGCCGTCGCGCCCAAGGCTCACCGGTCCTTCAACCGTACGAATGTCTATTTCACCAAGGATGACCCCAGCTATGGGATCGGTCATCCGGTGCGTCGGTTCTATGACCGGTCGAATGCATTTGTACCTGCGGACAATTTCCCAGGATCAGGTCCACTGCGGCGCATCTATGAGTTCGACGGTTTTCTGCCTTTCATTCGCGAAGCGCTGGATGAGCCTGAGGATCGGTTCTTCCGCTATGATGACCCGTTGGCGGATGTCATCATCAATGTCGTGGAAGCGGGGCAGGGGTTTCCCTGGCATTTCGACACCAACAATTACACCGTGACTCTGGCCATTCAGAACGCTGAGACAGGCGGTGCGTTTGAATATGCCCCGGACCTGCGCAGTTCAGACGACGAGAATTTTTCGGCGGTAAGGGCTGTTCTGGATGGCAATATGCAGGCCGTTCACCGTATCGACTTGCAGCCCGGTGATCTGCAAATTTTCATGGGGCGCTATGCCCTGCACCGCGTTGCGCCGGTTGAAGGCGCGCGCAAACGCTATGTTGGCATCTTCTCGTTTGTGGATACCGAAGGCATGTGTGGCGGGGTTGAGAGGACACGTCAGCTCTATGGTCGGGTTCTGCCGCATCACTACGCGCGAGAGGGCCGCCGGGCCGATGAACTGTTGGACTGAGTCGCCGACACAGATAGGCTAGGGCCCATTCAGAGAGGGCTTTGGCATGGCACGTATATTGCAACTCACTCCGTTTGTTTTGTGTTCTTCGTTGCAGAACCAGATTGATTTCTATTGCGACCGTTTGGGATTCAGCTGCGGGTTTAGGCAGGAAAATTATGCGTTTCTGTCGCGCGGGCCGGTGGCCATTCGGCTGCTGGAATGCCCGCCGCGAGACGATGGAAAGCTGCTGGGGGAAGAGCAGTCCTATTACATAGATGTCGAGGGGGTTGATGCGCTGTATGACAGCCTCAGGTCGGGTTTGGAGGATTTGCCGGATGGACGTGTGCGCCCTCCGTTTGATCAACCGTATCAGCAGCGCGAATTTCACGTCATTGACGAGGATGGGACGTTGATTTTTTTCGGCGAGGATATCAGGCCGCGCGGGTGACCCTCCCGACCATCGTCAAAGCGCCTGCGGCGCGCCTCCTCTGGTTGGGCCGGGCAGCGCGTGCCGCGCTGCGGTGGCTTAGGGTCAGGACCCATTCATCTTGCGCCACTGGCGCGCAAACGGCAAAAAAGCAGTGGTTTTGAGCGCGCCGGGACTGGCGGCGTAAATTCCAAGCGATCAAAGCCGCTGCTTTGCGGCGGTTCACGCGTCCGAAGGATTTGGCTGACTTTACTTCTGAGCTGCGTTACTTCCCTTTGAAATAGAACCACTATTCCTGCAGGGAAGTGCCTTGTCAGAACCAAAATCAGTCAAACCAGCGGTGCAAGATGAATGGGTCCTGACCCTAGAAGCCGACGCCGGTGCCCTGCAAGACGCCATGTTCCAGCGCATAGCGGGTCAGGCCCGCTGTTGAGGAGATGCCCAGTTTGCGTTTGATGTTTTTGCGGTGGGTTTCGACCGTCCGGACCGAGATATCGAGTGCCAGGGCGACTTCCTTGTTGGATTTGCCCTGCGCCAGTTCCAGAAGGATGGTCTGTTCGCGCCCGGTAAGGGCTTCGCGGGCGCTGTCGCCTTTGGGCTTCAAGGACCCGCTGGCGCCGGTGCATAGATATTGCTCGCCCTTCATCACGGCATCGATCGCCTGTTTGATCTCATCCGTGGGGACGTCTTTCAGCACATAGCCTTTGGCCCCGTGGCTGAGAGCGGTCGAGATATATTCGGGGCTGTCATGCATCGACAGGATTAAAATGCGAGTCTCGGGCAGGCGTTCGAGTATCAGTTCGGTCGCGCTCAGGCCGCCGAGGCCTGGCATGTTGAGGTCCATCAGGATCACGTCGGGGGTCAACTCGGCCGCATGATCAACGGCGGCCTGACCGCTGCCCAGAGTACCGACGACCTCAATCTCGTCATAGCTTTCGAGGATCGACTGGATGCCCTCGGCCACCATGGGGTGATCGTCGACAATAAGGACTCGGATGGTCATGTCCCGGCCTTTCGGTTCGGTGTTGCGTCTTCCTGCGGCGGCAGTAGGTGGCTGAGGGGCAGGCTGACTTCGATCACCGTGCCCCCGTGCGGACCGCGTGATGACAGAATACGCAGCGTGCCGTCAAGCTGTTCGATCCGTTCCTGCATGTTGCGTAGCCCGATGCCGGTGCCGCTCTGATCTGGTTCAGAGCGCAGCCCGCGCCCGTCATCGGTTATCCGCATGGTCGCGCCTTTCTTGTGCCCGCGCAGGTCGATTGTAACATGCGAGGCGTCTGCGTGGCGCTCAATATTGGTCAAAGCTTCTTGAGCGATGCGGTAGAGGGCGATCTTGCTGTCCTGATCCAGCCGGTTGCGGAAGACAACGGTCGAAAACTCGGTTTCGATCCCGGTGCGCTCGCGGAAGTCGTCGGTCAGCGCCTTGAGGGCCGGGCCGAGGCCCAGATCATCCAGCACACCAGGGCGCAGATCGCGGCTGATGCGGCGCACTTCGGTGATCGCCGTGCCAAGGTGATCAATTCCTTTGTCCAATGGGGCCTGCGCGCCCGCGTCATCGCCTCGTGACAAGCGCCTTCGCGCATTGTCTAGCGCATAGCGCACGCCGACAAGGATCTGGCTGATCCCGTCATGCAGCTCGCGCGCGACGCGGCCGCGTTCTTCTTCCTGTGCGTCGAAGACCCTCTGGGTCAGCTCTTTCAGCTTGGCATCCGCCAGCCGCCGCTCGCGTATGTTTAGCAACATGCCCGAGGCAAAGACGATCAGAACCGAGGCCACAACGATGGCGCCAATATACATGAAGGTGCGCTGGACCCGGTCCTCGACCTCGGCGCGGGCATTGGCGACGGTGGCCAAAATGTCGTCGATGAAGACACCTGTACCTACGGCCCAACGCCAATCCTGCAGACCCACGACATAGGCAATCATCTGCGCCTCTTCCCCGGTCGAGGGCTTTTCCCACATAAAACTGTGCCAGCCCGCACCTTGGCGCGCCAAACGGATGAACTCATCCACGACCGGAGTACCGTCGCTGTCGGTCAGACCGTCCCAATTGCGGTTGATGAACTGGGTCTGGCGGGGGCTGACAAGGTTCGTGCCGTCGTAGTCATATACAAAGAAGAACCCGTCCTGCCCGTAGATCATCGCTGAAAGGATCTGGGTGACCAGCGTCTTGGCGACATCATCGTCAGGTTCGGCGCGCCCGTAGATATGAGCAAACCCGTTGCGCGCCTGTGTGACGTAGTTCTTCAGTTCTTCCTTCTTGGCTTCGATCAGGCGCAGCTCCAGCGCCTGTATTTCGCGCTCGGATGTTGCACGGGCCTGATAGGCGACCAGAAAGGCAATGGCCGCGACGGCAACGACCAGAGGGATGGCCGCAACCAAAGACAGTTTCTGCGCATAAGTCAGCGAAACCAGATGTCGGAGTCTTTGCATGGTCGAATCGATACGCAAGCGGCGCCGAAAATGCAAAAAGATTGAGCGTTTCTGGGGGTAAATGGCCTCGGGAACGGGGCATGGCTGGCTTTTTTGCCGAATTTATCTGCGAAAAACGGGCAGAAATTCGGGTTTCTACGCAGTAGTAGGTATTCCCTTTCATATCGCTGCCTCTAGGCTCCGATCCATTGAAAGCGACAGGCCCGGACACCTCCGGGTGATGACTTATGAAGGGGAGGAACACTCATATGGATCGTCGTTCATTTCTAAAGAAATCTGCTCTGGGCGGCTCGGCAGCTGCGGCAACCGCACTGGCGGCACCGGCTTATGCGCAGGGTCAGCGGACCCTGACCATGGTGACCTCGTGGGGTCGTGGTCTGGCCGGCGTGTTCGACAGCGCGCAGCGTTGCGCCGACAGCATCAACGCGATGTCCGATGGCAGCCTGAATGTTGAAATCAAAGCAGCAGGCGAACTGGTTGGCGCGTTCGAAGTGTTCGACGCCGTTTCGTCCGGTCAGGCCGACATGTACCACGCGGCTGACTACTACTTTGTGGGTCAGCACCCGGGATATGCCTTCTTTACCGCTGTTCCGTTCGGCATGACCGCGCAGGAACTGGTGAATTGGTACTACCACGACGGCGGCATGGAGCTGCATGACGAGTTGGGCTCGATCTTCGGCCTGAAATCCTTCCTGGCGGGTAACACCGGCGCGCAGGCAGGTGGCTGGTACTCGAAAGAGATCAACGGCCCCGAGGATTTCCAGGGTCTGAAGTTCCGTATGCCAGGTCTGGGTGGCCAGGCGCTGGGCAAACTGGGCGCATCGGTTCAGAACATCCCGGGCTCGGAAGTGTATCAGGCGCTGTCCTCGGGTGCGATTGACGGCACCGAGTGGATTGGGCCTTGGGCGGACGAAAAAGCGGGTTTCCAGGAAATCACCAAGACCTACTACACCGCGGGCTTCCACGAGCCGGGCGCAGGTCTGTCGCTGGCAACCAACCGCGACGTGTTCGACGAACTGACACCTGCCCAGCAGAAGATCATCGAGATCGCAGCTGCCGAAGCGCACCAGTGGAACCTGGCGCAGTTCCTGGCCAACAATGGCGCAGCGCTGCAGCGTCTGCAGTCGGGTGGCGTGAAGGTCATGGAATTCCCGGACAGCGTTTGGGATGCGTTTGGCAAGGCTTCGCAAGAGGTTCTGGACGAGAACATGGGCGACGAGTTGTTCGCACGGATCCACGACAGCGCCATGACGTCGATGGCGGCATCGTCGGGCTGGAACAACCTGTCGTCGGGTGCTTACACCGCTCAGCGCGACCGCGTTCGCGGCTAATCCCAAGTGAACTGACCAAACGGTTTCCCCGCAATCGCGGGGAAGCCTTTCTTGTTGCATATGCGCGGCCTCATCATGCCGCTATAATTTGCAGTGCAACTGACGTGACCCGGGGACAACATGCAGGACGATAACGGTATCTCGTTTTTCGGCGCCCTGTGGAATGGACTGATCTGGTTCATTCAGAACATTGCCGAAGCCTTCTATAATTTTGGATATGCGATCACGCATCCGCAGCTGTGGCTGGATTGGTCCGACAAAGAATCCATCATGCGCTTTGTCTACTACGGGGGCTCGGTCGAGTTCTTCTTCGTGGTTTTCACGCTGTTTCTGGTGCTGACGGCCATCGGCCTTTACTACCGCAACGTGATGTGGGGCATGGTGCGCGGGCTGGAGGCCTTCGCCAACACGACCGGGCGTTTCTTTGCCTGGGCGGGTTTGCTGATGGTGATCCAGCAGATCGTTATCGTGTTCATGCAGCGTGTCTTTGCCCGGCCTGACATGTCCTTCGGTCTGGGTATTCCGTTCAGTCAGGACATCAGCTGGTTTGCCGAAGAACTGAAGCTCTATAACGCGATGGTCGTCTGCCTGTGCTGCACCTACACCTTCGTGCAGGGCGGGCATGTGCGGGTTGACCTGATCTATGCCGGTATCAGCCACCGCGCCAAGCGGGTGGTCGACATGTGCGGCGCGATGCTGTTCATGATGCCCATGGCCGTGCTGACCTGGATGTATGGCTGGTACTTCATGTGGCGGCACCTGATCGTGCCGAAACCCTCGGCCAGTGATGCGTTGGACCGTTTGCTGACGAAGTCGCGCGCATTGCGGTGGAACGTAGAGACCATCGGCTTCAGCCCGAACGGGTTCAACGCGTATTTCCTGTTCAAAATCCTGCTCGTGATCTTTGCGGGCATGGTGTTCCTGCACGCGGTTGCCTTCCTGTGGCGGTCGTATCTGGAATACGTGGAAGGGCCGGAAAGCGCCGGAAAATACCTCGACAAGGATAGCCTTGGTGAGGGTGAAGAAGCCTACGAAGGCGCACATTAAGGACGGAGACCAAGACAATGCTATTCGGACTTGATGGCGTCGAGATAGGCCTCATTATCGTATTCTTTTGCCTTTTCGGAGGCATCCTCTCAGGCTTCCCGGTGGCCTTCGCCATCGGTGGGGCAGGTGTGATCTCGTTCGGGATCATCGCCGCGCTGGACAGCGCCGGATTGCTGATCCACCAGGCGATTGACACAAGCTCTCAAGCTTACCGAGACCTGGTGAATTCCGGGGTCAAGCCCGATGCAGTCTCGGTCTTCCGATACCCGGACTTACCAAGGATAGGCGAGCCGGTCTTCCCCTCAGGCTGGGAAACCGCGCTGGACCGCAACGTTTCCTTCATCGTCAACCGCATGAACGAACGGGTTCTGGCCGGTCAGTCGATTGAAACCCTTCTGGCCGTGTTGATGTTCGTTCTGATGGGCATCACGCTGGAGCGTTCCAAGATCGCCAACGACCTGCTGACAACGATGGCGCGCGTCTTTGGACCGTTGCCCGGTGGTCTGGCCGTGTCGATTGTTGTTGTGGGCGCGTTTCTGGCCGCCTCGACCGGGATCGTTGGTGCGACCGTGGTGACCATGGGCCTTCTGGCGCTGCCGACGATGTTGCGAAACAACTACTCGCCTGAGTTGGCGACAGGTGTGATCGCGGCCTCGGGGACGCTGGGGCAGATCATCCCACCCTCGATCGTGATCGTTCTGTTGGGCACTTTGGCGGGTGACCTGTATTCGACCGCGCAAGAATCGCGCGCGGTGGAGGCCGGGTGTACCGACGCTTTGACCTATCTGGGTGAACCGGCGGTTGTGTCCGTCGGAACCTTGTTCCAAGCGGCCTTGTTGCCGGGGATCATGCTGGCGCTGCTCTATGCGCTCTATGCCTTTGGTTATGCGCTGCTGAATCCGGACAAGGCTCCGGCGGTTGAAATGTCGGGCGGCTCCGGTGAGACGATCACTCGGTCTGAGGGACTGACCTGGCTGCTGGGTGCGCCGGTTGCGATCATCGTCGGTGCGGTGCTTCTGGGCAGCGCGGGTGTGATCGGTAGCCAGAACATCTCGGTCTCTGCTTTCTCGGATGTGGGGCAGGGTGCGTCTTTGCGCACGAATGTCTCGGCTGAGTGTCAGGCTTCAATGATCGAGCTGCATGGCCAATCCGCCTGGGATCAGGCCGTGGCCGAGCAAGAGGCAATCGACGCCGCCGGTGGCGTTGCCAGCGCTGAGCGCCTGAGCGAGGAAGAACTCGCCGCCGCCCGTGACGCCAAGATCGCAAATGCGGCTCCTATCGGAACCGGTGTTTCGATTGTTGTGGTGCTGCTGGCGCTGACCTTGGTTCTGGGTCGTGGCATCGCGCCTTCACGCTCGCCGCAACCTCTGATCGTTGGGGCGATTGGCCTGTTGTTGATGCTGTTGGTGGATATTCTCTTCATCCAGCCGACAACCTCATCCGGGGCAACATTCGTGTTGCTGGCGATTCCCTTCGCCATCGCGATCTACGGCTGTAAAGAGGCCGCCGCGCGCTGTGCCACCAACGATCTGATCCGAGTGGTGTTCCCACCGCTGGTTCTGATCATCGCGGTGCTGGGTTCGATCCTTGGCGGTGTCACCAACCCGACGCCTGCTGCGGCACTGGGCGCCGGTGGTGCGATTATGCTGGCTGCTTACCGCAAGCTGCAGGATCAGGGCCGGTCCGGGAGTGTAATCATCTGGTCGACCTTTGCAGTCATCATCTGTCTGCTGATGGGCGTGAATTTCGATCTGCGGATCAATCAGGGCAATGTCCCGGTTGAGACTTGGATCGCGTTTATCATGGCCTACGCGACATACCTCTACGCGCTGTTCGGTCTGTTGTTCGGCTGCTGGGTCCTGTTCTCTAGCGGGGTACTGACACCGGTGGTGCGCGAGACGGCCAAGGTGACCTCGATGGTGTTTACCATCCTGATCGGGTCACAGCTGCTGAACCTTGTGGTGATCTCGTTCGGGGGTGAGCATTACATCCAGCAGTTCCTGCGCAGCTTTGACAACGAGTTCACGGTCTTCCTGATCGTGATGCTGGTGCTGTTCATTCTGGGCTTTGTGCTGGACTTCCTTGAGATCATCTACATCGTGATCCCCATTGTTGGGCCGGTGATCTATGGCGGGTCGTTCGATCCGAAATGGGTGACTATCATGGTGGCGGTGAACCTGCAGACATCGTTCCTGACGCCTCCGTTTGGGTTCGCGCTGTTCTACCTGCGAGGGGTCGCCCCTAAAGAGGTGACGACCGGCCATATCTATCGCGGCGTCGTACCGTTCGTGATCATACAGGTCGTCGGTATTGCGATCCTGTGGTTCTTCCCGAGTATCGTGACCATCGTGCCGGATCTGATCCCGAATTGATGGGTTGGCTTTAAAGTGAATAGAAAAAGGGGGCCTTTGGGCCCCCTTTTGCTGTATTGGGTGTGAATTAAGGGGCCAGCCCCTTCTTGGCCTTTGGCCAATTCATCCCCGGGATATTTGTGGCCAGATGAAGAGCGGATCAGGGTTTGGTCGGGTGGCGGTCGGGCAGTTGGATGTTTGCCACTTGCTCGGCTATGGGGGCCGAGGCGAGAGGGTGATGCGAGGCATCTGCGAAAGCCTCGGGGTTGGAGATTTTCTGCCATTGACCTTGGACGTAGGCCTCTAGTCCCGAAAACTTGGCTTTGTAGCCCATTTTCGGGCTGCCTGGGACCCAGTAGCCCAAGTAGATGTATGGCAGGCCGGCCTCACGCGCGATCTCGATATGGTCGAGGATCATGTAAGTGCCCAAGGAATTCTGCGGCTGGTTTGGATCGTAGAAGGAGTAGACCATGCTGAGGCCGTCATCCAGAACATCGGTCAGGCTGACAGCGATCAGGTTTCCGGTTTCAGGGTCGGCATATTCCACAACGCGGCTGCGGATCGGGGTTTCCTCGATCATCGCGGCGAATTCGAACACGTCCATATCGGCCATGCCGCCATCAGCGTGGCGGGTATCGAGGTAGCGGCGGAACAGTTCGTACTGATCGTCGGTGGCCCAGGGCGAGGTTGCGCGGCGTTCAAGGTAGCCATTGCGTTTGGCCGCGCGCTTCTGGCTTTTGGTCGGGCGGAAGGCGGAGACGTCGATACGGGCGGAAAGGCACGCGGCGCAATCGGTGCAGGACGGACGATAGAGGACGTTCTGCGACCGGCGAAACCCCTGTTGAGACAGTGAATTGTTCAACTGATCCGCGCCTGCGCCTTGCAGAGCGGTAAAGAGTTTGCGCTCCATCCTGCCCTCAAGGTAAGGGCAGGGCTGGGGGGCCGTCACATAGAATTGTGGCGCAATTGGCAGCGTGTGTCGCATGAAGGTCCCATGTAGCCTCGGACCGGATGATAGCAACGGATTTTCAAGCCGCCAAGTGATTCAAGTGTGTAGCGCTCAAGCCCGTTGGTTGATCATGACCGTGCCAAGGAAGGCATCCGTCAGACCCTGGCAACGCGCGCTGGTCAGCATCATGATGACAGACACGATCTGAACCACGAAGAACGCCATGCTGATGAAGTATCCGGCCGTGTGGGCCACCGCTTTGCCCATATCCATGCGTTCGCCGAACGCGTCGCGCAGCTCGATCCCCATGAACCGCATGCCAAGCGTGGCAGACCCGTTCGAGATCGTGATGACCCGGTAGACAAAGCTGATCACGGCATAGATCAGCGGCAGGAAGAACAGCCCGGCCCCAAGTGTCAGGAAGACGGGTACGATGCATAGAAGTGAGATAAAGGCGATGTCGAACAACCATGCGACAAAGCGCTTGGTTGCGACGGACTGGTAGAACTCGGGTTGAGTATCGGGATCGGGCAGGTGGTTCATGGTCATGTTTCCGAAAGGGAGGGTCGTGCTACCCTGTCCCGAATGATCGGGACAGAGCAAGTCAATTCAGGCCGGTTCGCCTTTGCCATCGTCTTCGTGGTTTTCACGGGCGCGTTCATCCATGAACTGGTCGAACTCAGCTTTGTCTTTGGCTTCGCGCAGGCGGCGCAGGAAGGCTTCGAAATCCTGCTGTTCACGCTCCAGACGGGCCAAGGTGTCGGCCTTGTAGGCGTCAAAGGCGCTGTTGCCTGATGGCTTCATTGCGCTCATGTGACTATGCCAGGATTTGCGGCGGCTGCAGGACTTGCTGAACATGCGTTTGCTCCAGATCATATAGGCCAGAAGGGCGAGGCCCACGGGCCAGAAGAAGATGAACCCAAGAACCATGGCGGCGATCCAGGCGCCTTTGCCTTTGTCGTCCATCCAAGCCTCGGCACGATAGAGCCACCCCGGATTTGCGGGTGCGGCGGGTTCGGACAATGCGGTCATGTGGTCTCTCCTGGGGTTGATGTAAATTCCTTTCACATGATCTAGATGGGGAGCGCTTGCGGGGTTGCAAGGGGTCTATGTGAAAAAGATTTACATTTTCAGATTTGGTTGACGGCGCAGGTCTCGGACAGCAGGGTGCAGGCATGATGACTGAGAACACAACCGCACCAGCACTCGCAGAGATAGTGAAGCTGGAAAAGCAGGTATGGTCTGCTCTGGTAACAGGCGACGCCCACGCTGACAGGGCGCTTCTGAGCACTGATTTCTTGGGTGTCTACCCCTCGGGTTTTGCAAATCGGGACGATCATGTCGGGCAGTTCGCTGAGGCTCCGACAATGGCGGAATTCAAGTTGAGCGAAGAGCGCCTGCGGATTTTGACCCCGAATATCGTATTGCTGTCCTATCGGGCCGACTATGTGCGACCGGGCGCGGAGGAGTGGGAGGCGATGCTCATATCTTCCCTTTGGGAGCGTCGGGCAGGCGCTTGGATCAACAGTTTCAGTCAGGACACTCCGGTCGAACAGGAATAATGCGTTTGCCGCATTGACCTTGCCGCCCAGCGGTGCGCAGGGTCCGGTTATGACAGAGAGTTTGACCATCAACCGTCTGCCGCGCGCGTTCGACCAATCCTTGGGCGATGAAACCCGCGCTTTGCTTGCCGATCTGACGACTGAGCAAGGCGATTTGATCGCCGGAACGGCAGGGTCCAGCCCATATCTGAAGGGCCTGATCGAGCAGGAAAGAGAGTGGTTGCCACAGGCTTTGCACCAGCCGGACAACGCCTTGGCTGAGGTGATGCAGACCGCGCGTACCCTTGCGCCGGATCAGCTCAAGCCGGGTCTAAGGCTGGCCAAGCGGCGGATGGCTGTACTGACCGCCTTGGCCGATATCGCAGGCGCTTGGCCGCTGGAAAAGGTCACAGCAGCGCTGACCGATTTTGGCGCGCTGGCGGCGGATGTGGCCGCAAAGGCCGAGATTGCTGCCCTGATCCGCCGCGAGAAGCTGCCCGGAATGACCGAGGATGATGTCGAGACCGCCGCCGGGATGGTCATCCTCGCGATGGGCAAGATGGGCGCGCATGAGTTGAACTACAGCTCGGATATCGACCTGATCGTTCTGTTTGATGAGACGCGCTTTGACCCGGATGACTTCTATGAGGCCCGTCACGGAATGGTGCGAGCCACGCGCAATTTCTGCGCCACGCTCAGCGACAAAACCGCGGATGGCTATGTCTTCCGTACCGATCTGCGCCTGCGGCCCGATCCGGCGGTGACGCCGGTCTGCATGGCGATGGAGGCGGCTGAACGGTACTACGAAAGCCTCGGCCGCACATGGGAGCGGGCCGCCTATATCAAAGCGCGCGCCTGCGCGGGGGATATTGCGGCCGGAGAGCGGTTTCTGGACACCCTGAAACCCTTTGTCTGGCGTCGCCATCTGGACTTTGCCGCCATTCAGGACGCTCATGACATGCGTCTGCGCATTCGTGAAAACAAAGGCACGGGCGGTAGCCTCTCGATCCCTGGTCATGATATGAAACTGGGGCAGGGCGGTATCCGAGAGATTGAGTTTTTCACCCAGACCAGGCAATTGATTGCAGGCGGGCGCGACCCCGATCTGCGCATGCGCGGTACGGTGCCCGGGCTGGCGGCTCTGGCGCAAAAGGGCTGGGTGCCGGAAGAGGTTGCTGAAAAACTGACCGATCACTACCGCGCGCATCGCGAGGTCGAACATCGCATTCAGATGATCCACGACGCTCAGACCCACAAGGTCCCTCAATCTGAAGACGGGATCGAACGGGTCGCCTGTCTGATGGGGCTTAGTAGCGATGATCTGACCAGGGATCTGACCCGTCGCCTGACCGAGGTGCATGAGCTGACCGAAGGCTTCTTCGCACCGGGTGCGGGGCCCGCACCAACGCCCGCACCTGAGGTGACGTTCGACCAGAATATCCTCGCCCGCTGGGCCACATATCCGGCCCTAAGGTCCCAGCGCGCGCGGCGCATCTTCGACCGGTTGAAGCCCGAGCTCCTCTCGCGCCTTGCCAAAACCGCGCAACCCGATGAGGCGCTGTTGGCGCTGGATGGGTTTCTGGCGGGCCTGCCAGCGGGTGTTCAGTTGTTCTCGCTCTTTGAGGCCAACCCGCATCTGATCGACCTTTTGATCGACATTGTTGGCACCTCGCACGCGCTGGCGTCCCACCTGTCGCGCAACGCTTCCGTTTTTGACGCGGTGATCGGAGGCAGTTTCTTCAGCGATTGGCCCGGTTTGGAGGCTTTGCAGGCCGAGTTGGTAGAAGCACTGGCGCAGGAAACAGACTATGAAACCCAACTCGATCTGGCGCGGCGCTGGTGCAAGGAATGGCATTTCCGCATTGGCGTGCACCACCTGCGCGGCCTGATCGATGGGGCGCAGGCTGGCCGGCAATATGCCGAGCTTGCGCAAGCCGTCATCGCCGCGATCTTACCTTATGTGACGGAAACCTTCGCCCGCAAACACGGCCCGGCACCGGGGCGCGGAGCGGCCATTCTGGGCATGGGGTCGCTGGGGGCAGGGCGGATCAACTCGCAATCTGATCTGGATATGATCGTGATCTACGATCCGCTCGATCAGGACATGTCCGACGGTCCTCGTCCACTTGCCACGCGCACCTATTACGCTCGGTTCACGCAGGCGCTGATCACGGCGCTGTCGGCGCCGATGTCCCAGGGTCGGCTTTATGAGGTCGACATGCGCCTGCGCCCCTCGGGCAATCAGGGGCCTGTGGCCACCAGTTGGGCCAGTTTCACGCACTACCAACAGGAGGAGGCCTGGGTGTGGGAACATCTCGCCCTGACCCGCGCGCATGTCGTCGCCGGAGACGCGGGCTTGGCGCAGGACATCGAAACCTTCCGAACCGAACTGCTGTCGCGCCCTCGGGAGGCAGACAAAGTTTTGCGCGAAGTGGCCGAAATGCGGACACGTCTGGCGGCGGCCAAGGCTCCGGCGGGCGTTTGGGATGCCAAAAACGGCCCGGGCCGGATGATGGATATCGAGTTGATGGCCGAGACAGGCGCGCTGATGGCAGGCCTCGCAAACCGGGATGTGATGTCTGGCCTCGACGGGGCGGTCGCTGCCGGTTTGTTGGATGTCGCGCAGGCACAAACATTGAAGGACAGCTACGATCTATGCTGGTCGGTACAATGCGCGGCGCGGCTGCTTTCGGGCAAGGTGATCGAGGCGGACAAGATCGGCGAGGGCGGAGCGGCCTTCCTGTGCCGCGCCACTCGGTTCGAACAGGTCGAAGCGCTGCACTCCGCGTTGCAGGATAGCTACTCCACCGCCGCCGAAATCATCGGCAGCGTAATCAAAGAGGATTAAGATGGCGCGCAGCACTGACCCAAACGACCCCAAGGGCCTGATCCGCGAGGCGTATAACATCGAAGGCATCGCCATGCCCGAATGCCGCAGCATCTTTCTGGACTGGGCGCTCAGCCTGCCCGATGGCGTGGACCAGAAACAGGCTCTGGCCGAGTTGCATGCGGCCTATTCCGCACAGGAAGCCGATCATCCCATGACACAGGTGATGACCGAAGGGCTGCAGGCCGCCCAAGCGCCCACGCGACGCGGGGGCTGGCGCTCTCGCCCGCGTTAGGGGCAGGACCCATTCATCTTGCACCGCTGGCGCGTGAACGGCAAAAAAGCAGTGGTTTTGAACGCGCCGGGACTGGCGGCGTCAATTCCAAGTGATCAAAGCCGCTGCTTTGCAGCGGTTCACGCGTCCGAAGGATTTGGCTGATTTTGGCTCTGAACTGCGTTACGTCCCTTTGAAATAGACCCACTATTCCTGCAGGGAGGTGCCTTGCCAGAACCAAAATCAGTCAAACCAGTGGTGCAAGATGAATGGGTCCTGACCCTAGGGGTTTTCCTTCGGGCTGTTCGCGACTATGAGGCGGTCATGACCCAAGCCGCTGACCGCCCCCGTATCCGCCTGAAACCCAAAGCCAATGCGCGCGGGCTGCGCCATGGGTTCCCATGGGTCTATTCCAATGACATCGTTACCGACCGGCGCACGCGCAAAATCCCTGCCGGGGCGCTGGCCGTGCTTGAGGATGACAAACGCGCGCCGATCGCTCTGGTCGCGGTCAACCCCGAGTCGAAAATCATGTGTCGCGTTCTGGATCGCGATATTGAGGCCGATCTGAACGCGGACTGGTTCGAGACCCGCCTGCGCCGCGCGCTTGAGATGCGCCAACGCCTGTTCGAAGCGCCATACTATCGCCTGATCCACGCCGAGGCCGATGGCTTTCCCGGTGTGATCATCGACCGTTTCGGCGATGCCTGCGTGATCCAGCCCAACGCCGCCTGGGCTGAGGCGCATCTGGAGGTGCTGACCGACGCACTGGTCAAGGTGACCGGCGTGACAACCGTTCTGAAAAACGCCTCGGGCCGGACCCGCGGGTTGGAGGGGTTGGATGACGTCAACCAAACCCTGCGCGGAACCGCGCCTGACGCGCCTCTGCCTGTTCCCATAAACGGTGCGACCTACATGGCCGACCTGACCGGTGGTCAGAAAACCGGCCTGTTCTACGATCAACGTCCCAACCACGCTTTTGCGGCGTGTTTGGTGCATCCCGAAGCTCAGGTGCTGGACGTGTTCAGCCATGTGGGCGGCTTCGGCCTCGCCATGTTGGCCGGTGGGGCGGCGCAGGCACTATCCGTCGATGGCTCTGCCGCCGCGTTGGATCTTGCCACCAAAGGGGCCGTAGCAAGCGGATGTGCTGACCGGTTCCAGACCCGCCAAGGCGACGCCTTCGATGTGCTGACGCAACTGGGCGAAGAGGGCGCGCAGTTCGACGTCGTCATCTGCGACCCGCCCGCCTTTGCGCCGTCAAAACAAGCCCTCGACGCCGGCCTGCGCGCCTATGAACGCATCGCCCGCCTCGCAGCCCCACTGGTCAAATCCGGTGGCTATTTGGGCCTCTGCTCCTGCTCTCATGCTGCCGATCTGGGCCGCTTCCGCGATGCCTCATCCCGCGGGATCGGACGGGCCGGGCGGCAAGCGCAACTGATCCACACCGGTTTTGCCGGACCGGATCATCCGCAACTGCCTCAACTGGCCGAAAGCGGTTACCTCAAAGCCGTATTCTACCGGCTGTGAAGGCGGTTCTGGATACCTGCGTCATCTACCCGACGGTGATGCGAGAGATGCTGCTGGGCGCGGCCAAACTGGGCCATTTCACCCCAATCTGGTCCGCGCGCATCCTCGAAGAATGGGCCCGTGCCGCCCGTAAACTCGGCCCCGAAGGCGAAGCACAGGCCCGAGCCGAGATCGCTCTAGCCCGAGCGCAATGGCCCAAAGCCGAACGCAAGGTCGCAATGGGTATCGAACAGCGTCTCTGGCTGCCCGACAAGGCCGACATCCATGTGCTGGCTACGGCCATTGAGGCCTCGGCGGATGTCATCGTCACCGTCAACGCCAAGGATTTCCCCAGAAACACCCTGTCAGAAGAGGGGCTTGAGCGCCGCGACCCGGACAGTCTGCTCCACAGCTTCTGGCAAACCGACCCCACAGGCATGACGGAGGCGGCCAACGCGGTCCTGTCCGAAGCTAACCGCCTGTCCGGCGATCAATGGACCCTGCGCGCGCTCATGAAAAAGGCCCGCCTGCCGCGCCTTGGCAAAGCCCTGACCACCTAGGCGGGATCCTCCTTCATTTGGCTAGAAATACCTCGGAGAGCGCGAGAGGCTGGCCTCTCGCCGCGCCACCTCAGCCACGCGCCCAACGCTGCTCCAAAGCTTCCAATGCCGCAATCCGCTCATCCGTCTTTGGATGGCTCATCAGCCACGCAGGCACCATCCCTGCACGCTGCTGCGTCAGGTCTTCCAATTTGTGGAACAGAGATTTCTGCGGCGCGATCCCAATCCCGGCCTTAGTCAGCAAGGCAGCGGCATATTCATCTGCCTCATACTCATCCTGCCGAGACAAACGCGACGCCAGCAACGACGTCAACGCATTCGCAATCATGGCCCCGATGAAGGGAATGAACCGGTTCAACACCATGATCAACGCGGTCCGCATTGCGTTCTGGCCTGAGAAATCAATCATCCGCCGTTTCGCATGCCCCAAGGCCACATGACCCAGCTCATGGGCAATCACGCTCGCCATCTCCTCGGCCGAGACCTCACCGTTGCGAAACTTGCGATAAAACCCGCGCGTGATGAATATCCGCCCGTCCGGAGCTGCCAAACCGTTCACCGGGTCAATCTCGTAGATATAAACCGGCACCCGCGCGATCTCTAACGCGGCGGCCAGCCTGTCCGTCATCCGTTTGAGGGCAGGGTCAGCCAGTTCGGTCGATTTCTGATCCAACTCACGATGGGTACGCCAGATGGAAATCCGGTACATCACAAGGCCATAGGCAATCGCCAGAAGGATCGGTGTTAAGCGAAGCATGGCTTAGATATGGGATCGTTCGGTCTCTGCGGCAACCAAATTCTTTGTGCAAGCAACGGCCAGCCTCACCAGCAAGAGATCAGGATTCGCGGGATGAGTTTTTTCCTGATTCGAGGTACAATTCATTGCGTTAAACTGGAGTGTGTGTTGTGTCCGACCCTTATGCCGATCTCGCATCTCAGGATGAAGACTTACAGAACCGTATAGCTGACGCGATGGAAAGTCGCTGTCAGGACCCCGCGCAAGTCGCCATGCGACAAGCGTATCTTGCGGATCTCGAATTGCCCAAGAATGCCTCGGCCATCGAACTGGGGTCCGGCACAGGGCATGTCACTAAGGATCTGATTGCGATCGCCGGTGCTGCGACGGCACTGGGGGTGGAACCCTCTCCGGTTATGGTCGCCAGAGCTAACGCGCATTTTGCGGGCCAACCCAACCTAAGCTTCATGGTAGGTGATGCAAGGCACACGAAGTTGCCCAGCGGAGAATATGACCTTGTTCTGATGCACACATTGCTGTGCCACGTTCCGGGCCCCGAAACTGTGTTGACAGAAGCGTACCGGCTTCTGAAGCCCGGCGGAGTGCTGGCGATCTGCGACGGTGACTACAGCACGGCAACGGCCCGGATTGCCGACTACGATCCGCTGGATGAGCTTGTGCGCTTCATGATCAATCAGAACGTCACCAATTTGTGGATCATGCGCCAGATTACAGGGCTGCTTAGCGAAAACGGCTTCTCTCTAGGCGCACGCAAGGGGCATGGCTATGTTGCTGAAGGAGAAGCGGCCTATTTCCTGACCGTCATAGACCGCGGGGCGGACCGTATGGTCGAAGAGGGTACATTGCAGCCCGCCACAGCGGAGGCGTTGAAGACAGAGGCGCGTGACCGCGTGTCGCGCAACACATTCTTTGGCTACATGTCCTATGTCAGCCAAATCGCATACAAGACCTGAGCGGGTTCAGAAGGGCACGTAGGCTAGCGCGTCAGCTCTCGCATGCCCTGTTCCAGCCCGGCTAGCGTCATGGGCACCATGCGGTCCTCGAAAATCTCCTGGATCATGCCGATGGAGTGGGTATAGCCCCAGTATTTCTCGGGCACCGGGTTGATCCACAGGTTTGACGTCCACTGCTCGCGCGCGCGCTGCAGCCAGACTTGGCCTGCTTCTTGGTTCCAGTGCTCGTTGGCGCCGCCGGGATAGGCGATCTCGTAGGGGCTCATCGAGGCGTCGCCGACGAAGATGCATTTGTAGTCGCCGCCATAGGTGCGCAGCACCTCGTGGGTTGGGATCTGTTGGTCCCAACGGCGGTGATTGTCGCGCCAGACGCCTTCATAGAGGCAATTGTGGAAGTAGTAATATTCTAGATGCTTGAACTCGGTCCGCGCGGCCGAGAACAGCTCTTCAACCACCTTGATATGCGGGTCCATGGAACCGCCGACGTCCAGAAACAGCAGGACCTTGACCGCGTTGTGCCGCTCGGGCCGGGTTTTGACGTCGAGATAGCCGTGTTCGGCAGTGGCGCGGATTGTGCCGTCCAGGTCCAGTTCCTCTGCCGCGCCCTCGCGAGCCCAGCGGCGCAGACGCTTCAAGGCGACCTTGATGTTGCGCGTGCCCAGTTCAACAGTGTCGTCCAAGTTCTTGAATTCGCGCTTGTCCCAGACCTTCACCGCGCGCTGGTGGCGACTTTCCTTCTGGCCGATCCGCACGCCTTCGGGGTTGTAGCCATAGGCCCCGAACGGAGAGGTCCCTGCCGTGCCGATCCACTTGTTCCCCCCCTGATGACGGCCTTGCTGTTCTTTCAGACGTTCGCGCAAAGTGTCCATCAGTTTGTCAAAGCCACCAAGGGCTTCGATCTCGGCCTTTTCCTCGTCTGACAGGTGTTTTTCTGCCATCTTGGCCAGCCAGTCCGCGGGGATGTCGACCGCCTCCAGCACCTGATCAAAACTGATCTCACCCAGCCCCTCAAAACTGGCGGCAAAAGCGCGGTCGAACTTGTCGATATTGCGCTCGTCCTTCACCATCGAGACACGGGCGAGATAGTAGAACGCCTCGACATCATAGGTGGCCAGGCCCTTTTTCATCCCCTCCAGAAAGGTCAGATATTCCCGCAGAGAGACCGGAATACCTGCTTTTCTGAGGTTTTCGAAAAAGGGCAGGAACATCGGTTACACCACGAACCGGACCAGGATCAGTGACAGGATCAAGCCCAAAAGCGCGAAGGCGATGCCGTAACCGGCCGCGTATTGCGCCATGTCGGCCCGGTTGCCGTTGCGCTTGCGCGCGGCCATTACGCCTAGGATCGCACCCAAAACAGCCATTCCCACTACTACGAGCATTCGTCTGTCATCCGCCTGTATTGTTTCTCGACGTTCCAGCGTCGCCCTCTGCCAGAGACCGGGCCACCAGATCCGAGCCAAACCCGTATCGCGCCCATCCGATACTGTCCAGCCTGACCGCACGTGCCTGCTGCTCCTGTCCGGCTTGTTTTAGAGCCTCGGATTTCAACAGCAGCAACGTCGCCAGAAGTGAGGCATTCTCCGCCCGTGTTATCACATCAATTGCTGCGTTCAGATCAGGCAGAATCTCAGGCCCTTTGTCCTGTGCCAGCGCAAAAGAGGCGGTTTGGGCCGTGACATGAGCGCGGTGAACCTCGGTTCCGGGGGAGGTGTTCAGGAATTGCAGCGCGATCTGGTAGTTCTGCAAGGCGGCGGCGGGGTCGCGAAACTGGATCATGCGGCCCATCAGGTAGTGCGGATAGGCACGGCGGTGGTCGGTCCAGCCCTGTTGCCGTCCGATCTCGGCCGCGCGTTTCGCGGCGCGCAGTTGGCGGGGGGAACCGGGACCGGGACCGAGGGCTTTATTGATCGCGTCGACCCATTCGCGCGGGGTTTCGGTCAACGGTTGCACCGGCAGCCGGTCGCCGCGCGGGTTGAGGCGGCTGAGCAGGCCGGGGATTACGGCCTCGACCTGTTCACGGGACATCCCCGAGCGCAGTTCAGGAGAGTAGGCCGCCCGCAGGATCAACATATCGAACCCGGTCAGAACGGTGTGGATATTGTCATCGTTGAACACGGAGTCGGGCAGATGATAAAGGTCGTTGAGCGGCCCCAGCGCCTGCGCCAGTTCCTCATGTAGACAATCGCGAATTTCCTGCGGACTGACATCTGCAGGGATGAAAATGCCCAGACGCTCGCGCCGTTGCAACTCGGTCCAGCTGCTTTTGGGCTTGCGGCGGTCGCGGCGGTATTCCTCGAGGCTCGACGAATTGGGCACAACGAAACAGGCTGCATTGGGCAGGATGCGTTGAATATCGCGCTGAGTGACGGCCTCAATGGTGATGTTGGCCGGACCTTCGGGAATTTGCCGAATGTCGATCCTGGCTTCGCGCCGAATGCGGTTCAACAGGCTGGTCAGGTCGCGCTGCATACTGGCCGTGGGCGTACCGGTCAGGCGCACGGTGACGGGCGTTTCGAACCGAGTGAAAACCGGTAGTTCCACACCGCTTTCCAGCGCAAAATGCAGGTCCAGGAAATCGGCGGCAATGTTCGTATTGGACCGCGCAGGGGGCGTTGGCCGCGACGCCGAGAACGACTTGGTGGGAGGCAGGGATTGCTCAACGACCTTGACGTTGTCCGGCAATTCGATCCGTTCGATTGTGGAACAGCCCGACATCGCCAACACTGCAACGAAGGCAACAAACCGCTTCATGCGCGATCGTACTTTATGAACGGCGTTTGGGTGCCAATCCGATCATAGAGTTGGCGCGCGGTGTGATTGAAATCCTGCGTTAGCCAATAGACTGACGGAGCGCCTTGGCGATCAGCCTCATCATAGACCGCCTGAATCAGGGCGCGCCCGACGCCGGTTCCACGCGCCTCGGGGCGGGCGAACAGGTCTTGGAGATAACAGACATTTTCGACTTTCCACCCATGACGGTGAAACAGGAAATGCGTCAATCCGACCAGCTTGCCGTCCTGTTCTGCAACAAAGCCCGAGAAATCCTGCGAGTCATCGCCCAGCAGACGTTCGAATGTCGTCTCGTAGATCGTGTCGGGCAGGGTGGTTTCATAGAACGCAAGATAGTCACGCCACATTTCAGCCCATTGGGCCTTGTCCTCGGCGGTCAGTGGGCGGATTTTGAGGTCTTTGGCCAAGCGATGCGTCCTGCTTTTATGGTTTCTGGGATGCTGACACCCGGACCGCCAAGAAGCAAGCCGCGCTCACATCCTGTTCAACGTCGACTGCGTGCCATGAAGGCCAATCGCTCAAACAAATGCACGTCTTGTTCATTTTTCAGCAGCGCGCCGTGCAGTTTAGGAAGCGCGTTAGCCCCGTCGCGTTTGAGGTCTTCGGCACTCAGATCCTCGGCCAGCAGCAATTTCAACCAGTCCAGAACCTCGGAGGTTGAGGGTTTCTTCTTGAGGCCCTGGGTGTCGCGAATTTCGTAGAATTGCGTGAGCGCGGTGGTCAGCAGCGCGTCCTTGATACCAGGATGATGGACTTCGACAATGCGGCGCATCGTGGCCTCATCCGGGAAGCGGATATAGTGAAAGAAGCAACGGCGCAGGAAGGCGTCGGGCAGCTCTTTTTCGTTGTTCGAGGTGATGATCACGATCGGGCGGTTCTTGGCCTTGATCGTCTCGCCGGTCTCGTAGACGTGGAACTCCATCTTGTCGAGTTCCTGCAGCAGGTCATTGGGAAACTCGATATCCGCCTTGTCGATCTCATCAATCAGCAGCACGACCTTTTCGTCGGCCTCAAACGCCTGCCAGAGCTTGCCCTTGCGGATGTAGTTCGAGACGTCATGCACACGCTCTTCGCCCAGCTGGCTGTCCCGCAACCGGCTGACGGCGTCGTATTCGTAAAGGCCCTGCTGCGCGCGCGTGGTGGATTTCACGTTCCACTCAATCATGCGCAGACCCAACGCGCCGGCGACCTGTTTTGCCAACTCGGTCTTGCCAGTGCCGGGTTCCCCTTTGACCAGCAAGGGGCGTTCCAGCGTGACGGCGGCGTTCACGGCGATGGTCAGATCATCGGTGGCGACATATTCGGCTGTGCCTTGAAAACGTGCGGTCATCGGGTCCTCTTGCTGTTTCCGGCGAAACTGTGGTGTCCGGGTTACAGAGCGTTGGGGAATTTGACAAGCCGGGCCGCTGCGTCGGTGACTCAAATTTACCAGCGAGTCCAATCGCTTTGCATGATTCGCAGGCAGGTGCTTTTTCCGAGGGTTGAACAATGCCCTGAAATTGCCTGTCGATTTTCACAGAAAAACAAGGATTTGTTGTTTTAAGTCTCATATTTAGATGAAGGCTTGCGACGGGGCGTGCGTTCTACGTTTGTGTAGTGACATTCCAGTGCCCGTCGGCTAAACGCTGCGCAGAAGGGAGAGCCAAATGTCTGGTGAAACAACCGTGACCGACGTTACAGGCCATACCGAGGGAGCAAATATGAAGCAGGAAGTTTTTCTGCCGGAAGATTACCGTCCGGCCGAAGATGAGCCTTTCATGAATGATCTGCAGCTTGAGTATTTTCGCCGCAAGCTGCTGGACTGGAAGACAGAACTACTCGCAGGCAGTCGCGACACGATCGAAGGGCTGCAGGACAACACCCGCAACATTCCGGACGTCGCCGACCGCGCCAGTGAGGAAACCGACCGCGCGCTTGAACTGCGCACACGGGATCGTCAGCGCAAACTGGTGGCGAAGATCGACTCGGCCCTGCGCCGCATCGACGAAGGCGAATACGGGTATTGCGAAAAAACAGGCGACCCGATCTCGCTGAAGCGTCTGGATGCGCGCCCGATCGCGACCATGACGCTTGAGGCCCAGGAACGGCATGAGCGTCGCGAAAAGGTCCATCGCGACGATTGATCGTCCTGATGAAGTGAATAATTCAAACGCCGGGGCCTGTCGCTCCGGCGTTTTTGCGTTAAGGCAAGGCCATGAAGATCAATGGTTTGAAGTTTTGCGTGGTTGGCGGCGGCATTGGCGGCCTTGCGGCGGCGTTGGCCCTGCGCCAGTGCGGGGCGCAGGTGACCGTGCTAGAGCAGGCCCCAGCGCTGACCGAGGTTGGAGCAGGCCTTCAAATCAGCGCCAACGGGATGTGCGTGCTTCGCGCCTTGGGGGTTGCGGGGGATCAGCCTGAAGTCGCGCAACTTTCTTACGGAACTATTCTGCGCGACTATCGCAAGGGCCGGGTGATCAGTCGTATTCCAGCCCCGGCGGCGGGCCCGACATTCTACTATCACCGCGCCGATTTGCTGGAGCTGTTGCGACAGGCATCAGAGGACGCAGGTGTCGACATACGCCTTCGTGCGCGCGTGCAGACTGTTCACAAACACCCGTCCGAGGCCGAGATTTTGCTGGATGATGGACAGCGCCTGCGCGCCGAATGTGTCATTGCAGCAGATGGAGGCCGCAGTGCCCTTCGCCCGATCCTGAATGGCCCCGAGGCTCCTGCCTTTACACACCAGATCGCCTGGCGCGCCACGGTGCCTTGGGAAGATAGAGTTGAAAGGCCGCAAGCCTCACTGACTATGGGGCCGGGGCGCCATGTGGTCACCTATCCGCTGCGCGACCAGCGCCTTATGAACATCGTCGCGATTGAAGAACGTTCGGACTGGCAGCGGGAAGGCTGGCGCGTAGAGGGCGATCCCGATGATCTGCGCGCGCGGTTTGCGGATTTTGGCGGGCCGGTGAGGGATATTCTTTCAAAGGTCGAGGAAACGCATCTGTGGGCCCTGTTCCTGCGTCCGGTGGCCAAGAGATGGCAGAACGGACGCTTGGCCCTATTGGGCGATGCGGCCCATCCGACACTGCCCTTCATGGCGCAAGGGGCGTGTCTGGCGCTTGAGGACGCCTGGGTTCTGGCACGCTCTTTCGACAGCCAATCGGGCGTGAGGCAGGCTCTTGCAGCCTACGAATCCGCGCGCCAGCGCCGCGCGCAACATGTGGTCGCTGCAGCATCCGCTAACGCGCGTAACTTCCATCTGCGCGGTCCGATGCGTCTGGCCGCGCAAGCGGTTCTGGCAGCGATTGGTCCGCGCCTGACGCGAAAATACGACTGGATTTACAGCTACGACCCGACCGTCTGATCTCAGATGTCCAAATCGACCCAAACCGGCACGTGGTCCGAGGGTTTTTCGTGCCCACGCACTTCTTTGTCGATCTGACAGTCCCGCATCAAATCTGCGGCCTGCGGGGTCAGTAGAAAATGGTCGATGCGAATGCCGTCATCCTTGTTCCACGCTCCGGCCTGATAGTCCCAGAAGGAATAGTGGCCTGCACCTTGCACGCGGGCACGGAACGCCTCAGTGAACCCAAGGTTCAGGATCTTGCGGAACGCGGCCCGGCTTTCGGGTCGGAACAAGGCGTCCTCGCGCCATGCATCGGGGCGTTTTGCATCTTCTGCTTGGGGAATGATGTTGTAGTCGCCTGCCATCAACGCAGGCTCTTCGCTGGCCAGAAGGTCACGTGCGCGATCGTACAGACGCTCCATCCACGCCAGTTTGTAGTAGTATTTCGGCCCGGGCGTTGGGTTTCCGTTCGGTAGATAAAGGCCACAGATCCGCAGCGCCTGCTTTCCAACAACCGTTGCTTCGATCCAACGCGCTTGTTCATCCTCGTCGTCACCGGGCAAGCCGCGCGTTACATCCTCCAAGGGTAGCTTCGAGAGGATTGCGACTCCGTTGAAGCTCTTCTGACCATGTGTTTCGACATTGTACCCGCGGTCTTCGAAGATTCCTCGGGGGAAGTTCTCGTCGACGGATTTGATTTCCTGCAATAGAACCACATCCGGCTGAGCATCATCCAACCAACGTGGCAAGGCTTCGGCCCGCGCTTTTATGCCATTGATGTTGAACGTGGCGATTTTCATGCGCGATCCTCCGAGGCTGTTTGCAACCTATCGCCCAGAATGATCCCAGCGGCAAGGTGGTGGAAGGGGTTGCGAGGTTCTGCCTCGCGCTCCGAGGTATTTTTGGCCAGATGAAGAAACGGATCCTTAACCAATTTTGTCGTAGCAAAGAGATGCGGTACAGGCGGAGGCGCCGATGACTGCGCCAGATGAAGCTCTCCGGCGTTCAGGTCGGAGAGTGGATCCCTGCTTCATCTGGCTGAAAATACCTTGGGGGTGTGGGGGCAAAGCCCCCATGTGGTTTACATGGAAAACGATGTGCCGCATCCGCAGGAGGACGTCGCGTTGGGGTTTTCGATCACGAACCGCGCGCCGATAAGCTCCTGGGTAAAATCAATGACTGCATTTTCCAGAAATGGCAGGGAGATCGAGTCGACAATCACCTTTTGGCCTTTGCCTTCCAGCACAAGGTCGTCCTGTTTCGGTTCGTCCAACGCGATTTCGTATTGAAAACCGGAACATCCGCCGCCTTCAACGGCGACACGCAGGGCCTGACCCTGATTGGCGGCACCGATTTCAGCGAGGCGTTCAAACGCGCGTTCTGTGACTGTCGGAGGCAGATTCATGCCGGACTCCAAAGGTTTATTTCCCAACCAACGTACAATATATGAAACCTATCGACAGGCGACAAGGACCAGACTTTTGGATAGAGCGGGTTTTGCCTCGGATCCAGGCCGCGCACGGGGGCGGTTGGTGCCTGAGGAGGAAAGCAGTTTCCGGTCATGCTTTCAGCGTGATCGGGATCGCATCATTCATGCCAGCGCGTTCCGGCGGCTTAAGCACAAGACGCAGGTTTTTGTCGAACATGAAGGCGATAGCTACCGCACCCGCCTGACGCATTCGATCGAGGTGGCTCAAGTTGCGCGGACCATTGCGGGTGCGTTAGACCTGAACCCGGAACTAACCGAGGCCATCGCGCTTGCGCATGACTTGGGTCACACGCCTTTTGGTCACACGGGTGAGGATGCGCTGCATGCGTTGATGGCGCCCTATGGTGGTTTTGACCACAACGCGCAGGCCATCCGCATCGTCACCAAGCTGGAGCGCCACTATGCCGAGTTCGACGGCTGCAATCTGACTTGGGAATGTCTGGAAGGGATCGCAAAGCACAACGGACCGGTGACCGGAGAGCTGCCTTGGGCTCTGGCCGAATGCAACGGCGGATTTGATCTGGAACTGCACACCCACGCCAGCGCCGAGGCGCAGGTGGCGGCCCTGTCGGACGATATTGCTTATAACAACCACGATCTGCTGGATGGGCTTCGGGCCAACTTGTTCTCTGACGATGAAATCCAGCAACTCCCGATTGTTGGAGAGTGCTATGCGGCTGTTGATCGCGCCTATCCCGGACTTGACCCGTATCGCCGCCGGCATGAGGCTTTGCGACGGGTTTTTGGTGTCATGGTCTCGGATGTGATTGATACCTCGCTGGAGCTTATAGCTGGATCGGGTGCGCAGTCGGTTGAGGATATCCGGCACTATGGTGCTCCGGTCATTCAGTTTTCTGACGGGCTTTGGGCGCAACTCAAGGAAATCCGTGCCTTCCTGTTTGCTCGGATGTATCGCGCCCCCAGGGTGATGGAGGTTCGGGAAAAAGTGGCTCGTGTGGTCGAAGACCTGTTCCCGATCTACCTGAATGATCCCAAGCAGATGCCGACTCGCTGGCACGATGATATCGAAGCGGCGCAGGATGAGACCGCGCTGGCACGGATCGTTTCAGACTACATAGCGGGCATGACCGATCGGTTTGCGCTGCAGGATCACAAGCGCCTGACAGGCAAGTAGCTATTCGATCCCTATATAGGCCAGCGCCCAAACCTGTTGACCGGCCTGTTCCGCCGCCAGATCAGCGTCGTCGGTTGGAGGGAACACGATCATGGTTGGGCCGTAGCCACCGATGCCCATTGGGCTGCCATCCGCATGGGTCGCGACGATCGGATTGTGGGCCTCAATACTGCTCCAAGGAATCTCGGCCTGATACCCGTCCAGTGCCATGGGATTGGCGGTTTTCCCTTCGGCTCCGGCCATTGACATCACGGCCGACAGAAGAGGGCCAGAGAACGTGATCTCGCGTTTGTCGCCTTCGGGGCCGTAGGGGATTGTGATTTCGGTCTGATCAAGCGAGTCCAGCATCGCGGTGTCGAAACCGGCAGCTCCGTTATGCGTGACCTCCAGATACCCAAGCAGACCGCCGTCATTCTCGCCGCGTGCTGGCAGGTTGGTCTCAGAGACCGCGCCGCCCAATGTCAGCAGAACGTGGCCCTTGGGCGCAGGCATCTCGGCCCATACGGGTGTCGCTAGGGCAAGAACAAGGGGCAGGACTAGGCGCATGGGTCGTCTCCGGTTTTGCAATCCTGCCCAAATTAGCTGTGTTCGTGGACAATCCAAGCCCAAACCGATGCCTTCCATTGACCTTGACGCTTTGCGTGGTAAACCGCCGGGCAAGCAAAAGGACATCCGAAATGAACCTGTTTTCCGAGATCCGCGGTCTTGTACTGGACGCGTTGGCGCAGATGCAGTCCGAAGGCGCGCTGCCCGAGGGGTTGAGCTTTGACAACGTCGCGGTCGAGCCGCCGCGCGATGCCGCGCATGGCGATATGGCGACTAATGCGGCGATGGTGCTGGCGAAGCCCGCGAAGATGAAGCCGCGCGACATTGCGGACGCTTTGGCGGTCAAGCTGGCTGCCGACGACCGGATCACCAGCGCCGAGGTTGCGGGGCCGGGGTTCCTGAACTTGCGTCTGGCCGCAACGGTCTGGCAGGGTGTTCTGGCACGCGTGTTGGAGATGGGCACGGACTATGGCCGTTCGACCATGGGGCAGGGGCAGAAGGTCAACGTGGAATATGTCTCAGCCAACCCGACCGGGCCGCTGCATGTGGGCCACACGCGGGGCGCGGTGTTCGGGGATGCTCTGGCGAGTTTGCTGGCCTATTCGGGTCATGACGTGACGCGTGAGTATTACATCAACGACGGTGGCGCGCAGGTGGATGTGTTGGCGCGCTCGGCCTATGAACGCTACCGCGAAGCCAATGGTCTGAGCCCCGAGATTGCCGAGGGTCTCTATCCCGGTGACTACCTGATCCCGATCGGCGAGGCGCTGAAAGAGAAATATGGCGACAGCCTGATCGACAAGCCCGAGAACGAATGGCTGGAAGATCTGCGCAACTTCGCCACCGACGCGATGATGGACCTGATCCGCGCCGACCTGAAGGCGCTGGGCGTTGAGATGGATGTGTTCTTCTCGGAGAAATCCCTCTACGGAACGGGCCGGATCGAGGCTGCGCTGCAGTCGCTGACCGACAAGGGCCTGATCTATGAAGGCGTACTGGAGCCGCCCAAAGGCAAAAAGCCCGAGGATTGGGAACCGCGCGAGCAGACCCTGTTCAAATCGACCGAACATGGCGATGACGTCGACCGCCCGGTCAAGAAATCGGATGGTGCCTGGACCTATTTCGCCCCGGATATCGCCTATCACTATGATAAGGTCAGCCGTGGTTTTGACGCGCTGATTGACGTGTTTGGCGCGGATCATGGTGGCTATGTCAAACGGATGAAGGCAGCTGTTTCGGCGCTGTCTGACGGCAAGGTGCCGCTGGATATCAAGCTCACCCAGCTGGTGAAACTGTGGAAAAATGGCGAGCCGTTCAAGATGTCCAAGCGGGCCGGGAACTTTGTCACCCTGCGCGATGTGGTCGATCAGGTGGGCCCGGATGTGACCCGTTTCGTAATGCTGACCCGCAAGAACGACGCGCCGTTGGATTTCGATTTCGACAAGGTGCTGGAGCAAAGCCGTGAGAACCCCGTGTTCTACGTGCAATACGCCCATGCCCGCGTCATGAGCGTGCTGCGCCGCGCGGCCGAGGCCGGGATTGCTGCCGACGATGCGACCCTTGTGGGCGCGGATCTGGGCAAGATCGACCATACCTCTGAGCTGGCTGTGGCCAAGAAACTGGCCGAATGGCCACGCTTGATTGAGATCGCGGCCCGCACCAACGAGCCACACCGCGTCGCGTTCTATCTATATGAATTGGCAGGGGATTTTCACGCTCTGTGGAATAAGGGCAACGAAGAAACTCAGTTGCGTTTCATCCAGGATGGCGATGTTGCCACAAGCCAGTCGAAAATCGCCTTGGCTCGTGCCGTTTCTGTTGTGATTTCAGCAGGCTTGGGTATTCTTGGCGTTACTCCGGCGCAGGAGATGCGGTAACCAATACCGCCCGAACCGCCGGTCTGAGGCAGACAAGAAATGACCCGCGCGCCTTAATTTCAGGCGCAATCGGGCGGTGAGGCGGACATGACGAGTTACGATTACTCGGGGCATCAAAGCCCCGGGCAGATGCATTACCCGAATCAATCCTATGCCGATGATGGGTATGATTACCCCGACGAGATGGCCGACCATGCCGCGCCGCGCAGCGGTTTTGGCGTCGGCAAGGCGATGAACGTGCTGGGGGCGGTCGCCTCTCTGGCGCTGGTCGCCGGGATCGGAATTTGGAGCTACAAGCTGGTGATGCGCGATGTCAGCGGCGTGCCTGTTGTCCGCGCCGCCGAAGGCCCGATGCGCATTCAGCCCGAAAATCCGGGCGGACGCCCCGCAGATCATCAGGGTCTGGCCGTGAATGCGGTTGCTGCCGAAGGCTCGGCTGCGGCCCCTGCGGATCGCCTGATCCTGGCCCCGCGTCCGGTCTCACTGACGGATGAGGACCTGCCCGCTGGTGAATTGAAGCCCACTAAAGCTGTCCATGTCGTCGAAGAGCCGATCTCGAACGAAGAGGCCGCGGCCCTGCGGCAGAACGCAGTGGACGCTCTGGTCGCCGAACTCGCAGGCGAGGCAGCTCGTGCCAATGATGAACAATCTGAGGATGGCGTGCAGCTGGCGTCTCTGGTGACGCCCGAGGAAGAGCCGGCGATTGACCCGGCGGATTTCGCCGCGGCCCTGCCGGATCCGGCCATTGCCGAGCTTCCGGGTGTGCGCCGCTCATTGCGCCCGCAGACCCGTCCGGCCCGCCGCGCGGTGGTCACCGATACGTCTGAGGCAGCGATCAACGCGGCCGTCAAATCCGCCGTTGGGTTGGATGTAGACCCTGACACGCTGAGCAAAGGCACGCGTCTGGCGCAGCTTGGCGCTTTTGAGAGCGCGGATGTCGCCAAGTCCGAATGGGCGCGTCTGAACGGTCAGTTCGGTGAGTATATGGATGGAAAACAGCGCGTTATCCAGAAAACCTCAAGCGGCGGTCGCACCTTCTACCGGTTGCGTGTGCTTGGCTTTGATGACCTGAGCGACTCGCGCCAGTTCTGCGCGGCGCTCGTTGCGCAAGGGGCCGACTGTATCCCGGTGGCCGTCAGGTGACGTTCGGAGCCGCGATTTCTGACGCAGAATCGCTGCGGCTAACCGATGACGAAAGGGCCCTGTTCCGCGAGATGAACCCGTTTGGGTTCATCCTGTTTGCCCGCAACATCGAAAGCGCCGATCAGGTCCGCGCCTTGTGCGATGACTTTCGCGAGGCCGTCGGGCGGAATTGCCCTATCACGATTGATCAGGAGGGAGGCCGTGTTCAACGTCTGCGCGCCCCTCTGGCGCGCGAATGGATGCCGCCGCTCGATCACGCCGAACGGGCCGGAGAGCAGGCCGAACACGCCATGTACCTGCGCTATCGCCTGATTGCGCATGAGCTCTTTGAGCTCGGGATCGACAGCAACTGCGCGCCGATGGTGGATGTCGCGCGCCCGGAAACCCACGCCTTTCTACGTAACCGCTGCTACGGCAGTGATGCAGATAGCATCGCTCAACTGGGGCGGGCCGTTGCGCAGGGGCATCTGGATGGCGGCGTATTGCCCGTCGTTAAGCACATGCCCGGTCACGGTCGGGCCACGCTGGACACACATTTCGACCTGCCGCGCGTCGACCTGACGCTCGAAGAGCTGACGCAGACCGATTTCGCCCCGTTCAAGGCTCTGAACGACCTGCCGATGGCGATGACCGCTCATCTGGTGTTCGAACAGATCGATCCGACTCCGGCCACGATCTCGGCCCCGATGATAAAGGTCATCCGCGAGGTGATCGGCTTTGACGGGCTAGTCATGACCGACGATATCACCATGAAGGCACTCAGCGGGTCGGTGCCCGAGCGCGCGGTACAGGCCTTGCAGGCGGGCTGCGATGTCGTATTGCACTGCAACGGCAGCTTCGCCGAGCGTCGTGATGTGCTTCAGGCCGCAGGCCAGATGACCGAGGCGGCGCGGGCCCGCGCAGATCGGGCCTTGGCCATGCGCAAAAAGCCCGCCGAACTTGACATCGAGGCCACTGAGGCTGAACTATCTGCCCTAATGGGCGGGCAGGTATATGAACGATAATCTTTTCAGCGAAGATCCGGTTTCGGTCGCCGACCGGCTGGCAGCCGAAGCGCTGATCGTTGACGTCGACGGGTTCGAGGGCCCGTTGGATGTGCTCCTGACCCTATCGCGGACGCAAAAGGTCGACCTGCGCAAGATCTCGGTTTTGGCGCTGGCGCAGCAATATCTGGCTTTTGTCGAAAAGGCGCGCGCGCTGCGGATCGAACTGGCCGCCGACTATCTGGTGATGGCCGCTTGGCTGGCCTTTCTCAAATCCCGCCTCCTGCTGCCGCCTGACCCGGATGACGAGGGACCGTCGGGCGAGGAACTCGCAGCCCACTTGGCGTTTCAGCTTGAGCGACTGCAGGCGATGCGCGATGCCGCCGCCCGGCTTATGGCGCGGGACCAGCTAGGGCGTGATTTCTTCAAGCGCGGGCAGGCCGAAGACGTCACCCGCATACGGACTGTTACCTATTCGGCTACGTTGTTGGACCTGATGCAGGGCTACGCGCGCATCCGCACCCGCGATGAATTCCGCCCCTTTGTGATGGACCGCGACTCGGTGTTCACGATGGAGCAGGCGCTGGAACGTATGCGCCCTCTGATCGGGTTTGCCGGTGCCTGGACCGATATGGAGACCTATCTGCCCGACGGATGGGACGGTGATCCGGTGCGGCGACGCTCGGCCACGGCGGCAACCTTTGCAGCCTCGCTGGAGCTGGTGAAAGAAGGACATATGGAGATCAAGCAAAGCGACAGTTTTGCCCCGATCCATCTGCGCAAGAGGACCGAGACCCGTGACTGACGCCCCCGAAGAAACCGGCACCCTGTTCGAAGCGCCCCCATTGGCCGAGCAGGAGCGGATGGTCGAGGCGGTGCTGTTTGCCAGCGCCGCACCGGTTACGAATGCCGATCTTGAGGCGCGGATGCCGCATGGTAGCAATGCCGCGCAAGCCGTTGAGTTGCTTCAGAAACGTTATGAGGGCCGCGGTGTACGCGTGGTCAAGGTGGGAGAGGCATGGGCGATCCGGACTGCCCCTGACCTTGGCTTTCTGATGCAGAAAGAGACGGTTGAGACCCGCAAGCTGAGCCGTGCGGCGATCGAAACGCTGGCCATCGTGGCCTATCACCAGCCCTGCACGCGGGCCGAGATCGAAGAGATTCGCGGGGTCTCCGTCTCACGTGGGACAATCGACCAATTGCTAGAGATGGAGTGGATCCGGCTGGGCCGCCGCCGCATGACGCCGGGCCGCCCGGTGACCTTTGTCGTCACACCCGAGTTTTTGGATCATTTCGGGCTGGAAAACGCCCGCGACCTGCCGGGCCTCAAGGAATTGCGCGCCGCTGGATTGTTGGAAAACCGCCCACCCCCGGGTGCTATCCCAATGGGTGAGGGGCGCGAGGACGAAGTTGACGAAGATCAGACCGAACTCTTCGAGGAAGAGTGATCAAACAGCCCTTTTGTCGCCGCATAGATACCCTATGTTGAGGCGCAGGAAACGGAGTTGAGCAATGAATGCAAATCGGATCATCGACATGATCGTTCGCCAGGTCATGCGCCGACTTGTCAACAAAGGCATCGACAAGGGGTTTAATATGGCCAGCCGTATGGGCGGTTCGTCGGATGCGGACGATAGCCATCCAAAAGGGAAACCGGGGCCGGCCCAGTCGCAGAGTATAAAACAGGCCAAGCAGATGACCCGTCAGATGCGGCGGTTCATGCGGTTTTAGGTAGCCGCCTTGAAGTGTTTGGACAGTTTCAGTCCCTGTCCCTGATAGTTCGAGGCAATGCCCGCGCCATATAGCTGCGTGGGCATTTCGGACATCTTCTCATAGACCAAGCGCCCTACGACCTGACCGTGTTCCAGCACGAACGGGGCTTCGTGGCAGCGAACCTCAAGGACACCGCGCGATCCAGCACCCCCTGCGGCCGCGTGGCCAAAGCCGGGGTCGAAGAAGCCCGCATAGTGAACACGGAACTCACCGACCATGGCCAGATAGGGGGCCATTTCTGCCGCGTACATGGGTGGGATATGCACCGCCTCCCGGCTGACGAGGATATAGAACGCGCCGGGATCGAGGATGATGCAGCCATCGCTCGTGCGCACCTCTTCCCAATAGTCCTGCGGGTCGTATGCGCCGATCCGGTCCAGATCAATCACGCCGGTATGCGGTTTTGCGCGGTAGCCGACCAGATCGGTATCAGGCAATTGCAGGTCAACGGAAAAGCCCAAACCGTCCTGAATAACGGCAGGCCCATCGACCAGCGGGGATTCGGTGTGCAGGGCGGTCAATTCCGCATCGGTCAGAACGGCCTGACCCTGGCGGAAGCGAATCTGGTTCAGCCGCATGCCGGGCCGTACAAGTACCGAGAAGGAGCGCGGGCAGATTTCAGCGTAAAGCGGGCCGGTGTAGCCTGCGGGCACCCGGTCGAACTCGGTGCCGCCATCGGTGATTGTTCGCGTCAGCAGGTCCAATCGCCCGGTTGAGCTTTTGGCATTCGCCACCGCGCTGGTCTCGGCTGGTAGGGCGAGTGATTCCATCAACGGCACGAGATAGACGCAGCCTTTCTCCAACACGGCCCCGTCAGTGATATCGATCCGGTGCATTTCGAACTCGGCCAGACGGTCGGCGACCGATCGCCCTTCGCCCGCCAAGAACGAGGCGCGGACGCGGTAAGCCACTGTTCCCAAACGAAGATCAAGGCTGGCGGGTTGCACCTGCGCCGGGATCACATCCGGGCTGGCACTGATCTCGCCGCGTGTGATCATCGCTTCGATCTGCTGGTTTGGGCATACACCTGTCATTTCGATCCCCCCTGATGCCAGAGCGGGATCTGGCCTGTCTGCCATAAACGTCGGTGTGATTTGGTCGGGCTAGCAGGACTCGAACCTGCGACCTTCCGTCCCCCAGACGGACGCGCTACCAGGCTGCGCCATAGCCCGACGTTGGAGTGTTCATAACGGTTTTCCCGGCAGGGGCAAGAGGAAAACATTGCCTTTTTTCTATCCTGCCGCCCGTGTTTCCACCCGGTTCAACCATGCGCGCAAATCCTTGGCCAAGGGCGCGATACGGCTGAGTAGCTCATCGTCGAATTCGGACCTGTTCCATGCCAGTGAAGCGATGCCTCCAACCAAAGGCGCGGCATCCAACTCGGCTGGTTCGGCGCTTTCCTCTGGTGCCTCAGCCTCTTGCGGTGCGTCGAGGTCCATCGGGATTTGTTCGGTCTGAGGGGCAGGTTTGGCGGAAAAGGGGACAACGGTGCTGTCCGTTTCCTCGACCGCAGGCTCGTCCAGAGACGGCGAGAGCGCGGCGACATGGGCAACGCCCTGTTCGCGCAAAATTCGCTGTACGCCCTTGATGGTGATCCCATCCTCGTGCAGCAGCTTTTTGATACCGCCCAGCAGACGCATGTCATTAGGGCGGTAGTACCTACGCCCTCCGGCCCGTTTCACAGGCTTGACCTGGCTAAACCGGCTTTCCCAAAAGCGCAGGACATGGGCTTGTACTCCGAGCCAATCCGCAACTTCACTTATGGTGCGAAATGCGTCGGGAGATTTGCTCATGTCCGCGAGGTCCTACGGTTACTTGCGATTCCCGGCGGCGACGCGATCCTTCATCAGGTGCGACGGACGGAAAGTCAGCACGCGGCGGGGTTGAATGGGAACCTCTTCGCCGGTTTTGGGGTTGCGACCGATACGAGCGGTTTTGTCCCGAACGCTGAACGTGCCGAATGAGGAAATCTTCACCTGCTCACCGCGCACCAGCGCGTCGGACATGTGGTTCAGAACGCTTTCCACCAGCTGCGCGCTTTCGTTGCGTGATAGGCCAACTTCACGAAAGACGGCTTCGCTTAGATCCATTCGGGTCAGTGTTTTGTCGCTCATACCTTTTCCCCTGTTGCTGTCAAAGCATAGGGCGGGGGCAAATTCACTGTCAATATCAATGAATTGCAGGTGGGGGCGTAAGCTGAATTGCGCCGGTTACCAGCGCAGAACAACCGCGCCCCAAGCCAGCCCGCCGCCGATGGCTTCGGTTACGATCAGATCGCCTTGCTTGATTTGCCCGCGCTGTTTGCCAACCGACAGGGCCAGAGGGATCGACGCGGCCGAGGTGTTACCGTGATCCTGTACGGTGACCACGACATTCTCCATCGGCAGGCCCATCTTTTTGGCTGTGCCCTGAATGATGCGGATATTGGCCTGATGCGGCACGATCCAATCCACGTCCGAGGCCGCAAGCCCGGCGCGATCCAGCGCGGTGTTGGCAGTTTTGGCAAGCTTTTCAACGGCATGGCGGAAGACCTGATTGCCTTGCATGCGCAAGTGACCGGTTGATTGCGTTGACACGCCACCGTCCACGTACAGCAATTCCTGATACCGCCCGTCCGAGTTCAGATCTGTTGCCAGAATGCCCCGATCGTTTGAAGTACCGGCGCTGTCTTGTTCCTCAAGGATCAGGGCACCTGCGCCGTCGCCGAACAACACGCAGGTCGAGCGGTCGGTCCAGTCCATGATTCGCGAGAATGTCTCGGCCCCGATCACCAGAACGCGTTTGGCCTGACCCGAGAGGATCAGCGCGTTTGCATTGCTCAGCGCGAAAACGAATCCGGCGCAGACGGCCTGCACATCGAAGGCAAAGCCGCGGGTCATGCCAAGGCGGGCCTGAACCATCGTTGCTGCAGAAGGAAAGGTCAGATCAGCGGTCGAGGTCGCAAGAACGATGGCGTCAATGTCGTCCGCCTCTAACCCCGCGTCTGCAAGGGCGGCTTTTGCGGCATTGGTCGCCAAATCCGAGGTAGTTTCACCTTCGGCAGCAAAGTGGCGGCGTTCGATGCCCGACCGGGTTCGGATCCATTCATCCGTCGTATCCAAAGTCTGTTCAAACTCGGAATTCGGGACAACACGTTCGGGCAAATAATGTCCGACACCTACAACGACTGAACGGCCTGCCATGTTTGAGGTACTGCCTTTTTGTTATTTTTCCGCCTGCGGCGCGGCATGCGCGGCATCTTGTGCAAGCTGGGCCGTTGATGCAACCCGTGCTGCCAATTTTTCGGCAAAACCTGATTGGGCCAGTGTAAAGGCCAGCTTGACTGCGGCTGACACTCCGGTCGCGTCCGCGCCGCCGTGGGATTTCACCACGGTTCCATTTAGCCCCAGGAAAACGCCCCCGTTCACGCGGCGCGGATCGATGCGCTTTTTCAGACGATTCAGCGACGTGATCGCCAGCACCGATGCAAGCCGTGAGAGGGGTGTGTATTTGAAGGCTTCGCGCAGAAGATCGCCGATCAGGCTGGCCGTGCCTTCGCCGGTCTTGATCGCGACATTGCCGGTAAACCCATCGGTGACAATGACATCTGCCTTGTCGCCGGGAATATCGCTGCCTTCGACAAAGCCCACGAAATCGAAATTCGCGGATTCGGCGAAGTCGGTGATCATAGCATGCGCTTCTTTCAGCTCTGCCCGACCTTTATGTTCCTCGGTGCCGACATTCAGAAGCCCGATACGAGGGCGCTGCAGTGCCATGCCGTTGCGCGCGTAAGAGGCGCCCATCAGCGCATATTGTAGCAGATCCTTGGCGTCGGCGCGCACATCGGCACCGACATCCAACATCACGTTGAACCCCTGAGGGTTGCGCGAGGGCCACAGAATCGCAATCGCCGGGCGGTTGACACCGGGCAGTTTGCGCAGACGCATCATCGACAACGCCATTAGCGCGCCGGTGTTGCCACAGGAGACCGCACCATGGGCATCACCCTGACGCACGGCCTCAAGCGTGGACCACATCGAGGTCTGTTTGCCGTTGCGCACAACCTGGCTTGGCTTGTCCTCCATCGTCACGACGTCAGGACAATCACGAAAATCGACGCGCCCATCAAGGACGCGCCGTTTCGCTACGAGCTTGCGCAGCTTGTCTTCCGGACCGTGCAGCAGAAACCCGATATCGGGGTTCTTCTTCGCCGATTGCGCCAAACCAGCAACAACGGTTACAGGACCATCGTCCCCCCCCATTGCATCAACGGAAATGATGATCCGTCCGGCGTGCGTGGGTTGTTCCGTCATGCGAAGGCTTGCGCTCGATCAGGCTTAGGCTGCGTCTTCGTCCAGGTCGATTTCGTCGGCCTGAGCGACGACTTCACGGTCGTCATAGTGGCCGCAGGATGCGCAAACGTGATGCGGGCGCTTCAGCTCGCCGCAGTTCGGGCATTCGTTCGGGTTTGCAGCAACCAGAGCGTCGTGTGCGCGGCGGTTGTTGCGACGCGACTTGGAAACTTTGTTCTGTTGGACGGCCATGGTCTCAACCTTTGTCTACTGAGGGTCAGCAGAATCGCCGCCGACCGGGTTTCATATTTCGTTTATCGTGGTTTGACGCGCGTTTAGGGTACATGCCCCACGTTGTCCAACCCTAAATCCGATGAGCGCGCGAAAATACTGCGATTCTCGACATGTTCAAGCGATTTTTCTGACCGCTTGCTATGACAGGAAATCTCTGCCCTGTCACTCGTCTTTTTTCAGCGCATCGCGCAAACCTGCCAGCCCGGCGAAGGGTTTGGCATCTTCGTCCGTCATCGCCTGTTTACCCGGCTCTGTATAGTCGGCCTTCTCCAGTTCCGCACCCTCCTTGCGAGGATAAAGGGGGAGGGCCAGTGACAGCGCCTCGATCATCACCTGGGTGGGGTCAATCTCAGTGCCCAAGGCCTCGGTTTCGTCACCTTCGGGTATTTCGAACTCTTCATCTTCTGGGTCCGCCCATTCGGCCAGGAAGGTGCGAGTGACGGGGACGTCGATGCGTGTGGTCACCGGCTCCAGCGTCACGACGCAGGGTTGCACAACAGTTGCGCCCAGTTTGGCGGTCAGAATCCAATCCTTTTTCCCTTCGGCCTCAACCTTGCCGACAAAGCTGAGCTTGCGCAGACCCAGCAGGTCAAGCTCGGCTTTGATGGCGTCCAGTTCCGTCGCGTTTGGGCGCAACTCAAAAGATGTTGGCGTGTTTTGGGGCAGGTCGGCCACCCGCAGAGATGTCTTGTTGCTCATTCGTGACCCTTTCCTGTGTTGAACCGGGGCATCGGTTTCTGTAAGCGGATAGGGGCCGTTACGGATCAAGGCAAGAGGGTGTATATGGTGATGGGTGCAAACAAGGTGAAACGAGCAGCGAAATCGCTCGTCTTAATTGCCTGTCTGGCTGCGATTGCGGCCTGTACGCCGACCTTCAAGAATCACGGCTATATTCCGCCTGCCGAAGATCTGGCCGAGATCAAAGTGGGCGTCGATACCCGCGACACCGTGGCCGAAGCGATCGGCGCGCCCGGTATTTCCGGCGTTGTGCAAGATTCGGGCTATTACTACGTCGCCTCTCGCGTGCGCTTTTATGGTCCCAAACGGCCCGAGGTCGTCTCGCGCGAGTTGGTTGCCATCAGTTTTGACCAGCGCGGCGTCGTCAGCAATATCGAGAAGTTCGGCCTTGAAGACGGTGTCGTCGTGACCCTTGAACGGCGCGTGACCGAATCCAGTGTCCAGAACAACGGCTTCCTGCGTCAGTTGCTGGGTAATATCGGCAACTTCAGCCCAGCCAACATTCCGGGCGCTTCGAACTGAGTCACAGGATTGTCGCGTCGCCTTCACAAGGCAGTCACATCTGCTGTGCTAGCAGAGCCACAAGGTTGAATTCCGGTCGGCAAGGGCGGAGGATGCGGTCATGGCTGTGTTGTTGAGCAAAGGGCGCTTTCGGGCGCGTCTGGCGCAGAGTGACGAAGATCTGGCGGCGGCGCAGGCGCTCCGAACGCGGGCGTTTGGCACCGGCGCATTGGATGCGGACGCGTTCGATCCCGTTTGCGCCCATGTTCTGGTCGAAGACCTGCAGGACGAGGGCGCTCTGGTATGTTGTTTCCGCATGCTGACTATGGATAGCGGCGCTGAGATCGGGCGTAGCTACTCGGCGCAGTTTTATGATCTGTCCAGCCTCGAAGGGTTCTCGGGCCGCATGGTCGAGATGGGGCGGTTTTGTATCCACCCCGACCGGACAGACCCGGACATCCTGCGCGTCGCATGGGGCGCGATGACGGCCTATGTGGACCGGAACGGGATCCAGATGCTGTTTGGGTGCTCCTCATTCGCAGGGACCGAGACGGCCGAGTATCTGGACGCGTTCGCGATGCTCAAACACCGTCATTTGGCCCCGAAACGCTGGCTGCCGCGGGTGAAGGCGCCGGATGTGTTTCGGTTTGCGTCCAAGCTGCGGCGCAGGCCGGACGTCAAGAAAGCGATGCTGCGGATGCCGCCATTGCTGCGCACCTATCTGATGATGGGTGGCTGGGTCAGCGATCACGCGGTGGTGGACCGGCATATGAACACGTTGCACGTGTTCACCGGGTTAGAGATCGGGGCGATTCCCCCAGCCCGCAAACGGTTGCTGCGGGCGGTGGCCGGGTGAATTGAGTATTTTTGAAAAGGTGAAGCCGGGGCGTTGACGCATCAGGCTGGCCGGTTTAGCTGGCGGGCATGGCGAGAATTCCTTTGTTGCAGATGTCCGGCATTTCCCTGACGTTCGGGGGTGATCCGGTGTTTTCCGGTTTGGATCTGGTGGTCCAGCCGGGTGATCGCGTTGCGCTGGTGGGGCGCAATGGCTCGGGTAAATCCACCTTGATGAAGGTGATGGCGGGGCTGGTTGAGGCGGATCAGGGCGAGATCGTTGTGCCTCCGGGCAAATCCGTTGGCTATATGGAGCAGGACCCGGGGATGGAGGGGTTCGCGACGCTGGGCGACTATGCCTCAAGCGGGTTGGAACCGGGCGAGCTGTACAAGGTCGAGCGTGCGGGAGAGGGGCTGAAATTCGATCCCTCACGCCCCGTTGAGACCGCCTCGGGCGGGGAACGGCGGCGGGCCGCTTTGGCCAAGCTGATGGCCGAAGCGCCGGACCTGATGTTGCTGGACGAGCCTACCAACCATCTGGACATCGAAGCCATCGCTTGGCTGGAGCGCGAATTGGGCGCGACGCGGGCCGCCTATGTGCTGATCTCACACGACCGCGCGTTCTTGCGGGCGTTGACCCGCGCGACCCTGTGGATTGATCGCGGCATGGTGCGGCGGCAGGAGCAGGGGTTTGAGGTGTTCGAGGCATGGCGCGACAAGGTCTGGGAAGAGGAAGATCAGCAGCGTCACAAATTGAATCGCCTGATCAAGTCCGAGGCGAAATGGGCGGTCGAAGGGATCAGCGCGCGACGCAAACGCAACCAAGGGCGGGTGCGCGCGTTGCAGGCCTTGAGGGCTGAAAAAGCGGCGCAGATCAAACGTCAAGGCTCGGCGGCAATGTCGCTTGAGGCCGGGCCAAAGTCCGGGCGCAAGGTGATCGAAGCCAAAGCTCTGTCGAAAGCCTATGGCGACAAGCAGATCGTGCGCGGCTTTGATCTATTGGCGCAGCGCGGCGATCGGGTTGCCTTTGTTGGGCCGAACGGCGTGGGCAAAACCACTCTGTTGAAGATGCTGCTGGGGCAGGAGGCCACGGATGAAGGCTCCGTGACGTTGGGTACCAATCTCGAAATCGCGGTGTTCGACCAGACCCGCGCGCAGTTGGACCCTGAGATGAGCCTGTGGGACAGCCTGACCGGCGACCCCGAGATGCGCGTGTCGGGCAAGGCCGACCAGGTCATGGTTGGCGGGCAGCCCAAGCATGTTGTGGGTTACCTCAAAGAGTTTCTGTTCGATGAACGGCAGGCAAGAGCGGCTGTTAAGTCCCTGTCCGGCGGGGAAAAAGCGCGTTTGCTGTTGGCGAAGCTGATGGCGAAACCGTCGAATCTACTGGTGCTGGACGAACCGACCAACGATCTGGATGTAGAAACTCTGGACCTGCTGCAAGAGCTGTTGGACGACTATGACGGCACGGTTCTGCTGGTCAGCCACGACCGGGACTTTCTGGACCGTGTGGCCACCACAACCATCGCGATGGAGGGCAATGGCCGCGCGACCGTCTATGCGGGCGGGTGGTCGGATTATATCGCTCAGCGAGGTGATCTTGCCCCTAAGAAAGATGAGAAAACAAAAGCTCCCAAGCCAAAGGTGAAGCAGGAAGCCAAGCCGAAATCAGGCCTGTCCTTCTCGGAAAAGCACCGGCTAGAGAAGCTCCCGGCCGAGATTGCGCGGTTGGAGGCCGAGATTGCCAAGTTGGAAGAGCTGATGGCAGACCCCGATTTGTTCACGCGCGAGCCGGTCAAGTTCCAAAAAGCCACCGAAGCGCTGGTCGAAAGGCAGGAGAAACTGTCGGCCGCCGAGGAAGAGTGGCTGATGTTGGAGGAAAAGGCCGAAGGCGGGTAGCAAAAGACCCGAAGCTAAGTTTCCTCAGACTTTCAAGGTCGTCTTATGCGCGTCCCCGGATCGGGCGTGCGGGGTTGCCAACGACCGTTTCATCGGGTGCGACCGGTTTGGTCACGACACTGCCCGCGCCGATAATGGCCCGGTCACCGATTGAGACACCAGGCAGGATTATAGCGCCGCCGCCAATCCAAACATTCTCTCCGATCGTGACCGGATGCGCGATTTCAAGACCGTCTGCGCGCAGGGCGGGGTCCTTGGCGTGTTCGGCGCAGTAGATCTGGACGTTAGGGCCCAGCATTGTGTCGCTACCGATCCTGACTGGCGCGGTATCCAATATGGTACAGCCCGCATTAAAATAGACACGATCGCCCAGAGAGAGGTTGAATCCATAGGCGCAATGAAACGGGGCTTCGATGAAGCACATGTGCCCGGTTTCGGCGAAAAGCGCGCGCAGCTCAGGCGCAATAGGGCCGCGATCATCGGGTTGACATGTGTTGTGGGCGTAAACGGCGCGACGGGCGGTCTGGCGCAAGTCTTCCAGTTCCGGATCGAGGCAGGTGTACCACGCACCTGCCGCCATTTTCTGTCGCTCGCTCATGTCCTTAGGGTTAGCGCATTCTCAGAGCTCCGTCGATGCGGATGACCTCTCCGTTCAGGTAGCCCATCTCGACAATAAACCCGGCGAGGCGTCCGTATTCCTTCGGGTCCCCCAAGCGGGGTGGGTTCGGAACGTCGGCAGCCAATTGGGCTTGCACTTCTTCCGGCAGACCGGCCAGCATGGGCGTCATGAAGATGCCGGGTGCGATGGTCATCACTCGGATACCGGTTGAGGCCAAATCGCGCGCCATGGGTAGGGTCATGCCGACGACGCCGCCTTTTGAGGCCGCGTAGGCCGCCTGACCCTTTTGCCCGTCAAACGCCGCGATTGAAGCGGTGTTGATGATGACACCACGGGCCCCGTCTGCATCGGGGTCATTCAAGGCCATTTGGGCCGCGGCCAGACGGGCGACATTGAAACTGCCCACCAGATTGATGTCGATGGTACGCTGGAACGCGTCCAAAGGATGCGGGCCGTCGCGCCCGACGGTTTTGATACCATCCGCAATACCGGCGCAATTCACGGCGGCGGTGATCTTGCCCATTTTCTCCGTGGCGAGCCTGACCGCTGCTGCGACCGAGGCTTCTTGGGTCACGTCGGTTTCTACGAAGTATCCTCCGATCTCGGCGGCGACCTTCGCGCCTCGGTCGGCATCGCGATCCAGCAGCGTGACCTGAGCGCCTTGCGCGGCAAAGTGCCGGGCGGTGGCTTCGCCCAAACCGGACGCGCCGCCGGTGATGATGGCTGCGGTGTCGGACAGGTTCATGATGGGCCTCCTCGCGGGTTAATGAACATATGTTCAATAAACAGTTTGGTTGCGTCCTGTCTATAGGTTTGGCTTTGGACCCCGCGTTGGGTTCTGAAGAAATCCTCAGAAACCCTTCAGATCGACTTCACGGAAGATCGCCAACTCGTGAATGAACAACCTGACGCGGTCGGGTGTTTTTTCGTCAGGAGGTGCTGAAATGGTAAAGAGTACAAAGCAAAAACTTGGCGCGCTTGCGATTGCGCCGTTTGTCGGGGTGTTCATGGTCGGAAGCGCAGCAGCCGCGCCTGAAACCTGCAACTGGAAAACAGCGCGTGATCTCGCCAATGCCGGAGATTACGCGGGTTTGTGCGATTGCGCGCAGGTTACGCCGAGCTTTCTGGAGCGTCTGCAGAGGCGGTCCGATTTCGAAACCACCCTCAGCGTAACAGGCGCGCAATGCCCGGGATTGGCCACGTTGCTGACCGATTTGCCCACGGCGAGCGTGCAGATTGCATCCAACCAAGGCCAAGACAGATCGTCTGACGGTCCGGGCAACGGCGGCGGAGGTGGTTCGGCAGGAGGCGGTGACACAGGTGGCGGTGACGGCCCCGGTGATGGCGGCGATGGCCCCGGTGATGGCGGTGATGGTCCTGGTGACGGCGGTGACGGCCCTGGCAAGGGCGGTGATGGTCCTGGTAAGGGCGGTGGAAAAGGTGGCGGCAAGGGCGGCGATGGCAAAGGCGGTGGCGGCAAGGGCGGCGACGGTAAAGGCGGTGGCGGCAAAGGCGGCGACGGTAAGGGTGGCGGCAAAGGCGGCGGCAAGAACGGCGGAGACAAGGGCAAGAAGTAGCCCGTTGCGACGTAGTCCCTAGGGTCAGGATTCATAACCAGTAGATAACGAGAGCAGCGAGGGCGATTGCTGAGAGGAACACCTTCGGGCATCGATCATAGCGGGTCGCGACGCGCCTCCAGTCCTTGAGCCTGCCGAACATGA